>NZ_CP136415.1:255000-1867500 GCF_032758595.1 Polaribacter sp. HL-MS24 | reverse complement strand
GGGTCATAAGGTATGTGCCCCTCACCGTAGCTTATCGCAGCTTATCACGTCCTTCGTCGTCTCTGAGAGCCTAGGCATCCGCCATACGCCCTTACTTAACTTATTGTACTTTTTGCTATAGTATAAATACTACAACGAGCTCTTTTATAATTCTTATAAAAATTCTGTCTAGAATATCTCTATTCTAAACTCTCTATCTTTTTGATTCTTACGATATCATTTTACCAATATGTCAATGAACTTTACAATTCTAAATCCAATAAACTGAACCTAAAATATCTTGTGGAGAATATCGGAGTCGAACCGATGACCTCTTGCGTGCAAGGCAAGCGCTCTAGCCAGCTGAGCTAATCCCCCGTGTTTCTAGTGGGCAGTCCACAGTGCTGAGTCTGCAGTCGATAACCGACTATGTTGGGTGAATAACCACTTCTAGAATTTCCTTCAAATAATACCAAAACTATTTCTTAAACTCAAAATCTGAACCTAAAAATTAGTAGTCCCGGGCAGACTCGAACTGCCGACCTCTACATTATCAGTGTAGCGCTCTAACCAGCTGAGCTACGAGACTATAATAGCTTATATTATTTGTTGTTTTATAAAATTAACAGCAAAGAGTAAAATGTACCTTTTGTAACTCACCATCTTTCTCTAGAAAGGAGGTGTTCCAGCCGCACCTTCCGGTACGGCTACCTTGTTACGACTTAGCCCTAGTTACCAGTTTTACCCTAGGCGGCTCCTTGCGGTGACCGACTTCAGGCACCCCCAGCTTCCATGGCTTGACGGGCGGTGTGTACAAGGCCCGGGAACGTATTCACCGGATCATGGCTGATATCCGATTACTAGCGATTCCAGCTTCACGGAGTCGAGTTGCAGACTCCGATCCGAACTGTGATATGGTTTATAGATTTGCTCTCTGTTGCCAGATGGCTGCTCATTGTCCATACCATTGTAGCACGTGTGTGGCCCAGGACGTAAGGGCCGTGATGATTTGACGTCATCCCCACCTTCCTCTCTACTTGCGTAGGCAGTCTCGTTAGAGTCCCCATCTTTACATGCTGGCAACTAACGACAGGGGTTGCGCTCGTTATAGGACTTAACCTGACACCTCACGGCACGAGCTGACGACAACCATGCAGCACCTTGTAATCTGTCCGAAGAAAACTCTATCTCTAAAGCTGTCAGACTACATTTAAGCCCTGGTAAGGTTCCTCGCGTATCATCGAATTAAACCACATGCTCCACCGCTTGTGCGGGCCCCCGTCAATTCCTTTGAGTTTCAGTCTTGCGACCGTACTCCTACAGGTGGGATACTTATCACTTTCGCTTAGTCACTGAGCTAATGCCCAACAACTAGTATCCATCGTTTACGGCGTGGACTACCAGGGTATCTAATCCTGTTCGCTCCCCACGCTTTCGTCCCTCAGCGTCAGTACATACGTAGTAGACTGCCTTCGCAATCGGTATTCTGTGTAATATCTATGCATTTCACCGCTACACTACACATTCTATCTACTTCCATATGACTCAAGTCAACCAGTATCAAAGGCAGTTCCATAGTTAAGCTATGGGATTTCACCTCTGACTTAATTGACCGCCTGCGGACCCTTTAAACCCAATGATTCCGGATAACGCTTGCACCCTCCGTATTACCGCGGCTGCTGGCACGGAGTTAGCCGGTGCTTATTCTTACAGTACCGTCAAGCACCTACACGTAGGTGGGTTTCTTCCTGTATAAAAGCAGTTTACAACCCATAGGGCAGTCTTCCTGCACGCGGCATGGCTGGGTCAGAGTTGCCTCCATTGCCCAATATTCCTCACTGCTGCCTCCCGTAGGAGTCTGGTCCGTGTCTCAGTACCAGTGTGGGGGATCTCCCTCTCAGGACCCCTACCTATCGTTGCCATGGTAAGCCGTTACCTTACCATCTAGCTAATAGGACGCATAGCCATCTTTTACCGATAAATCTTTAATCTCAAATTGATGCCAATCTGAAATACTATAAGGTATTAATCTTCATTTCTAAAGGCTATCCCTATGTAAAAGGTAGGTTCTATACGCGTTACGCACCCGTGCGCCGGTCGTCAGCGGAGCAAGCTCCCTGTTACCCCTCGACTTGCATGTGTTAAGCCTGCCGCTAGCGTTCATCCTGAGTCAGGATCAAACTCTTCATTGTATATTGTAATAATATGAATGAATGAGTTTCAAAAGAATTTACATTACGTTAATAATGCGGTTATTCTACTCTTTGTTTACGCTGTCAATTTCAATATTTTCAATGAACTTTTACCAATCCTTTAATTATCCTTAAAATAATCTCCTGAATCCAGTAATTTGTAAAAATGTTAGACTCGAACTAACTAACCTTAAAATCATAATCCGACCTTATTGTTATTCCAAAATTTCTCTGAACGTCTGTGCTATTTGTGTTAGCGGGTGCAAACTTAAAACTTATTTTTAACCTGACAATAAAAAAATATTCTTTTTTTTATCTTTTTTTTATCTTTTTTTAAACCCCTACCAATACCCTAAATACTTGCCGAAAATTCGGACTGCAAAGATACTACTTGTTCTGATGTAAAACCTAATAAAAACAAAACTAATTTATAACAAATCTCCCGTTTTTAAAAATCCCTTCTCAAAAAAAACAACACACGAAACAACACTCTCAATGAACTACAACTAATCCTTAAAACACTACCAGCGTTTTTCCATTAGCGGGTGCAAAGATACAACACCTTTTTCCTTTTTAAACTACTTTTTTTCGTTTCTTTTGAATCCTTTTTTGCAACCCCATTTAAAACACTGAAAATCGGAGGGTTGGATTGAGAATATTTTTACCAAAAAATGCATTGTTCGTGAAAAACCTAGGGATGCTCGCTATTTTTAGCATGTACAAAGTAGCCTGTGTTAGGGATTGAAGCATTTGTTTGAGCTCTCCCGCTCAGGAGCAGGAAGCGAGTGCGGAAAGCCCGACCACGCCAAAAAGCGTGGAAACACCAAAAAAAATGAGTGTTATAATAAGTACATATATATATTGTGTGAAAAATTGTTTTCTAATATCTTTGCGGATTCAAATGAAATAGATTCAATGATTAAAATCACTTTACCTGACGGAAGTATTAAGGAGTTTGCTGCGGGCAGTACTCCAATGGATGTTGCAAAAAACATTAGTGAAGGCTTTGCCAGAAATGTTATTTCTGCAAATTTTAACGGTGTAACCGTTGAAACTTCAACCCCACTGACGACAGATGGTTCTTTAATATTGTATACATTTAATGATGCCAGTGGAAAGAAAGCTTTTTGGCATTCTTCTGCACACGTTTTAGCAGAAACTATTTTAAGTTTCCACCCTACAGCTAAATTAACAATAGGACCTGCTATAGAAAACGGGTTTTACTATGATGTTGACTTGGGCGAAGAAGTGATTTCAGAAAATGATTTCAAACAGTTAGAAAATCGCTTTTTAGAGATTGCACGTGGCAAACACGAATTTAGCATGCGCGCTGTTTCTAAAGCAGATGCATTGTCTTTGTATCAAGGCGAGAACAATCCCTATAAAGTTGAGTTGATAGAAAACTTAACCGACGGAGAGATTACCTTCTGCGACCATAGTAATTTTACCGACTTATGTAGAGGAGGTCACATTCCAAATACAGGAATTATCAAAGCAGTTAAGATCATGAATGTTGCTGGTGCATATTGGCGCGGTGACGAGAAAAATAATCAATTGACGCGTGTGTACGGAATTTCTTTTCCGAAGCAAAAAATGCTCACTGAATATTTGGAATTATTAGAAGAAGCAAAAAAACGTGATCACAGAAAATTAGGAAAAGAACTCGAATTGTTTACCTTTTCTCAAAAAGTAGGGGCAGGTTTACCTTTATGGTTACCAAAAGGTGCCGCTTTGCGATCTCGATTGGAGAATTTCCTAAAAAAAGCACAAAAGAAAGCGGGCTATGAGATGGTGATGACACCACATATAGGACAGAAAGAATTGTATGTAACTTCTGGACATTATGAAAAGTATGGAGAAGATAGTTTTCAAGCGATAAAAACGCCTAAGATGGATGAGGAATTTTTATTGAAACCCATGAATTGCCCCCATCACTGCGAAGTATACAATTTCAAACCCTATTCCTATAAAGATTTACCAAAGCGTTTTGCAGAATTTGGCACGGTATATCGATATGAACAGAGTGGTGAATTACACGGTTTAACACGAGTACGAGGGTTTACACAAGATGATGCACATATTTTTTGTACGTCAGAACAGTTGGATCAAGAGTTTAAAGATGTGATTGATTTGGTTTTGTATGTATTTAAATCATTAGGATTTGAAGATTTTACAGCGCAAGTTTCGATCAGAGACCCCAAGAATCCAGACAAGTATATTGGAGATGTGGCTACTTGGGAAATTGCAGAAAATGCAATTATCAATGCCGCCAAAGACAAGGGCTTGGATTTTGTAATTGAAGAAGGAGAAGCAGCCTTTTATGGTCCTAAATTGGACTTCATGGTAAAGGACGCTTTGGGCAGAAATTGGCAACTTGGTACGATCCAAGTAGACTATAATTTACCAGAACGCTTCGATTTGACCTATAAAGGAGCCGATAATCAGCTACACAGACCCGTAATGATTCACAGGGCACCTTTTGGCTCAATGGAGCGCTTTATTGCAGTGCTGCTGGAACATACAGGCGGAAATTTTCCGCTTTGGTTGACCCCAGAACAGGTTATTGTATTGCCAATCAGCGAGAAATATCAAAAATATTCGGAAAAAGTTTTAGAATCGTTAGAAAATTCCGAAATTCGCGCCCTCGTAGACAGTCGAAATGAAAAAACGGGTCGTAAGATTCGAGATGCAGAAGTTAGCAAGATTCCATTCATGATTATTGTAGGCGAAAAAGAAGAAGAAGAAGGAACCATTTCTGTACGAAGACACGGAGAAGGAGATTTAGGAACATTTACTTTGGAAGAATTTGTTATCTTTATCAATAAAGAAGTAAGTAAGACTTTAGTAGCGTTTTAACTATTTTAGATTTAACTTTACCAAAGTTTAATAAAAATAAGGTTGTGCAAAATAACCACTGTTTAATTTTAAAATCATAAGCCATAGCAATCAGGAGATCAAGGTCTAAACGACCTTTAAGAGTAATCAAAGAAGACCAACACAGAATCAACGACAAAATTAAATACGTTAATGAAGTTCGTTTAGTTGGCGAAAATATAGAAGTAGGTGTCTATTCATTGGACAAGGCTAAAGAACTTGCCGCTGAGCAAGAGTTAGACTTAGTTGAAATATCACCAAAAGCTGTACCCCCTGTTTGTAAAATTATAGATTACAAAAAGTTCATGTATGAGCAAAAGAAACGTGAAAAAGTTCTGAAATCAAAAGCCACAAAGGTAATTGTAAAGGAAATTCGTTTTGGACCACAGACTGATGAGCACGATTATGAATTTAAGAAAAAACATGCAGTAAAGTTTTTACAAGAAGGAGCAAAATTAAAAGCATTTGTTTTCTTTAAAGGAAGATCTATCATCTTTAAGGAGCAAGGACAAATTCTATTATTGAAGCTGGCTCAAGAGCTTGAAGAATACGGTAAAGTTGAACAACTGCCAAGGTTGGAAGGAAAGCGAATGATTATGTTCATCGCTCCAAAAAAGGCCAAGTAGTACTGAAATATAAAAAAGAGAAGTAGCAATTTGTTAAATAGAAGATTCTTAATTTTTGAACATCTAATTTCAAATAGAAAACTAGAAAAATAATAAGCAAGTTAAAAACGAAGGAGAAATGCCTAAAATGAAAACCAAATCTAGTGCCAAAAAACGATTTAAAGTTACTGGTTCTGGAAAAATCAAAAGAAAGCACGCGTTTAAAAGTCACATCTTAACAAAGAAGTCTAAAAAACGTAAGCTAAGATTGACTCATGATACCTTGGTACATAAGTCAGATGTTTCAAACATCAAACAACAATTAGCTATATAATTAGTTAATTAGGGAATTTTATCAATAACCATGGAGTTTGGCAAAATAGAAGAATTGTGCATAGAGAAGTATTGAGGTTCACTCAAAATTTTTAAGTAATCAATCGCCAACTACAAAAAACAATTAAATTATGCCAAGATCAGTAAATTCAGTAGCCTCAAGAAAAAGAAGAAAAAAATCTTGAAGGCAGCAAAAGGGTACTTTGGACGTAGAAAAAACGTTTATACAGTAGCTAAAAATGCGGTTGAAAAAGGAATGCTTTATGCATACCGTGACCGTAAAAACAATAAGAGAAACTTTCGTTCATTATGGATTGTGCGTATCAACGCAGCAGCACGTTTACACGGAATGTCTTATTCACAGTTTATGGGAAAAGTGAAAGCAAATAACATCGAATTAAACCGAAAGGTTTTAGCCGATTTAGCTGTAAACAACCCAGAAACGTTTAAGGCTGTTGTCGAGAAAATTAAATAATTAATAATACTTGCTTATATATAAAAAACCCAAACCTTTGTTTGGGTTTTTTTATTAACTTTATGTCTCTAAAAAAACTGAAATGAAAACAATTTTAATCATCGTAGCGATTTGTCTGAGTGGAATCGTAAACGCTCAGGAGACTCTTGAGTCAGCCAAAACAATCGAAAATCAATTTGATAATCTTTATAAAAAATCAAGTAGTTATCAAGAATATAAAGTAATCAGTAAAGAACTGTTTCAAAATTTAAAACTTCAAACCTTAGACAGTATAGAACTTTACAAAAAACAATTGGCTGAAGAAAAAGGGCTATTGAAAATTGAAAAACAGAACCTTAGTAGCTTAAAGGCTAAAGAAAGTAAAACACAAACAGCATTGAAAAATGCGATTCAAAACGAAAATACCGTTTCACTCTTTGGATCTCCAGTAAGTAAAACAAATTACAGCCTGTTTCTGTGGTCATTAATTCTGATGCTTTTATGTAGCTTAATATACTTTATCTTTAAATACAAAAACAATATCTTTTTGACCAATGCTGCAAAAATACAATTGAAGGAAGCAGAAGAAGAATTGGCGATTCAACGTAAAAAAGCACTAGAGCGCGAACAAAAACTAAGAAGACAATTACAAGACGAAATAAATAAACAACGTAATGTATAGTTTTATTCCTGCTGAATTTTAACAAATTTCTCTAAATTATTAAAAAGCACTTTTTTTATGTATTAATATTTCGTAGATTTAGATTCAAGATTAATTTGAATACACAACCGTGAATATATTACATATAAGTGCAGAATGTTTTCCAATTGCTAAAGTAGGCGGTTTAGCCGATGTTGTAGGTGCATTACCCAACTATCAAAAAGAGCTGGGTACCAACAGCAATGTTGTAATTCCATTCTTTAACAATCGTTTTAACCAAGAACATACTTTTGAAGTAATATTCACTGGCAACCTTCAATTGGGAGAAACCTCATATGGGTTTCGAATTTTAAAGCTACTCAATAGCACATTGGGCTTTGATTTATTTTGTGTTGACATTACAGAATTACTGTATACAGAATATGTTTATTCAAATGATGATACGGAACGCTTTTTAGCTTTTCAAATTGCAACATTAGATTGGTTGCTAACCTTAAAAGAAAAACCCGATATACTCCACACACACGATCATCATACTGGATTAATTCCTTTTATGATCTCACAGAGTTTTCGGTATAAAACGCTAAAAGAGATTCCAACGGTTTTGACCATTCACAATGCACAATATCAAGGATGGTTCTCCCATGAAAAAACGTTTTTAATTCCTTCATTTGATAAAAAAAATATAGGATTATTAGATTGGGATGGAAGCATCAATCCATTGGCTTGCGCCATCAAATGTGCTTGGAGTGTGACTACCGTTTCTCCATCCTATATGGAAGAACTCAAGCTAAACGCAAATGGCCTTGAAGCTTTACTAAGCCATGAAAGTGATAAATGTGTTGGAATTATCAATGGAATTGACTGGAATGTTTGGGACCCAGAGAGAGATCCAAAACTTATCAAAAACTTTTCAAAAACCACCGTTGTTTCAGGAAAGAAAGCCAATAAGAAATGGTTATGTGAAAAATTTAATTTGGATAAAAACAAACCCTTATTCTGTTTTATCGGCAGATTAGTTGGAGAAAAAGGAGCTGATTTGTTTTTTGATATTTTTAAAAAATCTTTAAAAGAAAATACAATTTCAATATTACTCTTAGGCTCAGGACATAAAGAAACAGAACAGCAATTGGCTACACTCAATTCACATGCAGATTACAATTCATTTATAGGATATGACGAAACATTGGCACATATTATTTATGCTGGAGCTGATTTCTTATTAATGCCCTCCAGGGTTGAACCCTGTGGTTTAAATCAAATGTATGCCCTACGATACGGAACAACACCCATTGTAAATTCCATCGGAGGATTGAAAGACACAGTCATCGACATCGAAGATGGAGGATATGGAATCTGCCATGACGGGGTTTCAATCGATAAAGTAACCGCAGCCATTTCAAAAGCAGCATTATTTTACACCGATAAAAAGAGATTTCAAAAAAACTCAAGATCAATACTATCCATAGATTATTCATGGAGTCATTCGGCAAAAGAATATGTTCAATTATACAAATCCTTAAAATTATAAATTATGATTAATGATAAAGTACTATCCATTATTTTAGGAGGTGGTCAAGGATCTAGACTCTACCCATTAACAGCTGACCGATCCAAGCCAGCAGTCCCTATTGCAGGTAAATATCGATTGGTAGACATTCCTATTTCCAATTGTATCAATTCAGGGATTAAAAGAATGTATGTCCTAACACAATTCAATTCGGCGTCATTAAATCAACACATAAAAAACACCTATCACTTTAGCTTCTTTAGTTCTGCCTTTGTGGATGTTCTAGCCGCAGAGCAAACCATGCAAAGTGATAAATGGTTTCAAGGAACTGCCGATGCAGTAAGACAAAGCATGCATCATTTTTTGCAAAATGATTTCAAATATGCATTGATCCTTTCTGGAGATCAGCTGTACAATATGGATTTTCAAGACATGATCAAAAGGCATGAAGAAAGCAATGCAGAAATTTCTATTGCTACCTATCCTGTAAATGCGAAAGACGCTACATCTTTTGGGATTTTAAAAACCGATAAGCACCATACAATTACTTCATTTATTGAAAAACCAGACGCTAAACTATTACCCGATTGGACCTCAGAAGTAAGTGCTGAAATGAAAAAAGAAGACCGAAACTATTTGGCTTCTATGGGGATTTATATTTTCAATAAGGATTTGTTGGTTGAATTAATGAATGACCCGAAAACCATTGATTTTGGAAAGGAAATCATTCCACAAGCCATCAATAATCAT
Source organism: Polaribacter sp. HL-MS24 (assembly GCF_032758595.1). Classification (NCBI taxonomy): domain Bacteria; kingdom Pseudomonadati; phylum Bacteroidota; class Flavobacteriia; order Flavobacteriales; family Flavobacteriaceae; genus Polaribacter; species Polaribacter sp. HL-MS24. The sequence continues at coordinate 1,858,142 of NZ_CP136415.1, read as the reverse complement.
AAAACTATTAGTTATTCATACGAAGGTTACTGGACCGACATTGGAAATATCGATTCTTTTTTTGAGGCTAACTTAGGACTGACCGACGATGTTCCAAAATTTAATTTGTACGATGAAAATCGTATTTATACAAGAGCACGAATCTTACCTACCTCAAAAATTTCTGGAACCTTATTAAATAAATCAATTATTGCCGATGGCTGTATTATCCTAGCTGCAAAAATTGAAAGATGTGTGATTGGTATCCGCTCAAGGATTGGAAAACAATCTACTATTTTAAATACCTATATGATGGGGAATGACAAATATGAGACCCTAGAAGAAATTGAAAAAAATAATATTCCTGTTCTATTGGGTATTGGAGATCGCTGCTATATCAATAACTGTATTATTGATAAAAATGTTCGAATAGGAGATGATGTACGAATAAATGGTGGCAAGCATTTGAAAGAAGCAGAAACCGACACCTATTTTATAAAAGACGGAATCGTCGTCATTAAAAAAGGAGCAACAATTGAAAAAGGAACTGTTATATAAATTAATTAGATGTCAAAAGTAATTACACATTCCCTATTTACAGATTTTGATATTGATTTATTCAAGGCTGGAAAACATTATAAGTTATACGAAAAATTTGGATCACATATTACCTCAGTATCAGGCATAGAAGGGACATATTTTGCTGTTTGGGCACCAAGCGCAAAAGAAGTTTCTGTGATAGGCGATTTTAATTTCTGGAACGACTAGGAGCATCAACTTCAAGTACGTTGGGATTCTAGCGGAATTTGGGAAGGATTTGTACCACATGCTGGCAAAGGAAATACCTATAAATACAAAATCAAAAATTCCAATACCAACGAAGTATTGGAAAAAGCCGACCCCTATGCTAGAAGATGTGAACATCCTCCAAAAACTGCTTCCATCATTTGGGAAGATTCTTATGCTTGGAAAGATACCTCTTGGATGAAAAACAGAAAAAAGAACAATGCCATAAACGCACCATATTCTGTATACGAGGTTCATTTAGGATCTTGGAAAAAAAAGGTTGAAGAAAATCGATTTTTAAGTTATCTCGAATTTGCAGACGAACTTGTAAATTACGTAGAGGAAATGAATTATACCCATGTCGAGTTTATGCCCATCATGGAATACCCTTATGACCCAAGTTGGGGGTATCAATTAACAGGATACTTCGCTCCTACTTCGCGATTTGGGTATCCCAATGAATTCAAATTTCTAATAGACAAGTTTCATGAAAAAGGCATTGGAGTGCTTTTAGATTGGGTGCCTTCACATTTTCCTTCAGATGCACATGGACTGGGGAATTTTGATGGAACAAATTTGTACGAACACCCAGATCCAAAGAAAGGATACCATCAAGATTGGAAGAGTCTTATTTTTAACTACGGAAGAAATGAAGTAAAGTCCTTTTTGATTAGTAATGCTATTTTTTGGCTAGAACACTACCATGCAGATGGATTGCGAGTCGATGCAGTTGCCTCGATGCTATTTTTAGACTACTCTAGAAAAGATGGTGAATGGGAACCAAATGAGTTTGGTGGTAGAGAAAACTTAGAAGCTATTGCCTTTTTAAAAGAAATGAACATTGCCGTTTATGAAAACTTTCCAGACGTTCAAACTATTGCAGAAGAATCGACCTCCTTTCCAAAAGTTTCAAGCCCCGTCTTTTTAGGCGGACTCGGTTTTGGAATGAAATGGATGATGGGCTGGATGCATGATACCTTAGAATATTTCGCAAAAGAACCTGCCTACAGAAAATACCATCAAAACGATTTGACCTTTAGCTTAAATTATGCCTTTACAGAAAATTTTATGCTTCCACTTTCACATGACGAAGTGGTCTATGGGAAGAAATCAATCTTAGATAAAATGCCCGGTGACGAGTGGCAACGTTTTGCCAATTTGCGCTTACTATATAGTTTTATGTACACACATCCTGGAACAAAATTCATGTTTCAAGGATGTGAGTTTGGTCAAGTATCTGAGTGGAATTTTGAACAGAGTTTGGACTGGAACCTCCTTGATTTTGAAGCACATAAAGGAGCGCAAAATTTTGTCAGAGAAATCAATACACTTTACAGAAACGAGCCTGCTTTGTATGCGAAACAATTTTCACATGAAGGTTTTGAATGGATTGATCACGGAGATCACGAACAATCCATTTTGTCGTATCTGAGAAAAAGTGATGATGAAAAAGATACGGTTATTGTTGTACTTAACCTCACACCGATTCCAAGAGAAAATTATCGAATTGGACTTCCTAAAAAAGGAACAATTATCGAAATTTTCAACAGTGACCAAAGTGCTTTTTTCGGATCCAATAACTTTAAAAATACTCAAAGAAACTCGCAGCGAAAAACATGGAATGGAAAAGAAAATTCAATTGCAGTGACATTACCTCCACTGGCAATGGTTGCATTCAAATATCAATAAAACAATTCACTATACATCCATTATCAAAAATGGTGAATTTATTCAATTATTCACCAAACAAACAAGCATTTCAAATCGGGTAAACAGTCCTTTACAACGAAAGCTATCCATCAGATTTTAAGGAAAATAAATCCTTTTATTGATCGGAAACCAAACGAATACGATATCGTAAAAAAGGAAGTGTAGTTTTCATTTTCTCGTTAACTTTTACGATTTTTGTGCCACAGATCTTACTAGAAAATTTATATGATTGTCAATACTGAATTAGAACATAAAGGAAATTTATTTCCATCAGAAATAGTTAACTACAAAAAGGACGTTGATACCCTTTATTTTACCACTAAGAATAATGTCATCCTACAACTAACCGTAGTACGCGATAGTGTCATCCGTTTTCGATATGCCACAAGTGGGAAGTTTGAAAATGACTTTTCATACGGTGTGACCGTTCATGCTAGTAGAGGCTATCTTTTTCTAGATGTAACTGAGGATAAAGAACATTACATCATTAAAACTTCAAAGTTAATTTGTAAAGTTGAAAAGCTTAGTTTACAAGTTTCAATCTATGACGCTTTAGACCTCACTCTTATTAACCAGGATGAGATTGGTTTTCATTGGGAAGAGAGTTATGAATATGGAGGCGACATTGTGAAAATGAGTAAAATCTGTCAAAAATCTGAAAGCTATTATGGATTGGGAGACAAACCTGTAGCAGTCAACTTGAAAGGAAAACGTTTTGAAAACTGGGCAACAGATTCCTATGCATTTGGAAAAGATACGGATCCCATCTACAAAGCAATCCCATTTTATACTGCATTACAAAATGATAAAGCTTACGGAATTTTCTTTGACAATACCTTTAAGACTCAATTCGATTTTGGACAAGAAAGAAGAAATATAACCAGTTTTTGGGCACAAGGTGGTGAGATGAATTACTACTTTATTTACGGTCCAAAAATGGAAGATGTAGTAATCAACTATACCGACTTAACAGGAAAGCCACATACTTTACCCCCTTTATGGGCATTAGGATTTCATCAATGTAAATGGAGTTATTATCCAGAAAGCAATGTAAAAGAAATCACAAAAACCTTTAGAGATTTAAAAATTCCATGTGATGCTATTTATTTAGACATCGATTATATGGAAGGTTTTCGTTGTTTCACTTGGGATAAAGAACATTTTCCTGACCCAAAAAGAATGGTAAAAGAATTGGAAGACGATGGTTTTAAAACCGTTGTAATTATCGATCCTGGAATTAAAATTGATTTAGAATACGATGTTTTTAAAGAAGCATTGGACAAAGATTATTTTTGTAAACGAGCAGATGGTCCTTATATGAAAGGAAAGGTTTGGTAAGGTGAATGTTATTTTCCAGATTTTACCAAACCCGAAGTAAGAGAATGGTGGTCGGGATTGTTTCAAGAATTAATTGAAGATATAGGAGTCAAAGGAGTGTGGAATGACATGAACGAACCTGCAGTTATGGATGTTCCTAACAAAACATTCCCTGATGATGTTCGCCACGATTATGATGGAAATCCTTGTTCTCATAGAAAAGCACACAATGTTTATGGTACACAAATGGCACGTGCAACCTATCATGGGGTGAAAAAATATGCGTATCCAAAAAGACCTTTTGTCATTACTCGATCAGCCTATTCAGGTGCACAACGTTATACCTCTACTTGGATGGGCGACAATGTAGCAACATGGGAACACTTATGGATTGCAAATGTGCAAGCACAACGTATGGCAATGTCTGGTTTTTCATTTGCCGGAAGCGATATTGGTGGGTTTGCAGAACAACCACAAGGAGAATTATTTGCACGATGGATTCAATTAGGCGTATTTCATGCCTTTTGTAGAGTTCATTCTTCTGGAGATCATGGAGATCAAGAGCCCTGGGTTTTTGGAGATGAAATTACTGATATTGTTCGAAAGTATGTAGAATTGAGATACCAACTCTTGCCCTATTTATATACTGCTTTTTGGAATTACATCAATAACGGAACACCGATTTTAAAATCACTTGTTTTATATGATCAAGAAGATCATGCAACACACTACAGAAGTGACGAATTTATTTATGGGGATAAAATCTTAGTTTGTCCAATTATTGAGCCGAATGCTAAAGGAAGAAGAATGTACATTCCAAGAGGGAACTGGTATAATTTCTGGACCAATGAAGTCGTCGAAGGTGGAAAAGAAATTTGGGTCGATGCAGATCTAGACACCATCCCTATCTTTATTAAAGAAGGTGCAGTGATTCCTAAGTATCCTGTACAACAATATGTGGGTGAAAAGAAATTTAATGAAATCACTTTAGAAGTATACTACAAAGACGGAAAAGAAAAATCTCAATTGTATGACGATGCCCACGACGGTTTTGATTATAAGAAAGGAAGGTACAGTTTACGTACCTTTAAAGTAACTGGTAAAAAGGACGAATTTATCTTACAACAACACAAGCAAGGAAACTTCAATGCCGATTATACACAGTTTATCATCAACTTCCACAATTTGCCTTTTACAATCAATTCAATAGAAGTTGATAATGTAAAAATCCCTCTTGAAGAATTAAAGACGAACGGGAAGAACTCAATTATTGTCGATAAAGAATTTACAGAATTGCATTTGTCGATAGAAAAATAATACGAAGCTTTGTGAAGCTATACCCATCTATAAAACTAAAAAACCTCAAACTATAATTTTGAGGTTTTTTATTGGAATCATATTTGGGTTTAAAAACCGTCACTCAATTGTTTCAGTTTTTCTGTATTCTCTGCCATCATCAATTCATCAATAATTTTCTGAATGTCTCCGTTGACAATATTAGAAAGGTCGTATAAGGTTAATCCAATTCGATGATCAGTTACCCTTCCTTGAGAATAATTATAGGTTCTAATCTTTGCACTACGATCTCCAGAAGAAACCATAGAACCGCGCTTTAAGGCATCTTCCGCATTTTTCTTTGCCAACTCCATATCATACAAACGCGAACGCAGTACTTTAAAAGCTTTCTCTTTATTTTTGTGCTGACTTTTCTGATCTTGACACTGAGCAACCAAACCTGTTGGAACATGTGTTAAACGAACAGCCGAATAGGTGGTGTTTACCGACTGACCTCCTGGACCTGAAGAACAAAAGAAATCGATTCGTACATCTTTGGGGTTGATTTCTACATCAAACTCTTCAGCTTCTGGAAACACCATACAAGTTGCTGCAGAAGTATGAACCCTACCTTGTGTTTCGGTTTGTGGGACTCTTTGTACACGGTGAACTCCTGCTTCAAACTTAAGCGTTCCATACACGTCTTGACCAGATACTTCAAACTGAATTTCTTTAAAGCCTCCATTAGTTCCTTCAGAATAATCTACTGTAGAAACTTTCCAACCTTTGCTTTCACAATATTTTGAATACATACGAAACAAATCTCCTGCAAATATACTCGCCTCATCTCCACCTGTTCCAGCTCGTAGTTCAACTACTGCATTTTTAGAATCTTCAGGGTCTTTCGGAATTAATAACAACTTGATTTCTTCTTCCAATTGAGGAATTCTCAAATTGGCTTCATCAATCTCCAATTTAGCCATTTCATTCATCTCAGCGTCAGACCCGTCAGAAAGAATCTCTTTTGCTTCAACAATATTATCCAATAACGTTTGATATTCCTCTCCCTTTCTAACAACATCTCCTAGGTCTTTGTATTCTTTGCTCAATAGCGCATACCGCTTTTGATCCATGATAATTTCTGGCTGAATGATTAAATCAGAAACCTCATCATAACGCTGCTTTACAATTCTTATTTTATCTAACATCTGTTGTTCTTTTCTTGGGTTGCGAATTTACAATTTTTATCGGAAAGTTAATTCGTTCGTTTTAAGTAAATTTACCAATCAATCTCCATAATTCAAGAATGAATCTAAAATTTACCTTGTGCGAAAAGGAGTCGCGATAAGAGAAGAGCGCTTACGAACTATTTTACGCGAAGACTCCAGTGAAAATCAAATTTAGAAACTATCAGTCCTTCCGAATTTACACCTTTTGATGTAAGGATGATTTCCTGACCTTCTCCAGTTTGAATAGACCTTTCTATAGCAGTGCGGATAACATCACCTCCCTTACAGGAAAATATGATTTTTCCCGTTGCTTTTTTATAAAAATCAGCTTCTTGATGGGTCACTAACATCGAAATCTTTCTTCCTGAATCTCGAATCGCTTTCATAACCAAAACACCTGTAGGTAATTCTGCTGCCATTCCTTGCGCTGCCCAAAACATACTCTTAAAAGGGTTTTGGTTTTTCCATCGATGGGTAATCGCAACAGTCACTTCTTCATCTGATATGGATTGTACTCGTACCCCACCAAAATATGCCAATGGCAATTTCACAAGGGTAAAAAGGTTCACTTTAGTTGGTGTAAATTTCATTTTTTCAAATTCAACGTTTAAATCAAGAAAAAATTGAATTATTCAAGATTGGCACACAAGATACTTAAAAAAACATACAAAGTCAATATGAATCATTGTTTTCAGGTTTTTTCTCAGAATTAATTTCAAAGGTACAACTGTTAAATAGCGTTAAAAAATGTTAAAAAATGTTAAATTTAGTACTATGTATTGCATAATACCTTTTTAAAGACATATATTTGCATAAGAAAGTAGTAATTAAAAAATAAACATGAAACAAAATCCGACAAATACCAATGCTTTTCTGATCCATATTTCAGCATTCGCAGGGTTTATTTTTCCGTTTGGACAAATTATCACCCCGCTTATTGCTTGGCAGACATTAAAAGACCGAAGTCCTTTTTTAGATGCTCAAGGAAAAGAGGCTGTCAATTTTAATTTAAGCTATACCTTATATGCTGGGATCATCAGTTTGGTGGTAGGAGGTTTTTTTATTGGAAACATCTTTAAAAACCTTCAATCATGGAACGATTTTAATTTGCTTGATTTTAGTTTTCATTCGGGAACTATTTTTAGCTTTATAGGAATTGGAACCCTCACAGGAATTGTAACATTACTTGGAGTTGCTCTTGTAATCATTGCAGCCCTAAAAGCAAAAGATGGAGAAAACTATCAGTATCCTTTTACGATAAAATTTATTAAGTAATGAACTCTAAATCCCAATAAATGAAGATAGAAAACGCAAAAGCACAAATGCGAAAAGGTGTATTGGAATTTTGCATTTTATCCATTTTAAAAAATGGAGATGCTTATACTTCTGAGATCTTATCCAGTTTGAAGAAAGCTGAAATCATCGTCGTTGAAGGCACCATTTATCCTTTATTAACACGACTTAAAAATTCAGGACTACTCACCTATCGATGGGAAGAGTCGACCTCTGGCCCCCCAAGAAAATATTACGTTTTAACAGAAAACGGTAGTATGTTTTTAAAAGAATTGAGTAAAACATGGAGCAATTTAGTAGCTGCAGTCACCCTAGTAACAAGTACAAAAAAAACCACACATGAATAAGACAATAAATATTAATTTAGGCGGATTCTTTTTCCATATCGATGAAAGTGCGTATCAAAAACTAAGAAGGTATTTAGATGCAATTTCAAAATCGTTGAGCGACGATCCACAAGGTAAAAATGAAATTATTGCTGATATCGAAGCACGAATAAGTGAGTTGCTATCGGAAAGAATTACAGATGCAAGACAGGTTGTCAACGAGGCAGATATCGATGAAATCATCACTATCATGGGACAACCCGAAGATTATGCGGAAGCAGAAGAAAACTATAACAACGCAAGTTATTCGCATCAAAGAAACCACAGTAAAGGAAAAAAGTTATTTAGAGATGGTGATGACAAATTTCTAGGAGGAGTTGCAGCGGGTATTGCACATTACTTCGATACTGATGCGATCTGGATTCGTTTGGCGTTTTTAGTAACCACTTTGGCTGGCTTTGGAACTGGAGTTTTGGTTTATATCGTTCTTTGGGTTTTACTCTCAGAAGCCAAAACAACTGCAGAAAAATTACAAATGGAAGGCGAACCAGTCAATATCGATAATATTGAAAAAAAAATTCGTGAGGAGTTTCACAACGTGTCTGAAAGTGTAAAAAATGCAGCCCATCAAGCATCTGATAAAATAAAAGATGGTGCAAATGAAATTTCAGAAAAAATCAACCAAAAATGGAAACGATCGAGCAACAAAAATGATGGCTTTCAGGATTTTATAAACGCTCTTGGTAATATTATATTGGCAATATTTAAAGTTGTTGGTAAATGTATCGGAGTACTTTTAATCATCATTTCTGCGGTTAGCCTAATAGGAATCATTATTGGAGGACTCTCGATTGGGAGCCTAGAATTCTTAAATATAGACAGCCAATTACTTAGCTACCCTCCATTCTTTTATGGATCTCTTTTACCTATGTGGCTATTGACCGCATTCCTTTTTATTCTTATCGGAATTCCGTTTTTAATCTTATTTATTTTAGGTCTTCGAATCTTGTCAAGCAGTGTACAAAAAATGAATAAAGCGACCTCATTGACTCTTCTTGGAATTTGGATCATTGCTCTATTGGGCATTGGTTTCGCAGGAATTGAATTTGGAACTTCGCATGCAGTAGAAGGAATAAATATTGAGAAAACCACCTTAGATCTTGTCAAAAATGACACCCTCAATATAAAAGTTATCAACGATGATACCCTTTTCTATACTAAGACTTTACGCAGAAATCGCAATGAAAAAGAACAAGTTGAAGTCCATGGTAAAGTAAAACTTTATAGTACAAACATTAGTATTGACGTTGAGACAAGCAATTCAAATGAAAGTTATTTTACGATTGAGAAATTATCCTTTGGTCGAAATAAAATCACGGCCAAAAGGGATGCAGAAGCCATACAATATCATTTCAATCAAAAAGGAAATACAATTGTATTGGATGCCTTTTTTCTTTCAGACTACCAAAATATGTTTAAAGATGAAGAAGTCAAAATAACTGTTTTTCTGGCCGAAGGAGTTACCGTATACTTCGATCGTTCATCTACAAACTTTTTACATCGCATAGACAATACGACAGACACTTATGATAAAAAGATGGCAGGACATTATTTTTTAATGACAGCAAAAGGACTACATAGCAAAGAGCTAAAAGCACTTGGAAATTTAGACATCACACCGAATGAATAACCTAATTGGAAAGCTAACTTCTATGTAGGAGCACTAATACTTGGTTTTTATAGTGCTATAGGGATGTCGTCGTTTTTGTAAAAAACGGCGACTTATTTTTTATTCTCTAAATACTCTTCGATATCTGAAATATGATATTGCAATGCTTGAGTAGAAATTTGAATTTCTTTAATCAAAAGTGCTAGCGAAAAAATTAATAAAATAAGGGCAAAACCAAAAACCCACACAGCGACGTACATCTTTCCAACATAAATTAAAAACATGGTCAGTACGCAAAACAATAAACTTGTAATGCCAAAAATCTGCATCCATCTTGTAAGGTTGAGTCGTAATTTTATGTTTTTTATCTGACGTAATAATGATTCATCTTTTTCTTTTAAAAACTTGTCATGCAAATTTCTAATCACAGAAGCATAGGCTAAAAAACGATTGGTATAAGCTAACATAATTAACGAAATTGCAGAAAACAATAATGCTGGGGTAGTAAGTGATAGTTCTTCCATATGGCGGCAAAATTAAGGAATACTTTTATTTTTTCGTACTTTTGATCTATGAAAGTTACTGGCATCCTTTTGCTTTTTTGTTTTTCATTTTTGACAAGTTTTCAGAACTTACCAAAAGGATTTGTGTATTTAGAAACAATCGACACAAGTATTAAAAAAGAGCTTAAATATTTCAGCCATCAAAATTTTATTGGAAAACCCATAAATGGCTATCAAAAAAATGTTTTGATCGTAACTGAAAAGGCTGCATTAGCACTTCATAGAATTCAACAAATAGTCCTCAAAGAAGGGTATAGCCTGAAAATTTTTGATGCTTACAGGCCCCAACAAGCAGTCGATCATTTTGTAAAATGGGCATCGGTACTCGAGGACACCTTGATGAAACAGAAATACTACCCCAGAATCCCTAAAAGTAAATTATTTCAGCTTGGGTACATCGCTTCTAAATCGGGACATAGTAGAGGGAGTACAGTAGATCTGACATTAGTCAATATTGAAACAAACCAAGAACTAGATATGGGAAGTCCCTATGATTTCTTTGGGAATGAATCTCATCCCCATTATAAAAAAAATTCAAGAGCGCAGCTTGCCAACAGACTTTTTTTAAGAAAAGTAATGCTCGAAAACGGGTTCAAACCCTACGAAAATGAGTGGTGGCATTTTACCTTGCTGAAAGAACCCTTTCCCACTACCTATTTTAATTTTCCAGTAAAATAATACGATTTAACAAATTCTAAACAGCAAAGTCTAAAATCGGCATTATATTTGTTGCAAGTTGCTCGTTAAACCCACTTCATGAAATCTATCATCATATACATTCCCTTTCTCCTTCTCCTTTATTCAAAAGAAGCGCAAGCGCAATTCGAGAATTCAAATAGCGGTAATACAACAGGAAAAATCAGCACTATTATTTCTACCAATGCGTCAGAAATTGAGCGCCCCAACCCTATTAAAATAGATGCTACAAGCGGGTTTCAAAAAGCTTTTGAAAAAGAACAGAAAGACATCAAAGAGAAAGAGAAAGAAACCGACTTCAATAACAAAGGGATTATTAGCGCAGCAAAACTCAGTGAAGAACGATTTTTAAAATCCTTTAAAAAAATAAATGGGATGTACCAATATCCGGTTATTGATCAAGATTTGGGAAGTTTTAGAACAGATTCCAAAAGTGTCAATATCATTTGTAGAGATTTTCAGTATCCCGATGGAGATCGAGTGACCATTTTTGTCAACGAAATTCCTGTGGTAGTCAATATTGTATTGCGCCAACAGTACCAAAAATTTAATATCCCCTTGGAAAAAGGGATGAATAAAATTATAATTTTAGCCTTGAATCAAGGTACCTCTGGACCAAACACAGCTGCATTTAAAGTCTTTAATGATGCTGGAATGTTACTTTCTTCAAATGAATGGAATTTGGCAACGGGTGCTAAAGCCACGCTACTCATCGCTAAAGAGCAGTAAAACAGACACGAAATCGTTTAAGTTGAATTCAAAAATTACTGTTTTTTTATTCTATTTAAAACAGTTATTTTTGTTCTTCGATTATTGAAGATCACAATCATCCTAAAAAAATAAACACCGATAATTCAGAATGAAAAAAATCACTAAGCAAACCTACTTAGATTGGTACAGGGACATGCTATTTTGGCGAAAGTTTGAAGACAAATTAGCTTCAGTTTACATACAACAAAAAGTAAGAGGTTTCTTGCATTTATACAACGGCCAGGAAGCTATCTTGGCAGGTGCCCTACATGCAATGGATTTATCTAAAGATAAAATGATTACCGCATATCGAAATCACGTACAACCGATTGGTATGGGAGAAGATCCTAAAAAAGTGATGGCAGAATTGTATGGAAAAGTTACTGGTACCTCGAAAGGAATGGGGGGCTCTATGCATATTTTTTCTAAAGAATTTGGTTTTTATGGTGGTCACGGAATTGTGGGTGGTCAAATTCCATTAGGAGCTGGAATTGCTTTTGGAGACAAGTACAAAGGAAGTGATGCGGTAACTCTAACCTGTTTTGGGGATGGTGCTGCAAGACAAGGTTCTTTGCATGAAGCTTTCAACATGGCAATGCTTTGGAAATTACCAGTTATTTTTATTGTTGAAAATAATGGTTATGCCATGGGAACTTCTGTTGAAAGAACTGCGAACCATACCGATATTTGGAAACTTGGTTTAGGTTATGAAATGCCTTGTGGTCCTGTAGATGCAATGAATCCTATTAAAGTTGCTGAAGCAATTGACGAAGCAATTCAGAGAGCTAGACGTGGAGATGGACCTACCTTCTTAGAAATGAAAACCTACCGATACAGAGGGCACTCAATGTCTGATGCTCAACATTACAGAACAAAAGATGAGGTAGAAGAATACAAAAAAATAGATCCTATTACGCAAGTAAAAGATATTATTTTAGAGAAGAATTACGCTACATTAGAAGAAATTGCTGCTATCGATAAAGCAGTAAAAGAACGAGTGAGTGAATGTGAAAAATTTGCAGAAGATTCTCCATATCCAGAACCTCAACAAATGTATGACATGGTATACGAACAAGAAGATTATCCTTTTATAAGTTAAAATATGGCTACAATTGTAAATATGCCGCGTTTAAGCGACACCATGGAAGAAGGTGTTGTGGCAAAATGGTTAAAGAGTGTTGGAGATAAAATTGAGGAAGGCGATATTTTAGCTGAAATTGAAACAGATAAAGCAACCATGGAATTCGAGTCTTTCCATGAAGGGACTTTATTATATATCGGAGTGCAGGAAGGTGAAACTTCTCCTGTGGATGTTTTATTGGCAATAATTGGTGAAGAAGGTGAAGATATTTCTGCCCTCATTAGTGGGAATGCTGAAGCAGCTAAAGAAGCACCAAAAGTAGAAGAAACTTCAAGTAAAGTAGAAGAATCTGCTGTAGCAACAAATAATTCAGAAGCAGCTAGTGTTCCTGATGGCGTACAAGTAATTACTATGCCCCGTTTGAGTGATACCATGACTGATGGTACCGTTGCTACTTGGCTTAAAAAAGTTGGCGAAACCGTAGAAGAAGGCGATATTTTAGCTGAAATTGAAACGGACAAGGCAACTATGGAATTTGAATGTTTCTATGAAGGAACCATCTTACACATAGGAGTGCAAGAAGGTGAAACTGCTCCTGTAGATAGCTTATTAGCGATTATTGGCCCTGCTGGAACGGATGTGTCCGCAATTGTTGCTGGAGGAGTTCCAACTGCAAATGTAACTTCTGATAATGCAGAAGCACCAGCAGCAAAGAAAGAAGAAATTATTGAAGAGCCAAAAACAGTGGCAGCTTCAAACACTACTAATGGACGCATATTTGCCTCTCCATTAGCCAAAAAAATTGCCTCTGATAAAGGGTATGCACTTTCAGAAATTAAAGGTTCTGGGGAAAACGGTCGTATTATCAAAAAAGATGTAGAAAATTATACTCCTGCAACTGTTCAAGTAGCGGACAGCCCGTCACAATCGACCGCAACAGCAGTAGTAACAAACTTTGCAATTGCTGGAGAAGAACACACAAGAGACGAAAAGAACTCTCAAATGCGGAAAGCAATAGCGAAGTCTTTAGGGAATTCTAAATTCACAGCACCTCACTTCTACTTAAATATTGAAGTAGACATGAGCAATGCCATGGCTTCTAGAAAAACCATCAATGCAATCCCAGATACCAAAGTATCATTTAATGATATGGTAGTCAGAGCTTGTGCAATGGCATTACAAAAACATCCTCAAGTGAATACTTCTTGGACCGATAACAATACCTTGTTCCATAGTCATATTCATGTAGGTGTTGCAGTTGCAGTAGATGAGGGCCTAGTGGTTCCTGTTGTAAAGCACACCAACCAAATGAGTTTAACTCAAATTGGAGCTGCTGTTAGAGATTTGGCTGGAAAAGCAAGACAGAAAAAAATCAAAGTGGATGAAATGCAAGGAAGTACTTTTACTGTTTCTAATTTAGGGATGTTTGGTATCGAAAGCTTTACGTCGATTATCAATCAACCGAACTCTGCGATCTTATCAGTAGGTGCCATTGTTGAAAAACCAGTTGTTAAAAATGGACAAATTGTAGTTGGAAACACCATGATGCTAACCTTAGCCTGCGATCACAGAACAGTCGACGGAGCCGTAGGTGCACAATTTTTACAAACCTTAAAGACCTTTATTGAAAATCCGGTTACAATGCTAGCCTAGTATTCTCATAGTACTTGATATTAAAAGGCTGTCTAAAAGTAGAAAAACTGTCTCTCTGAATTTATTTCAGCATCTAAGAGGCTTAATTTTCAATTTATTTTAGACAGCCTTTTTGTTACCCATAATTCTAAATGACCCCAATAGAAGAAAAATTAAAAAACCCTGTTTGGTATTCCTTACGTGAAACTCACAAAAAGTTCCTCATCGAGCTCAATGGAGTGCAATTTTACCATCCAGAGGTTTGCATTTTTGGCGCTTTTTACGATGTCAATAAAACTCCTATTGCCCTAAATGAGTATGCAAAAAGAGTTGATAAATTTTTCTTAGTTTCTGAAAATCAAACCCCAATTATCGATTCAGATAAAATTGTTTTAGAAAAAAAGATTGAAGGCTGCCAGATGGTCTTAGAAAAATTGGCCGATGTTAAAATTACTGAAAATATTGTACCCCTCACAGAAAAACACCTAGACGAAGTTTACAATTTAATTTGGTTGGTAATGCCTTACTTCTATCGAAAAAGAGGTTTTGAAATGGGCGACTTTTTTGGCATCTTTAAAAATAAAAAACTCATTGCAATTTGTGGACAACGCATGCAAACGAATGACTTTATAGAAATTAGCTCTGTAGTTACCCATCCAGAATACACTCGAAAAGGCTACGCAAAACAACTTATTGCATACACCACAAAAGAAATCTTAAAAGAACATAAGCTCCCAATTCTACATACCAACAAAGGGAATACCGCCATCCCTCTTTATGAAAAATTAGGATACAAACTCACTAGAGACATGAATTGGTGGCTCTACAGAAGAGTGTAATGAGGTGAAGTGGTTACTTTATGACAAAAATACTATCTCAATAAACTGAAATTTCCCGATCTTGATCTAAAATTGTTTCTATTATCAAGTAATTCTATATAAAACCAATAATCATCTGCTGGCAAGGCTTTTCCTTTAAACGTACCATCCCCCCGCTGCCGCACGAATCCTTTCGTGTGGTTTTTGTTTACTATCCATCATACTTTAAACAGATTAAAGACTACGATATCTTCCAATAAGCCTTGCTCTCCTGCATAATCTTTTGCACTACTATACACATATTCTTCTGCTTTGTATACCAATCCTGATTCGACAGGATTTTAATGTATATAATTTATCTTTTCTTTTATTACTTCATTACTCCATAATTCTATTGGTTTATTATCGTGTCTCCAAAACTGATGATGCTCAACATTAGAAGACTTTTTTGCTGCTTTTTTAAACTGCTCCAACAAAAACTCTCTTCTGCTTTCTTGCAAATTTTCTTGTATTGCTTTTACAATTTTATTACTCGTAAATCTTTTAAAATCGCCTAATAATTGTTCTGGTTTTTCTCCCTTTATACTTCTAAATATCAAATGCACATGATTTGTCATAATACACCACGCTATAATTTCCATTCCTTTCTTGGTTTGACAAAATGCTAAACTCTCTATCAAAATGTCTTTGTATTGAGTTCTTGTAAATACATCTAACCAATCTACCACTGCAAAACTTACAAAATATAAACCTTCTGGATTATGAAATTTATAGTTTCTACTCATTTTTTATTCTTTTTTCATTCTTCTCTTTTATCTTAACACTTTAGCCACTTTACTACACGAAAGGATTCGTGCGGCAGCGGGGATAGTATTATTTTATATTTCATAATAAATTATTGTTTTAAATCATTAATTTTTCACTTCTATCAAGAGTTTATTTAATTCATTCAAGAAATACTTTTTGTTTTCGTTTATCAAATTTCTTAAATTTTGGTTTAAACTCTTAGGATTATTGGAAATCAAATTATACCAAGCTTTATAAAAATACTCTCTTTCTTTTTGATAAATTTTAAAATCAGAAGTATTTTTTAATACAAATTTATTTAATCTATTGTCAAAAGAATATAATATGTGATAATCAAAAGCAAATGACAGTTCTATTGGTAAAAAATAGGAATATCATCCTCAATTTTATTTACTATTTCAATAATTTCAACAATACTATCATTATCTAAATCCGTTAAAAGATACCTATTAGAAGGTAAATGATATTGCTTTGATTTTTTATTTTTTTCTGTTTTTAGGCTATCTATAAAGATTAAAGCTTTGTTTGTTTTTTCAAACTGTCCAAAAACAAATTGAGACCAAAATGTAATAATAAAAATTGTAATATATTTCATAATCATTTTTTAAAATTAAAAACCTAATAATCCTCCTAAAGATTCTGGTGAATGACGTATGCTAAAAGTATTATAAAAAGCATTAGCTGTACTACTATTAGTGGGAGAAAATAAAGTTCTAATAACTTCGTAATGTAGATGGGCACCATTTGCTGCGGAACCAGTCGCACCTGAATTAAAAATTACATCCCCAAAACTAACAGGTTGACCAGCAGAAACATTTAATTTATTACCATGAGCATATAAGGTGTAAACATTACCTCCTCCATTAGGTGATAGTCCATGATTAATAATAACAGTTTTCCATAAGTTCTTGAAAAATACGCTTTAGAAACAATCCCATCAGCAGTAGCCCTTACTTCAGTACCTACTGGAACTGCATAGTCTACTCCTTTATGAGGACTTGAACCCGACGCTGCCGCACGAATCCTTTCCCCCGCTGCCGCACGAATCCTTTCGTGTGGTTTTTGTTTATTATCCATCATACTTTAAACAGATTAAAGACTACTATATCTTCCAATAAGCCTTGCTCTCCTGCATAATCTTTTGCACTACTATACACATATTCTTCTGCTTTGTATACCAATCCTGATTCGACAGGATTTTGATGTATATAATTTATCTTTTCTGTTATTACTTCATTACTCCATAATTCTATTGGTTTATTATCGTGTCTCCAAAACTGATGATGCTTAACATTAGAAGACTTTTTTGCTGCTTTTTTAAACTGCTCCAACAAAAACTCTCTTCTGCTTTCTTGCAAATTTTCTTGTATTGCTTTTACAATTTTATTACTCGTAAATCTTTTAAAATCGCCTAATAATTGTTCTGGTTTT
Source organism: Polaribacter sp. HL-MS24 (assembly GCF_032758595.1). NCBI lineage: Bacteria > Pseudomonadati > Bacteroidota > Flavobacteriia > Flavobacteriales > Flavobacteriaceae > Polaribacter > Polaribacter sp. HL-MS24. The sequence goes on along the minus strand of NZ_CP136415.1, from coordinate 1,840,780 downwards.
TCTCCCTTTATACTTCTAAATATCAAATGCACATGATTTGTCATAATACACCATGCTATAATTTCCATTCCTTTCTTGGTTTGACAAAATGCTAAACTCTCTATCAAAATGTCTTTGTATTGAGTTCTTGTAAATACATCTAACCAATCTACCACTGCAAAACTTACAAAATATAAACCTTCTGGATTATGAAATTTATAGTTTCTACTCATTTTTTATTCTTTTTTCATTCTTCTCTTTTATCTTAAAACTTTTGCCACTTTACCACAAGAAAGGATTCGTGCGGCAGCGGGGCTTACATTCTATTTCTATCTGATTTGTTATCTCAACAACCTCAAGAATATTATCATTATTTAAATCTCTTAAAAAAAATAACGAGTTTGTTTTTTCTTTTTGCTTACAATTCAAAAAAGTAATTGCATCATTTTGTTTTTCGATTTCTTGATTATAAGCTTTAATAGTAAAAGCTAATAAAATAAATAAAAATATTTTTCTCATAAAATCAGTCTATGATATTATTTATTTTATAGTTCTTATTCAAATCTAAAACTAAAGATAATTTAATTGAAATAAAAGTATCGCTAGATTTGTCATAAAAAGAGACTGTAAAAGTTTTACATCTAACAGTGTCTTTTATAACCTTTAAACTATTTATCCAACTAGAATCAATATCCTGAGCTTTGATAAAAGGATCATAACTCAAGTTTTTATTATTATTAATAAAATTTTCTGTACAAAACTCCTTAATAATTTCATCTAACTTATCTTTATTTGAAGGCCATTTAGAAGCTTCTTCAATATATTTTGAATAAAATATTTCTAAAGTTTCTTTGGCTTTTAATTCTGAAAACTTATTTTGTGACTGTAAACAACCACAAATTAGAAAAATGTTTGCTAAATAAATTATTTTTTTAATATTCATATTTTACCATCTAAAGATTGAATAACTAGGTTTAAATTTACTATAATCTGATCCAGCCCAAAAACCTTTTTGAAAAAAATCAGACACCCATTGTTTACCATTAAACATTTGTATGTGACCATAAATATGGTTTCTTAGTCCCTTAAAAGACTCAAATACAGCTATATCTCCTCTTAAAGGAATATAATTATCTATACTTATTTTATCAAATCCTTTTTTAAGCAATAAATTTCCATAATTTTTAGCATAAACAGGTCTTCCAGACGTATCTAATCCACCTCCTTCTAATGCCTTTCTTACATATCTAGCACAGTACCCAGAAGATTTAGATAATCCGTTATTATTCAAAGTATCAATAGCATCATCTATATTCAGCCCCGCTTTAGTTGCACTACTTTTTATACTACTAACAGAAGATGTTTTATTAAGAGTTGGTTTAGCATCAATAATATCGGTACTCATTTCAATTTTTGGATTTAGTGATTTGATACCAACTGGAGTTAACCTAATAGGTTGTGGTGGGTTTTTAACATCTCCACTCCAGAAATCTCTACCATTATTATTAGCTTTTATACCTGCGGTAACACCACCGATAGCCGCGCCAATAAAAGCTCCTTGTATACCGCCCCTTAATCCTCTCATAAATCCAGTCATAAAGTGATGTCCGCTGGCCCAAGAAGTAATAGCTGCTCCAGTAAAACCAGCAGCAAAGCCACTTGCCGCTCCTACAGCAGCTCCACTCCAAAAACCGACGACTGTTAAGGCTTGAGACCCAAAGAAAGCCCCTCCTGCTACTAAATTGGCGACACCTGCACCAACACCTGCAGCAACACCTCCTATCAGGGCACCTAATAATATTTCTCCAAAGTTTCCTCCTTTAATTGCTGCTGTTGTGCCTCCAATAACTGCTCCAATAATTACAGCTACCCAAAAGAACTCTCCACTGGGATCAGTAAATTTTAATGGATTATTCCAAACATACCCATACCGATTAAAACTTTGAGTACTAAACGGCTCTTGGATGTAGTTGTCAGGGCTGAGAAAACGACCTAGTTTGGCATCGTACATCCTGCCATTCATGTGTATCAAGCCTACGGATATAAAATGCTCATGCCCCCGCTGCCGCACGAATCCTTTCGTGTGGTTTTTGTTTATTATCCATCATACTTTAAACAGATTAAAGACTACTATATCTTCCAATAAGCCTTGCTCTCCTGCATAATCTTTTGCACTACTATACACATATTCTTCTGCTTTGTATACCAATCCTGATTCGACAGGATTTTGATGTATATAATTTATCTTTTCTGTTATTACTTCATTACTCCATAATTCTATTGGTTTATTATCGTGTCTCCAAAACTGATGATGCTCAACATTAGAAGACTTTTTTGCTGCTTTTTTAAACTGCTCCAACAAAAACTCTCTTCTGCTTTCTTGCAAATTTTCTTGTATTGCTTTTACAATTTTATTACTCGTAAATCTTTTAAAATCGCCTAATAATTGTTCTGGTTTTTCTCCCTTTATACTTCTAAATATCAAATGCACATGATTTGTCATAATACACCATGCTATAATTTCCATTCCTTTCTTGGTTTGACAAAATGCTAAACTCTCTATCAAAATGTCTTTGTATTGAGTTCTTGTAAATACATCTAACCAATCTACCACTGCAAAACTTACAAAATATAAACCTTCTGGATTATGAAATTTATAGTTTCTACTCATTTTTTATTCTTTTTTCATTCTTCTCTTTTATCTTAAAACTTTTGCCACTTTACCACACGAAAGGATTCGTGCGGCAGCGGGGTTATTTGTTTTTATTTCAAAGGTAGTTACTTCATCTATATTTACGTTTGTGCTTGTAGCAACCAACTCTACTACAAATTGTTCTTCTTGTGGTTCTACAATATTATTATTTCCTGAACTACAGGAAAAAAATATTGTACTTAATATAAGTATTACTTTTCTCATATTTAATCAATTAAAATATATTTTTTCTCCTTAAAATAATTCTCATCTAAAGAAAATTTTATATTATACATTTGTTTTTTATATATATTTTCCCAAGTATTTTCTTTTAAAACTTGTTCTTCTATAAGAAAAATATTCAATTTATTATTCTTACAATTTTTAAAAAAAGAAATAATATTATAATCATAAATATAAGTTGAACCATTTTCTGAATTTGATTCAGATTTAAACCCTTTTACTATTTTTTCTCCCACAACAACTGTATTTTTTTCTTCCCCTCCATAAATAAAATACTTTAAGGCAGGGATCTTTTTTAAACTGTCCGAACAGTTTGTATAAACATAGTAAGTTTGATTGGTTTTATTTATGACTTTCAACTTCTTCATTTTCTTTTGTGGATCATAAACACAAGATACTAATATGACTACTATTAAAATATTAATTAGTTTTTTCATAATTTATTTATTTTATTTCAAAGGTGTCCATGGGGCATGAGCTCTAAACTTCAACCAATTCCAAGTACTTAAAGGCTCTTTAAGTAAAGGATAACCAAATAGGTTATTGTGTAATGACAAACCATTAAGCCAATTATTCTGCCCAAAGTGGTCAGCTGATAAATAATTTGCCCAAGTTTCTGTCCAAAATTTACCATGACCTTGGGGAGTGTTTACAGAAGCACTCCATAAACTTTCTTTTCCTATTATAGAATAGAATCTTAGGTTTCCAACTTTTCTAGCTTGTAGAATATGACCAAATTCATGCTCTAATAACCATGCATTTTGTTTAGCTCCTTTAATCACGTTTGTTCCTACAACAATTCCTTTTATAGTAAAGTAATTCCACCACTACTATAACCATTACCTAAATCAGCAGATTCAAAAACGTCTACCCCTTCAAATTTACCTGCATACTTACCAAATATCTTTTGATCTGTGTTTTCAATACCATGAGCACCAAAACCTTTTGATAAGTCCAATTCTGTTTTACCCAACCAAAAATCTCCATCATATTTATTAGCTTTAATTCCTGCGGTAATCCCACCTATTGCTGCTCCTATTAAAGCACCTTGGATACCCGATTTAAAACCATTAGTTATGCCATCCATAAAACTCCCACCACCAGTCCATGTATTAAGAGCAGCTCCAGTAAAACCAGCAGCAAAGCCACTTGCCGCTCCTACAGCAGCTCCACTCCAAAAACCGACGACTGTTAAGGCTTGAGACCCAAAGAAAGCCCCTCCTGCTACTAAATTGGCGACACCTGCACCAACACCTGCAGCAACACCTCCTATCAGGGCACCTAATAATATTTCTCCAAAGTTTCCTCCTTTAATTGCTGCTGTTGTGCCTCCAATAACTGCTCCAATAATTACAGCTACCCAAAAGAACTCTCCACTGGGATCAGTAAATTTTAATGGATTATTCCAAACATATCCGTATCTATTAAAACTTTGAGTACTAAACGGCTCTTGGATGTAGTTGTCAGGGCTGAGAAAACGACCTAGTTTGGCATCGTACATCCTGCCATTCATGTGTATCAAGCCTACGGATATAAAATGCTCATGCCCTGTATAGCCTCGGTTAATTGTTGACAAATAAAACTACAAAACACAAATTCCCCGTTTTAATAATAAAATCGGGGAATTTTGAATAGGAATCGGGATGTCTTAAAAAAGTAATTTTATTTTCTTCTTCTGGATAAAATTAAAAAATACTTTCGTTTTTATATTAAATATATAGTAATAACTAATTAGATTTCTTTTCACCAACACAATATTACTTTTCAAAAAAGAGAAAGCATTGCCAAAAATAATTTTCATTAAATAAACCTATAGAATGCGTGACACAAACTCTTGCAGAACACCATACTATGGTTCATAATTCACGATATAAGTGACGTGAAATACTAGCAGTATTTTTTAAAAATAAATCTTGCTTAAGAAGATATATATAAAAAAAATGCACCTAAATGTACTTAGATTTTGATTTTCACGACTTCAATCTGTTCGTGAAATTATTAAAAAATTATTAAAAATAAAAAAATTGTAGAAAAAATAACAAACATAGATCACCTAAAAGAAACGGTTCTAAAATTCTTGATTCAAGTCCCAGGCCTCTAAAATCTCTTTTAAGGTTTTGATAAACATTCCTCCAAGAGCTCCATTGACCACCCTGTGATCATAGGAATGAGAGACAAACATTTTTTGTCTGATTCCGATAAAGTCACCTTCAGAAGTTTCAATCACAGCTGGTACTTTACGAATTGCTCCTAGGGCTAGAATAGCAACTTGTGGCTGGTTGATGATTGGGGTTCCCATCACAGATCCAAATCCACCAACATTTGTGACGGTGTAGGTTCCGTCTTGAATATCATCGGGTTTTAAGGCATTATTTCTTGCACGGTTTGCCAAATCATTTACAGATTTTGTCATTCCTACCAAGTTCAATTGATCTGCATTTTTGATAACGGGTACAATTAAGTTTCCATCTGCCAAAGCTGCTGCCATACCTAGATTGATGTTTTTCTTTTTGACAATAAAGTCACCATCAACAGCAATATTAATTAATGGATATTTTTTTATAGTCGATGCTACAGCCTGCATAAAAATTGGAGTAAAAGTTAACTTCTCACCTTCACGTTTAAAGAAAGCATCTTTTACTTTCTCACGCCATTTTACAATATTGGTTACATCTATTTCAATAAACGATTGAACATGAGCCGCAGTTTGCACAGAATCGACCATGTGTTTTGAAATTAATTTTCCCATTCGGGTCATTTCAATCACTTCGTCTTCTCCGTTTACAGAAACTGGAGCTGCTTTTTGTGCATGTTTTGGAACAGATGCAATTTCATTTTCTGCTGGTTGTACTTTTGAAATATGTTTTGAAGCAGTTGCTCTGTTTTCTATATAGGCTAAAATATCATTTTTTGCCACTCTCCCATCTTTTCCAGAACCTTTAATGGTTTCTAATTCATCCATGGAAACACCTTCTGTTTTGGCAATGTTTCGAACCAATGGTGAATAAAATTTACCACTCTCAGAAGTTTTAGAAATAGGCACTGCTACTGATTCGATTGCTTTTTCAATCTCACTCGCTGCAGCCACAATTTTATCTTCGACTTTAGGTACAGGTTCAACTTCGACTTCTGAACCTTCAACAGCTTCTGTTTCTATAATAGCAATGGTAGCGCCAACAGCAACCACCTCGTCTTTTGAAAATAAGATTTCAACCAAGGTTCCTTCTACTTCAGAAGGTACTTCAGAATCCACTTTGTCCGTAGCAATTTCAACAATAGCTTCGTCCAATTCAATGGTATCTCCTACTTCTTTTAACCAAGAGGTGATGGTCGCTTCCGCAACACTTTCTCCCATTTTAGGTAATTTCAATTCGAATCTTGCCATTACTGTCTTTTATATAGATTGCAAAAGTACTAAAAAGGGATGGTTTTCTACTACTAATTCCAATAGAAAAAAATTAGGGATATTCTATTTATTTAAATTATTCGTAATTTTTAAGCTTAAAAATACAACATAATTAAATAAAACACACTTTAAAAACCTATTTATAGATTATTTAATAATTAACTCTCAAAATCATGATTTAAAAATTTCTTTGATTTCCTACAGAGTATCAGCAGATATCTCAACAAAGATTGCAATCTACTTGCCTACCCTTTTAGTCATTTTTAATTCGCTACAATCTATATTGAAATATCTAAAGGAGAATTGAAGATTTTATGACACCCACGCTTTAGGACTTTTCAAAACCTTCAGCAACCGTTCTTCATCTGAATTTTCTTCGGGATGATGGTCATACTTCCACTGGACTATTGGCGGCAAACTCATCAATATACTTTCAATCCGTCCATTAGTCTTGAGTCCAAACAAAGTCCCCCGATCATGTACTAAATTAAACTCTACATAGCGACCTCTTCGGATTTCTTGCCAGTCTTTATGAGCTCTTGTATACGAAATGTCTTTTCTCTTCTGAATGATAGGTACATAGCTTTCCAAGAAACTATTCCCCACTTCTGTAACAAAATCAAAACGATCTTGAATCGTAAACTCTTTTGTTTCTTTTAAATAATCGAAGAACAAACCTCCAATTCCACGAGCTTCATTTCGGTGGGCATTCCAAAAATAATCATCACAAGTTTGTTTAAATTGTGGATAAAAAAAAAATTATGCTCATCACAAGCTGCTTTACAAACCCTATGAAAATGCTCCGCATCCTCATCAAACAGATAATATGGAGTTAAATCTTGACCACCTCCAAACCACTGATTCACCACCTCACCGTTATCGTTGTACATTTCAAAATAACGCCAATTTGCGTGAACAGTCGGCACAAAAGGACTTACGGGATGCAAAACCAGACTCAAGCCACAGGCAAAAAAATTACCCTCTTCCACACCAAATTGCTTTCTTAACGCTTCTGGCAATTCTCCAAAAACTTTTGAAATATTAACGCCTCCTTTTTCAAAAATTGCTCCATTTTCAATCACGCGTGTTCTTCCTCCACCGCCTTCTGAACGGGTCCATAAATCTTCTTGAAATGTAGCTTCTCCATCAACAGTAGCTAGCTTAGAAGTGATTTGATCTTGTAGCTTTTGAATGTATTGATAAAATTGATCTTTCATAACTTAAACCATTTTTTGATTACAATAAGATTTTTTTTCAAAGTCGCTAATGTTCATAGAAATAACGGGGACTTCTTGAAACATTGACTTTAATTTAGCAACAATCATTTTAGAAAGCATTGCTTTTTGCTCGACTGTTCTTCCCTCCATAATATATCCAAAAACATGAATAAAATCAGCCTCACCAGATTGAACCAAAGAATATTTGAACGGATTTAATCGTACCTTAATATCCATTTCCTTGAACAAACCAGTTGAAAACGCAGTTTCAAAAACAGCTTGAAGGATTTTTTTAGGTTCTTTTAATGTTAAAATATTTTCTGAACAGTCTAAAATAAAATGTGGCATTCTAATTTACTTTATATTCTTTCACAGCATCTACAAAGGCCTTTGCGTTTTCTAGTGGAATGTTTGGCAAAATCCCATGTCCTAAATTTACAATGTATTTGTCTTTCCCAAAATCGTTTATCATTTGGTGAACCATTTTCTTTATTTCTGCAGGAGGCGACAACAATCTTGAAGGATCGAAATTACCTTGCAATGTGATATTTCCACCAGATAAATAACGTGCGTTTCTTGCAGAACAAGTCCAATCAACCCCAAGAGCAGCTGCACCCGATTTTGACATCTCATTCAAAGCAAACCAACATCCTTTTCCAAAAGCAATGACTGGTGCTTCTTCTTTTAAGGCATTAATTATTTGCTGAATGTATTGCCATGAAAATTCTTGATAGTCTACTGGAGACAACATACCGCCCCAAGAATCAAAAACCTGTACAGCATTAACACCTGCCGCTACTTTCGCCTTTAAATAGGCAATAGTGGTATCTGTAATTTTTTGTAATAGTTGATGTGCTGCCACAGGTTTTGTAAAACAAAGTTCTTTGGCTTTGTCAAAATTTTTAGAACCCTGCCCCTGCACCATATAACATAAAATTGTCCATGGGGAACCAGCAAAACCAATTAAAGGAATTTCATCATTCAATTTTTCTTTGGTCGCTTTGATGGCTTGATAGACGTAGTCCAATTCGACCTTTACATCAGGAACAACAACTCGATCTACATCGTTCTGTGTCCGAATTGGATTGGGCAAATAAGGTCCAAAATCAGGCTTCATTTGCACCTCTACATTCATTGCTTGTGGAACCACTAAGATATCTGAAAACAAAATTGCAGCATCCATTCCGTATCTACGAATGGGTTGTACTGTGATTTCTGAGGCCAATTCAGGAGTTCTACAGCGGGTAAAGAAATCATACTTTTTTTTGATCTCTTGAAATTCTGGCAAATACCTTCCTGCCTGACGCATCATCCAAACAGGGGGTCTGTCTACCGTTTCTCCTTTTAAGGCTCGTAAAAATAAATCGTTTTTTATCATTTTATTACTTTTTGCTAACCGCTACTTTTTGCATGGCGCGATCTACTGCTATTGCTATTTTTTGAATATCCTTCTTTGTTATTGCTGAAGATAAAAACCATGCTTCAAATTGAGAGGGAGGTAAAAACACTCCATTTCGAATCATCTCCCAAAAGAATATTGCAAATTTTTTCGTGTCTGATGTTTGTGCTTCTTCAAAATTGGTCACCTTCGATTTTGTAAAAAATGGATTCATCATGGAACCAAATCTGTTCACCACGATATCTACCTGATACTTTTTAGCTGCTCCTACTAAGATATCCTCAATCTTCTTTCCAACAGATTCGAAATTCTGATAAGGATTTTGTCGCTTTAACTCCGTCAATGTTGCTATTCCTCCAGCCATTGCAATTGGATTTCCACTAAGGGTTCCTGCCTGATACATTCCACCCAATGGTGCAACCTGCTCCATGATTTCATTTCTAGCTCCGTACGCTCCTACAGGAAAACCACCTCCAATAACCTTTCCTAAGCAAGTAATATCTGCAGTGACGCCTAAAAGTTCTTGTGCCCCTCCAAATTTAGAACGAAAACCCGTCATTACTTCATCAGCAATTAATAAGGCTCCTTTTGTTTCTAGATAATCTTTCAGCTCTTTAAGGAAATTATTTTGCGGAATCACAACCCCCATATTTCCTCCAATAGGCTCAATAATTACCGCAGCAATGTCATCGTGAGTTTCAAAATGCTTTTTTACACTTTCTAAATTATTGTATTCTGCAACCAATGTATTCTTGACTGCTCCTTCTGGAACACCTTTAGATCCTGGCATACTGAGAGTAACTAACCCTGATCCTGCAGCAACCAATAAAGCATCTTGATGCCCATGATAACAGCCTGAAAATTTGATGATTTTGTCCTTTCCTGTAAATGCTCTTGCCAATCGAACACCACTTAAAACAGCTTCTGTTCCTGAATTCACAAAACGGACTTTGTCCATTTCTGGAAAAGCATCACAAACAATTTTGGCTAGTATAATTTCATTTTCCGTGGAAGCTCCAAAAGAATATCCATTTCTCAATGCTTTGGCTACACCTCGCTGTACTTTTCTGTGACGATGCCCAATAATCATCGGACCGTATGACAATACCAAATCGATATATTCGTTGCCATCTACGTCCGTGATCTTACTTCCCTTTGCTTTTTTGATAAACAATGGATTTCCGCCAACGGAAGAAAATGCTCTTACCGGGGAATTAACTGCTCCAACAAGATGAACCAATCCTTTCTTATATAATTCTTCTGATTTTTTAAACATAATATGAAATTGTGGATATGCTTAATTGTAACAATTAAACAGTCTAACCTTTTAACTTTTTATCGCTTCAACACCAATGCTGCTTCTTTGGCAAAATAGGTGATGATAATGTCTGCACCGGCTCTTTTCATCGAGAGTAAACTTTCCATCATCACTTTTTCTCCATCTATCCAACCTTTTTCTGCTGCTGCTTTTACCATTGCATATTCACCACTTACATTATAACATGCAATGGGTCTGTCAAAATTATTTTTTAAATCTCTGATAATATCCAAATACGATAAGGCAGGTTTTACCATCAAAATATCGGCTCCTTCTTGATCATCAAAAGTTGCTTCGCGAAGTGCTTCATCTCTATTAGAAGGGTCCATTTGATAGGTTCTTCGGTCACCAAAAGTAGGTGCAGAATCTGCAGCATCCCTAAAAGGACCATAAAATGCAGAAGCATATTTTACGGCATATGCCATGATGGGTAGGTTTGCAAAGCCTGAATTGTCTAGCGATTCTCGAACCATCGCAATGGTTCCGTCCATCATTCCCGAAGGAGCTACCATATCTACACCTGCTTTTGCATGTGAAATAACTTGTTTGGCAATATTCACTAGAGTAGAATCATTGTCGACATCATTGTCATGGATAATTCCGCAATGCCCATGAGAAGTATATTCACAAAAACATACATCGGTAATAACGTACAGATCTGGATAGTTCTTTTTAATAAAACGAATGGCCTGTTGAATGATTCCATTGTCGTTCCAAGTTTCTGTTCCTTCTTCATCTTTATTTGAAGGTATTCCGAAGAGTAAAACTGCAGGAATTTTTAAAGAAACTACTTCGTCCAATTCTTTGGAAATTCGATCCAATGAAAAACGTTTGATTCCTAAGCATCGAAACAATTTCAGTTTCAATATTTTCTCCTTCTTCTATAAAAAGAGGGTATACAAAATCTTCAACAGAAAGTTTGGTTTCTTTTACCAACCTTCTGATTCCCTCTGATTTTCGCAATCTTCTTGTTCTAAACATAATTATTTAGTTAAAAAGTTAGAAATTGTACGTTGCTTGTCAATACAATTATTCTTCTAAAAAGTGCTGGTTTACCATTTCTAAAACACTCTCTACATCTGGCATATAAGCTACTTGTACATTTGTAAAATGTTTCCTTGCAGCTACAGCTGTGGTTTCACCAATACAAAATGCAATTTTATCCGTACTGTTTTCTCGTAAATAACTGTCAATTCCCGAAGGACTGTAAAATAAAACTCCAGAAACATCAGTATCTATTTTCACAGAACTCAACATTGTCTTATAAGCTTCAACTTCTTCTACTACGATGCCATGTGCCTGTAATATAGTGGGCAAATCGTCAAGTCGTAAGTCACTACAGAAATACGTTAGCCTTTTAATGGAAGTTTCTTTTGAAATATAATCCGCTAATTTTGTAGCATTTTTAGCAACATGAGTCACTTTTCCTATTCTATTTTCTATGAGCTTTTTGGTTCTTCGACCTACACAGTAAATATTCTTAAAATTGATTTCGTCTTTTGTAAATGAATTTAAAATCGCTTCTACACCATTCTGACTGGTAATCACGACATTTTCATGTGTGTTTTTCATCACTTTGGCAGGAATTCTATTGAACCGGATTTTAATAAAATCACTGTCTTTGATACCAATAGAATCGTCAATTATTTTCTTTTGTGACTCCGAAAGTTTTTTAGTAGAATAGATTTCATGTTTTGTTTGCGAAACCGCTCCATCGGAAATCATCAATTCTTTTCCACCTCGATTGATGATATAATCGACACAGTCTTTTGCCAAATACTCGTGACTTCCTTTTTTAGCCGTTTTTGCTACGGTTATTTTTTTAGAACCATCACTTTTCAGCAAGACTCCTTTAAAATTAATTTCTTCCGTTTTATCATCTATATAAGCTAATGCGCCAATAGGCGCAGAACAACCACCTTCCAACAATCGTAAAAATTCACGTTCAATCCCTACACAGATTTGTGTATCAGGATGATTTAATTGCTCGCAAGCATCTCTGGTATATTCATCATTTTCTAAAGCAGCTATCATAATTGCCCCTTGTGCTGGTGCAGGAATCATCCAGGAAGGTTCACAGCTCCTGCTGGACGTTTCCCGATTCGCTCCAACCCTGCAGCTGCAAAAACAGCTCCGTTCCAATTGTTGTTTTCAACCTTTTCCAAACGGGTATTGACATTCCCCCTTAGCTCCACTACTTGATGTGTTGGATAACGGTTCAACCACATGGCTTTTCTTCGAAGACTACCCGTTGCAATAATTCCCTCGGGTTCACCGAAGAACTCCTCGGTTCCATTTAAAACTAGAATATCGTTGTAATTGGCTCTTTTCAAAACTGCAGCTTGAACAATTCCTTCTGGCAATAAAGTAGGCACGTCTTTTAATGAATGAACGGCAATATCAATATCACCATTAAGCATTGCAATGTCAAGGTTTTTGGTAAAAACACCAGTGACACCTAACTCATATAGCGGCTTGTCTAAGACAATATCTCCCATAGATTTTATAGGAACTAAAACGGATTCATAACCCAATTCAGCTAATTCTTTGCGGACTTTGTTTGCTTGCCAAAGAGCTAATTGACTCTCACGTGTTCCTATTCTAATTATTTTGTGCATGCTTTGTTGTTAGGGTTGAAATACCTTTTGAATAACTTGTAAACTTTGAGAAACTGAAGTATCCTCTTCTTTTAAGTGCTTGACGAATTGAGTCGTGATTTTCTGAATAAATCGAGAAGTTAAGATTTCCGCTTGATCCTCATCGAAATTAGATATTTTTTTCTTCTGAAAGTTGATTTCATCTTTCTTGATGATTTCTAAAGACTTTTTTAAAGCAGCTATTGCTGGAGTAAACCTTCTGTGATTTAACCAATCGTTGAATTCTTTTTTATGTGTCTCTATTATTGCTTCTGCAGTTGGAATTTCTTGTTGACGAACAGCTAATGTTTCATCAGTAATTTTGGAGAGTTCATCTACATTTACGAGAGTAACTCCCTTGAGATCAGAAACGTCTTTTGCCACATTTTCTGGCATCGACAAATCTAAAATCAGTAAGGTTTTGTCTTTAGAAATATGTTCTTGGATCACAGTGGGTTTGTCTGCACCTGTAGAAACAATTAATACATCTGCTTTTGCTATTTCTAACGATAAATGCTCTATTTCTGACTTTCGGATTGAAGGATGCTCCTTTACAAAATCAGCTGCTTTCTCTTCAGTTCGATTGATCAAACAGACTGATTTATTCTGGGTGTATTCTGCGAGATTTTTACAGGTATGTTTTCCCATTTTCCCCAAACCAAACACTAAAATATTTTTAGAATTGAAATCGGGTAAGTTTTCAATTATATATTGAACTGCAGCATAGGAAACCGAAGTGGTTCCAGAACTCAATTTGGTTTCATTCTTGACCTTTTTACTGGCTTGCATGATGCAATTTAACAAACGTTCAATATAAGCATTGGTGGTTTTGTGTATTTTTGCCATCTTAAAAGACTGTCTAAGCTGCCCCACAATTTCGTAATCTCCTAGAATCTGACTTTCTAAACCTGTACCAATTCGGAAAAGCTGACTGATGGCCTCCTGATCTTTGTACACATTAGAAATATCGGCAAACTCTTCAACAGTTCCTTCTGAAAAATGGCACAACAATTGAATCAATTGGTAAGGATGTTCTGCAAAACCTGAAATTTCAGTCCTGTTGCAAGTAGAAAGAATAAAAACACCTTCGAAGCTTTGCTCCTTTGCCGCTTCTAACAGTGCAATTTGGTTCTCTTTTGACAAAGAAAATTTCCCACGTGTTTTTGCGTCCGCTTTTTTATAACTAACTCCAATATTGTAAAAGTGCTTCTGAATGTCTTGCTGCATACTTCTTTTAAAGATGGGTCAAAAATAGAAACTTCAGAAAGATAAAAATGTCGCTCAAAGTACTTTTAATACCGTTGAATGTTTTTTAGGACTTTTTTTTTGCCATACATCTGAAAAGGCTTATTTTTGCTATACAATTAGGGATTTAGAATTTATTTAATTAGAATGATTCTAAATAAAAAGAAAATTATTAAAGCAATTTAAATGTTTAAAAATGTCGGAGAAAGTTCTTTAGATGAAATTACTTTAGAAAAAGGGTTTTATGTGCTTCATTTTCAGAATGAAAGTGATCAAATTGACCATTTTGAAAGGGAAATTGACAGTACTTTTATTCAAATTCATTTTTGTTTGCGCGGAAATTCTAAATTTCTATTCAACAACGGTTCTTACACTTTTGATGTTCTGGACAACAGGTCAATACTCCTCTACAATCCCCAACGAGTTTTGCCCATCAATTTAGAAATTCAACCCAAAACTACCCTAGTATCATTGATGATTTCTATTGAGAAATTTCATTCTTTGTTTTCAAAGGAATCGGGATATATTCCTTTTTTAAGTAATGAAAATAGCAATAAAAAATACTATGACGATACCGAAATAAAACCCACGGTTGCGATGGTTTTGCAACAAATTATCAATTCAAACATCAACAGCTCTGTTAGAGAATTATATGTAAAAGGAAAGGTTTATGAACTCTTGAGTTTGCATTTTCAAAAAGAAGAAAGTGCCACAGGGGAATATTGTCCATTTTTAGTAGATGAACAAAATGTCTTAAAAATTCGAAAAGCAAAAGAAATTATTATTTCTAGAATGGCAGAGCCGCCCAGCTTACAGGAATTGGCTACTGAAATTGGACTGAATTTAAAAAAACTCAAAGAGGGTTTTAAACAAATTTATGGTGATACCGTCTATAGTTTTTTGTTTGACTACAAAATGGAGCAAGCACGAAAACTATTGGAAAGCAATCAATTCAACGTCAATGAAGTTGGACTTCAAGTCGGTTATAGTACTGCAAGTCATTTTATTGCAGCATTTAAAAAGAAATTTGGAACCACTCCCAAGAAATATGTGATGAGTCTTAACAATTAGAGATCCAATTCAATACCTATGAAGCAATTAACTCATTACGACATCCAAAACAGTCAGAAAGACTTTCCCATTACTATTGTATGTGATGCGATAAGAACTCCAGAAAATATTGGAATGTGCTTTCGAATTTCAGAAAGTTTTGGTGTTCAAAAAATATATTTTCACGAGAGTTCTCCAACAACAGAGAATAGAATTGTTCTAAAAACAGCAAGGAATACTCAAGAACAAATAGCACAGGAAGTATATAGTGATTTTACAGAAATCATTCACAAATTAAAAGCAGCAGGAAACACCATCATCGGAATAGAAATTACTGATCAAAGTATCAAAATTCAAGATTTTAAATTTAAAAATCATGAGAAAATCGTTCTACTTTTGGGAAGTGAAAGAAATGGAATTAATAACATCGACCTGGTCGATCACACCATTGCAATCCCAATGTACGGAAGAAATTCTTCAATGAATGTAATTCATAGTCTTGCAATTACCTTGTATGAAGTTACGAATCAGATTTCTAGAGGTAGCAGTGAACAATAAATAGTAGGCAGTGAGCAGTAAGCAGTGAGCAGTTAAAATAAAAATTTGAAACTCTTTTAAATGAAAGGAATATTATTAAATAATTTAGGATCACCAGACAGTACAGAAACCAAAGATGTTAAAAGATATTTGGGTGAATTTTTAATGGACGAACGGGTCATCGACATTCCATTTTGGAAACGTTGGATATTGATTAAAGGAATCATTCTAAAGATTCGTCCCAAAAAATCGGGAGCTGCCTACAAGAAGATATGGTGGAAAGAAGGTTCTCCTTTAGTAGTGATCTCTGAACGATTTACCAAAAAAGTAATCGAAAAAACTGATATCCCTGTTGAATTGGCAATGCGCTATGGCTCTATGAGTATGGAAAAAGGAATTCAAAACCTAGTCGATAAAGGGGTTACAGAAATATTTCTCGCTCCTTTGTACCCTCACTATGCCATGTCTTCTTACGAGACCGTAGTGGTGCAAGCCGAGGAAATTTTAGCCAAAAAGTTCCCACAAATAACCTTAGATACCTTGCCTCCGTTCTACAACAGACCGGAATACATCAAAGCGATGAGCGATAATATTGCAAATCATTTAAAGGACTTTGATTATGATCATATCCTGTTCTCCTACCACGGAATTCCAGAACGTCATATCAAAAAATCAGATCCAACAAAAAGTCACTGTAAACTTGATGGTTCATGCTGTGAACGAAATTCGGTAGCACATTACACCTGCTATAGACATCAATGTTTTGAAACAACAAAAGAAATTGCAAAATACTTACAATTAGAAGAAGGAAGCTATAGTAATTCGTTTCAATCGCGACTGTTAAAAGATCCGTGGTTGAAACCTTACACCGATTTTGAATTGGAAAAATTTCCAAATGAAGGTAAGAAAAAATTAGCCGTAATCACCCCTGCTTTTGTTTCTGATTGTTTGGAAACTTTAGAAGAAATTGCAATGGAAGGTAAGGAGGAATTTCTGGAAGCTGGAGGAACACATTACAAACACATTCCTTGTATGAACGACAATGACGATTGGGTAGACGTGATGGTTTCTTGGATAAATGAATGGAAAAACAAGTAACCCTTTATCAATCCATAGTGAAAAAATCATTGAATCTTTAAATTTCTAAAAATAACTATCTACAGAGAAAATTGAAGGTTCTTGTAAGTGAGGTATAATACGTTCAACCTAGAATCTAACAAACATTAAATATTAAAAAAATGGATTTTTTATACGTAAAATCGTTGCACATAATTTTCGTTGTCACTTGGTTTGCTGGCTTATTCTATATTGTTCGTTTATTTATTTATCAAACAGAGGCTGAAAAAAAATCAGAACCAGCCAAAGAAATTTTACAGACCCAATACAAATTAATGAGTAAAAGACTGTGGTACATCATCACATGGCCTTCAGCAATTTTAGCAAGTGTCTTTGCATTTTGGATGCTGTATAAAAACCCGTATTACTTACAAGAACGATGGATGCTGGTCAAATTGGCCTTTGTTTTTGCCTTATATTTTTACCATGGATTTTGTCACAACATCTTCAAAAAACTTCAAAAAGACAGCATAAAACACTCTGCATTCACCCTGCGAATCTTCAATGAAGTGTCAACCATTCTTTTGTTTGCCATTGTTTTTTTGGTAACTGTAAAAAATGCCGTCAGTTGGGTTTGGGGCGTCGTAGGAATTCTGCTTTTTGGAATTTTACTAATGCTAGGCATCAAATTGTACAAATCAATTCGAGAAAAGAAAAGCTGGGAAAAAGCTGAAAAAGAAATTTTAGAGGAGAAGCATAAATAATTAATAAAAATATTAATACATCTACTTTTATTTTTTATATTTGAAAAAAAAACTAAAGCAACACTTAAAAATTGTCATCACAATGCTTTAAAAATAAAAAAAATAAAAATGAAAAAATTTGGAACAACTTTAATAGTAATTTGTGTTTACTTTAAAAGTTTTGCGCAAGTTGGTATTGGAACAAATGACCCAAAAGGGGCTCTGGATGTATTCTCTACAAATAATGGTTTTATTGTACCACGGGTAGCAAATGTGTCACTTCAAACAATAGGAAACCCAATAAATGGAATGATCGTATATGATATTTCATTAAACTGTTTTAACTTTTACGAAAACAATGCGTGGTCGGGCTGTAAGAGTAATAATGCGCCAGTAAGTCAATGTGCGAATAGCTCTAATATTTACTCTTTTACTTACAATAATAAGAATTACGAACTAGTGAAAGAGAATAAAACTTGGGAAGAGGCTGCTGCTTGCGCAGTAGCAAGAGGAGGTTATCTATCCGAAATTAATGATATTTCAGAACAAAATGCAATTTTCAATGAACTTTCTAATAATGCAACTATAACTACAAGCAACACTACTGCTCCAGATGGTGGTAACGCTGCTTATGTTTGGATTGGTGGAAATGACATGCTTACTGAAAGTAGTTGGGCTTGGAACGGTGATAATAACAGCACTTACACACTTTTTTGGTATGGAAGATTTGATGGAAATGCCATTGGAGGACTCTATAATAACTGGGGAAAAGACAGTATTCGCCTTTTGGAACCAGACGATTACTTAAATAATCAGGATGCTCTAGGATTGGCTTTGACCAATTGGCCAAATGGTTCTTCAGGTGAATGGAATGATTTAAACAAGGATAACACACTTTATTTTCTTATTGAATTTTAAACAAATTTTGTTTCGTCAATATTAGATCCATTTGATATACAAAAACGATGGATGCTGGTCAAATTGGCCTTTGTTTTTGCCTTATATTTTTACCATGGATTTTGTCACGACATCTTCAAAAAGACAGCATAAAACACTCTGCATTCACCCTGCGAATCTTCAATGAAGTGTCAACCATTCTTTTGTTTGCCATTGTTTTTTTGGTAACTGTAAAAAATGCCGTCAGTTGGGTTTGGGGCGTCGTAGGAATTCTGCTTTTTGGAATTTTACTAATGCTAGGTATCAAATTGTACAAATCAATTCGAGAAAAGAAAAGCTGGGAAAAAGCTGAAAAAGAAATTTTAGAGGAGGATGTGGAATAGTTTACAATGCCAATAGCCATTTGCAGTAGCTGAAATCCTACCTCAAAAAACAACAAGGTTGCTACAATAATAGTTCAATAAGCGAAGCTTTTTCAGAATATCCACAATCAATATGGAACAAGAATCAGATTTTAATTTACGAGAAGTAAAAAGGTTGACGAATTTCATAACGAATCTTATCAGTAACATCTCTACCTCAAACAAGAATGAGCTAGAAAATGGTATTAGAGAAACTGATGATTTTATCCGTAAAGAATGGGATCTCTCATTAAAAGAAATAGTCACTTTTTCAGAATTTAATTTCATGAACAAATTAAAAGAACTGAATGAAATTCACATTGAAAAGTTAGCAGAATTATTAAGTGAAATCATTAAGAAAATGAATACTCCTGAAATAGCAAAAAAATATAACCAGATAGAATTAGCAAAAAAAGGTGTTTTATTAATAAATAGTCTAAATGACAAATCTAAAACCTATTCCATAAAAAGAATGGAACTCAAACATATTTTACAAAAATACATAGAATCCTAATTGTCAAAAGACACCCTTAGCTCCGAATACTCTGTTCGAAAGGGATTCGATTTACGATTGACCTACCAAGAGTCACTTCATCTGCATATTCCAATTCATCACCTACTGAAATTCCACGGGCAATGGTAGAAGTCGTAACTTCATATTTCTCTATTTGTTTAAAAATATAGAAATTGGTAGTATCTCCTTCCATGGTCGAACTCAACGCAAAAATCAATTCTTTTGCATCGCCATTTTTGACTTTATTCACAAGAGATTCAATTTGTAGATTTTGAGGACCAATCCCTTCAATTGGAGAAATTTTTCCTCCTAAAACATGGTATAATCCGTTGTACTGAGAAGTACTTTCAATAGCCATTACATCTCTAATATCTTCTACAACACAAATAATACTTGGGTTTCTTTTTGGATTTTTACAAATAGCACACAAAACAGTATCGGAAATATTATGGCATTTTTGACAAGATTCTACATCATTTCTTAAATGCACTAAAGCTTCAGATAAATAGCTTGTATTTTCTTTGGGCTGTTTCAATAAATGCAAAACCAATCGCAAAGCAGTTCGCTTTCCAATTCCGGGCAAACGAGAAACTTCGTTTACTGCATTTTCTAATAATTTTGATGAAAAATCCATAAGCAACAAAATTACGAATTATGAATCATGAAAACACAAAAAGACAACAGAAAAACATATATTCGTAATTGATTATTTCCAACTCAACACACATCGATTTCAATTTGTCATTTACTTTATGAATCCAGCATATATTCTCTTATTAATTGTCGGCTACTTTAGTGTTCTAATTTTCATTTCTTACCTCACTGGAAAATCAGCAGACAACAAAACCTTTTTCAAAGCAAACAACTCTTCTCCTTGGTATTTGGTTGCTTTCGGAATGATAGGCGCTTCTCTCTCTGGTGTGACCTTCATCTCTGTGCCGGGGTGGGTAGAAGCACAAGGAATGAGTTATTTTCAAATGGTCTTAGGATACATCGTCGGTTATGCAGTTATTGGCTTGCTACTATTGCCGCTGTACTACAGGCTCAATTTGACCTCAATCTATACTTACTTGCAGGATCGTTTTGGAGAGCATTCCTACAAAACAGGGGCTAGCTTCTTTTTACTTTCTAGAACTATTGGTGCTGCATTTCGCTTGTTTTTAGTCGCCAACGTACTGCAACTTTTATTATTTGACGCCTACGGAATCCCCTTTTGGGTAACAGTTTCGATTACCATTCTATTGATTTGGGCATATACCTTCAAAGGAGGAATCAAAACGATAGTTTGGACAGATACGCTGCAAACACTTTTTATGCTTACCGCAGTGGGAGTTTGTATTTATACCATTTCTGACGAACTACAAATTACAAACCTATTCACCTATGTGGCTGATAATGAATTATCTAAAACCTTCTTTTTTGACAATGTAAATAGTGGAAATTATTTCTGGAAACGCTTTCTAGCAGGCGTATTTATCGCAATCGTAATGACTGGATTAGACCAAGATATGATGCAAAAAAACTTGACTTGCAAAAGTCTGAAAGATGCACAAAAGAATATGTTTTGGTTTACTTTAGTATTGGTAATTGTCAATTTTTTCTTTTTGGCTTTGGGAGTTTTACTAACCGACTACGCCCAGAAAAACGGAATTGATGCTCATAAAGACCAGTTATTTCCAATCATAGCCACAAGAGGAACTTTAGGACTAGCGACAGCAATGTTTTTTATACTAGGATTGATTGCAGCAGCCTATTCTAGCGCAGATTCAGCCCTTACGTCTTTGACAACTTCCTTTAGCATCGATATCTTAGAAATTGACAAAAAGAAAAATACTACGGAACAGGTTCGCATTCGGAAAAAAATACACGTTTTATTTTCACTAATATTAATCGCTACTATTTTGGTCTTTAAATATTTTATTGCAGATGAAAGTGTCATTGCCAAAATATTCACCTTTGCAAACTACACCTATGGTCCCCTATTGGGTTTGTATGCCTTTGGTCTGTTTACCCAATTAAAAGTTCAGGACAAGGCAGTTCCGTTCATATGCCTCACAGCTCCATTCCTTACCTATGTTGTAAATTATTTCACGCTCACAACCTCTGGTTTTGATTTTGGATTTTCATTGCTCATTTTAAATGGGTTTATAACATTTGTTGGATTATATTTGTTTCAAAGAAAATAGAAATGTCAAAAGACTTAAGTAATTATCGAAAATCCTACGAACAAAAAGAACTCCTAGAGAGTAATTGTCCTGAAAACCCGATGGAATTGTTCAGAGACTGGTTTTTAAATGCTGATGCATCTGAGACTGTAGAAGAAACCAACGCCATGACAATTGCGACTATTGGGAATGATGGATTTCCTAAAAGCAGAGTGGTACTCTTAAAAAAATACACTTGGGAAGGCTTTATTTTTTACACCAATTATACCTCCGAAAAAGGAAAAGCAATTACAGCAAACAATCAAATTTGCTTGTCTTTCTTTTGGCCCGGACTAGAACAGCAAATCATCATTAAAGGAGTTGCAGAAAAATTGGCAGAGAATTTATCAGATGGCTATTTTGAATCCAGACCCGATGGAAGCAAACTAGGCGCCTGGGCTTCCCCACAAAGTAAAGTAGTCGCCTCAAAAAAAGAATTAGAAGACACACTATCATCGCTAGAAAGAGAATATAAAGGAAAAGAAATTCCGAGACCAAAACATTGGGGAGGCTATCTCGTCAAACCTATTTCGATCGAATTCTGGCAAGGAAGACCTAATCGAATGCATGATCGAATTCGGTATACTTTATTAGAAAATTTTTCATGGAAATTAGATCGATTAGCACCATAATTTTTTATATTTACTAGACAATACTAAAAATTGAATGAAAACGCTATACATTGTTCGTCACGCAAAATCTTCATGGGAGTACAATGGGATTGAAGACATCGACAGACCATTGAGTAAGAGAGGAATCAAAGATGCCCATTTAATCTCTAAATTCCTCTCTGAACACATCGACAAACCCGATGTGTTTATTTCAAGTAGTGCAAACAGAGCTTTACACACTGCAGTCATCTTTTGCGACAATTTAAAATATCCACTTTCCAACCTTTATATCCGAAAACAACTCTATAGTTTTAGTGACGGATACTTGGTAAAAACAGTTCATGCCTTGGATGACAACTTCGATGCAGCCATTATTTTTAGCCACGACCATGGCATTAATACCTTTGTAAATAAATTTGGCAACAAGCCTATTGCGCATGTTCCAACTTGTGGAGTTATTGGAATTCAGTTTGAAGAAAAGCATTGGAAAAATCTAAAAAAAGGAAAAACTTTTATGGCTGAATTTCCAAAAAATCACAAATAAATCACTTTGATGGAAATTAAAAAATTTGGCGCTATAGATATTGGCTCCAACGCAATTAGACTTTTAATCGCCAATGTTATTCTTTCTGATAATAAACAGCCTCAATTCAGAAAATCATCTTTGGTACGTGTTCCCATTCGCTTAGGAGCAGATGCTTTTGTAAGAGAAGGCAAAATTAGTGAAGACAACATTCAACGAATGATTGACGCAATCGAAGCCTTTAAACTTTTAATGAAGGTTCACAAAGTAGAACGTTACAAAGCCTGTGCGACTTCAGCAATGCGAGAAGCTGCCAATGGGAAAGAAGTTATCGATGAAATTTTCAAAAAGACAGGAGTAGAAATCGCAATGATCAGTGGTGAAGAGGAAGCTGCCATTATTTCATTTACCGACCTCAATGAATTGATTGAAGGAGATGAGTCCTATTTATATGTTGATGTAGGTGGAGGTAGTACCGAATTTACACTTTTTACTAAAGGCGAAATCGTACATTCTAAATCCTTTAAGATGGGGACTGTCCGGTTACTGAATAATAAAAAGGCTGTAAACAAAGAAATTTTTGCTGAGGTTGAAAAATGGATTAAAAAGAAAACAAAAGACCTAAAAAGAATTTCATTAATCGGCTCTGGAGGAAATATCAATAAACTTTTTAAAATGTCTGGTAGAACGGAAGGAAAACCCATTTCCTTTATCTATTTAAATGCTCAATACCAGTTTTTAAAACACATGAGTTTTGACGATCGAATTTCTGAATTGAGCTTGAATCCAGATAGAGCAGATGTTATCATCCCAGCAACAAAAATTTATTTGTCGGCAATGAAATGGAGTGGGGCAAGAAAAATTTATGTGCCAAAAATTGGTCTTTCAGACGGAATTATCAAAAGCTTGTTTTACAACAAACTCTCATAAAACAAAAAAAAACAGCAATCAAAATTGCTGCCTTTTAAATTACGGAACTTAATCTCAAAAATCAATCGATTTTAGTAGTCTATATTTTTAATATAATTCAGTTTTTCTTTCCACAGAGCCAAGTCCTTTTTAAACTCTTCTACTCTAGCCTTTACATTTAAAACCAATGGATTGTCATCTTTTGCATTCGAGAAGAACCCTAAATTATTCTCCAATTGTTGAACTTCTTTTACAATTTCATCAACTTTCTTTCTAACAAATATCAGTTCAGAATCTAACTTTCGTGTATCATTATTAGCTTCAAAACCATCAATATTATTTTTAAATCTCAACATTTCAATCTCATTCTTATCAATAGATAATGTAGAAATTAAACGATCTATTTGCTTGTTAAATTTTCCCTCCAAATGACGAACACTTCTTGGAAGATGCCCAATGTTTTTCCATTCCTGAATTGCATCTAAAACATCTTCCTTTGAAAATATTTCTATCGTTTTAATTTTTTCTAAAAGAGCTTTTTTAGCATCGATAATTACTTGATCTTCTGGACTAATAGCATTTTTACTCTTATGATATTGATCAAAATAGTGATTACAAGCACTCTTAAAGCGCTTCCAAACATCGTCTGAAAACTTTCGAGGCACATGTCCAATTTCTTTCCAATCTGCTTGAAGCTTCTTAAAGATTTCTGTTGAAGTTTCCCAATCCGTACTATCTTTTAAAGACTCTGCTAGCTCGATAAGTGCATTTTTTTTATTTAAATTTTCTTGCTGACTAACTTTCTCTCTCTTGTAAAAATTGTTTTTATCCTTGTTGAATTTTTTGGTAGCCAATTTAAATTGCTGCCAAATTTCTTCACTTTTAGAATAGGGAAGTTTCCCAGCATTGAAGTAGGCTTGTCTTAACTTATCTACTTCATTAATGCTTTGCTGCCAATCGTTGTGGTTTTTATTTTTTGAAGTATCAAGAGCAAATATTTGTGAGACTATTGCTAATTTTTCCTGAATAATTTCATCATACTTCGATTTCATTGATCGGAAATGCTCGTGACGTTTGTCATGAATCTTCTTGGTGACATCACTGAATTTCCCCCAAATTTCCTCACGCAACTCTCTCGCCACAGGTCCAATATCTTCTTTCCAAATTTTATGTAAATCTTGTAATTCCTTAAAAGAAGTATTGATATCCTCTTTTTCTACTAGAGCTTCCGCTTTTTCAATAATTTTTAATTTTTCTTCTAAATTATTTTTAAAATCGAGATCTCTAAAATCATTACTCAAATGCAATAAATCATAAAAACGCTCTACATGGTGGTGATATGTTTTCCAGGTATCGTTGTATTTGGTTTTTGAAACGGGTCCAATGGCACGCCAAGAATCTTGAATCTCCTTGAACTGCTTGTACATGGTATTGGTATCTGCATCTGCTATTAAATTTTTCAACGCTTCAATAACTTCAAAACGCTTTTCTAAATTTAATTTTAGAGTTTGTTCTTGCTCTCGATAGTACACGTCTCTCTCCTTTTTGTGTTGAGATAACAACGAATTGTATGCTGTTTTTACAGGGCTTGAAAACTGAAAATCAATACTATCACCGCCTGCTTCTATAAAAGCAGCTTTTTTCTCAGCCAAAACTGCACCAAATTTTTGGTTGAATGCATTTTTGATAGCATCAACTTGAGTTTTAACTCTGTTAGGAGGGTTTTCTTTTAATACCGTTTCCAGGGCAGCAACCAAATCTTCTAGGGCCAAAGTCGTATAATCGACTTCTTTTTTTACGGAAACCTCTTTGACTTCCTCAGCTTGTTCAGCAACCTTTTCTTCTATTTCATTTACAGCATCAGAGACCTCATCATTTTCAG
Organism: Polaribacter sp. HL-MS24; assembly: GCF_032758595.1. NCBI lineage: Bacteria > Pseudomonadati > Bacteroidota > Flavobacteriia > Flavobacteriales > Flavobacteriaceae > Polaribacter > Polaribacter sp. HL-MS24. The sequence goes on along the minus strand of NZ_CP136415.1, from coordinate 1,815,318 downwards.
GTGAAGAAGATACTTCTTGCACTTCCTCCTTAAATTCAGAGGCAGAGGATGCAGCATCATGAATTTCATTATTATTGCTCTCTCCTACTTCTTCTTGATTGTTATCTAACATATGTACAATGTTTAAGGTTCTAAATTAATGTCCATAAAGATAGGTACATCTTACAGTATCTTCAAAGTAATTTTTCAATTATTCCAAAAAAGATTAGGGGGTTTTAAATTGCAATATCACCTCATTGCATTACTGATTCCAAATGCGCCAAGACTCTTCTGCCTGTAATTCAAGCATTTGTAATCCATTTTTTATTGAAGCCCCCTTCATTTTTCCTTCTTTCAGAAATGAAGTTTCAGAAGGATTATAGATTAGATCAAATAAAAGATGTTGTTTTGTAATCCAAATATAAGGAATTTGAGGCATTAAATGCACATTAGGAAACGTGCCTACTGGAGATGAATTGATGAGAATGGTATAACGCTCCATCACCTTCTGTGTAATAGATTCGTAAGAAATTTCCTTCTTTTTTAATGGACTTCTTGAGACAAAACGATATTGGATACCCAATCTTTTTAGTGAAAAAGCAATGGCTTTTGAAGCGCCACCTGTTCCTAAAATCAATGCCCGTTTGTGATGCTTCTTAAGAAAAGGAGTTAGTGAATTTTCAAAACCAACAACATCCGTATTGTAGCCTTTAAGCAATCCTTTTTTAGTGAATTTTATAGTATTTACAGCCCCAATTTTCTTAGCGGTATTATCTAATTTATCTAAAAAAGGAATAACTTCTTGCTTGTAGGGAATGGTGACATTCATTCCATGCAATTGAAATTGTTGCTTTTTTATCAATGCCGAAAAATCTTCAATGGAAGGAATATCAAAATTTACATATTCCGAATCTTCAATTCCTAATTTCTCGAACTTCTCTGTAAAGTATCCTCTCGAAAAAGAGTATCCTATATCTCTTCCTAAAAGTCCGTATACTTTATTTTTTTTTGATACTTCCATAAAAATCTATTGCTAAAATCAGCCCGAGGCCTAGTATAATGAAGAAAATGGCAAACCAAGTTTCTTGATTTGAAAAATCAGGAATAAACCGCTCGTAATTTTCAACTATTTTTTGATGCTTACTGTCCAGAACATATGCACCATTTTCTTTTAAAAAAATTGTGTTCTTCCAGAGCCAAACGATGCCCAAAGAACCTGTTATAAAACCTATAATTACGGAAATTACAATATGATTCCACCGTTTTAAAACATAGCCCAAAACGTGTGAAATGGAAACCAATCCAAATAATGACCCACCTGTAAAAACAGCTATAATTTTAAGATATCGTACTTTCACAGCATCTTTTAAAACCAAAAAATTTCCAGATAAAATATCTGTAACAACACCAAATAAAACATTTACCGCATCTACCAAAAGAAGCACATAATTTCCTAATAAAATTAAAATAAAAGAGCCCGATAAACCTGGCAAAGTCATTCCTGAAACCCCAATTATTCCACATAAAAAGACAAACCATAAATTATCGTTTTCTTTTGCTGGAGTTAAAAAACTGATTCCAAGACCTATTGAAACTCCAACAATTAAAGAGATCATATTCTTAGAATTCCATTCACCAAAACCTTTTCCAATATAATAAACTGAACCGATAATCATTCCAAAAAACCAGCTCCAAACATATAATTCATAATGTACTAAGAAGTAATCCAACACTAATGAAATACTAAAATAGCTAAAGATACTTCCTCCCATAATGAGTAAAAGAAAGGAACCATTTACGTACTGAAAGAAACTTTTAAATCGACCTCCAAGTAGAAACTTTAGGGCTTTTAAATTTATTTTCCGAAATGAATAAATGAGCTCTTCATAAAAATTCAACACAAAAGAAACCGTCCCCCCAGAGACACCAAGGTACTTTATTTGCCGCGCCCATTGCCAACCCCTTTAAAAATAGGATGAGTTTATCCAGCAAAGTGCGTTTTTGGTACATTTATTGTTTTTTTATAGCCAATTTTTCCATTCCTAAAATAAGTACAAAACCCACCAAAGCCAAAATAACTGCCACTGCTAACTGACTGTCTTCACCGAATGAAAAAGGAGAAACACTTTGTTGTTGAAAAGGGACACTCAATCCATGAGAATTGATACGCCAAGTAAGGGTTTCTTTCCATGGCCAAATTTTATTCAAGGAACCTACAATAAAACCTGTAAGTACTGCTAATGTCTGATTTTTATAATGTTTGAACAACCATTTCAACACTCTAGAAAAACTAAGTAAACCAACAACTGCCCCTGCTAAAAACACAGAAATTGTTGTGATGTCTCTATCATTCAAAGCGTTTAAAACGGGTTTATAAGCACCCAATAGCACCAAAATAAAAGAACCTGAAATTCCGGGCAAAATCATAGCACAAATGGCAATAGCTCCTGCTAAGAAAATAAATGGGGTAGAAGAATTTTCAGAAATCAAAGAATTTAAAGTAGTGATGTAATAGGCTAAAATAGCTCCTAAAATTAAAATCACAAATGCAAACAAATTCCATTTTGTAATTTGCTTTGCAATATAAATGACACTTGCTAAAACCAATCCAAAAAAGAAGGACCACACTAAAATAGGTTCGTTTTCTAATAAATATTTAATGATTTTCGCTAAGGACACAATACTAACAAAGATTCCTGTAAAAAGAGCCAATAAAAAAGAGCCATTCAATTGAATCCATGCAGCTTTGACTCCTTGAGATTTTAGTGTTTTGAATAAGTTCATATTCACGTTACTAATAGATCCCAACAACTCTTCATAGATGCCAGAAATAAAAGCTATGGTTCCTCCTGAAACTCCAGGCACAACATCTGCAGCACCCATAGCCAGCCCTTTTAAACCAATAACAAAATAGTCTTTTCGTTTTCTATCCATTTGAACGCTTCTTTTTTTGAGAAGACGAAGATAAAATAATTTTGAAGAAAATCGGTTTTTTAGCCAGAAGCATTCAGTACCAAAAGTAGTTACTCCTTATTCCATTGCCTTTTCAAAATCGGACAATAATTTTTGAATTCCCTCATTAAAATAGACTGTTGGATGCAATTCTTTTAAAACGATGTGGTATTCGAAGTCGATCTTCATTCCATTGATCAGGTGTGTAATTCCGTAATTTTGCTTGTTTAAAATTAAGAAAAGACCAGCAAAACGATATTCAATCTCTGCAAAGTTTTTGTGTATTTTTTGGGCCTTAAACAAAACGTTTAGGGCTTCATTGAATTCTCCAACAAAAGTTAAAACATCTACCAAAGCTATGTACAATTGAAGCTCTTCATCTCCCAAAGAAATACACATTTGAAAACCTTCAATAGCTTCTTCAAAAAAACTGAGTTTTAATTTAATTTCAGAATAGCGTCTCCAATATAAGGAATTTGATTCATCAATTTTTAATGCTTTTGCAATATAATAGCCTGCCTTTTCATAATCCTTTTGATCAAAATAGAGATGGGTCAAATACATCCACCCTTTGGCTAATAGAGGATCTTCATGAACCGCTTTCTTATAGTATGAAACTGCAGCAACATCATTTCCAAGTCTTTGGTAGCATTCCCCGATTCTCACATAAGCATAAGCAGTTGGGTCATCCAACTCCAGTGTGATTTTGTAATTATCAATCGCTTCTTGATATTCTTCGAGAGCTTCTAATGTTTTAGCCTTCTCCAAATAACCTCCTACAAAAAACTCGTCTACAAGGACTGCATAATCATAGGCTTTCAAGGCTTCATCATGCATTTTTAAGACCGAGTATTGTCGTCCTATTTGATGCCAAGCAACTTCACAATAGGGATTTTTATCAATGTATTCTTTTAAGAAAGTGATCGCATCTAAGTGCTTATCTTCCATATCAAAACAGTATACCACATTGTATAAGGAAGCGTAGTCTTCAACATCTGTATGAAGACAATTGATGAAACTTAAACGTGCATTTTCAAAATCGTCGATATACAAATACTCCATTCCCAACAAAGACCAGACATCTTCTTTGTCTTCGGTAAGCGACAGGGCTTTGTTTAGATAATTTATAGCTTCTTGATGGTTTCCTTCTTTTGATATAATAGCAGCTTTTTGAATAAAGACTTCATCATTGCTGGGTTCTAGAATCTCAATTTGTTGTAAAAGTTTTTTGGCCTGCTCTATTTTATCTTCAAAAACAAAAATCTCTACTTTCAAAAGTTGTAAATCGATAGAAGCGGGGTGTTGTTGTAAGCCTAATTTGAGTGCCTTTTTAGCCAAAGAATGCTTTCCAATATCGATATAGTGGATGATAATCTCTTCAAATTCAGTTAAATCAAAGAAATAAACACTATTTGTTTTAAGCATCGATTCAAATTTCACTAGAGACATAAGCTATGTGTTTGAATTAGTACTTTAAATGTACTACAAGTCTCTATGTTTCCTTGAATTCTGTGGTTTTGTTTTCAACAATTTAATTAACAAAAGAGATTCGTTTTGTAAGGGATAAATTTTGCTTGTACATATTTTTACGTTAGTTTTGTTTTCGATAACTGTTTCGCTAATTAAACAGGCTTCTTATGAGCAGAAAAACCTTACTTAACTCTAAGGACATTGAAATTATCTTACATCGATTGGCATGCCAGTTAATCGAAAATCATAACGATTTTTCGAACACAGTCTTAATAGGGTTGCAACCAAGAGGTTCATTTTTGGCAAACAGACTTTTAAGTTTATTACAAAAAGAATATCAAATTAAGGATGTCCAATTGGGCTCTCTAGACATTACTTTCTACAGAGACGACTTTAGACGAAGAGATCTCCCTTTAGAAGCGACCGCTACCAAAATCGATTTTTTAGTAGAAGGAAAAAAGGTAGTCTTTATTGATGATGTACTTTTTTCTGGACGAAGTGTAAGAGCTGCCCTAACTGCAATTCAATCCTTTGGAAGACCCGAAAGTGTCGAGTTATTGGTCTTAATAGACAGAAGATTTAGTCGTCATTTACCTATTCAGCCCGATTACAGAGGTAGACAGGTCGATGCAATTAATGAGGAAAAAGTATTAGTTACTTGGAAAGAAACACATAACAAAGACGCGGTTTATATAGAACTCACCTAATTATGAAACAACTAAGTGTAGAACATTTATTGGGGATAAAATATCTAAAGAACACAGATATTGATCTTATTTTCGAAACTGCAGACCAATTTAAAGAAGTAATCAATAGACCCATTAAAAAAGTACCTTCTTTAAGAGATATTACTATTGCCAATTTATTTTTCGAAAACAGTACGCGAACTAAATTAAGCTTTGAGCTGGCAGAAAAAAGACTTTCTGCCGATGTTATCAATTTTTCTGCGAGTCAATCCTCTGTAAAAAAAGGGGAAACACTAATTGATACTGTCAACAATATTTTGGCAATGAAAGTCGATATCGTTGTCATGCGTCATGGAAATGTTGGTGCGGGTGTTTTCTTATCCAAACACGTAGATGCGAAAATTATCAATGCCGGAGACGGCACACACGAGCATCCAACACAAGCCTTATTGGATTCTTATTCAATCAGAGAGAAACTAGGAAGCGTGAAAGGAAAGAAAATACTCATTGTTGGAGACATCCTGCACTCAAGAGTTGCATTGTCTAATATTTTTGCACTCCAATTACAAGGTGCTGAAGTAAAAGTGTGCGGCCCTACAACCTTAATCCCTAAATACATAACCAGTTTGGGAGTTACTGTGGAAACTAATCTAAAGAAGGCTCTAGAATGGTGTGATGTTGCCAATGTTTTACGCGTTCAACACGAACGAATGGACATTAAATACTTTCCATCTACCCGAGAATACACTCAGCTTTTCGGAATCAATCAAGAAATTCTAGACAGTCTCGGAAAGAAAATTGTAATCATGCACCTACAGGTCCGATCAACAGAGGTGTTGAAATCACAAGTGATGTTGCCGATTCTAATGAATCGATAATTTTAAATCAAGTTGAAAACGGTGTTGCGGTAAGAATGGCAGTAATCTACTTATTGGCGCAACAAATTAAGAGATAAGTTTTTCAAGAAGTTTGTCAGTAAAAAAATGCATCATGAACATTGAAAAAAAAGAAAACTATACCCTACTTACAACAGAATCAACAGTCCTTTCTGAAACATTGAAGAACCTTTCGGTAGAGCTTCAAAAACATGCTGTAGAAAATATTATTCTTCATATTTCTGACAATCTTAACATAAAAGCAAGCGATTTTTCAGTATTTTTGAAAATTGCATCTGACAAAAAAGCAAGTGAAACTTCTTTTGTGGTAATCGTCACATCGTTAAATATTGATGAACTCCCTGAAGAAATAAATGTAGTCCCTACCTTGCAAGAAGCAGAAGATATTCTTGAAATGGAAAACATCGAAAGAGAATTAGGTTTTTAATAGCGTAACAAATCCAATGATAAAAAGAATTCTTTTTATTTTATTTATAAGTGCAAGTACCCTGTGCTTTTCACAAGAAACATTGATTTCAAAATTGTCTGCGGCACCAAACCCTTTTGAAACCTCTACAAAGATTCGTTTTATGGTTAGAGAGAATGGAACCGTCCTTTTTAAAGTTAAAAATGTACTAGGGAGAACCGTTCATTACAAAGAATTGCAAGTTTTAAAAGGAGAAAACACCCTTTCTTTTTTTAAAGGAGATTTATCCGCTGGAATGTATATTTACTCCATTCAAAATAAAAAAAATATCGTTTCCAAACGTTTGGTTATTCAATGAGTTTAAAACTTACTATTTTGGGTTGCCATTCAGCAACTCCACGTGTAAATGCACATCCAACATCGCAATATTTAGAAATCAACAATCGCCATTTTTTAATCGATTGTGGAGAAGGCACCCAACGTCAAATGAGACAGTATAAAGTTGGATTTACAAAAATTAATCATATTTTTATTTCTCATTTACACGGTGATCATTTTTATGGATTGATCGGTCTTTTATCAACTTTCGGGATATTAAATCGCGAAAAAGAATTGCATATTTTTGGCCCTAAGGGGATCAAAGAAGTAACCTTACTAATGTTGCGAACCTCTCAATCTCATGCAAAATACGCGATGATTTTTCATGAACTTTCTTCCAAAGAAAGCGAACTAATTTTTGAAGACGAAAAAGTTTCTGTTAGAACCATCCCCTTAAATCACAGAGTGTACACCAACGGATATTTGTTTACAGAAAAAGAAAAACCTTTAAAATTACACATGGATAATATTGCCAATTATGAGGAAATAGATCGGGCAGATTATCTAAATATCAAAGCAGGCAAAGACATTCTTTTGCCTTCAGGAGAAATAGTTTCCAATTCAGAACTCACACTACCACCTGTAGCACCTTTGAGTTATGCATTTTGTAGTGACACCACATACAAACCAGACATAATTCCAATCATAAAAAATGTAGATCTCTTGTATCATGAAGCTACTTTTCTTTCAGATAGAGAAGACTTGGCTCTTAAAACAAAGCATTCCACTGCAAAACAAGCTGCACAAATCGCCAAAGACGCCAATGCTAAACAACTTGTTTTGGGGCATTATTCGGGTCGTTACAAAGATATATCGACCTTTCAAACGGAGGCCAAAGAAGTCTTTGAAAATACTGACGTTGCAGAAGCAGGAACGATTTTTTCTGTAAATTAATACTGCTGAGTCGCCAATAAAACTAAGGTACAAGCAACCTCACATTCAATTCCTTTTTCTTGTAATAATTTGGCAAAGACATCATTTTCTGTTCCTGGATTGAAAATCACTCTTCGGGGCTGTAAATCAATAATATAGCCATACAAAGCTTCTTGTCGCATTGGATTTAGATAGAGCGTAACTGTATCAATATTTGAATACTTTTTCAGTTGAACATCAACAGGAACTCCCGCAATAGTTCCTTCTTGCATACCAAAGGCAAATACGTTCTGATTTTTTTCTTTCAGCCTGTGAATGACGATATTTGAATAGCGGTCTTCTTTTAAAGAAGCGCCTAAAACTAAAGTAGCTTTTTTCATTTTTGAGGTATTGAAGTAAAATTATAGCTACAAATTTACTGCAAAAAAAACTCGAAGCAAGGCCTCGAGTTTGATCTATAGTGTAAAATCTAATTTTTTCTAAGAAAATATTTTATCTATTTTTTGTTTTTCTTCTTCAGCCAAAGCAGCATCCACTAAGATACGCCCACTGTGTTCGTCTATTGTGATTCTTTTTCTGTTTGCAATTTCCAACTGAACTTGTGGCGGTATAGTAAAGTAAGATCCTACAGAAGCTCCTCTTTCGATCGCTACCACTGCCAAACCATTTTTTACTTTGGTTCTAATTCTATTGTATGCAGTATATAAATGTTCGTCTAAAGATTTTGCATACTCTTCAGATTTCTCAGCCAAAAGTTTCTCTTCTTTTTCTGTTTCTTTTAAAATAGCCTCTAATTCTGCTTTTTTATGACCTAAGTGTTGCTCTTGCTTTTCTAATTTTTCTTTTGTCGTAGCAATGACCTCTTCTTTTTGTGCAATCTTTGCTTTGTACTCGTTGATTCTTTTTTCAGCCAATTGAATTTCTAAATCTTGAAACTCAATTTCTTTAGCCAAAGAATCAAATTCTCTATTGTTACGAACTTTTTGTTGTTGCTCTTCGTACTTCTTCATTAACGAATTTGACTGATCAATCGCTAATTTTTTATTTTTGATATCCGTTTCTAAATTAGTAACATCTTCACTTAAGTTAGAAACACGTGTATTTAAACCAGCAACTTCATCTTCTAAGTCTTCAACCTCTAAAGGTAACTCTCCTCTTACGTTTCTAATTTCGTCGATTCTAGAGTCGATTAACTGTAAGTCGTAAAGTGCTCTTAATTTTTGTTCAACAGAAACTTCTTTCTTCTTTGCCATGTTTATATGTAATAAATAGGGTTCGTACTTTTTTGCGATAAAACGATTGCAAAATTACTAATTTTTTTTGTAAGATAATCAACCAAAAGCCTTTTTGTAAACTGTTCGCTTTCATAATGTCCAATATCAGCTAATAAAAGCTCTTTTTCTGCTTTAAAAAACTCGTGATATTTAAAATCAGCGCTCACATAAGCATCTGCTCCTGATCTCTTTGCGTTCGAAATGGCAAAACTACCAGCACCTCCCAAAACGGCTACTTTTTTTATTTTTTTGTGAAGCAATTCAGAATGTCTAATACAATCGGTTTGCATGGTTTTTTTGAGGTATCGCAAAAAGTCTTGTTCATCCATGGCTTCTTCAAATTCTCCAATCATCCCCATACCAATATCTTGGTGTACATTTTCTGTAGTTATAATCTCATAAGCAACTTCCTCATATGGGTGTTTTTCATGTAAGGTTCTTAAAATCTGAGCTTCATTTTTACTTTCAAAAACAACGCTTATACGAGTTTCATTTTCTAAATGAAGTGTTCCTTTTGTACCAATAACTGGATTGGAATCTTCATTTCCTCTGTAAGTTCCAATTCCCTCGGTGCTAAAAGAGCATTGATCATAATTTCCAATATTCCCTGCACCAGCTTCAAAAAGAGAAGTTCGCAACGCTTCCGCTTTTTCTGAAGGAACAAAGGTGGTTAATTTTTTGATGATGCCTTTTTTGGGAATTAAAATTTTTGTGTTTTTCAAACCTAAAATTTCACAGATTTTGGCAGACACCCCTTTTTTTGAATTGTCTAATGCAGTATGTGTCGCATAAATAGCAATGTCATTTTTTATAGCTTTCAACACTACTCGTTCTACATACGAATTTCCGTTCAACTTTTTCAATCCTCCAAAAATTATTGGATGAAAGCTAACAATTAGGTTACAACTTTTGGCAATAGCCTCGTCTACTGTCTCTTCCAAAGTATCTAAGGTGACTAAAACACCTGAAATTTCGGTAGTATAACTTCCAACCAACAAGCCTACATTGTCAAAATCTTCTGCATAGTGAAGGGGGGCTAATTCTTCGATATAATTCGTGATTTCTCTGATCTTCATTTGATATTGTTTCTGTAAAAACCAAAGTTAGCATTTTCCGTGTATCAATCCATAAAAATGCATTATTTTCGTACTAATGAAATTTATTCGCTATTTATTATTTCCATTTTCAATTGCATATCACATTGTTTCTACTGTGCGAAACTGGTTGTTTGATAGTGGAGTATTCAAAGAAACTTCCTTTGAAATTCCCATCATTACTGTCGGAAACCTCAGTGTAGGAGGAACAGGAAAAACACCACAAATTGAAAACCTCATCCGTTTATTGAAAGACAATCATCAGATTGCGGTTTTAAGTAGAGGATACAAACGAAAGACCAAAGAGTTTATCATCTTAAATGAGATTTCTACCGCTCAAGAAGTTGGGGATGAACCTTTGCAGTACTTTCAAAAATTTAAAAACATTACCGTTGCTGTAGACACCGATCGTGCGCACGGAATTTCGACATTGTTGGAAAAGACAAACACAGATCTTATTTTATTAGATGATGCCTTTCAGCATCGAAAAGTAAAAGCTAGTTTTTATCTTTTACTGACAAAATATGACGATTTGTTTACCGATGACTTTCTAATTCCAACAGGTAGCTTAAGAGAAAGCAGGATTGGAGCAAAAAGAGCCGACCTAATCATTGTCACCAAATGTCCTAGCAACCTAGAGAAGGCTTCGAGAAAAAAAATTGAACAGCAATTACAGCGCTATCACAAACCCCTCTTTTTTACTAGTATTTCCTATGCAGAGTCAATTAAGGGCGCAAAGCCTCTTTTGACAAACGAACTTAAAAACTTTGAAGTTTTACTGATAACAGGAATTGCAAATCCGACACCTTTATTGAATCATTTAAAAAGTTTAAACATTCGTTTTATACACCTTCGATATTCCGATCATCATCACTTTTCAGAAAAAGAAATTACACAAATTCAACAGCAATTTTCAGAAATACAATCCGAAAATAAGATTATACTAACTACCGAAAAAGATTACACGAGATTAGAACACCGAATAGCGCAACTGAATTACCTCCCCATAGAAATTCAGTTTTTAGGAAATCAAAAAAAACAATTTGACAACCTCATTACTTCCCATATTCAAAATTTCTCTGCGAAATGCTAGGCATCAAAAAAACCCAAAGTTAAAACTTTAGGCTTTGTTGTTATCTTAAAAAATTATCTTACCAGCGAATTACGACAGAACCCCAGGTAAATCCACTTCCAAAAGCAGCTAAAACAACTAAGTCATTGTCTTTAATTTTTCCAAGTTCCCAAGCTTCTGTCAGGGCAATAATTACAGATGCCGCAGTGGTATTTCCATACTTCATGATGTTATTATACACCTGATCGTCAGACAGTCTGAATTTCTTTTGAATAAATTGTGCGATTCGCAAATTCGCTTGATGCGGAATCAACATATCAATATCTTCTTTTTTCAGATTGTTTGCCGCCAAGCCCTCTACTATCGCCTCAGAAAAACGAGTAATAGCATGTTTGAAGACAAATTGACCATTCATATATGGATAATACGAAACATCATCAGGGTCATTATTTGCTAAAATTTCGGGCACCCAACGTTGTGTAGAGGGACCTTCTAAAACCAGCTCTTTTGCATGTTTTCCTTCGGAATGCAAGTGAGACGATAAAATTCCTTTTCCTTTTTCTTCTGTTCGAGATACTACTGCTGCTCCTGCTCCATCCCCAAAAATTACAGTAACGCCCCTTCCTCTTGTGGAACGTTCCAATCCTCCTGAATGATTTTCTGCACCTATCACAAGAATATTTTTATACATCCCTGTTTTGATAAATTGATCTGCTACTGACATGGCATATATAAATCCAGAACATTGGTTCCGAACGTCTAAAGCTCCAACGGTTGGCATCTCTAATAGATCTTGCACTTGCACACCTCCTCCAGGAAAATACATATCTGGACTCAAGGTGGCAAAAACAATAAAATCGATTTCATCTTTGGTCAAACCCGATCGTTCAATTGCAATTTTCGCTGCCTTAGCCCCCATCACTGCGGTCGTGTCTCCTGTTTTAGGATCAATCCAACGCCTCTCTTTGATTCCAGTTCGTTCTTGAATCCATTCGTCAGTTGTTTCCATAAACTCTTTTAAATCGTCGTTGGTCACAATATTATCAGGAACATAATAGCCTAAACCCGTTATTTTTGAATTGTACATAATGTATCGATCTTCTTATTAATGATTCTTTTCGTTATTCTCAAAAATAGTGATTTTTTTTTGATGATGAATTCAACACTTTGGCAAGTTTTGAAAAATAAAAAGGCTGCCATCTTGTCACTATGCAATGTTTGGTATTTTTTTTGACTGTTGATGATTTATAAATCATAAAACAATAATTGTTTGTCGGTTCAAGTGGGTTTCTCAAGAAACTGAAAATTTAATCTATAAAGACATTAGCGTCTTCTCGATATAATTTCAAAGAAAATGAATTCCTTGAAACGACAACATCAAAACGAAAACAATACACATGGCAAAAGGAAACATTAATGTATCGGTAGAAAATATTTTTCCACTGATTAAAAAATTCTTGTATTCAGACCACGAAATTTTTTTAAGAGAATTAATTTCGAATGGAACAGACGCAACAACAAAATTAAAACACTTAATTTCTATTGGAGAAGCTAATACCGAGTTGGGCGATGCGAAGATTGAAATCAGTATTGACAAAAAAGCAAAAACTCTAACCATCAAAGACCAAGGTTTAGGAATGACCATGGATGAGGTTGAAAAATACATCAACCAAATTGCATTTTCTGGAGCAGAAGAATTTTTAGAAAAATATAAAGACGATAAAAATGAAACAGGTGTTATTGGACACTTTGGATTAGGTTTTTATTCTGCTTTTATGGTTGCAGAAAAGGTGGACATTTTTACAAAATCTTTTAAAGACGAACCTGCTGCACATTGGTCGTGTGACGGATCACCAGAATATACTTTAGAAGCACATGACAAACAAGACAGAGGGACAGAAATTGTATTGCACATTGCAGACGATTCGACCGAATTTTTAGAAGAACAAAAGATTAAAGAATTATTGTCAAAATACAATCGTTTCAATCAAGTTCCTATTAAATTTGGCACGAAGGAAATAAATGACCCTAACTTTACACCAAAAACGACAAAGGATAAAGACGGAAAAGAAACTACAGAACCTCATAAAAAAATTGAGGTTGACAATATTATCAACAATACCAATCCTGCTTGGAACCAAAAACCAGCTGATTTGACTGATGAAGATTATTCCAACTTCTACAGAGAATTGTATCCAACACAATTCGAAGAGTCTTTATTCCACATTCACTTAAACGTAGATTTTCCATTCAACTTAACAGGGATTTTATTCTTCCCAAAGTTAAGTACTTCTATGGATATGCAGAAAGACAAAATTCAACTCTACCAAAATCAGGTATATGTAACGGATAATGTAGAAGGGATTGTACCCGACTTTTTACAAATGTTAAAAGGAGTCATCGATTCTCCAGACATTCCTTTGAATGTTTCTAGATCGTATTTACAAGCAGATGGTGCCGTAAAGAAAATCTCTGGCTACATTACCAAAAAAGTAGGGGATAAATTGGCTTCATTATTCAAAAATAATAGAGAAGATTTTGAACAAAAATGGAACGATATCAAAGTCATTATTGAATACGGAATGTTGTCTGAAGATAAGTTCTTTGACAAAGCGAAGAAATTTGCCTTGTACCCAACCGTAAATGATGCATATTTCACTTTTGATGAATTGATTGAAAAGACCAAAGAAAACCAAACAGATAAAGACGGAAACCATGTCATTTTGTATACCTCTAACAAAGAAGCACAACACAGCTATATTCAAGAGGTAACTGCAAAAGGTTATGAAGTTCTCATTTTAGACTCTCCAATAATTTCTCACCTAATGCAAAAATTAGAAGGAGCTGGAGAAAAGGTGAAGTTTACCAGAGTAGATTCAGATCATGTAGATCATTTAATTAAAAAAGATGAAACAGTCATTTCAAAATTATCTGAAGAAGAAAAAGCTACGCTAAAACCAATCATTGAGGCAAATGTTCCTGAAAAAACATATACGGTTCAATTGGAGGCGATGGATTCTGCAGCTTCTCCATTTATAATTACTGTTCCAGAATTTATGCGAAGAATGAAAGAAATGCAAGCTTCTGGTGGTGGTGGAATGATGGGAATGGGAAATTTCCCAGACATGTACAACTTGGTAGTAAATACCAACAGTCCTTTGGTTTCAGATATCCTAAACAACAAAGATGAAAATGCGCAAAAGAATCTGATTTCTCAGGCTTTTGATTTGGCCAAATTATCTCAAAACCTTTTGCATGGAGAAGAATTGACCAATTTCATCAAACGTTCATACGAATTGATTAAATAGAAAAATTATTCCTTATTACAAGGTAGAAATTTCAATCCTCTTTGTGAATGCAAAGAGGATTTTTTATGCAAAAAAACTGATTGATTTTTATACAGAAAAGGACTTAACCAAAATTAATCCTAATTATTACACCATGAACCTTAGACAACAATGTTTCAAATACTAAAGGCCAACTCAACACATTCTGCATTACTCTCTAAATTGAGTGAACAGTCTTTTTTAGTTCCTCATGGGCATTCCGCTCCAAAAAAGGACATCGACAATTATATTGCTGCTAATTTCAGTCAAGAAAATTTTCTTGAAGAATTGGAAAATCCAAAAAACGAGTATCACCTCATATATTATCAAAACGAAATTGCTGGTTTTTCTAAGGTGGTTCTAAATTCTGAAAACGAAAACATCAAAGCTCGCAATACAATGCTCTTAAGCCGTTTGTATTTACTAAAAGAATTTTACGGATTGGGCTTAGGAAAAGCTCTTTTGGAGTTTAATATCTCTTTTGCAAAACGATATAATCAAAGAGGAATTTGGCTTGCTGTTTGGGTAGAAAACCCGCGAGCAATTTTATTCTACAAGAAAATGGGCTTTCAAAAAGTAGGTGCTTATGATTTTAAAATATCGGAAACCCATTCGAATCCAAACCATATTTTATATCTAGCATTTTAAGAGAGCTCTAAAACAGATAGTCGTATATCAAAAAAAAGCCTTCACTTTTAACAGTGAAGACTTTTCTAATCCCCTTTTTCATTCAATTTTCTTGATTACAATGATTAAATCAAACTATTGAGCTACAAAAATAACTCCATTTTTTATTAGAGATTGCCCAACTTTAGCCCAAAAAAAACATATATTTGGAATATCCCCTGACTATATCAATATGGAAAAAAATTATTCCCAATTACTTACAGATATCCAAAAAAAATCAGGTATCTCTGTGTTGACGAGTAGAGATCTCCGTTTTTTAAAAGAAGAGATTGACGATACTCTAAGAATAAGTTTAGGGTTCAATACCTTGCGAAGACTCTTCGGTTTTTTAGAAAAAACACAGCCAAGTATCAAGACTTTAGACATGCTGGCAAACTACTTAGGCTTTGAAAACTATTCCAGTTATAAAAGCAATATGATCAATTATGACGAATGGTACTTTCAACAAAATCTTCAAAGAATTCAAACTTCCAACAGCCTTACAGAGGACGATCTTAAAATGATCAGTGTAAGTTTAGTCAACACCAATAATATTGTTTCTTTTGCATATTTTTTTTCCTATTTTATTGAAAAACTGAACAGCAACATACTCGAAATAATTTTTAAACATATTTACTTTACAAAATTTTCTAAAAGCGATTTATTAAAGTTCGCTACCATTACCACCTTAAGTCTCTATCGAATTGAAGAAAAAGAAGCGCTGACCATTTATAAAAAACTCATCAAATATGATGACTTTAGAAATAATATGCCACTTCTTTACATTGACTATTCAACTTTAAACGGTACGTACTCAAAAGTACTCACCCTAATAAAAAAGCAAAACAGCAATAATTCAGACATCTTATTTGTTGAATTAATGGAATTTTATCGCAGCTACTATTCTTTAAAAAAACTCCATCATATTGAAATTAAAAAACCCTTTAATTTTGAAACTTTTCACCCTGTTCTTCAAGGACGATATTATGCATATCTTTTAATGAAGTCTCCAAAGGACACAAAAAAGATTGAAAGAGAAATTTTAAATTATTGCAAGAAAATCCCGACTGAAATCACGTGGTTCTTTGAGGAAATCATTCCTTCACTAATTAGTATTAAAAATTTCAACTTCCTGTCAAAATTGATAACTACTTTTAACGATATTATCTTCGAAACAAACCGATGGGATTCAAAAACAGGACATGCACTTTCCTTAATTGCGATGGCAAATTTTAATATTGACAAAGGAAATACCAAAGCAGCATTCCTAAACCTAAACCGAGTAGATCTTGATAAAATTGAATTGAGTTATAGTGAATACATCAAACTGTTTTACTACCAAGCTAAACTTCAAATTTCATTCATAGACAAAGACCTTTCTGAAAACACGAAAACTGGTATTCTCTTTACAGAACTCATACAAAAAACTGGATTTATAAAATTTAATGAGGCACTTACAGAATTTACCTATATCGAAAAGTTAAAAAACCATTCCTCGCCCCAATGATCTACCTTATAATTGCCATTCTTCTTTTTTCATTGAACAATGTACTCTGGAAGAAAAACTTAGCCTCTATTTCAATTTCGGCATTAATGACGTATCGGTCTTTACTTACCAGTCTATTGGCAATAGGACTCCTATTCTACTTTTACGATTTAAACACTTTCACAGGAGTACAGTTTTTAAAAATCAGCATTGCATCACTACTTGGGGCTATTGGTCTTGTGTGCATGCTTACTGTTTTTAAAAAAACCTCTATGCAATGGGTCGCTATTTACAACTTACTAGGAGTCGGCTTTACAATCTTATACCTTTGGATTTTTAAAGAACTGGAAATAAAATCATCAATTCTTGGAATCTCTCTCATCACACTCGGTTTTATTTTTTATGTAGGGACCCATAAAAATAGTACTTTAAAAATCAGTCTCAAACAACATCTTATTTTACTTCTCATGGTTGTTTGCTTTGGAACAGGTTCCATAATCAATTGGGAAAACTTACATGATGAGATTCCTCCAATTCTAATTATTGCCAATCAAGAAAGCATAGTTTTTATCTCTGGAATCATTCTTTTGAGCCCTCAAAAGAAAACTTCTTCATTACTTCCTACGCTACAAAAATATTTTAAAAGAGTACTATTAATGAGTTTCGTTATTTTTTTGGCGCTATTGTTTAGTTTTTTAGGTTTAAAAATCACCAACCCAATCATCTCGGGTACTTTATTTCTAGCAAGCCCATTAACCACGATTTTATTTAGTGCCCTATTTTTTAAGGAGAAAATCAGTCTGAAAGAGTGGGCAGCTATTGCGACTATTGCACTAGGTGCATTTCTGCTCCATATACAAACACAATAGCGAACAAAACATCAATTGAAGAGGAAATTGGGAAGCGTTCTTAGAGTTTGTTCTTCACCAAAAATCAATTTTAAATATAAAGAAAAAACCCTGTTAAGTTTAATTACTCAACAGGGGCTTAAAATATTACAATCCACTAATAAAACTTCCGTAAGGATCTTTAAACTGAGTCCCTTCTGCATATCTGTGCTTGCTTAGTTTTTTGTATTCCACCAAGGCCCATAATACAAATTCTTTTACAAAATAGGCATCCTCAATATTCATGTTTGGCTGCTCAGTTGCTAAGAAATCATTCAATGGTTTTATTTTATTGAGTTCGTTTTGATATTGCGCTTCGGTA
Source organism: Polaribacter sp. HL-MS24 (assembly GCF_032758595.1). Classification (NCBI taxonomy): domain Bacteria; kingdom Pseudomonadati; phylum Bacteroidota; class Flavobacteriia; order Flavobacteriales; family Flavobacteriaceae; genus Polaribacter; species Polaribacter sp. HL-MS24. Next base: position 1,797,551 of record NZ_CP136415.1, on the reverse strand, counting down.
TACTCGTCCAACAATTCAAAGTCTTCGTCTGCATTGAAAAACCATGAAATAATCCCATCATAAGGGGTTTCTTCTTCTTGCTTTTCTAGTTTTTTAATTTCAGGAAAATAGGTTGGAAATAACGATTTGATGGCTTTTTTTATGAGCAATTCGGCAACAACTTGTGCCCCTTCTTGCTCTCCTTCATAGACCAACTCTACCTTTCCAGTAATGGCCGGAATAATACCGTCAAAGTCACTCAATCGAATCATGGTTTTTTCTTCTCCTGAAAGTAAGGCACGTCGTTCTGCAGTGCTTAACAAATTTTCATACGCAGAGATACTTAATCGAGCACTCACTCCACTTTTCGCGTCAATAAACTCGCTCTCTCTGGCTTCAAAAACAATTTGCTCCAACAAATCTTTCGCTAATTCTGGCACTTGCAAAAATGTTTTTTGGGATCCTAATTGAGCGGCCTCTTGCTGAGTGATTTTTTTGGCCGTTTCAATATCTTCAGGGTAATGTGTTAAAATTTGAGAACCAATTCGGTCTTTTAAAGGGGTTACAATGCTTCCTCTATTGGTGTAATCTTCGGGATTTGCAGTAAAAATAAATTGCATATCTAAAGGCAATCTCAATTTAAATCCTCTAATTTGAATATCTCCTTCTTGTAAGATATTAAATAAGGCAACTTGAATTCTTGCTTGCAAATCAGGCAACTCATTGATAACAAAAATACATCGATTGGCTCTTGGTATCATTCCATAATGAATGACACGATCATCGGCATAACTCAATTTTAAATTTGCGGCTTTTATCGGATCTACATCTCCAATAATATCTGCCACCGTTACATCTGGGGTTGCCAATTTCTCTGCAAAACGTTCTGATCGATGCAACCAATAAATTGGTGTCTCATCTCCTTTTTCTTTAATGGTCTCCACAGCAAATCTTGAAATAGGTTGCAATGGATCATCATTGATTTCTGAACCTTCCACAACAGGGATGTACTCATCTAACAAATCGACCATCAATCTCGCCAATCGTGTTTTAGCCTGACCCCGCAAACCCAATAAATTGATATTGTGTTTGCTTAAAATGGCACGTTCCAGTTCAGGAATGACCGTGTTTTCATATCCATGGACTCCTTTAAAAACAGTTTCTTTTCGCTTGATCTTTCCAATTAGATTTTCTCTTAATTCGTCTTTAATTGATTTTGATTGGTATCCAGACTCCTTTAAAGCGCCTAATGTTGTCATCTTTTCTATCTTCATATCTTTCATTTCTACAAAGCATAGAGCTTTGTGATGTGTTAGTTAACCTTTAATTCTCTTTTTTCGATTCGTTTCGTAGTCTTCAAAAATCATCTCTCCCAAACCTTTCAATCCAGTATAAAATGCTTTTCCCTGATTTGCCTGTGTGAATGCCTTTATAAATTCCATTAAATACGGGTCTTGCGCAATCATAAAAGTGGTTATGGGAATGTGCAATTTTCGGGCTTGTTGTGCCATTGCGTAGCACTTGTTTACGATATACGGATCCAATCCGTTACTATTCTTATAGTATTGACCATCTGCCAAACGTAAACAGCTAGGTTTGCCATCGGTGATCATGAAAATTTGCTTGTTGGTATTTCGTTTTCTACGAAGTAAGTCCATGGCTAAATTCAATCCCGCAACTGTGTTGGTATGATACGGCCCTACCTGTAGATAAGGCAAATCTTTGATTTTAATAGACCACGCATCATTTCCAAAAACAATAATATCTAAAGTATCTTTTGGATAGCGAGTCGTAATTAATTCTGCCAGAGCCATTGCAACTTTCTTGGCTGGTGTGATTCGATCTTCTCCGTATAAAATCATCGAATGACTGATATCGATCATCAAAACAGTACTCATCTGACTCTTATGAAGAGTCTCTTCAACAACCAAATCGTCTTCTGTAAGGTTGAAATTGTCAATTCCACTATTGATTTGCGCATTCCGGATACTCTCTGTTATCGAAACCTTGTCCAAAGCATCTCCAAACTGGTAATTTCTAAAATCACCCGTATGCTCATCACCAACTCCGGGAGACTTACTTCTGTGATTTCCCACACCACTCCTTTTGATTTTTCCAAAAATATGATTCAATGCTTGCTGACGAATTGCGCGTTCTGTTTTGGGAGTTATTTTTGTGCTACCGACTCCATCCCCTTTAATTTCCTCCTTTATGTACCCTTTTTTCTTAAGATCTTCGATAAAATCATCAATGGTATACTCCGCAGTAGTTAGAGAATATTCTTTATCTAAAGAACGAAGCCAATCGATGGCTTCATCGAAATCACCTGAAGTATGGGTGATGAGTTCTTTGAAAATTTCAAAAAGCATTTCAAAGGGAGATTGGTCTTCTGCCGAATACGTTTTAAAGATAAACCCTTTTCTTTTAGTGTTGTTTTTCATCACACTAAAAATACGGCTTTATTGGTTGTTTTTAAAAAAAAATGATTGCTTTCCTAAATATCTAGATTAGAAATGTTGATGATTGTTTTTTGCTTTTCGTCACAGATCGGAGAAGTCACTGAGAATCAAAACAAAGAAACTCCTTTTAGAAAAGAACATCCTATTCTTTGACAAATTAAAAGTACAAACTAGCCTCATTTCGTCAACTGTTTTTTATTTTTACACAATGGCAAAAATTATAATTACTGGCGGTACCGGTTTAGTAGGTAGAAGACTTACTGAATTTTTAGTGAACAGAAATCATGAAGTGCGAATTCTCAGCAGAAATCCCAAGGCTCAGTATGAATACAAATGGGATCTTTCTACCAATGAAATTGATGAAAAATCATTGCTTGACATTGAATACATCGTCCATTTGGCAGGTGCAGGAATCGCAGAAAAACGCTGGACAGCAGAAAGAAAAAAAGTCATTATTGATAGCCGTGTTGATTCTGCCAATTTACTTTTCTCAAAAATAAAAGAACTCAAAATTCCTTTAAAAGGCTTTATTTCTGCCTCTGGAAGTAATTTTTATGGCGCTAAAACAGCTGATACAATTTACAAAGAGACAGACAAAGCAGGGACCGATTTTTTAGGAGATGTTTGCTTACAATGGGAAAAAGCAGCAGCCCAATTTGAATCCTTAAATGTTCCTGTAACAATTTTAAGAACAGGAATTATCTTGTCTCAAACAGGGGGTGCTCTAGAAAAAATGAAAACACCCATCGTTTCTCCATTAGGGTCTGGGAAACAGTATCTTTCATGGATTCACATCGACGACGTATGTCAAATGTACATCAACGCTATTGAAACTAATTTATCAGGAATCTACAATGCTGTAGCTCCAGAATTTCATACGAGTCGCTCATTTTCTAAACTATTAGCTCAAAAAATACGACGTCCTTATTTGCCAATTTCTGTTCCTGAGTCCTATTAAAACTCGTTTTTGGTGAATTGGCAATCATATTATTAGAAGGAAGTAGACTTTCATCCAAAAAAATACTTCAAGAGGGTTTTCAGTTTCAATATGAAACCTTAACGAAAGCGTTGCACCACCTTTTTCAAAAATAATTGTAACTTGCTGAAATAAATTTTCAGGAATTATGAAAACACTTTCTATAAACGGGGAAAACTTTCCCATTGAAGCACAAGACGACATGCCTTTATTGTGGGCCATTCGAGATATTGTAGGCTTAACAGGTACAAAATTTGGTTGCGGTATCAGTCAATGTGGAGCCTGCTCGGTTCTTATCGACGGGAACTTATCAAAATCTTGCAGCATCCCTGTTGCCTTTGCAGCTGGAAAAGAAATTTTCACTATTGAAGGTTCTTCAGAAAATTTAGAGTTCCTACGAGATGCATGGAATGAGGGCAATGTTCCCCAGTGTGGTTATTGTCAATCCGGACAATTAATTGCTGCAACTGCACTCTTAGATCAAACCGAACAACCTACAGACGAGGATATCGATGCTGCAATGAGTGGAAATATATGCAGATGTGGGACCTACTCAAGAATAAAGAAAGCCATCCACAAAGCCGTTGAACTTAAATCGAATCGCCATGAATAAAATTCAAAATTTAAGCAGAAGGAGCTTTGTAAAAGTATTTGGATTGGCTTCTGGAGGAATCCTTTTGGGATGCACTGCCTCTGGTAATAAAAAAGCCTTTATCCCTATAGTCACTGAAGAAAACTCGTTTACACCCAATTTGTTCATCAATATTCAAAAAGACGGTAACATTACGTTGATCGCTTCACGTTCTGAAATGGGACAAGGTATTCGCACCTCATTAGCTTCGGCAATTGCAGACGAAATGGAAGCCGATTGGAAATATATTAGCGTATCGCAAGCAACTGGAGACGAAAAATATGGCAATCAAAATACCGATGGTTCACGAAGTGTACGAACCATGCTGGAGCCAATGCGTAAGATGGGGGCAACAGCAAAAAAGATGCTAATTACTGCCGCTGCAAACAAATGGCAGGTTTCTGAAAACGACTGTATAGCAGTCAATCATCATGTGATCAACACCAATAGTGAAGAGAAAATTTTCTTTGGAGATTTGGTTGAAGCAGCTGCTGGCCTAGAAATTCCAGATGCGAAAAACATCGCTTTAAAAGAAACCAAAGACTTTAACTATATTGGAAAAACCTTAAAAAGTGTCGACTTAAAAGATTTTACACACGGAACGGCAATTTACGGAATCGACAAAAGAATTCCGAATATGAAATTTGCAGCCATTGCTAGATGCCCTGTTACATTTGGATCGGTAAAAAGTTTTGATAGCACTACTTCGAAAAGTATCGCCGGAGTTGAAAAAATATTTTCTATGGATCGAATGGTTCCTCCTACAGGAAAATTTTTCGGAATGCTTGGAGGTGTGGCAGTGATTGCCAATAATACATGGGCAGCCTTTCAAGGTAAAGAAAACTTAGAAATTGAATGGGATTTAGGAACAAACAGAGACTACACCACCCAATCTTACAATCAGAAAATTAGCGATCGTCTGGAGAGTAATGGTAAATTAGTTCCTGGTAGTCGTGGAAATGTCGCAACAGCTTTTGATGATAGCTACCAAATGATTGAGGCAACCTACCATATCCCCCATTTGGTGCACGCTCCTATGGAAGTACCGAATGCGACTGCATGGTTTCAAGGAGACTCTTGTGAAGTATGGGCACCCGTTCAAGACCCTCAAACAGTTCGAAGTGAAATTGCTCATTTTTTCAATTTAGAAATTGAAAAAGTAACGGTTCATGTTACTTTTTTAGGTGGGGGATTTGGTCGTAAATCAAAATCAGATTTTGTGGTTGAAGCGGTTGCTGTATCAAAAGAAATCAATGCGCCAGTACAAGTAGTATGGACACGTGAAGATGATATTCGACACAGTTTTTACCATTCTACATGTACACAACACATCAAAGGTTCATTGGATAAAAACGGCCAAGTTACAGGTTGGTTACACAGAGTAGCCTTTCCTTCAATTGTCTCAAGTTTTAAACCTTTATCCGATTATGCTTCCGGCTTTGAATTGGGACAAGGATTTATCAATAATCCCTATCAGATTCCGAACTTTAGATTTGAAAATGCCAAAGCAGAAGCTCAGATTCGAATTGGATGGATGCGTTCTGTAATACATATTCACAGTGGATTTGGAATCAATTCTTTTGTAGACGAACTCGCCGCAAAAGCAGGAAAAGACCCTTTAGCTTTTCATTTAGACTTGCTAGGAAAAGATCAAGTGGGAAAAGGAAAATCTGATTTTCCTTTTGAATCTAGACGCTTAAAAAACGTCTTAACAACCGTTACTCAGAAAGCCAACTGGGGCAAGAAACTTCCCGAAGGTCATGGGTTGGGATTTGCTGTCCATTATAGTTTTTATAGCTATGTAGCGACCGTTGTTGAAGTCTCGACCAATGATGATAAAATCAAAGTGGAAAATATTTGGACCGCCATCGATTGTGGATTGGTACTTAATAAAGACAATGTAATCAACCAGCTAGAAGGTGCTGCCATTTTTGGAATGTCATTAACGATGTTTGGAAAAATCACTACAGAAGAAGGTGCTATAGTACAAAGTAACTATCATGATTATCCAATGACAAGAATGAAAGACACTCCAAATATTGATATTACCGTTATAGACAATATGGAAACAGCACCCACTGGTGTTGGTGAACTAGGAGTTCCCCTAATCGCACCAGCAATCTGCAATGCGATTTTTAAGGCAACGGGCAAACGTATTCGAAGCTTGCCTTTAGCCGATCATGGATTGGTATAGACCTCTCATAAAAAACAAAAAGCGCAACTTAGACAGCTGCGCTTTTTTTGTTGTACAATACAAAGAGTCTTAAAACTTATACTCTCCCAAAGGTTTTGGGAAATCTTCTGGATTCGCTGCCAAGTGATATCTTGGGTCATCAATACCCTCTTCGATGATGCCTGTGAAAATTGGACTCGCTTTGTAGAGTAAGATTTTACAATCCTCACTCAAATGTTTTAATTTGATCTGCTTACCTTCTGCCTGATACTTTTCTACCAAGGCAAAAATTGCTTCAATAGCAGAGTGATCGGAGATACGAGCTTCCACAAAATCAATCTCAACAAAATCAGGGTCATTTTTAACATCAAACTTTTCGTTAAAGGCGGCGATACTTCCGAAGAATAATGGGCCCCATATTTCGTATACCTTAGTTCCGTCTTCTTTGATACGCTTTCTAGCACGGATTCTTCTTGCACTCTCCCATGCAAATACCAATGCAGAAACAATAACACCTACAAAGACAGCGATGGCTAAATCAAAAATAACTGTTACTGCAGAAACGATGATTAAAACAAAAGCATCTGATTTTGGTATTTTTTTTAAAATTCTAAAACTAGACCATGCAAAAGTTTCGATGACCATCATAAACATTACACCAACCAGAGCAGCAATGGGTACTTGTTCGATGAATTTATCGGTAAAGAGAATAAAGGTTAACAATGTTAATGCCATCATAATCCCCGACAATCGTCCTCGTCCACCAGCATTGATGTTGATCACAGTTTGTCCAATCATACCACAACCACCAGTTCCTCCAAAAAGACCACTCATGATGTTCCCTGCCCCTTGTGCTACACATTCTCTATTTCCATTCCCTCTGGTTTCTGTCAATTCATCCACAAGATTCATGGTCATTAATGACTCGATAAGTCCAACAGAAGCTGCTAAAAAAGCAAAAGGTAAAATAAAAGTTAGCGTGTCTAAATTAAAGGGTAAGTTTTGCCAAAGTTCTAAATTAGGTGTTGGGAACTCTCCTTTCAACCCTGTTCCACCCCCTTCAATAATATAGGAACCAACAGTAGAAACTTCTAATCCAGAAAAAATAACAATGAATGTTGTGACTAAAATAGCAGTCAAAGAAGCTGGTAATTTTGAAGTGATCTTAGGCAACAACCAGATAATCGCCATGGTGAGTCCGACAAAACCGAGCATGATATACAACTCAGAGCCAGACATAAAAGTATTGGAATATTTCTTTACCCCTTCAACAGAGGTTTCTAATGATTTGTGAGAAAACATTTTTACTTGTGCCCAAAAAATAACAATTGCCAGACCGTTTACAAAACCCATCATAACAGAATGGGGAATCAGTCGGACAAAGCGACCTAATTTAAAAACACCTGCTAGAATTTGGATTATTCCCATTAAAATGACACATCCTAATAGATAAAAATACCCCATATTGTCTACAGGAACATCAAACAACATTCCTTTGGTATGCCCTTCAGCGATCATACTTACAAAAATAACCGCAACCGCACCAGCAGCTCCTGAAATCAAACCTGACCTACCACCAAAAATAGCGGTGATTAGCCCAATAATAAAGGCACCAGAAAGCGCTACTAGAGGATCTATTTGAGCTACAAAAGCAAAGGCAACTACTTCGGGTATCATTGCCAACGAAACGGTAATCCCAGCTAAAATATCATCTTTTGCATTGGGGGTAATCTTTTTTATAAATTCTGTCATGACTTTTTTCTACCTTTTAGAAGTCGGCAAAGATAGTAGCTTTTTTACTTGAATCCTTGTAAGTCCTTGAATTTATTGTAAACCATATTGATGTTGGAATAAGAATTTTTCAGGGCTAGTAAAGTAGCTTCCTAGTTCTTAAAAACAACTTCAGTGATTCCTTCTTCTTCTTGGGGTACTAGCGGACCTTCATAATCTGAATACATTAAAAACCAATGACTTACTTTTATAGTGTTTTGTTTATGATAATAGAAATGATAGGTCGTAATTAAAAATTGATCAATTTTTAGATCTTCTATTCCACACTCTTCAGCGACTTCTCTGAGAGCAGTTTCTTCGATCGTTTCTCCTTTTTCAACACCTCCTTTTGGAAGATCCCAAGTATTGCTTCTATAAATAAATAAAATCTCTTTTTTACTATTTGCAACCAACCCACCGGCAGCAGTGACAATATTGAAATTTTTAAAAAATTCAGCTTTCGATGCTTCGAGATCTACACAGAGAACAAGCACCTCAGGAATGAATTGGATGTAAGTTTGCGTATAATATCGCCTACTTTTAAATATTCATATAAGTATATAGGATACTTATTTTCTTTGGGGATCGAATCTGTTAAAATAATTGGAGCATCATTTACAAAAACTTTATACATTTGCGGCATGATTTTAAACAAAGATACAGCAAAAAAAACAGCCGAACTTTTATTGCAAATAAATGCAATAAAACTGAGTCCAAACAATCCTTTTACATGGGCTTCAGGTTGGAATTCTCCAATATATTGTGACAATAGAATTATATTATCCTATCCTGCAGTTCGAGTTTTTCTAAAAGAAGAAATTGCCAAAATAGTAGAATTACAGCACGGGAAACCAGATGTTATTGCAGGAGTGGCAACAGGTGCCATCGCAATCGGTGTTTTAGTCGCTCAAGAACTAGGTGTTCCTTTTATCTATGTAAGACCAGAGCCAAAATCCCATGGTCGTAAAAACCAAATTGAGGGGTATTTAGAAAGTGGACAGAATGTTGTCGTAATTGAAGATTTGATCAGTACTGGAACAAGTAGCTTGAATGCTGTTGAAGCTCTAAAAGAAGCAGGTGCAGTTGTGAAAGGAATGGTGGCGATATTTACGTATGGTTTTGAGATTGCAGCTCAAAATTTCAAAGAAAAAAATATTGCATTGACAACCTTGAGTAATTATGAAAATTTAATAGAACAAGCATCTGATAGTAGTTATATTTCTGAAAAAGAAATTGATACTTTACAAGAATGGAGAAAGAATCCAAGTGTTTGGAATCAATAAAATAAAACCCATGAACATCCAAGGAAACAAAGTAACTACGAAAAAATCTGCCAAAGAAATTTATACTTTTTTTACAGAATTATCAAATTTCAAACATTTAATGCCCGAAAATATTGAAAAATTTGAAGTAGATGGTGACTCATTTATTTTTGGATTGAAAGGAATGCCAGAAATTAGATTGGTTCTGAAAGAGAAAAGAGAATATTCAAACATTACATTGGGAGCAGCAAGTAGCAAATTACCATTTACCTTAGCAGCAAATATTGAAGAAGTTTCCGAGAATTCTAGTTCGGTACAACTTCAATTTAACGGAGAGTTCAACGCCATGATGGCAATGATGATCAAAGCACCATTGACTAAGTTTGTTACAACACTTACAGATAATATTGCAGGCCTTTAGGCAAAAGAGACGTCTTTTATTCCAAACTCCTGAATGGTAGCGTCCTCTAACTGAATTTGCAATTTTCCCTCTGAAGAGACGCCTTGAATCATCCCCATAAAGAAAGTATTTGCAGCATTTTTAAATGTGGCTGGAATATTTTTTTTATATAAATAATTCAGATACTCTTGTTCCAAAAGGTCATATTCTCCGTCGTTTAAGAGCTTTATTTTACTTTCTATACTTTCTACTAACCACTGCAAAACAAATTCTAAATCAAATTCTTTAAGCAAACAAATCTTAAGAGATGTTGCCTTTCTTTTAAAACTAGAAAATATTTCTTGATTTACATTGAGTCCAATTCCAATGATCGAAGATTGAATTTTGGAGTTTTTTAAGCTGTTTTCAATTAAAATACCCGCAATTTTATCATCTCCTACCAAAATGTCATTAGGCCATTTAATTCTTGATTTAGGAACATTGAGACGGTTAAGCACCTCTAAAACAGCAAGGCTCACAGCAAAATTCAAGTATCTTTGTTGACCAGATTCCAAGCTTAAATACGACACATATGTACTGAAAACCAAATTTTTACCTTTTTCAGAAATCCACAAACTAGATTGCTGCCCTCTCCCCTTTTTTTGGTGGTTGGCAGTTACTGTCGTAAAATTTTTTAAGGTAGAATTTCGCGCCAATTCTTTCAAAAAGGAATTGGTAGAATCGATCTCGTCAAGTTTGATTCTTTTCAAGTGTTAAATATTGTAAAAAGTAGTTCAATATTACACAAAAAAGTGACAAAAAAACAATAACTTTGCGTATTAATTTATAAATTTTAATGACCAAAAAAAAAATCAATACAGACGAGTTAATCGCTGAGATTATAAAAGGGATTGACAATGTTAAAGGAGAAGACATTCAATTGCTAGATTTAAGAGAAATAGAGAACACTGTTTGCGACTATTTTATAGTATGCTCTGGGAACTCTAACACACAAGTAAATGCTATTTCTGGCTCTGTGCAGAAAACGGTTTCAAAGGAAATCAAAGACAAGCCCTGGCACATCGAAGGTCAAACCAATTCGGAATGGATTCTAATGGACTATGTTCATGTTGTAGTTCATGTTTTTCAAAAACACATTCGCGAATTTTATGATATCGAAAGCCTATGGGGTGATGCTAAAATCACAGCAATAAAAACTAAATAAATACATTTTGCTATTCACCTATGAATGATTCAAATAAAGAAAAAGAGAACAAACCGAATGCCCCTAAAATAAAATTTAGCCCATATTGGATTTATGGTGCCATTTTTATTGCCTTAATTGCATTTCAGTTTTTTAATTCGGGTACATTAGCTTCAAAAGCTTTATCAAAAAATAAATTTGAAGAAGTTTTGTTTGATAATGATATTGAAAAAATCATTGTTGTTAACAATACAACTGCTCAGATTTTTTTAACTGAAGAAGCACTAAAAAAAGATAAATACAAAGGGTATAAGTCATCCTCATTTTACAGAATAGGCTCTCCAATTTTTGAATACAATTTTGGTGATCAACAAAACTTCGAAAACGAAGTTGCAAATGCGAAAAGAGAAAAAAACTTAATCGTTGATATCAAAAACGAAAGTCAAACAAGTATTTTCGACACAATCATTGGCTTCCTACCGTTCATTTTGTTGATTGCTGTTTGGTTGTTTTTCATGCGAAGAATGTCTGGCGGTGCTGGAGGTGCTGGAGGTGGAGGTCAAATCTTCAACATTGGGAAATCGAAAGCAAAACTCTTTGATCAAGATACCAAAGTAAAAACCACATTTGAAAATGTTGCTGGTTTGGAAGGAGCAAAAGAAGAAGTACAAGAAATTGTAGACTTTTTGAAACATCCCGAAAAATACACTTCTTTAGGTGGTAAGATCCCAAAAGGAGCCTTATTAGTAGGCCCTCCTGGAACAGGAAAAACATTATTGGCAAAAGCAGTAGCTGGAGAAGCAGGGGTTCCTTTCTTTTCATTATCTGGATCTGATTTTGTAGAAATGTTTGTAGGAGTTGGTGCCTCTCGTGTGAGAGACTTATTTAAACAAGCACAGCAGAAATCACCCTCCATTATTTTTATTGATGAAATAGATGCCATTGGTAGAGCCCGTGGAAAAAATAGCATGACAGGTGGTAACGATGAACGTGAAAATACCCTAAATCAACTATTGACTGAAATGGATGGTTTTGGAACCGACACGAATGTGATTGTTATTGCAGCAACCAACAGAGCAGATGTATTGGACAGCGCTTTGATGCGTGCAGGACGTTTTGACCGTCAGATCTATGTAGATTTACCTGATATTAATGAACGAAAAGAAATCTTTGAAGTACACATCAAACCCTTGAAATTAGGAGAAGATGTGAAAGTGGACTTTTTAGCACAACAAACTCCCGGTTTTTCTGGAGCCGATATTGCCAACATGTGTAATGAAGCAGCCCTGATTGCTGCAAGAAATAATAAAAAAGCAATAGAGCATCAAGATTTTTTAGATGCAGTCGATCGTATCGTTGGTGGATTGGAAAAGAAAAACAAAGTCATTACGCCCAAGGAAAAGAAAACAATCGCTTTTCATGAAGCAGGACATGCAACTGTAAGTTGGATGTTGGAACATGCAGCCCCACTTGTAAAAGTAACTATTGTTCCAAGAGGGCAATCATTAGGTGCAGCTTGGTACTTGCCCGCAGAAAGAATGATTGTTCAAACAGAACAAATGTTGGATGAAATGTGTGCTACCTTGGGAGGAAGAGCCGCAGAAAAAATCATTTTCGATAAAATTTCTACAGGTGCTTTGAGTGACTTAGAAAAAGTAACCAAACAAGCTAGAGCAATGGTAACTGTATATGGTTTAAACGAAGCTGTTGGTAACATTACCTATTATGATTCTTCAGGAAACGATTCTTTTGTAAAACCCTACAGCGAAGAAACAGCAAAAACCATTGACCAAGAAATTTCAAAAATGGTTGAAGCTCAATACGTCAGAGCTATTGAATTGTTAAGTGAACATAAGGAAAAACTCACTACATTAGCTCAGTTGCTTTTGGAAAAAGAAGTGATTTTTAAAGATGATTTAGAAAAAATCTTTGGAAAAAGACCTTTTGCTGAAGAAAGTCAACCGCTAAAAAAAGAAAAAATTGAGGATAAAGGAACCGTTGTCTCATCCAATGAGCCATCTACTGAATCATAAAACGCTTCAATTTATCAATGAACTTTTTTAAGAAATTACTATACAAACAATCATCCAAAGAAGAGGAAGTTAAAGAACAAGAGGTTACTTTATCTTTGGATGATTTATTTGTACACAATTTCATTTCTAAAGGAGGAAAATTTTTGTATTGTGCAAATAAGAAGGAAGTAGCAATCAACTTAAAAAAAATCTTACTAGAGAACAATTGGGATCAACTTCAATTATTGGATGATTCTCTTCTAAAGTATATTGAAAAAGGAACCAAGACCTCTAAAAACAATTTATCTCTTCCACTTTTTTCTACCTGTGAGCATTTGATTGCCGATAAAGGTGATGTTTTATTCTCTTCAAATCAGTTAAAAGGCTGTAAAATCAATGAATACTCTGAAAACTTTATCATCTGCGCAGGTACTAGTCAGATTGTAAAAGATACTGGACAAGGCTTAGCAGGTATCAAAAATAATGCAAAAAACAACTTACCAACCAATATCAGTGCTGTCAAAAATTATACTATTAAAAAAAATGATGATAATTTTTTAAACTACGGCAACAGTAACTCAAAAAACTTATATTTGCTGCTATTTGAAGATTTATAATATGCGCAACCTTTTAAAAAGAAGTCTTTCTGGACTTATTTTTGTTATTCTTTTTATTTCAGCAATTCTTTATTCTAAAGAATCATATATAATTCTTACGGTAGTTTTTGCATTAATTGCAATTTGGGAATTCCACAAAATACTCAATTTCAAAAGTATTGCTTCCTATATTTTTTTCGGAGCAGCTGCATTTTTACTCTTAAAAAGACCTGACAGCTATGCCGTGAGTATCATTTTAGTCATTACGCTAGTTTCATCCAGTTTTCTAATTTATCAATTGTTTTCAAAAAAAGAGATCTCTAGCAAAGATGATCGTTCAAAAATGGGATTGACCATTCGATACCTCGTATTTTCTTTTTGCTTTCTAATTTTGATTCCATTTGAGAAAGACCAATACAACCCCTATTTGATATTAACTATTTTGATTCTTATTTGGATCAATGATAGCTTTGCGTATTTGGTTGGGAAAAATTTTGGGAAGAGAAAACTTTTTGAAAGTGTTTCTCCCAAAAAAACAATCGAGGGCTTTGTGGGAGGATTGTTTTTTGCCATACTTACTGGATATCTTATATCACACTACATACAACAGTATTCAACCTTAAATTGGATTGTTATAGCTATCATTGTTTCTGTAATAGGTACCATTGGAGATTTGGTAGAGTCAAAATTTAAAAGACAGGCTAAAATAAAAGACAGTGGCAATATTATGCTTAAGGACATGGAGGGATTTTAGACCGACTAGATAGTTTGTTGTTTGCCGCTCCATTCGTATATTTGTATATCAACTTTATAATATAATTCATGATTCGTTTTCACAAAGAAGGTTATAAGATTATTGTAATTTCATTAGTACTTGCTATTACTGGAATTTTTCTCGCAGAAAGATTTATTGAGACTCTTTGGTTGATTAAAACCATTCAAATTTTAATTTTAGGCTTTCTAATCATCATTTTACAATTTTTTAGAAATCCAAAAAGAGCAACCTCTTTAAACGAAAATCACATCATTGCTCCAGTAGATGGAAAGGTGGTTGTTATTGAAGAAGTAGAAGAACCAGAATATTTTAAAGACAAACGATTACAGGTTTCAATTTTCATGTCTCCGATTAATGTTCATGTGACAAGATATGCTATGAGTGGGATTGTAAAATATAGTAAATATCATCCTGGTAAATATTTAGTCGCTTGGCATCCAAAGGCATCTACAGATAATGAAAGAACTACTATTGTCTTAGAAAATTCCTCTTTCGGTGAAATTTTATATCGTCAAATCGCTGGAGCATTGGCAAAAAGGATTGTCAATTATGCAAGAGAAGGAGAAACTGTAGTTCAAGGAACAGATGCAGGTTTTATAAAGTTTGGTTCAAGAGTAGATCTTTACCTACCTTTAAATACGAAATTAGCAGTTCAATTGGGAGATACTGTAAAAGGGGGAACTCAGGTGATTGCAGAAAAAAAGTAAGAATGTCGGACGAGTTGGACAAAGAATTTACTATTGCTTTTGAGAATATTTCTAGTCTAAAAAAAGCCGTTGCACCAGATATCATGCTAAAGTTATATGCCTTCAACAAGCAAGCTACTTTTGGTAATAATTTTTCTTTTAACAGTAATGTAAACGGTAGAAATGCTTTTAAATTAAATGCATGGATGCAATTAAACGGTATGTCTTCAGAACAGGCAAAGAAAGAATACATCAAATTGGCACAAACAATTATTAAACCAAAAAACTAATTATGAAAAAATCAATATACTATAGTGCTTTATTTTTACTCACAATAGGATTTATAAATTGCAAATCTGAAACCACAAAAACTTCAACAAAAGAAGTTGAAAAAGTAGCTCCTCAGTCCAATGCAAAATTTTCTTTAAAAAAAGCAAAAAACTCCATTGGCTGGACAGCCTATAAAACAACAGATAAAATCCCCGTAAACGGAGCATTCAATCAAGTAAACATTACTGCTAACGGAGAAGGAAATACAATTTCTGAAGCCATTAACAATACCGAATTTGGAATCCCAGTAAGTAGTATTTTCACCAAAGACTCTAGCAGAGACTACAAAATTAGAAAGTTCTTTTTTAGTTTTATGAATACTAACATCCTTAAGGGGAAATTACAAATTTCAACGGAAACTAAAGGAATAGCGACAATCCAAATGAATGGAATGACCAATGAGGTTCCTTTTACCTATGATATTTCAGACAATGTATTTTCTATGAAAGCAACTTTAGACATTAATGCTTGGAATGCAAAAGCAGCAATAGCTTCGTTGAACAAAGTATGTGAAGAACTTCACAAAGGTGCGGACGGAGTTTCTAAAACGTGGGACGAAGTAACTTTAAATATTCAATCTACTTTTTAATTCTTAAAAGTATTTAATTGAACACTTTGTAAATTGGCAACAGCAAATGTGCCTTTTCATAATGCAATGTGTTCTGATAAATAAAATTGAGCTGAGCCCTTGGGTTACTCGCAAAGTCTTTGTCTGATTTCATTTTGCTATCTAAAGCAGCTTTTACTAAAGGATGTTGGGCCAAGAAGTCTGATGCCACATCTTCAAAAACATAGCCTGAAAAGCCTTCTTTTTGCTGTAAAATAGTATCAAAAAAATTCCAATTAAAAAAAGAATCTATAGCCTCCGCTTCTAAAGTTTCAAAAAGATATCGAATTCCATTTTGATGAGTTGGAATGTACAAATCACCTTTTCTAAAATGAACAGATTGCTGGGTGCTTTTCACTTCCGTATCATAATGCAAATAATGTCCTTCATATGCCGTTTTTTTTGTTTGATAGGATGCTATATGCTGCACAACTACCGTCATGGTTGTATCCTTTTTAAAACGGGTAAACTCAATATGATTATTTTGTAAGCGTTCCACAATTGGGAACCAACCTTGTTGGAGAATATAAGCATCGGGTATCAAAACCTCTTTAGTTACTTTGAAAGTATTGTAATAATTTACTTCTTTCGTAAAAGGCTTCGTACGATCATAAAACAATCGATTCCCATTGGATACTTCACTTGGAATAATAGTGGCTTCATACCCTTTAAAATTCAATTTTGAAGAGATCTTTTGATCAACTTCAAAAACTAATGGATACCTTTTATTTTTTAAAATTTCGGAAACTGCATTGTTTCTCAATTCTTTGATATTATAGGAGTATTGCTGAGTCAAATCGACCATTGAGAACAATAATTCATAGGTTTGTGCTACACGGGTGGCATAGGGTTTTAGCATGTGTGTTTCGACCATCATTCCTAAGGTGTGAAATAATGTTGTGTAGCCCGTAGAATAACGAGGCGAATCGTAAAACTGAGACCATCCTCCATCTGGAGAAGTACCCCAAACATTTACATAAGGCGAAATGTCAATCCCTTTTTCTTGTAAAGACTGTTCTAATGTAGGGCGTATTTTCGTTTCAATAAAGTCTCCCAAATTGCCACCTAATTTATTATGCTGCGTAAACAAATGCGTGATTGCATATTGATAATCAGCCCCATTACTCACATGCGTATCAATAAATACATCGGGTTGCACTGCATGAAAAATTTCAGCAAAAGCAACTGCATTTTTGGTGTCTTGTTTGATAAAATCTCTGTTTAGATCATAATTACGAGCATTTCCACGAAAACCATATGTTTTCGGACCATTTTGATTGGCTCGTGTGTGTGAATTTCTATTGAGAGCACCCCCGATATTATAGACAGGAATTACCGCAATCAGTGAGTTTTTGTATCTATTTTTCAAAGAATCACTTTGAACGATATCTCTTAAAAATAGCATAGAAGCATCAATCCCGTCAGACTCTCCAGGATGAATTCCATTACTGATTAAGACTCGATTTTTAGGACTGTTTTTTAGTTCTTCAATATTGTAGATCCCTTCGGTATGAAAGACCACTAAATGCAAAGGCATACCTGCATCAGTTTGCCCAAAAGAGAAGAGTGAAATTTCTGGATGCGAATTTGAGAGTTTGGTATAAAAGTCAATTATCTCTTTATATTCTGGAGTTTCAGTTCCCTTTGAAGACTCAAAAAGGGTCGTTAGTTTTTCCTGTTGATTTTTCGTTGAAGACTCACAAGAAAAAAGAAAGAGAACAGAAATATAAAATATAATTTTCTTCATAAACTAAAGATTGAAATACAAAATAGGAAAAAATCTTATGCTGAAATTCGAAGCTTTAAATACGAACTGTTTTGGGTACCAATTTTGTATAATCTCCACCATGACGAATGACTTCTCTAACAATAGAAGATGAAATATATGAAGTACTTGCCGCAGTTAGCAAGAAAATGGTTTCTACTGGAGCCAAGTCCCTATTAGTATGTGCAATAGCTTTTTCAAACTCAAAATCTGCTGGATTTCTCAAACCCCTTAGAATAAAATCTACCTTGTTTTTTGTACAAAAATCAACGGTTAGTCCTTTGTAGGTAACCACTTTTATCTTTGGATTGTCTTTAAAACAGTCTTCAATAAATTTAATTCTTTCCTCTAAGGAAAACATATATTTCTTATCAGAATTGACACCGATAGCAATGATCAACTCATCAAATAACGAGACACCTCGTTCGACAATATCAAAATGTCCTAAAGTGATGGGATCAAAAGATCCTGGGAAAATTGCTTTTTTCATAGTGTTAGTTTAAAGCCGATTGGATGGCGTTATCAAATAATTCTGCTAAAGAAATACCTGAACAAGCAGCTTGTTGAGGTAAAATACTGTTTTCTGTTAAGTAAGGTACCGTGTTCATTTCTAAAAAATGTGGGACGCCTTTTACCAAGATAAATTCTGATCTAGAAAAGCCAGACATATTTAATACTTGATAAACTTTTTTTGCGATAGTTTCAATTTTATCTTGTAGCTCAGATGGTAATTGAGCTGGGGTAATTTCTTTCGATTTCCCCTCATATTTTGCCTCATAATCAAAGAAATCATTTTCTGATATAATCTCTGTGATGGGCATTACTTTAATTGTATTCTGATACTCGATGACTCCCACAGATACTTCCCTTCCTTCTAAAAAAGATTCAATTAAAATTTCTGAGTCTTGTTCATAGGCATATTCGATCGCGGGAACTAGTTCTTCAATGGTATGTACTTTTGAGATTCCAAAACTAGAACCCGCATTGTTGGGCTTGACAAAACAAGGCAACCCCACTTTTGCTACAATCCCATCAATATCGATTGTATTTCCTTTATTTAAATAAAAAGAAATTGCGGTTGGAATGCCATATTCTTTAACAACACTCAGAGTATCTCTTTTATTAAAGGTCAAGGCCATTTGATACCAGTTTGCCGAAGTATGCTTTAATCCGATCATATTTAGATAAGCTAAAATGGCTCCGTTTTCTCCAGGATTTCCGTGAATTGCATTGAAAACACAATCGAAAAGAATTTTTTGTCCATTTAAAATAAAGGAAAAATCATTTTTATCGATGGGATATTCGACATTGGATTCATCCAAAGCGACCCATTTATCTTGTAAGATATGTACTCGAAAAGGAGTATATTTCTCTTTGTTTAAATGCGTATACACAACATTTCCACTTTTTAAGGAAATGTGAACTTCGGCTGAATAGCCCCCCATTATAATGGCAATGTTTTGTTTCATTTATAATAAAAAAATAAAACAAATTTATCAAAATATAAATAGAAACAGCAACGTTTAGTTTTTATATATTTGTTTGTTCTAAAAAGTGAAAAATGGGTATGATTCAATTTCTAAAAAGTAAATCATTTTTAAAGCATCTTACCATTGCTATCATTGCCTTGTTTCTTTTAATTTTTGGATTGAAAAATTGGTTAGAAATGACCACAAATCACGACCAAAGAATTCAAGTCCCAAACTTGCATAAACTTTCTCTGGAAGAAGTAGAGCGTAAATTAACCGAATTAGACCTCGATTTAAAAATTATGGATTCAGCGAGTTACAATCCGAATTACCCTAGCAAATCGGTTATAGAACAAGACCCAGAAGCAGGTGATTTTGTAAAAGAGAAACGAAAAATTTACTTGGTTTTAAATCCCTCTACCTATAGACTAATTGAAGTACCTGATTTAATTGGGCGTACAAAAAGACAAGCTACTACAGAACTAAAATCAATTGGTTTTACTGTTGGTACAAAATTCACCTATGTTCCAGACATTGGTAAAAATGTTGTAAGAGGTCTTAAATTTAATGGAAATAAACTAACAGCTGGAGAAAAAATACCAAAAAACTCAACGATTGAGTTGATTTTGGGTGATGGGACAAGAAATTAAATTTTAAGTACTTACAAAACAATTATGCAAGAGAACACTGACCTAGAGAGTGAAAATACAGCCTTATACGAACATTACAATTTTATAGCAAGCATTGGTCAAGAACCTTTACGAGTAGATAAATTCTTAATGAATTTTATTGAGAATGCTACTCGAAATAAAATTCAACAAGCAGCAAAAGCAGGAAATATTTTAGTGAATGATATTGCTGTAAAGCAAAATCATAAAGTAAAACCCAACGATGTTGTCCGAGTTCTCTTAACCCATCCACCAGCTGAAAATTTATTGGTCGCAGAAGACATTCCTTTAGATATCGTTTATGAGGATGATGCGTTAATTGTGGTCAATAAACCAGCAGGAATGGTAGTACATCCAGGCCATGGAAATTATTCAGGAACCTTGGTCAATGGATTAATACATCATATCGAAAACTTACCAACCAATTCGAACGAACGTCCAGGTTTGGTGCATCGAATCGACAAAGACACTAGTGGTTTATTGGTGGTTGCAAAGACAGAATATGCCTTGGCCAATTTGTCAAAACAATTTTTTGACCGAACTACAGAACGTTTGTATTATGCTTTAGTTTGGGGAAATATTGATGAAGACGAAGGTAAAATAGAAGGAAATATTGGACGTAGCTTAAAAAATCGTTTACAAATGGACGTCTTCCCTGAAGGAGATTTTGGAAAACATGCCGTAACTCATTATAAAGTGATCGACCGGTTTATGTATGTCACCTTAGTTCAGTGCAAACTAGAAACGGGTAGAACACATCAAATCAGAGCACATTTCAAACACATAGGTCATACCCTGTTCAATGACGAACGTTATGGAGGAAATGACATTTTAAAAGGTACCACGTTTACCAAATACAAGCAATTTGTACAAAACTGCTTCAAAACACTTCCAAGACAAGCATTACACGCTAAAACCTTGGGCTTTACACATCCGACAACAGGTGAATTTATGCGATTTAATTCTGAAATTCCTGAAGACCTACTCACCTGTCTAGAAAAGTGGAGAAACTATACCATAAATTCCAAAGAAGATTTTTAAAGAGAGAGGAGGAATTCTGTTTTCAATATCGTTCCCATCAACAACACCCCGAATTAGGATCACATGAAGTTACTTTTCCAGAATCAGAAATACGGATTCTTGGTTTTTCTTCTGGAATCCCACAAGCTTCCCTCGCCAAGCAGGCAGTAAGCTTAGAGGTTAGTAGGAAATTTTTTCCGTCAAAGTCCATCCCATATTTTCCAATAGTTTCAGTACCTTGATACTCGACTTCAATTTCCAAATCCTCAAAATCAAAAATTTTTTCCGATAGCTCGATAATATTTAATAATTTTTCTGGATGCAATCGATGGTCATAATCGTCTGCTTCCCAGAGTTGAAAATTAATCACTTCTTCGGAGCGTACTTTTCCCCCACAATCAATAAATTTTTTGGTTACTTTTCCAACTTCAGTAACATGAAAATGACGAGATACCAACTGATTGTTTGGCAACTGAAATGCAATAGTCTCTAAATTTTGTAAATGCTTTTTTATTGTAGATAGTTTCATAGGTTCTGATGGAATAAAAAATTTCTTAAAAAAACTATCCTCGTGGATAGTTCATTTCAATTAAAACTACACTAAATGTACTAAAAAAAAACCAACAGAATAAGAATCATCGATTTTATTGACATTAAATCTTTGATGTTGTACTTTTACAGAACAAAAAAGACGATTAAATAAATACTACCAACCTATGAAAATCATCATATCTCCTGCAAAATCGTTGGATTTTGAAAGTAAAGCAGCGACGAGCCTGTATACGCAACCCCAGTTTTTAGGTCAATCAGAAAAGTTGAACAAAAAACTCAAAACACTTTCCAAAAACAAAATTGGCGATTTAATGAAAATATCTCCTGACTTGTCTGCACTGAACTACGAACGAAATCAAGCATGGTCGACTCCTTTTTCAACAGGAAATGCAAAGCAAGCAATCTATTCATTTACCGGAGAAGTATTTCGAGGAATTGACATAAACTCTTTATCCCAAGAAAAAATACCGCTATTACAAGATCGATTGCGAATTTTATCGGGACTCTATGGTTTGTTAAAACCACTGGATTTAATTCAGCCCTATCGATTGGAAATGGGCACAAAATTAAAAGTTGGTAAAACAGAAAATCTATATCAATTTTGGGGGGATCGCATCGCTAATTCCTTGAACAATGAACTTTCTGAAAACGAATTACTGATCAACTTAGCCAGTTCGGAATACTTTAAAGCAGTCAATCAAAAAATATTAAAAGTACCGATGATTACTCCAGTTTTTAAAGATCTTAAGAACGGAGAATATAAAACAATCATGACATTTGCCAAGAAAGCAAGAGGATTGATGGTGCGCTATATCTTAGACAACAATGTCAACAGTATTGAGGAATTAAAAGGATTTGATGTAGATAGCTACCGTTTTTCTGCAGAAATGTCTTCAGAAAACGAACTCTTTTTTACACGTTAAGCTTTCATTTTATACATGACCCATGTGTGGGGAGCAGTTACTGCGAATAAAACCACAAAAATGATCGTAGAAAATAAATTTATTTCAGGAATCATTTGATATAATATCACTAGAGCCACTACGCTTATTGACCAATATAGCAGTGCCTTTTTAATATATCGAACAACCCCTTGTTTGGTAAAACTTCCATAGATAAATTCTACTTGATTCATTATGGAAGGAATCGAATGCCAGAAGATAAAATAAATAGCAAAGCCCAAGATGAGTGATGAGGTTTTAAAAACAATAAAGAGAAGTCCTAAATAAAATAACTCTTTTAAAAACAGGCGAAGGCTATTCTTCTTTTTTAAAACAAGAAACAAGCTGATCACAAAAAGAAACATTCCCGAACTTTGCAATGCGAGTAGAATTTGAAATCTGGTCAAAGTAGTTCCAGTTAGTTCTTTCATAATTTGGTTTACATCCGAGAGGGATGCATAAAAAAGCATTGAAAAAAGAAACAAACCGTAAGCCATATAGTAAATAGCATTCAGAATTTGATGCTCTTTGATCTTTTCACCCATGTGCTCTTCACCAAAATGATAGGAACTCAATAAAATAAATGCTAAAATTGCCGCAAAGGGACTAAATAAATAAGTCCCAACACACAATAAAATAATTGAGAGATAAATAAGAAGATGTTTCAAATAGACAGCCTTCTTATTTTTTCCTTTCGATAAAATAAGTAAATCATTTGCACCATGTAAAATACCCAACGAAACTATGAGAGCAAATGCGACTGAATCCTCTACCAGTTCTCCAAATTGGATACTAAACCAAAAAAGGAAAAACGTAAAAAAAATCATAAAATTTTGATAATTCTTCTTAAATATTATAACCATATTTCAAATTTAATAATTTTTCTGTATATTTGTTAAAATTAACTAATTTACTAACTTAAACTTTAACCTTTATGAATTTATCAATTAAATTTTTATCGGTTGCTCAAATGGCAACTGATGATTATGTTGGATTTACATTTTTTGTAGGATGTATGGCAATGATGGCCGCATCAGTATTTTTCTTTTTATCAATGAACAGTTTTGATAAAAAATGGCGGACTTCCATTTTAATTTCTGGATTGATTACCTTTATTGCTGCTGTACATTATCTCTATATGAGAGATTATTGGGCTGCTTTTTCAGACTCCCCAACATTCTTCAGATATGTAGATTGGATCTTAACAGTTCCTTTAATGTGTGTTGAATTTTACTTAATTTTAAAAGTAGCTGGAGCAAAAAAATCATTAATGTGGAGACTCATCTTCTTATCTGTAGTAATGTTAATTACAGGATATATTGGAGAAGCTGTAGATCAGAATAATGCATGGTTATGGGGTCTTCTTTCTGGAGCTGCCTATTTCGTGATTGTTTATGACATCTGGTTAGGAAGTGCTAAGCAATTGGCAGTTCAAGCTGGTGGATCTGTATTAAAAGCTCACAAAGCACTTTGTTGGTTTGTCTTGGTAGGTTGGGCAATTTATCCATTAGGATATATGGCTGGAACTCCAGGATGGTATTCAGGTCTTTTCGGAGGATTGGATATGGATGTTATTTATAACATTGGAGATGCAATCAATAAAATCGGTTTTGGACTTGTAGTATATAATTTGGCAGTACAAAGTTCTGCTGAATAATTCATACAAAATTAAATACCATTGGAAACCCAAAAGCTTTAAGCTTTTGGGTTTTTTCATACAAGAGATTATCTCCTTACGAACAGAATTAACAATCAACCATTCTAACGGTAACAGCCAACCCTCCTTCAGAAGTTTCTTTATATTTTTTATTCATATCCTTTGCAGTTTTCCACATCGTATCAATCACTGTGTCTAAAGGAACTTTCACCTCGTTTGGATTGGTCTCTAAAGCCATTTCAGCAGCATTTATTGCTTTGATAGCACCCATAGCATTTCGCTCAATACATGGTATCTGCACCAAACCTGCAATCGGGTCACAAGTCAATCCTAAATGATGCTCCATTGCTATTTCAGCAGCAACCAGACATTGCGAAGGAGTACCTCCTAGCAATTCTGTCAGTGCAGCAGCTGCCATAGCAGAAGAAACTCCAATCTCTGCCTGACAACCTCCCATAGCGGCAGAAATTGTTGCATTTTCTTTAAAAATGCTTCCAATTTTACTAGCAGTCAATAAAAATTTTTGAATCTGTTCAAAATTTGCTTTATGGTTTTCTATCACCAAATAATACATTAATACTGCAGGAATTACCCCTGCGCTTCCATTAGTTGGAGCTGTAACAACTCTGCCCAAAGAAGCATTCACTTCATTGACCGAAAGCGCAAAACAACTCACCCATTTTAAGATTTCTCGAAATTTTACTTCGGTGCTTCGAATGGCTGTAATCCATTCTTTCGGATTTGAATACCTTGTACCCTTAATGAGTTTTGAGTGAGTATCAAAAGCACGTCTTTTTACTTGCAGCCCTCCGGGTAAAAACCCTTTTGTATGACAACCAATATACATACATTCCAACATCGTATCCCAAATTCGTTGCAACTCTTTATCAATAGTATCTTTCGAGCGAAGTATCAATTCATTTTCAAAAACAATTTCAGAAATCGATAAATTTTGTTTCTTACAATACGCTTCCAACTGAATAGCTCTGTTGATAGAGAAAGGGAAATTTTGTTTGGTGAGTTCAACTTTATCAACTAAAATGTCATCATCCTGAATGACAAAACCTCCTCCAATAGAATAATAGGTTTCTTGGGAAATCACTTTACTCTGATGATAGGCTGTAAAAGTCATGCCGTTGGAGTGAAAAGGTAAAAACGCTTTCTGAAAATGAATCGATTCCAAAGAAAAAGAAATCATTCTCTCATTGTTTAAATACAAGAGTCCACTTTCTTTAATACTTTGAATAGTTTCGTCGATCTCTGCAATAGGAATGTATTCTGGATCGGCTCCACTCAAACCCATCAATACTGCAATATCAGTTGCATGTCCTTTTCCCGTCAAAGAAAGCGAACCATACAAATCGATTTGAATGGCATCTGCCTTTAAAAAAACTGCCGTTTTTTTTAGTTTAGAAATCCATTGTTGAGCGGCTTTCCAAGGGCCTAAGGTGTGTGAACTTGAGGGGCCCACTCCTATTTTCAACATATCAAAAACGCTAATAAATTGTGACATTCATAATTATTTAGATTCATAACTCGTAAATATATACTAAACACACAAAATAGTTCTAATATTATACGAATACTAAAATACTATTTTATTTTACATACCACAGTAAGACTGAATGTTCAATTCAAAAAATCTCTTTAAACGTTGCAAACATCCCCTCAAAAATTTACTTACCGTTCCACTTTAAAAAAACTTTTCAGTAATAAAATCATTTCGATTGAACCTTTTTTATGTCAATATGTCACTCCTACAAAATCAAATCCTTCGAAAGACTGACAATTTACATCCAAAGATTTGTTGGCACACACTTTGACTATTGGTAGATGTTGAATAAAAAAAGAAATTTAATATAAATTAGATATTATGAGTAAAATTATAGGAATAGATTTAGGAACAACAAATTCATGTGTTTCTGTGATGGAAGGAAATGAGCCCGTTGTAATTCCAAATGCAGAAGGAAAAAGAACAACCCCATCTATCGTAGCATTCATTGAAGGTGGAGAGCGTAAAATTGGGGATCCTGCAAAAAGACAAGCAGTTACGAATCCTACTAAAACGGTTTACTCTATCAAACGTTTTATGGGGAACAAATTTTCTGAATCTTTAAAAGAAGCAAAAAGAGTTCCTTATAATGTTGTAAAAGGTGACAACGATACTCCAAGAGTAGATATTGACGGACGCTTATATACGCCTCAAGAAATTTCTGCAATGGTATTACAGAAAATGAAAAAGACAGCTGAGGACTATTTAGGATCAGATGTTACTGAAGCGGTGATTACAGTTCCTGCATACTTTAACGATGCACAAAGACAAGCGACTAAAGAAGCAGGTGAAATTGCTGGTTTAAAAGTAAGAAGAATTATCAACGAACCTACTGCAGCTGCATTAGCTTACGGTTTAGATAAATCTCATGATGATAAAAAAATTGTTGTTTTTGATTTTGGTGGTGGAACACATGATGTTTCTATCTTAGAATTAGGAGACGGTGTTTTTGAAGTATTGGCTACAGATGGTGATACTCACTTAGGTGGAGATGATGTTGATGAAAAAATCATTAACTGGTTAGCAGAAGAATTCAAAGCAGAAGAAAACATGGACTTGAGAGAAGATCCTATGGCTTTACAACGTTTGAAAGAAGCTGCTGAAAAAGCGAAAATTGAACTATCATCTTCTGCACAAACAGAGATCAACTTGCCATACGTAACTGCTACTGCTAGCGGACCAAAACACTTAGTACGTTCTTTAACAAAAGCGAAATTTGAGCAATTAATTGACGATTTAGTAAAAAGAACTATCGCACCTTGTAAAACTGCTTTGAAAAATGCAGATTTAACAATTGATGATATTGACGAAATTGTATTGGTTGGAGGTTCTACTAGAATTCCTGCTGTACAAGAAGCTGTTGAAAAATTCTTTAAAAAATCACCAAGTAAAGGCGTTAACCCTGATGAAGTTGTTGCTTTAGGAGCTGCTATTCAAGGTGGAGTTTTATCTGGTGATGTGAAAGATGTATTGTTATTAGACGTTACACCTTTATCTTTAGGAATTGAAACTATGGGGAATGTGTTTACAAAACTAATCGATGCAAACACAACCATTCCAACAAAAAAATCACAAGTATTCTCTACGGCAGTAGACAATCAACCTTCAGTAGAAATTCACGTTTTACAAGGAGAGAGAGCAATGGCTGCTGATAACAATACAATTGGACGTTTCCATCTAGATGGATTACCTCCAGCACAAAGAGGAGTTCCTCAGATAGAAGTTACTTTTGATATTGATGCAAACGGAATCATTAAAGTTTCAGCATTGGACAAAGGAACAAACAAATCTCATGAAATTAGAATTGAAGCTTCTTCTGGATTATCTGAAGAAGAAATCGCTAAAATGAGACAAGAAGCAGAAGAAAATGCAGATGCTGATAAAGCTGCAAAAGAAACTGCAGAAAAAATTAACGAAGCAGATTCTATGATTTTCCAAACAGAAAAGCAATTAAAAGAATTTGGTGAAAAATTATCTAACGATAAAAAAGAGCCTATTGAAGCTGCACTTGTTACCTTAAAAGCTGCTCACGAATCGAGAGATTTAGGGCAAATTGAAACAGCAATGGCTACTATTAACGAAGCATGGAAAGCCGCTTCTGAAGAAATGTATGCTGCAGAACAGGGAGCGGGAGGAGCACAACAAGAAGAGCCAGCAGCAGCAGATGCTCAAGGTGACAATGTTGAAGATGTTGATTTTGAAG
Organism: Polaribacter sp. HL-MS24; assembly: GCF_032758595.1. Lineage (NCBI taxonomy): Bacteria > Pseudomonadati > Bacteroidota > Flavobacteriia > Flavobacteriales > Flavobacteriaceae > Polaribacter > Polaribacter sp. HL-MS24. Next base: position 1,769,885 of record NZ_CP136415.1, on the reverse strand, counting down.
AAGTAAAGTAAAATGACTCCTATCGCTGTTTGTGATAGGCTATAAATTACTACAGTTGAATACCATTCAACGACTTTTTAAAAATTCAATTTCTTAAAACCCTAAAAACGCAATCATTGATTTGATTGCGTTTTTTTTTATGAAATAATCCTCCGAAAGCAAAAAGCCCCTGAGACTTGAAAACGGAGTCCACCAATTCAAATTACTTTATTATTTTCGTAGAACATTAACCACAAGATTTTTGAAAACTTACAATCAAACCAATTTTTTTAAGCATACTTTTTGTGAATTTCAACAAATTGAGGACTTTGATTTTCCAAAAAAGACCCATTATCAAAGCAAATCTGAAAGCGCCTACTTTTATACTGAAGAAGGTGTTTATAGAAGGTCAACGCATTGGGGAAGAGTCGCAAATTGCCGATGGAAATTCATTGCCAATAAAGACTACAAAAATCAAACTATTGGTCTTGGATTTGCCAAATGGACAGACTTCTACCCGATTGAAACTGCTCAAAAAATATTTTATATTGAGGTTGATTATGAATCAAAAACAGCTACAATTCGGGTAAATACAAATTCCTCCTCAAATCATTGTTTCGTATTTTATGAAGCGCAACAAAAAAGAAAGCAAATCATTCACTTGTTGAACAATGATAAATGGGCACAATATTATGAACAAGACATTGAAAAACTGCGCTTCAACATCATTTCAGAATACATACAATCTAAACAAAGCTTACAACAAATCAAAAGGAACTATCGCTAACGCCTTCGAAATTTTTTAATAGAAGTACAATTCAGGATTCAAAACAGACGATTCGGTATCATTCTTGTGTTGATAATCAGAAAAACGTTCGATATTTGAATCATTGATTAAAAAACGTATTATGAAAAAAACATTCTACATTCTACTCTTTCTTTTTGGCGGGTTCATTTCTCTGAAAGCCCAAGAAAAAACAACCACCTTTACATTAACTGCAAACTTTTCTGGGATGAACTCTGACATGGGAAAACTTTTTGTAGCAATTTACACCACAGATTCTACCTTTTTAAAGAAAAACTATCGCGGGAAAATTGTAACGATACAGGACCGACAAGCAGTGGCTATTTTTGAAAACTTACCAAAAGGTGATTATGCACTTTCATCTTTTCATGACGAAAATAACAATCAGAAGATGGATACCAATTTCTTTGGAATCCCTAAAGAGCCTTTAGGAATGTCAAATAACGCAAAGGGCTTTATGGGACCTCCAAAATTCAAAGATGCGAAGTTTATGCTAGAAGCGGATACAAGCATTGCCATAACAGTCAACTAGAAAAAACTCCAGGCACTTCAGAAATCATTGAGTCGAAACCCTATCTCATGAAAATAGTTTAGAATAGAAGTTGACTAGCTATTAGAAAGTATCTTTTTCACCAAATCTTGTTTTGCTTTTTCATCATCACCAAACAACCATTGCAGAGTATTGTCTTCCCAAATTTGATCGTACTGCTTTTGATCAATAATGTCTCTGTCCTTTGCCAAGTCTAAAATTTTCCTGGATAGGAAGATTGTGCGTCATTCTCCATCTCCCCAAGAGGATAGGGGTCATCTAATCCCATAATTACTTGACTAGCTCCTTGTTTGTCAATCATTAATTTTAGCGAATCAGTATCGTGAACCAGGGTATCAAAAAAGATGTTCTTGTGTCCAACTGCTTTTCTTGGATGCGTTTTCCCTTCAAACAAATCGGGTCTTCCATCAAAACCTTGAATTCGTCGTCCTAAATTCATCTGAGCCAATTGTCCACCGTGTGCAAAACAAGTTCGAATATTTTTAAACCGTTCTTGCATCCCATTCAAGGTATAAAAATGATAGGCATCACCGCATTGCGCCAGCATCCAAATGAGATGAAAACGCCAATTGGTATTCTCTAATTTTATCATTTTATCTCCATCATAAGGATGGATTTCAATGGCCAATTTGTATTTATCTGCCAATTCAAAAATCCGGTCATTTTCTTTATCAAAAACGCATCTCCATTGACCGATAGAGTCCATAAAATGGGTTGGCAAACACAAAACTTTGAGTCCCAATTCTTCTACACATCGTTCAATTTCATAGAGGGCTCCATAAATAAAACCGGGGTGTACTACAAACCCACAGGTGAATTTATCGGGATGATCGTGTTGGACTTTTGCATTAAAATCATTTTGGAAACGCAAAGCTTTTTTCATTTCTTCCAAACGCAAACCATTTCCATACAGTTGCGATAGGTTTAAAACAACTGCATGATCCAGTTTGTTTTTTTCCATCCAAACTATTTTTTCATCCAAAAAAAAACTGGAATCTGTTACAGGTCGCTTCCATCCTTTTTGCAGCATATGCTTACGCTCATCATCGACCCAAAAAATTTCTTTATCCTTCATAAATTGAGGTATTTGCTCTGGATAAGGTAGTAAGTGTGAATGTCCGTTGATTCGTAGCTTTCGTTTTTCCATTTTATCTATTGCTCCTCCTTAAGTAGAAACCTTTCTATTTCAGTTTAATATTTTTTCTGACCATCCTTCAATTGAGTCGATCACCAGCATTTCAGAACTATTTAATCATGTAATAAATTTGGCTTTTCCATCATTTTCCCACAACTCGAACAAGTACATTTTTCACTATCGGAATAATACCTATCAAAAATTACTGGCAAATCAACTTCAATATTCTCTAAAGCAAATTCTTCTCTATACAAGAGGTTTTCACAGTTTTCACAATACCATTCCAAGGCATCCAACATCCCTTCAGAACGTGGATATTCAATTACCAAACCTACAGTGTTTTCGGTTCTTTGTGGCGAATGTGGCACTCTGGCAGGTAATAAATAAATATCACCTTCATGAATTGCTACATCCCTCATTTTTCCATGGTTGTCAATAATTTTTAAAATCATATCCCCTTCCAATTGGTAGAAAAATTCTGGAGTTTCATTATAATGATAATCTTTTCGATTGTTGGGCCCTCCAACCACCATCACAATATACTCCCCATGATCCCAAACTTGTTTGTTCCCAACAGGTGGTTTTAACAAATGACGATGTTCATCAATCCACTTTTTTAAATGCAATGGCTGTACTAAATTACTCATATGAAGTACCCGCTTAATCTCCCAAAAGGAAGAGCCTCAAAATGGGCGTTTTGAGATTTAATTACTATTATTTTCGAAACTAAATTTACACATTTTTTTTCAAACAATTTTATCCTATTAGAAACCTGAATGCTCGGCTATAATGATTTTGTTCTTCCTCCATCAACTGGCAAGTTAATTCCATTGATATAACTGGCTTGTTTACTTGCTAAAAATACAACAGCAGCAGCTGTTTCTTCTGGTTTTGCAAAACGCTTAACAGGAACATAATTTTTCATTATTTGTTCCATTTCCGCTACAGATGATTGCTCATGCTGAGCTTTGATCTTAATGATTTCATCTAAACGTGAAGTGTTTGTAAAACCGGGTAAAACATTATTCACCGTAATTTGAAAATGGGCAAGTTCTGTTGCTAGTGTTTTCGCCCAATTCCCTACAGCATTTCTTATGGTATTCGAAACGCCTAATCCAGGAATTGGTTCTTTTACAGATGTGGAAATTATATTTATAATTCTACCAAATTTTTCGAACTTCATAAACGGAACTACTGCCTTCGTTAGAATTTGATTGCAAATTACATGCATTTGAAATGCATTTAATAAGTCTGTGGTTGTCGCTGATATTAATTCTCCACTTCTAGGCCCCCCAGTATTGTTTACTAGAATATGAAATTTAAAATCGGTAGTTTCTATTCTTTTTTCTAACTCATGGGGTTTTGAAAAATCTGCCACCAAATAACTATGGCATTGATGATCATTTGGTAATTCAGCCAAAACTGCTTTCAACTTTTCTTCATTTCTTGCAATTAAAGTAACATTTACCCCTTCTTCTGCCAATAAGATTGCCGTTGCTCTTCCGATTCCTTGGGTGCTTCCACAAACTAATGCGTTTTTGTTTTTTAATTCTAAATTCATTTATTTATGATTGTATGACCTCAAGAATAACGATTGGGACCTCTAAGTCCGTATCCTTTTTCTTTCATCTTGGTTATTAGTGTTCAGAGACCATGAACCCTCTATTCATATTGAATACATATATTTTTGGGTTCTGTAAAAAACCGCAAGGCTTCAAAACCACCCTCTCTACCGATTCCACTTGCCTTTTTTCCTCCAAAAGCGGTTCGTAAATCACGCAACATCCATGTATTCACCCAAACAATTCCGGTTTCTAATTGCTTAGAAAACTGCAGGGTTCTATTTAAATTATTAGTCCATAGAGATGCTGACAATCCGTATTTCACATCATTTGCTAATTGCAACGCTTCCTTTTCTGTTTTAAAAGGCATCATGGTTACAACCGGGCCAAAGATTTCTTTTTGATTTGCAGTGCACAAATTATTGGCCACCTCTATGACAGTAGGTTGTAAATAATAGCCATTTTCACAATTTTTTACGGTAACTTTATTTCCTCCAAAAATAATTCTCCCTCCTTCTCTCTCTGCAATTTCAATATACTCTTTTACTTTTTTGAAATGCTGTTTAGAAACTATTGCACCTATACTGGTCTCCGAATTTTTAGGATTTCCAACTTTTAATTCCGCTACTTTTTGAATAAAATCTTTCTTGAATTTCTCATAGATTTCTGCTTCTACTAAAATTCGACTTCCACATAAACAAATCTGGCCTTGATTTGAAAAAGAAGAACGAACTGTTGTTGCTAACATTTTGTCATAATTACAATCTGCAAATATGATATTTGGATTTTTTCCTCCTAATTCTAAAGATAATTTTTTAAACAATGGGGCAGCTACTCTGGCAATATGAGCCCCAGTTGCTGTTCCGCCTGTAAATGAAATTGCTTTGATTTGTGGGTGCTCAACAATAGCTTGTCCAGTAGATGAACCATTCCCGTGAACAATATTTAACACTCCATTTGGCAAACCCGCATCTGAACAAATCTCGCCAAATAAGTAGGCTGTCAGTGGTGTAATTTCACTTGGTTTTGCAACTACACAGTTTCCCGCTGCAATTGCAGGGGCAATTTTCCAAGTAAACAAATACAAAGGTAAATTCCACGGAGAAATACAGCCTACGACCCCAATGGGTTCTCGTAAGGTAAAATTAATCGCATTGAAACCAGTACTTTCATGACTTTCTGATGAAAACTGTGTAAGTGCATCTGCAAAAAATTGAAAATTACTTGCCGCTCTTGGAATGTCTACCGACTTTGCCAAATGAACGGGTTTTCCATTGTCTTTAGATTCTGCTGCTGCTAAAAAATCTAGTTTCTCTATAATTAAGTTTGAGATTTTGGAAAGAATTTTACTTCTTAGTTCTAAAGTAGTGTTGCTCCAACTTGGAAAAGCATTTTTTGCAGCTTGGTACGCATTCTCTACATCTTCTTTTGAAGAATTAGGAACTTGACCATAAACTTCTCCGACTGATGGGTTGTAATTGTCAAGATATTCTCCATGTATTGGGTTTTCGAATTTTCCGTTGATGTAGTTTTTAATTTTCATTGTGTTTTAGATACGCGCTTTCCTATTTTCTGAAATCTTATTTTTTATAAGCAGTAACCTTAATCTCCACAACCAGATCGGGGTGTGGTAATTGATGAACTGCCACTGTTGTTCTTGTAGGGCCAGTTTCTTTATCAAAAAATTCTGCATAGGCTTTATTATACCCAGCAAAATCATTCATATTCACTAAAAAAGCTGAAACGTCAACTACATCTTTTAAACTAGCTCCTACTGTTTGTAAATTTGTATCAATATTCTGTAAAACTTCTCTTGTTTGTGTCTCAATATTAAGATGTTTGGTTCCCATTTCATCAATAATATCTACTCCTGCAATGGAATTATCTGCTCTTCTAGCGCTCGTCCCAGATACAAAAATAAAATCTCCAACTACTTTTAGGTGGGGATATGCGCCTCTTGGTGTTACTTTCTTTTCTGCCATATTCTTTTTAGTTAATTCTAATAACTTAATAGTTCCTCTTAAATTCCTGACTATTGCGCTTGGGACTTCTAGGAAAGTGACCTTTATCACTTACATTCCAGCAATTTTATCTTCATGTAAAATTTGGTTGGTCTCTTTCGTTAGCTTTCTTAAAATGACTTCCAGTTCCTCTTTGGTCATTTCCGAATGCGTATGAACTTTTTCGTCAGCAATTAAGTTGAGTAATGCCTTGTCTTGAGCTCTTCCTCTTATCATCGCCTCTTGATACCCAATATCTTCATTAAAGGTAACCAAAGAATATTTAGAAAAATATTGGGCCGGAAAGTGCTTTTCCAAATCCATCTCAATGATTCTCTTTTCCTTAAACAAAGGGTTTGCAACATGATCTCTCATTTCATAATAGTTGTCTATGGCAAGATCAGCAATGGCATCTGTATCGTGTTTTCTGGCTTTTTCATAAGCTTGAAAAACAGTTTGCCAATCTCCTTGGTATTTCTCTAAAACTTCATCAAAAACCACTACATCTTCAAACGATGCGTTCATTCCTTGTCCGTAAAAAGGAACAATTGCATGGGAAGAATCCCCCATCAGTAATGTCTTGTTTTTATAGCTCCAAGGCGAACATTTTACGGTCCCTAAAGGTCCTGTTGGATTGTTTAAAAAAGCCTCTTTGATATTTGGAATTAATGCCAGTGCATCTGGAAATTCATGTTCAAAAAAAGTAGTGATTTTTTCGTCACTAACCAAATTATTAAAATTAAACTCACCTTCATCATAGCTCAAAAACAAGGTTACCGTAAAACTCCCATCCCTATTGGGAAGAGCTATCAGCATAAAATCACCACGCGGCCAGATGTGCAAATGTGCATTACTTATTTGGTGTTTCCCATTTGAGTCTGCAGGAATTTCTAACTCTTTATAGCCATGATTTAGGAAGTTCTGAGAATGGCTAAATAAAAATTTTCGTTCAGAAACATAGCTTTTTCGCAATGAGGAACCCGCTCCATCAGCACCAAAAATAACATCGGCTTTGATAGATACTTTTTCTTGAGTGTCTTGATCCTTAAAAATTGCCACTGTTTTTCCAATATCAATATGCTTGCACTTTTTATTAAAATGAAGAGACACATTCTTGTGTTTTTCTGCTTCGGTCAATAAAATTCCATTCAAATCGCCCCGCGAAATGGAGTTGATATGTTCTCCTTCTCTTCCCGAATACTTCGAAGAAAAAGTATTGCCATTGGCATCATGCATCAGTCGTCCGTACATCGGGATGCAAATCTCTTTTACTGCAGCTTCCAGTCCACACAGTCGCAAGGCTTTTAACCCCCGATCCGAGAGTGCTAGGTTGATAGACCGTCCCGCTGAAATATCTACTTTTCGAAGATCGGGTCTACTTTCATAGACCGCTACTTTATAGCCTCTTTGGGCAAGTCGTAAGGCGAGTAAGCTTCCACATAGTCCGGCTCCAACAATGAGTATTGTCTCTTGATTATTCATTTATACTAGTTCTTTTAAAATTGAAACCATTCGGAAGACATCTTCAAAAGAAGTGTACAGCGGAACGGGTGCACACCGAATGACATCTGGTTCTCGCCAATCTGTAATTACCGAGTGTGCTCTCAATTGTTTGTGTAAACTTTTATCAGCATTTTTAACCTGAATGGATAATTGACACCCTCGTTCCTTTGGTTTTTTTGGAGTAATGATTTTAAAATCATCCGAGCCAATTTCATGAATTAGAAACTCAACATATCCTGTTAATTTTTCTGATTTTTGACGCAGCGCATCCATTCCCGCTTCTTCAAAAATATTTAAAGATGCTAAGATCGCTGCCATTGATAATATTGGTGGGTTCGACAGCTGCCAGCCCTCTGCTCCTTCCATGACATCAAAGGGTTGTCGCATATTAAAACGAGTTGCTTTGTTGTGATTCCACCAACCAGAAAATCGTGGTAGGTCTTTATTTTTAGCATGTCTTTCATGAACAAATACACCAGACAAACTTCAGGACCTGAATTGAGGTATTTATAAGTACACCAAGCTGCAAAATCTACTCCCGAGTCGTGTAAATTAGGCTGAATATTTCCTGCGCCATGTGCCAAATCGATTCCAACCTTACAATTTTTTGAATGCCCAATTTCGGCAATTCTTGGAAGGTCTAAAAACTGACCCGTATAATAATTCACTCCTCCAATTAACAAAAGAGCAATTTCATCTCCTTTTTCTGAAATAATATGTTCTAAATCCTCAATTCGTAAAAGCTCTTCTCCTTTTCTAGGTTTCCATTCAATAAGATCCTCCTCACTAAAACCGTGAAATTTTAATTGAGACTGCACCGCATATCGATCTGACGGAAAAGCATCACTTTCAATTACAATTTTATATTTAATTTTTGTCGGCTTGTAAAAAGAAACCATTAACAAATGCAGATTGGTCGTTAAGGTATTCATGACCACTACTTCTAGAGGTTTAGCGCCCACAATTTTCGCCATTTGGTCTCTGAGTAATTCGTGGTAATTCAACCAGGATTTTTGGCTTCAAAATGTCCTTCTACTCCTAAATTTGCCCAATCGATTAGTTCTTGCTGAATGTATTTCTGGGTTGTTTTTGGCTGCAATCCTAAAGAATTTCCAGTAAAATAGAGCCAATTGTTTCCATTTGAATCTTTTGGAATATGGAATTGATTTCGAAAAGAAGCGAGTGGATCATGAAGATCTTGTTCTTTTGCGTATTCTAAAGAGTTAAAATAATGCATAAAAAAAATGATTGTCTTCAAATATAAAACAATCATTTTTTAGATGAATAAAAATTGTGCAATTTTAATAGAGCACTCTAAATTTTATAGTCCCGTTTACTTCTCTTAGTTTTTGGAGTACTTTTGGGTTGTAATCTTTGTCTAAATCGGTAATTACATAGCCCACTTTCTCATCGGTTGACAAATACTGACCGTTGATGTTCATGTCAAACTTGGCTAACACCTTATTGATTTCCGCCATTACCCCTGGCATATTTTTATGAATATGTAAAAAACGATGCGCTTTTGTTTGTCTTGGCAAACGGATGTTTGGAAAGTTTACCGCATCTACTGTATTTCCAGAATTGATGTATGCCATTATTTTGCTCGGTACAAAATCGGCAATATCTCTCTGCGCTTCCTCTGTACTACCACCAACATGGGGGGTTAAGATCACATTCTTTAATCCTTGTAATTCTGTAAAAAACTCACCATTTTTCGCAGGTTCTTCTGGATAAACATCTACAGCAGCTCCAGCAATTTTCCCAGAAACTAAAGCTTCTTTTAAGGCTAAAATATCGACTACAAAACCACGGGACAAGTTGACTAAAACAGCGCCATCTTTCATTTGAGATATTTCTTTTTCTCCGAAGAAATTTTTATTGGAAGCGTTGTCATCAATGTGTAAAGTAACCACATCTGAAATGGATAATAATTCAGATAAATCTGAAACTTTAGTTGCATTTCCTAACGCTAATTTATCTTCAATATCATAATAGAATACATTCATACCTAAAGCTTCCGCTAAAATTGACAATTGTTTTCCGATATTTCCATATCCAACAATTCCCAACTTCTTTCCTCGAACCTCTTTTGAACCCTCTGCTGTTTTATTCCATTGCCCATTGTGAATTTCGGTACTTCTTTGGAATACACTACGCATCAACATAATAATTTCTCCAATTGCCAACTCAACAACAGAACGGGTATTGCTATAGGGTGCATTAAAAACGACAATTCCGCTTTCTTTACAAGCCTCCAAATCTATTTGCTTGGTACCAATACAAAAAGCCCCAACCGTCATTAATTTATCAGCAGCTTCAATTACTTTTTTAGTCACTTTTGTTTTGGAACGAATTCCTAATACATGAACATCTTTAATTTTTTCAATCAATTCGTCTTCAGATAAACTTCTTGAAACCGTTTCAACAGAAAAACCATCTTTTGATAATTTTTCAAAGGCATCTGGATGTACATTTTCTAATAATAAAATTTTAATTCTATTCTTTGGGTACGAAATATTTCTTGGTAGCTTGTTCACGTATAAAAATTCATCTAAGTTAGGAGCAATATGATCTGCATTCTCGGTCGTTTTTTCTCTTGAAACATTCTCGGTATAGGCAAAAAACTTATCGGCAACACCTGCTTCTCTAGTGACATAATCACTGTATCCGTCACCAATCACTTGTATTTCACCGTTCAAATCCATGTTTTTTAAACATTCAATTTTTCCATTGTGTTTTGACAATACATTGTTGGCATCAAAACCAATAATTTCACCGTCTTGAGCGAATTTAAAGGTGTTGGCATACACTCTCTCTGAGGGGATGTTATATTCCTTGACGATCGGATCGATAAATTCTTTAAAGCCGCACGAAATTACATAAATATCATTTGCAAATTCTTCAAAGAAGGCTTTATTACTTTCAATCGATTTGGAAACTTGCTTTTTCAAAGCAGCAATTAAGGCACTTAAATCTGCTTTATTCGCTTTCAACAATGAAATTCGTCTCTCCAAAGATTCAGTAAACGAAATTTCGCCGTCAATTCCTAAATTCGTAATGTCAATAATTTCTTGAATAATTGCTTCCTTTTGGGGATTATTTGCCAAGGTAATTTCAGCTAAAATATCCAATGCCTCTACACGAGTTAAGGTACTGTCAAAGTCGAAAATATAATTTCTTTTTACGCTATTCATCAGTATAACTTTAGTTCTGAATTGAGTGAGTAAATCTACAAAGTTAAAATTCCATAAAGAAGTGTTTTTAAAGATTTATTGAATCTTTTCAATTTGGAGACAATAATTTTTAAGTTCACAAAATAAATCGAAAAATTGTCTAAAAATTATGGAATCTCAAAAGAAGTAGCCACCAAAAGATAGGTAACGCTTCGACCCAAAAAGAACTATAGTATTTGGATTGCTCTTTTTGAGCTCGCATTAAGAAAATTAATACGAGAAAGAAGAACAAAAGAAAACTGTTTTTTGACTGCATTGAAGCAGCTAAAAAATACTCCATCACCAAAGAAATGATCATCAAAATCAACCCCAAACGTTTTGTCTTTGGGATACCAATTTTCTTGGGAATGGTTTGCAAAGAAATTGCATCATATTGAACGTCTCGAATATCAAAAGGAAGAATTAACACTACCACAATCAAGAATCGTTGAAGGGCAGAAAGCAGTCCAGGAAGATCGATTGTTTGTTGGGCATCAAAAACGGGCAATAAAACAGTAAATCCACACCAAACAAATGCAACGACTATGATTTTTAAATAGCGAAAACTTCGTAAGCTCTTCTGGAAACCGACGCCAAAAGGAACTGCATAGAGAAATGTAATTAGCCCAAATGGGATACTAAACAACAGGGTATGTAATGGCAAGGAATACCCGTAAAAACACATGGCAAAAAAAGAAACTAAAGAGAACACTTGAATAGCTTTTAGAGAACGTGTTAGACTTCTGTGATGCAATTTTGCAAGTCCAGCATATTTCACAAAATTATAGCCCGTAATTGTCCCAAAAAAAATAAAATAATTAAGGTTTTCATTATAGCCTAAATCGAAGTAAATTTCTGTAACGCGAACAAAACTATACACCGCTAAAGCAACGTGAATACTCGCGTTTATATAAAAGTCGAAGATTCGTTTGAACAAGCTCATTTCACAAAAATAGGCTTTCTGTTTATAACCTCTAAAAATAGTTCATAATTAAGTGCCTTTTCTACTTTGAGTTTTGATCAAGTAATTGTTTTATTACCTATTTTTGAAAGATGAAAAATTAGACGAATTCTTCATCACAACACCGGTGCAAAAAAAATAAAAAAGAAGTCATTACAAAACTTTATTTCATGAATACGAATTCATTTCAAAGAAGACATATTGGTCCTAACTTAGAGGAACAAACACAAATGTTATCCTACATCAAAGCAGAGGACTTAGAGCAGCTGATTGCACAAACCGTTCCTGACAATATTCGTTTACAAAACGAACTGGATTTAGAACCTGCCATGAGCGAATATGAATACTTAGCGCACATCAAAGCACTTTCAGAAAAGAATAAAGTTTTGAAGACATATATCGGTTTAGGATATCACGAAGCGATTGTACCGAGTGTTATTCAGCGAAATATTCTAGAAAATCCAGGCTGGTATACCGCCTATACACCGTATCAAGCAGAAATAGCTCAAGGACGTTTGGAAGCGCTTTTAAATTTCCAAACCATGATCTGCGATTTTACGGGAATGGAATTGGCAAATGCTTCTCTGTTAGACGAATCTACTGCTGCTGCAGAAGCCATGGCTTTACTTTTTGACGTTAGGGAACGTTCCAAGAAAAAAGCTGGCGCTAATAAGTTCTTTGTATCTGACGAAATTTTACCACAAACCCTATCCTTACTCCAAACACGTTCTACTCCTATCGGGATTGAATTGATAACTGGAAATCACGAAACTTTTGATTTTGCTGATGATTTTTTTGGTGCTCTTTTACAATATCCTGGAAAATATGGACAGGTTTTTGACTATGAAGCTTTTGTATCCAAAGCCACTCAAAACGAGATAAAAGTAGCTGTTGCTGCAGATATTTTATCCCTAGCAAAACTCAAAGCTCCTAGTGAATTTGGTGCTTCGGTAGTCGTTGGGACTACACAACGTTTTGGAATCCCATTAGGATATGGAGGCCCACATGCCGCTTTTTTCGCGACCAAAGAAGCGTATAAAAGAAGTATTCCAGGAAGAATTATTGGAGTTACCAAAGACAAAAACGGAAAGAGAGCCTTACGAATGGCATTGCAAACCCGAGAACAACATATCAAACGTGAAAAAGCAACTTCCAACATTTGTACTGCACAAGTTTTACTCGCAGTTATGGCAGGAATGTATGCGGTATATCATGGGAAAGACGGAATTCAATACATTGCAGACAGTGTTCATCATCAAACAAAAATAGTTGCCAAATCTCTAGAAAATTTAGGCTTCAAACAATTGAATTCTATCTATTTCGATACCCTTTTAATTGAAGCAGATGCGAAAATACTAAAACCAATTGCTGAAGCAAATGGGATCAATTTCAATTATATCGACAATCAGCACATTTCAATTTCTATCAATGAAACGGTTGGTGAGAAAGAAGTCAAAGCAATTGTTCGCTGTTTTGAAAAAGCGTTTCATCTGAAATCAACAGAAGTAGTAGCAGTGACTTCAGTCATTCCAGAAAGCATCAGTCGAACGACCTCTTTTTTAGACAATAAAATTTTCAACACCTATCAATCTGAAACAGATATGATGCGGTATATCAAAAAATTAGAGCGCAAGGATTTGGCTTTAAATCATTCGATGATTTCTTTAGGATCCTGTACTATGAAATTAAATGCTGCTTCCGAGATGCTACCGCTGAGCAATCCACAATGGGGAAATATTCACCCATTTGTACCTTTAGATCAAGCGAAAGGCTACCAAGAAGTTTTACAAAAACTAGAGCATCAATTAAATATCGTAACTGGTTTTGCAGGGACCTCTTTACAACCCAATTCAGGAGCGCAAGGAGAATTTGCAGGCTTAATGACCATAAGAGCTTATCATCAAAACAATGGAGATACCAATCGAAATATTTGTTTGATTCCTGCTTCAGCACATGGCACAAACCCTGCTTCTGCGATAATGGCTGGAATGAAAGTGATTGTGACCAAAACTGCAGAAAACGGAAATATTGATTTGAATGATCTTCGAGAGAAAGCAATATTGCATTCAGATAACTTAGCAGCTTTAATGGTTACCTATCCGTCAACTCACGGTGTTTTTGAAAGTGAAATTCAAGAAATTACCAAGATTATTCATCAGCATGGTGGCCAAGTGTATATGGACGGGGCAAATATGAATGCACAAGTTGGACTGACCAATCCTGCTACTATTGGCGCTGACGTTTGTCATCTAAACCTGCACAAAACTTTTGCCATTCCTCATGGAGGTGGTGGTCCTGGAGTAGGCCCTATTTGTGTAGCTCCTCAGTTGGTGCCCTTTTTACCTTCTAACCCGATGGTAAAAACTGGAGGTAAACAAGCAATTACAGCCATTTCTGGAGCTCCTTGGGGCTCTGCTTTGGCATGTTTGATTTCCTACGGATACATCACGATGTTGGGATCAAAAGGCTTAACAGCCGCAACTAAAATAGCAATTTTAAACGCAAACTACATCAAAGAGCGTTTGGAAGGATATTACCCTACTTTGTATACAGGTGAAAAAGGACGCGCTGCCCACGAAATGATTATTGATTGTCGTGATTTTAAACAAAAAGGGATCGAGGTTGTAGACATTGCAAAACGCTTAATGGATTACGGTTTTCACGCTCCAACAGTTTCTTTCCCTGTAGGAGGAACGATGATGATTGAGCCTACAGAATCTGAAAGTATTATCGAGTTGGACCGTTTTTGTGATGCAATGATTTCTATTCGTGAAGAGATTACAAATGCAACAAAAGAGGATGAAAACAATGCTTTGAAAAATGCCCCTCATACTCAAGAGATGTTGACTTCAGATGAATGGGACTTACCCTATACTCGTAAACAAGCAGCTTTTCCATTGGACTATATTGCTGAGAATAAATTTTGGCCTTCAGTCCGTAGAGTAGATGATGCCTATGGGGATCGGAACTTGATTTGCTCTTGCAACCCAATTGAAGATTATCTCTAATAGACACCGATTTTCGTTTGTTTCAAATTGTAATTTTACGGGAGAATTCAAAGGTTTGGTGTAAAAGAAGTTCTCGAATTTACAAAAATGAGAGTTGTTGTAAATACTTATAAAACGTCAGACAACATCTTTTTTACGGTTTTAGTAATCGATGTAAGAGCAATTTTAAACAAGCTACACAAAGACCGAATAGGTAGAAATAATTTGTTTTACAATTTAAAGGATACCCATAAAAATGCCAAGCTTATCAAATCCAAAGCTGAAGGAAAAGGTAGAGAGAAATAGGTAAAGTGGCTCTACTATGAAATGACTGACTCTGATCAGAAATATTTCTTAAATGTTGTGTTAATGAAAAATGATCACTAAGAGTTGCAAGCTATTACAGACACACTTATAAAGTAAAAAGCCTCCTCAAATTCAGCGGTTGGCTGCAGGCCTACATGATTCGAAAAGACTTTTATGAAAATCAAAAATAATAAAAAAATTGATTTCACACAAGGCGTAGCCGTCTGATGAGCACTTATGCAATAACAATACGCGAATAATTTGTATTTTTATGTAAGGATTCACAATTAGAAATAAGAAATATACTGAGTTTTTGTATTCATACGCAAACGTATTGGATGATTCACTTTCTAAGCTGCCAAAATTTAAAGGCTATGCATATAGAGGTGTACGCTTAGGTAAAGATGATATAGCTAAGTATGTATTTGCATTTAAAAACAAAACAACAATTACAGAAAGGTTTTTTCAATCAACATCATATGATGCAGAGAAAGGTTTTCGTGGAAATGTACGATTTATATTAGACGTTAAGTCAGGAAGAAAATAAAGGATTTTTCAGCATTTAAAAGTGAAAGCGAAGTATTGCTAAATAGAAATACAATGTATAAGGTTAAAAATATATTAGAATCAGAAAATGTTATTGAGGTATATATGGAAGAAATTTAATGGCGACCAGTCGCTTCGACTTGCATACGTTCAGAATGCAATCGAGTGTCATCTTCTATTTGCTGTTTTAAATTTGTTGGAATTTTCAATAAGTCTTTTTGGTACTGTTCTTTGCAATCAGAAATGTATTTTGAAAAATAATTGTATTCAATTATTTTCCCATTCGCATCAATGTAGGGATTTAATTCTCTTCTTGCTTTTGAATTCCATTTTAACCATTCAATTTCCTTCCCTTTTACTGGGTTGCCTGAAGTGTCAGAAAAAGGATTGTTACTTAAATCTATCACAATAACAAAGATACAAAAAAATGAGTAAAGAGATAAACATATTAAGATCTGCAGATGATTACATCAATAATCATGATGTAGAAAAATCTGTTGAAGAATTGTTTATTGAGTTCAGAAAAAATAGTTGACCTACATATAGAGTTTGAAAAATATTTAAAAGAAAATAAGTTAAATCAAAATCTAGAAAAAATGCAAAGAAGCAAAAGGCTGTTGGCAAAACGCAAACTATTTTCTGAATGGTATTTAGTGACAACGCAAAATGAATTGGACACAAAAGTTGTATTCATAGATCTGTCAGAATTCACTTTTGCATCTAAAAGGACTATTCAAAAAGACTTATCGAGTGAAGCTACGGTTTAATTTATTTTTTATCAATATTTTTTTTATTAATAGCAATTATTTTTATCACTAATTAATAATCTAAATTATCTGTTGTGAATTGATTTCAATTTGTATTTTTATGTGAGGATTCACAAGTTCGCATTTCTACAACCGGATCAAAGCCAATAAAACTCCGTTCTTCAATTTTCATTTTAGTGCCGACTTCCAGCAGTGCCATCGCTTTCCATTTCGCCGCTTCAGCATTCAAAGCTCTGTTTATTTTTGTGTTGGCTGATATTTTCTTTTTCACCCTAAATAACACGGCATTGCTCGACTTATTGAACATGGTCCAAAAAAAACGTTTTATTTTTTGTGTCACCACAATTTAGCCGCCCTCGTTATGAATGCTCGCATAAGGCAAGTTGCTAGTCCAACTAATACGGCCATTAGAGTTATTACTTTAAGTACTATTTCTGAGCCGCCAGGATCTCAATTGCAAAGACCCTCTGCTATTGGCGTGTTTGGTGGTTATCCACTTTTTATTAAAAAAAGATTTGTTCTCAAAATTACGATCAAACGCTTGAGTTAAATCGACTTCAACATCTTTTAAAATTTCGTTTAAAAACGATTTAGCATCCATATTATTTTTTTATTATATTTGAAGATATGAGTTTTTCTAATCATAATCTTAGAAAGTCAACGATTTTTGACTTAACAACAAATCTAGACATTATTGTTGGTGAATTTGGCATTTCTGAATCTGCTGAAGATTATAACAAAATTATTTCAATAGAAACTCGAATTAAAGATTTTTTAGACCTTTCAGAACTAACAAATGATTCTAAATTAAAAGAAGCAGTTCATAAGCAGTTCAAAGAAGAATTACTTGTTTTTGGTTTTTAATTTTTATCTAACTTCAATAGCTCACTATACCCATACTCTTCATGCACCAATGCTAAGCGTACAAACTCTGTTACATATTCTTTAGTCCGTTTAGAATTATTTACAATAGCATCAACTAAACCTGTTTTTTGAGAATTATAAGTTTCGTTTAATAGATGCTTTTCCACATCTGCCAAAACTTTTGATTTATTAGCTTTAGTTGTGAATTGATTTCAATTTGTATTCCAATGTATAAAATAGTTGAAGTAAAAGGATCTAAAGAAATACTATTAGGTTCAGATTGGTTTGGTGAAATAAACCTAAATAATAAAGATGAAAAAGAAAGATTTTTGAATTATTTGTTTAAGAAATAAGCCTCAACCATTTTGGTGAATACTTATCATATTGAGCTTTAGTAATATCATATACTTCTAAAGCTTCATCTAATTCAAAAACACCATCTTTTACAACAGAACATGCTGCATGTACTTTGTGAGAGATTTCAGTTTCAGAATCAATAGTGAATTCAGAATGCATTTTATCTGTAAGTTCTTCTTGCATAAATGCAAAAATACAAAAAAATGAGTAAAGAGATAAACATATTAAAATCTGCAGAAGATTACATCAATAATCATGATGTAGAAAAATCTGTTGAAGAATTGTTTATTGAGTTCAGAAAAATAGTTGACCTACATATAGAGTTTGAAAAATATTTAAAAGAAAATAAGTTAAATCAAAATCTAGAAAAAATGCAAAGAAGCAAAAGGCTGTTGGCAAAACGCAAACTATTTGCTGAATGGTATTTAGTGACAACGCAAAATGAATTGGACACAAAAGTTGTATTCATAGATCTGTCAGAATTCACTTTTGCATCTAAAAGGACTATTCAAAAAGACTTATCGAGTGAAGCTACGGTTTAATTTATTTTTTATCAATATTTTTTTTTATTAATAGCAATTATTTTTATTACTAATTAATAATCTAAATTATCTGTTGTGAATTGATTTCAATTTGTATTTTTATGTGAGGATTCACAAGCACACCCATTACCAGATCCAATTAAATTGGGTTGTGATTTGATTTCAATTTGTATTTTTATGTGAGAATTCACAAGTAGTCAACACCATAATTATCTCTTTATTTAGTTGTGATTTGATTTCAATTTGTATTTTTATGTGAGAATTCACAAGGGTAGACCCAAATTCATCTATTAATAATCCGTTGTGATTTGATTTCAATTTGTATTTTTATGTGAGAATTCACAAGAAAGCTTCTCAATTTATTAAAAACGGAGCTGTTGTGATTTGATTTCAATTTGTATTTTTATGTGAGAATTCACAAGGTGTATTGAAAATGAATAAAAAACGACTTTGTTGTGATTTGATTTCAATTTGTATTTTTATGTGAGAATTCACAAGATTTTAACGTGTCGTCCCTAGTGGCGTCCCGTTGTGATTTGATTTCAATTTGTATTTTTATGTGAGAATTCACAAGGATTTGGCATTAATGGAACAATGGTTGCAAGTTGTGATTTGATTTCAATTTGTATTTTTATGTGAGAATTCACAAGTTTGCCTGCATCATAAGTGAATATGTTTCGGTTGTGATTTGATTTCAATTTGTATTTTTATGTGAGAATTCACAAGAGAAATAAAGTTTAATCATGAAGTGAGCTAGTTGTGATTTGATTTCAATTTGTATTTTTATGTGAGAATTCACAAGTGAAGGGGCTGCAAATAACCTACTGCCTATGTTGTGATTTGATTTCAATTTGTATTTTTATGTGAGAATTCACAAGATTACGAAGGAAGTAAATCATCTGCCAAAGGTTGTGATTTGATTTCAATTTGTATTTTTATGTGAGAATTCACAAGTTTGCAATGATTTTGTTGTTGTTGTTGCTTCTGTTGTGATTTGATTTCAATTTGTATTTTTATGTGAGAATTCACAAGCTTTCGTACACATCCATTTTATTATTATCTGTTGTGATTTGATTTCAATTTGTATTTTTATGTGAGAATTCACAAGAAACACTCCTCTCGAATCTCTTTTACATCAGTTGTGATTTGATTTCAATTTGTATTTTTATGTGAGAATTCACAAGTAATGTCAGTGTAATCTCTGTAACCTTCTTGTTGTGATTTGATTTCAATTTGTATTTTTATGTGAGAATTCACAAGGCATTGAGCTGATTGTCATGCAAATCCTTCGTTGTGATTTGATTTCAATTTGTATTTTTATGTGAGAATTCACAAGGGAAGTATCTATAATCATTTAGAACACTCAGTTGTGATTTGATTTCAATTTGTATTTTTATGTGAGAATTCACAAGAGTTCTCTCATTTTTATTTCAATTAGTCTGTTGTGATTTGATTTCAATTTGTATTTTTATGTGAGAATTCACAAGTTGGCTTGTGGTTTTAATCCCACTTGTTCCGTTGTGATTTGATTTCAATTTGTATTTTTATGTGAGAATTCACAAGGTGTATTGAAAATGAATAAAAAACGACTATGTTGTGATTTGATTTCAATTTGTATTTTTATGTGAGAATTCACAAGTTCTAAAAATATAATTAGTTTCAGCAGTCCGTTGTGATTTGATTTCAATTTGTATTTTTATGTGAGAATTCACAAGGCCGAACGTGAGTTTAATGATGAAAGTATTGTTGTGATTTGATTTCAATTTGTATTTTTATGTGAGAATTCACAAGCCACGAAACCTTTAAAACAAAAGGTGGGGTGTTGTGATTTGATTTCAATTTGTATTTTTATGTGAGAATTCACAAGTGAAGGGGCTGCAAATAACCTACTGCCTATGTTGTGATTTGATTTCAATTTGTATTTTTATGTGAGAATTCACAAGAATTTTAATATTCTAATAATCAGATACTTAGTTGTGATTTGATTTCAATTTGTATTTTTATGTGAGAATTCACAAGTGACTGCTTTTGTGGTAGTGGAACTACTTTGTTGTGATTTGATTTCAATTTGTATTTTTATGTGAGAATTCACAAGGATCAGCTGTTAAAGTCATTTTTTTATGTTGTTGTGATTTGATTTCAATTTGTATTTTTATGTGAGAATTCACAAGGCTTTGATTAGTTATGCAGCTACAAAATCTGTTGTGATTTGATTTCAATTTGTATTTTTATGTGAGAATTCACAAGGTCAATCCCGTTGTACTGAGTAAAATCAAGCCATCGGGATTCTTTTTTGAAATCAAAAAAACACCCACATCTCAAATTTAAAATGATTGATTTGGATAATTTTTTATTTCTAATCCATTTAAAACAATTGTAATTGTTGTGATGGTTGCGGCATATCTACTTCTTTAATTCCATGAAATAGTTCCATATTTCCAAACTGTTTGTCAGTTATTTCTAAAATACACACCTTACCATGCTTGGGAAGACTCCTTTTTACACGTTTGGTATGTACTTTTGCATTTTCTCTGCTAGGGCAGTGCCGTAGGTAAATAGAAAACTGAAACATCGTAAATCCGTCATCAATTAATTTTTTCCGAAATTGGCTGGCCGCTTTTCGCTCTGTTTTAGTTTCGGTTGGTAAGTCAAAAAACACAAGTACCCACATAATTCGATAAGCGTTAAAACGATTTTCGGTTCGCATCAATAAACAATCAATCTAGTACAGGATATTTTATGAGTCTTAATTCTCCTGTATAGCATTTATAAAGACTGGCCGTAGTGGAGGTGACAGCTATTAATAAAGGTCTAACAATGCCGTCTATTTTTACATCCTGCGTTGCTATCGTCAAAAGATGCGCTTTTATTTCTTTTGTTAATTCCTCTTGAGTACCATGTATAGAAACATAATTAAAAACTAATTTATCTACAAAAGGTCTGTATGGCTCCATGATATCATCTGCCAAACAATAAGGGTTGTATTTATTACGGTGGTAAATCCCTAAAACGGGCAACAAACCACTACTTACTAAAGCTCTGGCAACAATACTGCGCAAAATGGCATATCCAAAATTCAATAAGTTGTTCGGTTCTTCCCCAAAACGGCTTCTTGAAAAATCATCAAATAAATGCTTCCAATAATATTGAGCCGCCATTCCTTCTCTATTTGTAGCATCGCCACTTTTCACGTCTAAGCCATAGTCAAGCATCGGTTTGTTTTTTTTATTGTTTAATGCTAAAAGTAACTGTTGGTTTTTTATTTTCTGCTCAACCGTCTGTTTCCATAATTGCTTTTTTAAAGGCTCAGAAGCTTGTAATTGGTATTTGATCCGTTCGGAATATTCTGAATGTCCATACAACGGCAACATTAGCCCTAACGGCAAATGATGTGCATCACAACTAACAACCGCCACATGATTCCCCTGTAAACGAATGAGTAATTGATTGCTAATAGTGATTTGAAAATGATCCAAAACCAACACTGCCATATCTTCAATAGGTACACTCCCTTTTGTCGTTTTGGTTTCGGCATCCTGAATCAGCATTTGATTTTGCTTCAGTTTTAAATAGGCAGCATTGCCAATATAGATAGTTCGTTTTATCATTTTAAATAATAATGTCGATAATATTCCCCAATCTATCCAGCTGTAATTTCCAAGCCCTATTTTTTATCATTAGCTGATTTAAACTTTTCTCCATTTTATTTAAGCTTGAAAATTCAAATTTATTCTTGATAGAGACTGCAATATCTGCTCTTATAAAAAAACATTGATTCCCTGTAGAGCTAACCATTTTATAAATTCTTGAAACCTGATCCTTTGATAAATTATTAAAATCTACCAAAGAGGTGTTTTCTAATTCTTCATCATTAGGGACATAAACCAAATCGTTAGGTGAAAGTGAAAAAAGAAAGTTTCCTTTGGTATTATCTGGCTGAATGGGAAGTCTTTTATCTTTAGGTAAATGAGCTGTTTGTTTTTGATGCTCAATAACCTCATTTAATGGTATTGTTTCAAACACTCTTTTTTGTTTACTTTCATCATAATAAACTGCAAAAAATAAATTAGTCCCTTTTGCAGCCTCAACAAACTTATTATTTTTAGCACCAGTTTGTCCAATCTTAAATTTGCTACCCTCTTCGTACAAACGTACTTTGTAAATGGGTTGGTGTTTTTTACCATTATTTAATATTTGGATGTTTTTATTCAAAGCTTCCACACCATCAGTATTAAACGCTAAATCAAAGCGCTCATCATTTTTATCATCGATATAATTTTTTAAATGATTTTCTAAAATAGCCTGAATGCCACTATCTGTTATTGCCTCCAATTGTTTTCTTGTAAATTTTTCTGACAATGCCACCCTTGTAGCGGTAGCGTTAGTTGTCCATTCAAAAACACGAACCTTAGTCACTTCACTTTGGTTTATTAATAAAGGGCTCTCTTTTAGATGCTTTTGTATCCGTTTTAAATCCCCATCAAAAACAACAGATAGACTTTTTACCTTCTCCCTAATGCTTTTATTTACAATAAGATCTGCCTTGTCTAAATAACTTAAAAGGTTACTCGTTCCTTTTTTAATCTTTTTTAATTTTAACGAACCCAGAAACGGTTTCTTTATGCATTGGCTTTCTAATCGCCCAATTATTTCCTATTGTTTGCTTAACTAATTCTTTTTTAAAAGCACCATTTTCTTGAGGTACCCATTGCCATGTTTTATTATTCGTTTTATTGATCACTCTCAAATTTTGCTTAAAACTAACAATCGTTTTTTCTAACTGCGCTTTGGCTTCTATAGCAAAATTGTTCCAAGGTATTTGAAAATGTTTTGTATAATGCCCCTGTTCATTCTTAATTAATAAACTGTCACGCAATCCAAAATTTTCCTTTTCTGCATGTAATGCGCTTAAATAATTTGTGTGTTTTTGAGTGCAACACGCAATAACTAAAGCATCTAAAGCATGGTGTCTATGGTCGATTCTTTTTTTATTAAACCCTCTTGAAATAGCATCTGGCACTTGTGTTCTAAACGCATTAATTTTATCATCCCAATACCCAAAATCGTTGGTATTTGTTAACGTATTTAAGCGTTTAAACCTTGGTGTTATTATTTCATTCCATTTATCATTTAAGCCCCAATCATGTTTCAGTTTAGAGGTAATTGCACCTGTAACAGGAATCAATCGTTTTGTTGTAGCATCTTTTTCACCATCATCACGAACAATATTACTCAGCAAACTTTTAATAAGTTTACTTATATACCTACTGTCGTTCAATTGACGGTTTATAAACCCTTCTGGTATGTCTTCTGATAATAGATTTTTAAGCTTTGTTCTGTTCTTTTTAAAGTATTGAGAACAATGGTCTTCGTACTGCTCAATGTTCAATAGCTTCACAGAATTACCATTACTCAAAGCAACGATGCGTCCGTTTTCATCTTTTAAAAATTCATAGGCGGTACGATTGTCTTTTAGCTGGTTTACTTCGCTTTCACAAATTATTTTATTTGACAATGAATTATCAAAATAGCGTGATTGTGGAATAATATGTTCTATTTGATAATCAATTGAGAACAATCTGCTTAATGGAATAATTTCTTTTGTGTAAGGCGAAATATAACCTTGTTCTAGCCATAATTTATACCTACTAATTTCTGCTTTTGATGGCGAACTGTTCTTTCGAATTTTGAGAATTTCATCCTCCGTTAGCTTTTGATAATTAACTTCTGGATTTTGATAAACACCTTCTTCATAAATTTTTAAAATTTCTTGATGACTTGAGGAATACGGACGTATATCATCATTAGATTCTAATTTCAGTTCCTCTAAAAGCGATTTTATTCTGGTATTGGTGTTTTCATTTTCTGTATTTCTATCAGACATTCTTTTTCGTTTGTCACTAGAATTTTTCATTTCTCTTCCAAGCTCAACATGAATTTCATTGAAAAAATCTTTTTCTCCATTACCAAAATGTTGCCAAATATCTCTTACGACTCGTAACGTTTCTGTAACAACTTGCTCGACGATTGGATTTCGCAAGCTATGTTGTTTAAATTCATCCAAGTAGGCTGTAATGTCTGAGGGTGAATTCCATTTTTTAATAGTTCCAACTTCGGAATGCCTTCCGTAAACAGCATAGCAAGCTTGATAGGTATTTAGTCCTGTTAATGGATTTTTATTTTTAAACGAAATAAAACTTTTTACAAATTGCTTTGGGATTTCATCATCAACGATGGTTTTTAATCGGTCATTTTTATCTTTTTCAAAAACCTCTTTATCATAATCAATGCTTTCTAACCGCTCTTGAATATTGCTAATTCTATTTTTTACTTTCTTAGGAATTTTAGTTTCATCCCAATACGTTCCCATTCGCATCAAGGGCAATAGTTTTTTAATTGCTTTTTCTGAATAAGCGCCATATTCATTTTTGAAAGGAGGATATTTTAAGAAACTCTCCACAAACGAAACTTCCTCTATATTGTTTTTTTGGGCAAATGTTTTTAATGCCGTACAGTATTGTTTTTTATCCTTTACAGAATAAATAATGTGCCATAATCTGTATTCAACTTCTTTGGATAAGAATTCATCAATCTGTAGATTTTCTATTTTCTTTAAGCGTGATAAAAAAGTTGCTCTAGTTTCGTTGGCGGGGTATTTCTTATCTTCTACATAGTTCCATCGGTAATTTGTTTTATTCCGTTTCTCAATTTTATCAATACCTATAAGATATTCAATAAGCTGTTTCTGTTCTATAGCTTTCGTAGTGTTTAAAAACTCAAATAAATTGACCCAATCTGTTTCGTTCTCAAAAAAAGTATCAGTTACATCTATATCTAATTTACCTTTTTCATTGCTTTCCTTTTGATAGATTTTTAAATTTCTTAAAAATTGCCACAACCGAAATTCTTGAAATAGAGGATGTGATTTTGGAATGCATTTTAAAGGCTGAGGTGCTTGTTTTACTCCATTTTTATAAAACTTCCTTGTTTCGTAAGGGCAATTAGAAATTGTAGATTTTTTACTTTTTAAAGGACGCTGATAAAAAATAATATCATCTATCAATAAGTATTCAAAATCTTTGTTTTTTATGTTATTTTGATGTGCTTCGTTTCTTGGATATAATTCATTTAAACAGGCTTCATATAGACTTCTGTCTTTTAACTCTGGATGGAATGTTACTTGAGTCTTTAAAATTTTATGTAGCTCTTCTTTATAGAATTTTCGTTCAATGGTTTTAACTAACTTACCACGTATTTTTTGTTTTGGATTCTGCAGAAGTGTTTCATAAATATATTCTCCTACCGTTTTATTACTCTTCTTTATATCCTGTTCTGTTTTCTCTTTTATAGCCATCCAATCTTTCTCAGAATCAACAATTTTAAAACTTCTTTTTACTTCTCCATTTTTAAGTAAAGATGTGGTTACAATAAACTCTTTTGTTTTATGTAGCCAATTTTCAGGTTTTGTAACTTGCTTTTCATATTTCCATCCATTATCAAAATAAACATCATACAAAACAGCTCCTGTTTTTTTTATGACCTCTCCTGAATTTTTTATTTCAGATACGAATAGAGTTTCGAAAGTTTTGTTTTTTTCTTTTTCACCGTCAGTATCTTCCATACCTCTTAACTGATAATACCCTCTTTTTTGATTGAAGTTTAATAGTACCCAAGATAATTCTTCTTTACTTATTTTTTTAGTAAGTGCTTTTTTTCGTAAATAATACAGTGTCCAATCTAATGGAATCTTAGAGTTTTGTTTTTTTTCTAAAAATTCATTTGTCATTTCCTGAAATGAATTCATAAATAAAAATTCATATTTTCCCTCAATTGTTTTCTTGTAGTTTAATTTTATTTCTTGCCCCTTTTTAAATTGTCCAAAATATTTTTCGAAATCTATGGCATTCGCATAATGTTTTGGTAAAAAATTCAAAATATTTAGAACTCGATGAAGCCGTTCTCTTCGTAATAAATTTCTTTGAGTCAAACGACGAACACCTCTATAACCTGTTCTTTCTGCTGTCTGTGAATGAGATTGCCCTGAATCAAATTTCCCTAGTACATCTTGTGACATGGGAATTATTCTACAGCCTAAGCCATTAATTTCTCCTTTTTTTCTTTCAAAATCTTGAGTTATTAAAGCCCATCCAATTGAATTGGTTCCAACATCTAATCCTAAGTTCCTTTTCATTGTATTATTTTTTTTACCATTAAAAACATATATGTACTCTTTCAATAATATAATGTTTATTCAAAAACCATAAATATATAAAATATAATTAATTATTTTTTATATATTTGGGTACATTTTGAAATCAATTCACAATAAGGATTATTCCGTTGTGAAAACATTCAAAGCGGCACTAAGAGTGTCGCTTTCTTTTTTCTGTAATAAATGAAGAGATTAATTTGGAGGATTACAAGAAGAAAATCCTCTTCTATTAAATAAATCACCCTAAGCTTGGGGGACAGGAAAGGGGGCTGATGGGAAGAGTGCCTGAAGCTAGCAACATGGCAAAAATACTGAGAGAACTATTTTTATGAACTTTATGTTGCGCAATATTTAAACCACAAAAAAAACTCTAACAAATGAATGTTAGAGTTTCTATTTTGTACAATTCTAAAAAGATTACTTTTTAAGTTTTGCGTATTTGCTTTTAAACTTATCGATACGACCTGCTGCATCAATTAATTTAGATTTACCAGTGTAAAATGGATGAGATGTTCTTGAGATCTCTAATTTTACTAAAGGATACTCTACACCTTCAACTTCTAAAGTTTCTTTTGTGTCTGCAGTAGAACGCGTTAAAAATACATCTCCATTAGACATATCTTTAAAAGCAATCATTCTATAATTTTCTGGATGAATTCCTTTTCTCATTGTATATAATTTTAATACTTTAATGTTATGTTTGCACATGTGAAAGTTGGTAAGGCTTCACAAACTCTAAATAACTACTATTGCTATTTTGAGGATGCAAATTTAACGTTATTTTTTAGTTTACAAATAAATAAATTGTTTTTATTTGATATCTTAGACCTTTTATGTCCAATTGGACATCTTTTAATGATATAAAATTGCTTTTAAATCTCATTTTTTACACATTACAAAACACCAAACATTGAAATTTACATACCAAATGAAAAATTATTCCATTATTATTTCTCTTTTTTTCCTTTTACTTCTGACCATAGCTTGTTCTGAAACTCATACTTTTATCCTAGAAACTCCTAAAAAGGTTTCTCCAAATAGCTCCATCACTTTAAAACTTACAGAAGCCAATAATCTTCCAATAGACAGCATTCATTTTTTTGTGAATGGACAGCGGATTTCATCTACAGATAATCTTGCACAATTCAACACCTCAAATTTAGGCATTGGAAAACATTCGGTTACTGCCTTGAGTTTTTATCCTGGAAAAACAAATAAGAAGAAGGGTTCTTTTGAGATTTTTCCTACAGAAAAACCAAGCATTTATACCTACAAAATTATCAATACCTACCCTCACGATACAAAAGCATATACTCAAGGCTTAGAATTCTACAATGGTTTCTTATATGAAACAACTGGTCACAGAGGAGAATCTACGCTAAGAAAAGTGGAACTAAAAACAGGAAAGGTTTTACAATCTGTTGACTTGTCCAACAGGTACTTTGGGGAAGGAATGACCATAATGGATGGCAAAATCTTCTGGTTGACTTGGCAAAACAAAAAAGGTTTTGTCTACGATTTAGAAACCTTTGAGCAAGAAAAAGAATTTCAATATGGCAAAAGCACACAAGGATGGGGATTAACTCACAATGAAACCGAATTGATAAAATCTGATGGCACTCATAAAATTTGGTTTTTGGATCCCGATACACAAAAAGAAATTCGTTCTATTCAAGTATACACCAATGATCGAGCATTGGACAACCTAAATGAATTAGAATATATCGACAATAAAATTTACGCAAATAAATACCTCAACAGTGCCATTATCATCATCAATCCAAAAACAGGAGTCGCAGAAGGAATTGCAAATTTAAAAGGACTGACCAAAGAAATGGAAAAAACACAAAAACTAAAACCAGAAGATGAAGTTTTGAATGGGATTGCTTTTGATGCAAAAACCAACCGTCTTTTTGTTACTGGAAAAAATTGGGGAAAATTATTTGAAATTGAACTGGTTCGAAAATAATAATTCTTCCATTAAAAAGTTATGCTCTAATAAAACAATTCCATGAGGTATCTATTGACTTTTCTTATTTGTGTACTACTCCTTTCTATCAGCTCTTGTAGAAAAGATTTTACCACATCTCCTAGTTTTGGAAAGCTAGAATTTTCTAAAGACACTGTTTTTTTAGATACTGTTTTCACAAATATTGGTTCAGCTACCTACAACTTAAAAGTTTATAACAGAAGTAACACTGACATTAGCATTCCCAATATTCAGTTAGAAAATGGGATGATATCCAATTACCGATTGAATGTAGATGGAATCGCTGGTAAAGAGTTTTTTGATATCAGTATTTTGGCAAAAGACAGTATTTTTATTTTTGTTGAAACTACGATTGATTTTTCCTCAGTGACAGATCCTTTATACACAGATCGAATTGTATTTGACAACGGCGATCAGGAGCAAAAGGTAGATTTGGTGACCCTAGTACAAGATGCACAGTTTATTTTTCCTAGTAGAAACCCGATCTCTATGAAAATTGATAGCTTAACCATAGACGGACAAGCCACAACTCTTAAAGGTCGTTTTTTAGAAGACCACGAACTTCGTTTCACAAATACCAAACCGACAGTCATTTATGGCTATGCAGCAGTTCCTTCTGGAAAAACCCTAACTATTGAAGCAGGTGCTAACATCCATTTTCACAACAAATCAGGATTAATTGTTGACAAAGGGGGTTCTTTAAAAGTCAACGGAACACTCTCGGAAAAAGTCATTTTTGAAGGTGACCGTTTGGAATATAATTTTCAAAATATCCCAGGACAATGGGGCACAATTTGGCTTCGAGCTGGAAGTCTCAATAATGAAATTCAACATGCTCAGATTAAAAATGGAATTATTGGGATTTTAATTGATAGTATTGGGACCTTGAACACGCCAACATTGAAATTGAAAAATACAGAAATTTTCAATCATTCAAACTTTGGCATTCGCGCTATGTGAAACCAACATCGAGGGAGTGAATGTTGTTATTGGATCTGCAGGACAAGCATCCTTAGCTGCTACTATTGGAGGGACTTATAATTTCACTCATAGTACTTTTGCAAATTACTGGAACAACAGCCAACGGCAACAACCGGCAGTTTTAGTGAATAACTATTACTCTTATACCGATGATACAGGTCATGAAATTTTTGAACCCCGAGATCTACATGCGGCAAATTTTACCAATTGTATTTTTGCAGGAAATGGAAATATTGAATTTGTTTTAGACAAAATTGAAGGAAGTTCTTTCAATTACAATACTCGTAATTCAATGATTCAATTTAATGACATCAATAAAGATTTTGAAAACATTGCTGAATTGGATTTTAGCAATTCAAATTATCAAAATGTCATTTTAAATGGAGATCCCGATTTTAGAAATCCTCAAGAAAACGACTTTATAATTGGTCAAAATTCAGCCGCAATTGGCAAGGCACTTCCTACCCTTTTCATCCAAGACCTTTTAGGCACTGACAGAAGCGTCAATCCAGATATGGGTGCCTATCAACATATTCTTTTTGAATAAGTTATCAAAACATAGCGACTTACCTTATATTTTTATCTACTAATCCTTTTTCATTTGTATGCAAAAGGATCATAAATTATGAATTTTTAAGTAAATTGCTGGTTCAAAAAAAGGATTCAATGAAAAATGTAGTTATTACGGGAACCAGTAGAGGAATAGGCTTTGAATTGGCGCAACAATTTGCAAACAACGGACATAATGTTTTAGCACTCTCTAGAAACACCTCTCCTTTAGACCGAGTAAATCACAAAAATATTACAACAATCTCTGTCGATCTCTCTCAAAATTCTGAGATCCAAAAGGCAATCGATTTTATAAAATCGGATTGGAAGCAAGTTGATATTTTAATCAACAACGCTGGAAAGTTAATCAACAAGCCCTTTACTGAATTAACTTCTGAGGATTTTTTAGAAGTCTACAAGGTCAATGTTTTTGGAGTAGCAGAAATTACAAAAGGGTTAATTCCTTTCTTACAAAAAGGAAGTCACGTAGTGACCATAAGTTCTATGGGAGGAATCCAAGGAAGTTCAAAATTTGGAGGCTTAGCAGCTTATAGTTCTGCAAAAGGAGCAGTGATTACACTCTCTGAATTACTCGCTGAAGAGTACAAAGAAGATCAAATAGCATTCAATGTGTTGGCTATTGGCGCAGTACAAACAGAAATGCTAGCAGAAGCTTTTCCTGAATACAAAGCACCTCTTTCAGCACAAGAAATGGCTGATTATATTTACGACTTCTCGCTGACAGGAAACAAATTTTATAACGGAAAAGTACTACAAGTATCATCTTCGACCCCATAGAGAGTAGCAGTGGGCAGTAGGCAGTTGCAGTGAGAAGAAGTTAAAACAACAATCAGATTTCAACACATAATACCCATATCACCCATTCCACACCCCTTGATATTGAAGGTTTCTCTTGGGCTCCATACGTACCAGGAAAAGCGATTCCTTTTGTTGAGTTCCTTCTACAACAACACAACTTTACGCTAAAAATTGTCAATCAACGACAAACAAAGCATGGAGATTTTAGGCAATTGTCTTCTGGGAAATTTCAAATTACGGTCAATAATAATTTGAATCCTTATCAGTTTTTACTGACCCTAGTGCATGAAATCGCCCACCACGTAACCCATCAAAAGTTTGGAAGAGTACAAGCACATGGAAAGGAATGGAAAACGGTCTTTCAACATTTAATGCTGCCTTTTATCCATCCAGAAATTTACCCTAAGGAGATACTACCGCATCTTGCTAACTATTTAAAAAACCCTAAAGCAAGTACCGATAGTGATGTAAACTTATCACTGGCACTCAGAGGAAATAATGCTGCTGTGGGAAAGAATTTTATTTTTGAGATTCCTTTTGGTAATTTTTTTGTCTTTAAAAATACTGTCTACCAGAGAGGAAATAAGCGCAGAACACGATATGAATGTTTGAATACGAGCAATAAAAAAGTATATCTATTCAATCAGAATGTAGAAGTACAGCTTCAAGAAACTCCAAACTAAATCTTTTTCTGAAATAAAAAAGTGTACCCCTCTGCATTTGACCATCAAAAACAATACGAGTACACCTCTTTAAACTACAACTATCCCCCTATTCTCTTCGAACAAAAAGGGTATCCAACTCCAGTTCTTTTTGTAGCCAATCTCTTAACTCGCGTTCTTTTGGAGAAATGATACTATCTGCCAATTTTATGTTCCATTTGATTGTGGCTGTAGGAATGGTATCAATTTTTATAAAATCTTTAGACGATAAAACTTTAGAAAATCCAAGCGCCTCTATATCAACATATCTTATTTTTGCTTCTTTGGCAATTCGACTAAAGGCCACTACATTCTGATTTTTACTCAGTGCATCTTGTTCAATTCTTGTGTTTAGATCAGAGATCGTTTCTTGTAAGCCTGTTATCTGCTTTTGCAAACCACTAATAATATTTTTACTTTCTTGAAGCTCTTCTCGCTTCTCTTTATATGCAGTCGTTATCAACTCAAAACTCTTGGTATCACTCCCTTTTATTTTTAGCTGAAAATCACCAATATTAGGATACAACGTCGTGTTGGTCAATTCATTCATCAAATCATTTTCTGTTGCCTCTGTAATTTCGTTGAAAAAATTCAAAAAGATTTCTTTCTTTTCAAGATCTTTTTCCCAATCCATCAATTGTAAATACTTATTCCCTTTGATTTCATTTTTAATAAAATCCGTAATTTGGGTGTCCATTTTATTTTTTTGAAATACAGAAATAAAAGTAAAAATTGCAGGGATCATTACAGACAACCCCACCACTGTTGCAATGGTTGAATATCGTTTTCTTGTGGCAGCATTCGCATATTTGTGCATTGGAAATCGCAATAATTTCAATACCAAAAAGGTTGCTAAAGCAATAAATATGGTGTTGATTGTAAACAAATACATTGCCCCCCAGAAATAAACAAAATTACCTTTTGCCAATCCGTACCCAGCGGTACATAATGGAGGCATCAATGCAGTTGCTATGGCAACACCAAAAATTACCGAAGCTACTGTACCTTTTTTAGTTCTTGCAACCATCAGCGCCAAACCACCAAAAAATGCAATCAACACATCTCGAATATCTGGACTCACCCGACCTAACAATTCAGAATTATCTTCACTTAAGGGAAAGAAATAAAAGAACAAGAATGAAGCGATCAAACTCAACGCAATCATTGTTCCTAAATTGATTAACGACTTTTTAAAAGTCATAAAATCATTCAATGCAAAAGACATTCCGATTCCTAAAATAGGCCCCATCAAAGGCGATATCAACATGGCACCAATCACAACTGCTGTAGAGTTCGCATTTAAACCTATAGAGGCCACAAAAACCGCAAAAATTAAAATCCAGGCAGTAGCACCTTTGAAGGGAATATCTGCTTTTATAGCTTCTATTGTTGCTTCATGATCTGTATCCTCTCTAAAGTCGAAGAGCTCGCCTATGAATTTTTTAACACTTTCAAAAAGACCTTTGGCATCATTTTGAACATCCTGTTTAGATTGCTCAATAGTTTCATTTGTTTTATTTTCTTCCATGATCGGGGTGTTGAGGTTGTTGAAATTCACAACAACATAAAGATACTTATTTTAACGAGATGACTGCAATTTCTAACTGAAACTCCTCTGCGACTTTATTACCTATTAAAAAAGCGACCTCTTCTATTGCATTCGGTTTTAAATTCGCCATTTGTAAAGTGCGCCCTCTAAATGCAGGATACATGTCGTTCATTGGAATCGTGATTGTTTGCCAATCGGAAGTGGTTTGAAAAACACCAATATATGAATGAGTATCGGTACGTTTTTCCTTTATCCGAAACTGGTATTTTTTTCCATCTCCTTTGATGCGCAATACAACATGGGTATACGAAGAAATCTTTTTCTCTTGAAAAGGATAGCGAACTGACGAGAATCCACCATAATTGTCCAGAGATACCTTTCCAGAAAAAACAGCGTTCCCTTCTTCATTCATTTGAAAAGACCCTTGGGATCTTCCCCCCATAACTCCATCGTCAACAATGCGCCAAGAAGAAATGTCTGAATTCTTGGTGAAATCAAAAATAATTGGCTCAGAGGTCTTCATATACAGCAGCAACGATAGAATTATAATTAGTTTATTCATCATATGACTGTAAATATCTTACTTTTTTAGATACAAAAAAGTCAAAAAAAGAAAAAACTCCATACATGTTGTACAGAGTTTTGTTGTGACCGGGCTGGGGCTCGAACCTGGGACCCTCTCCTTAAAAGGGAGATGCTCTACCAACTGAGCTACTAAGGTCAATTTTCTTCGTTTTAGCGGGTGCAAATATATGACCTTATTTAGAATATGCAAGACTTTCTTTTACTTTGTTTCATTTAAATAAGCCTTCCTTACTTTCTTGAATAAATTGGAAGAATACACAAAATCAACAATTGCCTCATTATCAGTTTTAAAGATTTCTTTTTTACTCCCTTCCCATGCTTTTTGACCGTTTTTTAAAAACACAATTTTTTTTCCAATTTCCATCACAGAATTCATATCATGAGTGTTTACAACCGTCGTAATTTGATATTCTTTGGTGATTTCTTGAATTAAATTATCGATTACAATCGCAGTTTGAGGGTCGAGGCCTGAATTTGGTTCGTCACAAAAAAGGTACTTGGGGTTCATTACAATCGCTCGTGCTATGGCAACTCTTTTTTGCATTCCACCCGAAAGTTCAGCTGGGTATTTTGAATTTGAATCCGTAAGATTGACACGATCCAAAACAAAATTTACACGGGCTAACATTTCCTTTTGTGATTTGTTTGTGAACATTTTTAAAGGAAACATCACATTTTCTTCAACAGTTTGCGAATCAAAAAGTGCTGACCCTTGAAATACCATTCCAATTTCTTGTCGCCACTTTCTTTTGCTTTCAATGGTAAATTCTGTATTGATTCTACCATCAAACGATATGGTTCCCGATTCTGGAACATGCAAACCAATGAGTGATTTTAAAAAAACTGTTTTCCCAGAACCACTTTGACCAATAATCAAACTAGTTTCTCCAGGATGAAAAGTCGTAGAGATTCCTTTTAAGACTTGTACATCTCCAAAACCTTTGTGTAAATCTTCAACTATTATCATCTATGTTAAAAGCATTTGCGTTAAAAAATAATTGGAAATCACAATCAAAACAGTAGTCCAAACAACTGCCTGTGTACTTGCTTTTCCTACAGCTAAAGAACCTCCTTTGACATAATATCCGTGATAGGCTGGAACTGTAGAAATTAGAAACGCAAATACCAACGTCTTAATGATTGCATAAAATAATAAAAAGGGATCAAAATCGGTTTGAATTCCTATGATATAATCTGTTCCTGTAAAGAGTCCAGACATTACACCCGCTAACCATCCGCCAAAAATTCCCAAAACCATTCCAAAACAAATTAAAAAAGGATAGAAAAATAGCGTGGCAATTATTTTAGGCAACACCAAATGGCTCAATGAGTTAATCCCCATGACTTCCAAAGCATCAATCTGTTCGGTTACACGCATAGTGCCAATACTTGACGTGATGTAAGAACCTACTTTACCAGCTAAAATAATAGAACAAAAAGTAGGTGCAAATTCTAAGATAATCGATCTTTTTGCTGCAAAACCAATTAAAGTATCCGGAATTAAAGGATCATCGAGATTTAGTGCCGTTTGTAAGGCAATTACTCCTCCTATAAAAAAAGAGATAAACAAAATGATCCCAAGAGATTTCAAACCCAATTCTTCAATGTCTTTAAACAAGGCTTCTCTAAAAACTCGAGGACGCTGTGGCTTTTTAAATACTTGCCGCAACATCATAAAATATTTACCAATATGTTCAAGATAATTCATTCAATTTTTTTCTTTTTGCTAAAGTATTAAAAAACCTGCAACTGAACATGAAATTATAGAAATCAAAATTTTAAAAATCGTACTTTTGAGAATCAATTAATGTTACTCAATTTTATGAAAAAACTATTATTCTCCCTTTTCGCTTTTGTTTTGTTTGGTTGTCAATTCAACAAAGAAACCCAAAAAAAACCCAGACTTGTAGTGGGTATTGTAATTGATCAAATGCGATATGATTATTTAACTCGTTTTGCAGACCGGTATTCTGAAGATGGTTTTCAACGATTATTACAGGAAGGATTTTCTTTAGAAAACGCTCATTATAGTTTAATCCCTACATACACAGCCGTTGGTCACGCCACCATTTTTACAGGCACCTCTCCTTCCGATCATGGAATTATCTCAAATAATTGGTATGACAAGTATGCAAAAAAAGAGATTTATTGTGTAGACGATTTCCAATACCAAACCATTGGAAACGACAGCAATGACGGGAAGAAATCTCCTCATAGAATGCTTACAACCACAATAACAGACCAGTTGCATTTGTCCCAAAATATGAAAGGAAAAATTATCGGTATTGCCATCAAAGATCGCTCTGCTATTTTACCCGCCGGACATACTGCTAATGGGGCCTATTGGTTTAGTGGAAGTAACTTTGGACAATGGGTTTCGAGTTCTTTTTATATGGATGCACTCCCAAATTGGGTGAATGAGTTTAATAATTCTAATAAAAATGATAGCTACCTGAGTCATCCTTGGGAGACGCTATATGACCTCAACACATATACACAAAGCATTGCA
The DNA here is from genome assembly GCF_032758595.1 of Polaribacter sp. HL-MS24. Taxonomy (NCBI): domain Bacteria; kingdom Pseudomonadati; phylum Bacteroidota; class Flavobacteriia; order Flavobacteriales; family Flavobacteriaceae; genus Polaribacter; species Polaribacter sp. HL-MS24. The sequence goes on along the minus strand of NZ_CP136415.1, from coordinate 1,733,914 downwards.
GACAACAATGCTTTTGAAGATCTATTCGCCGGAGAGCAAACCCCCACTTTCCCACATGATGTTCCTAACCTAAAGAAGAACAACGACAATTATAGTCTGATCAAAGCAATTCCTGCTGGAAACACCATGACTGCAGATTTTGCAAAAGCAGCTATTATTGGAGAACAATTGGGAAAATCCGAATTCACCGATTTTCTAACCATCAGTTTTTCTTCTACAGATTATATTGGACACCAATACGGCCCTGCATCGGTAGAAATAGAAGATACCTATTTGCGATTGGACAAGGATTTGGCAGACCTATTTCAAACCCTAGACAGCGAAGTTGGAAAAGGAAATTATAGTCTTTTTTTAACAGCAGATCACGCAGCTGTCCACGTTCCGTCTTATTTGCAGTCCTTGAAGATCCCTGCGCATTATTTTCGACAAAAAGACTTTATCGCATATCTTTCAACCCTAACCCAAAAATACTTTCAATCTGATCAGTTGATTGAAAATGTTTCCAATTATCAAATTTTTTTAAATCAACTGGTAGTAGAATCCCTTGGTTTGGATAAAAATACCGTTGCTCAAAAACTAGCCGATGAAGTCATTAATTATGATGGAATTTACAAAGCAGTCACAGCTAGAACCTTACAAACGAATCCTTTTTCGGAAGGTATTTTAAATTCCCTTCAAAATGGATACAATCAAAAATTTTCTGGAGACGTGATGTTGGTTCCGTATCCAGCAACTTTATCACGAGGAAAAACAGGAACGAGTCACGGTTCTGGATATTCGTATGATACCCATGTCCCAATTATTTTTTATGGAAATGGATTCAAAAAAGGTACTTCAGCAAAAAAATATGACATTATAGACATCGCGCCAACTATTGCCAATGTATTACAAATAGAAGCTCCCAACAGTACCACGGGCAAGGTCGTGTCAGAAGCTTTACAAAAATAGGATTATGCTTTCGGCAAAAAGACTTCTGCCATCATACAACGTGCACTTCCACCTCCACAGGCTTCAATCGTATCGAGAGGACTTGAAATAATAGGGCAATGTTTTTCTATTTGTATAATTTGTTCTTGGGTTAAAGAATCATGAGCCGCTTGACTCATAACTAAATATCGTTGGTCATTTGCTCCACGAACTTGTAGCATGTTTCCGGCAAAACTCGCCACCTGATCTTCAGTGATCGCAATGACTTGCTTGCCGTCCTCTTTTAAATTTTTAAGCAAGTTTTTGCGATCTTTTTTATCATCAATAGATGCTAAACAAATTACTGCAAAGGTTTCTGCCAGACACATCATCACATTGGTATGATAGATTTCTTTTCGTTTGCCTTCAACAGTTTGATTTGCGGTAAATACAACAGGAGTATATTCAAAGTCCTCGCAAAACTCGATAAAAAGATCTTCTTCTGCTCTAGGCGACAAAGCGCAATAAGCCTTCTGATTAATGCGGTCTAATAAAATACTCCCAGTACCTTCTAAAAACAAATGGGCCTCTTCTGCTGATGTGTAATCAACAATCGAATCTATTTTAAAACCTTTCGCCTCTAACTGCTCTAAAATATCTTCTCTTCGTTCTAATCTTCGATTTTTTGCAAACATCGGATACAAAGCAACTGTTCCATCTTGATGAAAAGAAATCCAATTATTTGGAAAAATAGAATCTGGTGTATCAAATTCTTTTGTATCCGAAATGACTTCTACAGCAATCCCATGATTGCGCAAAACGGCTACAAAAGCGTCAAATTCTGCCTGAGCTTTTGCATTGACTGTAGCTGGCAATAAACCATCGATAACTTTTTGATAGTAATTATTCACAGCGGTTTGTTCATTCATCCTAAAATCTATCGGACGAATCATTAAAATTGTATTGGTCGTTTGTTGCATTTGTTATTTTTAACGTAAGTGCAAAATTATACTTTTTTTAACTGGACATGCTCTTTTAGGAGATAAAAAATTATATTTGTCTATCCTCATAATTCTCTAATTTAAAAAAGATTCAAAACAATGCAAATTAAAATATCAAATTTAACCCTATTCATTGTTTCGATTGCAATGCTCTTGATCAGTTGTGGTGAAAAATTTACTACACTACAAAAAGAAGACTATACAGAGGTTTCAAATAGTGGCGGAAGTACTTTAGGCTATTCACCTACTTCAGGAGTTCAGATACTAATTGTAGACGGATTTGCTTTTAAAGACCTCAATAAAAACGGACTTTTAGATGCGTATGAAGATTGGAGACTCCCTGTCGATGAGCGAGCAAAAGACTTGGCTTCAAAATTAAGTATAGAAGCTATAGGGGGTTTGATGCTGTATAGTTCACACCAATCCCTGCCTGGGAATAGTCGCGGATTTGGAGCCTCTACCTACCATGGAAAACCCTTTCCAGAAAGTGGCGCAATTGCCAGTTACTTATCTGATGATCAAAAAGCGTTTATACAAGAGGACCATTTGCGCCATGTCCTAATCACCCGTGTCGAATCTCCTGCTGTTGCTGCCCAATGGAACAATAATGCACAATCATTTGCTGAAGGATTGGGGTTTGGAATCCCCATCAATACCAGTTCAGATCCTAGACATGGAACCGACTCGTATGCAGAATTTAATGCTGGTGCCGGAGGGGACATCTCTATGTGGCTAGGAACTCTCGGAATTGCAGCCACGTTTGACCCTACATTGATGCACCAATTTGGTGAAATTGCCTCTAAAGAATATCGCGCTTTGGGAATTGCTACTGCGCTCTCTCCACAAATAGATCTAGCTACCGAACCTAGATGGAGTCGTTTTGACGGAACTATGGGTGAAGATCCAGACTTAGCGACCGATTTGGCTCGCGCTTATGTAGATGGTTTTCAGTCTACCAACAAAGGAAATTGGGGCTCTGAAAGCGTTAATACTATGGTCAAACATTGGCCTTATGGCGGTCCTGAAGAAGGGGGACGTGATGGGCATTTTGGATATGGAGCCTATGCAGTCTATCCCGGAAAAAACATCAAAGACCACCTGAAACCATTTATAGAAGGAGCGTTCAATTTGGACGGTCCTACAAAAATGGCTTCGGCTGTCATGCCCTATTATACGATTTCTACTGGGGAAGGTGAAGCGGTTGCAAACGGCTTTAACAAATATTTAATTACCGATGTATTGAGAGGTACTTATGGATATGAAGGTGTGCTCTGTACCGATTGGGGAATTACCAAAAATGTTTCTGCTATAGACAAGTTTCAAGGAAAACCTTGGGGAGTAGAAACCTTATCGGAAGCCGAACGTCACTTGAAAGCCATTGAAGCAGGAATGGATCAATTTGGTGGAAATAATGCCATGGGTCCTGTTTTAGAAGCCTATGCATTGGGAGTTGCAGCTCATGGTGAAGCTTCCATGCGCAAACGCTTTGAAAAGTCTGCCGTTCGTTTGTTGAAAAATATCTTTAGAGTAGGATTGTTCGAAAACCCCTATTTAGAAATTTCTAAAACAATACAAACTGTAGGGAGTCCAGCCTTTATGGAAGCGGGATACCAAGCGCAATTAAAATCGATTGTACTTCTTAAAAATCAACAAAAAACATTGCCTTTGATAAGAAAACAAAAGGTCTATGTGCCAAAGCGCTATGTTGCTCCTAGTACCAATTGGTGGGGTATAGTCACTCCTGAAAAAACCGAATCTCCGTTCAACATGGAAGTGGTTGCCAGCTTTTTTGAAGTTGTAGAAGATCCAGCGCAGGCAGATTTTGCATTGGTTGGCATAAAGAGTCCCGATGGAGGTGTTGGATACCAACAAGCCGACTTAAAAAAAGGAGGCAATGGCTACGTACCCATTAGCCTTCAGTATCAAGAATACACAGCTACCGATGCGCGTGAAGTAAGTCTTGCAGGAGGAAGTCCACTTGAAGGGTTCACCAACAGAACCTACAAAGGAAAAACGGTTAATACTAATAATATTACAGACATGAAATTAGTCAACGATACCAAACGTCAAATGGGCAACAAACCTGTGGTAGTAGTGGTCAACGTTTCTAAACCCATGGTCTTCTCGGAAATAGAACAAAGCGCAGCGTCAATTTTAATACATATGGGAGTACAAGACCAAGCGCTGATGGAAATCATTTCTGGGAACGCAACCCCTTCAGTTCTATTACCTTTTCAAATGCCTGCAGACATGAATACGGTAGAAACACAATTTGAAGATGTACCCAGAGACATGACTCCTTATACCGATAGTGAAGGAAACAGCTATGACTTTGCCTTTGGCCTTGACTGGAATGGAGTCATTCAAGATGCTAGAGTTCAAAAATACCAATAAGCCCTTTTTAAAAAAAAAGGCTTCCAAAAACAATCCGTCTTTCTTATGAAATACGGATTGTTTTTGGACTTCTTTATACAAAAGGTAAAAGTATAGATTTATTTTGATTTCAATTATATTATAATTAACTTGTATTGATTTTTTATTTTAAACAACTACAATAGAAATTTAGTCGAAAAATTAGGTGAAACTTGCAACCTAAAACAATTCAATAAGTAAATGGAATACATAAAATTGAAAGATCAATATTCAGGTGATTATAATCGACTACAAAAAAAACACAATTTAATTAGTATCACTAGACTATTTACCATAATTGTACTCGTTTTTTTGATTTACAAATCTTTAGAAACAAGCGATACCATATATACACTCATTGGTATTTCAGTATTCTTCTTTTTTATTTTTTTAATGAAAATACACGAAAAAATATCTTGGAACCGAGAACTAAAAAAACAACAAATTTCAATTAATAATGATGAAATCATCTATTTAAAAGGAGAAAGAATTCCTTTTGAAAATGGTTCACAATATATCAATTTAAGACATTTTTACTCTTTCGATTTGGATTTTTTTGGGACAAATTCATTATTTCACCACTTAAATAGAACAGCCACTTACATTGGTAGCAAAAAATTATCTGATCTATTGGTATCCTTATTAAAAAACAACGAAATAACATCAAATCAAAAAGCAATCAAGGAGCTTTCTAAGAAAATCGAATGGCGTCAACACCTATTATCATTAGCAAAAACAACAAAAGATAGTGAAGATAATTATCAAAAATTGATCAATTGGGCAGAGTATAAACAAGAAAAAATTCCTAAAATTTTAATTTTCATTTTTTATACCACACCAATTGTATTTATTGGGTTACTTATAATTTCAATTTTAATGCAAAACCCATTTTTTACTTCTATAACGTTTAGTTGTTTCCTAATGAATTTAGGATTAACGTTAACACAATTGAAAAAAATTAAAAAAGAAGTTATTGATTCAGATAAAATTTCTGAAATAATTAAACAATATGGATTAATTATTGAAAAAATTGAAACCGAAAAATTTGATAATGATAAACTTAACTCTTTAAAAGAAAAGCTAATTTACAAAGCTGGTTTTGCGAGTACACAAATAAAAAAGTTATCTTCTCTGTTCTACAATCTGGAAAATATTCAAAATGGATTGGCTGCAGTTTTATTCAACGGTGCTTTTTTGTATCATATCCATACGCTAAATAATTTATTAAATTGGAAGAAGAGATATTCAGAGCACATAAAAAAATGGCTGGATATTATAGGAGAATTTGAGACACTGAATAGTTTTGCAAATTTCTCATACAACAACCCAACCTTTATCTTTCCTAAAATAAACAAAAACTATGATATTGTATTTGAAGAATTGGGGCATCCACTCATACAAAAAGAAAAAAGGATCTGTAATGACATAGAATTTAAAAAAAATAATTTTATGATTCTTACAGGCTCAAATATGTCAGGAAAAAGCACTTTTCTAAGGACCTTAGGGATGAATATGGTTCTTGCGGGTATTGGCGCTCCTATATGTTCAACAAAAGCAAGTGTTCATCCATTAAACGTAATCGTTTCTATGAGACAAACTGATTCCCTTAATGACGGTGAGTCTTACTTTTTTGCTGAAGTAAAACGACTGAAAAAGATAATGGATACATTACAATCAGAAACATGCTTTGTATTACTTGATGAAATTTTAAAAGGTACTAATTCAGATGATAAGCAGATTGGTACAATCGAAGTTCTAAAAAAAATTATTTCTAAAAATGCAATCGGTTCTATTGCAACGCATGATTTAGAAATATGTAAAATCACAAATAACTACCCAAATAAGCTTTTTAATAAATGTTTTGAGGCTGAAATCATTGACAACAATTTGTCATTTGACTTTAAAATTAAAGATGGGATTTGCAAAAATAAAAGTGCTACTTTCATAATGAAAAAAATGGAAATAATTTAAACAAAATATCTGCTTTCAAGCTCATTTCTTTCACCTTCAAACCAATACTCAAAAATTGAAAGCCCAAAAAGCTACTTCCACTTGATTCCACAGCCCATACTCGGTTGTTGATTTTCTAGAACTGCTTTGTTTTTGAGTAGGTTTTCTAGAGCACTCCGAAGGTCATTCCCTGAAACAGGCTTTCCATTCCCGGGTCTAGAATCGTCCAATTGTCCATGATAAACAGATTTTAAATCGGCATCAAACACATAAAAATCGGGAGTACAAGCGGCATCATAGGCTTTTGCTACTTCCTGAGTAGCGTCAAATAAATACGGAAATGGATAGGCATGCTTATGAGCAACCTGTCGCATGTATTGTGGAGCATCTTGCGGATAGGTGTCGATGTCATTCGAACTAATCGCAATACAACGGATTCCTTTTTCTAAGTATTCATTTGCCAAATTGACCAAGGCTTCATTAATATGAATCACAAAGGGACAATGATTGCAAATAAAAAAAATGACCGTTCCGATTTCGCCACACAACTCTTTTAATGAATAGTATTGGTTGTCTATTGTATTCATCAGTCTAAAGCTCGGAGCTATGCTGCCTGTTGGAAATTCGTTAGAACGTGTGAGTGCCATATTTTTTATTTTTCAGCCAACGCATTGGCACAGAGATACCCACCTGTCCATGCATTTTGGAAATTAAATCCACCTGTTACGGCATCAATATTTAAAACTTCTCCTACAAAAAAGAGATTTTTATGTTGTTTGCTTTCAAATCGTTTAAAGTTAATTTCTTTTAAATCGACCCCTCCAGCCGTCACAAACTCATCTTTAAAAGTTGTCCTCCCATTTGCATTGTAGTTTCCTTTGGTCAACTGATGTGCCAAATCTTCTAATTGCCTACTGTTAAGATCTGCCCAATTCTGTGTGGCTTGAATTCCTGAAAAGGTTACAAAACGTTCCCAAAGTCTTTTTGAAATTTCGGTAAAAGGGGACTTCAAGGCAACTGTTTTTCGAGGTTCTTTCTTTTTTAAATTAAGTAATACGTTCACTATTTTATCGGTGGGTCTCGATAGCCAATTGACTTCAATATTGTATTGGTAGTTTTGGTCGGCTAAAATTCTTGCTCCAAAAGCAGACAATTTCAAGATGGCCGGCCCACTCATTCCCCAATGAGTAATCAATAATGGTCCAGAGGCTTCCAGTTTTGTCCCCAAAATACTCACCGTTGCATTGGGCACTGAAATCCCCAACAAATCGGTCAATCTCTTATCATTGATATTAAAAGTAAACAAAGATGGAACTGGCTCAATAATAGTATGATCTAAAGTAGCACAGAGTTCCCAAACTTTTTTGGAACTCCCCGCAGCAATTACCAATTGATCTGCCTTAAAATCTTGAACTTTCGTGTTCACAACCCATTTATGATCTTGTTGATAAACAGCATTTACGCCGTGATTTGTCAACACTTTGATCCCTAAGTTATCAACCGCTTTTTGAAAGCAATCTATGATTGCCTGACTTGTATTGGCTTCAGGAAAAACTCGGTTATCACCCTCAATTTTTAAGGGCACTCCTCGATCATCAAACCATTCAAAAGTGTCTCCTGTCATGAATTGATGGAAAGGCCCTAACAGTTCTTTCTCTCCTCTTGGATAAAATTTCACCAACTCTTTGGGTTCAAAACAAGCATGTGTGACATTGCATCTTCCTCCTCCTGAAATCTTTACTTTTTGCAAAACATCATTTCCCTTTTCAAGAATGGTGATGTCTAAATCAGGATTTTTTTCTTTGGCATTGATTGCTGTAAAATATCCAGCGGCACCTCCTCCTATAATGATTACTTTCTTCATGATTGTTCCCAATCTCCCGACCGCGCTCGAAGAGATTTTTAGTAATGTAAATAGCTGGGGACGAACGCAGTCGAAACCTCAGCATTGTTTATAATATGATTTGATGGTACCTTAAAACAGTAGCATATCCTTTTTCTTTGAAATAGTTTGGAGTTTCTTCATTTCCTGTTGCTAAAACAAAATCACCTCCCCAAGCACCTAAACTTTTAACTTCCCCAAAATAGTCAGGAAACAAGGTTTTTTTTACGGGGGCTAAGTCAATCATTGCACCCACAATTTTTTCATGCTCCACAATGATTGCATTCAACTCTTCAATAGAAGCTGCCTTTAAAAAAGCTTCAGAAAGAGCAGAAATCCGTTGTAGAACCTCGGCTGTATGCCTCTGTTCTCCTGCCCTACGATAGGTTGCAATTCCTTCTTTTGAGTCTTGCTTTTGATTTAAATACACAAAAAACAAATTCTCTTTAAAACTAGGATTGAATTCGACAGGACGGATGATGGGTTTTTGATTCTTAATTTGATAAAGTATTGGCGAATTGTTTTGTGCACATGCCACGTCGTAGCCACTTCCTTTAAAGGAATTCCACAACAATTGAAAGGCATCAACAGCTGCCCAACTGGCAATCGAATTGATCAAGGTAGATGAACTTCCTAAGCCCCAATTTCGTGGAAAATTGAGAGTTGTTTTTACACAAAACCCTTTTTCTGTTGCTAAAAAAGAAGGGTTCATACGCTTTGCTTCTTGCAAGATTTCCAATAAGGTTTCTGCAATCACATCGGCATTTCCTTGTTGATCAGTCTCAAAAGTACACTGCACCAATCGCAGTTTAGGCAATTCGAAAACAGCTTCAAACCAACAAGTTCCAGCATGGGTAAAACTCCCCCAAATTAACTGTGGTTCTGAAATGGGTTCAACGGTTAAATCTTGTCCAAACTTAGTCGGCAAAGCCAAAGATTTTGCCCCATCCAAAACAAGATACTCTCCTGTTAGTAATAATTTTCCGTTTGAATAAAAATTTTTCAACTGTTCTAATTTTGTTTCTCCCACTCCTTTGGGAATCGGTATGTTTCTTTTGTAGACATACTCATCTATTTCAATTCTTCAAACTTAGCAACCACTCCCGAATGTGATACTGTTTTCCCTTTAAAGTAATTGGTAATTTTTTCTTTTTGAAGAGCATTTGCTCCCAACTGATTTAAAATATTTTGCAAATGCATTTTCATATGACCATGCTGAATTCCTTTGGTAGTTAAGGCTCTTAAGGCAGCAAAATTTTGGGCCAATCCCGCAGCGGCTATAATCTCCATCAATCTTTTAGCTGAAGGATTTTGTAACATTTCTAAAGACAATTTTGCCATCGGATGCAAACTGGTTAATCCGCCAACGGTTCCTAATGCCAGAGGAACATCGAGCCAGAATTTAAAAATCCCGTTGTCGATTTCACAAAATGACAAACTTTTGTACTGTCCCTCTTTTGACGCATAGGCATGGGCACCCGCTTCTACAGCTCTGAAATCGTTTCCTGTTGCCAAGACAACTGCATCTATTCCGTTCATAATTCCCTTATTGTGTGTAACCGCTCTGTACGGCTCTATGGATGCGATTTTTACCGCTTGATAAAATTTATCTGCAAATTTATAAGGATCATCTCCACCTAAATCAGCAATAGGACAGCTCACCTCTGCACGAACCAAACAATTTGGAACATAATTGGAAAGAATGCTCATCACAATTTCTATCTGCTCATTTCGAAAGTTATTTGCAACGGCTTCTAGGCAAGAATTGATAAAATTTGCTCCCATAGAATCTTTGGTTTCAAAGGTGATGTGCAATTGGTAATAATGTTCCAATTTATCTGTTTTATCGACCAATTCAATCTCTAAAATTCCACCTCCCCGTTTTTCCATATTTTGAGTAATGGAAGCAGTCGCTGCATACAAGTCCGATTTCTTTGTATTGAAATAGGCAATCAAATCATCGGAAGCTCCAGCATACATAAAATGGACTTGTCCAATTTTTGTAGTGCCTAAAACAGTAGTTTTAAAACCTCCTCTTGTACTCCAAAACTTGGCGACTAAAGAAGCCGCAGCTACTACAGAACTTTCTTCGGTCACCATTGGAACTACATAAGTTTCCTTATTGATTAAGAAATTGGGGGCGACTCCAAAAGGCAGATAAAAATTGGTAAGGGTATTTTCTATAAAATCGTCGTGAAGTTGTTGCAGTTGTTCATCTGAATTCCAATATTGTTGAATGGTTTTTACAACTGCTTCTTCATTATTAAAATAATTTTCAGCCAACCAATCCATTTTCTCTTGTTTGCTTAATTTTGAAAAACCTGAAATAACTTTAGACATCTACGTTCCTATTTTCTGAGTCTTGCAAAGATAATTGAATCGTAGAAAAGATTGTATTTAATTCAATATTTATAATTATTAGCACTGATTTTTGATGATTTTTCCGTAAACTTGACAAAATTTTATTGAAAAATAAAGATACCATGAAAAAAATCTTATTATTATCAGTAGTCCTTTTTTACATCGGATGTGTTCAAAAGAATACAAAAGACACCAACATTGCTTCAGGAACTAAAGAGATTACCCTAGAAAACATTTGGGATGGGACCTTTTCTACCAAAGGTATGAATGCTTTAAATTCGATGAATGGAGACTTTTATTCTCTATTAAATTACAATTCTGAAACGAAAGCCACCACCATAGACCAATACAGTTACAAAACCTTAGAAAAAGTTGCAACCATAGTCAATAGTGCTGAATTGGATGACTTGGATGGCTTCTCCTCTTATACGTTCAATAATGATGAAACCAAACTAATTTTGGGTACCAATTTTGAAAAAATTTACAGGCACTCCTATAAAGGTACATTTTATACCTATGATATTGCTTCTAAAAAACTGAACTTAATTGGCACTAAAATTCAAGAGCCTGTTTTTTCACCTGACAATACAAAAATTGCCTACGCAAAGGACAACAACCTTTTTATAAAAAACCTTCAAACCAACAGACATCAACAAATCACAAAAGACGGTGTCATAAACAGTGTTATAAACGGAATTACCGATTGGGTCTACGAAGAAGAATTTGCATTTGTAAGAGCCTTTGAATGGAGTAATGACAGTAAGCATTTGGCATTTTTACGTTTTGATGAACGTCAAGTACCTACCTTTTCTATGGACATGGTTGGCGATCAAAACTATCCCAATCAACAAGTCTTTAAATATCCGAAAGCGGGAGAGAAAAATGCAGTTGTAAGCTTGCATATGTATGCCATCTCTTCAAAAAAGACAAGCAAAATTGCATTGGGTGACTATGAATACATCCCAAGAATCAAATGGTCGAATGATGCAAATATCCTAGTAGCAACGACACTTAACCGTCATCAAAATCATTTACAACTCCACAAAGTAAACGCTTCTACTTCGAGAGCTTCTCTACTGTTTCGTGAAACTGACAAGGCCTATATCGATATTACAGACAATCTTACTTTCCTTAACGATAATAGTTTTATTTGGACGAGTGAAAACGATGGATTCAATCATATTTATCATTATGATTTCTCTGGAAAATTGATCAATCAAATTACTTCTGGAAATTGGGAAGTCACCAATTATTACGGGTTCAACAGCGCCAAAAAAACCATTTATTACCAATCTGTAGAAAATGGATCGACCAACCGTGGGGTCTATGCGATTGGTTTGGATGGAAAAAACAAAAAATTATTAAGCAATGCTGAAGGAACGAACTCAGCTTCTTTTAGTACCAACCTCAACTATTTCATAAATACTTATTCTTCTGCTGAAATTCCTCCAATTTATTCTCTGTATACCGCAGAGGGCGAAATGCTGAAGGTGATCAAAGACAATACCCAATTAAAAGAAGAACTGGCAGCTTATAAGATGAGTCCTAAAGAATTCTCTACCCTAGAAATTAATGGGAATGAATTGAATATGTGGATGATCAAACCTGTAGATTTTGACGAAAATAAAAAGTACCCTTTGCTTATGTTTCAATATTCAGGACCTTAGTTCACAGCAGGTTGCCAATCGATGGAATGGCAGCAATGATTACTGGCACAATATGTTGGCACAAAAAGGGATAATTGTTGTTTGTGTTGATGGACGTGGAACAGGATTTAAAGGAAGTGATTTTAAAAAGTCAACCTATTTAAACTTGGTAAAGTATGAAACGGAAGACCAAATTTCGGCAGCAAAAAAATTAGCTAAACGTTCCTATATCGATGCAAAAAATATTGGAATCTGGGGATGGTCTTTTGGAGGACACATGAGTACCAACGCTATCCTAAAAGGAAATGATGTTTTTAGTACAGCAATTGCAGTAGCTCCAGTAACTTCATGGCGTTTTTATGATACTGTATATACCGAACGTTTTTTGAGAACTCCGCAAGAAAATCCAGGTGGTTACGATGAGAATTCTCCTGTAAATTATGCCGAAAAATTAAAGGGAAACTACTTGCTGGTTCATGGTACCGGTGACGATAATGTACACGTCCAGAATAGTTACAGAATGATCAATTCTTTGATTGAAGCTAATAAACAATTTGATATGTTTATCGTACCCGACAGAACGCACGGAATCTACAAAGGAAAAAATACACGCTTGAATTTGTACACCAAAATGACAAATTTTGTAGAAGAACATTTAATTATGAAGTCAGATAAATCAATAAAAATAAAAGGATAAAAAATATGAGCGATCTAGTAAAACAACCTCACGAGAAAGAGTTTTTTGGACACCCTGTAGGATTGTATGTGTTATTTTTCACGGAAATGTGGGAACGGTTTTCTTATTACGGGATGCGGGCACTTTTGGTATTGTATTTAACCTCAAAAACCACAGATGTAAATCCAGGTGTTGGATGGGATCAAGGGGAAGCTTTGGCGCTTTACGGATGGTATACCGCATTGGTGTATATCATGTCTATTCCGGGTGGAATTTTAGCAGATAAATTTTTAGGACAAAAAAAATCGGTAATTCTTGGTGCCGTTTTGTTGGTTATTGGACACAGTATTCTTGCCTATGAAGCCATGTGGGCATTTTACACAGGGCTCTGTTTTATTATTCTTGGTGTTGGTTGCTTAAAACCAAATATTTCAACCATGGTTGGTGGACTTTATAAAAAAGGAGATGTACGAAGAGACAAAGGATTTACCATCTTTTATATCGGAATTAATGTGGGAGCATTTTTATCTGGAATCGTTGTAGGTTATGTAGGAGAAGTACATGGATGGCATTATGGATTTGGATTGGCAGGACTGTTAATGATCTTAGGATTGGTTCAGTTTTTAGCAGGTCAAAAATACCTTGTTCATGTTGGGAATTATTTAGGGAAATCAGACAATGTTGAAGATCAAGAAAACTACAAGAGACCTCTTAACAAAATTGAAAAAGACCGAATTATTGTTTTACTTATCTCATTTTTACTAATAATTGCCTTTTTTGCTGCTTTTGAGCAAGCGGGCGGATTGATGAATATCTATGCAAGAGAAAAAACGGATAGAATATTGATGGGATGGGAAATCCCTGCTACCTATAGTTTCAATCTTTAAATTCCTTTTTTATCATCACACTTGGAATTGGGATTGCTGCTTTCTGGGCAAGACGAAAACTAAAAGGAACAGAAGCATCTTCTTTGTATAAAATGATTCTGGGTCTGGGTGCCGTTGGTATCGGTTTCCTTTTTATGTCTGCTGCCGCTACAGAATATGATAGCAGTGGTGCTTCAGCAATGTATTGGTTAGTTTTAGCCTACCTATTTCATACCGTTGGTGAATTGTGTTTATCTCCCGTTTCGCTTTCATTCGTCACCAAATTAGCTCCTGCAAAATATGCTTCTATAATGATGGGTATTTATTTTGCAACAACGGGACTGGGAAACAAAGCAGCAGGTCTGCTTGGAGAATCTTCTTCTATTTATGGTGATTTTAACGTATTTACTGGAATTGCTATCTTCTGTGTTGTATTTGCGCTTTTGGTATTTATTTTCCTAAAGAAATTAAAAGCATTGACGCATGGTGCAGAAGACAATGAAATAGATTTCAGCTACAAAGAAATGGACGCTTAAACATCCTCTGAAATCCATCTAACATAACACCTGAAGCCTATCTTTTAAAACGAAAAATTATGAGTACCACATCTGCAAAAGAATTTAGTTTATTGAACCATAAACCTGCATTGTTTGTGCTTTTTTTTACAGAGATGTGGGAACGCTTTTCATATTATGGAATGCGTGCTATTTTCGTATTATTTTTAACCGCTTCTTTTGCTGATGGAGGTTGGGAATGGACCCGTGAAAGAGCGATAGGTCTTTTGGGCATCTATACCAGTTCGGTATACCTAACCCCTTTGCTGGGAGGAATAATTGCAGACAAACTTCTAGGCTATCAAAAAGCAGTGGCACTGGGTGCTTTTGCAATGACTTTAGGACATTTAGCAATGTCTATGGAGACAGAAATCACCCTGTACTTGGGAATTGGATTGTTAATTCTTGGAAACGGACTGTTCAAACCCAATGTAACTTCTATGGTAAGTGGTTTGTATGACCACTATCCAGAAAGAAAAGATGGTGCTTTTACCATCTTCTATATGGGAGTAAATGCAGGAGGATTTTTAGGTGTACTATTATGTGGGTTTTTAGCCAATAATTTAAGTTATTCATGGGGATTTGGTTTGGCTGGAATCTTTATGTTTTTGGGAACCTTACAATTTTGGTTTGGAAGAAACATATTTGAAAATATTGGTATTGCTCCAAACAAAAAAGAAGAACTCCCTATTGAATCCAAAAATACAGAGAAAATTGAAAACCAAGCTTCGGCAAGCATTCAAAGAGATCGATATATTGTAGTGGCAATTCTGGCCTTCTTTACAGTATTCTTTTGGGCAGCATTTGAGCAAGCCAGTGGATCTATGAATATTTTTGCAAGAGATTATACCCAAAGAGCTTTGACTGGGAATGCAGCATTCATCTTTAAAATTATTGATGTTTTAGTTTCTACTGTCCCCCTTTTAATAATTTCATGGGTTTTATTAAAATTATTCCGACAAACCTTTCAAAAAATCACACTCTCCAACCTTGTGTTGGGAACTAGCTTTCTTGGGATTTGGGGAATTGTAATTTGGAAATTGAGCATCATCATTCCAAAACAAAATGCAGAAATTGAAGCTTCCTGGTTTCTAATTTTAAACTCACTTTTCATCATCTTTTTAGCCCCTTTATTCTCAAAATGGTGGGAAAGTAAATTCAACCCCTCCGCCGCAGTCAAATTTGGTATTGGAATGATTTTACTCGGTATTGGTTTTGGTGCCTTGGCATACGGATCGAGCAGCATACCCCAGGGGCAAAGACTGCCTCTGTAAGTTTCATTTGGCTTGTTCTTGCCTACTTATTTCACACCATGGGAGAACTGTGTGTTTCTCCAACAGGCCTATCTTATGTCTCAAAATTAGTTCCTGCCAAAAAAATTGGAATGATGTTTGGAATCTGGTATTTAGTCAATGCGTTAGGAAATTATATTGCAGCGTTGACTGGAAGTTATATCGACCCTATAGTTGAACACTATTCAATGTCATCATTCTTTTTAATTTTCACGATCATTCCTGCAATAGTTGGACTCATTTTCTTAGCAATAAATCCTATTTTAAAGAAATTAATGCACGGTATTCGATAGTCCAATCTCTACTAGAGTATTGATGCCCATACTTTAAAAAAAGAAGATTTTTTACTTTTTTTCGGGGCTTTTGCAAAATTTACCATGGTTGTTTGTCGTTATTATTACTATTTTTCTTCAGCTGGGAATGCCCTGCTGGCGCAAGCATCTTGCTTGTGCCGAAAACAAACTAATACTATTCATAGACTAGTATTATATATTTTCTATTCATTTATTTTCTTCTTACTCTTGCTGTCACGAGCGGGACGCTCGCGCTAGCGAGGGAGTTTAGTATATGAAAAGTAGCAGAATAAAAAGGCTATTACTTTTCTGCTCAAATAAAAATTACAGAAAAGACAAAACTTTGTTTTTGCACTTAACTGCTATTTTTTTTATATAGTGTTAAGCCACGTTACAATATTAAATTAACAGTCTTGATATGTATATTCAATCGTTACAGAAAAAGTGTTTCTGCGATATTTAATATCAACATCTCTACTCCCATCCCCTAAAATTTCTTTAAGTGTTTTCTCTACACAACTTTTACTTCTACAAGTCTTACTCTTTGTTTTACATGGCTTATCCCAAGCCATTCTTTGCTGTAAATTTGAATTATTATCTGAGGGGATATTGATTAATAATTCACTTTTTGATTTTCTTATATTAAAATTACTAATTTTATCGTTGACACCCATTTTATCATCATAAATATAATCTGTCATTTCTTTAGCAAGAACATTAATACCTTTCTCGATTTCAAATTTTCCTTTTGAAAAATCAATACTTAATTCAAGATTCATGTTTGTTAAATCGATAAGTGTCTCTTGTTCTTTTTCATTTTCACTACAAGCAAAAAGTGTCAAGCTTAAAATTGTAATAAAGGCTATTTTTGATATGTACTTCATTTTTAATTAATTTTAGAGAAAAAATCTTTTCATTTTTGATTAACTCGTTTACTTTTTCTTTTATTTCGGTTTCAACTTTCAAATTTCCGATTTTGGATGGTCAGTCCGTTTTCGACCGATATGTTTATTTAATGTGGCATAACTACTGTATATCGGTACCAGTAACGATATCTCTATGATGTTTATGGTTAATTATTTCTTTTAAGTTTCTTATTATCGATATTTTAAGTACTAATTAGTGTATCAATTGGGCTCCACTGCTGGCGCAAGCATCTTGCTTGTGCCGAAAACAAACTAATACTATTCATATATTCGTATTATATATTTTCTATTCATTTTTTTTCTTCTTACTCTTGCTGTCACGAGCGGGACGCTCGCGCTAAAGAGGGGACATAACTTTGTATTAAGCACTATGTAGCCATTAACTATACAGATTGTTGGTAGCCGTTTTTATTCATACATATTTTATAAGTTATGTCCGATAGAGAGCATAATAACCCTCGGTAATATATAAGTTTTTGTGTCAGAAATCAAATAGTCAGTAAAACTATTGCTTTGTCTAAATTTAGTATTGAATATATTTTGTGTTATAATTTCATATGACCAAGCACTGTCTTCTTTTTTATAAGACAATGTTCCATTCGCGATTTCGTAAATGTTTTTTTGTCCTAATGTTTTATTTTGATAATTGTATTGTTGGTAATTAAAGTTAAATACAAACCCTTTTAGAAAAGCATAATCTATACTTACAAAAGGTTTTAAAGTTACAAATTTAGAATTATTATTGCTAGAAATAAATTTACCTATTTCTCTTTTTAAACCTATTTCTACAGTTGGAAAATTATCAAACAAGGTTTCAAGACCAATTTCATAATTATAGTTGTTATTTTTATTAATTTGAATACTATTGTTTATTTCTTGTTTGTATATAGAATTATTAAATCCAACATTAAATTTGTATTTTATTTCTTTAATACGTTTCTCTAATCTTATACTTCCATTAATACTTTCTGAAGGATCATCAAATAATTTAACAGTTAAAAATTGATTGATATTATCAAAGTCCACTACATTTCTAATCCCTCTAATTTGTTTTGTATAATTTAAACTTGCATTTAATAAAACACCTCTATATAAACTAAATTTTCTATAATAAATTCTTGCATTATGAAATAAATTATTTTCTAGATTTTCATTTCCTCTAAAAACTGAATTATAAGATTGTAAGTAAAAACGATTTGCAAATTTACTAGCATCAGAAAAAGAAGTTTTGAAATTATAATTGAACTGTATTTTTTTAGATTTTGTAAATTCTATTTTAGCTAAAAAATCTGGTAAAACTAACCATTTGTTTTTTGATAGGTTGTTTTGTTGGTTGATTTTCCAATTATAATTATGTGCATAAAAACCTTGTTTAAATATGAAAATACCTGCTCTAAATTTATAATGCATACCTAAAAATAAATCATTTAAGCTAAAATTTAAGTAGTTTCCAAATTCGCTAATAGAAAAATTATTGATATTCCCATTATCTAGTTCTTGGCTATCCTTTGTCAAAAAGCTTTCATTTAAAAACTTATTACCTAAAGTTGTATAAATATGATTGTTATTATTTAATTCCCAAAAATGTTTAAAAACAGCATCTATATTTTGTTTTTTGGTGTTTTTTATTTGATTTATTTTAAAAGTTTCTTGTTCTTTTTCTATTGGAATTAAGTTGTTGAATATAGTGTCTTTTGTTTGCCAAAAATGATTCCTATTATTTTTATTGAAAACGTAATATAAAACTGTAGAAAAAGTATGTTTGCTCGATTGTCTTTTGTGCCATTCTATATTTTGATTTATGTAAGTAGATTTTAGGTTTCGATCAGTTGTGATTGTATTTGTATTTGTATTTGTATTGATTAATGATGTTATTGCATTTTGGATAGAATTTTTAGTTCTTTTAAATTGTGTTTTAATATGCCATTTTTCTAAATTATTAGGCGCATATTCTATATTAAAATTACCAATTCCTAATAAATTATCTGAATCCGTTTTGTTTGTTTTTTCTTCATTAAAGTTTGTGTATTCATTTAAATTCTCAATAAAACTACTCGTATTTGTATATGAAAAAATTGCATACCCAGAAATATCTAATTTTGAATTTGTAGTTTTAGTAATATTTAAAGCTCCAAAATTTTCCTTGCTACTTCGTAAGTCAGCACTTTCTAAAAATTGAGAAAAATCTTGTCCAGTAAAATCAAAATTTCCATTAAACACTGCATTTACTCCACCAGAAAAATTTAGATAATCTTTAAAAGTAAAAGTCTTTGCATTAATATTATTACTATTGCCTATAAGATTAATATTAGTTTTAGGTGAGTAATAAAATAGATTTGCGTTAGTTTTATAAAAATCCTGATTTCCTTTCCCTGTCTCTACATCTCCAAAAACAAATTGCTTTTTATCTTTTTTTAGTTGGATATTCATTGCCACTTCATCAGAGTCTGATACGTTTTTTAAAAAGGCTATTTCATTATAATTATCAATTACTTCTACATTTCCAACAGCAACTGCTGGTATACTTTCTACTGCAAGTTTAGAATTTCCACCAAAAAATTTTTTACCATCTACCAACATTTGAGTTATTTTTTTACCTTGTACAGTAACATTTCCTTTTTTATCTACTTCGACTCCGGGTAATTTTTTTAGAACATTTTTTAGTTTTCGTTCTGAACCATCTACAAAATTTTCTGTTTTATAGGTAGTTGTATCTCCTTTAATCATTACAGGCATTTCTATAATAATTTCATCTAATTGTTCCGAGGATTGTTGTAAAATAAAATCTTTTTTAGTGTTTTTTGATGCAATAAATTCAAAGTTATTAGTTATGTAACCTATATAAGAAATACTTACTGTTAAGGTATCTCCTTTTTTTAGTTTTAATTTATAATAACCTTCGTCGTCAGTAATAGCAAATTTTAAATTTTTAGAAACGTCTTTAGGTTTTGCTAATACATTTGCATAAGATAAAGGGTTTTGTAAACTATCTTTTACAAAACCACTTAAAGTTATTTCTTGAGCATAAATAATAGAGCTAGAGAAAAAAAATATAAAATAAAATATTATTTTCATTAATTACGCAGTCGTTTTTTTTGAAAATCTTTAGCTAAATTACTAACAATACTATCATATTTTTTTTGAGTTATTTTTATACCTTTTTTTGGTTTTTTGATAATTTCAATCATATTCTTTTTAAACAAATCAATTTTTGTTGCATAAAATATAGCTTTATCGTTTTCAAGTTCAAGTATTAGACCTGGAAGACCATTGTATTTTAAAGGTCCATAAGAATATGGAATTTCAGTTGTATACCAAGCTGTAATATTTTTGGTTATTAAATTACCCGAACTACCTACATATGTATCGTTTTTAGTAGCTTTAAAACAGGTGAATTTTCCTATTATTTTCTTTTCTTGCGTAAGTTTCCAATCTGATATTATCTCTTGTTCAATTAAAAAAACCTCAGACTGAAATTCTTTCTGATGATATGTTTTATTCAATTTTCTATTGGTATAAAAAATTCCATTACCACCACCTAAAAGTTTACTTAACTTAATAGCTAAAGAATTATTATCTTTATTTAGGCTCATTTTAGAAGTTTCACTAAAAATAGATTCTTTAGAGTTAAATTTTAAGGTATATTCTAGGTTATTCATTTTACGAGACATATTTTTTGCAAAAATTCTAGCTGAAGTTTTTTGCTTTGTGGAATCTATTATGGTACTGCTTTTCTTTTTATAAATAACTTTAGATGTTATTTTTTGCCCATTAACATTAGTAAAGCTAACCATAAAGACAACTAATGCAAGTCTTATTTTATTATTTGAGAATTTCATTTTTTTATTTTTCATAAAGAGCATTAGAAATATTTCTAATGCTCTTTAGTTAGTCTATCTTTTTACAAGGCCTCCCCTGCTGGCGCAAGCATCTTGCTTGTGCCTAAAACAAACTAATACTATTCATATATTCGTATTATATATTTTCTATTCATTCTTTTCTTCTTACTCTTGCTGTCACGAGCGGGACGCTCGCGCTAGCGAGAGGGACAGTATTTTATTTCCCAAAATTTTCATTATACACTTCAATTGCTTTTTGAATGTATTGTTTTTTCTTATTTGAAGAAATCATTGTAGCGACAACAGTTCCAAAACCCGCCAAGCCAATAGCTAAGTTTACAGGTCGTAATTCAGTTACATCAGTAGTTTCAAATGTTCCAGTATTAGGATTGAAAGAATTTGTAGTTTCACCTGTTTTTTTTGCTGATGTCAAAATTCCTGCTACCATAGCAATTCCTCCTAATACATAAGCTATGGTTCTTTTCTTTTTAGCATTATGGTGCTTTTTTAAATAGACAATACTTTTTGGATTTCTTTGTAAATCAACACTTAAATTTTCATAGTTAGCAACTTTTAAAGAATTGAATCCAGAATTGTAGAAATAATTTTGAGTAGTGCTAGTGACTCCCAATCCTATTCCTCCCATATTATTAATTGGTGCAGCATTATTATAGGTACTAGTTAGCTCATAATAATTAACTTTGCCTTTAATTGTTCTACGTGCAAAACTTCCTCCACTTCCTTGAATACTTCCAAAAAAGTTTACTCCAGATTTGTAAAATTTAACATCTTTACTTTTAATCGTTAAACTATCTAAATTAAAATAATTCTTTTTAAACATAGGTGTTTCATATTCTAGATTCTTACCGTAGAGAATACTTCCATCAGTTTTGTAAATAAAATTTTTGCTTTCGTCTATCTTTTGAGCACTAGCACTTACCGTAAAAGTTAATACAACGAGTAATAATTGAATTGTTTTTTTCATAATCTTTTGCTTGTTGAAAAATTGTTATTGAAATTTAATTCTGATTAAAGTGATATTAACTCAACCATAATCAATTAGTTATTTTTTTCAGTTTACGTTTAACAAAGTACTGAAGTTATTTCTAGGTCACTACGGTGTTGCCCACACCTTTGTTGTGTAAAAAAAGTTGCGTGTTTTAAACAATAAAATAAATAAAACACGAACCAAGCAATCCGCGAGGATTTTCGTAAGTTGGCTAAAACCAGCAATTTTTTATACGTTGTTAGGCACAGGCTTTTTATTTTTCTTTCCTATTTTTTTATAATTTTGAAATTTTGAATTTTATTGTTTTCATATGTTATATTTATAAAATAAATTCCTGCTGAATATTTTGATAAGTCAATTTCAAATTCTTTTTCAATAAGTTCAGTTGATTCAATTTTCAAACCATTTATATTAAAAATTCTAACCTTAAATTCAGTGTTTTTATTTGATGAAATTTTAAATTTATTGTTTGAATTTGTATAAATCTTAAATGTTTCTTCAAGATTATAATTTTCAGTTCCTAAAACTACAGATGAACAATTCTGATTTGTTTTCCAAGAATTTTTAAAGATTTCATAGTTTGCTTGTTCTTCTACATAAGGATAACTAACGTTTCCAGATATAAGACCTGAAACTATTCCGTTTTCAACTTTTAAATTCGGTGTATATCCAAAAAAATCTGGTCTTCTAAATTCTCCAATAATTTCCCAATCATTTTTTTTCTCAGCTATTTTTGGAAGTATAATTATTAAAGTTTCATTTAATTCACCTAATTCAGATGCTGCCATTGACCAATTTCCATTACAGTCAAAATCAACTCCATTCCAAATTCTAATAATAGTTTTATTTTCTTGTCCTTTCAAAATATCAATTATTTCAAAATCGATCCCATTATTGTCAATAGAAACTATTTTTCCAAAGACAATTAAATTTTCAGAAAAAGATTCACTTGTGGCACAAAATGAGATAGGAGTATAACTACAAGCGAAAAATTTTAATGTAAATACAAAATTCACAATAAATATTAAAATCAGTTTTTTCATAATTCGTTCTTTTTTTTGAGTGAGATTGGCACTTGTGCCTAACTACTGTATATCTTACTGGTACCGATATTTCTATGATGTTTGATGGTTAATTATTTCTTTTAAGTTTCTTATTATCGATATTTTAAGTACTAATTAGTGTATCAATTGGGCTCCCCTGCTGGCGCAAGCATCTTGCTTGTGCCGAAAACAAACTAATACTATTCATAGACTAGTATTATATATTTTCTATTCATTTTTTTTCTTCTTACTCTTGCTGTCACGAGCAGGACGCTCGCGCTAGCGAGGGAGTTTAGTATATGAAAAGTAGCAGAATAAAAAGGCTATTACTTTTCTGCTCAAATAAAAAATAACAGAAAAGACAAAACTTTGTTTTTGAACTTAACTGCTATTTTTTATATACATTGTTCTCTACAGTTTTTTTTATCTATTAACGTGTTAATTTGAAAGGTAATTTATATTCTACTCCACCATCTTCTATAATTACATAACCGTCATGTAAATTGCTCCCATAATAAAAATTGCTAAAATCATTATCCGACAATGCATTTGTTAAAATGGTTGAAGTATATGTGAGGTAATTACCAATTATTATTGAAGAGAAAGAATTACCTATTTTAATTTCTTTTATTTCAACATTACCTATGTTGCCGTTAAACGTAATCAAAATTTGTTTTGGAGTATTTTGATCTATATTACTATATATCTTAGCTTCAGTTACTATCAATGAAGGATGATTTGAATTTGGCAGCTCAATTGTAAGCATAGAGTTAATCTCTACTTTCTCAAATGATTCTATATTGTTTTTAAAAGCAAGATTGTAAGTGCCTGATTTTATATCATCAGATATATTAAAAGAAATACTACCATCATTATTTAAATCCATTTGGTTTAAATAATTCGTAGTACCTCCTTCTTTTAATTCAAGTTTCGAGGATTGATTTATAATAGTATTATCTCCATTAAAATATGAGAAGTATAGGTTACTTCCAAAAACTGTTAATTCACCTCCTTTAATAATTGTTGTACTAGACACGGAATTAATAATAGGTGGTTTTGCTACAACACACTCAATTGGATTGTTTATAGAATTTAATAATGGGAAAGAATGTTCTTGTCCTTCATACTTTATTAAAAACTCAAAATCGATTCCACCCTCTAGATTTGAACTAGGTAAGTTAGGCATTACAAACCTAACCTTACTAAAATTAGCATCTAACTCGGCATTAGAGAAAGGATAATCTTGTCCGTTTTTTCTTAAGTAAAAATTGTGGTTGTTAAAATTATCACGATTTATAAAGATACTTGCAGTAAAACGTTCACCTTAGCAGCAGTAATGTATTATATACATTATTATTATCATCATCTACTTGTTTAAAATTAGGAGTCCCTCCATCAAGTGTAAAACTATCACTCTCATCAAAGTTGTCATGTTCAATAAAGACTTTGAAACGGTAATTATCATTATTATAGGAATCTGGTAATTTAACATTTACTTCATTATTATCATAATTCACATTTTGTACTTCAAGGTTATAGTTTACTAAATCATCAGTAGATACTAACTTCACTTGTATACTATCTTTTATTGGGTTTAAAACATTTGTAAAGAAAGCAATAGATTCTGTTGGTTTTTTATTTCTATAATCATTACCTAATATGCCATCAATATCTAATTGACCAAGTGAGTTATCAACAATTACTAAATAATCTTTTGTAGTATTATCCTCAGCAGTGACAGTATATTTAACTGGGATTGAATAATCCAAAGTTTCTCCAGATTGTGGAGAGATAGTCGCATTCGTAGAAATAGATATATTAGATATTAATTCCTTAATAGGACTTAAATATGGTACTCTGTAAGATATCGTATCTATATCAGAAAGATTATTATTCAATAAACTATAACTTGCTTGACCTTCAGCTAGATTGGTGAAAGAAAATGTATTAATTTTATTTTCAGAATTAAGTTTAGTTATGATTGCTTTGTATAATTTTTTTGAATTATCTTCTGCAGTAACATTATAATTAATAAGATTTGTAAAATCTTGTAATACACCAGAAGCAGGATTTATAGTTGCTTTTTCAGAAATGGTAATTTCTGGTGTTAGTTTTGTTAGGTCGGTTGAAGAAGGTAGAACTGCTAAAATAGAATCATTTCGAATTTCAGCTTCATAATTTTGTTCATCCATAGTAAATTTAAACGAAATAAGCTCTTTTTCTGAGCTTTTAATTACAGGTGGTTCAGGAAGAGGTGTTTCCTTTTCATCTTCAGAACATGAAAGAAAAATAGAGATTATTAATAATAAAAGAATTTTTGTATTTGTCATAATTATTACGTTTAAAATGGTTGTTTCAAATTGTAGAGAACTACTGTATATCTGTACTAGTACCGATATTTCTATGATGTTTGATGGTTAATTATTTCTTTTAAGTTTCTTATTATCGATATTTTAAGTACTAATTAGTGTATCAATTGGGCTCCACTGCTGGCGCAAGCATCTTGCTTGTGCCGAAAACAAACTAATACTATTCATATATTCGTATTATATATTTTCTATTCATTTTTTTTCTTCTTACTCTTGCTGTCACGAGCGGGACGCTCGCGCTAGCGAGGGGCTTTTGCAAAATTTACCGTGGTTGTTTCTCGTTATTATTACTATTTTTCTTCAGCTGGGAATGCAGCTAATATTAAATTTATTATTGGAATTAAAAAAAACCATTTACTGAACTTTGTTTCATTTAATCTCCTAAACCCTAAAGTTGTAAATTGTATTAAGAAAAAAATATTAAATGCAATAATATAGTTCTTGTGAATAACAGATAAACCATCTATAAAGCCAATTAAAGGGCTAATAAAAAAAATTAAAAAAGTAACGTAAGTCCAAAATTCTTTAATACTTGCTTTATCCATAATGTTAAACATTTTTTTAAAAGGTGTTAAAATATATTTCATAATTAGCTATTTTTCATTAGGTGCAACATCTCCAAAACAATTTCTTGATGTACACGAAGCTGCTTGTTGTCCAATACAACCAAGTCCTGCATATGCGCAAAAAAGCTTTTCTAATGTGTTCATACCTTGATATATTTTATATTGAGTGCATTGTCTTACACCTTCATAAGAGCATTCATTTCTTCGGGGATACGAATCATCAATCTCAATAGAAGTCTTGTATTTATTGTTTTCACATAAATCAAAAGTTTTATCTGCAATACCATTAAAATAAAAAGTCAATTCTCCTTCTAAATTTTGTCTATTATTATTTATAAATTTTTTGAATAATTCTAAATTTTTTGAATTTAAAATTTCTTGAGGAATTTCTATATTCATCTTTAACGAACTACTCAAAATTAATTTTTCATTTGTAATTTTACTTGCTTTTTTAGATATTTTTGATTGATATTCTTTTCCAATTAATTCAACAGATTCAAATTCATAGGTATAGAGTTCTTGATTATCGTTAAAACTATCGTAATCACAACTTGAAACTATGATTCCGCTGATTATACATATTAAAAATAGTCTAAATTTCTTATTTTTTTTTCATTTGTATTTATTTTAAAATTTTTATTTTTTATGAAATTAACCAACTTTTAAAAAGTTGGAGTGGGAAATATTCCCGATTTTGATAATCATTCAATTTTACTATTTAGTTTACTCTCAATGTTCAAATCTCTTTAAGTGAGTGACTTTTGTTGTTTCAATTTACAACTTCTCTTTTTTATGAACATATAATTTTAACGCAATATTTTCCTCAAACGGCTACCAACTACTGTATATCGGTACTAGTACCGATATTTCTATGATGTTTGATGGTTAAATTATTTATTTTAAGTTTCTGATTATAAATGCTTTAAGCATTAATTAGTCTGTTAATTGGACTCCCTATCCTACGCAAATCCCGATCACAAACATGTGCGTATATCTTTGCGGCTAGTTAAATATCAATGCAAGTTAAAAATTAATTTTAAATTAAACAAATTAAAATAAACATAGAGGTAGGTAATAAGGCAATTTTTTTTGGGAAAAATGACAGTAAGTGTTTTTAGCCCTTAGCTACTGCGACAATTATTTTATCTAGAAAATGAAGTGAAAATTACGGGACTAGAGGCTCTGATTGGCAAAGTATCATTCGATGGAACAATTTGAAAAATCATTGCTTTTTTTCTCTAACGAAAACGACAAAATCCATCAATGAGAACTTTTTGAAAAAGAATTTGAAAGCAACATTTAAAAACAATACCTGAAAGCACCTTCTTTTGAGGTTGCATAAAAAGGGATGTGCAACTTTTCACAGGTCAATTTCCAACTTTCTATGATGGATCTATAATTGGACCCTTCTGCAACAATCTGACTTGGAGCAAGGGTTCTAATCAATCTTTCTAAATGAATTTTTGGGGAATTTTGAAGAATTACTATCGGCTTTGTTAAACCTTTCAGCTTATAAACACCCATCTCATCGACAATTAAAAAATCTTGATTTCCAATTTTAAAATAATTGGTTGAAACTTCCTTTTGAATCAAATCTAACCGCGCTCCAATTTTATAATTGGTAAGACTGTTCAACGATTGCAAGGAAATTGTATCCGGTTTCGTTTGAACAGAAAGTAACTTCCCACGCCTTATTGCATGCACACTTTTATTGAATTCATGAAAAATAAGATATTCTTGAGTCGTATTTCTTTCAATTTTTTCAAAAAGTACAACACCTTGAAAAAGGAGAATCGCTAAAAGTGCATTGACCATTTTTTGATACCTAAAATGGAAAGTTACCTGAAACATAGCGATAATAAGCAAATAACTGGAAAGCATTCCCAGAAAAGACATGGAAATCTCCTGAAACAAAAAGGCCTCTTTACTCGCAACCCAACCAACTAGAGCATTCATTAATTCAATACATGCATTGTATACAATCACGAGCCCCTCTGGTAAAATAGCATAAACGGCAGTAATGATCACGAGGATTCCCGTCATTAAAAGAACCCCCAAAATGGGGATAATGAGTAAATTTGACACGAAAAACAAACCATGAAACTGGTGAAAATAATACAAGCTCAAAGGCAAAACCCCCAATTGAGCAGCAGTAGAAACTGTAATCAAAGTCCAACCTTTCTCAAAAAACTGATTGGATGGCTTCCACAAGGAATACAATTTGGG
The DNA here is from genome assembly GCF_032758595.1 of Polaribacter sp. HL-MS24. Taxonomy (NCBI): domain Bacteria; kingdom Pseudomonadati; phylum Bacteroidota; class Flavobacteriia; order Flavobacteriales; family Flavobacteriaceae; genus Polaribacter; species Polaribacter sp. HL-MS24. Next base: position 1,706,097 of record NZ_CP136415.1, on the reverse strand, counting down.
TTGCCCCCAAACAATCCCAAAAACTGCCAAATAACTTAGCTGAAAACCAACATCAAATAAAAAGAGAGGATGAACCACTAACAATAAAAAAGCAGAGGATATTAAAGAAAACTCTATGGGAGTCTTGCGGTTCAATGACTGCCCAAAAGCCACAAAGCTAAACATGGTAACTGCCCTAACCACAGAGGCTGAAAGCCCTGCAATAAAAGCAAAACTCCAGAGTAAGAAAACCGTCAGAAGCAACTGTATAGGCTTTCCATAGGGAATATTTCGCAAGGGTTTCAAAAGAATATTTAGCAAAAGCAATAGGATCCCAACGTGCAGTCCAGAAACTGCTAAAATATGAATGGCTCCGGCATTGGCATAGTCCTCCAACAATTCCTTAGAGAGTTCTTGCCGTTGACCCAATAACAGGGCATTGATAATCCCCAGACAGTTAGTGCTAAAAGAATATTTCTGAAGGGATTGTTGAACGTTGTTGCGGATAGTCGCTGCAAAACCGAGCACAGAAAAGGAGGACTCCTCCAAAGGTTTCCATTGGCTGTTTGTTACAAATAATTGTTGATGAATCCCCTGCCTTGCTAAATATGTTTTATAATCAAATTGATACGGATTTGAAGGAGCAGAAATGATTTTAAAATCTGCAGGTACATAAAATTGGTCATCAACCTTACATCTAATTTTTAAAGAATCTTTTTGAAGATTGACTAGAATTTTCCCTGAAGTAAGAAAACTGTCAATTTGAATCACACGAGCTTCATACTTATAGGCAGAAGAGCTTTCTTTTAAAACTTTCGATATGCAGATGCGAGCCAAAGAATCAGCCCTTACTTTTTTCTGATAGTACTGCTCATGATGGGTCTGATTATTCAGATACACAGAAACAATTCCCAAGACAACAAAGCAAACATAAATAAAAAAAGTCTGAAGAATTTTATGTGTGACAAGCCTTGTGAAAACGGCAAAAACAAGAAGAATCGCGATAGACTTGAAAACACCAAAGGGCCATATTCTGTAAAAATACTGAATACAAATCCCGATGATCAGGCTGATTGTAAAATGTAAAGGCAAATACCTTAGTAGCTTTTTCATGGCATCCTAAAGTTTTAAATCTATCGAGTAGTTCGACTCTTAAATTTGTATTTTTATTTTAACTTCTAATTCTCACTCGCTTTTAAATCGGCAACAATTTGCTTGGCAACTCGCTCAGAAGCTCCTTTCCCTCCTAACAAGGTTTCTAATTCATAATATTCGGAAAACAATTGTTCTCTGTGAGTGGGATTTAAAATCTCAACTAGTGCGGCTCGAAGCTTCTTTTTGGTAAAATCATTCTGAATCAATTCCTTCACCACTTCCCGATTCATAATTAAATTCACCAATGAAATAAACTTTAAGGTAACAATTCTCTTGGCAATTTGATACGAAATCGCACTTCCTTTGTAACAAACCACTTGTGGAACCTTGAACAAGGCGGTTTCTAATGTTGCCGTACCTGAACCGACTAAGGCGGCATAAGAAAAGCTCAACAAATCGTAGGTTTTATTATTGATGAACCCCACTTTCTGATCGCCAATAATCTGCTTATAAAAACTAAAATCTTGACTTGGCGCACCAGCAATGACAAATTGATACTCAGGAAACTCATCTACTAAAGAAAGCATTAGAGAAAGCATTTTTGTGATTTCCTGTTTTCTACTTCCTAGCAATAAGGCAATAATCCGTTTGTTGTTTAACTGATAAGTTTCTCGAAAAACTGCATCCTCCATTTGAGTTCTATCGGCTATCGCATCAATCAACGGATGCCCTACAAATTCAACCTGATAATCTCGTTTATGATAAAAATCTTTTTCAAAAGGAAGAATGACATAAAGCTTGTCAATATCTCTTTTAATCTCTTTGACTCGTCCAGCTCTACTAGCCCAAACCTGAGGAGAGATATAATAATTGGTTCTAAAATTCTGTGCTTTTGCCCATTTTGCAATCCGAAGATTAAAGCCCGAATTGTCAATAAAAATAACTACATCGGGTTGAAACTGGAAAATATCTTTTTTACAAAATTTTATAAATCCCACTATTTTTGGCAGATTTAGAAGTACCTCAATAAACCCCATAAAAGCTCTTTCTTTATAATGAGTGACTAAAGTTCCTCCTTCCGCTTGCATCAAATCTCCTCCCCAAAAACGAATTTCGGCACCCTTGTCTTGGACATAGATCGATTTCATCAAATTCGCACCATGCAAATCTCCAGAAGCTTCACCTGCAATGATATAATATTTCATGTGTCTTTCTTATTTTTTTTGGTCAGAGATACTCTTTATCAGGGATCTTTTCAGTTTAATCTATATAAATTTAAGTCCGAAGGTAATCAAAGCTATTAAAATAGAAATCCCTAAAATTCCCTTTGCTCTGTGATCTTGTTTCTTTTTAAGATATAGAAAGAATACGAAAATATTAGGAACTGCGGCTAGAAAGAGTACTTTCCCGTACAAATGTTTATTGTGAAACATTCGAATACTTTGGGGCAATTCGTATTGAGAAACCAAATATTCATACCCTAAAAAGAGTCCTGCCAAAACCACAAAAAAACCTACAGCGGCACCTATAAAAATTTCTTTTTTTACAGCTCCCATGCATTGAGTTTTTGAATCATATGATGAGCAGTCAAGTCAAACTGAACTGGAACCACCGAAACATATCCATTTTCCAAAGCATAAACATCAGTATCTTGACCTTTATCCCTGTTGACAAACTCCCCCGACAGCCAATAATACTCTTTTCCAAAAGGGCTTTTTCGCTTATCAAAATCCTCTTTCCAATATCCGTTGGCTTGTCTGCAAATTTTCACACCTTTAATTTCTTCGGGTTTCAAATTAGGAATGTTCACATTCAAAACAATCCCTTCGGGAATTCCATTCAACAAGACATTAAGGGTAATTCTCTTCACATATTCTTCAGAAGGCTTAAAATCTGCATGCCATTTAAAATCTAATAAAGAGAAGCCAATTGCAGGAATTCCTTCAATCCCTGCCTCAACAGCAGCGCTCATTGTTCCCGAATAAATCACATTTATTGATGAATTTGATCCGTGATTGATTCCAGAAACACACAAATCGGGTTTTCTATTTAAGATCTCGTTCACTGCCATTTTTACACAATCGGCTGGCGTTCCAGAACAGGTATATTCCAATTGTGGTCCGTCATCAATGGTAATTGCATTGCATCTCAAAACATTGTCTACGGTAATTGCATGCCCCATTCCGCTTTGCGGGCTGTCTGGCGCAACTACAACAACATCTCCAATCGTGTTCATAATCTTAATAAGGGCTCGTATTCCTGGAGCTGTTATTCCATCATCATTTACAACTAAAATTAAAGGTTTCTCTTGCATACTATCCGTTTTATACTAACAAATGTAATTCAAAAAAAGGAATATCAATTTAACATTTTGTAAAGAATATCGTGGTACAATTATGTGTAAATTTGTTGGAGAAGATTTAATAAAGAAGAATTCGTTCTTCTTTGATCTTGAAAGAAATTAAAAGCGACTACAATCTGTCAAAAAACAAGTCCTTTTTAAAATCATTATTAAAATATTTAGCAATATTTTAGTAAATTGGCTACCAAATCATATAAAATAACACGAACACGTATTTATGACCACACGATTTAAGTTTATCCTTTCTATCTTAACTATTTTCTTTTTTACCAATAGTTTTCATGCAGTAGCCTCTCAACCTGAAAATAATTCAGATCCAGAAAAAGACAAAGTGCTTCTTTATGTCCTAAAAAACATTTTGACACGAGGTCATTTTGTTGAAAAAGATTTGAATGATGATTTTTCTGAAATTGTGTACAATAGTTTTATCGAGGGACTGGATCCTAGCAAACGCTACTTTACCCAAGAAGATTTGAAAGAGTTCTCTCAATATAAATATGAAATTGACAATCAGTTGTTAGAAAATGATGTTACTTTTTACAATTTGGTATACGGTCGTTTCTTAGAAAAAATCAAAAATGCCAAGTCCTATTACGGAGAACTTTTAAAAGCTCCTTTTCAGTATGACAAAGAAGAAACAGTTGATATGGATTTTGAAAAAGTACCCTTTGCTAAAAACAACAACGAATTAATTGATTACTGGCGCAAACAATTAAAATTAAATGTTTTAAGCAGAATACAAGAGCAAGAAAGTTTGCAAAAAGAAAAGCTGAAAAAAGACCCAAAATTTGTTGTGAAAAAGTTTGCAACCATAGAAAAAGAGGCCCGAGAAGAAGTGTTGAAAAACATGGATGACTTGTACTTGCGAATTGAAGAACTGGAACATGAAGATTGGTTTTCAACCTTTCTAAACAGTGTTGTGGGTGCTTTTGATCCACACACTAGCTATATGGCTCCCCGAATGAAAGAACGCTTTGACCAAGACATGTCTGGAAAACTTGAAGGGATTGGTGCACGCTTATTGAAAAAAGGAATTTATACCGAAGTTCTTGAATTGGTTTCAGGAGGTCCTGCTTGGAAACAAGGCGAATTGGAAGCTGGAGACATTATTTTAGAAGTCGCTCAAGGAAATGAGGAAGCACTAGACATTGTTGGAATGCGTTTGGACGATGCCATCAAATTCATCAAAGGAAAAAAAGGCACTGAGGTTCGGCTGACTGTAAAGAAAAAAATTGACGCTTCTACCAAAATTATATCCATCATTAGAGATGTAGTCGAACTGGAAGAAACCTTTGTAAAATCGACCATTGTAGAAAAAAATGGCAAAAAATATGGATTGATTGATTTACCGAGATTTTATATCAGTTTCGATGATAAAAATTATCGAGATTCCGCCAAAGATATGGAACAAGAAATTGAACGTCTTAAAGATGAGGGAGTGGACGGTTTATTGATTGATTTAAGAAATAATGGAGGAGGTTCTTTAAAAACAGCAATTGAAATCTCTGGATTATTTATCGATCAAGGTCCAGTTGTCCAAGTGAAATACAGAGGAGAAAAGCCAATGATTAAAAATGATACAGACCCGAAAACTCAATGGGAAGGCGCTGTTGTCGTTTTAGTAAACGAACTTTCTGCTTCTGCCTCTGAAATTTTTGCTGCAGCAATGCAAGATTATAAAAGGGCTGTCATTGTTGGTGGCAATCAAACCTATGGAAAGGGAACGGTACAAAGTGTGCTTCCAATCAATAATTTTTTTCCAAATTACAAAAGTGATTTAGGAGCTATCAAAATGACAATTCAAAAATTTTACCGAATCAATGGAGGCTCCACACAAATAGAAGGGGTTTATCCAGATATTGCCATGCCAAGCAGATATAGTTATATGAAATTTGGAGAACGAGATATGACAGGCGCATTGGCTTGGGACAAAGTAGCTCAAGCAAATTATACAAAGAGTGATTCTTACACGAATTTTTCAGATGTTGTTTACAACAGTAAAGAACGAATTTTGAAAAATGAACGGTTTCAGTTGATTCAGGAATACGCAAAATGGTTAAAAGAAAATCAAGAGAATTCGAGTTACTCCTTAAATTACCACCATTTCGTGAAAGATAGCGAAATAAAAGAAAAAGAAGGAGAGCGATTTAAATCCATTTTTAAATTTGATTCTCAGCTGAGTTTTACTTCTCCAAAACACGAGCTCCCACTGTTAGAAAAAGATTCAACTCTTACAGAAAAGAGAACAATTTGGCATAAAAATTTATCGAAAGATTTGTATGTAGCAGAAGCGTTAAATGTATTGAGTGAACTCAAATTAAAATCTAAAAACGAACTCGTTAAACACTAAAAATCTCTTTCCTAAAATATAATACCCGTTTCTGGTTGAAAAGGGGAAACCGTTTTCTATTTTTGTAACGATATGCCCTTACACTCAAAATCACTTTCTCAATTAGCATTTCAGAAATTTAGAAACAATACCGTGGGAATGATCAGTTTATTTTTTATTCTGTTTTGCGGATTTGTGGCTGTTTTTTGTTATCCTTTGGCACCTGATCACAGTAATTTTGCCAATCAAATGCATTTGGAAATTCACTCCAAACCACCAGGTTTTGAAGTACAAATGTTACAGCTCCCACCCTTGCAAAAAGAAAAGACTTCTTGGATAGATTTTCTCATGAATGGGGATAAGAATACTGGAACAGAAATCCCGATTCTCTCCTATACAGTCACTGACGATACAATAGAAATTATTAAATATGCAGATGGCTTGGCAAAAGAATACCCCTTATCTAGGATTCATCACCAACCAGCAACCTATATTACCCAAAAAACTTTTCATTTTGGCACCGATAAATATGGAAGAGATTTATTGAGTCGATTGATTATTGGAACCCGGATTTCTTTTTCCATTGGGTTTATAGCCGTTTTTATTTCCCTTTTTATCGGAATTTTTGTAGGTGCTACTGCAGGTTATTTTGGTGGCAAAATCGATACATTCATCATGTGGGTCATCAACATCACCTTGGTCAATCCCAACACTTTTATTAGTGATCGCCATCACTTTGGCATTAGGAAAAGGATTTTGGCAAGTCTTTATTGCCGTCGGACTCACCATGTGGGTGGAAGTTGCTAGAGTTGTACGAGGACAAGTCATTACCACCAAACAACAACAATATGTTGAAGCAGCAAAAGCCTTGGGCTTCTCAGATTTTAGAATTATTATACGCCATATTTTGCCCAATATTATGGCACCCATCATCGTCATTTCTGCAGCCAATTTTGCAGGTGCGATTTTGATAGAAAGCGGTTTGAGCTTTTTAGGAATTGGGGCACAACCTCCAACACCTTCGTGGGGAGCTATGATTAAAAATCACTACAATTATATTATTTTAGGAAAGCCATTTTTGGCGCTCATTCCTAGTATCGCTATCATGAGTTTGGTCATGGCATTTATGCTATTAGGAAATGCCTTACGCGATGCGCTGGATGTTAAAAATTAAGAAATTATATGAGTTACAAAGTAACATTTGCCACAAAATGGTCTGACTTTGACCCCAACAGACATCTCCGTCACACCGCCTATAACGAATATGCAGCAGAGGTGCGAGTTCGATATTTTTCTGAACAGAATTTTTCGATTCACGAATTTACAAAACACAATATTGGCCCAATTTTATTTACTGAAGAAACCTCTTTTCGAAAAGAAATTCATTTGGGAGAGAACATCAGCGTCAATATGAAATTAGCAGGGCTTTCAGAAAATAATGAACGTTGGAAACTGGTACATGAAGTTTTTAATGAAGCGGGAAAACTTTCTGCAATCATTAAAGTCTATGGTGCTTGGATCGACTTGACAAAACGGAAACTGACAGCCCCTCCATTGGCCGCAAATAAATTATTTTTAAACGCTGAAAAAACGACAGATTATGAAGATCTAGTTTTAAAATCAACATCTTAAAGATCAATTAGCAGCTTCCCTTTTAACGTTCTTTGTATTCTGGTGGTTGATAGTTTCTTTGGAAACAAATACTTAAATCCAAGGTCTGATTCCATTTTTAGACAGTCCTGAATAGTGAATGTGAGCTGTTTTCCACTGATGATTTCCTTTTTTTCCATGAAATAAGTGCCATTTAATTCAAATCTTTCCATGCCGTAGGAGTCATTCCTGTTTTTTCTTTAAAGAATCGAGAAAAATGATTCGGGTATTCAAAACCTAAAGCATAAGAAACTTCCTTGATAGAATGCTGTTCTGTGTGAAATAAGGTTTTTGCATCCCTTATTTCGTACAAATATTACGGCACGAACCAAAAAAACCCTTGAAGGTCATAGACCAACAAGGGTTTTAGTACAGGCGGAGAGACTCGAACTCTCACACCTTGCGGCACTAGATCCTAAGTCTAGCGTGTCTACCAATTCCACCACGCCTGCAACTTTTACCGATATTATCGGGCTGCAAATATAAACAATCCTTACAAACTTCAAAGAAGTTCACTATTATTTTTCTATTTTTGATTCACTAAATAAAATCCATGAAAAACCTGAAATCTTATATCGCTACACATCAAAATCGTTTTATAAACGAACTGATCGAATTGCTCAAAATTCCCTCTGTTAGCGCCGATACTAAATACAAAAAGGAAGTATTAAATACTGCCGATTTTGTAAAAAAAAGTTTAGAAGATGCTGGGTGTGATTTGGTAGAATTATGTGAAACACCGGGATATCCAATTATTTATGCAGAAAAAATCATCGATCCAAAGCTACCCACTGTTTTAGTTTACGGTCATTATGATGTTCAACCTGCAGATCCAATCAATTTATGGGACGCTCCCCCTTTTGAACCTGTCATCAAAAAAACAGCCATTCATCCTGAAGGGGCAATTTTTGCCCGAGGTGCTTGCGACGACAAAGGCCAAATGTATATGCATGTAAAAGCGGTTGAATATTTGATTGCATCGGAAAGCTTGCCCTGTAATGTAAAATTTATGATTGAGGGAGAAGAAGAAGTCGGGTCCGAAAGTCTGTCATGGTTTGTTCCAAGAAATAAAGAAAAATTATCCAATGACGTGATTCTTATTTCGGATACGGGAATGATCTCCAACGACATTCCGTCCATAACAACTGGATTGCGTGGTTTGAGCTATGTTCAAGTAGAAGTGACTGGACCCAATAGAGATTTACACTCTGGATTGTATGGGGGTGCTGTTGCAAACCCAATCAATGTGTTAACGAAAATGATTGCCTCATTACATGATGAAAATAACCATATTACCATTCCTAGCTTTTATGATCATGTTGAAGAATTGTCAACAGCTGAAAGAGCTGAAATGGCAAAAGCACCCTTCTCTTTAGAAAAGTATCAGCAAGCCTTGGACATAGACGCTGTATATGGCGAAAAAGGATATAGTACCAACGAGCGTAACTCAATTAGGCCTACCTTAGATGTTAACGGAATTTGGGGAGGTTATACGGGTGAAGGGGCAAAAACAGTCATTGCCAGTAAAGCTTATGCTAAAATCTCAATGCGTCTGGTGCCCAATCAAGATTGGAAAGCCATTACAGAGCTCTTCAAAAACCATTTTGAAAGTATTGCCCCAAGAGGAGTTTCGGTAACAGTAACACCACATCACGGAGGACAAGGCTATGTGACCCCCATAGATAACATTGGATACAAAGCAGCAAGCAAGGCTTACGAAACTACCTTCGGAAAAACACCTATTCCGCAAAGAAGTGGAGGAAGCATCCCGATTGTTGCACTCTTTGAAAAAGAACTGCAAAGCAAAACAATTTTAATGGGATTCGGTTTAGATTCGGACGCTATCCATTCTCCGAACGAACATTTTGGGGTATGGAATTATTTAAAAGGCATTGAAACAATACCGTATTTTTATCAAAATTTTGCAGAACTCTCAAAATAAATAGAACTATAATAATCCCTTTTTAGAAACTAAAAATGGTATGGAGTGTAACGATTTAGCCCTCGATACCATTCTGATTTTGATTGAACTGGGGTTACACGACTACTCTTTATCAGCCATTTTCTTTACATAATCAGTAATGATAACAATCTGAGTAGGGCCTACTTTCCCCTCTATATATTTTGCATTTTGGTGGTCTAAAGAGATTCTACGAACGGCTGTTCCTTGCTTGGCAACCATACTCGAGCCTTTTACTTTTAGATCTTTGATCAAAACAACATTATCTCCAGCTTGCAAAACAACTCCATTTGCATCTCTGTGAATTATTTTTTCACTTTCGTCTAAATGATCTCCTGTTTCTTTCGCAAAACGCAAATCCTCATCTTCCAAATACATCATCTCCAACAAATCTTTGGGCCAACCTTCATTTCTTAAACGAGATAAGAGTCTCCAAGCAATCACTTTTACAGCCCTGTGCTCGCTCCACATCGAATCATTAAGACAACGCCAGTGGTTTGCGTCAGTCGTTTCGGGAGCATCTATTTGACGGATACAGATTTCACAAGCTAGCAAACTCCCATCAACACCACTCCCACCAACAGTAAGGGTTGGCTTCACCTCATATACTGACAAATTATCTTTTGAAGTACACAATTCGCATTGATTTCCGCTTCTAATTTCTAAATCTTGTTGTAAACCCATAAAATATCTTTCGTTTGATGATGGCAAAAGTAGTGTTTTCATCAGAAATTCTGTCTGGTTTTCATTCTAGAAAATAAAAAAATGACATCTTTGTTTAATGAATCTCTAAAGAAGTAAACTGAAATGATTCCCCGTCAAACAATCCTTTATCCGATAGTTTTAATGATGGAATCACCAACAAAGCCATAAACGATAAGCTCATATAGGGTGCCTGCAATTTACTTCCCATTTGTTTTGCCATCGCGTCCAATGCTGCATAGGCTTCTCCGATAATCACTGCAGGTTGGTCTGACATAATTCCAGCAACAGGAAGTGGAACAATTTTTTGATCTGTTGCAGTTACTGCACAAACTCCCCCACGATTTTCAATGACTAAATTTACTGCTTTGCAAATCATTTCGTCGGAAACACCCACTGCAATAATATTATGAGAATCATGTCCAACAGAACTAGCAATAGCTCCTTCTTTAATTCCGAAATTCTTGATAAAAGCAACCGAAGGCCTTGCATTTTGATAACGATTTACAACCGTCATTTTTAAAATATCTTTTTCAGTATTTGATAGTAAATTCCCAGCCTTTATGAGTGAAGTAGCTGTAATTTGATTCGTAACCAATGCACCATCCACTGCCTCAATCACTCTTATTTTTTTGGCAGTAGAACAAAATTCGAAATCGGAAATCTTTTTAGGATTTGTGTTAAAATTATTCAAAACTTCAAAATCTACATGAGGCACAAGAGAATTTCCATTTTTAGCGACCAATTTACCATCGATATAGGTTTCTAAGACTTTGAATTGTTGTAAATCTTGTACCACAATAAAATCAGCTGGATCTCCCTTTTGCAACAAACCAACTTCCAAATCATAATGCTTTACAGGGTTTATACAGGCAACTTGCAATACTTTAAAAACATCCATTCCTTTGACAACGGCTCTTTCACACAACTGATTGATGTGTCCTTCTAACAAGTCATCCGGATGTTTGTCATCTGAACAAAACATTATATTTTCATAATGTTCTGGAAGCAAATCAATCAAAGCATCAAAGTTTTTAGCAGCACTTCCTTCTCTAATCAAAACCTTCATTCCTTTCAGTAATTTCTCTAGCGCCTCTTCATAATCATAACATTCATGGTCGGTAGACATTCCTGCAGCAATGTATTTGGAAATAGCTTCTCCCCTTAAACCAGGGGCATGTCCATCTATAGGCTTGTCATTGTCTTTAGCGTATTGAATCTTTTTAAGGACCTCTTCATCATCAAACAAAACCCTAGGATAATTCATCATTTCTGCAAGGTATTTGATCTCAGGATTCTCCATCAATCTTTTAACATCCTCTGCATCAATCGTAGCTCCTGCACTTTCAAAAGAAGTTGCAGGCACACAACTTGGAGCACCAAAATTAAATTTTAAGGGAACTTTCTTTCCATTTTCAATCATAAAATTGACACCTTGTACACCCAGCACATTTGCGATTTCATGAGGGTCAGAAACTGTTGCAACGGTTCCATGAGTAACAGCAATTTTTGCAAATTCTGAAGGAACCAACATTGAACTTTCAATATGAATGTGTGCATCTACAAAATAAGGTAATATATAGCCCTTTTTGGTATGATTTTCCTCTTGAACTGAATGGACTTTCCCGTCTTTGACAGTAACTGCTCCTTTAAAAATTCGTTTGTTTAGAATATCAACTATATTTCCTTGGACTACCATGGGATTCTTTTTATACAAACCTACAAAGAATATTGAATGGAGCTATCGAGAATTCTGAACTTTATCTTATTTTTATGCAATGAACAAATCAATGGCACAGCAACACTTTAAAAACAAATTCGGTTTTATAAGTCACCCAAATTCTGCAAAGTTTCGCGACTGGGCAGCTACTCATACTTTTTCTTTGAAATCCATGTTTCCAACCATTCAAAAAAATGAAATCCATCCACTCGACTTAAGCCCTACTAGCGATTTTCTTGAAAATAAGGAAGACTTTCACAACTTGAATTTATTTGCACAAAAACTCGAAGCACTTCAGCAAAAAGTACCCACAAAAATTATTGCAGGAGGCTATTTAGAAAAGCGCAATTTGTATACTTCGGACCTTTATGTAAGAACCAATGAAGAAGGAGCAGAAAAAAGAGATGTGCATATAGGACTCGATTTTTGGCTACCAAAAAACACTCCAGTTCATGCAATCCTTGACGGTGAAGTAGTGTGTGTAACCGATGATTCCCATCACAAAGGATATGGAGGTTTGCTTATTTTAAAACACCAACTGAGTGACTTTCATTTTTATACACTTTACGGACATAATACAGTCAGTAGTGTTTTGAAACATCCCATAGGGCATCAGGTCAAAAAAGGAGAACAAATTGCAATACTGGCTGATGAAACCGAAAATGGAGATTGGGTTCCTCATTTGCATTTTGAAATTATGCTAACCCTTCTAGACTTCACGAGTGATTTTCCTAGGGTCGCTTTTGAAAGTGAAATTGAGATTTGGAAAAGCATTTGTCCTGACCCAAATTTACTTTTTAAATTGGAGGGTTTTTAAGGATTCGAAAAATTGAATTTAAAATTTTCGATCAGGATGATAGGGATCCATATCTAGAGACAATTTCTTATTTGCAAGAATTTCTGAAACCAGCTTCCCAGTTGCAGGACCTAAGCTCCACCCCATCATTGCGTGCCCCGTTGCGATGGTTAAATTTTCACACTTTGTAGATTTTCCAATATAGGGCAAACCATCTGGAGAGCAAGGTCTTAATCCACACGCTGCATTTTTATTTTCTTGGGGGGTTAGTTGAACCCCTGTATAATAGTTTGAAACTGCTTTAGAAATTGCTGCTACTCTTACCGAATTTATGGTGTGGTTAATTCCTGAAAACTCCATGGTACCAGCAAAACGGGTAAATCCATTCATGGGAGTAACGGCAACTTTAGCTTCACATAAAATGGCAGGAATGGTAATTCCCGTAGGCATCGTGGTATGAATACTGTATCCTTTTCCAGCCTGAATTGGAATCTTTAAGCCCAGTTTCTTACTTAAAAGGGCACTCCAACTTCCCGCCGCTAAAACAAATTCATCGGCTTCAATCGTTTGTTGAAGGGTTTTAATTTTTGTAATTTTTTTGTTTGTAACTTCGAAATCAATGACTTTGCTGTTTTTGAGAAACCTCACTCCTATGCTTTTTAAAAACGCTATGATTCTTGGCATAAAATCTGCGGGAGTCATGTGTGCATCAGAATCGTAATAAACGGCTCCTTTAATGTCAAAATTTGCAGTGGGTTCTAATTTTCTAACTGCTTCTTTTGATAAGTTTTGGACACCCAAACCTTGTTCAATTGCCATTTTTCCAGTTGCCCACTCTTCTTCACCAGCTTTCTCTGTTTTATAGCACATAAGCAATCCTTTTCTTTCATAATGAAAATCAAAATCATTAGATGTCAACATTGTTTCGTACAAATCTCTACTTAAAAGATTGAAATTTTTAATATGCGGAATTGCTTTTTCAACTTTTGCTTTTGTTGCCGATTTTTTAAACGCTAAGCTCCACTTTAAAAAATCCATATCGAATCGAGGCTTTACATAAAAAGGACTGGATGCGTCAAACATCCACTTGATTCCCTTAGAGATTATCCCCGGTGCTGCCAAAGAAATTAAATGACTGGGGGTAATGTATCCTGCATTTATAAAAGAAGCCCCTGTTGAAAAATCAGATTGATCAACAATTGTCACTTCAAAGCCTTCCTTTTGCATGTAATAAGCTGTACAAAGACCAATAATTCCACCCCCTATAATAACAATTTTTTTGCTCATCCTAAATTACTTGAAAACCATGTGCATACGGATCATCTTCTGTATCGATGCTGATGATATTGTGTCCATATATTTTTGCCCAGCCTTGAACACTTGGGACTATTGCTTTCATCCCTGCCAAAGTAGTTTCTTCTTCCGCTTTCCCTATAAACTTACTTCCAATAAAGCTTTCATGAATATATTCTTCACCAACTTTTAATTTCCCTTTGGCGTACAACTGTGCCAATCGTGCAGAAGTTCCTGTGCCACAAGGGCTCCGGTCAATTGCCTTATCTCCAAAAAAAACTGCATTTCTACCATGAGAAGACCTGTCAATTGGATTCCCTGTCCATAATAAATGGGTAAGACCTCGAATCGTATCATTCTCAGGATGTACAAATCGGTCTGCATATTTTTTGTTGATTCGTACACGAACCACTTGAGAGTACTGAACAATTTTAGACGCTGTAAAATGATGAATTCCTGAAAAGTTTTTTTGAGTATCTACAATCGCATAAAAGTTCCCACCATAAGCTACATCAAAAATGAGTTCTCCTAATTCAGGACAGTCAATGGTTAAATTTTCTGCGGCTAAATAACTTTTTACATTGGTCAATTTTACCCAATCTACTTTTTCATTCGTTTGTTGATATTCAATTTCGATCAAACCTGCAGGAGCCTCCATACGAATTTTACCGGGCACTTTTGGAACCACTAAGCCTTCTTCTATGGCAATTGTAACACTCCCTATTGTACCATGTCCGCACATAGGCAAACAACCAGAGGTTTCTATGAACAAAATAGCAAAATCATTTTTAGAATCGTGAGGAGGATACAAAATAGAACCGCTCATCATGTCATGACCTCTTGGTTCAAACATTAAGCCTTTTCGAATCCAATCAAACTCTTTTAAAAAATGTTGCCGTTTTTCACTCATCGAGCTTCCAATGAGATGGGGCCCTCCACTTTTGATAAGCCTAACAGGATTGCCACATGTGTGAGCGTCTATACAAACAAAGGTAGTTCTACTCATGAGCTTTGAATATGGATCGTGATCTTCATTTTTTCGTGATCATTTACAAGATAATCTCTAGTGTTAAAACAAATTCATTTTAGAGGGACTTTGTCGTTTTTATACCATTTACGGTTCTTAAAATCGCTAATGGATTTTCATTTTTCAATTCTTCTGGAAGCAATTCGTTGGGCCAATCTTGAAAACTAAAAGGTCTTACAAATCGTTTGATTGCATCGACTCCAACTGCTGTAAATCGACTGTCTGTAGATGCTGGATAAGGACCTCCATGCAGCATGGATGGGCAAACTTCAACACCCGTTGGAACTCCGTTAAAAATTATTCTCCCAACCTTTTGCCGAAGTTCATTTACAACAGTAGTATACGCTGCTACTTCGTTATTGTCTGAAATAACAGTCCCTGTCAATTGCCCTTCTAAACTTCGCACCACTGCTTCCAATTCTGTTTGATCGCTGCATTGAATAATCAGTGAGAAAGGCCCAAAAACTTCATGATGCAAATTAGGATTCTTAATAAATCTCAGCCCACTAACAGTGATTACCATTTGATCTGCATAATTGGGCGGAACTGGCTCCGAAATAGCGGCAATAAGAGAGACCCCTTCTTGCTCAAGAGCTTTTTCTTTATTGGTCTGAAACGCTTTTGATATATTGGGATGCAACATACAAATAGGGGCTATTTGACGTATTTCTTCCGCTAAAGATTTGGTGAAATTGGTCAGCTCCTTTGAGGCGATTCCAATAATTAAGCCTGGATTGGTACAAAACTGCCCAGCTCCTAAGGTGATCGATCCTGCAAAAGTTTTCGCCAAGTTCTTTGCACTGTTTTTGAGTGCATTTGGCAAAAGAACTACGGGATTGACACTTCCCATTTCTGCAAATACAGGAATGGGTTCGCTACGTGTAGCAGCTAAATTGTATAAGGCTCGACCTCCATGTAAACTTCCTGTAAACCCAACTGCTTTGACATTCGGATGCAAAACTAATTGCTCTCCAACTTCATTTCCTTTTGAATTTAAATTGGAAAAAACTCCATTGGGCATTCCCGTTTTATGTGCCGCTTTTAGCACTGCAGAAGCAACCATTTCGCCAGTTGAAGCATGCATTGGATGCGATTTCACAATCACAGAACACCCTGCTGCCAAAGCGGCTGCAACATCCCCTCCTGCTGTTGAAAATGCCAATGGAAAATTAGAAGCTCCAAAAACGACCACGGGCCCGAGAGCAATATTCATTTTCCTTAGGTCTACTTTTGGAATCGGCTGTCTTTCTGGCTGTGCGGTGTCAATAGTTGCTTCAACCCAATCCCCTGTTTCTAGATGACTTGCAAACGCATTCAATTGCCCTAAAGTTCTACCTCTTTCTCCAATAGCTCTTCCTAAGGGCAACCCACTTTCAGTGCAGTACATTTCTAACAAAGAATCACCTAAAACTTCAATTTCTTCTGCAATCGCCCTTAAAAATGTTGCTTTCTTCTTTCCAGAAAATTGTGCATATGTTTTAAACGCTACTGCAGCCAATTCTGCAGCTTGATGTACCTCTTCAATAGTAGCTTCTGTAATTTCCCAAGTATTATGTTGATTTAACAACGGATTGAACGTTTTGAATTTTGTACTCCCTTTGGCAGTTAGTAGTTTGCCTATGTAGTTTTTCCCTGAAATCATGTGTAAAATATTTCTTTTATAAATCTGTGAAAATCATGTATAACAGTTGCAATGAATATCTAAAATAAAATAATCAACTTTAAGTGTCCTCCCTTCTTAAAAAATGAACACTCAAAGTTACGTATCATTTTTTGTAATCATACAAAGCGGGTCTGTGTTTTAAACTTTCTTCTATAATCATAATCACCTCATCTCTTTCTGAACCAGATAAGGGCAATCGAGGTGCTCTAACATGTTCTGTCCCAATATTTGCATAGGCCTCCGCTAATTTAATATTTTGCACTAATTTCGGATGAATATCCAATTCCAACAAGGGCATAAACCATCGATAAATCTCGATGGCTTCTTGAATTCTACCAGCCTTCTGTAGTTCATAAATCGCAACGGTTTCCTCAGGAAAAGCACAAACCAAACCCGCAACCCAGCCTTCTGCGCCCAGCATCATACTTTCTAAAGCAATCGTATCTACTCCAGTCATGATTTTTAATCGATCCCCAAATCTATTTTTAATTCTTGTGATATTGGTCGTATCTCTTGTTGATTCTTTTACAGCTTGAATATTGGTTTGCTCCAATAATTCTTCAAACATGTCTAAGCTTACTTCTATCTTATAATCTACAGGGTTGTTGTAAATCATAATTGGCAAATCGGTGTTGGAAGCAACTGCTTTAAAGTATTCAATCGTTTCGCGGTCACAAGCTTTGTATCGCATTGGCGGCAACATCATCAAACCACTCGCACCATCTTCTTGTGCTTGCTGTGCTGCATAAATCCCTCCTCGAGTAGATTGCTCAGCAATATTCATCAATATAGGTATTTTATCACCAACAACCTCAAGAGTACTTTTAATGAGTTGTCTTTTTTCGGATTCTAAAAGCGTACTGGCTTCACCAAGAGTTCCACCTAATACAATTCCATGAACCCCTGCTGTAACTTGTGCTTGTATGTTTTTTTGAAACATGGCAATGTCCAATTGGTCATTTTCTGTAAATTTTGTTGTTACTGCTGGCATTACGCCTTCCCAATTAAATTTCATTTTTTACTTATTTAGAGCACTAAATTAAAGAACTTTTTTGAAGCTGGGTTGTTAAAAATTATTCATAATTAATAGTATAGTATCCAAAATAATGTACAAATACAATTATTTGATTATTTTTATACTATGAAAATTTTGCCTTTTAAAATTCCGAAATCTGAAAACAGTGGTTTGATTTATCAGGAAGACAACGAAATTATTTTCTATGACAAGCTGCATCAACACGATGAAATCCAAATCAGTTTTATTAAAAAAGGGAGTGGAACTTTGTTGGTGGTCGATCGATTTTACAATTATACCAAAAACGATATTTTTGTGATTGGGAGTTCCATTCCGCATATTTTTAAAAGTGAAAAAAATACTTCAGAACCCTCTAGCATGCTGAGTTTGTTTTTTACAAAAACCTCTTTTGGAGCTGATTTTTTTAATCTGAGTGAGTTTGAAGAAATTCGTTCATTTTTTGAGAAATCTGAAAAAGGTTTTCAAATCACCTCCAATCAAAAAAAAATTAAACGCTTATTTCTGCAATTAAAACAGGCTACAAAAATGAATCGTTTCTTACTTTTTTTACAACTATTAAAACTGATTTCTTCTTCAAAGCAACACTCTTTATCAACTTTTAATTTTACCAAAAAATATACCGATATCGAAGGAAAACGAATGCGATCTGTTTTTGAATATACCATAAAAAATGCGCATTTATCGATAGGGTTAAAAGAAATTTCTGAAATTGCTAGCATGACAAAAAATGCTTTTTGTAAATATTTCAAAAAGAGAACCAACAAAACCTATATCCGTTTTTTAACCGAATTAAGAATTGAAAACAGCTGTAAATTATTACACAAAACAAAGGAATTGTCCATTAATGAAATTGCTTTTCATGTAGGTTTTACAAACATATCAAATTTTAATAGGCAGTTTAAAAAAATAAAAAAAAGTACTCCAACAGCTTATCGGAAAAATTTATTTGGATGAATGATTCAATGCTTCTCTGAGTTTCTTTGTCAATCCTTCAACCACCAAATCGTAGGAATGATTGATCAACTTTATGAGCAAAGTATCCGAAACATCGCTGTCATTAACGGTAACAGTGTTCCAAAGTCTTTTGTTCATGTGCCAACCAGAGTTGACACCTTCATGCTCTCCTCTTAATTCTTCTGCCCATTCTGGATCGCACTTTAAATTTATTTTCTGCACCCCCTGTTCCCAACTATCCAAACCTACTAGTGCAAACATTTTTCCCATTACTTTAAAAACTAGAGTAACTTTGTCAAAAGGAAAGTGTTCTGTGACTCCTTTTTTTTCCATACAAAAATCTCTTAATTCATCGATCTGCATAACATCAACTAGTTTTCTGTTTTTTGATTTAAAAAGGCATTCAGAATTTGAATACTTTCGATTGGGTTTTCTTCCATTGGAACATGTCCTGAATTTGGAATCACCACAAGCTCCGAATTAGGCATAAGTGCATTCATTCTGTTACCATTCTCTACAGGGATCCACTGATCATTTTTTCCCCAAAGCAATAACGTTGGCGTTTGAATACTTTTTAATTGGTCTTCTTTAAAGCTTTCCGAATGCATAATGTCTGATTTGGCTCGGTCTATAAATGCACCTCGATTTCCTGCTCGTAAAGTCATTTTATGATATCGTGTAACGAGTTCTTCTGTAATTTTAGAATCATCTTCATACACCTGCTGTAAATTGTGTTTGAGTATATAACGAGGAGTGATATACAAGAATAAAGTATTTAAAAGAGGTGTTTTTGCCATTTTAAAAATCCAAGGCTGAGGTTTATGAGTCGACAATCCACTAGCATCTACTAAAATTAATTTCTTCACTTTTTCTGAGTGTTGTAAGGTATACTTCCACGCAATATGCCCACCTAGAGAATTTCCTGCCAACAGTATAGAATCTAGTTTCATTTTTGATACAAACTTGTCTAAAAAATGAGTGTAGCCATCAATGGAATAATCCCCTCTTTTATTGGGCCCCGTAAGTCCAAATGCTGGTAAATCCATACGAATTACTCGGTAGTTTTCTTTTAAGTTCTCTGTCCAATCATCCCAGGTATGCAAAGAAGAACCTGTTCCGTGAAGAAGTACAATGGGCATTCCAGTTCCTTCAACTCGATAGTGCACTTGCATTCCATCGATTTCAATAAACTTTGAGAATTCATTGGCGTAAATTGGCTTCAAGGATTCAACAGGAATGTCTATGTAGAAACCGCTTCTAAAAGCGATAATCAACAACACAAAACATCCATACAAAGCAAATTTCCTTAGATTACTTTTTCTCATCCACAATGATTTTGTATACAACAGGCTTGCTGGGAGTCGCATCATTTTCAAAAGGGGCTATCATTAAATTTAATAAGTACTCTCCATCTTCAACAGCATTAGGTACGTAAATTAATTCTGTGATGGTAGCATCCATTCTAAGTTTTCCAGAAGTATTCCAAAAGGCATTGTGTGCCAATAATTTCCCTTCATCGCGTTCTTTATCGACAGAAGGAAGGTCAATCAACAAATGTTTGATTCCTTTTTCTCGAAGATATACGGCCGCTTCTTCCAACAAATAAGTAGGATTGGTATCGGAATATCTTCTAGATTTTTTCTCAGGTAAATTGGGTAAGGTTCGGATAATAATTGCATCTCTTTTCTTATTTCCTAGTTGTGATTGCAACTGTTTTTTTGAAATCACAAAATCTCCTTGAATCAATTCTGGAGCAACTGTAACTACTTCAGCAAGAAAAAAATAATGCTTTAAATTCTGATTGACAGAATGCACTTTTTCAGTTATGTGCCCAACACACTCAGTATGGGTAATGTGCGAATGGGGATTGAAATGAATATTGTTGAAATTGATTACGGCACCTTCTGAAACCTTGACAATATCATCACCAAATTTTTGAGGAAAAATTTCAGGGTCACCAATATACCAAGCATTAACGTTTTCTTTTGTGATATCTATTGCGATAGAAATATCGATAGGTTGAGAAACATCAATGGCTATTTTCCTGGAATTGTATTCTATAATTGCTTTCATTATAATTTTTTTATTGCTAAAAAAAGGAATGAAAATTTAGTTGAGCATAAATAAGTGGGAAGCAATCCCATCTACCAAAAACCTTCCTTTTTTTGTTGTTTTTAATATTTCGCCATCAAAATACAATAATTTTTGCTGAATGTATTTGTCCGATTCTTTTTTTATGTAGGAAACATACTTGACTCCAAAATCTGTTTTAATTTTTTGAAGTGAAACTCCCCATATCGTTCGCAGCCCGGTCATGACGTATTCGTTATAGGCATCGGTGACAGAAAGTATTTCTCTATCGACCGGCAACCTATTTTGTTCAATTTTCTTGATATAGATAGCATTGTTTCTCACGTTCCAACTTCGTTGTTTTCCGTCAAAAGAATGTGCAGAAGGACCGATTCCTAAATAGGTTTTCCCTAACCAATACCCCGTATTGTTTTGACTAAAATAACTTTCTTTTCCAAAATTAGACAATTCGTAATGTACAAAGTTCTCCTTCTCCAACATTGCAGTTAGCATAGAAAACTGTGTTTGTGCCAAGTCATCATTTATGTTTTCAATTTTTCCTTTCTGAATAAGAGCTGCTAGTGCTGTTTTGGGCTCTACAGTCAATGCATAACTCGAAATATGAGGAATATTAAAATCTAAAACCGTTTGAATGTTTTGACGCCATTCTTCATTGGTCAACCTATAATTCCGTAGATCAGATCTACAGAAATATTGTCGAAATATTGGGTGGCTAAGAATAATGCGTTTATTGCTTCCTTAGAATTGTGGGCCCGATTCATCAAGGTTAGATCTTTTTCTAAAAAGGATTGCACACCGATACTGAGTCGATTTATTCGAGAGATAGAAAGTTCGAGTATTTTGGTTTCTGACAAATCATCTGGATTGGCTTCTAAGGTGATTTCTGGATTTTCTATAACAGTATGATTTGCATATACTGCATCGATTAGAATTGAAATTTCTTTGGCAGAAAGCATACTTGGGGTACCTCCTCCAAAATAGATAGTTTCTACAACTTCACCCCCCAATTCTTGTTTTCGAAGTTCAATTTCTTTAATCAAACAAGATAATAATGCATCTTTCTTTTTCAGTGAAGTCGAAAAATGAAAATCACAATAAAAACATGCTTGTTTGCAAAACGGGATGTGTATGTATATTCCGGACAAATCAGTTACCAATTATTATTTATTAATTCAGGTGGTTTTTAGTATTCAAAATAGAATCCGACCTACTACACCCGTTTTCTCAAACAATTCTTCATTAATATTCTATTCAATATCAGCATTATTTTTTTATAAATGTACCTCCTATTTTGTTTCTAAACACTCTTTATAAGCGATTGAAATTGTACCAGAAAAATCTGCTTTTAAAATCGCTCTATTTACTTGAATTAAGTTCGCGCCAATCCAATACCTCTTTTTTAAAATTTGATTTGATTCAAGTATTCTCTTCATTTATAAACTCTTTACTGAACTTTCCAATTTGGATAAGTAGATCCTATGATTTATTTGGAAGTGGATGGTTTGAAACCCTCAGTAGAGACGATGTTGAATTCCACTACTGATAATAGTCCACTAATAATCAATCTCTAAGTAATCTTTTTAGGATTCTGTTTCACAAAACTAGCCCAACCCGTATAGTTTTTACCTCCAATGACTTTGCCAGAATTATAGAAATGACAGACAGCAGCCGCTAGCCCATCAGTTGCATCCAAATTTTTAGGTAAGGTTTTTAAATCCAATAGTGATTTTAACATTAAAGCAACTTGTTCTTTACTAGCATTTCCATTTCCAGTAATCGCCATTTTAATTTTTTTGGGTAAATATTCTGTAATCGGAATTTCTCTCGACAAACCGGCTGCCATGGCAACACCTTGTGCACGGCCTAACTTTAACATCGATTGGACATTTTTACCAAAAAAAGGAGCTTCAATTGCAATTTCGTCGGGGTGATACGTGTCAATCAACTCTATAGTTCTTTCAAAAATGAGTTTTAATTTCAGGTAATGATCGTCATATTTTTGAAGCATTAATTCATTCATTTGAATAAATTCCATTTTTTTACCCACAACTTTGATCAATCCAAACCCCATAATGGTGGTTCCTAGGTCAATTCCTAAAATAATTTTTTCTACTGCCACAGTTCTACGGTTGTTGAATTAAAAAATGAAATCTTACTACAGAGGTTTTTTACTTGGAGTTTAAAATAAGCTGGAAATTAAACTTTCAGCTTTAAACCAAAGGAATAAAACGATCCCCAAAAGTAAAATTAAAATGACCCCTTTTTGAGGTTTTGATCGCTTACGATCTCCAAATCTTCTTCCGATTCTCATATTAATTGTATTAGATTTTAGTAGCTCTTAACATTTCTCTTTTCCCAGGAGGTCCTAGCAATCTTTCTACCATAAATCCTACAGATTGCATAGCCCTTCGGACACTTCCTTTTGCGCAATAAGTAACCAAGATCCCATCTGGTCTGATTGCTTGAAACATTTTTTCAAAAATCTCTTCGGTCCATAATTCTGGCTGATTTTGAGCTCCAAACGCATCAAAATAAATCAGGTCGAAAGCAGCTACATCATTAATTTCTTGAAAAAACTGTTTGCGCTTGAATAGGTGAAAATCTTTTGACAACTCGTATTCTTCATCCCAAGGAGTTTGATGCATGACTTCAAAAATAGTTTGATTTGCTTTCGCATTTAATTCAGAAACATAATTCAGTTTTTGGACTTCATCAGAAGAAATTGGATAGGCTTCTACCCCCACATACTTTACTTTTTTGTTTCGCTTTCTCGATTCTAAAAAAGTAATAAAAGCATTCAATCCAGTTCCAAATCCGATTTCTAAAATTGAAATGGAGCTCCGATCAATTTTAAAAAAACCAGAATGTAAAAAAACATGATAGGCTTCTTGAATCGCACCGTGTTTTGAATGATATTGCTCATTCCAACTAGGAAGGTGTATGGTCGTAGAACCATCTGAGGTTATGATGATTTCTCTTTCCAAATAATCAAATAATTTTTAGTGTGATACCGTTTTCCAAAGCGATGCTTTTTCCCACAGAATTTTGTTCATTACTGCATGTAAAAAACAAAGAAAACCCTGCAAAAAATTGAATCCATAATTTCATCTTTGAAAACTTTAACATGCTCCATACAAATGTAAGGTTTTAAACAATAAAATCAATATTTAAATATATATTTGGATTCATAAATTATGTACCTTTGTGAGGTACAATCAACCTAAACAGATGGCTACTCACATAGAAATTCAACCCATAGAGAAATCTAAAATAGATACGGTAGACTTTAACAACCTCCCTTTTGGTAGTGTTTTCTCCGATCACATGCTAGAATGCGACTTTATAAATGGAGCATGGCAAACCCCTGTCATTAAAGCATACTCACCAATTTCTTTAGATCCTTCTTCCAAAATATTTCATTATGGTCAATCCATTTTTGAAGGAATGAAAGCCTATAAAGATACGGATCACAATACCTTATTATTTCGCCCACTAGAGAATTTTAAGAGACTCAATAAATCTGCAGAACGATTAATGATTCCTGAAATTCCTGAAGGAATTTTCATGGATGGATTGCAAAAATTATTAGAAATTGACAATCAATGGATTCCTACCAATGAAGGAAGTTCATTATACATAAGACCCTTTATGTTTGCATCTGGAAATGGCTTTCATGCATCTCCTGCAGACGCTTACAAATTTGTGATATGTACCGCCCCATCAGGCGCTTATTTTGCGGGAAAAGTAACGGTTTTAATTGAAGAAAAATACGCACGTGCTGCCAACGGAGGTGTCGGTTTTGCTAAAGCTGGTGGAAACTATGCAGCGCAATTCTATCCTACACAGTTGGCAATCGAGAAAGGATACAATCAAGTGATTTGGACCGATGACCATAGTCACCAATACATTGAAGAAGCTGGTGCAATGAATATTTTCATCAGAATCAATGATACTCTAATTACAAGTCCGACAAGTGATCGTATTTTAGACGGAATTACTCGTAAAAGTATCATTCAATTATCAAAAGATTTAAACATCGATATGGAAGTTCGAAAAATCACAGTGTCTGAAGTTGTTGCAGCTGCACAAGCAGGTACTCTGTTGGAAATGTTTGGAGCAGGAACCGCTGCAGTGATTTCTCCAATTGCTGGTTTTGGATATCAAAATTCAGATTATGAATTACCAGAAGTAAAAGACAGCTATGCCTCTTTGTTGAAAAAGACGATTACGGATTTGCAAACTAACAAAACAGAAGACCCATATGGCTGGAGAGTTCAACTTTAGTTTGAATAAAATTTATTTTAAAACCTCAACGTTGTTGAGGTTTTTCTTTTTTATCCTTTTCTGTAAGCTTAAAAATAGTGAAGAATCCTTAAAAATTTAATTAATTGGGAGCATCTAAACCCTATGTCAAAAGTTCTTACAAAATTTTAAGGCCTATAAACACACTCCCTATCAATCAATTTCATCAATAAAAAACGAATTTAATCAGAAAGAACCTCATTGACTGAAAGAACCTCATTGACTGATTGAGAGATAAAGAGAACTTTGCAGTAATTCATCAAATAAAGTAACAACCTATCGAAGAAAAATCTGAACTAACATAAAAGATAGACCTCACAGATTTTGAAACTAAATTATTTTTCTAAAATTTCAGCAATATTGGGTCTAAAGTAATTGGGCCCTTTTAACACTTTACCGTCTTCCCTATAAATAGGGTTTCCATCTGCTCCTAATTTACTCATATTACTCCGCTGAATTTCATTGAAGACTTCTTCAATTTTATCCTGCATACCGTGTTCAATTATTGTTCCACAAAGAATGTATAACATATCTCCTAAAGCATCTGCAACTTCAACCAAATCGTTATTTTTGGCAGCTTCGAGGTACTCTTCATTTTCTTCCTTCATCAATTCAAAACGCAATTGTTTTCGATCTTCTGAAATGGCTACAGTAGGAACCTCTTGTGTGTTTAGTTGAAAAGCGGTATGAAATTGATGAACCGCAGCGATTTTGTTTTTCATTGTTTATATGGTATATCTGTTAAAATTAAAGTACTTTCTTTAAAACCCAGGCGGGCATGAAACTTAAAATCCAAGCTATGAGCTCCCAGCGTTTGGAGATATAAGCTACTCTTTTTTTCTTTTTAATGGCAGAAAAAATTTGCTTTGCAGCCTTCTCAAGGGGTACCATCCAGAAAATAGCGTCGCCTAAAGCCATGGGGGTATCTACAAAACCTAGTCTGATATCGGTGATAAAAACTTTTCCAGAGGGGATGGATTTCGTTTTGATATACAAGCTCTCTAAATAAGCTTTTTGATAAGCTTTGGAAGCAAAATAATCGGGAGCAGAACGATTCCCTCGAATCGATGCAATTGATGAAATCCCGACCAAGTGTCCAAATTGTTGTTTTTTAAATAAATTATAGGCTAAAATATACAACTTCGTACATCCCAGAACATTCGTATTGATAGTTTGCTGTTGCAGCTCCCAATCAAGTTTTGGGTTAACATAGCCCACACCTGAAGACTGTACAACCAAATCGATCGTTTTAAAGGCGCATACAATTTCTTCAAAAACACGTGCTACATCATCGACATCTTGAATATCATTCTGCTTGATGAGAATGTTGTCTGGATACTGCTTTTTAAAAGCCTTTAATTTGTCTAGTCTTCTTCCGGTGATCGCAACTTTATACCCCTCTTTGATTAGAATTTCGGTCAACGATTTCCCAATTCCAGAAGTTGCTCCAAAAACGATGGCATTCTTCATTTAATTTGTAATTTTGCAGAATCTATTTCAAAACACAAGATATAGAATCTTCTTGACATTGTTCCATTGTTTCGGATTCTATTCACACATAACTTATACAGAAAAACAATGTTTTTAGCCGCATATTTTACAACAGGTAGAATTATTTTTATCATTTTCTTCGTAATTACTTTTACTGCTTTAGCAATTTACAGCTATAAAAAGGACTCAAAAAGTCATCAAATACATTATAAAAATGCTGCTAAAAATTTGGCAATTTATGGTGGACTTGTATTCATTATTTTTGTTGCCATTCGCCTATTAACAGGTCATTAACACACATTATTTGCTATATTTAAAACAGTCGGAAGTATGGTCATTGACCAATCCGATCGCCTGCATATAGGCATAGATTACTGTAGATCCTACGAACTTAAAACCTCTTTTTTTAAATCTTTTGAAATTGTATCCGACAAAGCTGTTGTCGCAGGAACGTTGGATTGATGTTGAAACTTATTTTGAAGGGGCTTCCCATCAACATAACTCCAAATAAATGTAGAAAACGAGCCAAATTCTTTTTGAATCTCCATAAATAATTGGGCGTTAGTAATTGCACTTCGAATCTTCAGTTTGTTTCTAACAATCCCTGCATCCTGTATTAAAAGATTATATTTTTCTTCAGAATAACGTGCGATCTTTGCATACTCAAAATTATCAAATGCCCTTCTAAAGTTTTCTCTTTTATTCAAAATAGTAATCCAACTCAAACCTGCTTGAAAAGTTTCTAAAAGTAGAAACTCAAACAAAGTGGCATCGTCAAAAACAGGCACTCCCCATTCTTGATCATGGTAGTCTATATATAATTGACTAGACGTAGCCCAAAAACACCTCTTCTTCATGTACTAGATTATGAATGTTAAAATCGTTTATTTTGAAACAAATATAGATTTTTTTTTCGCACCTTTAAGGTACCGAATCATTCAAAATGAAACAATGTACACAATTTTTATTGCTATTTTTCATGATTGTACTGCTCTCGTCATGCAGTTCAGTTCCAAGACAAAACAGTTCAACTGAAGCTGAAACTCCCGTACGGATTGCAAATGACAGCTTAGCGTACGAAATCATTATTATTGACCCAGGATTCAATGTATACTTGGCTTCAATAGCGCGGCCCGAAGGTTTTTTTTTCTCAAGAGTATATGGAATTACGAAATCGTTTTTGGGTAACTACTTGGAATCAAAGAGCACAAAACCCACAACTGTTCAATGAAAATATTTATGAAAACATCATTGATTATGATTTCAATGTGGATTACGGGTACGAAGTAAACTACAAACTTTTCAACTACTTTTTATTTGCTCAAAGAAAGTATAAAATGAATTTAGGTGGTGGATTTAGGCAAAATCAACTTCGCTAAATTTTCTGATAGCTGATAAAACTATAATCGTAAGCATTCTTATGATCCGCTTTAAAATCTTCTCTGGATACTTCTTTCCAAATTGTTTGATCTATTTCAGGAAAAAACACATCTGCCTCAAATTCTTCATGTACCAACGTAATGTCTAATTGATCCACAAGGTTTCGTTCCATGGCTTGTTGGTATACTTGTGCCCCCCCAATAATAAAGACCTCCTGCTCATCTTTTGCAAAACGAATGGCTTCTTCTATAGAGCCTGCAATCAAACAACCTTCTTGTTGATAGTGTTCATTTCTAGTAATAATGACAGAGGTTCTGTTTGGCAATGCTTTGCCAATAGAATCAAAAGTATTTCTGCCCATTAAGATAAAATGCCCTGTTGTTACTTTTTTAAATCGTTTCAAGTCGGCAGGTAAACGCCATATCAAATCATTGTCTTTCCCTAAAGCATTGTTTGTTGAAATTGCGGCAATAATTGTAATCATATTCAAATGAAGTTTAAAATAAAATACTGGAAATGTATTGGGCCTTTTTGTTTGAACTCGATGAAAGAAAAATAGGCTAAATAGAATTTTCTGAGAGTCTGTTGAATTTATACGGCTACTTTCCCTTTGATATGAGGATGCGGATTGTAATCTTCCAACTCAAAATCGTCAAAATCGAAATCAAAAATACTGGTGATTTTTGGATTGATTTTCATTTTTGGCAAAGGTCTTAGTTCTCTGCTCAATTGCAATTCTAATTGCTCTTGGTGATTGTTATAAATGTGTGCATCTCCAAAAGTGTGAATAAATTCTCCTGCTTGGTAGCCACATACTTGCGCTATCATCATGGTAAACAAGGCATAACTAGCAATATTAAAAGGAACACCTAAAAAGATATCTGCACTTCGTTGGTATAATTGGCAAGACAGCTTTCCATCGGCAACATAAAACTGAAAAAATGCATGGCAAGGAGGCAAGGCTGCTTTTCCATTGGCTACATTCTCTCCAAAAGAAATGGAGTTGTCTGGCAAAACACTCGGATTCCATGCAGAAACCATCATTCGTCTACTATTTGGATTATTCTTGAGAGTCTCAATCACATCAGTTAGTTGATCGATATCATCACTATTCCAATTTCTCCATTGATGTCCATACACAGGTCCTAAATCTCCATTTTCATCAGCCCAGTCATTCCAAATTCGAACTCCGTTTTCTTGTAAATACTGAATATTAGTATCGCCTTTGATAAACCACAGCAACTCATAAACAATGGATTTTAAGTGCAATTTTTTGGTAGTTACCATCGGAAAGCCTTCACTCAAATCAAATCGCATTTGATACCCAAAAACACTTTTGGTACCTGTACCTGTTCGATCTCCTTTTTCATTTCCGTTTTCTAAAACGTACTGTACTAAGTCGTGATATTGTTTCATTTGATATTCGTTCTATAATTGTTTATCCTATAATCATTCCTGCAATGGTCGCTGACATTAAGGAAGCAATTGTTCCTCCAATAAGGGCTTTCATTCCAAATTCTGACAATGTTTTGCGTTGTCCTAGCGCTAAAGATCCAATTCCTCCAATTTGAATACCTATTGAAGCAAAATTAGCAAAACCACACAACATATAAGTTGCCATAATGATGGACTTATTAAAAGTCAGGTGAGTCGCGTTTGCAATATTCTTAAGTTCGGCTAGTTGTATGTATCCAATAAATTCGCTGGCAGCTAACTTGATTCCTAATAATTGTCCCATCAGCGCGATATCCTCTGTTGCTACACCAATCAGCCACATCAAGGGCGCAAATGCGTATCCTAAAATAGCTTCTATAGAAAAACTGTCATAAGCCGTATTCTCTGACATCCAAAGGTTTAAGGTCGTGATGTCCCCAACCCATCCTAAAATTCCATTCAGCATCGCAATGATTGCCACAAAAACCAATAGCATGGCTCCTACATTCACTGCCAAACGCAAACCTTCGGTGGTTCCGTTTGCAATAGCATCTAAAATATTTGATCCTATTTTTTCTTGAGAGACACTCACATCTGTACTTACTTTTTCTGTTTGTGGATATAGTATTTTAGAAATCACAATAGCTCCAGGAGCTGCCATTACAGAAGCGGCTAACAAGTGTTTTGCAAAAACCAACTCCAATACTTTATCACCTCCACCTAAAAAACCAATATAGGCTGCTAAAACAGCACCTGCAACAGTTGCCATACCTCCAACCATCACCAAAAGAATTTCAGACTTATTCATTTTCTCCAAATAGGCCTTAATCAACAATGGAGCTTCAGTTTGACCTAGAAAAATATTTCCTGCTACTGAAAGGCTCTCCATTCCAGAAATTCCTAAAAATTTAGAAAGAACTATTGCCATAATTTTCACAATCTTCTGAATGATTCCCAAATAAAAGAACAAGGACGTCAAAGCAGAAAAGAAAATAATTGTGGGCAATACCTGAAAGGCAAAAATATATCCAAATGTGTTCATATCTTCAACCATCCCAGCAAATAAAAACTGACTACCCGCTTTGGTATACTGTAAAATTTCGATAAATATTCCACCGATAAATTCAAATATATGTTGAACAAATGCCACCTTTAAGACACCTATGGCAATGAGTAACTGAAGCGAAATCCCAATTCCTACTTTTTTCCAATCGATTGCTTTTCGATTGCTACTAAATAAAAATGCGATAATCAATAAGGAAAACATTCCTAAAACCCCTCTCCACAGACTGTTTACAGAAAACCCTTGACTGGCTACAATTTCTTTAGAATCTGAAATTTTTTCTTCTTGCTTTGTGTCCGAAACATCGATTGATGCCTTTTTTACAAGTGCTGAAGAAGAGAGGGTATAAACTACATCATTTTCAGACAAGACCAAATGGTTCTGGTCTAAAGAAACAATATTAAAATATCGGAGGGTATCTTTTGGTTGACGGAAATTAAAAATCAACAAATTGTTTTGACGAATATAGTTTCCAGAAGCATTTCCGCCTTCTTCTTCCGAAATTACATACTCAAATTTTCCATCTGAAAAAGAAAAAATAGCATTTTCATTAATTTCAATGTGTTGAGAATCTTGGGCTTTTGTAATGGAAGAAATCTTCCATTCTTTTTCAAATTCTTGAGAAAATCCTACAATAGACAGTAAACAGAAAGCGATGAATACTATTTTTTTCATGATGTACTTGATTGGGGTTATACTCGTTTACTGATTTCGTCTCTTATTTTTGCTGCCAATTCGTAATTTTCTGATTCTACTGCCTTTTCTAACTGACTGTGTAATTCTTTCAAGCTATTTTCAGAAAATGGAGATTCTTTTTTAAGGTTGACATTATCAATTTCATAGGCATCCTCTTCTTCAAAGTCATCCTCATCTTGATCTTGATTCAATCCAAACTCATCTTCATTCTTCAAATACACTCCCGCTTTGTCTAAGATATTCTCGTAGGTGTAAATAGGAGCCTCAAAACGAACTGCTATTGCAATGGCATCAGAAGTACGAGTATCAATAATTTCCTCTACCCCATCTTTTTCACATATTAAACTTGAAAAAAACACCCCATCTACCAACTTGTGAATAATAACTTGGGAAATATTGATTTCAAAACGATCAGAAAAGGTTTTGAATAAGTCGTGAGTAAGCGGTCTTGGTGGCTTAATTTCTTTTTCCAGTGCAATCGCTATGGATTGTGCTTCGAAAGCACCAATAATAATTGGTAAAGTTCTAGCACCATCCATTTCGCTCAACACCAAAGCGTATGCTCCGCTTTGAGTTTGGCTGTAAGAAATCCCTTTTATAGTAAGCTTAATTAGACCCATAAACAATCTTAGTAAAATACAAAAAAAGGCCATCCAAATTAGGAGAATACCTAAAATTAGATAGCCCTTTTATTGGGCACAATTTAATAAAAAATATGTGTTGAACCTTTAAATATCAATTGTAATTTATAAAAACTTATGCAGCCTTAAATGCCTTTAGTTTTTCAATGAGAACGGGAACAACCTCAAAAGCATCACCAACTATTCCGTAATCTGCTGCTTTAAAGAAAGGAGCTTCCGAGTCTGTATTGATGACTACCTTTACTTTAGAGGCATTGATTCCTGCTAAATGCTGAATTGCTCCAGAAATACCAATGGCAATATACAAATTGGAAGCAACTGGTTTTCCAGTTTGGCCAACATGTTCACCATGAGGTCTCCAGCCTAAATCGGACACCGGCTTAGAACATGCTGTTGCAGCACCTAAAACACTTGCCAACTCTTCGATCATTCCCCAGTTTTCAGGTCCTTTCATACCTCTGCCCGCCGAAACGACAGTATCTGCGTCTGCAATCGTTACTTTTCCTGATGCCTTTTCTACTTTTACAGAGCTGACTCCAAAGTCTGCATCCGAAATTTGCGCATCAAAACTTTCTGAAATCCCTGAAACGATATTTTCATGAACTCCAAAAGAATTTTTTGCAACTCCTATGATTTTATTTGCTGTACTAATTAGTGTATTGCTAAACCCTTTGTTTGAAAATGCTTTTCTTTTTACAGTAAAATCAGTTATATCTGTCGGCAATGCAACAACGTTAGAAACATAACCTGCATCCATGGCAACAGCCAACATAGGAGCAATATGCAAAACATTGATGCCAGAGCCCAAAACAACTACATTCGCATTTTCAGCAAAGGCCACTTGCGCAATCACAGAGGTGTAGGCTTTTGCATTGAACGTTGTTAATTGTGCGTTGGTAACGGTCACAACTTTTTCGGCTCCATAGGTATACAATTCTGAAACTTCTGAAGCATTGATTGTAACAACTACTACTGAAGTTCCCATTTGGGCTGCAACTCTATTTCCATAAGAAACGACTTCAAAAGCAGATTTTTTAAATTTTCCATCCGATGAATCGGCAAAGACTAAAACTGACATATTCTTATTTTTTTTAACTGTTGTGACGGTGTATTAATGTTATCGTTTTGAAAACGAGCCGATTGTTAAATTACTTTCGCTTCGTTGTGTAATAAATTGATGAGTTCATCGATATTGTCTGCAGCAACTAATTTTACTGCTCCTTTCGGTGCTGGTTTTTCGTAAGACCTTGCACGAGTCGCATTTGATACTTCAACAGGTTCTACAATCGTTAAGGGCTTTTTTCTAGCCATCATAATTCCTCTCATGTTCGGAATTCTTAAATCCGATTCCTCAACAATACCTTTTTGCCCGGCAACTACCATTGGTAAACTAGAAGAATGAATTTCATTTCCTCCATCAATTTCTCTTGTTAAAGAAACTGAAGTTCCCTCTACTTCAATACCAACACATCCATTTACAAAATTAAAATCGACTAAAGCAGCAAGCATTCCTAGCACCATTCCTCCATTATAATCAATAGATTCTCTTCCTGCCAACACCAAATCATAGCCTCCATTTTTGACAACCTCAGCCAATTGTTTTGCAACAAATAGTCCGTCAGTTGCTTCTGCGTTTACACGAATAGCATCATCTGCACCAATCGCCAACGCTTTTCGTAAAGTAGGTTCTGTAGCAGCATTCCCAACATTCACAACCGTTACTGTAGCGCCTTGTTTTTCCTTGAACCACATGGCTCTTGTCAAACTAAACTCATCATAAGGATTGATCACAAATTGCACTCCATTTGTATCAAACTTCGTATCATTCTCTGTGAAATTAATTTTTGAAGTGGTATCTGGCACATGACTAATACAGACCAATATTTTCATAATTCTTGTAATTTTGTTTTATAACGCTACGAAGTTACGCCTTTTTTCTAAAAAAATACTATGCGTGCATAATAAATTTTTTCACAATTTAACAGACCCGAAATCGATTGCGGGTTTTTATGAAATTTAAGTGAGACATCAAAGATCAATCTGACCATAATAAGGTAGCGTGTTGAACTCACTGTTAGGGGTTCTTCTACAAAATAGAAAAGCAAAAAGGGAATGATGATTCCATCATAAGAAATATGAAAAAGAGTATCGTATAAATTTCAATCCAAGCCTTCTTCAATTGTGTTTACAGTGATAAGATAAAAAACAAAAATCCACAAACTATCAAGATCAAGTATAATATTAGTAGCGTATATTATGAAGTAATGTTTTGTCGAACTCCATATTTTAGAACAACTAAAGAGTTGCTAAAAAGATATACTGCTAAAAAAAAATTAGGAATTGAAAAATACTAGAATCATCAGCTGCGTATAGATGTCTATGTCCCATAGAAAAAATAGGACTGCTTCCCATTTTATCTGTTATGAAAATAGTATTTTTATTTAAGAAGATGCTACAATGTCAAAAGTCATCCAGTTTTCATGACACACTAAAAAGGAGCTCCATTTTATTTTTATTTTGAGCATATATTTTATTCATATTTTCAGTACTTTTGCGTCATACATAAATAACAATTAGATTTAGATGAAGACAGTTCAATTCAGAGAAGCAATTTGCGAAGCAATGAGCGAAGAAATGCGCAGAGATGAAAGCATTTATTTAATGGGAGAAGAAGTTGCCGAATACAATGGTGCTTACAAGGCCAGTAAAGGAATGCTCGCAGAATTTGGGGAAAAAAGAGTAATCGACACTCCTATTGCAGAATTAGGCTTTGCAGGAATTGCAATTGGATCTGCCATGAATGGCAATCGACCTATTGTAGAATACATGACCTTTAACTTCTCTCTAGTTGGTATCGATCAAATTATCAATAATGCTGCAAAAATTAGACAAATGTCTGGTGGGCAGTTCAATTGTCCAATTGTTTTTAGAGGACCCACAGGATCTGCTGGACAATTAGGAGCAACTCACTCACAAGCATTTGAAAACTGGTTTGCAAATACCCCAGGTCTAAAAGTAATTGTACCATCCAATCCTTATGATGCAAAAGGCTTATTGAAAGCTGCCATTCGCGATGATGATCCCGTTATTTTTATGGAATCTGAGCAAATGTATGGTGACAAAATGGAGATTCCAGAAGGAGAATACATTATCCCAATTGGAGTTGCAGAAATAAAGAGAGAAGGAACAGATGTGACCATCGTTTCTTTTGGAAAAATCATTAAAGAAGCCTACGTAGCGGCTGATGAATTGGCAAAAGATGGAATCTCTGTAGAGATTATTGATCTCAGAACCGTTCGTCCAATGGACCATGCTGCGATTTTGAATTCTGTAAAAAAAACAAATCGATTAATCATATTGGAAGAAGCTTGGCCATTTGCTAGTGTTGCTTCAGAAATCACCTATAGAATACAAGATGAAGCATTTGATTATTTAGACGCTCCTATCAAAAGACTTACGACAGCAGACACCCCTGCTCCCTATTCTCCAGTTTTATTAGAAAAATGGATTCCAAATTCACAGGATGTCATCAATGCAGTCAAAGAAATTCTATCAAAATAGTTTTTCTTACAACTCTTATTAAAAATCCTTTTTTCTATTTGAAAAAAGGATTTTTATTTTCTACTGAAATTGAAATTCCACAAAAAACCAATCCTCGAAATCCTTTGCGTAATTATTCTCAGGAAAATAGGATTTAGCAGTGCTATTTCACTATTTTTGCAGACCTATTTTGTAAAGAAAAAAAAGACTTATGAGTGCAAAAAATAAAGAAACTTTTGATGTTTTAATCGAGATTCCAAAAGGAAGCAGAAATAAATATGAATACGATTTTGAATTGAATAAAATTCGTTTTGACCGAATGTTATTTTCTTCAATGATGTATCCAGCAGATTACGGTTTTGTACCCGAAACTTTGGCCTTAGATGGTGACCCTTTGGATGTATTGGTTTTAGGACATGAACCTACCTTCCCAATGTGTGTTATTGAAGTAAAAGCGATTGGTGTATTTCATATGACTGATGAAAAAGGACCGGATGAAAAAATTATTTGTGTTCCAATTTCAGATCCAATCTGGAACAATAAAAATGATTTATCTGATTTAAATCCACACCGTTTAAAAGAAATCGAACATTTCTTTAAGGTATATAAAGATTTAGAAAAGAAAAAAGTAGATGTTGGTGGTTGGGGAAATGCCGATGAAGCAAAAGCTATTTTCAATGCTTGTGTTGATAGATACGAGAAAAGTGAGCATAAAAAGACAGGGAATTTCACGATTTAACAAATTTCTGAACCATAAATTACCAACCTCTTAAATGTAAAATTTTAAGAGGTTTTTTATTTCTGTTTGATTTTATTACATTTACCATCGTTTTAAACTAATCAAATAAGAAAAATTTATGGAATCAATGATGATTTGGATGCCAATTGCATTGGCAGTTTTAGGTTTAATCTATATGTGGATTAAACAATCTTGGGTAATGAAGCAAGATGCAGGAGATGGAAAAATGAAAGAAATTTCAGACCACATTTATGAAGGAGCACTGGCTTTCCTGAGCGCCGAATATAAACTATTGACGCTATTCGTTATTATTGTAAGTATCTTATTAACCATCGTTGCGTATTTTGTCCCAACTACAAGTTATTTAATAGTTATTGCCTTTATTTTTGGAGCCATCTTTTCTGCTTTCGCAGGAAATATTGGGATGAAAATTGCAACCAAAACAAACGTTAGAACCACTCAAGCAGCAAAAACAAGTTTGCCAAATGCATTAAAAATCTCTTTTGGAGGTGGAACTGTTATGGGATTAGGTGTTGCTGGCTTAGCTGTTTTAGGATTAACTGCATTTTTCATTGGTTTCTTTCACTACTTCATGGGAGGTGTTTGGACAAATACTATGGATATGACCATCGTTCTAGAAACCCTAGCTGGTTTTTCTTTAGGAGCTGAATCCATTGCCTTATTTGCAAGAGTGGGTGGAGGAATCTACACAAAAGCTGCTGACGTAGGGGCTGATTTAGTAGGAAAAGTAGAAGCTGGAATACCAGAAGATGATCCTAGAAACCCTGCAACAATTGCAGATAATGTTGGAGACAATGTTGGAGATGTTGCTGGAATGGGAGCCGATTTATTTGGTTCATATGTTGCAACGGTTTTAGCAGCAATGGTATTGGGGAACTATGTCATTAAAGATATGGGGGGAAGTATTTCAGATGCTTTTGGAGGTATTGGACCGATCTTATTACCCATGTCGATTGCGGGAGTCGGAATTATTATTTCGATTATTGGTACCCTGTTGGTAAAAATAAAAAATAATGATGCAAAAGAATCTCAAGTAATGGGAGCGTTAAATAGGGGAAACTGGACATCAATTCTATTGGTAGCGCTTTCTTGTTATGGTTTAGTGATCTGGATGCTTCCAGAAACCATGCAAATGGAATTCTTCGGAGAAGGAGTACAAGAGATTTCTTCAATGA
Organism: Polaribacter sp. HL-MS24; assembly: GCF_032758595.1. Taxonomy (NCBI): domain Bacteria; kingdom Pseudomonadati; phylum Bacteroidota; class Flavobacteriia; order Flavobacteriales; family Flavobacteriaceae; genus Polaribacter; species Polaribacter sp. HL-MS24. The sequence continues at coordinate 1,668,958 of NZ_CP136415.1, read as the reverse complement.
GAGTATTTTATGCAACCTTAGTTGGTTTGGTTGTAGGTGGAGTTATTTCTGCTGTCACTGAATACTATACTGGTTTGGGAAAAAAACCAATCTTAAAAATAGTGCAACAGTCTTCTACAGGAGCAGGAACTAACATTATTGCAGGTTTGGCTACAGGAATGATCTCTACCTTTCCTTCTGTAATATTATTTGCTGCAGCAATATGGGCTTCGTATGCATTTGCTGGATTTTATGGTGTTGCATTAGCCGCTTCGGCAATGATGGCAACAACTGCAATGCAATTGGCCATTGACGCTTTTGGACCAATTTCTGACAATGCAGGTGGGATTGCTGAAATGAGTGAACAAGAACCAATCGTTAGAGAACGTACTGATATTTTAGACTCTGTTGGTAACACAACTGCTGCAACAGGAAAAGGTTTCGCAATCGCTTCTGCTGCATTAACATCCTTAGCTTTATTTGCAGCTTATGTAACCTTTACTGGGATTGACGGAATTAATATTTTTAAAGCCCCTGTTTTGGCCATGCTATTTGTAGGTGGAATGGTACCCGTCGTGTTCTCTGCTTTGGCAATGAATGCTGTTGGAAAAGCGGCCATGGAAATGGTCAACGAAGTACGTCGTCAATTTAAAGAAATTCTGGAATCATGGAAGGAACAGGGAAACCTGAATACGATAAATGTGTTGCAATCTCTACAGAAGCTTCTTTAAGAGAAATGGTCTTACCCGGTTTATTGACCATTGGATTTCCATTAATTATTGCCTTTTTACCTTTGGTGTTTGGAATGGAAAAATTAGCCATTGCTGAAATGTTAGGAGGCTATATGGCCGGTGTTACTGTTTCGGGTGTCTTATGGGCAATTTTCCAAAACAACGCAGGTGGTGCTTGGGACAATGCTAAAAAATCTTTTGAAGCAGGAGTAGAGATCAATGGAGAAATGACTTACAAAGGTTCTGAAGCGCATAAAGCAGCTGTAACTGGAGATACCGTTGGAGATCCATTCAAAGACACTTCTGGACCTTCGATGAACATCTTAATTAAATTAACTTGTTTGATCGGATTGGTAATTGCTCCAATTTTAGGGGGACACACCACAGAAGAGAACAACCATGAAGTATCGATTACTACCGATGCTACATTTATGACTGATCACGCTGCTAAGAAAATCGTAAAAATGAACATCGATAAAAATGATGATGGCACTGCCAAAGCAACCATTACCATTACAACAACCCATAACGGAGAGGAAGTAACAACAGATGAAATTTTTGAAGGAACTCTTGAAGAAGTAAAAGAGCAACTAAAATCGTTTGAAAGTACCATGGGCACAATTCATGTTGATACTGAAAAAGACGGAGGAAAAAGAATCAAAGTAGAAGTCATCGAAAAAAAATAATTCGAACTTCCTATAAGAACTAAAAAGCATCCAATTTAAAAATTGGATGCTTTTTTACTGCTCACAATATTAATAAATTCCTAGAAGGCATATCTTTGCGGTCCTCCTCTTCGAATTTCTTCGTTAGCAAATTCTTCAAACTGTTTGAAATTAACTCGAAATGCATTTGATAATTTAAAGGCTGTTTGGTAATAGGCTTCATCATTGTTCCAAGTAGTTCTGGGGCTTAACAATTCTGAAGGAACTCCTGGGCAAGATCTCGGTTGTGCAACACCAAATACAGAATGAATGTGATAATTCTCATACGTATAATCGCCAAGATCACCATTTAAAACAGCGTTAATCATTGCACGGGTATATTTGAGAGGCATTCTTCTCCCTACTCCGAACTGCCCACCGGACCATCCGGTATTGATCAACCAGACATTTACGCCGGCTTCTTTCATTTTTTTACTTAACATTTCAGCATATCGTGTGGGATGCAAGGGCATGAATGGGGCTCCAAAACAGGCTGAAAAATTCGGTGTTGGCTCTGTCACTCCTGCTTCTGTTCCCGCAACTTTTGCAGTATATCCAGAAATAAAATGGTAGGCAGCTTGACTAGGTGTCAATTTAGAAATGGGTGGCAAAACTCCAAAAGCATCGGCTGTTAAAAAAAATATGTTTTTAGGATACCTCCCTGTAGAAGGTATTTGAATATTTTCAATATGGTCAATAGGATAAGACACTCGTGTATTTTGAGTAATTGAGGTATCTGCAAAATCGACAACGCCCTTATCATCCATCAATACATTCTCTAGAATTGCGCCCTTTTTAATGGCAGCGTATATTTCGGGTTCTTGTTCTTTTGATAGGTTGATCACTTTTGCATAACAGCCTCCTTCAAAATTAAAAATGGTGTTATCATCTGTCCAGCCGTGTTCATCATCTCCAATCAAACTTCTATTTGGATCTGTAGAAAGGGTGGTTTTACCAGTTCCTGATAAACCAAAGAAAATAGCCGTATCTCCCTCTTTTCCAATATTTGCAGAACAATGCATTGGGAGCGTATTTTTAAAAACAGGCAGCATAAAATTTAAGGCAGAAAAAATCCCTTTTTTAATTTCACCAGTATAACCAGTCCCTCCAATTAAAGCAATTTTTTTGGTGAAATTTAAGATCGCAAAATTATGTTGACGCGTCCCATCTACTTCTGGAGTTGCTTTAAAACCTGGAGCATTGATTACTGTCCATTCTGGAGAAAAATCTTTTAGTTCGGCTTTCAATGGTCGTAAAAACATATTGTAAGCAAATAGATTACTCCAAGGATACTCATTGACTACTCGTATATTGAGTCTATACTTTTCATCGGCACATGCATAGGAATCTCTTACAAAAATTTCTTTCTCCGAAAGGTAGGCGGTTACTTTGTCATAAAGAGCATCAAACATATCGGGTTCAAAAGGCAAGTTGATTTCACTCCACCACACCTCATCTTTAGTAACCCCATCCTTTACGATAAAACGATCCTTGGGAGATCTTCCTGTAAATTCTCCTGTCTGCACAGAAATGGCACCTAATGAAGAAATAATTCCTTGCTCTTTTTCGAGGGTCAATGCATGCAATTCGTCTGAAGATAATTGATAATGAATGAGCCCTTTTTTAATTCCTAGATAATTCAACGAAATCGATTTCGTACTAAGATCTTTCATTGTACTGATTTTTGAGGCCAAAAATACATAATATTTTAAAATGGCTTTATTTTAATTTATAATTTATTTTTAATTTATTTTTTGACCCATTTTTTTAAGAATATCATAAATAAAGTCAACCAGCCAATCAGTAAAAACAATCCACCAAGAGGCGTGACAAACCAAACAGAAGCTGCGGTAACTGGAGTCAATTGTATCAAATAAATTGAACCCGAAAAGAAAACAATCCCTGCAAAAAAGAATCCACTAATGCCATTTTTTTGTTGGGATGAAAATCCATCATGTAGATTGATGAGCAAAAGTACAAGCACATGATACATTTGATATCGAACAGCAGTTTCAAAACTTAAAAGCTGAGCAGGAGTGAGAACTTCTTGTAATGAATGTGCTCCAAATGCACCTAATACTACCGCAATAAAACCTAAAAGACTTGTAATTGATAAATTTTTAAACATTTTTACTAGTTATTGTTAAATTTTAAACATTTAGACTATCTTAGTCTTTTACAAAAATACACCATTTCTTTATGAATCATATTTTGATTATTGGCGCTGGAAAGTCAAGTTCTTCAATGATAAAATATCTTTTAGAGCAATCTAAAAAAGACAACCTATTCCTAACAATTGGAGATATTTCAACAGAAAATGCTGAAAAATTAATCGGAAATCATCCAAATGCTACCGCAATTATATTGGATGTCTTCAGTAAAAAAGATCGAGAGGCCGCTATTCAACAAGCAACAATGGTCATCTCCATGCTACCTGCAAGATTTCATTTGCAAGTTGCCACAGACTGCATCACCTATAAAAAACATTTGGTTACGGCTTCCTATATTTCTGAAGAAATGAAAGCCTTAGATGTGGCAGCTAAAAAAAATGGATTGGTATTTATGAATGAAATCGGTGTCGATCCTGGAATTGATCATATGAGTGCCATGCAGGTACTAGATCGGATTCGAGCACAAGGAGGAAAAATGTTGCTTTTTGAATCTTTCACAGGCGGTATCGTTGCACCAGAAAGCGACACCAATTTATGGAATTACAAATTTACATGGAACCCAAGAAACGTAGTATTGGCGGGACAAGGAGGGGCTGCAATGTTTATTCAAGAAGGGACCTACAAGTACATTCCGTACCATAAATTATTTAGAAGAACCGAATTTTTAAAAATCAATGGCAGTGAAGAATTTGAAGCCTATGCGAACAGAGATTCTCTCAAATACAGAAGCATCTATGGATTGGATGACATTCCGACCATGTATCGCGGAACCATTCGGAAGAAAGGTTTTTCACGAGCCTGGAACATCTTTGTTCAATTGGGAATGACGGATGATTCCTATACCATTCAAGAATCTGAAGACATGAGTTATCGCGATTTTGTAAATTTATTCTTGACCTACTCCCCTTCCGATTCTGTTGAGCTCAAATTGCGTTCCTACCTTCAGATAGATCAAGATGACTTGATGTGGGCAAAATTGGTAGAATTGGATCTTTTCAATCCGAAGAAAAAAATTGGGTTGAAAAATGCAACTCCTGCACAAATCCTTCAAAGAATATTAGAAGATTCCTGGACCTTGGAAGAAACAGATAAAGACATGATCATCATGCAGCATCTTTTTGGTTATGAAATCAATGGAGAAAAAAAACAAGTTGAAAGTAGTTTGGTAGTTATCGGAGAAAACCAGAGCTATACCGCTATGGCCAAAACAGTAGGACTACCGGTTGCCATTGCGGCGCTAAAAATCTTAAAAGGAGAGATTTCAACATCAGGTACAACGTCCAATTACCCATGAAGTGTACACTCCAATTTTAAAAGAACTAGAAACTCACGGCATCGTTTTTAAAGAAAAAACAACAGCATACTTGGGGTACAATCCAACGTCAATTGGATAAACTACATTTTCAAATAAAAATCTTGAGTCAACAAAATATATTCTTCAGTATATTGATGGCGACCAGTCTCGATCGTTAGTGTTGTCTCTAGTAGTTGCTTTGGATGCTTGGAAAATTCGAGCAGGCTTCTTTTAATTTCAGTGGTTGCATTTCCTCGAACGCGACAAACTCGGTTGAGAAAAAGCTTGTTTTGAACTGCCAAATTGATAAATTCAGTCTCTTCTTTATACGGAATGATGGTGGTGAAAATTCCATCTTCAGCGATGATTTTTGAGACTCCTTCCAGCAATTCTTCAAAAGACAAAGAAGAAGTAAAACGCGCTTTATTTCTAGCATCATTTTGAGTTTCAAACGCATCGGTATAAAATGGTGGATTCGACACAATGAGATCATAACTTTCCTCTTCTTCCTCAATTTCAGCAGCAAAATCCTGAAAGGAGGCATTGTAGCCATACAAACGATCTCCCCAATCGGATGCTTCAAAATTCTGAACGGTTTGTTCATAAGCCTCTTCATCTACCTCCACAGCATCAATGGTCATGGCATCGCATCGCTGGGCGATCATTAACGAGATAACTCCAGTTCCTGCACCTATATCTAGTATGGTATCTGGATACATTTCAAGGTTGCACCAAGCCCCAAGCAAAACACCATCAGTACCTACTTTCATAGCGGTTGCATCTTGATGAATTGTAAACTCTTTAAATCGGAATGGTTTGTTCAAAATATCCTTTGATCTTTATAACTAAAAAGTTCTGTGAAATACAACACAGAACTTTTATACCTTTAAACTAATTTGCAGAGAGGAAGGGATTCGAACCCTCGATACGTTGCCGTATACACACTTTCCAGGCGTGCGCCTTCGACCACTCGGCCACCTCTCTTTATAAATAGAGTGCTATCAATCCGTCAGGAGTTTCAACTTCTATTTTTTTATGTTCTCTATCCACTTTTTTGATGAAATCATCTACCATAGGGATAAAAATTTCAGTGCCTTCTCTGTCAATTTCAAAAAGGGGCTGTGCCGCTTTATCATTGATGTGAACAATGGTTCCTACGGTACCAAATTTTGCATCAACAACGGTAAAACCAATTACTTCGTGAAAATAAAATTTATCTCCAGACAATTTTGGCAACATCTCCATTGGCAAGTATACAGCACATTTCAAAATAGCATCAGCTTCCTCATCAGAATACACATCTTCAAATTGAACACGCAATTGATTTCCTTTGTGCAATGAACTTTTTTCAATAAAAAATGGAACCAAATTCGCGCCAAATTCGACGTAAACTGATTCCATTTCCTTGTACAACTCAGGTTCGTCGGTATCTAATTTGATAACCACTTCACCCTTAAAACTATATTTTGTTACGATTTTGCCTAAATAAAAACAATCTTCTTTACGCATTGTCGTATCGGTTTATAATTTTATTCTGCTGCTTTTTCTGCTGCTTCATCAATCGTTTCTGGAGCTTCTTCAGCTTCAGCAACTACCTCTTCAACAACGACCTCTTCAACAACAGGTTTTGCTGCTTCAATTCTTGCTTCGTTTACTGCTTTTTCAGCAGCTAACGCTACTGCTTTCGCTTCAGACTGCGCTTTGGTTAAACCTGCTTCTTTGTCAGAAACTTTGGTTGCTTTCTCTTCTAACCAAGCAGCAAATTTTGCATCTGCTTGCTCTTGAGTTAAAGCTCCTTTGCGAATTCCACCAATTAAATGGTTCTTAAGCATTGCACCTTTGTAAGATAAAATTGCTTTCGCAGTATCTGTTGGTTGTGCTCCATTTTGCAACCATTCAACAGTTTCATCAATGTTTAAGTTGATTTCTGCTGGGTTTACGTTTGGATTGTAAGTACCTAATTTCTCTAAGTATTTACCATCTCTTTTTGCACGTGCATCAGCGGCAACAATCCAATAGAATGGTTTCCCTTTTTTTCCGTGTCTTTGTAATCTAATCTTTACAGACATAATTTGTTAATTTTTTAAGGTGCTCGACCTTGATTATTAAAAATCTTACCATCTCGTAGTAAGTGGGCGCAAATATACAACTTATTTTATTTCTAAATACCTAAAATCAACCTTTTGTAACTTTAAAAGAAAGTCCCTTTTTTGTTGATAAATCAAGACAACTTATCACCTCATTTTCTAAGCTGATTTTGTATTTTTAACTTTCGAAATTCATCTTAGAAAAAAAGCCCTTTATGTACTTAATTTTTGATACAGAAACCACTGGTTTACCAAAAAGCTGGAATGCTCCTATTACCAATACGGACAACTGGCCAAGGTGTGTACAAATTGCATGGCAACTCCATGATGAAATGGGGAGAGTTATTGAACACAATGATTTTTTAATACAACCCGATGGATATAATATTCCCTATGACGCTGAAAGAATTCACGGAATTTCGACAGAATTAGCTGAAAAAAAGGGTATTTCATTAGAGAAGGGATTGGGGCTTTTTAATGATGCCTTACAAAAAACGAAATTTATTGTTGGCCAAAATGTGAATTTTGACATCAATATCATGGGTTGTGAATTTCATAGACTGGGTATTGAAACTCATTTAACCAAGCTTCCACGTTTAGACACCTGTACCGAAAAAACGGCTTTGATGTGTCAAATCCCAGGGGGTCGTGGCGGAAAATTTAAGCTACCCACCTTAACTGAATTGCACAACCATTTGTTTGGTAGTGGTTTTGGAGATGCTCACAACGCAACGGCAGATGTGGAAGCAACTACTCGCTGTTTTTTAGAATTAATTCGGCTAAAGCATTTTACAAAAGAACAATTAGGGGTTGAAGCTGCCTATTTTAAAAACTTTACCGAAGTCAATCCACAACCGATTCAAGTTCTTGGATTACAACATATCAACCTTAAAAAAGAAAGTGATAAAATAAGAAAACGCCTTGACACCTTAAAAGATGTTGAAACAACACAGTCTACTTCAGAGGGCTTAGCTGCATTAGAAAATGTACAATTTTCTCATTTACACAACCATACTCAATTCTCTGTTTTACAATCAACCATGCAAATTGGCAATATTGTAAAAGCTGCTGCGAAAGACAATATGCCAGCAATTGCCATGACAGATACTGGAAACATGATGGCGTCCTTTCACTTTGTGAGCGCTATCTTAAACCACAACAAGACTGCCGCAACTCCTATCAAACCGATTGTGGGTTGTGAATTCAATGTTTGTACTGATCACAAAAACAAATCGGTTAAAGACAATGGATACCAAATTGTGTTATTGGCAAAAAACAAAAATGGGTATCACAATTTAGCTAAAATGTCTTCCATCGCATTTGTCGATGGCTTTTATTACATTCCACGAATTGACAAAGAAGTCATCAGAAAATACAAAGAAGATATTATTGTATTAACTGGAAATTTAAACGGAGAAGTTCCTAGCAAAATACTTAATCTAGGAGAAAAGCAGGCAGAAGAAGCACTACTTTGGTGGAAAGAAGAATTCAAAGACGATTTATATATCGAATTGATGCGCCACAATCAACAAGATGAAACCATTGTAAACGAAACCTTATTAAAGTTTTCAAAAGCCCACGATGTTAAAATTGTCGCCTCCAACAACACTTTTTACCTCGATAAAAAAGATGCCAATGCACACGATATTTTATTATGTGTAAAAGATGGTGAAAAGCAAGCAACCCCCATTGGAAAAGGGAGAGGCTATAGATATGGTTTGCCGAATGACGAATATTACTTCAAGTCTACGGAAGAAATGAAACATCTTTTCGCAGACTTACCAGAGGCGATTATCAACATTCAAGAAGTCGTAGATAAAATTGAAATTTTCACTTTAGCAAGAGATGTTTTATTACCTGCTTTTGATATTCCAAAAGAATTTATTGACCCTAAGGATGAAGAAGACAATGGGAAAAGAGGAGAAAACAATTTCCTAAAACACATTACTTATGAAGGTGCAAAAAAACGATATGGAGAAATTACTGAAGCGATCCAAGAACGGTTAGATTTTGAACTTTCGGTAATTGAAAAAACAGGATATCCTGGATATTTTTTAATTGTAGAAGATTTTATTCGAGAGGCCAGAAATATGGATGTGGCTGTTGGACCCGGACGGGGTTCGGCTGCCGGTTCGGTGGTGGCATACTGTCTATGGATTACTAATATCGACCCCATTAAATACGATCTGCTTTTTGAGCGTTTCTTAAATCCAGAACGAGTTTCCATGCCCGATATTGATATTGATTTTGATGATGAAGGTCGAGGTCGAGTGATGGATTATGTGATTCAAAAATACGGTGCAAATCAAGTTGCACAGATTATTACGTACGGAACCATGGCTGCAAAATCTTCAATTAGAGATACTGCTAGAGTTTTAGATCTACCTCTTTTTGAAGCAGATCGAATTGCAAAATTATTGCCTTTAATCAAGCTACAAAATATTTTTGGTGACGATGCAAAAAGTAAAGGAAAGGTTGCTGGTTTAAGAGCGGAAGAAAAACAACTTGTTGAAGAATTAAAAACCCTTTCTTATGGAAATGACCTTACTGCCGAAACGATCAATAAAGCGACCATCTTAGAAGGTTCAATCAGAAATACAGGGATTCATGCCTGTGGTGTTATCATCACTCCTGGCGACATTACAAATTATGTTCCTGTAGCCTTGGCAAAAGATTCTGACATGTATGTCACCCAATTTGACAACTCAGTGGTAGAGTCTGCAGGCCTATTGAAAATGGATTTCTTGGGTTTAAAAACACTGACCTTAATTAAGGATACTGTAAAAATTGTAAAAGCAAAACACAATGTCGATTTAGATCCAGAAAATTTTCCTTTGGATGATGAAAAAACCTATGAACTTTTCCAAAAAGGAGAAACGGTTGGCATCTTTCAATACGAATCCCCAGGAATGCAAAAGCACATGCGTTCTTTAAAACCGACAGTTTTTGCCGATTTAATTGCCATGAACGCTTTGTACCGACCGGGACCAATGGAATACATTCCGTCTTTCATTAACAGAAAACACGGGACAGAAGATATTGAGTACGATTTGCCTGCCATGGAAGAATATTTGGCAGAGACCTACGGTATTACCGTGTACCAAGAGCAGGTAATGCTTCTCTCACAAAAGTTAGCGAATTTTACCAAAGGTGAAGCGGACGTTTTAAGGAAGGCAATGGGGAAAAAGCAAATTGCCGTTTTGGATAAAATGAAACCAAAATTTATCGAACAAGCAGCTACAAATGGACATGATGCAGAAAAGTTGGAAAAAATCTGGAAAGATTGGGAGGCCTTTGCGAGTTATGCTTTTAACAAGTCACACTCTACTTGCTATGCAATGATAGCCTATCAAACAGCCTATTTAAAAGCGCATTATCCCGCTGAATATATGGCTTCTGTTTTATCAAACAATATGAATGATATAAAATCGGTTTCATTCTTTATGGAAGAATGCAAGCGCATGGGCTTGGCCGTTTTAGGTCCCGATTTGAACGAATCTTATTTAAAATTTTCAGTAAATCAAGAAGGTGCAGTTCGTTTTGGAATGGCCGCTGTAAAAGGAGTGGGAGCCTCTGCTGTAAGAGCGATTATCAAAGAGCGAAAAGAAAACGGAAATTACAATTCAATCTTCGATTTGGCTAAACGTGTCGATTTGCGTGCAGCCAATAAAAAATCCTTTGATAGCTTGGTCAAAGCAGGCGCCTTTGACTCATTTGAAGATACCCACAGAGCGCAATATTTTAGCAAAGATGAAAAAGGAATTACCTTTTTAGAACGGGCAATGAAATTTGGAAGTAAATACCAAGAAAACGAAAATTCTGCACAAGTATCCATGTTTGGAGAAGCCTCTACCGTTCAATTTCCAGAACCAGATATTCCAGAATGTGAAACCTGAGGAACTATGGAACTTCTCTCTCAAGAAAAAGAAGTGATTGGAATTTATATTTCTGCACATCCTTTAGATGATTTTAAAAATGAAATGATTTTTTGCAACGCAACTATAAAGCACTTCAAAGGAGACCTTAGCAAAATACGTTAATATGAATTTGTCTTTTGCGGGAATTATATCGGATGTTCAGCACCGAGTATCAAAAGCAGGAAAAGGTTGGGCTTTATTTACCATAGAAGATTATGGCGATAGTAATGAATTTCGAATTTTTGGAGAAGAATACTTAAAAATGAAACACTTTTTAGTACCCAACTCTTTCTTATTTGTCCGGGCGACCATTCAACCTGGCTGGACGAATAAAGACGGTGTAAAAGGTGAACCGAGATTGAAATTTACTGAAATGAAACTCCTGCACGATATCATGGACGAACTCTGTAAAAAAGTGACCATTAAAATTCCTCTAGAAGAAATTAAAGAAGACACCATCTTGAATTTGGAAACCATTCTAAAAAACAATCCTGGAAAACAATCTTTATATTTTACCGTTTGGGATGCAAAAGAAAAAATTGAAGTGAGTTTGCCAAGTAGAAATACAAAAGTGAAAATTACAAATGAATTACTGGCAACTCTAGAAGCACAGCAAATTAATTTCAAATTGAATTAAACTGAACTGTAAATGAGAATTCCTAGTTTTCATGAAAATGCAAGGACTGTGTTACCTCTCTAAAAAGCGTTTCCAAGGTTTTCTGTTGACTGTTCAATTCCAAAATTTTGAAATTGTTTTCATGGGCAAAATCAAAGATTTTAGAACGCATATCATTCTTTGAATCAAACTGAATTTTCCAGGTATTCCCATGAGTGTTTTCAAAGAAAATTTTATTTTTTAATTGATCAAATTGAGACTTTTCAATTTGGACATCAAAGGTCACTTCAATGAGTTGTTTTGTATTCTGATGCAATTCCAAAAGTGTTTGATCCATCAAAATTACTCCTTTTTGAAGAATGATTACCCGATCACAAACTGCTTCTACTTCTTGCATGATGTGGGTAGAAAACAAAACTGTTTTCTCTTTACCTAAGGCTTTAATCAAAGCTCGAATTTCAACTAATTGATTGGGATCCAAACCCGTTGTAGGCTCATCTAAAATCAACACTTTTGGGTTGTGGATTATTGCTGCTGCCAATCCAACTCGTTGCTGAAATCCTTTTGATAATTGATTGATCTTCTTGTGCGCTTCCGATTCTAAACCCACTTTTTGAATACTGTTTTCAACTTCTCTCTGGCCTACTTTATAGAGCGATGCCTGAAAATGCAAATATTCACGCACATACATCTCAGCATATAGCGGATTGTGTTCAGGTAAGTAACCTATATTTTTTTGTGCTGCTATGGGGTTTTGTAAAACATCAATATCATCTACAAAAACGGCTCCTGATGTAGGCCTAACAAAACCCGTTAAAATTTTCATCATTGTTGATTTTCCAGCCCCATTAGGCCCTAAAAAACCAATAATCTGACCTTTTTCTGCAGAAAAAGAAACCTCATCTAGGGCTTTTTGACTGCTGTAGTTTTTACTAACTGCTGTAACTTTTATTGACATGTAACAAAAATAGTTTGAATTCTAAGGATACCGAAATTCCTTCGAAAATAGTTGAGCCATGACCTTTTAATGAGCATCGTTTTTAAATATACCCAGAGATGCTTATTCAATAAATATCTTCTTAGTCAATTGTTTATCATAATTTATAATTCTTACTAAATACAGCCCTTTTGATCCTTTAGGAAAAGAAATCCTTTCAGAAAATTTAGTCGTATTATTATAAAAAAATTTCTGACGAATCAGCCTTCCTCTTAGATCAAATAATTGTACGGAAACTTTTTCTACATTTTCAATATCAAATTCTAGATTAACGATTCCCTTTGATGGATTTGGATATAAATTAAACCCTTTAAGGGTATCATCTTTTACAGAAGCCGTTTCTTGGGCAATGGTAAAATTAACAGAATTCACATTGTAAAAAATATTGTCTGCTGCTTCGACCATGATTCTCGCTGATGTAGTCATCACAATTGGAATTACAATCACTTCAGTTCCATCATTGGGAGTATTAGAAACAATGGTGATGGGAAAAGTAAGACCACCATCTGTAGATAACTTAATATTGACCAATTGTGAATTTATGGGTGCACTATTTGTTTCTCCTACTTCCCAAGTAACTGTCTGAGAAGTGTCTGCACCCCATACAACTGCTGTTGAAGGTGTCGAAACAACAAAAGGAGCAACATCTAAGACAGAAATCGACACATCATCTCTAGCGGTATTCCCCCCCCCACTGTTTTGGTCTCTTACCAAAAAAGAAAAATTCAAATCTCTTGCCACAGAAGGAAGTACCTCCCATGAAGAGAATGTACTTCCATTGATCACAGTTGACAGCTCCGGCAGATATCGATTTGGAGAAGATTTGGGTAAAACAGATCGAAACATTGCCCCACCTGTATTTGTGGAAAGAATTGGAATGGGGAAATCAACTTCGGTATCTATTTGCTCCCAACTATATGACAAGGTATTCCCAGCATCTAGGTCAGTTCCTGCTCCTTTTAAAACTAGTGGTGTTGATTTTGGTACCGAGAAATCGAGTCCTGCATTGGCTGTTGGAGGAGTATTTCTAGTGGGGCTCACGGCTGCACAAGTAGCAGAATTGAGAATGATATTCCATATTTGCGCAATACTGACGGCATGAAAATAACTATCGGTATAATTTTGTAAATTGTCTGACTCACAAATCCCAGCATAGGCCATAATCGTACTCCCACTTCCAGGTTCTACTGCTGTTGGATCATTTCGATTGTTACCAGCACAATTTCCAACAGTTCCATTAAAGGTATGATTTCCTCCAAATTGATGACCTATCTCATGAGCTACATAATCAATATCAAAGCCATCGTTGATGGGCTGAGACCTTCCAGTAACTCCTCTCCCTTTTTGCCCATTAATGCACACCACACCCAATCCGGCAAGCCCTCCGGCTCCCGTACTAAAAGTATGTCCAATATCATAATTCACATTTCCAATTACCGCATCACATTTCGATTGACTTTCATTGATTAATGAACTTGCAGAAGAATTTGTTAAATCATCGGTTGCGGCATCTAAAAAAATAAGTTGATCGTTGTTAGCTACCAATTCCATTTTCACTCCCAAATCTCTCATAAAAATAGCATTCACTCTAGTGATAGTGGTATTCATCGCTGATAGGACTGCTGCTTTTTTAACTGCTTCAGTAGCTGTAACAGCAATATCTTGTTGATTCAAATGAAATTCCGAATATTCTCCTGTACTAGCGAGTGCCAAACGAAAGGTTCTCAACTGATCATCACCAGAACTGCGTTGTCCTACACCTTTACTTACGGTGGTTTTAAAAGCATCTTCTACTTGGCAATTAAAATCAGATGGGTTGCGGAAAAGATCTTTCTTTTGATACGCAATGTAGATCTTGTTATTTTTTGAATAGGCATCCAAATAATAGGGACTTTCACCAACGGAATAGATCACTGCATGCACTCCATTCGTCCCCATACTAAAGACGGCCGTCTTTGATGGATCATCGATTCCTTCCCCCTGATAAGATTGGATCATTGGAAACTTAGCCGCAAGTGCAGGCGATAAAGAAGAATTTTCCAAATAGGAAAACTGTTGAATTCCGTCTAAGGTGGGCAACTCAATTGTTTTTAAAGAAGATGTTTGTATTTTTTGCTGAAAAGATTCAAAATCAAAAGCAAATATTTTATGGTTAGTGGGCAACTGTTCTCTTGTTTTCAATTCCCTTTTAGAAAACTTGTCTCCTTTTTCGGAAAGCATTGTCCATTGCGAAGACTGTGCAAAGCCAGAAACTCCCCACAAAAAAAAGAAAAGTAGGAATGCATTTTTTTTCATCATAAATGATTGATTACTTTTAAAGATTATAGCACTCCAAATATAACCAAATATTTATCTTTGTCATGTGCAAAAAAATAGGAAAACTACCTTTATCGATCTCAATTCAAAAGACTACAAAGAAACATGGGAGTATCAAACCTCTTTGCTTCAAGAAATTGTAGATCTTAAAATCACAAATCGCCGAACAAATACAAACCAACCTACACCCAATTATTTTTTATTTGTAGAACACCCTCATGTATATACCCTAGGAAAAAGTGGAGATTTGAGTAATTTATTACTCAATGAGAAACAGTTAGAAGAAAAAGAAGCTACTTTTTACAAAATCAATCGAGGGGGAGACATCACCTATCATGGTCCTTAGTCAAATTGTTGGATATCCGATTTTGGATTTAGAAAATTTTTTCACAGACATCCACAAATACCTTCGCTTGTTGGAAGAAACCATTATTTTGACCATTGCTGAATATGGATTAAAAGGAGTAAGAAGTGATGGAGAAACTGGAGTTTGGCTCGATGTTGGTACACCCTTTGCTAGGAAAATTTGTGCGATGGGAATTCGCTCTTCAAGATGGGTCACCATGCACGGATTTGCCCTAAACGTGAATGTAAATTTGGGCTATTTTGACAATATTGTTCCCTGCGGAATTAAAGGCAAAGCAGTGACTTCAATGGAGGTTGAGCTGGGCAAAAAAGTTGATCAAGAAGCCGTAAAAAAGACCCTTTTAAAACATTTTAAAAGTCTTTTTGAAATAGATTCTTAGTACAAATCTCAACAATTTGAAATACAAAAATAAAATCCTTTATTTTTCTTCGTTAAAATAGACTTTATAGTACTTCATTTTTTTCTCCTCATCATAACCTCGTTCAAGATATTCCGAAGCAGCTTCAGGAGCGTCTACATCCAACTTGATACTGATCTGTGTATCTAACTTTATTTCGGTTTTAAGCTTACTTTTTTCTTTCTTTAGAACCACCCCTGAAACATCAAAATTATTCCGAATGAGCACATCATTTAAGGTCTCATAATGTTTCTTATAGTCATCAAACAGTTCCTTATGCTTGTCTTCTTCAAAAACCTCATCTTTAAAAGTAGCGTAGTCTACCGCTTCATTTTCTTTAAAATAATCTACCGTACTGGCTAAGAAATTTCCTTGTTCTTTCATCCCCAACTCTGGCTTGATCACCTCTTCCGAGAATTCTTTACACATCTCCAAATAATTTTGTGTGTGCGAATTGTAATCATCTGCCAATTTCACACTCATAAAATTCTTGATCCAGTATTGTGCATCATAATTGTTGTGATCTACCGACAAAACAATCGTTCCCTCTGCATCAGAAGTATTTAAAATCAAACAGCCTTTGTCAATTTTCTTTGTTGAAATTCCTTTTTGTACAACTACATCAAAACTTTGATTGTCGTCTAGGTAGGTTTGAAAAAAATCGACCTTGTTTTCAATTTTAAAAATTCCAATCGCTTCTGTCAACACATCTTTGTACTCAATACCTTCAATAAGAACAATTAAGACATCTCCTGTTTTTATTTGAGCAGAATTGGATTGTTCATACAAATGGTTGACAATGTTTTTTGAATACTCTATAAACGAATTTTCATCCTTAAAAATTTCTGAAGCATAATTGTTCAATTCATTCAAACGCACATCTGCATGATGGGAAAAACGATAACTTTGTGTCAGAGTCCCAAATGGCTTTAATAAAAAACTCTTCATTAAATCATACCCCTCCTGATCAAAACGAATAAGATCTTTTGAGAAAACATTGTGACCACTATTAAACTTATTGGCTACTTTATGAAGGATACATTTGGTAATTTCTACACGTGTTTTTTTTATCATCTGAAAAAAATTGAGATCGTAAAAATAGAGAAAAGTTTGGGTATGATTTGGATATCAAAGAGGAATCTGAAAAATAAATACTATCCTTCGAAACAAGTGTTATTCCGAATCTGATTTAAGGATCTGTGGAGGTAATTTTAACTTTAATTGTTTGGGCAGTAATTGAAACGTTTTTCTGTGATAGCGGGTCGTACCAAATTTTCGAATCCCTTCTCGATGTTCTATGGTAGGATATCCTTTATTTTTTTTCCAATTATACATCGGAAATTCATTGTGGATTTTCTGCATGTATGCATCCCTGTAGGTTTTCGCCAAAACAGAAGCGGCAGCAATACTTAGGTATTTTGCATCCCCTTTTACAATGGTTTTGTGCGGAATATCTTTGTAAGTCCGAAATCGATTCCCATCTACTATAATAAATTCGGGTAGTATTTGAAGTGCCTCAATTGAACGATGCATTCCAGTAATAGAAGCTTGCAATACATTGATCTCATCAACTTCGTCTTGCCAAACAAAAGAAACGCCAAAAGCCAATGCTTGTTCTTCTATAATAGGCCGCAATTGTGCTCTCTTTTTTTCAGACAATTGTTTTGAATCGTTTAAAAATGGATGGGTGAAATTAACTGGCAAAATAACCGCTGCTGCAACTACAGGTCCAGCTAAACAGCCTCTACCTGCTTCATCGGTTCCTGCTTCTAAAGAAAATTCACTGTAATTTTGTTTCAGCATATTGCAAAGAAAAGAAATCTTTTGCTTATAAATTTCTTTAGAGCGATCTAGTTCGTTCTAATTACATCCCAACACAAATACAATACTAAAATGAAACCATTTGAGGCGCTTTTATAGAATTAACTATTTGTATTCAATTTATTGCTCTACAGTATCATTTTATTATTTTACATTTGTTGTTGCAGTTCAGTACTATGAAAAAATATACACATCTCCTTTTCGTTTTATTTTTGCTTTCCAGCATTCATGGTTTCTCTCAGAGAAAAGAAATGAAGGATCTGGGGTTTAACCGAACACAACCTTTCATGGACTCTATAAATTCTTCTACTGGAAGCGTAAATGTTAAATTGTCCGGAAAAACCAAGTATACCGATTATAAGGTGTTTTCTTTTAAAGGAGATACTACCTATATTGATACGACCTTATCAATTCAGAAAGAATTCAAATTCAACTTTTTAAGAAAGGATCATTTTGAACTTTTAGGATTTCATAATCAGGGACAAACATTTACCAATCTGGGCTATGATTTTCAAACAATCTCTGCCCTGCCCGATATTGGTGTAAGAGGAAAACATTTCAATTATTTATCAACCGAGGACATCAACTATTATGAAGTTCCTACCCCTACAACCGAGATCTTATATCGAACTGGATTGCAACAAGGCCAGGTTTTAGAAACACTTTTTTCACTCAATTTTTCTAAAAGAATGAATGTTTCTCTCTTTTACAGAGGAATCCGTTCGTTAGGTGCATACAGACGTTCTTTGGCGAGCAGCGGGAATTTTAGTACCTCATTTCATTATACAACCAAAAAAAATCGATACTCTCTTCGAGGTCATATTACTTCTCAGGACATATTAAATCAGGAAAGCGGCGGCTTACAGGAGGCATCGCTAAACTCTTTTACCAACAAGGATCCTGATTTCGAAGATCGTGGACGATTGGATGTGAATTTAAACGACTCTGAAAGTCTATTAGAAGGATCTCGATACTATTTCGAACACGATTTCAAGTTGCTTTCGAAAAAAGATTCCACTACCCAAAAAGATTTTAGCAATTTAAAAATTGGGCATATTTTAAACAGTGAAACCAAAACCTATGATTTTACACAAAGGACAAGAACTCCATCTTTTTTTGGAGAAATAAATGCTACAGATGCAACGAATGAGGGAGTCGAAAACACCATCACCAACAATCAATTCTTTTTAGAATTTAACTCCAAATATGTTTTGGGAAAGTTTAAAGTAAAAACGGATTTAACGAGTTATTCCTATAGGTACGACACCATTTTAAACACCAATAGCACTATTACAGATATTGAATTAGCTGGAAGCGCAATTTCTTTTGGAGCCGATTGGAAAGCAAAAGTCAAAAATTTTCAATTAAACGCTGATGCTTCTATTACTCCAGGAATTCTAACCTTTCTGGAAGTTTTTTTAAAGGAGAAGCAATCTACACAAAAGACAGCCTCTTTTCTGTAAAAGCGAGTTTATTGCTCAATTCAAAGTCACCAAACTTCAATTTTTTATTGCATCAAAGTGTCTATGATGATTATAACTGGCAAAACAATTTTAGTACCGTAAAGACCCGCAACCTAGGTTTCGACTTTCAATCCAAATGGGTAGATGCGTCGGTCAACTTGACCCACATAGACAACTACACTTACTTTGACGAGCAGAACACCCCACAACAGTTTGGAAGTAATGTAACCTACCTAAAAGCTAAAGTTTCAAAAGAAATCAACTATCGAAAATTTGCATTGAACAATACACTAATGTATCAGAATGTTAGTGACGGAAGTTCGGTCTTAAGAGTCCCGGAATTTGTGACAAGGAACACCTTCTATTATTCCGACTATTGGTTTAAAAAAGCAATGCAGGTGCAGATTGGGACAACTTTTAAATTCTTTACCAAATACAATGCAAATGCCTACAATCCGCTATTAGGAGAATTTAGATTACAAAATGATACCGAAATAGGCTTCCATACAGTAGATTTTTTCTTCAATGCACAAGTTAGAAGAACCCGTTTGTTCTTTAAAATTGACAATGCGTTGTCTTCTATAGGAACTCCTTCTTATTTTTCTGCACCCAACTATCCTTACAGAGATTTTACCATTCGATTTGGTTTGGTCTGGAATTGGTTTATTTAGAAATCGTTCTCAGGAAAATTAATCTCTTAATCAATCCTTTAACACACCTATGATACAAAAATTGAAAAATAACTGGAAACTCTTTTTAATTGGAAGTTTTACTTTGGGTTTAGCTCCTTTTAATCCCCCACATCTTTTGGGAAAAATTCAATGGATATTAGGTGGAAACGCGTTTTCGGGAGTAGATGCCATGCAGGGGCAAGATTGGTTTGATGTACTATTGCATGGAGCACCTTGGATCCTACTCATCCTTTCTATCCTGCTACATCTTTTTTCAGTAGCGGCAAAAAACGACCAGCAATAGAGCTCTCTTTACGATCAATTTCATAAAACCCTTTTGATTCATAAAAAGGAACTGCATTGGGATCTGCAACTAAGATAATCGATTTTAAATTCATTTTTGTCACCTTAAAAAATACATCTTCCAGTAACTGACTTCCAATTCCTTTCCCTATGTATTGAGGCAAAACAAAGAGCATTTCCAATTCTATACATTCACCTTTTGGCAAATTCAATACATAAAATCCAACAGGCTTAGTCCCAACTAAAAATTTAGACACACTACATTGTTGAAGCATTTGTGTAGAGACGGTCAACTCGTCCCGCCAACTTTCAAGATGCACTTGAGCATAGCCCCAAAAGGCTTTTGACTGTATGGCAATCTCAGTTAGGACTTTGCCGTCTAAAAGTGTAGCAGCAACAATCATAGTTTATTTTTTTACTAACTGCCTGATCTTTATGGAGAATGCAGCAAACAATAAAGTAGTAATCGGACTTAAATAATTAAAGATTGCATAGATAAAATATTCTCCAACACCCACTCCCAATACACCCGACTGATAAGCTCCACAAGTATTCCAAGGAATTAACACAGAAGTTACCGTCCCCGAATCTTCAAGAGTTCTACTTAGATTTTCAGGAGCCAAACCTTTATCTTCGTAGGCTTTTTTAAACATTTTACCAGGAATTACGATGGCTAAATACTGGTCAGAAGCTATTGCATTTAATCCAAAACAACTGATTGCGGTACTTCCAAACAATCCAAAAACAGAAGTAGCAACTGATAATAAACTCTTTGTTATTTTTGCCAAAGCACCAATAGCATCCATAATCCCTCCAAAAACCATGGCACAGATAATCAATAGAATCGTCCATAACATCCCCAGAACTCCACCAGAACTAAATAATTCTGTTAACTTTTCGTTATCTGTTTGAATTTGAACATCGGTCCAAAAGGAAGTCATGATTCCCTCTAATTTGGAATCAGAAAAACTACTCAATACATCCCCTTGAAACATATGGGCAAAAACTCCTGCCATTACAACCCCACTACCCAAGGCAATTAAAGGTTTTGTTTTTAATAAGATCATGGCAATCACCATCCCTGGAACAACAAACAACCATGGTGAAATATAAAATGTGTTTTTAATTGAAGCCAACAAGCCACTAATATCAGCACTTCCCGTGGTATCTATAGTACCACTTAAAATACTAAATACAATAAGAGTTACGATAATTGTTGGCACAGTGGTATAGGACATGTATTTGATATGTGTGAACAAATCGGTTCCTGCCATCGCAGGTGCTAAATTTGTTGTGTCGGAAAGTGGTGACATTTTATCTCCGAAATAGGCTCCAGAAATTACAGCTCCAGCTATCATTCCTGTCGGAATTCCCAATGCACTTCCAATGCCTACCAATGCAATACCTACTGTTGCAGAAGTTGTCCAAGAACTCCCTGTGGCAATAGATATGATAGCGGCAATGACGACCGATGCAGGTAAAAAAATCTCTGGGCTTAATACTTGCAATCCATAATATACCATAGCGGGAATGATACCACTTACCAACCAAGTACCCGCCAAAGCACCTACCAGAAACAAAATGAGAATAGGAACCAAAACACTTTTCCAATTCTCCCAAACTTCAGCAGCCATTCGAACCAAACGTACTTTATTTCTAAAACCGACAATTGCAGCAATTAAGCCTCCGATTAATAAAATGTATTGATTAGAATAGTCTCCTAACCATGCACCATCTTGAACAAAAATATTATACGCCAAAATTCCCATTAAGAGTACAACTGGAATTAAAGACTCCAAAAGACTCAATTCTTTATTCTCAATTATTTTCTGATCCTGTATGTGTATTTCTGAAATATTTTTCCCTTCGTGCATTTTACTATTTTTTTTGTACTGTAATGTTACAATTTTTCATTAGGCTATGCAAATGAAAATCGTTCCTTACATTTGCGGTTATGGATTCGTTAACGCAAATTGTTTTAGGTGCTGCTTGTGGCCAACTAGTACTTGGGAAAAAAATTGGCAATAAAGCATTATTGTTTGGAGCTATTGGAGGTACCCTACCAGACTTGGATGTCTTTGTCGGAAGATGGCTCTATGCTAATGAAATTCAAACCATGGCGTTCCATCGAGGATTTATGCATTCCATTATATTTGCACTTTTAGGGGCATTTCTCTTTGGATGGCTGACTTATAAAATTTATAATTCTGGAAAAAGAAAAGAAACCACAACTCAAAAAGATTGGATACTACTTTTCTTTTGGGCTATTTTCACCCATCCTCTATTAGATTGTTTTACACCTTATGGCACTCAATTATTTGCACCCTTTTCGAACTACAGAGTAGCGTTCAATACAATTTCTGTTGTAGACCCTCTATATACGTTGCCTTTTTTAATTTCAATGATTGTCGTCTTGTGCTTCAAAAGAAGTAACTCAAAACGACTTTTATGGACCAAAATTGGAATTTTTAGCAGTACTTTTTATCTGCTTTTTACAGTAGCCAATAAGTTGTACATAGATGCTGTTTTTAAAAAATCTTTTGATAAAGCTGGAATTTCTATTCATCGGTTTTCTGCACAACCCACCATTATGAATACTTTTTTATGGTACTCTGTTGCAGAAACTGCTGATGATTATCATCTGGCATTTTATTCCTTACTCGACCAAAGTAATTTTTCAGAAAAAATAATCACAGTTCCAAAAAATCACGAGCTATTGGATGTAAGTTCTAAAAATTTGCAAACCCTATCTTGGTTTAGCAATGGATACTTCAATCTTTCTCCAGGAAAGCAGGCAGACACCTACACCTATGTAGATCTAAGATATCCAATCCTAAATCCTGAAGATGAAAAGACGGCACTTTTTAAATTTACTCTGATTGAAAAAAACAAGCAATGGGATATGCTCCCATTCACCGGAAACCCACCCACTAAAGAAGATTTTGAAGTGTTTTTCAATCGAGTAAAAGGGATTTAAGTTTCACCTCTTTTTCAACCACCACTTACAATACCCCTACCTCTTTCATACAGGCAGTCATTATTTGAAAGGTGCGTTGAATGTCATTGTCTAAACCAACAGAAAAACGAATCAATCCATCAGTCAATCCCATTTCTTTTTGCTCGTCTGCAGGAATTTCAGAAGAGGTTGAAGTCCTATAGCGCACTAAAAAGTGTTTTGTAAAAACCTAAACTCACTGCTAAATAACCCAAATTACGCTCCTGCATTATTTCCATTAAAGCATTCGCTTTCTCTAAAGAACCCACATCAATTGTAAGCATTCCTCCATATCCAAATTCTTCATTGAACATCGATTGAAAAATTTTATGTGACGGATGGGATTTCAATCCTGGATAAACGGTCTTCAATCCTAAGTTTTCAAACTTATCAGCTAAAAAAGAAGCGTTTTTACTGTGTTGTTTCATTCGAAGGTGCAACGTTCTCATATTCTTCAAAATAGAGGCTGAACGCAAACTATCCATTGAAGCCCCCAATAACATACTAGCCCCATCGATAACGCTTTTGAGTGAGTTTACAAATTCTGTGGTACCACAAACAACACCCCCCATGGTATCTGAAGATCCATTGATAAACTTTGTCAAACTGTGAATCACAACATCTGCTCCCAATTTTGCTGGAGAAACGGATAAAGGAGAGAAAGTATTATCAACTACCAATTGTAAATGATATTGTTTTGCTAATCGAGAAAGGCCTTTGATATCTGCGACTTCTAATAGTGGATTGCTTACCGTTTCGCAATATAAAATTTTTGTGCTTTTAGTGATTGCCGCCTCTACAAGGTCTAATTTGGTAATGTCTACAAACGAAGTATGGATTCCTAATCGAGGTGTAAAATTCTTTAAGAAAGCATAGGTTCCACCATAAATAGTTCTACTCGAAACAATATGGTCGTTTGTTCCACACAACTGAAGTAACACGGGTGTAATTGCTCCCATTCCAGATGCAGCTACATTGGCTGCTTCAGTGCCTTCCATCGCGGCCAAAGCCTCGCCAAGGTATAAATTGGATGGAGTAGAATGCCGTGAATATAAATAACATCCATCTGCATTCCCTTCAAAAGTATCGAACATGGTTTTTGCCGAAATAAAGGTGTAGGTTGATGAATCTGAAATGGAGGGATTCACACCTCCAAATTCTCCAAAATATTGTAAGTCTTGAATCTGATCAGCTGGATTGAATTTCATAATTATTTAATTTCTGTGATCTCAAATTGACAATTATTTAGAAAAAAAATCAATTACAAATTGCATATATAGTTTATTTATCTATATTTTTACTTATTAATAGTTTTAAAAACTATAATAGAGTCCATAATTTTCATTTTATAGATAATTTTTATGCTTGACACCACAGATAAAAAACTCCTGAACATTTTACAAAACGACAGTAAACAAACGACCAAACAACTTTCTTTGCAACTCCACTTGTCGGTTACAGCAGTCTATGAACGCATAAAGAAGCTCGAGAATCAAAAGGTGATTCAAAAATATGTGGCGATGGTAGATAAAAGCAAGATTGAAAAATCCTTTTTGGTTTTTTGTCATGTAAAATTGGTGCAGCATACCAAAGAATACGTGACTACTTTTGAGCGAGAAGTATTGAAATTAGAAGAAGTCTCTGAATGTTTTCATGTGAGTGGCGATTACGATTATATTCTTAAAATCTATGTAAAAGACATGGATGCGTACCGCGAATTTCTCATTACCAAACTAACAGCCATACAATATATTGGAAGTACACAGAGTACCTTTTCCATTGAACAAGTAAAAAATACAACTGCAATTCAGCTGTAAATTGAGGTATCTATTGGTGAAATAAGAATGCAAAAAACCCAAAACATCTGTTTTGGGTTTTCATGAATAGGATACAAAAAACTATTTATTTAGTCGCATGCGATCCATCGCAAAACCCATCTGGGTCTGATGTATTTCCACATCCACAAGTAGGTCTGTCTGCTTTCTTTGTTTTTATAATTTTCATCTGTATTGGGGATTTAAAATGAGATTAAGCTTTGGTGACTACTTCAAAAGACATTTCAACTAAGTCATTGATAAACTTATCTTTTAAACCATCGAAGAACGATTTAGAACCATACTTCACGTTAAAATCGGTTCTATCAATTGTAAATACATCACTCTTAAAAGTTGAAATACCATCTTCTGTTGAAAGGCTTGCAGGAATGGTAATACTCTTTGTTATCGCTTTGATCGTTAAATTTCCAGTTACTAATAATTTGCCTTCTTCTTCAACAACGCTTGTAATTACAAATTTTGATGTTGGATACTGAGCTACATCAAAAAAATCTGCAGCTTTCAAATGTCCTTCAATCTTTGCTGCACCATCAGAACCTGCCATATCGGTATTGGTAATTGTATTCATATCTACCACAAAAACGCCTTGGGTAAGGGTTCCATTTTCAACTACTAAATCTCCACTTTGTAAAGCAACCGTTCCATTATGAGATCCTGTTGGCTTACTTCCTTTCCATGTCAAAACGGAAGCCTCGAGATTCACATTGTTTACAGCTACACTATTTTCAATCGCAACAGCATCGTTTACTGTTGTTTTTTCTTTTTTAATTCCTGTAAATGCAGTTAATACTGTTGCAAATACCACTACTAATAAAATGACTTTTTTCATATTGATTTGTTTAATTGTTTTAAATAATTATTTTCCATGGCAAATATATAAATAATTTATTTCCCTTGGAAACTAAATACTACTTTTTTAATAAGTAATTGATTACATGTGCGGCGGCTTGGAGCCCAAATGCTGCTGGGAGAAAGCTAATCGTACCATAATAAGACTTTTTAAAATTGGTCCCATCTGTTTTTTGTACACTGGTACTTAATTGAATTTCCTCTGAATATACTGCTTTCACACCTTTATCTACCTTCCGTTCTTTGAGTCTTTTACGCACAACTCTAGCCATGGTACATTGTTTTGTTTTCGAAATATCTTTGACACAAATTTTTGTTGCATCCAGTTTCCCACCTGCCCCCATTGAAGAAATGATCTTTACTTTCTTTCTTCTGGCAGCGACGATTAAATTAATTTTTGGCGTGATGCTATCGATGCAATCCAACACATAATCAAATTCTTTGGAAACAATTTCATAGGCGCTTTCTGGAGATAAAAACGCTTCTACTACCCTGATCTCAATTTCGGGATTGATGTCTTTAAGCCTTTCAGAAAGTACGGTTGCTTTTGACAAACCAACAGTAGATTTTAGGGCAGTTAATTGGCGATTGATATTGGTTTCATCAAAAACATCTCCATCAACCAATGTCATTTTCCCAACCCCTGATCGTGCTATGAATTCAGCAGCATAAGAACCTACACCTCCCAATCCGACAACCAATATATGGGCTTTTTTCAATTTTTCAACTCCCGCTTTCTCTACTAATAGCTCTGTACGCTCTAACCAATCCATCCTACTAATTGAATTATACTTTGTGCTTTGAATCGATCACAATCGTCACAGGACCATCATTGAGTAATGAAACCTGCATATCTGCGCCAAAGCGTCCTGTTTGTACTTTTTTTCCGATTGTCGATTCTAAATAGATCACGAATTCTTCATACAAAGCAATCGCAATCTCTGGTCTTGCTGCATTCAAATAACTGGGTCTATTTCCTTTTTTGGTGGAAGCTTGGAGGGTAAACTGACTAACAACAATCACCTCTCCATCGATATCAAGTAGGGAGTTGTTCATCACTTCATCATCATCATTGAAAATACGAAGATTGGCTACTTTTCGAACCAACCAATGAATATCTTCTTTGGAATCCTCAGTAGTAACTCCCAACAAAATTAGAAGCCCTCTTTGTATCGAAGCTACTTCTTGATCTTGAATGCGAACGCTCGCTTTTGAAACTCTTTGAATGACAGCTTTCATTGTTTATTCGGTATCTTCTTCGTTCCAGATATCGGTTCTGTAGTGCTCTGATTCTTCTTCTCCCTCCAAAATCTGAAGGTAACTTCTGTAACGAGACCAGGATACTTTCTCTTTTTCTAATGCTTCTTTTACAGCACACTGGGGTTCTTTTACATGAATGCAGTTATTGAACTTACAATTCTCTTTTAAGTTAAAAAACTCAGGAAAATAATCTCCCAATTCATATTTATCGATATCAACTACTCCAAAACCTTTGATTCCAGGAGTGTCAATAATTCTAGCATCAAAACTTAAATCGAACATTTCTGCAAAAGTGGTTGTGTGTTTTCCTTGGTTATGCTGATCAGAAATTTCTTTGGTTTTCAAATTTAAGGTCGGTTCTATGGTATTGACCAATGTGGTTTTTCCAACACCTGAATGCCCCACAAACATTGATGTTTTTCCCAGCATCATTTTCTTGATCGTATCAACGTTTGTATTTTGAGTGGCAGAAACCTCTACACATTCATATCCTATTTTTTCGTATATATCTTTTAAATATAAAATCTCTGCACGTTCTTCTAGCGCATAGGAATCAATTTTATTAAAAACCAAGATTACATCAATTCGATAAGCTCTTGCCGATACTAAAAAACGATCTATAAAGGCTGAAAAAGTAGGAGGGTTATTAATTGTAATTAATAAGAATACTTGATCAATATTGGACGCAATAATGTGGGTTTGTTTGGATAAGTTTACTGATTTTCGAACGATGAAATTGTCTCGATCGTGAATGGTTTTAATTACCCCAGTTTCCTCATCCCCTTTTTTTTCTAAATCGAATTCAACCTTATCACCAACAGCAATAGGATTGGTGCTTTTAATATTCTGAATTCTAAACTTGCCCTTCATTCTACATTGATGCAAAGCGCCATCATTCGATTTTACCCAATACCAACTTCCAGTAGATTTGTATACGATTCCTGTCATTCCTACAAAGATGAGAATAAATTACGAATTTGGAATACAATGCTTCAAATACACGAAGATTTTATTTGGCCCTACCGATATGTTCTCAAATTGGTTTTGGAGTAAAAAAAAGACCTCACAAGTTTTAAAAACTTGCGAGGTCTGAGAAGAAAATCGACTACAAATAGTCGTTTCTATTGGTTATCCATTGATAATCTTTTCTTGATGATTGATAGATTCTTGATGAATTGCTTTGAACATTTTTAAAACAAACTCTTCACTCAATCCTTTACTTTCACCTTCTAAAATCATATTTCCTAAAATTTCATTCCAACGTTTGGATTGTAAAACCGCAACATTTTTGTCTTTTTTAAGAGTTCCTATTTGATCTGCAACCTTCATTCGCTTCCCTAACAAGTCAACTAACTGAGTGTCTACTACATTGATTTGCGCACGCAAATTATCTAGAGTCGTCTGATATACTTCCTCGGTATTCGTTTCTTTACGAATCTTTAGGTCTACCATAATCTTCTTTAAAGAATCTGGTGTTACTTGCTGTGCAGCATCACTCCAAGCATTGTCTGGATCTGTATGCGTTTCAATCATAAGACCATCAAAATTAAGATCTAAAGCTGTTTGAGAAACATCAAAAATCATTTCTCTATTTCCAGTAATGTGTGAAGGATCACAAATTAATGGTAAATCTGGAAATCTGTTCTGAAATTCAATTGCGATTTGCCATTCTGGAATATTTCTATATTTTGACTTTTCATAGGTTGAAAACCCTCTATGAATAGCTCCTAAATTTTTAACTCCTGCAGTGTACAATCTTTCAATTCCACCCAACCATAAAGCCAAATCAGGATTTACTGGATTTTTAACCAATACAATCTTGTCCGTCCCTTTCAAGGCATCCGCAATTTCTTGCATGATAAACGGTGATACTGTCGAACGTGCTCCAATCCATAATAAATCGACATCGTATTCTAAAGCCAATTTCACGTGTGCTGCGTTGGCAACTTCAGTACAGGTTTTCATTCCTGTTTCTGCTTTTACTTTTTGCAACCACTTTAAGCCTAAAGCACCTACTCCTTCAAACATTCCTGGACGTGTTCTCGGTTTCCATATACCCGCTCTAAAATAGTTTACATCAGAATCTTTTAATTCGTGTGCAATTTTCATAACCTGTTCTTCGGTTTCTGCACTACAAGGCCCTGCTATTACTAGAGGATGCTCTAATTTCATGTCATCCAACCATGTTTTCAATTCTTTTGTATTCTCCATTGTAATAATTGTTTGTGCTGTGGCTTTCGAAAAGCTCGAATTAACAGCGGTTTTTGGCTTTTATTTTATGCCGTTTAAAATCTGTTTAATATAATTCGCATTCTCCATTTCACTAAAAATTTCAGAGAAATTATCTTGTTGCATCAGCTTTTTAAAGTGCTCTAAATTGTTGATGTATTCTTCCAATGTTTCGATAACATTTTCTTTATTTTGTTCAAATATAGGCGTCCACATTGCTGGAGAGCTTTTTGCCAAACGTACTGTAGATGTGAACCCAGAACCAGCCATATCAAAAATATCACGTTCATTTTTTTCTTTTTCCAAAACGGTCTTTCCTAACATAAAAGAACTGATGTGGGACAAATGTGATACATATGCAATGTGTTTGTCATGCGATTTTGCATCCATGTACCGAATCCGCATTCCTAACTCTGAAAAAATCTCTAAGGCTTTTTCTTGAAGCTTAAAAGTGGTTTTTTCTACTTCACAAATAATATTTGTTTTCCCCACGTATAAATTGGGTATTGCTGCGGTAGGCCCTGAATTTTCTGTTCCTGCAATTGGGTGACAAGCTAAAAAATTTCTTCTTCTAGGATGATTTTCTACTACTTTGCAAATGGCTTCTTTTGTTGAACCAGCATCAATAACCAAGGTAGTTTCTGCTATTTTATCTAAAATACTTGGCAATAATTTTACTGTTGCATCTACAGGAATGGAAACAACTACCAAATCAGCATTTTTTAGATCGTCTAAAGTGGCTTTTTGATCAATCAAATTTAAATCACAAGCCTTTTGTAGGGTTTCATCCTTTCTGCTAATTCCGTGAAGAACAGCTTTGGGATACTTCCTTCTAAGATCGATGGCAAAACTTCCCCCAATCAAACCAATACCAATCAAATAGATGTTTTTCATATTCTCGATATTGCTTCTTTTATAATTTCTGAGCTGACACATAGTGAAAACCGAATATATCCTTCGCCTTGACTCCCGAAAATAGTTCCTGGAGTAATGAAAATATCTGAATCGTATAGAATAGAATCGGTTACTTCTTCCGATTTTTTACCCTCAGGGATTTTTGCCCAAACAAACAGCCCTGTTGCATTGGTGTCATAGGAACAGTTCAAAGCATCTGCTAATTGCCAAATCAAATCTCTCCGTTCTTTGTAAATTTTATTCTGTTCTAAAAACCAATCATCTGATAAATTCAATGCTTCAATGGCTCCCTTTTGAATTCCGTAAAACATTCCAGAATCCATATTGCTTTTTACTTTGAGAATTTGATTGATGTAGTTTTGGTTTCCTAAGACCATTCCAACTCGCCAACCTGCCATATTAAAGGTTTTGCTTAATGAGTTTAATTCTAAAGCAACATCCTTTGCTCCTACTACCTGTAAAATACTAATCGGATGTGCATTCAAAATAAAGCTATACGGATTGTCATTAATGATTAAAATATCATGTTTTTTCCCGAAGGCAATTAATTTCTCAAAGGTTTCTAAAGTTGCATTTGTTCCAGTAGGCATGTGGGGATAATTGACCCACATTACTTTGGTATTTGTCAAATCTTGGCGCTCTAATTCCTCGAAATCAGGTTGCCAATTTGAGCTAGCACTTAAATTGTAGAATAACGGTGTTGCTCCGACCAGTTTGGTTACCGAAGTATAGGTTGGATATCCAGGATTCGGAATCAACGCTTGATCTCCTTCATTTAAAAATGCCATTGAAATGTGCATAATTCCTTCTTTACTCCCCATCAAAGGAAGTATTTCATTTTCTGGATTTGAATCAACAGAAAACTTGTTTTTATAAAAATCAGAAATTGCATTTCTCAATGCTGGTAACCCTTGGTAGGATTGATATTTGTGTGCGGAAGCATCCTGAAAACTATTCTGAATCGCTTCAATGACACTCCTAGGGGGTTGCAAATCTGGACTCCCTATCCCCATATTGATAATTGGTTTTCCAGCAGCTAGCAAACCACTAACTTCTCGCAATTTTTTAGAGAAATAATATTCTTGTACGGTGTCTAATCTTTTAGCAGCTTTCATTATTTTCTTCCGTTATTATAAGTTCCTAAAACTTTAAAATCCTCTGCCATAATGGTTATAATAGAGATTGCCTTTTCATAATCTGAAAGCACATCGAAAGTTACATCTACAAAAAAAGCATATTTCCACGGCATTTCAATAACTGGAAGAGACTGAATTTTAGTCAAACTCATTTTACAATCGCTCAAGACATTTAAAATAGCGGCCAAACTTCCTCTTTTGTGGTCCAACTGAAACTTTAAAGAGGCTTTATTAATGGAATTCTGGTTTAGTTTGGACTGCTTCGTTTGCACAATTACAAAACGAGTAGCATTGTCTTTAATCGTTTGAATCTCATCTTCAATTACTTCTAAACCATAAATCTCTGCTGCAATTTTAGGTGCAATGGCAGCTATGTTTTTCAATTGGTTTTCAGAAATTCTTTTGGCAACATCTGCGGTATCGGAATCTTCTACCAACTTAATATTTTTGTGATTTTTAAAAAACTCTTTACACTGCAATAGTGCCATTGGATGAGATACCACTTCTTTAATATCGGTTAATTTCTGACCAGTCAAGGCCATCAAATGGTGATGAATATTTAGATAATATTCTCCCACGATATGTAAATGATGCTGATCGATCAGTGCATAGTTTGGTATAATCGAACCTGCAATGGTATTTTCGATCGCCATGATACCAATATCGCTTTTTCCCTCAATAAGAGAATCTACCAAACTATCAAAAGACATGCACTCTAATAGAGACACTTCTTTTTCAAAATAGTTTTTCGCCACTATGTGGTGATTTGACCCTTTAATTCCTTGAATGGATACCTTCATTTTACAGTCATAAAAAAAAGCCTCGATAGATTCGAGACTTTTTATATATAGTTAGTTTTACAATACACAACAGAGTCTCAGCTTTTAGTAAAATAAAAGTAAAAGTTGAAACGAGTCCAAATGTATTGCATGTTCATTCTCTTGATGTTGAGCGTCAAAAGTATGTATTAAATTGAAATAAAAAAATAAATGCAATGGAATTTTTTAAAAAATAACAAATTCATAATATATGTGTAAAAAAATTATCGATACACCTATTTCAACAAACAAAAAATAGACATTTCTAAAAATCATCTGCTAACAAACCTCATTCCATGGGCTATTTTTGGGGTATTGATGCTTCTGATTTTTTAAAAACCACTCGCAATTTTCTCCAACTCTCTCAAATTCGAAATAGAAATGTTTTTCCCAATAAATTTAATGATTCCTTTTTTCTTAAAATCCGTAAGTAATCTGATCGTAGATTCTGTAGCAGCTCCAATAATATCCGCATAATCTTTTCGGGATAAGTGAACCTCAATATACCCCTTTTCTGCAGAATAGAAGTAAGTGTTTAGATACAGAAGAGTTTCTGCCAGACGTTCTTTGGTGGTTTTTTGAGCCATATCAACAACTAAATTATCTGCTTGCTTCAAGGTATCCGCCATGGTTTTTAAAACACTCATCGAAAAATTAGGGTTTTTTCGAAGATCTCTCATAATCTCATCTTTTGGGATAAAACACACTTGCATATCAGTCAAGGCAATCGCTTTTAAATTGGAAGCTTCCTCAGAAAGTAAACTTCGCTCTCCCAATAAACTCCCTTTTTGAATCAAACTGATTATTTGATTGCGACCATTCGCACTCATTTTGGAAACTTTACAAATCCCTTCTTGAAGGCAGAAAACTCCATTGAGATGATCTCCTTCATCAAAAATAAGTTCTCCTTTTTTTACCTGTTTGGAGGTTTTACAATTAGATACTCTCAACAACTCCTCCTTAGAGAGTTCTCTTAGAGAATTCAATTTCCGAACAATACACTGTTCACATTTGCTCATATTTTTTATTCAATTTTTTATTCAAATATAAACAAAAGATGATAAATATCATGTTTTAAGGATCTCTTTTCATTCAATTTTGCAATAGGCACTGAGTAATTATGAATTCTAAACACTGTTTTCACTGTGGAAATTATTGTAATCATACAATTATTCCATATGACAATAAAATTTTCTGTTGTAACGGATGTAAAACCGTCTATGAGATCTTTTCTGAAAATGATTTAAGCAACTATTATAATTTTCAAGAAAAACTAGGAGCATTCCTACTGAAATTCAAGGAAAATATGATTTTCTTGACCATCTAGAAATCACTGAAAAATTATTAGATTTTTCTGACGAAAATACCCAAGTGGCAACCTTGTTCATCCCGCAAATGCATTGTAGTTCTTGTATTTGGGTTTTAGAAAACTTACACAAATTGAACCCAGGAGTTATACATTCTCAAGTTGATTTTCCAAAAAAAACTGTTCGAATTACCTTTCATCCTAAAGAAGCTTCGTTCAAAGAAATAGTAGTTATTTTAGGTACCATTGGCTACGAACCCTCCATCCATCTAGAGGAGTATGAACGTGAAAAAAAAGTTCTTGACAGAAGCCTGTTGTATCAGTTAGGCATTGCTGGTTTTGCCTTTGGAAACGTGATGTTTCTCTCTTTTCCTGAGTATTTTGAAGTAGATGGTTTTTGGATCGAAAAATACAAAATCACCTTTCGATGGCTCATGTTTTTCTTTTCACTACCCGTAGTATTTTATGCTGGAAAAGACTATTTTATTTCTGCCTATAAGGGACTGCGATCACAGCTCTTAAATATTGAAGTCCCCATTGCATTGGGCATTTCAGTTTTATTTCTTCGTAGTGTAGTCGAAATTCTCTTCGATTTAGGTTCTGGTTTTTTTGATAGCTTAACGGGGCTGGTCTTCTTCCTTCTATTAGGTAAATATTTTCAGCAAAAAACTTACCAATTTTTATCCTTTGAACGCGACTACAAATCCTACTTTCCAATTGCAGTAACACGCATAAAAGATTCAAAAGAAGAAAATGTACAAATTTATAAGATTCAAAAAGGAGATCATTTACTCATCCGGAATCAAGAACTTATTCCTGTAGACGGAATTTTAACAAGTGGGCATGCACAGATCGATTATAGTTTTGTTACCGGAGAAGCCGTTCCTGTCAACAAAAAAATTGGAGATAAATTGTATGCTGGTGGTAAACAAGTAGCTGGCGTGATAGAAATAGAAGTATTGACCCCTTTTTCACAGAGTCATATCACCCAGTTGTGGAGCAATGCTGTTTTTCAAAAAGACCAACCATCCCATTTTAAAACCATTACCGATACCATTAGTAAAAATTTTACGATTGGAGTTCTAAGCATCGCCATTTTATCAGCTTCCTTTTGGCTATACCACGATTCAAGCAAAGCACTGAATGTTTTTACCGCCGTTTTAATTATCGCCTGTCCATGTGCCATAGCTTTGGCAGCACCTTTTACCCTTGGAAATCTCTTACGCATCTTTGGAAAACATAAATTTTACCTAAAAAACACCATAGTTGTGGAACAATTGGCAAAAATTGACCGTATTCTTTTTGATAAAACAGGAACTCTTACCACTCATAAAGAAAATCGCTTTTACTATGAAGGCACCCCTTTAACTTCATTAGAAAAAAGCATTTTAAAAAGTTCTTTAAGAGCCTCAAACCATCCGTTGAGCAGAAACTTGTATGCAACATTTACAGAGACCCCAACCGTTGAAATATTTCAGTATAGAGAAGTTGTAGGTAGCGGAATTCAAGCTCGTTATCAGGACAATAATTTGACACTAGGTTCTTCTTATTTTGTAAAAAACGAGGGGGATAATTCTCAATTAGATACATCTATTCACCTACGTTTTGGTAAAACATACAAAGGAAAATTTACCTTTAAAAATTCCTATAGAGCCAGTCTTGAAAAAGTCTTTGATAGGCTAAAAAATAAATTTCAATTGGCAGTAGTCTCTGGAGACAATGAAGGTGAAAAAAACTACTTGCAAAAGATACTCCCAAAAGGAACTCCACTCCTATTCAACCAAAAACCAAAAGACAAATTATTGGTGGTTGAAAATTTTCAAAAAGACAATCAAAAAGTAGCCATGATTGGCGATGGATTAAATGATGCAGGTGCTTTGGCACAAAGTGATGTAGGGATTGCCCTGTCAGAAAATATCAATGTTTTTTCTCCCGCATGTGATGCCATTCTAGACGCTTCACAATTTGATAAAATTGCTGCTTTTATGGATGCTTCCAAAAAGGCAATTCAAATTATAAAATATTGTTTTATTCTCTCTTTATGCTACAATAGTATTGGGTTGTATTTTGCAATAACAGGACAACTAACCCCCATTATTGCTGCTATCTTGATGCCTATTAGCTCTATTAGTGTTGTTGTTTTTACAAATGTTGCAACTAATTATCTAGGAAATAAATTGAACCGAAGCTAATTCAAAAATGGAATTTAGCTTTTGAAAAATATTTTTTTTAAAACTAAACATGACTAAAATCATATTTTAAGAAAACCATCAATATTATTTTTGAACTAAAATTATCAGGCAACATATGAGCGTAATCTACCTACTGCTAACACTAAGCATTTTAGTGGCTATTGTTTTCTTTATTGCATTTCTATACTCTGTAAAGAATGGACAGTTTGATGATTTTTATACGCCTTCAGTACGAATGTTATTTGAGGACGAATTGGTACAAGAAAACAAAAACAAATAATCAAAAATTAAATTCGAAACTATGGAACTGCAACAATTTTATTATGATAATAAAATCGTAAAAAAATTCATCTACGCGACCTTATTATGGGGAATCGTCGGTTTTACTGTGGGGCTACTGTTAGCTCTTATGTTTTTATTTCCAAATATTACTGATGGAATTTCTTGGTTAAGTTTTGGTCGACTAAGACCTTTGCACACCAATGCTGTTATTTTTGCCTTCGTAGGAAATGCTATTTTTGCTGGGGTTTATTACTCGTTACAACGATTGTTAAAAACGAGAATGGCAAGTAATTTTTTAAGCAGTTTCAACTTTTGGGGATGGCAAGCGATTATTGTTGCAGCAGCAATCACACTCCCTTTAGGATATACTACGTCAAAAGAATATGCCGAATTAGAATGGCCAATTGATATTGCAATTGCCCTAGTATGGGTTGCCTTTGGTGTCAATATGATTTGGACTATCCTACAAAGAAGACAACGCCACTTATATGTTGCCATTTGGTTCTATTTGGCCACATTTGTCACAGTAGCGGTTTTGCATATTTTTAATAGTCTTGCTTTACCCGTAAACTTCTTAAAATCATATTCTGTATACGCTGGAGTGCAAGATGCACTTGTTCAATGGTGGTATGGACACAATGCAGTAGCCTTTTTCTTAACAACGCCCTTCTTAGGATTAATGTATTTTTTTATTCCTAAAGCGGCAGAAAGACCCGTGTATTCCTACAGGCTGTCTATTGTTCACTTTTGGTCATTAATCTTTATCTATATCTGGGCAGGACCTCATCATTTACTATATACCTCCTTACCGGACTGGGCACAAAATTTAGGGGTAGCTTTTTCTGTGATGTTAATCGCTCCCTCTTGGGGAGGAATGATCAACGGATTACTTACCCTTAGAGGTGCATGGGATAAAGTTCGAGTAGACCCTGTTTTAAAATTCATGGTAGTTGCAATTACAGGCTATGGAATGGCCACTTTTGAGGGCCCAATGCTGTCTTTAAAGAGTGTAAATGCTATTGCACACTTTAGTGACTGGATTATTGCTCACGTACACGTTGGTGCATTGGCTTGGAATGGCTTCTTCGCCTTTGGAATGTTGTATTGGATGATTCCAAAATTATTTAAAACACAACTATATTCGAAAGGATTGGCAAATTTCCACTTTTGGATTGGGACTTTAGGAATTATTCTCTATGCCTTACCCATGTATATTGCAGGGGTCGTACAGGCATCAATGTGGAAACAATTCAATCCAGATGGCTCATTGACCTATGGAAATTTCTTAGAAACCGTAACCGAAATCATTCCGATGTATTGGATGCGAGCTATAGGGGGATCTTTATATATTATTGGTGCTCTTGTGATGCTATACAACGTAATCAAAACGATCAAAGCAGGAAGCGATGTCACCGATGAACTCGCAGAGGCAGCAGCTTTAACAAAAGTTTCAAAATATAGAACAAAAGGAGAAGACTATCACACTTGGCTAGAGAGAAAACCAATCAAATTAACCATTTATGCTACGATTGTCATTCTAATTGGAGGGATGATCCAAATCATTCCTACCCTGCTGGTAAAGTCAAATATTCCAACTATCAGTAGTGTACAGCCCTATACACCTTTAGAATTAGAAGGAAGAGATATTTATATTCGTGAAGGTTGTGTAGGATGCCACTCCCAAATGGTCAGACCTTTTCGAAGTGAAGTAGAGCGATACGGTCCTTATTCTAAAGCAGGAGAATTTGTATACGACCACCCATTTTTATGGGGATCTAAGCGAACAGGTCCTGATTTGCATCGAATTGGTCAAAAGTATTCAGATAGCTGGCATTTGAATCATATGTACGACCCACAGAGCACCTCGCCAAATTCAATCATGCCTTCTTACAAATGGCTAATCACTAGCGAACTAGACAAGAGCCAAACTCAAGATAAAATGAGAACTATGGTCTCTTTGGGAGTTCCCTATACAGATACCGAAATCGAAAATGCGCATCAACTTATGGCAGCCCAAGGGGCTCAAATTGAAGCGAACTTACATGATGATCCCGACTTTGCTAAAAACTATGAAGCGGATAAGGCCTATGCCTCAGAAAATGGCAATGATTTTATTGAAATGCGAAATAGAGAAATTGTAGCTGTAATTGCCTATATCCAACGATTGGGTACCGACATCAAAGTAAAAAACCAATAAAACAACCAGCATGTTGAAATATATAAAAAACCATATGGAGAGTATTACCGGAATAGAAATTTATCCGTTAATCTCATTAATCATTTTTTTTACTTTTTTTATCATCCTCTTTTGGTGGGTATTTACAGCAAAAAAAAGCTATATCAATGAGGTAAAAAACTTACCCTTAGACTCCTAAACTTAAAGAATATGAAACAATATTTTCAATCTATCGTATATGTGATTTTTGTAATCGCAACTTTTACAGGACTCTTAAAAGCGTTTGAAGTATATGAAAACCCTTTGAGTGTCTATGAACATCCGATTGTATGGACAGCAATAATCGGTTTATTTTCAGTGATAATTTTAAAAGAAATCGTCATAGGATTGGCCGTCAAAAAAGCCCGTGAATTGCAAAATGAAAAATGGGGAATTGAACCAAAACCATCGGATAACTGGTTGAGAAAATTCTTCTCGATGGGAGATAAATCAGAATCTCTTGAGGAAGAAAATGCCCGAATAGTATTGGACCATAATTATGATGGTATCAAAGAATTGGACAATTCACTTCCACCTTGGTGGGTATATCTATTTTATGTAACCATACTGTTCGCTGTTATATATCTGGTGCGTTTTGAAGTTTTAGATGGAGATACTCAAATAGATGAATATGAAAACGCAGTGGCGCAAGCTAAAAAGGAAGTTTCTAATTACAAAGCAACAGCTACTGATATCATCAATGTTGACAATATAACCCTATTAACAAGCGCCTCAGATTTAAAAAGAGGAAAAGCAGTTTATAAATTAAATTGTGCCTCTTGTCACTTATCAGATGGTGGAGGCTCTATAGGCCCTAACCTCACAGATGAATATTGGATTCTAGGAGGAGGAATTAAAAATATCTTTTCAACGATTTCCAATGGAGGAAGAGATGGAAAAGGGATGATTGCTTATGGGCAAAACTTTAAAAGCTGAAGACATTGCCAAAGTAGCAAGTTATGTTGTTTCGCTACAAGGAACTACACCTTTAAAAGCCAAAACACCCGAGGGTAATAAGTGGGTAGACAGCTCTTTAGAATAGTCTAAACAAAGCAGCTTTGATAACTAAATAATGGAAAAAAGGCAAGAAGAACGTTTTAGAGACAGTATTGGAACAATTAATGAAGAGGGAAAACGTGCATGGGTATTTCCCAAAAAACCCAATGGCTCATTGTATCGATACCGGAGTTACGTGAGTTCCTTTTTGCTGGCTTTTTTACTTAGTGCTCCTTTTGTCAAAATCAACGGGAATCAGTTTTTATTATTCAATGTTATCGAACGAAAGTTTTCAGTTTTTGGATTTCCATTTTGGCCTCAAGATTTTCATTTGCTGGTCATCTCTATGATTGTTGGAGTAGTGTTTGTCATCCTTTTTACGGTGATTTTTGGACGGATTTTCTGTGGATGGATTTGTCCACAAACTATTTTTTTAGAAATGGTTTTTCGGAAAATAGAATATTGGATTGATGGAGATCGGGGAAAGCAAATTCGTTTGGACAAACAAACTTGGAATGCAGAGAAAATCAGAAAAAGGTTATTAAAATGGTTGCTATTTTTTGTCATCTCCTTTCTTATTGCCAATGTTTTTTTAGCCTATTTAGTTGGTGGAGATCGAGTCATTCAATTCATCAGCAACAGTCCTTTTGACAATATGCATACCTTCATTTCACTTACCATTTTTACAGGGGTATTCTATTTTGTGTTTGCATGGTTTCGAGAGCAGGTATGTATCATTGCTTGTCCGTATGGAAGATTACAAGGCGTACTTTTAGATAACAAAACCATCAATGTCGCTTATGATTATGTGCGAGGAGAAGGAAAAAAAGGAAGAGCGAAATTCAAAAAAAACGAAGAAAGAGCAAAAACAGGAAAAGGAGATTGTATCGATTGTAAGCAATGTGTAGTAGTCTGTCCAACAGGGATCGATATTCGAAACGGCACCCAATTAGAATGTGTCAATTGCACAGCCTGTATCGATGAATGTGATACGATGATGGAACACGTTGGCCTACCAAAAGGATTGATTCGATATGCGAGTGAAGAAAACATCGCTTTAAAGAAACCCTTCCGATTTTCAGCAAGAATGAAAGGATATTCTGCAGTTCTATTCATTCTGATTGGCGTATTGGTTGGAATGTTGTTCCTACGCAACGATGTAGAAGCAACCATTTTAAGATTGCCTTGGACAATTATATCAACACAAAGAAAACAATATAATCAGCAATGTGTATACCTATAAAGTAATCAATAAAACCAAAAACAAAATTTCTGATGTTAGCTATAAAATCTTGTCTCATACAGGAACGATTAAGCTGGTATCCAATCATCATTTTAGCATACAGAAAGAAGGTTCGGCAGAAGGAACACTCTTTATCGAATTAAACGCTTCTGCTTTAAAAAGCGATAAAGAAAGACTGGAAATTGGAGTTTTTAGCGGTGACAAATTGATTGAAACTACTACGACCAATTTTTTAGGTCCAAGAAGTTATCAATAATGCACAATAGAGAACATAAAATCAGAAGAGATGAAATGGAATTGGGGAACAGGGATTGTAATAACGATTATCAGTTTTATGAGCTTTATCATGTACTTTGTAATCAATATGACTACCGACGACAAGTATGAACATGATCTTGTTACAGAAAAATATTATCAGAAAGAACTTCAGTTTCAAGATGAAATCGATGCCGTACAAAATGCTTCGATTTTCAACGAAAAAATAACTGTCAAAAAAGGTCTAAAAGGCTTAGAAATAGTATTTCCTTTCGATTTTCCTTTTAAAGAAATCAACGGAAAGGTGTTCCTATACAGACCATCTAATAAACAGTTAGATTTTGAAATTCCAATTTCATTTTCTAACACACATTTGCTCGTGCCTGAGGAACGTTTAGTAGATGGTCGTTGGAACATTCAAATATCATGGAATCATCAGCAAAAAGAGTATTTAATAATAAAAAAAATCAGCTACTAAATGTTGTTTTCTGCGTTTGTATTTGGACTCTTAGGAAGTTTTCACTGTATGGGTATGTGTGGACCTATTGCATTTTTGTTACCTGTAGACAGAAAGCGTCCTGTAAAACGTTTTTTACAGATTATAAGCTATCATTTTGGAAGGCTGTTCACTTATAGCTTGATTGGTTTGCTCTTTGGATTTTTAGGAAAAGGGTTTTATTTCTTTGGAATTCAACAACAATTATCGATTGTAGTTGGACTAAGTATGATTCTCTTCATCGTTTTTCCCAAACTAATTTCTAAAATTCAATTTTCAAAAAAAATTAATATCCTTCTTTTTAAGTTGAAAAATTCCTTGGGAAAAGAACTCAAAAAAAAGGAAATGACACCTTTTTCACTGTTGGTATTCTCAACGGTTTTTTACCTTGCGGACTCGTATATATGGCGCTATTGGGGGCGTTGACTATGACAACTGCTTTTTGGGGTAGCATCTATCTATTTTTCTTCGGACTAGGCACCATACCGT
Source organism: Polaribacter sp. HL-MS24 (assembly GCF_032758595.1). Taxonomy (NCBI): domain Bacteria; kingdom Pseudomonadati; phylum Bacteroidota; class Flavobacteriia; order Flavobacteriales; family Flavobacteriaceae; genus Polaribacter; species Polaribacter sp. HL-MS24. The sequence continues at coordinate 1,627,613 of NZ_CP136415.1, read as the reverse complement.
TAATGACTGTAGTGATATATCTTGGGAATTTCACGAATAGAATAGTTCGCAAAAGGATACAGCAAATCATTCCTTATGCAGTAGTGCTTATGGGGCTCTTGTTTGTACTCCGCGGGTTGGGATTAGGGATCCCCTACCTCTCTCCTTTACCAATGAACCATCTGGAAACTGCGGCTGCACAAGGCTGTTAATTAAAAAATTCTTAAACCAAACGATCCTCAAGTTAGAGCCTCGAAGATTGCTTTTCGATTCCACAAAATGTAGCCTAAAGTAGACATAAAGAGCTATGCAGTCTGACGGCTTGCTGATAATCTAAATTGTATAAATATGTTTTTCTTTTAATTATTTCGAATTGCTCTTTTAATTCAGGAGAATCTCCTTCGATAATCGTTTGAATGTAAAGAAAAATCGCAGTATTGTATTCTAAACATTGAAAATTTGAATTCTCTTCAATATTGGTTCCTTGCAGCGTAGATTGTATTGTTTTGTTCTTAAGGTGTGCATTCAATATTAAAAAAAGTTCTAATATGATTTTTTCATTTGTATTGTGCCAAGCCAAACTTTTAATATTTTCAAAATCATAATAAGAGCAGACTTTTTCTATGGTTGAAAAATCATTTTCAATGAGCGCAAAAACAAGAACTTCGGTAGCTAACAAAATTGATTTCATACCCTTTTCCATAAACGTATCAAAGTTAAATCTACTTGGGTCCTTCATATATGTTGATGCAATCCATCTTCCTCGGACAAAGTCAACAGTGATCTGACTAAAGGGAATGTCTATGCCTTTAAATGTTACATTTTTTTTATCCCCTATTAAAAAATAATATCGGTCTAAATATAAGTATTTATAGGCTAAATCTGTCGAATTGAAAATTGAATCATCGGTATTCTCAAGTAGATCTATATAATTTTGATTCACCCCATAATCAATAAAATGATGAAGATAAAGTCTTACAAAAGTTTCCTTTTTTGATAATTGGAGTAAATTATTACGGTCTTTAAAGGTATAGTTTCTTAAATTATTGGCAAATAAATTACAACAATTGGTCACCTGCATCAACATATTCTCTTCATAAATATTTTCAATTTTAATGTTGTAAAGTTGCACGAGTTGTTCTTCATTACTTTGAAGTAATAACCGGTCTGTTAAGATTGCTAAATACAATAATGAGCTTGAATCAATTGAAATTAATTTTTCCAATTCTTTTACAATTTCATCGAATTTTTCAATTTTATTTTTAGAAAAGCCAATGGTATTGATCAGTTTCCACGATTTAAAACTTGCATAATGCTTTTCTTGATCTGAATAATTTTTAAATCCACAATACCTAGAAAGTATATTAATAGTCTTAAGATGATAATTCGATTGATGATGGTCGATCAATCCAAAAAAACGACGGATGGTATTGTAACTAACCTCCTCGCCGGTTTCGTTGGCAATGGAAATAATTAAATTTTTTGCACTGGATGAGTCTGCAATATCTTTCCCAAACTTGGAAATTATCGCATCTTTTAAGATTTTGTATTTCAAGGGGTAGCTTTTTATCATACAATTTAGTCAAATTTTTCATTTCTCGGCATTTTTGGACTGCTTTTGGACTTGTTTTGGACTGCTAATGAGCTACATTTTTACAAAAAAGTCCAAAAAAGGTCCAAATTTGAACTGCTGAAAATCGAATCGTATCTTTGAAAAAATTGTTATGAGAAAGAATCTTTTTTTAGGCACATTCAAATTTATATTGCTATGAAAAAAAAGTGTTTATCAATTGATTCTTGATCATAAGAGACCATTGTTATAGAAAAAAAGTTCTTCAATTTCTAAACACTAAATCTCATAACTTTTTCTTTTCCAAAAAAACAACCAATATCCATTCATTCAATTTCTCTAAAAAATAGCGAAAATTGAATAGAAACTTTTGAAATGAATGAGGATTCACCTCGAGTAACTTATTCTAGGAAATAAAACAGGGAAATATTGAAATTGAAAAAGCCTTGATAATCAAATGATTATCAAGGCTTTTGCGGTCTGGACGGGACTCGAACCCGCGACCCCCTGCGTGACAGGCAGGTATTCTAACCAACTGAACTACCAAACCGTTGCTAATAGCGGGTGCAAATATAGTATACATTTTTAGATATGCAAACAGAAAAACAATAATTATTTTATTTTTTTTCTACTTATTAAATAGGCTGTTAATATTTCATGAAATCCCTGACGGATATCAATAGGGAAATAAGAAATTTTATATTGTAAACATTTATTTTTCAGCTCATTAAAATACGTACCAACCATCTCTCTGTATTGTTGTTGAATGTTTTTCGAAAATACATTTACCGAAGCACCAGTTTCAACATCAACAAATTTTTTAGGAGAACCATCATATTCGAGATTAAATTCTGTTTTTCCATCGTAAGTGTGAAACAAAACAACCTCATGTTTGTTGTATTTTAAATGCCGCAAAGCCTCAAACAATGCTGTTTTTTCTGCATTGGCCTGAAACATATCTGTAAATAAGAAAATCAACGATCGCCTGTGAATATTTTCGGCTATTTCATGTAAAAATTGATACGTTTCTGTAGCCTTGCGAGAAGTTGTCGTTAAAAGGCTTTCCAGCTGGCTTAGAATCATTTTACGATGCCGTTCACTGCCTTTTTCTGGAGCGTAATACTCATAGGTATCAGCATACACACTTAAGCCAACAGCATCACGTTGTCTTTTTAAAATTTCCATTAGTGAGGCTGCAGCCACAGCAGAAAACCCAACTTTATTCAAAGAGGAGAGAGTCTGTGTTTCTACTTCAGGATAATGCATGGATGCCGAATTGTCTATAATGATATGACAGCGCAAATTGGTTTCCTCTTCGTATTTTTTGGTGTATAGTTTTTCTGTCTTGGCAAACAATTTCCAATCAATATGACGGGTACTTTCGCCTTTGTTATACAAGGTATGTTCTGCAAATTCGACCGAAAATCCATGAAATGGACTTTTGTGCATTCCTGTAATAAACCCTTCGACTACTTGTTTTGCAAGAATGTCTAGATTTTTAATTTCTGAAGAGTTTATTTCCGATAGATTCATGCTCTTTTTACTTTACCTTTTTTAAATGGATTACCAATTAGATGTTTTATAAAGGAAACTTAAGGACTAAAAATAAAAAAAGGTTTGACCTTAGCCAAACCTTTTTGATATTTTAAAAAACGGATACTACTTCTATAAAGCAGCATCAATTTTACCTGTGTAAACATTTTTTGGAGCTACACCAACTTGTTTGTCGATGACTTCTCCATTTTTAAAGATCAAAACGGTAGGAATATTACGCACTCCATATTTGGCAGCAAATTCTTGATTTGCATCAACATCTACTTTTCCTACGATAGCTTTTCCATCATATTCTGTATGAATTTCGTCAACGATAGGACCAACCATTCTGCAAGGTCCACACCAAGCTGCCCAGAAATCAACCAATACAGGCTTGTCTGATTTTAATACGATTTCGTCAAAATTTGCATCTGTAATTTCTAATGCCATAATATTTATTTTTAAATTTTTATTTCAGTTTATTCTAGCACAAATGTAAGTAAATATTCTAGCACTTATCCTATTGTGAAATTGCTTTTGATTATTAGTCTATCAATGCTCTTTATCTTTCTGCTACTATACGTTTATTTAAAAGAGTTCAGAAGCTATTTTTTTAATATTGGAAGATTTTCCCATCGAATAGTAATGCAATACTGGCACCCCTGCTTGCAGTAATTCTCTAGACTGCTCAATTGCCCAATCTATACCCACTTCTCGCACTTGAGCATTGTCTTTGCAACTTTCTACAGCATTAATTAATGCTTCTGGCAAGTCAATTTTAAAGACCTGAGGCAATAATTGTAAATGCTTTTGTATTGCTAAAGGTTTGATTCCTGGAATAATAGGCACATGAATCCCAGCTTCTTTTGCTGCAGCTACAAACTCAAAGTACTTTTGATTGTCAAAAAACATTTGGGTAACGATATAATCTGCCCCCGCATCTACTTTTTCTTTGAGTCGTTTCAAATCGGTTTGTAAGGATGGTGCTTCCAAATGTTTTTCTGGATACCCGGCAACACCAATACAAAAATTCGCTCGATGATCTACTTCCAGCACATCATGCAAATATTTACCCGCATTTAAATCGTGAATCTGCGCAACCAAATCTTTAGCATACAAATGTCCGCCATCAGTTGCTTCAAAATATTTTTGATGACTCATGGTATCTCCTCGCAACGCCATCACATTGTCTATTCCCAAATACTGACAGTCTACCAACAAGTATTCGGTTTCTTCTTTGGTAAAACCTCCACACAATACATGAGGCACTGTATCGGTTTGATATTTGTGTTTTAATGCGGCACAAATCCCTAAAGTCCCAGGGCGCATTCGTGTTATTTTCTGTTCTAACAAGCCTTGCTTTTTAACATATACGTGCTCCTCTCGAGAAGTAGTTACATCAATAAAGGGTGGTTGAAACTCCATTAAAGGATCTATATTATTGTATAATTCCTGAATGCTTTTTCCTTTCTTTGGTGGAATAATTTCAAATGAAAACAATGTTTTGCCTTTTGCTTGTTCAATATGCTCTGTAACTTTCATCTCTGTGAAACTTCTTTAAATTTTTATTCTTTTATTTTTTTTAGGCGTTCCCATTAGGGTCGCACTTTTTGTTCTATCTTTTATACTGTTCAAACCCGAATCAACGCAAAAAGGTCCCACTACAGCGACTAAAGCAGACTATTCTGCCAAGTTAGGATGCAACCATTTAAGAGCATCCTCGACAGAAATCCCTTTTCGTATTGCATAATTCTGTACTTGATCTTCCGTAATTTTTCCCAACCCAAAATACTTGGCTTTTTCATTCCCAAAATAATAACCGGAAACACTGGCCGCTGGCCACATTGCCAAACTTTCGGTCAATTCGACACCAATTCGTTCCGAAACATCCAAAAGCTTCCAAATGGTATTTTTTTCTAAATGATCAGGGCAGGCAGGATAACCCGGTGCTGGACGAATTCCCTTGTATCCTTCTTTGATCAAATCGCTGTTTGTCAATTGCTCACCAGAAGCATACCCCCAGTAGGTCGTTCTTACTTCTTTGTGCAAATACTCTGCAAATGCTTCTGCCAACCGATCCGCCAATGCTTTGATCATTATGGAATTGTAATCGTCATTATCTGCTTCAAAGGCTTCTGCTAAGGATTTGGTTCCAAAACCTGTAGACACACAAAAAGCGCCCATATAATCTTGCACACCACTTTCTTTAGGAGCAATAAAATCGGCCAAGGCAAAAGAAGGAACTCCTTCTCTTTTCTTTAATTGCTGACGTAAAGTAAGAAACTGATAAGCTGCTTCATTTTGTGCTGTTGCTACTTCAGCTCCTTCTCCTAAAATTTTTGTGACCTCAATATCATCGTCTCCAACGGTGTTTGCTGGAAACAATCCAAAGACTGCTTTCGCTTTTAACAATTTTTCTGAAAAAACCTTCTGCAACAAGATTTGAGCATCGGCAAACAATTCTGTGGCTTGTGTTCCTACCACCTCATCTGTTAAAATTTCTGGGTATTTTCCATGCAAGTCCCAACTTCTAAAAAAAGGACTCCAATCGATAAACTCTTCCAATAAGCGAATGTCAAAATCTTGAAATTCCTGAATCCCTAATTGATGGGGTTTAAAAATTTTAGAAGAATTCCAATCAATATTGAATTTTCGTTTTCGAGCTTCCTCTAAAGTAATATATTCTTTGGATTTGGATCGATTTAAAAACTTCTCGCGAAACACATCATACTCTTCTCGAATTTGATTTTTATAGATACCCCCATCATTTTTCAATAAATTTCCGACCACAGTGACTGCTCTAGATGCATCATTTACATGTACAACAGCATTCGAATAATTGGGTGCAATTTTTACTGAAGTGTGGGCTTTTGAGGTAGTGGCTCCTCCAATTAATAAGGGAACAGAAAAATCATTTTTTTCCATTTCTTTTGCTAAATAGACCATTTCGTCGAGGGAAGGAGTGATCAATCCACTCAATCCAATTGCATCTACTTGTTCTCTTTTGGCAGTTTCAATAATTTTTTCTGGAGGAACCATCACTCCTAAATCGATTATCTCATAATTATTACATCCCAAGACCACAGAGACTATGTTTTTTCCAATATCATGTACATCTCCTTTTACGGTTGCCATTAATATTTTCCCTGCAAATTCTTGTTTCCCATCCTTTTCAGCTTCAATAAAAGGTTGTAAATATGCCACTGCTTTTTTCATAACACGTGCCGATTTCACTACTTGAGGTAAAAACATTTTTCCACTTCCAAAAAGATCTCCAACGACATTCATCCCAATCATTAAGTTCCCCTCGATTACTTCGATAGGCTTTTCCGCTTCTTGTCTAGCTAGCTCAATGTCTTCTATAATAAAAGCATCCATTCCTTTAACTAAACTGTGGGTAATTCGTTCTTGCAAAGGAAAACCTCGCCATTCTAAAACTTTGGCTTCACTTTCTTTTTTAGTTCCTTTTACACTGTCAGCAATATCCAGTAAACGCTCTGTTGCATCTTCTTTTCGATCCAATAAAACATCTTCTACAGCGTCTAATAAATCTTTCGGAATTTGATCGTAAATTTCCAACATGGTCGGATTTACAATCCCCATATTCATTCCATGCTGAATGGCATGGTATAAAAATGCAGAGTGCATTGCTTCCCGTACCGTGTTGTTTCCTCGAAAAGAAAAAGAGACATTACTCACACCTCCAGATACATTTGCATACGGTAAATTCTCACGAATCCATTGGGTGGCTTTAAAGAAATCCAAGGCATTTTTTCGGTGCTCTTCCATTCCTGTTGCTACAGGGAAAATATTGGGGTCGAAGATAATGTCTTGGGGTTTAAACTTTACAGTATCTACCAATATTCTGTATGAGCGTTCACAGATTTCGATACGTCTTTGATAGTTATCGGCCTGCCCTATTTCATCAAATGCCATGACTATAACGGCAGCACCATAGCGCTTTACGAGTTTAGCTTGTCGAATAAATTCGGCTTCCCCTTCTTTTAAACTAATGGAATTTACAACGCATTTCCCCTGAGCTACTTGCAATCCTGCTTCAATGATTTCCCATTTGGAACTGTCAATCATTAAAGGAATTTTAGAGATGTCTGGCTCAGAAGCAATCAAATTTAGAAAGGTGGTCATAGCATACACACCGTCCAACATTCCTTCGTCCATATTAATGTCTAAAATTTGCGCACCTCCTTCTACCTGATCTCTAGCAACCGCTAAAGCCTCTTCGTATTTTTCTTCTTTAATCAGTCGAAGAAATTTGCGTGAGCCAGTGACATTAGTACGCTCGCCAATATTTACAAAGTTACTTTCAGGAGTAATTATTAGAGGTTCTAAACCAGATAGGGTTAAACATCGATCAAGACCAGTACTCCTTCGAGAGGTTGTGGTTGATGGTTTTTGACTCTGAATCGTTTTATCAATCATACTTTTTTATCCTAATTAATAAATCCGTTTATTGTTTTTTTTAACTGTAAAATGTCCATTTCTAGCATCATATTTACTTCTTGTGTTTTAACCCTTTCAGGGTTTGAAACCCTGAAAGGGTTATTTTGAAATTTCAACTTTCCGAGGTTGATAATGAACCACCACATCTGCAATCGCCTTGATATGTTCTGGACTTGTACCACAACAGCCTCCTATGATGTTGATCAAATTGTCTTTTAAATAACTTTCTATAAAACCTTTCATTTGTTCTGGTGTCTCATCATATTCACCAAACGCATTGGGCAAACCAGCATTTGGATGCGCCGATGTATAAAAATCGGTTGCTCGAGACAATCTACTCAAATAAGGTTCTAATTGTTGGGCTCCTAAGGCACAATTAAATCCTACAGAAAACAATGGGATGTGTGAAACTGAAGTCAAAAACGCTTCTACAGTTTGCCCTGAGAGTGTTCTTCCTGAAGCATCCGTAATCGTCCCTGATACCATGATTGGGATTTCAATATTTCGTTCTTCTTTTACTTCCTCAATGGCAAATAATGCTGCTTTGGCATTCAGGGTATCAAAGATTGTTTCTACCAATAATAAATCGACACCACCATCAATCAAGGCCTCAACTTGTTGTTTGTATGCAACGCGCAATTCGTTAAAGGTAATGGCTCTATACTCTGGTCGATTGACATCAGGAGACAAACTAGCTGTTTTGTTTGTAGGTCCAATAGCTCCTGCTACAAACCGTGGTTTGTGAGGTTCTTTTTGGGTAAATGTTTGGGCCACTTTTTTGGCAATACTTGCAGATTGATAGTTAAGCTCATAAACCAAATTTTCCATTTGATAATCTGCCATTGCAATGGATGTTCCTGAAAAAGTATTGGTTTCTACGATGTCTGCTCCAGCTGCAAAATACTTGGCATGAATGTCCTCAATTGCTTTGGGTTGAGTTAATGACAACAAGTCGTTGTTTCCTTGCAAAGGACTTGGATAATCTTTAAAGCGTTCTCCTCTGAAGTCTTCTTCCGAAAAATGATATTGCTGCAACATGGTTCCCATTGCTCCATCGAGCACAAGGATTCTTTTTTGGATTTCTTTATAAATGTTTGACATTCCTGAATTTTAAAGTAAAATGTTATCAGGAAAAGAAGAAAAATTCTTTCCGTTATCTCTCTTTAACCTTGAATCTATATTCAGAATAAAAGTAGAATTTAGCACCTTCTTTGTTTTCACTAAGGGTTGCTAAGGTTTCAGCGGGTCTAATCCCTCCACCTTTCTTGATAACATTATATTAAGTAATGAACTAAGTTGCAAATTAACGCAATATTTTTTACTTTTTAAACCTTTTTTTAAGGTTATTGTCCTTCAAAAAGGGAGGATGATAAATAGCGATCTCCTCGGTCACAAATGATTGCTACTATAATTCCTTTTTGAAGTTTTTTTGCCAGTTCAACTGCAACATGAACAGAGCCTCCACTACTCATTCCAGCAAATACACCTTCTTCTTGCGCCAGCCTTCGGGCCATAATAGTTGCTTGCTCCTGACTTACCTCGGTGATCATATCTACTCTTTTTTTATCAAATATTGCTGGTAAATATTCCTCTGACCATTTTCTGATTCCTGGTATTCTAGAACCTTCTTTGGGCTGAGCCCCAACAATTGTGATCAAGGGATTTTGTTCTTTCAAATAGGCTGAAACTCCCATAATGGTCCCTGTAGTCCCCATGGCAGAAACAAAGTGAGTAACTTCTCCTCCGGTGTCGCTCCATATTTCTGGTCCAGTAGTTTTAAAATGCGCATTGGCATTGTCGGGATTGTCAAACTGATTGAGTTGAAAATAACCCTTTTCTTTTTTTAATTTGAGTGCAAAATCAATAGCACCTTCTACGCCCAACTCTTTGGAAGTTAAAAACACTTCTGCACCATAAGCCCTCATCGTCTTTATTCTCTCGATTGTAGAATTCTCAGACAAAACCACGACCATGTTCACTCCTAAAACCTTCGCCATTAGTGCCAACGCAATTCCTGTATTTCCACTGGTCGCTTCAATTAAAGTATCTCCTTTTTGAATGTCTTTTCTTTTTAGAGCTTCGGAAATCATATTGTAAGCAGCTCTATCTTTCACACTTCCACCAGGATTGTGTCCTTCCAACTTCAAAAACAATCTCACTCCCTCTTTTTGAATGATGTTTTTCGCTTCAATTAAAGGTGTATTTCCAACAAAATCGATGATGCTTTTTGTTTTCATCTGATTATTTTCTTTGAGAAATTTGATTTTCTGATTGTACCGTGACTAGCGAATTTGGAGGAATCGATTCGGTAACACATACATTTGCACCAATGACAGAGTGTTCACCAATCACAACATTACCCCCCAAAATAGTAGCATTTGCATAGATCACTACATTATTTTCAATGGTAGGATGCCTTTTTGTTTTTGCCAAGCGCTTGTGTACTTGCATACCTCCTAAAGTAACTCCTTGATAAATAGAAACATTATTTTTGATAATGGTGGTTTCTCCTATTACAATTCCTGTAGCATGATCTATAAAAAAAGGATGTCCAATTTCTGCTCCTGGATGAATGTCTGTTCCAGTTGAACTGTGCGCAAATTCGCTCATCATTCGTGGTAAAATTGGCAATTCTAATTTGAGTAAACAATTACTCAATCGGTAGACCGCAATAGCATAAAAACCAGGATATGCCAAATAAATTTCTTCGATGCATTTTGCCGCAGGATCGTTTTCAAATGCAGCGAGGGCATCTAAATCTAATTTGGTCCGAATTTCTTGAAAGGAATTTTCAAAAGCGTTCCACAGAGAGTCTTCATTTTGAATGGCTAACTTTTTTAAAATCTTCAAAAAAAGATGCTTCGTATCTTCAAGGTGAATGTCTTGATATTGCGAATCAAATAAACAATGAACTAACTCTTTGGTAAAATCTCCTACAACATCTCTAAGACACATGTTGTAGTTGATTATTTTTTTTGGGGATGTAGTATCGTTTGTTTTCAAATTAATATTCGGGTGCTAATTCAATTTCTAAATTATTGAGAGCGGCTGTCATTTGAATTTGACATGCCAATCGGCTATTATCTTCCACATAAAACGCTTCTGCCAACATCGCATCTTCACTCTCTGACATTTCGGGCAACTCATGATCTGACTTTACATAACACTGACAAGAGGCACACATTGCCATACCACCACAAATTCCGATGGTTCCTTCTGGTGCCAATTCGTACGATCGAACTACCTCCATTAAATTCATTGCCATATCTGTAGGAGCGATTACATCGTGAGTAACGCCATTCCTATCTGTAACTTTTATATTGATGTCTTGCATTCGTAACGAATTGTATGTCTTTTATAAAAACTCAAAGGTCTTAAAAAAAATTAAATTATTGGATGGATTTCACAACAGCTTTTGGAGCTTCTTTTCGGGTTCCATCAAAACCATCCACACCTCCTACTGTGGTATATTTCATAACATATTTTTTGTCTGGAAAAATTCTCTTATATGCACTTTGACACATTAAAGTTGCTTCGTGAAATCCACATAAAATTAATTTCAATTTTCCTGGATAGGTATTTACATCACCGATAGCATAAATCCCTGGAATGTTGGTTTGATAATCCAATGCATTATTCACGAGAATGGCATTTTTCTCAATCTCAAGCCCCCATTCTCCAATAGGTCCCAATTTTGGGGACAGTCCAAACAGCGGAATAAAATGGTCGGCATCAATGATAAAGGAATCTTCCCCTTTTTTTTCAACAGCAACACCAGTAAGACGCCTTGTTCCCAAAAGTCCTACGACTTCTGCAGGAGTAATGATATTGATCTTTCCTAAATTCTTTAACTCCTGTGCTTTTTCTACAGAATCTAAAGCCCCACGAAACTCATTTCTTCTGTGAATTAAGGTTACTTCTGAAGCGATATTCGACAAGAAAATCGCCCAATCTAACGCAGAATCTCCTCCACCAGAAATGACAATTTTTCGATTTCTATACAATTCGGGTTCTTTGATAATATACTCGACTCCCTTGTCTTCAAAATTTGCGATATTGGGAATCAATGGTTTTCTAGGCTCAAAAGATCCGAGTCCTCCTGCGATGGCAACAACCTTTGCATGATGCTGAGTCCCCTTGTTCGTGGTAACAATAAAAGTTTCATCCTTTTGTTTTTCGATGGTTTCTGCACGTTCTCCAAAAGTAAAACCAAGGTTCAAACTGTTTGATTTGCTCCAATAAGTTTTTGGTTAAATCACCTGCAAGAATCTCTGGGTAAGCAGGAATATCATAAATGGGTTTCTTTGGGTAAATTTCAGAACACTGTCCACCTGCCTGTGGCAAAGCATCAATTAAATGACACTTTAATTTTAGCAACCCTGCTTCAAATACGGTAAATAATCCTGTGGGACCCGCTCCTATAATTAATATATCTGTTGTAATCATTTTACTATTATTTTTTAATTAATCCTTTTGTGAATTCGTTCAACGTAGCTACTTTATGTTCAAAATCACCTTTGATTGTTTTTCTGAATTCGTTTAAATTTTTCACCATATCATTAATATCTTCGGGAATTACATCCTCAAAAAACTGCCGTAACCTTTTGGCTGTTGTAGGTGATTTCCCATTGGTTGAAATCGCGATTTTCACATTTCCTTTGGTGACAATTCCTCCCATATAAAAATCACAATATGGAGGATTATCGGCTACATTTACCAAAATGTTTTTGGCCTTACAATCTTTGTATACTTGAATATTTACATCAATCTTATCGGTGGTCGCAATTACCATATGCTTGTGATCTAAATAAGTTGCATGGTACTGGTCGAGAATCATTTCAATGTGATATCGATTTGCGAGTTCTTGAGTTTCTTCTCTAAAAAATGGAGAAACCATTGTGACCTTCGAATTGGGGCTCGATTTCATCAAAAATGACAACTTTTCTAAAGCCACAAAACCTCCACCAACAATTAATGTTTCTAGTTGATGTGTTTTTAAAAAAATGGGATACAATTCGTTTTGTTCCATAGCCACTATGCAATAAGTGTTTTTGAATATGCCTTTTGTACATTTTCGATAACACTTCTATGATGGACTACTTCACCTAAAACAATGATGGCTGGATTGCTGAGCGCTTGTTTTTCTACAACATCTAAAATGGTATCAATGGTTGCGATGCCTACTTTTTCATGGATTGTTGTGCCATTTTGAATAATTGCTACTGGCAAATGGTTTTTTGATTCATTTTGAAACAATTTCACAATTTCTGGAAGTTTTCCCATTCCCATTAAAATAACCACTGTTGCATTTGACTTTGCAGCTAAGGCAACATCATCCGATAATTTATGCTCTTTTGTTGTTCCTGTAATCACCCAAAAACTTTCTGCACTTCCTCGCTTTGTTAATGGGATATTTTGATAAGCAGGAACTGCCAAAGAAGAGGATATTCCCGGAACCATGGCTACTTCAATTCCAAAACTAGCAGCATATTCCATTTCCTCAGCACCTCTTCCAAAAATAAAAGGATCCCCCCTTTTAAACGTACCACGTGCCCATGAGTATGAGCACGAGTTACAATCAATTCGTTTATTTGCTCTTGTTGATAGTGATAGCATCCTTTTCGTTTTCCAACAAAAATTAATTCTGCATTGGGGTTGACATAACTCAATAACTCCTCATTGACCAAAGCATCATACAGGACTACCTCAGCAGTTTTTAAAACATTGACTGCCTTCACAGTAATCAAATCAACATCTCCAGGACCTGCGCCGATTACGGTTAATTTCGGGGTTTTACGATACATGATTCACGGCTTTTTTTCTGAAAAGATCTACTTTTTTATAAAATAGCTTAGCGTCCTCTAAATACGTTTTTGCAAATAGTTTTGTTGGGCGTTCTTTTTGAATTTGTAAAACTAGATCTTGAAAAGAAACGTTGAGGTCAATTTGTTGAGTGACTATAAAATGTTCTTGAAAACTGGAAATAATTCCTGCTTGAGTATTGGTCGTGATATTTTCAGAAATCAACAATGCTTTAGCGGTATTGATCAAAGAAGTATAGGAATAATAAATACTATCGGAAAACTGCCCCTCTTTTAAGGAATCTTGTGCATGACTTATTTTCTCTTCACTTTCAAACAAAAGTGTTGCAATTAAATCAATTACGACCCCTGCACATTCTCCGACACCAATTGCTTTTACATAGTTTTCAGAATGTCCCCAATCAATAAAATCAGTAGGTTCTAAATTGGTGGTATCTGACAATATTTTCAACAAATCATAAAAATAGATTTTTCCATTTCTATCATAATAAGCAAGAAAATCCTCACCCTCTTGTTTGTTCTTTTCAAAATCATTCAATAGTAAACGCAGTGATTCGGGACCTCTTTTACTTGGGATTTTTATTAGTTTGTCTGAAAAACGACCTTTCCCATCTCCTAAAATTCCACCTCCAATTAAAATTTGCAATGCAGGTGCTTGAAGATTCCCCACTTTGATCGACATTCCTTGATAGCCTATATGCGCCATATTATGCTGTCCACATGCATTCATACAACCACTAATTTTAATTGTAATCTCCTTATTGTTCTGATAATTTGGATATTCGTTTTCCAATACTTTTTCCAATTCAACCGTAATTCCAGTACTACTTGCAATTCCTAAATTACAAGTATCTGTTCCGGGGCACGCGGTAATGTCTAGTAAAGAATTATATCCTGGTTTTGCAAAGCCCAATTTATCTAATTCCACATAAAACAAGGGCAATAAAGCAGCTCTTACATGACGTATTAATATATTTTGACGCAAGGTCAACCGAATTTCATTGGCTGCATATTTTTTGACTAAGTCGGCCAATAATCTCGCTTTGGGCGTATAAAAATCTCCTAAATGGACTTTGATTCCTACTGCAAATAAGCCTTCTTGTTTTTGAGGAATGACATTGGTCTGTTTCCATTTTTCATAAGCTTCTTGATTTTCAATAGATACTGATGGAAATTCTACCTCTTGAAAAGTAATTCCTTTTTCAAAAGGTGCTGTATTTATTGAAACCCTTTGGTTAGATAAAGCTTTGATTTCTTCCGAAACCAATTGTAAAAAAGAGGTAAACCCAATTTCTTTAATCAAAAATTTTAATCGTGCTTTTGCTCTTTTTACGCGTTCTCCATAGCGATCAAAAACCCTTAAAACACCTTCTATTGTTGGTATTAATAAGTCTTCTTCCAAAAATTCATAAATTACATCGGCATGTCGTGGTTGGGATCCCAAACCACCACCCAACAAAACTTTAAATCCTTTTTTAGAAATTCCATTTTCGCTTTTAATTTTGGCAATAAATCCTAAGTCGTGAATAAAACTAATAGCACTATCCTCATCGGTACCTGAAAAAGATATTTTAAATTTTCGGCCCATATCTTGACAAATTGGATTTCTTAAGAAAAATTGAAATGTAGCGTCGGCATATGGAGAAACATCAAAGGGCTCTTTAATATCGATTCCCGCAGTTTCTGATGCTGTGATATTTCTAACGGCATTCCCGCAAGCTTCGCGCAAGGTAATATCGTCTTTTTCCAATTGAGCCCACAATTCTGGAGTTCGATCTAAACTGACATGATGTATTTGAATATCCTGACGTGTAGTAATGTGTAATCTTCCTCGGGAATATTCATCAGAAACATCCGCAATTCGATGCAATTGTTCACTAGTTACTTTTCCATAAGGCAATTTGATACGGATCATTTGGACACCAAATTGACGTTGTCCATACACTCCTCGGGCCAAACGTAAACTTCGAAAGCGCTCTTCGTCAATCTTTCCTTCTTTAAAAAGCTGGATTTTTCGTTCCAACTCTAGAATGTCTTTTTCAACAATTGGATTTTCTATTTCGGTTCTAAAACTTTGCATATTCTCTATTTTTATCGGATAAAACCGACACCAACGGTATTGTTTGTTTTGGGGTTTATTAAAATAAAGGACCCGTTTGATTTATTTTGATTGAAACTGTCAAACAACAAAGGTTTGCTTAACTTCAAATGCACATCGCCAATTTGATTTAAAAGAAGTTGAGAAGGATGATCTTCTACCCCTGAAAAGTCAATTTTAATCAGGCTTGAAAGGGATGTAATCTTTGCCTGTGCGTCGTTTACACCATGTTTTATAAAATATTTCTGTGAAGCTTTTAAAGGCTCTTTGTCCATCCAACAAATAGTTGCATCGATCTCTTTGGAAAGGGTTGGTTCTTCATTTGTCTTTACCAACATGTCTCCTCGGCTCACATCCACATTATCTTCTAGAGCAATGACAACAGAACTTCCACTTTTTGCTGTTGTATATTCTTGATCAAAAAAATGGATGCTTTTAATGACTGACTTTGTGTGTGATGGCAATACTGTTATCGGATCTCCTATTGAAAAATCACCCCCATATATCTTTCCTGCATAACCTCTAAAATCGTGAAAGGCTTCTGTTTTGGGACGAATGACCGATTGGACAGGAAAACGAACTTGAGAAATTTCTTGTACATCTTCCGTTTCTAGATTTTCTAAATGATGCATTAGGGTTTCTCCTTTATACCAAGGCATATTTTGAGAATACTCAACAACATTATCGCCTTGCAGAGCAGAAAGGGGAATAAAAGTTAAATTCTGACCTTTGTATTCACTGATATTTGCTAAGTATTGAATTTCATTTTTAATGGTAGTGTATTGATCTTCAGAAAAATTGACCAAATCCATTTTATTAATCGCAATTACCACTTCTTTAATTCGCAATAAATTATTGATAAAAAAATGTCGGTAAGTTTGTTCTACAACTCCTTTTCTTGCGTCAATAAGAATAATAGAAACCTGTGCTGTTGATGCCCCCGTAATCATGTTTCGAGTATACTCTATATGTCCAGGACTATCAGCAACGATAAAACTTTTCGAAGGTGTTGAAAAATAAATATGTGCAACATCTATCGTAATTCCTTGTTCACGTTCTGCCATCAAACCATCAGTAGCAAGAGAAAAGTCTAAATAATCAAAACCTTTTTGCTTACTTTTTTGGGTCATTGCTTCTAATTTATCGTCTGTCAATGATTTGGTATCGTATAAAATACGTCCAATAAGAGTACTTTTCCCATCATCAACACTTCCTGCTGTTGCTATTTTTAATACTTTCATTTGTGCTTTATTTCTTTATTAAAAATACCCTTGTTGTTTTCTCTTTTCCATGGCAGCTTCAGAGCGTTTGTCATCGATTCTGGCACCTCTTTCAGAGATAGAAGAATCTCTAATTTCTTCCACTACTTTGGCAATGTCTACCGCATTCGACAAAACAGCTGCAGTACAACTCATGTCTCCAACGGTTCGAAAACGCACCATTCGCTCCACAACTTCCTCATCTTCATCCCTATACACCACCTTATCATCGGCAGACCAGATCAATTGATCTCTTAAAAAGGTTTTTCTTTTATGGGCAAAATAGATTGAAGGAATTTCAATTTTTTCTTTTTCTATATAGGACCAAACATCGAGTTCTGTCCAGTTTGAAATTGGAAACACGCGAACATTCTGACCTAAATCAATTTTTCCGTTGAGCATGTCAAACAATTCTGGACGTTGATTTTTTTCATCCCATTGCCCAAAATCATCTCTCACAGAAAAAATACGTTCTTTTGCTCTCGCCTTTTCTTCATCTCTACGCGCACCACCAATACAAGCGTCAAAACCAAATTCATCAATTGCATCTACCAGAGTTTGCGTTTGCAATATATTTCTACTGGCATATCTACCAGTCTCTTCTTTTACAATCCCTTTGTCAATATTGTCTTGAACGTTTCTCACGATCAATTCCAAATCCAACTCTTTTGCCAATCGATCCCTAAACTCAATGGTCTCTGGAAAGTTGTGTCCAGTATCGATGTGTAATAACGGGAAAGGAAGTTTTGCAGGATAAAATGCTTTTTGAGCAAGTCTTACTAGGGTAATGCTATCTTTTCCTCCAGAAAAAAGGAGTACTGGTTTTTCAAATTGTGCTAGAACTTCTCTAAGGATATAAATGGCTTCACTTTCTAAAGCATCTAAGGGTAATGTTCTTTGATTCATAATCATGTCTTTTAAATATGCAAACCACATTCTCTATTATTCTCGACTTTTGTTGGATCGAAATAGGTAAACTCATTGGGTAAATCATGGGTTTCTAAATAGTCATCCAACTTTGAGTCTGACCAATGATAAAAAGGACTGACTTTTAAGACTCCATCTTTGGAGAATGACAGAATATCGATACTGTCTCTAAAAGCAGTTTGTCCCTTTCGTAAGTTAGTAAACCATACTTCAGGTTGGTGTTTTTTCATTGCTCTGTTAAAAGGCTCCAACTTTACTTGTTCTGTAAAAATAAGATGTGCCTTGGTATTGACCTCGGGCAACCCTAAAACTGCATTCCGGTGCGCAGCTGTTTGTTTTGGAACAAATAAATCAATCTGTAGATTTAATTTTTTGATAAGAACTTCAGCATGCTTGTAGGTTTGAGGTGTATTGTACCCTGAGTCGCACCAAATAATTTTAGCTTCTGGATTCTCTTTGGTAACTGCATGTAAAATTGCAGCCTCGTAGGGTCTAAAATTTGTGGTCACAATCGTTTTCCTATTGAGCTCAAAAACCCACTCCACAATTTCTTTGGGAGTAAACTTCTTCAGTCCTTTATTCAATGCTGTTATGTCTAGTAAGGTTCTTAATTCGCTCATTTTCCCCATTTTACTTTATTCCAAGCTCGCTCATGAAAAAAATACAGAACTAATTTGGAGATTAATTCTACAAATCCAATTGAAAAAGCCAATGCCATTGTTCCCGTGATTATATAAGAAATCACTACTGTTGAAATCGTACCAACGATTCTCCAACTTGCTGTTTTGGCAATACTTCTCTTTATTTTTTCCTCTTTAATTTCTGTTTCCATATTCAAAAAAATTATGTCTAAATCTAATCAATCTAATCAATCTAATTACCCTATAGGGATTGTAGGATAAAAAAGCAAAACTATATAAACTATTTTTAAATCCCGATAAAAAATTGAAAATAATTAGGGGGTTAATTTACGAATTACACAAATCTGATAACCGTCTATTCTTAAAAATAGCCAAGGTATTATCTCGAACCTCTTCCATAAGTCGATGCACACCGCAGGTATTTTCATCTGGACAGTCATCACACTTTTCATAAAAATTGAGACTGACACAGGGAACCATCGAAATGGGTCCTTCTAAAACCCTCATGATTGAGGTCATTTTGATTTCTTTAGGATCCTGCATGAGATAGTATCCTCCACCTTTTCCTTTTTTTGATCCCAAAAAACCATTTTTACGAAGTGTTAATAAGATACTTTCTAAAAATTTTAGTGAAATATTTTCACTCATAGAAATTACTGCGATGGCCACAGGAGTTCTACTCTCCTGTTTTGCTAAATAAATCAGCGCTTTAATTCCGTATTTTGTTTTTTTCGAAAGCATAACACAAAGATACTTAAATTTAAAATTATGCTAGTGCTTGTTTTAAATCATGGATAATGTCAGTAAGGGTTTCTAAACCGACAGAAACTCTCACCAAACCATCGGTAATTCCCACTTCCAGTCGATCTTCTTCGGATAGTTTTCCGTGAGTGGTACTGGCTGGATGTGTTACAATAGTTCTGGTATCGCCTAAATTAGCAGATAGTGAGCACATTTGTATCTTATTCAGAAAAGTTCTTCCTGCAGTAATTCCACCCTTCAACTCAAAAGCAACAATATTACCTCCCATTTTCATTTGCTTTTTAGCAACTTCATACTGTGGGTGGGACTTCAAAAATGGATATTTTACCAACTGAATGTTTTGCTGTTGTTCTAGGAACTCAGCAACCTTCATAGCGTTTTCACAATGTCTTTCTACTCTCACTGCCAAAGTTTCTAGACTTTTAGACAAAACCCAAGCATTGAACGGAGACATGGCAGGCCCTGTATTTCTGGCAAATAAGTATATTTCACGCATCAATTCTTTGTTTCCAACAGTAATACCTCCCAATACTCTTCCCTGTCCATCAATTAATTTTGTTGCAGAGTGAATGACCAAATCTGCTCCAAAATGGATGGGCTTTTGCAAATAAGGCGTAGCAAAACAATTGTCAACAATAAAAATAAGACCGTGTTTTTTTGCCAGAACACCCAATGCTTCTAAATCTAAAATATCAACTGCAGGATTGGTAGGTGTTTCTATATAAAGAATCTTAGTATTTTCCTGAATCAAACTTTCAACTAAATCCACCTCGTCTACTTTAAAGTAGGTGGTAGAAATATTCCATTTAGGAAAATACTTGGTAAACATGCTGTGGGTAGATCCGAAAACAGAGCGACATGAAAGAACATGATCACCAGCTTGTAACAAGGCTGCAAAGGTGGAAAAAATGGCAGACATCCCTGTGGCAAAAGCGTAGCCCGCTTCTGCACCCTCCATCGCAACGATTTTATCTACAAATTCGGTGGTATTTGGATTGGTAAATCTGCTGTATAGATTTCGCTCTTTTTCTTCTGCAAAAGACGCTCTCATCTCTTCTGCATCCTCAAACACAAAACTAGATGTTAAATATAAAGGTGTCGAATGCTCTCGATGTTGGGTCCGTTCGGATTGCGTTCGTATTGCCTGAGTTTCAAAGCTAAAATCTTCCATAGTTTAAAGTTTTTAAATTGTGGTCGTCTTAAAAATTGGTTCAATAATTTTGGCGAGTTGGTCAAATTCTATCAAAAAAGCATCATGTCCGTGAATTGATTTGATCTCTGAATAGGCAACATCATTTTTTACTTTAAATAGCTCAATAAAAGTTTGTTGATTCTCTTCTGCTGTAAAAAACAAATCAGAATCTACACTCACTATATGAATACTACTTTGAATGCTACTCAAAGTGCTTATACTTGACTCATTTTCTTGAGTAACATCAATGGATTTCAACAAATGATTCATCAATTTGTATGCAGATAATTGAAATCTTTTCTGCAATTTTTTTCCATGATGTAGCAACCAACTTTCAATATTGAAAATTTTCAAATCCTTATTGATGGTTCTGTTGAAACGATTGTTAAACGATGCCGGAGTTCGATACAACAACATTGCGTGCATTCTTGCATCGTTGATCGGGTTTGAAGAATTGTTTAAAAACAATGCTTGTATTTTACAGTTTGCGATTAACCAATCTGTCCCTTTATAATCGGAAGCAATTGGGATTAAGTGTTTGCAAATTGTTGGATTTAAAACTGCCATTTGCCAAGCAATTCCTCCTCCCAAAGATCCTCCAATAATTGCATATAGTTGTTGAATATCTAATGCTTCCAATCCTGTTAAAAATAATTTTGCAATATCTTTTGCAATAAAATCTTGATAATTTTCAATCAAAAATCCATCAAATCCATTTCCTGGAATGTTGAAAGCTAAAATCGTATAATGGTTGGTATCTATGGCTTTGCCATCTCCTATCAAATCTTTCCACCAGCCATTTTCACCACAAACATCAGAATTTCCCGTTAAGGCATGATTGACCAAAACGACGGGAGCTTCAGATAAAGGCTGACCAAAAAGTTGGTAAGACAATTGTAAAGAAATTGTCTTACCACTCTCGGTAATAAAATGATCTATTGGGATCTGTTGAAGTATTGAATTCACGTGGTATTTTTATTCAAAAAATTTATTATGATGAGATCGTTGAAAAAGCAGCTTTTAAATCGGCTTTTAAGTCTTCAATATCTTCGATTCCGACAGACAAACGGATTAAGTCTTGAGTAACCCCTGCACTTTCTTGTTCGGCTGCAGATAATTGTTGGTGAGTCGTACTTGCAGGATGAATAATCAACGATTTCGTATCTCCAATATTTGCTAATAAAGAAAACACTTTGGTTGTATCTGCAATAGATTTTGCCGACTCATAACCTCCTTTGGTTCCGAAAGTCACAATTCCACTTTGGCCCTTTGACAAATATTTATCTGCTAACGATTTGTATTTACTGCTCTCCAAACCAGGATAATTCACCCAAGCAACTTCTTCTTGTGCCTCTAACCATGTTGCCAATTCTAAGGCATTTTTGGAATGTTGCTGAATTCGAACTGGTAACGTTTCCAAACCTTGAATGATATGAAACGCATTGGTTGGACTTAATGCCCCTCCAAAATCGCGCAATCCTTCTAAAATCAATTTGAAGATAAAAGAAGCTGCTCCTAAAGTTTCATAATATTTCAATCCGTGATACCCTGCAGATGGCTCTGTAAATTCTGGGAACTTCCCACTAGACCAATCAAAAGTTCCAGCATCTACAATAGCACCTCCCAAAGAGTTCCCTTGTCCACCAATGTATTTTGTTAAGGAGTGAATTACGAGATCTGCACCATGTTGAATTGGATTCAATAGAACAGGTGTGGCTACAGTATTGTCAACAATAAAAGGAACTTTAGCTGCTTTAGAATGTACAGAGATTGCTTCTAAGTCTAAGACATCCAATTTAGGATTTCCTAGAGATTCTACAAAAAAGGCTCTTGTATTGTCTTGAACAGCCCCTGCAAAATTATCAGGATTGGATGCATCTACAAAAGTAGTCGTAATTCCAAATCTTGGTAGGGTAACACTGAGTAAATTGTATGTTCCACCATACAAACTACTCGAAGCAACAATATGATCTCCCGACTTCAAAAGTGTTAATAAACCTGTTGCGATGGCAGCAGTCCCCGAAGCAAAAACCACGGCTCCAATTCCACCTTCAATAGCCGCTAAACGATCTTGTAAGATTTGATTGGTAGGATTGTTTAAACGTGTGTAAATAAATCCAAGTTCTTGTAATGAAAAAAGATTGGCAGCATGTTCAGAATTGTTAAAAACATACGAAGTGGTTTGATAAATAGGAACAGCTCTTGCTCCTCCATTCAATTTGGTGTCATGACCAACGTGCAACGCTTGTGTTGCTAATTTTTGTGTACTCATTTTTCTATTTTTTTGAGTTAATTAAATAATTCTGCTTTCGCTAGAATGAATTTTTTCAAAAAGAACCCCTATAGCTCTGGGTGAATCTTCTTGAGATTAAACCAAAAGTCAAATCCATCATTTTTTGATGTACCTACTAGAAAAATATTAAAAAGAAAAAATAGAATTTCCTGAAAGGGAATTCTCTTTTGTTATCTATCCTTCATTGCTGATAAAGTACAGAATCGAATTCTGTACTAGGGTAGAATTTAGCACCTTCTTTATTACTAAAGGGTTGCTAAGGTTTCACAGGGTCTAATCCCTCCACCTTTCTTGATAACATTTCAATAAGTTATTGAACTTTGTGAGTGCAAATATAATGTCAGAAAAAATGAATATCCTAATTGTTTTTCATTTTTTTTTAATTATTGAGGAATTCAGAATTTAAGAAACTTCTCATTATAGAATTCCTATTATTTTTGGAAATCAATTCCCTTTTTACTAAAAATACGCAACTCAATAAAAAGAAAAATAAGAAAATAGCATTTGCATTTAAAATTTAGCTGTAAATTTGCAAGCGAATTTAAGAGGAAAAATTTGAACTGATTGCAACCTCTTTGTTGTGGCTTTTTTTTAAAAAAACTACAACATAACAAAATGCTAAAGCAGTAATTTCTACTTCTTTTAGCGACCAAGCAATCATTTTATTTTTCTGACCATACCCAAAGAAAAAGATTATGTCATATTTATTTACCTCAGAAAGTGTTTCTGAAGGACATCCAGACAAAGTTGCAGATCAAATTTCTGATGCTTTAATTGATCACTTTTTAGCGTTCGATCCAAGTTCCAAAGTTGCTTGCGAAACACTTGTGACTACAGGTCAGGTATTTTTGGCTGGTGAAGTCAAATCCACAACCTATTTGGATGTTCAAAAAATTGCACGAGATGTAATTAATAAAATTGGATATACAAAAGGAGCCTATATGTTTGATGGCAATTCTTGTGGAGTACTCTCGGCAATTCACGAACAATCACCAGACATCAATCAAGGAGTTGACAAGGCAAATCCAGAGGAACAAGGCGCAGGAGATCAAGGAATGATGTTTGGCTATGCAACCGATGAAACCGAAAACTACATGCCCTTGGCATTGGAATTGTCGCACCGATTATTGATTGAACTGGCCGCATTGCGCAGAGAAAATAACGACATTACCTATTTAAGGCCCGATGCAAAATCTCAAGTCACTATTGAATATTCAGATGACAACATTCCTCAAAGAATTGATGCCATTGTAGTCTCTACACAACACGATGATTTTGATGCTTCAGATGAAGTAATGCTGGCCAAAATCAAAAAAGATATTGTAACTATTTTGATTCCTAGAGTGGTTGCAAAATTACCAGTTCATCTTCAAAAATTATTCACCACAGACATCACCTATCACATCAACCCAACAGGAACTTTTGTTATTGGAGGGCCTCACGGAGACACTGGACTTACCGGACGTAAAATTATTGTAGACACCTATGGAGGAAAAGGGGCGCATGGAGGAGGTGCTTTTTCTGGAAAAGACCCAAGTAAAGTAGACCGTTCTGGAGCCTATGCAACCCGACATATTGCTAAAAATTTAGTAGCTGCTGGACTTTGTAAAGAGGTTTTAGTACAAGTATCCTATGCGATTGGAGTTGCTAAACCAACCAGTATCAACGTAGAAACCTATGGAACTTCCAATGTCAAATTGACCGATGGAGAAATTAGTAAAATCGTAGAAACGATTTTTGATATGCGTCCGTACTTTATCGAGAAACGCTTAAAATTAAGAACTCCTATCTATTCTGAAACTGCGGCTTATGGACATATGGGAAGAACTCCAGAAACAAAAATAGTAACATTTACCAATCCTATGGGAGAAACTGTTTCTCAAGAAGTTGAAACCTTTACATGGGAAAAATTAGACTTTATTGAGATTGTAAAAGAGGCTTTTCAACTGTAAGCTCTCTTCGAAAAAAACATCTTGTAAGAGGTCGTCTAAAAACTATTTTTTTGACGACCTCTTTATGTTATTTAGAAAACAGGCACTACAATTGATACCGTACTCTTAGGCTTACAAACCTGGGCAAAATAAAGGTTTCATTGATTCTAAAAGAGACTACACTTTGAGACACTGAAGCTCTTGAACCTGTTGCCAATAAATTACTTCCGACCAATTCATATTCCCATTTTGCATCTCGATTCTTTCGATATGCAAAGGTTGCATTCCAAATCTGAAAGGTATTGATAACAGCTCCATCTTGCCGTTGTTCATTGAAAGTGAAATCTGATTTCAGCGTTACAGAATTCCAGATGTAAGCATCAAAATCTATAGAGGGTGCATGTGTGATATTTTTGATAGTTGTGGGTCTAGCACTGTTTGTCTGATCAACAAAAGAGAGTCTATAATTCAGACTTACGTTGGGTGCTTTTGTGAAATTGGTTCCAATTCTTGTGTTCACAGATCGAACTAAACTTTCATTGGTATTCTCTAACGAATTGATAAACTGGTAACTCTTATTGTAGGAAAAATTTCCTCCAAGTCTTCCTGTCACTTTTTTGATCGACTTGCTAAGACTTCCGTAGGCAGTAAAGGTCTCATTCTCGAATGGAGAATTGATCGTTGTACTACTTGAAACCACAGAACCTGGCTCAAAAATTGTATTTTGATTCACTTGATCTGCCGTTTTACTGTAGTTCAATCCCCCAAAAAAACTGCTGTTATTAAATAAATTAAAGCTTCTGTAATTCAGCTTAAAATTATGTGAACTTGCATTGACCAATTTGGAATTCCCTGCAAAGAAGGAGTTGTAACTATTGGCTACAATTCCTCTAGCAATTTGATTGACGTCTGTAAAATTCACTTCTTGCTGGTATCGAAAATTCAAACTCTCACTTCTTTTAAACTGAATAATCATTTCAAACTCGGGCAACAGTTTTTCAAATGTATCATGAAAAAATTCTGTCCCAAACTGAGTGTTTTTTGAATTGTAAGAATGCAAAGTAAATCCTAGTGTAAAAGTAAAAATCCCCGATTTCAATCGGTATCTCAATCCTGCATAAAGGTCCCTAAAATCGTATTGGGTATCGTTGGTGGTTTGCGCATCTTCAACCCCTTGTATCGTTGGATTAGGAAGAAACTCGTTTCCATTTTCTAAAATTTGGAAAAACCGTGAATCAAAATTTTGAGAACTCAGAATGGTTCCAGCAACCACGTTTATGTTGCTTTTTGAGTTTAGAATATAATAGTAATCTAATTTCGCGTCCCATTGATTTGTTTTCACTTTTCGATCTTGCTCCAATCTGTAGAAAGGGTTGCTTCTATTCAAACCTAAACTATTTGCAACAGCATCAAAACCATCTTGGTCTGCAGTGTCATTGTTAGCAGGGTCGTTCTCTAAAATAGCCACATAAAAAGGATCTTCATCTTGCAACAAATGCTGCACTTCTAGAGCAAAAATACTCGTTTCGCTAGCGGTGTAGAAATAACTTAAATTTTGATTGATCTTGAAGGGTGTTGCTCTTTCTGCTTCAGTAATATCACTTAACACACGAGAACTCACATCTTCTCTTCTGAATTCGTTCGAAAAACGCCCCGTAACATCATAATTCAACTGATTGTTGAAGTCTTTTTTATAAATCGCACCAAATCGAAACAGTCCAGTATTACTGGTCTGATCGGTGATAGTCGCTACCAAATCATCGGGAGTTGAAGGATCTACATAATCAATGGTATTGATATTTTGTTGCCCATTGCTATTGCTCGACCAAATTAAAAAGCCCCCGAGATCCAATTTTTCATTCGGTGAATAACTAAAATTGAATGCGGATAATTTTGTTTCAATTTTGTTGGCATTTCTTGCATTTGCAGATAAAAAGCCAATACCCGCATCCGCAATATTTATATTGGTACCATTGGATGGACTCTGACTTTGAAAATCGCCTCCAAAGCTTCGAACATCGCTTCTACTCAAAACCACATCTCCAATATTATTAAGATCTCCAATCACATTGACTGTATATTTTGGGGAGTAATAAAACAATTTCGGTTGAAACAGATACAAGCCTGTACTGGGAGAATTTCCTGCACCTGCTGTAACATCTCCAAACCAAAAATTCTTTTTCCCTTCTTTTAATTTGATGTCAATGGCAACACGATCTTGGTTGTTTTGAACACCACTTAACTGACTTACATTGGAGTAATTTCGCAGAACTTGAATTTTATCAACTGCATTTGAAGGAATATTTTTGGTGGCTAGTTTAGTGTCGCCACTGAAAAAATCTTTCCCATCTACGGTAATTTTCTCAACCGCTTTTCCTTCTACCTCTATTTGACCAGCATCATTAATTTCGACCCCAAGGCAATTTCTTTAAAATGTCTTCTAATTTTCGCTCGGTTCCATTGGTAAAAGAATCTGCATTGTAAATAATTGTATCCCCCTGAATGGTAACTGGCATTTTGGAAACAATATTGATTCCGTCCAGCATATTGTCTTCATATAAGGTGTAGTTTTTTGAAATGTTAGATGCTGTTGTTTTCACAAACTCACTAAGGTCTTTAAAACCGACATAGCTAATTTTGATATTATATGTTGTATTGGAATTCAAATCCAGTTTATAATTCCCTTGTTTGTCACTAAAACCATAAGAAGCAATTCTTTTGGCAACAGTATCTAATGCAATTATATTTGCCATTTCTAAAGGATTACCAATAGAATCTTTAACAACACCTGTCAATTTAATCTGCCCAATTGATATCCCTGCCCAGAGTAGTAGGGCTGTACGAATTATTTTTTCCATTTAAATCTTTGATTTGTACTCTTTAGAATCTTCGCTCTCTTCCTCGTCTTCCATTCCCTTGAAAACGCTCTTTAAGTTCTTCTGTTTTCCTCTTGACAATGACGGTATATTCTTCTCGAGAGACTTTTTCCCCTTTGGTAGGTTCCTTAATTTCTAGCACTTCATTGGCGCTTATAGAAACTTCGGTACACAACATGGTTGTTCTTCCCGCATTCAATTCCAAAATCAAGCCTAGCAAACCCCAATAGACATCTGGTCCTGCACTTACAGGAATTTGAGGTGTATACCAAGCAGTCACGTTTAACAGCTTCTTTTCTGGTTCCGCTGCTTTAGTCTTGGTAGAGTCTTTTTTCTGATCATTCCCTCTTCTACTAAACATACTGCCCCAATCAATTTTAGTATCTTCTTTGACTAAGGTTGCTTTGTAGCAGGTATAGTTTCCAATTTTTTTGGTTTCAATTCCTAACTCCCATGCCAAGGGCTCCATAGTTTCTGTAACCAAAAAACGCTTGCTAAACTGTTCAACGTCTTCGATCATTTTTTTGTCTGTCAAACTCTTGTAGATTGAGCCTTGTCCGTTGCTTCTTCCCCAACTAGGCCCTGAGGCTCCTGGGCCTTCTAAGACCACATCTTCTTTAAAAGAAGAGGTTGTTTTATTGAAACTAAGGGTATAGGTTTTTTCTAAAAAACTTTTGAATCGAGCCATCATCTGTTTTTTTCGCTGTTCTGGCATTTTGTCAAAACGACTCATATCCATTGAAGTTTTAGACATGTAGATGGCTTTTCCATTAAAATTGCTTTGTGAAAAAAGGGAAAATGTTGCTAGGGTAAGTAGGATGGTAAACAGTGATTTCATAATTCTAATTTTTTATAAAAATAATGATAATTAACAACCCTTAGACTGCAAAGCACAATAAAAGTTTAATGCAATCGGAAATCAAAAAAAAAATCGATTAGGAAGAGTTTAAAGTTTGATCCGAAAAAACAACAGCAAAGTTCAGATATTCATTTTATTCGTATTCGAGGCTTTGAATTTAAATTGATCTGAAAATCACAAAAATTTACTACCTTTATCGACCCAACTATTCATTTAACATTTAATTTATGCACGTTGCAATTGCCGGAAATATTGGCGCAGGTAAAACCACGCTAACCAAACTTTTAGCGAAACATTATAATTGGAAACCCCATTATGAGGCTGTAGACGAAAACCCATATTTAGATGATTTTTACGGTGAAATGGAACGTTGGTCTTTTAATTTACAAGTGTATTTTTTAAATAGCCGTTTTAGACAAATCTTAGAATTGCGCGAATCGGGTAAAAAAATCATTCAAGACAGAACCATTTACGAGGATGCACACATATTTGCACCCAATCTTCACGCAATGGGTTTGATGACCAATAGAGACTATACAAATTATAGTTCATTATTTGAATTGATGGAAAAATTGGTCACCCCTCCCGATTTACTCATCTACCTTCGCGCTGATATTTCTACCTTAGTTGGACAAATTCACAAAAGAGGAAGAGAATACGAAAACTCGATTAGCATTGACTATCTAAGTCGATTGAACGAACGCTATGAAGCGTGGATTTCTACCTATACCAAAGGAAAATTATTAATTATCGATGTGGACAATCTGGATTTTGTAGACAATCAGGAAGATTTGGGCTACGTGATTGATCGAATAGATGCACAAATCAACGGACTTTTTTAACCAGATACACTTCTTTCAAATATCCAAGAGTTCTTCATTAAGAGCTGAACACACAATTTAAATTCAGAAAAAACATGAAGCTGCATCAAACCTGAAATTATTATTTTGCAAAAAAATCACTCTTTTTGTAACATAAAGAGTCTTTACTACGTATAATAAGTTGAGACATCATATGAATCCCTAATTTTTTGATACTAGCATGAGACAGCTTAAAATAACAAAGCAGGTTACCAATAGAGAGACTGCATCCTTAGACAAATACTTACAGGAAATCGGTAAAGTAGACTTAATTACTGCCGATGAAGAAGTTGAATTGGCACAGTTGATCAAAGCTGGAGACCAAAGAGCTTTAGAGAAATTGACAAAAGCCAATTTACGATTTGTGGTGTCGGTTGCAAAACAATACCAAAATCAAGGATTGACCCTACCCGATTTAATTAATGAAGGAAACTTAGGTTTGATTAAAGCGGCGAAACGTTTTGATGAAACAAGAGGTTTTAAATTTATCTCGTATGCAGTTTGGTGGATTCGTCAATCTATCCTACAAGCCCTTGCAGAACAATCAAGAATAGTTCGATTGCCGTTAAATAAAATTGGTTCTATCAATAAAATCAATAAAATGTACGCTTTCTTAGAACAAGAAAACGAGCGTCCACCCAGTGCAGAAGAAATTGCAAAGAAGTTAGACATGACTGTCAATGACGTAAAAGAATCGATGAAGAATTCTGGTCGTCACGTATCGATGGATGCGCCATTAATTGAAGGTGAAGATTCCAATTTATACGATGTTTTGAACTCTGGAGAATCTCCAAATCCTGACAGACAATTGTTACACGAGTCTTTGCGTATTGAAATCAATAGAGCTTTGGAGACTTTAACTCCCCGTGAAGCAGATGTTGTAAAATTATACTTTGGCTTAGGAGAACACCAACCAATGACTTTGGAAGAAATTGGAGAAACATTCGATTTGACTCGTGAACGTGTTCGTCAAATTAAAGAAAAAGCAATTCGAAGATTGAAACATACTTCTAGAAGTAAAATTTTGATGACCTATTTAGGATAGGCGTCTTCTTCAAGAAATCAATAAAGCTCCCAATATTATTTGGGAGTTTTTTTATGCCCCAATTTACTGAATCCAATTACTCCTAAAATTTAAAGCACAAAAGCTAAAAAGATTGCTTCGGCATTCCTTTAAACTTTAACGATTTAATTATCTTTGTAAAAATAACCATCCAATACCAACCCATGAGTAATTTAATTGCACCTTCAATTTTAGCGGCAGATTTTGCCAATTTACAACGAGATATCGAAATGGTAAACAATAGTGAAGCAGATTGGTTTCATATTGATATTATGGACGGTGTCTTCGTTCCAAATATTTCTTTTGGAATGCCTGTTTTAAAAGCCATCTCAAAGCACGCTACCAAAACGATAGATGTGCATTTAATGATCGTAAATCCCGATCAATACATAGAAACCTTTGCTCAATTAGGAGCAAATATCTTAACGGTACACTACGAAGCGTGTACCCATCTACACAGAACCATTCAGGCAATCAAAGCTGCAGGAATGAAAGCTGGAGTCGCATTGAATCCTCACACACCCATCGCTGTTTTAGAAGACACAATCGCAGATCTGGACTTGGTATGTATCATGAGTGTAAATCCTGGTTTTGGTGGTCAATCATTCATTGAGAACACCTACAAAAAAGTAGCACAATTAAAGCATTTGATAGAATTTTCAAAATCTGATTGTCAGATAGAAATTGACGGTGGAGTTACCAATAAAAATGCAAACGCATTGATCGAAGCTGGTGCCGATGTGCTAGTTGCTGGAAGCTATGTCTTTGGTGCAGAAAACCCTACAGAAACGATTGCAGACTTAAAAAATATTATTGGATAAATTATACGCTGTTGTAGACATAGAAACCACAGGAAATGGGCACAAAGGTCAGAAAATAACTGAAATCTCCATTTTTATTTTTGATGGTACAAAAGTCCTTGATGAGTTTACAACACTCGTCAATCCGGAAGCACCTATTCCTGCTTTTATTACAAATCTTACAGGAATAACCCAGGCCATGGTTCGGAATCAACCAAAATTTTATGAGATTGCAAAAAAAGTTGCAGAAATCACCAAGGACACTATTTTTGTTGCCCATAATGTCAACTTCGATTACAATATCATTCAGGCTGAATTCAAAACCTTGGGCTTTGATTTTAAACTTCCAAAATTATGTACCGTTCGTTTGTCTCGAAAAATTATTCCAGGACTAAACTCCTATAGTTTAGGAAATATTTGTGCCGATGAAGGAATTCCTATTTCCGCAAGACACCGAGCAAGAGGAGATGTAGAAGCAACAGTTGAATTATTTCGCCGATTAATCCAAAGGGATGACCAATTTATTATCAATTCTTTTTTAAACCCAAAATCGAGACAGGCAACCCTTCCCCCTCTTTTAGACAAATCGGTAGTAGATCATCTCTCGGAGAAACACGGAGTATATTATTTTAAGAATACCAACAAAGAAATCATTTATATCGGGAAAGCAAACAATATTAAGCAGCGAGTGATCAGTCATTTTTATGACAAAAAAAAGAAAGAACTTTCGATGTGCATGGAAATAGCGGACATTTCCTTTACAGAAACTGGCAGCGAATTATTGGCACTCTTGCACGAATCTTCTGAAATAAAACAATATTACCCAAAATACAATAGAGCACAAAGAAGAGCTGGAGAGGCTGTTGGGCTTTTTTCATACGAAGACCAAAAAGGAATCATCCATTTAGCATATAACAGGCTAAAATTAGCACCCAACCCTATCAATAAATATTATACCATTACAGAATGTCGAAATCATTTAGAGCGGTTGTGTAAAGAATTTGAATTGTGCCCAAAATATTGTCATTTACAAACCAATGTTTCAAGCTGTTTTCAATATCAACTAAAAGATTGTAGAGGAATTTGTTGTGATCAAGAATCTATAGAAGATTATAACCTTCGGGTAAAAAAAGCCATTCAATCTGTAGGAATTGGTGCACAAAATCTAGTAATTTCACAAAATGGCAGAACAGAAAATGAAGTAGGATTTGCCTTAATTTTAAATGGTATTTACCAAGGATTTGGATACCTAGATAAAAATCAGGCGGAAGGATTGACACAACCTGAAGACTACCAGTTTTTTGTAAAGCCCCAAAAAGACAACAAAGATGTTCAACGAATAATTGCTGGGTATCTAAAGAAACAAAAGAAGCTAAAAGAACCATTAGATGAAGAAATCGGCATATAACATACACATTATTGGTGCGGGGATTAGCGGATTAATCGCTGCTAAGGTTTTGGAGGACCATGGGTACACACCGACTATTATTGAAGCTTCAGGAACTGTTGGAGGTCGTGTAAAATCGGAGATCGTTAATGGTTATACTTTAGATCACGGATTTCAAGTACTACTCACCTCCTATCCAGCTGCCCAAAAATATTTAGATTTTGAAGAGCTAGAAATTCAAGAACTCTTACCCGGAGCAGCCATTTTTAAAAAGGGTAAATCACAAACAGTTGGAGATCCTTTACGTAAATTATCTTTGCTATTTCCAACATTGCGTTCTTCCATCGGTACTTTCACTGATAAAATAAAAATCTTACGTCTCAATCGACGACTTCAAAAAAAATCCATTCAAGAAATTTTTAAAACCTCAGAAAAATCGACTTTACAGTATCTTCAAGATCTTGGGTTTTCAAATGAAATTATCAGCGATTTTTTCACTCCTTTTTTCAGCGGTATTTTCTTAGAACCAAGTCTGGAAACTTCAAGTAGAATGTTTGAGTTTGTCTACAAAATGTTTGGAGATGGACTTGCTGTGCTACCAAAATCGGGAATGCAAGCAATCTCAAATCAGTTAAAAAATAACTTATCCCATACCAAATTTCGTTTCAATACCCCTGTAAAATCAATAAAAAACAAAATGCTTCTTTTTCAGGACGGTTCAGAAATTAAAAGTGATTTTACAATTATAGCTACCGATGCAAGTCCGTTGATTGCCAACCTAAAAAATCAGGAAACGAGTTGGAAATCCTGTGATACGTTGTACTTTGAAACTGCTAACAAAATAATAGAGCGACCAATTATTGGTCTGATTGCCGATTCGAATGCCTTAATCAACAATCTCTTTTACCATACCTCAGTAACAACAGCCACAAAAGGAGCACAGGAATTACTGTCTGTAACCGTCGTAAAGCAGCATGATCTGAACGAAGCTGAATTGATTGAAAAAGTGATCCAAGAATTGGAGGTATTTTGCGGAATTTTAAACCCGAAATTCATCAAGCGTTTTCAAATACACAAAGCTTTACCAAAACTCGACAACCTTCTGTACGAGATCTCAAGTACAGAAACCAAACTCACTGCCTCTCTATTTTTAGCAGGAGACCAGCTCTTGAATGGCTCACTAAATGCGGCAATGATTTCTGGTGAAAGAGCAGCCATGGGTGTTCTGGGAACACTTCATGATGGGTATATTATGGACGAGTTAACTTCTGAACCTTCATAAATAGAGGCTCGAAAGCCTCTATTTATATTTACTACTATCTATAGCAACTAATACTGTGCGATAAGATATTTGATCAAATCAGTTGTGGTTACAATCCCAACCAACTCATTGTCTTCTACCACTGGTAATGCGTGAAAAGATTTTTTCGCCAACAGTTCTGCTACTTCTTTGATGGTAGCATACGGAGGCACCATGAACACGTTTTTTGCCATCACTTGGGGAATGGTAAACAAATCATAGACAAAGGCATCTATACTTTTTTCGTCATCGGAAACATCTGCAAAACTAATTCGAAGAATGTCTGAATAACTCAACATTCCAATTATTTCTTTATTATTAACTACAGGAATGTGTTTGATCTTATGTTTTTTAAATAATTTTTCGGCAGCCTCTAAGGTATCAGTACTATTCAAGGTAACTAAATCTGTAGACATTATTTCCGAAACTGGAGTTCTTTTTTTCATTGTGTTGGTTTTAAGTTCTCCTTCAAATTTCTGAAATATAAAACTTTAAAAAGATGACTTTTATCAGTTTTAAGTGAAATTCAAATTTTTTCAAAGACCCCTAAAAATAATAGTTCGCCTATTTCAAAAAACTCCTTACATTGCCCGAAATTGACCTAAACAATGAAAAACCATAATCCTAAAAATAAGATTGGTTTGGCTCCAGGCACCATGGTGTACACAGGAGACAAACAGAATACCAATACTTTTATTGAAGTTTTTGACTATACCAAAAAAGCCTTTACAGAAGAAAAATTTACTACCATTGAAGAGTGCTTTAAGTTCAAAGAAACCAAATCTGTCACTTGGATTAACATAGATGGACTGAACAATATTGATGCTATCAAAAAAATTGGGGACCACTATAATCTGCATCCTCTTATTTTGGAAGACATTGTTCAAACACAGCAAAGACCTAAAATAGAGGAATATGAAGACGCGCTTTTTGTCGTCTTTAAAATGCTCTATTATGAGAACAATCAACTAATGGTTGAACACATTAGTTTGGTCTTAGGAGATACGTATGTTCTCTCTTTTCAGGAGGCAGATGGAGATGTATTTGGTCCTATCAGAGATCGAATTCGATTTGACAAAGGAATTATTCGAAGCCATGGACCCGATTATTTACTCTATACATTAATGGATTCAGTGATTGATCATTATTTTTTAATCATTGAAACCCTAGGTGAAAAAATTGAGCATATTGAAGAACGTCTTTTTAGCCAATCCAATGACAATACCGTCCTTGACATTCTAAATTTAAAAAAAGAAGCCTTAAAAATAAGGCGCTCTATTTTTCCACTTCGTGAAGTAGTGAGCAAGTTGGAAAAAGCAGAAACCGACTTGGTTCAGGATACAATGAAAAATTATTTTAGAGACTTGTATGACCATACTATTCAGGTAATTGAAACCATCGAGATCTATAGAGAAATGCTTTGGGGCTTAATGGATATGCACATGACCAACATTAGCAACAAGATGAATGAGGTGATGAAAGTACTAACCATTGTGGCTACTATTTTTATCCCCTTAACCTTTATTGCGGGAATCTACGGAATGAATTTTGAAAATATGCCCGAATTAAAATCTGACTATGGCTATCCTATTTTTTGGAGTGTAATCATCACCTTATTCTCCTTGATGTTCTATTACTTTAAAAGAAAAAAGTGGTTGTAAAATCCTAAATTTGAAAAAAATAAAAAGTCTGCACAGATTGCAGACTTTTTATTCTAAAGTGACCCCGGTAGGATTCAAACCTACAACCGCTGGAGCCGAAATCCAGTGCGCTATTCAATTGCGCCACGAGGCCGAGTAGTTAATTTGCTAGATGTTTTTTGACCAACATCGAAATAATTTTTCCATCAGCTTGTCCTGCCAATTCTTTAGAGACAATGCCCATTACCTTTCCCATATCTTTCATTCCTGCAGCGCCCACTTGGGTAATTGCTGCTTTCACTGCTACTTCAATTTTTTCTTCAGACAAGGCTTCAGGTAAAAACTGTTCTAAAACGGCTATCTCTTTCAATTCTGGCTCTGCCAAATCTTGTCTTCCTTGCTCTATAAATATGGCTGCACTATCCTTTCGTTGTTTCACTTGTTTTTGGATAATTTTCATCTCCTGCTCTTCCGTCAAATCTTCTGCTGCACCCGTTTCTGTTCTTGCCAATAAAAATGCAGATTTAACAGCTCTAAGGGCTTGCAAAGCTATTGTGTTTTTTGCTTTCATAGCCACTTTCATTTCGTCCATTATTTGTTTCTGCAAACTCATAGTTCTTTTATTTTATTCGCTCAAAGATACAAAACTCAATTTCTTTTTTTTACTTTTTTTAAGTACAAAATATTTTTATTATAATCGATAATGCCTTTGCCTTTGCCTAAAATATCTGCTCCAATAATCCCGTGAACCTCTTTGGCATCATGTTCTGTTAGGGCTTTGTTTACATGAACTAAATTGAACAAGACCAAATGGCATTTTTCAGTTTGCCAATCACCAACTTGTAAGTGATTCTTTTTTGATTGTAGGGTTTCCATGTTAGTGGCACCCGCTCCGGAGGCTTTAGTTTCGCTTTCTTCAGTATCAAGTTGAAATAGCGCAATACTATCCAAACCGACACACGAATTGGAAGCACCTGTATCTAAAATAAATCGTCCTTCTACTCCATTTATCGACGCGATGAGTTCCAAATGATTGGTCACCATTCTCGTTAGTGGAATATTTGTGTAGTTCTTTTTCTTAAGTATCTTTTTTAAGCTTGCCATTTACTGTATTTTTACGCTAAATTAAGCATTACAAAAATACATTTTTAATGATTACAGATACCCACACGCATTTATATTCAGAACAATTTGACGAAGATCGAATAGAAATGGTGAAACGCGCCATGAATGTTGGGGTTGGTCGTTTTTTTATTCCTGCGATCGACAGCAGCTATACGCAAAGAATGTTAGATTTGGAACAGCAATTCCCCAAAGAAGTCTTTTTAATGATGGGACTACACCCAACCTCTGTAAAAGAAAATTATAAAGAAGAATTGGCATTGGTGCATGAGTGGATTGAGAAACGAAATTTTGTTGGGATTGGAGAAATTGGAATTGATTTGTATTGGGATAAAAAATTTTTAGTTCAGCAAAAAGAAGCCTTTAAAACTCAAATTCAATGGGCAAAAGAAAAAAAACTTCCTATTGTGATTCATTGTAGGGAAGCCTTTTCCGAAATTTTTGAAGTTCTTGAAACCGAAAAGGGAGCCGATTTATTCGGAATTTTTCACTGTTTTTCAGGGACTTTAGAGCAGGCAAAAAAAGCAATCTCTTACAATATGAAGTTGGGAATTGGAGGTGTTACTACTTTTAAAAATGGAAAAATTAATACTTTTTTAAACGAAATTGACCTCAAACACCTTGTTTTAGAGACGGACGCTCCATACTTAGCCCCAGTCCCCTACAGAGGAAAAAGAAATGAGAGCAGCTATATTACGGCAGTCATTGACAAATTAGTCAACATATATGGAGTCTCTTTTCAAGAAATTGCAGCCATTACGACTCAAAACTCAAAAGATGTTTTTGGAATCTAAAACTGCATATTTCAACACCCCAATAGGGACTGCAAAAATTGTTGGAAATAAAAACGGCATTCAGTCAATCATAGTTTTAGATACTTCTGTGGAGACCACAAAAGAAGTTCCTTTGTGTTTGCAAGCTTGCGTGGCTCAGCTTCAAGAATATTTTAACGGGAGAAGAACCCATTTTGACCTAACGGTCAATCCAAAAGGGACTCCTTTTCAAATCAAAGTATGGAAATCATTACTCAAAATACCTTACGGAAAGACAAAAAGCTATTTGGAACAAAGTAAAGCCTTTGGAGATATAAAAGCAGTTCGAGCCATCGCTGCTGCTAACGGTAAAAACCCACTATGGATTGTGATTCCTTGTCATCGTGTTGTGGGTTCTGACGGATCTTTAACGGGTTATGCTGGTGGGATTTGGCGTAAAAAATGGCTTTTGAATCACGAAAATCCAACAAAGCAACAAAGCCTTTTTGAAGATTTTTCATACTAAAATAGCGTTGTATGCGTTGAATACATCATCCCAATATGTATAAAAAACTACTTCTACTAATACTACTTTTACTTGGATTTTCCATCCAATCACAGATTGTATCCAAAGATTTTAGACGTACAAAATTCAACATTCTAACCGACAGTATACAAATAGACTCTGTAGCTATCAACTCACAGAAATTTAGGGTTTTAGATGCAAAACAACATATAATCGACCCACAAGAATATCAAATCAATTTTTTAAAAGCTCTTTTAATCATTGATTCGAAAATACATTCTGAAATTACAGTAGAATATTTTCGATTTCCAGAATTTATCACCAAAGTCTACACACCGTTCGATAAGAATCGAATTGTTCCAAACAATACCAACACGGGGAAACTCTATAGTTTTACGACCAATAAAAAAGCGAGCATTACACCTCTTTTTAATGGTTTGGAAACCAAAGGGTTCCTTACCAGAGGAATTACCTCAGGAAACAATCAAAATGCAGTTACCAACTCTGCCTTAGATTTAGAGATCTCCGGTAAAATTTCGAATTCAGTAAGTGTTCGTGCCAATATTTTCGACACCAATATCCCTTTACAAGAAAATGGATACTCTCAAAATATCACAGATTTTGATAGAATTTTCATTGAACTATACAGTAAAAATTGGCGAGTTAAAGCTGGAGATATTAGTTTGCAAAACAACGAAAGTTATTTCATGACCTTTTCAAAACAAATCGCAGGACTAGAAATAGAAGCACAAGTAAATGAGAACTTAAAAATTGGTGCTTCTGGAGCTGTAGTTAGAGGAAAGTTCAACACGTTTACTTTGGTCGGAAATGAAGGTAACCAAGGACCTTATAAAATATTAGGACCAAATAATGAACCTGCCTTTGTAATGATTGCTAACAGCGAAAGTGTTTATGTGAATGGCGTGAAAATAGAAGCTGGCGAAAACAAAGAGTATACAATTGATTATAACCTTTCCGAAATCACTTTTAATACCACTTTTCCTATTACGAATGACATGCGAATTTGGGTTGAATTTCAATATTCAGATAGAAATTACACTCGTTTTGTGACCTATGAACAAGCCAAGTATACCAGCGAAAAACTTAATATTAGCGGTTACTTTTACAGTGAAAATGATGCGAAAAATCAACCTTTACAACAAGTATTGTCAGAAAATCAAAAGGAAATATTGGCAAATGCAGGAAACAATACAGACTTAATGGTTTCTGAAAGTGCTTTCCTCGACGAATATTCTGAAAACAAAGTATTGTACAAAAAATCGATCCGCGGTGCCATAGAATTTTTTGAATATTCTACCAACCCGATAGAAGATTTGTACACCGTACGATTTACCAATGTGGGGAGCAACAAAGGAGATTATATCTTATCTAGAACCGTAAGCTCTGGCAATATTTATGAATATGTAGGAATCAATTTAGGGGACTACAATCCCATTATAAAACTCGTAGCTCCATCCAAAGTACAGGTTTTTGTAGTGAAATCAGACTATAACCCTAACAAAAAAACTACAATTCAATCGGAAATTGCCTTGAGTAACAACGATGCAAATTTATTTTCTACCATAGATGACACTGAAAATAAGGCCATCGCAGCCAAAATTGGTTGGCAACAAATTCTAATAGATAAAAAATGGCAATTAAAAAGCACTATTAATCACGAGTACGTTCAACAAAACTTTAATACAGAACAAGGATGGGAACCTGTAGAATTCAATAGGGATTGGAATCTTTTGACCAATAATGCAACAAAAAACTACTTTCAGTCAAATTTTACTTTGCAAAACAAAAAAAAAGATTTTGTGTTTTACCAATACAACAATCTGAGCTATGACAATTCATTCAAGGGAAACAAGCATGAGATACAATCGAAAATTCGGCTCCATCAAACAAGCTTTTCTGCAGATGCAAGTCTATTAAAAAACAGTTCTTCTGAAGAAAACAACTCCTTTTTAAGAGCTAAAGCAACCGTAGAACATCAATTCTCAAAAAGTTGGGCAGGAGCATATACACAGCTAGAAAAAAACAGTAGAAAAGACAACAATCAAGAATACATCAATACCAGTCATCAGTTTAAAGAATATGAGACCTATTTTGGAATTGGAGATACCGCGACAGTATTTTCGAAATTTGGGTACAACTACAGAAATAACGACAGTATCAAATTGAACCAATTTACAGAAATCAACCATCGAAAAACCTTCTATTTCAACTCAAAACTTATTGCAAACAAAAATACCCAATTGTCTGTCTATGCCAATTATCGAATGACAAAGAATGCCTTTCGTCAAAATGAGAAATCACTCAGCTCAAAAGTGATGTATCAACAAAAACTTCTAGTAGATTTTGTCAATTTCAATATTGCCTATGAAACTTCTTCAGGAAACATCGCACGACAAGATTACATCTACGTAAAAACAGAGATTGGACAGGGGTTTTATACCTGGATTGATTATAATTCTGATGGAGTCCAAGATTTTGACGAATTTGAAATTGCACAATTTCAAGACCAAGCATCCTATTTGAGAATTCCTTTACCCAACTTGCGTTTTATTGCCACACAAAGTGCCAAATGGAAGCAATCGATTGGAATCAACTTCAACAAATGGAGTGGCAAAGATGGATTTCAAAAGATCCTGTCTCATTTGAGCAATCAAATATTTTTGACCGTAAACAATGAACAAGAACGGGTTGGCACCTCGTTTAATTTCAATCCCTTCGATTTTAACGAAGATAAATTACTTGGACTCAACTACAGTTTTAGAAACCAACTGTATTTGAATCGAAATTTACAAAACTATAGCGCTACACTTACAATTGGGAATTCTAAAAACAAGCAACAATTTTTTATTGGAAGCCATGGAAAACAACAATCATCTAACACAAATAGATTTTAGTCATAAATTTTCAAATTTCTGGTTGATAGAACTGATGGGGAAACAAGGAGTTCATGAGCTGCTTACTGAAAACTTCAATAACAGAAATTTCAAAATTCGTTCCAAAGAGTTACACCCAAAAATTTCATTCTTATATCATAAAGACCATCGTTTTTCTACATTCTACCACTTTAAAAATAAGGAAAATACATCCCAAAATTTTGAAACCTTGCAACAACATAAATTTGGCATTGACTATTTTTATAGTAGTGAAAAGAAAAATCAAATCTCTGCTAATGGAACGGTTTTTCTTAATAATTATAACGGAAACCAACAAAGTCCGGTTGCCTATCAAATGCTGGAAGGATTGCAAGCGGGAAGGAATTATACATGGAACCTTCTTTTGAACCATAAAATCAATACAATTCTGAATCTAAGTGTTAGTTATTTAGGTAGAAAAAGTGAAGATTCTAAAACAATTCATACAGGAAGTGTCCAGTTAAAAGCTATTTTTTGAGTTTTTTTTGGTATACTTGTTGCACTTAATAAAATAACATAAATTTAAAACACTATGAAGAAAATCACTGTAATGCTATGCCTATTGATCAGTGGACTTGCATTTTCACAAGAAAAAACAATAGAGGAAGCGCCTAAATTTCCTCAAGATGTAAACAAAAAGCACGAACTTAAAATTAATGCGTTGACTTTATTAGTTGCAAAGTGGATAGATTTTTCTTACGAAAGACTTATAGACCAAGAGTCTTCTTTTGGAATTTCAACAACCTTAAACACCGATTCAGATATTTCAGATTTAAAATTTGCTTTAACACCCTATTACCGACGCTATTTTTCTGGACATTTTGCAAGAGGATTTTTTGTTGAAGGTTTTGGAATGTTATTCTCTGCAAAAGACACTGGGATTTTTCAGATTAACCATCATAAATACGAGACTGGATTTGGTCTTGGTGTTTCTGTAGGTGGCAAATTTGTTTCAAAACAAGGATTTACAACAGAAGTTTTGTTGGGTGTTGGTAGAAATTTCATCAAAAATGATTATAATGATATAATTGGACGTATGGGTATTTCTGTGGGCTACAGATTTTAATCATTCTATTAAATTCAGTAGATTTGTAGAAAATAAAAGGAAATGAAAAAAATATTGTCAATTTTAACCTTTCTAGTTGCAACTCATGCAGCTGCTCAACAAGAAGTAAAGTTAAATATCGGAAATGCACTCGTAATAAAAACCATCGATATTTCTTACGAATATTACCTCAGTGGAGATTCTTCGGTAGGAATTTCTGGTTTGTACAATTTTGAAAAAAAATCATCTGACTTCAGATACAATGAGGAAAGTATGTTTACCCCTTATTTTAGGCATTATTTTACTGCAGATAAAACTTGGAATCTCTTTGGAGAAGCTTTTTTTGGATACAGTACTGGGTATACCAAAATAAAATCCATTGACGAAACAGGTACTATTTATGAAAAATATTCTGACGGTGCTTTAGGAATTGCTGTTGGATCTAAATACACTTCTGAAGGTGGTCTGGTCGTAGACATCTTTGGAGGAATTGGACGAAATTTATTCAGTGCAAACTCACCGATTATTGTACCTCGTTTGGGTGTCAATTTAGGTTGGAGATTTTAACGCAACAAAAACGCATAAAAAAAACCTCACTAAATTTTAGTGAGGTTTTTTTTATCAGTCAATTTCCTTTAGAATTCCATTTTTTTTAACCAGCCTTTTACGGCAACAGCAGCTTCAATGATATCTTTTGCTTCAGAAATTTTCACTCTTTTTTGCTCCATCGTATCTCGAAATCGAATCGTTACAGAGTTGTCTTCTAGGGTCTGATGATCTACTGTAATACAAAAGGGAGTCCCTGCTGCATCTTGTCTCCGATAGCGTTTCCCTACAGCATCTTTTTCATCATAAAAAACATTGAAATCCCATTTAAAGTCGTCCATAATTGCACGGGCAACTTCTGGCAAACCATCTTTTTTAACCAACGGAAAAATAGCTGCTTTGAAGGGAGCTAAAATTGCGGGTAATTTTAAAACCGTACGGGACGTTCCGTTGTCTAATGCTTCTTCTTGTAACGAATTTGAAAAAACAGCTAAAAACATTCTATCTAAACCAATAGAGGTTTCTACAACATAAGGAGTGTAACTTTTATTTTCTTCATGATCGAAATATTGCAATTTCTTTCCAGAATATTCTTCGTGAGCTTTTAAATCAAAATCGGTACGCGAATGAATCCCTTCCAATTCTTTGAATCCAAAAGGAAACTTGAATTCAATATCTGCTGCTGCATCTGCATAATGCGCTAATTTTTCATGGTCATGAAAACGGTAGTTCTCTGCACCCATTCCTAGAGAAAGGTGCCATTTCAAACGCGTTTCTTTCCACTGCTCATACCATTCCTTTTGAGTACCTGGTTTTACAAAAAACTGCATTTCCATTTGCTCAAACTCACGCATTCTAAAAATGAATTGTCTTGCAACAATTTCATTTCGAAAAGCTTTTCCGGTTTGTGCTATTCCAAAAGGGATTTTCATTCTCCCCGTTTTTTGAACATTTAGAAAGTTTACAAAAATTCCCTGTGCAGTTTCTGGACGTAAATACAAATCCATTGCAGTCTCTGCAGAAGCTCCCAACTTAGTTCCAAACATTAAATTGAATTGTTTGACATCGGTCCAATTTTTTGATCCCGTTAGTGGATCAGCAATTTCCAACTCTTCAATCAATGCTTTTACATCGGCTAAATCTTCACTTTCCAACGATTTACCCATTCTAGCAAGAATGCTCTTGATTTTTTCTTGATACCCGACAACTCTTCCATTAGTAGTAACAAATTCCTCTTTATCAAAGGCATCTCCAAAGCGTTTTGCTGCCTTGTCTACTTCCTTCTCTATTTTCGCTTCAATTTTAGCACAATATTCTTCAATAAGAACATCTGCTCTGTAGCGCTTTTTAGAATCTTTATTGTCAATCAATGGATCGTTAAACGCATCAACATGACCTGAGGCTTTCCAAGTTGTTGGGTGCATTAAAATTGAGGCGTCGATTCCTACAATATTTTCATGCATCTGCACCATGGCTTTCCACCAATAATCTCGTATATTTTTCTTAAGC
This sequence comes from Polaribacter sp. HL-MS24, assembly GCF_032758595.1. NCBI lineage: Bacteria > Pseudomonadati > Bacteroidota > Flavobacteriia > Flavobacteriales > Flavobacteriaceae > Polaribacter > Polaribacter sp. HL-MS24. The sequence goes on along the minus strand of NZ_CP136415.1, from coordinate 1,583,927 downwards.
TCAACTCCATTTTGAGCGTAGTCGTACACTGCGCTTAAACCGTCATATATTTCACTAGATTGAAATACATATCCGTATTCTTTTGCATGCGAGAGTACTTTCTTAAATTGATCTTCTTGTTTTGCCATAATGAGGGCAAAGATAAACGTTTGATTAAGTTTTTCAAGAAAAATAAATGGAAGTTTTTTTTCCAAAAAACCAATATACAAGTCGAGGACGAATTCGTTTAAAACTCCCTCAATAAAAGTTTTTTAGTATATTTCCTTAAAAAAAGATGCAGTTCTTGAAAAACCTCATCAACCTCTTTTATCCCAATACCTGTGCAATATGCGAACTTCCACTCCTGCAAAATGAAGCCATCGCTTGTACTCTTTGCCGTCACGATTTACCAGTGATTTACTCTAAGGACGCCTGCAATAACCCGATTGTTGAAAAATTTTACGGAAGAATTTCCATCGAAGAGGCAAATACCCTTTTAAGGTTTACCAAAGAAGGAAAAACAAAAAAACTCATTCACGAACTAAAGTATAGGGGAAATGAACAGATTGGCGAATTTCTGGGGGATTGGTTGGGAGTACTTATCCTAGAAAACAAGCATTTCTCAGAGATTGATTGCATTGTTCCAGTTCCACTTCACTCGAAAAGATTGAAAGAAAGAGGTTACAATCAACTTACTAAATTTGGCAAAAGACTCAGTTTTCATTTACAAATCCCTTTAAAAGAAAACTTCCTTGTAAAAATCAGTGCGAACAAAACCCAAACCTTTAAAAATCGATATGAACGATTTAAAAATGTCGATACACGTTTTTCTATCACCCATACTAAAGTTTTTGAAAACCAACATATTTTATTAATCGACGATGTAATCACTACTGGAGCAACTCTAGAAGCATGCTGCAAAGAATTACTAAAAACGCAAAAGATAAAAATTAGTATTTTAACCCTTTCGTGCTCAGCACAAGTTTAACAGTAAAAACTAAAAAATAAATTGTTTATTTGTAACAAAATAATTCCTCTTGAAAAATTCGATTTCATATACACTTTTCGTCATATTTACAGCCCTTTTGATCAACTGTGCAAGAACCAGTAGACCTGACGGAGGTCCCAAAGATGAATTAGCACCATTAATGGTGACTGCCTCACCTCCTTATGAAAATCTGTTTTTTGACAAAAAAAAGATCAAATTATCTTTTAACGAGTTTATCAAATTGAAAGATTTGAACAAACAGTTAGTGATCTCTCCTCCAATGAAATACCCCCCCATTATTTCTCCACAAGGATATGCCAGTAAATTCATCGAAATAAAAATTCTAGACACCTTATCTAAAAATACCACCTATATTTTTAACTTTGGAAACGCCATTGAAGATAACAATGAAAGCAATCCTTTAGAACGTTTTAAATATGTTTTTTCAACTGGAAGTTATATTGATTCTCTTGAATCTAAAGGAACAATTAAGGATGTGCTATTAAACAAGCCCAACAGCGATTTTAATGTACTACTCTATCGCATCGATAGTGCTTATACAGATTCGATTGTGTATCGTGAAAAACCAAATTACGTTACCACAACTACAGACTCTATCCATTTTAATTTTTCTAATGTTCAAAAAGGGCGCTACATATTAGTGGCACTAAAGGAGTCGGTCAATGATTATCTTTTTGATCCACAGATGGATGAAATTGGCTTTTATCCTGACACTATTCAACTTCCAAAAGACAGTATTCTTCAAGACCCAATATGGGTTTTCAAAGAAAACCTTGAATTTAAATTTGGTAGAGCAAAAGAACTCAAAAAAGGACAACTAATTTTTCCGTTTCGTGGTAAACACCAAGACATCCAAATTGAAGTACTTTCTGAGGTTCCCCCACACTTTCAAAGTATTTCAAAATTTGAAAAAGAAAAGGATACTCTAAACTACTGGTTTACACCTTTTGAGGCAGACTCTTTAAATTTCATCATCTCCAATGAAAATCTTAAAGATACCGTTACAGTAAAACTTCGAAAGAATCAATTAGACACTTTGAGTATCACTGGAGCAACCAAAGGATTGATGCATTTTAGAGACACCTTCTTTTTGAGAACCAACAATCCCCTTGTTCAAATCGATACAACAAAAATTTCGATAATCGACAAAGACACGCTTGCAGTCAACTTCAAAAGTATTCTGAATACTAAGGAAAATAAATTGGCACTTGTTTTTGAAAAAAAACCTGTCCAAACCTACAATATTTCCTTTTTACCAGAAGCTTTCTCTGATATTTATGATTTCAAAAATGATTCCTTGAAGTATCGTGTAAAAACCATCGAAATTGAAGATTATGGAAGAATAACTTTAACGGTTAACAATCCAGCTTCTAAAAACTACATTATCGAATTGTTGAATTCCAAATTAGAATTAGTACAGCGAGACTTTACAACAAACTCTACTACTATTGTATACGACCTCCTAGAACCTATGGAATATATCATTCGAGCAATTGAAGACCGCAATAAAAATAATGTCTGGGATACCGGAAATTATCTTAAAAGGAGATTGCCTGAAAAAATTATTTATTTTAAGGATGAAGATTTAACGCTACGTCCCAACTATTATTTAAACCCTGTATTTCGATTGAACGATTAAGCATTTAAAGCCTGCTCCAAATCTTGCAAAAGATCTTCAATATCTTCAATTCCAACACTCAGTCGAATGAGGGAATCTGTAACCCCAATTTTCAACCGTTCTACTTCCGGAATCGAGGCATGAGCCATAGTTGCTGGATGATTTACCATACTTTCAACACCGCCCAAGGATTCTGCCAATGTAAATAGATGGGTATTTTCTAAAAAGCGAAAAGTAGCTTCTTGGGTATCCTCTTTTAAATGAAAAGAAACCACCCCTCCAAAATCTTTCATTTGCTTTTTGGCAATCTCATGACTAGGATGATTTTCAAAACCTGGATAATAGACCCTTCCAACTTTTGGATGATTTTTCAAAAAATTGGCAACATCTCTCCCATTTTCACAGTGGCGTTGCATCCGAATATGCAAGGTTTTAATCCCTCTTAGTGCTAAAAAAGAATCCATTGGACCCGCTATAGCTCCCGCTGCAAACTGTATAAAATGAATCTCTTCTGCCAATTGAGCATCTTTAACAATCAAAGCCCCCATAATAATATCAGAATGCCCACCGAGATACTTCGTTGCTGAATGCATTACGATATCAGCACCCAAAGTTAAAGGTTGCTGCAAATAGGGTGTTGCAAAGGTATTGTCTACAGCTACTAAAATCGATGAATTGCGTTCTTTTACAGCTGTTGAAATTGCTTGAATATCTGCAATTTTCATTATTGGGTTGGTGGGAGTTTCCAACCAAACTAATTTTGTTCTTTCGCTAATTGCATTGGTAATACTCTCTGTATCGCTGATGTCTACAAAGGTAAAAATAAGACCGTATTTCTTAAAGAGCTTTGTAAATAATCTATAAGTACCTCCATACAGATCGTCCCCAGTAATGATTTCATCTCCTGGATGCAACAGTCTCAATACACAGTCAATCGCAGACAATCCAGAGGAAAAAGCAAATCCATGAGTTCCGCTTTCAATGGCAGCAAAACTATCTTCCAAGGCAGTTCTTGTCGGATTTCCTCCTCTAGAATAAGAATACCCTTTGTGATCTCCAGGACTGGATTGTGCGTACGTGGAACTCAAAAAAACAGGAGGAATGACAGCTCCTGACGATTTTTCTGGCTGTTGACCTCCGTGTATTGTTTTGGTATTGAATTTCATTTTTTAAAGCTATGGTATGATTCAGGTTCTGAAAATCGAGATAAAACTTTCAAAAAGATTTTATAAAAAAATCGCTTGTTTTTAGAGAAACTTCTTAATTGACCTAATAATTCCATAGTGAATTCCCTCGTGGAAATTATTAAAAGCCAAGGCAATTTCTATAGAGTCCAATACAATCCCTGTACTAGTTGGATAAGTGTGGTAGGTTTCAAAAATACCTGCTTCAAAATCTTCTTCTAAGGTATCTGGCAAACCGATTAAAAGGTCTTTCACCTCCTCAAATTCTTCTTCTGTAAACGGTTTTTTAGGGGCAGTTCCTTTGGTATAGCCCTCAATAAGATCGTCTGGGCACAAGCAATTCAGTCCCGACAATTTGTAGTGTAACAATTGTTGTGTAACGACTAAATGTGCAACGTTCCACGCAATATTGTTTTTAAATCCTGCTGGAATTGCATGAATTTGATCTAATGTCAACCCGTCCAACTCTTTTAAAAGCAAGGCGCGTGATTTCTTTAAAACATCGAATTGTAATTTCATTTTTATGCTTAATTTTGAACGGTAAATATAACACTATAAATAATGAGGAAAGTCTATTTTTTACAAACTTGTGATACCTGCAGACGTATTTTAAAAGAAGTAAACACTGCCAATTTTGAACAACAAGAAATTAAAACAACTCCTGTGACATTATCACAATTGGAAACGATGCACCACCTTTCTGGAAGTTATGAAGCACTATTTAACAAACGTGCAAAGTTGTATGCATCAATGGATTTGAAAAATAAATCACTTTCTGAAGCTGATTTCAAAAAGCACCTTTTAGAGGAATACACTTTTTTAAAACGACCTGTTTTTATAGTTGACAATGAAATTTTTATTGGAAATAGCAAAAAAGTAATCACCGAATTAAAATCGAAAATCAATTAATATTCTTCTAAAAAAGTCTTCGTTCTTAGGGCTACATTCTCACGAATGTCTTGCCAAAAAAGATTGAGGTCTCCCACATGGTAATTTTTCATAAAAGACATAAAAAAACGCATTGGAAATTTAGGATTTGTCGACCAAATTAACCCATCAGTTACTTCAATTTTCAAGGCTTTTGAATAGACTTTTTTGTTTGAATACAAAAAGCCTTTGTGCTGATTGAGCACTGTTGTTTTTGCAGCATCCCATGTAATAGGATTCGTGGTCACACTTCCTTTATAAAAATTTTTATTCTTCGGATAATAGCCCTTCCTAAAAGTATTCCAACCTACATAGCCTCCAACCTCGTTGGGCGATGTCATCGGTTTTAAACTCTGGTATTGATCAGATTTAATAACCGTACCTACTACATAAGCTGCAATCAATTGATTTTGCAAAGGCTTGTTGTCAAAAAAATCTCGTAATAAAAATTTGGTGTGCGTAGAACCCTGACTGTGACTTGCGAGAATTATGGGTCTGCCATTATTGAATTTTTTTAAATAGGTTTCAAAAGCTTTTTTCACATCCGAATAGGCAAGTAAAAGTGCCTGCTTCCCTCCTTCGTCTAACCTTTGATACGAGCGTAAATGCGCTTGCCGATAATAGGGAACGTATAGCTGGGCAACATTTGTAAAAGCTGATGCTTGAAACAACACGGCTTTTTGTAAAACTTTCTTTTGTTGAATACCATCATCAATGGGGACATTCCAACGAAGGTCTTCATCGGCAGTATTTAACGTGGGGTATACATAAAAAACGTCTACTTTTAAGCCCGTAATGTCTTCGGCAGAAAATGCTTTTAAATCGTCAGAATAAGTATGAGGCAACACAGCCCAGTTTTGTGCTTCCTCATAATTTGGTGCAGCTGGTGTATTTGAGGATTGAAATTTTTGAATTTGATAAGTCGATTTACAACCTGCTAAAAAACAAACAGAAATCAGTAAAAAAGCGACGTTCTTCATTATTTTATTTTTGATATAGTTGCATTAACTGTGCAGCTTCTTTTTGTGCACTCCAATTTTTAACAATCTCTTCTCTGGCTTGTATCCCTACTAAAGGAATTTTTTCTTCAAGCAATTGGGCTAACAATTGCTCCAATTCTTTGCTGTTTCCAGCTTCAAAAAGATAACCGTTTTTGGAATGACTGATCAAAGAAGAGTGTACACCAACATTTTCGGTTGCAACTACAGTACAACCACAAGACATTCCTTCCGCGGTAACCAAAGAGAATCCTTCAGAAAAACTAGGTGCAATTACAATTTTTGCTGCTTGATAATACGTTATAATTTCTGGTGTTTCTTTTCTAAAATATACTTGGTTTTGGATCGCATGGTTTTTTGCAATGCGCTTCAATTCCTCTAAAAAATCAGGCTTATCTACTTTTCCAACAATTACCAATGCCCATTGGGGATAATTTTTCAAAACTTTTGCAGCCTCTAACAACACTTTTTGTCCTTTAGCCTCTCGGACTCTTCCCACACAAATAATAAGGTTTTGCTGTGATATCGTATGAAGAGAACGCTCTGGTTTTGGCACAAATGCATCAACTAAGACCCCATGCCCAACAACCGTATTTTCAAATCCTAAGTTTTCACTCATACTCTGAACCAGTGTAATTACAGTATCTGCTTTTCGAAGCAGGAATAAGGTAAATTTGGACGGAGGACTTTCTGCATGACGCGTCGCGAGAAGTTTAAATTTTGCTCCCAAAATACGAAAGAATAACAGTCTAAGAATCTCATTGTTTCGATGACAATGCACCACAACTTTTCTTTTAGAAAACAATAGTGAAGCGAGTTTCAAGACGCCAATTTTGGGTGCATTGACCGTATTCCCATAGACATACGATTCATAAGTTGTCGCAAAATACGAAAATACATTCTCGATACTTCTAGTGACTCCTGTTCTTCGTTTGTGGAAATGAGTATGGATTAAAATTGGTTTCAAGGAGATGCTGTTTTAGAGAAATTTTCTTTGAATAATCTCCATAAAACGAACTTCAAATTCTTCCTGTTCTTCCCAGTGATAATCGGGTTTCACCATTTTATTAATGAATTTTCTGGCTTCTTTTTCTGTTTTAAAGGAATTTAATTGAGATACAACTCTATTAAAATCTTCTTGACTACCATTGAACAAATTCTTTACAAAGGCTATTCGATCATTTAATCCTATTTGAATATTGTTCGTAAGAGTATCATTTAAGGATTTAGAAGGCACTGATTCAAATAAATTAGCCATCATGTCTACTGGAAAAGTATCTTTCAATTCTTCTTCCAAAGTAATACTATTACTTTCTTCAGTATCTTCTATAGAGTCTTCAGCTTGCTCCTCAGAAGAAAATAAAACAGCTTCTAAGTCGTCAAAAGGTTGTTCTAAAATCGGTACTTCTTCTATTTGGGAAGCAGTATCTTTCTTCAAGATTGCATCATTTCCTAAAACTTCTTGTTCGATAATTGCTGCTTCAGGAATTTCATCTTCTTTAGCATTTAATTGATGTTTGATTATTAAATCATCTTCTACAGCTTCTTGTATCGCCTTATTTTCAAAGGCTTTTTCCACTTTAGAAATCAATTCCTCTTTGGTAGCATCTAAATTAGGAGTCGTGTTTACATAGTTCTCGACAAACGCCAACATTGAAAGTGTGCTTGAGATTAGGTTCGCTTTTTCGGCGAGTGCAAAGACATCCTCTCTATTTTTCATTTGTAAAATGTCATGTGCCAGACTTACTAATTCGGCTTCTAATCTTTTGTGCATAAGTTGTATCTTGAATTTATTTTTTCCTAGGAAATATCCTTAAATTTGTTATTTATCAAAATAACGTAAAATTAAAAAACTAAAAGCCTAAAATTACAAAATGTTTCTTGAAAATACAGTAAATCATACAGAACAATTTGGTTGGATAGAAGTAATTTGCGGGTCTATGTTTTCTGGTAAGACGGAAGAGTTAATCCGAAGGTTGAAACGTGCTCAATTTGCGAAACAACGTATCGAAATTTTCAAACCTGCTGTAGACACTCGTTATGACAAAGAGGAAGTGGTCTCTCACGATGACAGCCGAATTCGTTCCACGCCCGTTCCAGTTGCATCAAACATTCGTTTGCTTGCCAATGATGTAGATGTGGTAGGGATTGATGAAGCTCAGTTTTTTGACAATGAAATTGTTGCAGTTTGTAATGATTTAGCAAATCGAGGAATTCGTGTGATTGTTGCTGGTTTGGACATGGATTTTAAAGGAAATCCTTTTGGCCCTATGCCTGCATTGATGGCAACTGCTGAATATGTAACCAAAGTTCACGCTGTTTGCACACACACAGGGAATCCAGCTCATTATAGCTTCCGAAAAGCACAGAATGACACTATCGTAATGTTGGGAGAAACAGAAGAATATGAGCCTTTAAGTAGAGCTGCCTACTACAAAGCAATCCAAAAACAACAAAAAGAAACTACGGATTCTAAAGACGTTTAGCAAAAATGAACCACCATGTCACTGTTTTAGAAATAGACGGAAAAGCGCTTGAACATAACCTTGAGTATTTCAAACAAAAACTACATCAAGAAACCAAAATCTTAGCTGTTGTAAAAGCATTTGGCTATGGAAGTGACGGAGTACAAATTGCGAAATTTTTAGAAAAAAAAGTAGCCTACTTTGCAGTAGCCTATACACATGAGGGAGTCGCACTGCGTGAAGCTGGAATTCAAACTCCCATCTTGGTCTTGCATCCTCAGATCCCCAATTTAGAACTCATGCTGTCGTATTGCTTAGAGCCCAACCTTTATCATTTTAAAATCGCAAATGCCTTTTTAAAAATTGCAAAAGAAAACTCATTATCGGACTATCCTATCCATTTAAAATTCAATACAGGACTCAATAGATTAGGGTTTTCTGAGTCTGACATTCCTGAAGTTTTAGCTTTTTTTAAAAACACGAAACAACTCAAAATTCAGTCTCTTTTCTCTCATTTGGCGGTTAGTGAAGATCTCGAAGAACAAAAATTTACAGAAAATCAAATTGGTCTTTTTACACATATTGTAGAAGAATTTAAAAAGCATTTAGACTACACACCTATTTTTCACCTATTAAATACTTCAGGGGTTCTCAACTATCCCAGAGCTCAGTTTGATATGGTGCGAATTGGAATTGGATTGTACGGTTTTGGAAATGATCCTATCGAAACAAAGCAACTTAAAAACACACATAATTTAAAATCCATTATTTCTCAAATTCACAGTATTGAACTAGGACAAACAGTAGGATATAACAGAGCTTTTGTAGCCAAAAAGAAAACACTCGTTGCTACCATCCCCATTGGGCATGCAGACGGAATTTCTAGAAAACTAGGAAACCAGAAAGGAAATGTATTGATTCAAAATCAGAAAGCAAAAATTATTGGAAATGTTTGTATGGACATGATCATGGTGGATGTCACTAAAATTGAGTGTACCGAAGGGGATGAAGTAACTGTATTTAACAGTCAACAAATGATCCAAGAAATTGCTGACATTGCAACAACCATTCCGTATGAAACTTTAACTGGAATTTCTCAAAGGGTTCATAAAATTTTTAAACAATAAATATTATTTTATATATTGCCATACGTTTATCAATTTAAAAAAGAATATGTTTACTGAATTTAAAAAATTTATTACGGGAGGAAATGTTATCGAATTTGCTGTTGCCTTCATCATGGCAGGTGCCATAGGAGCAGTAGCAAAAGGATTTGTAACCCATATAGTGATGCCATTTGTTGGAATTTTTACTGGAGGCATTAGTTTTGCAGACAAAAAACAAATTTTATCAGAGGCTGTAATTGACCCTTCTGGAAAGATCATCACGCCAGAAAATGCAATTCTTTACGGAGCTTGGCTAGATAGTATTATGAATTTGATCATTGTTGGTTTTGTGGTGTTCGTCATGGTAAAAACCTACAATAAAACCAAGAAAAAAGAAGAAGTGGTTCCTCCAGCACCCAAAAAACCTACCCAAGAGGAATTGTTGACCGAAATTAGAGATCTATTGGCTAAAAAATTCTAAAGAAGCCATAGTTCTTTAAAAAATAATAGAATTAAAATAATGGGGATATAAAATCCGTGTGTTATCTTTAAAGGAGCTGTTCAGATTTTAAAGGTAATGATTGGTAAGGTGGAATGATTTGTAACATCCTCTGCAATACTTCCCCCAAAAATATGAGCCAATCCTTTTCTACCATGGGTAATTACAGCAATTAAATCGGCACCAATTACATTTGAAAAATTCAAAATTCCTTTTTCAACTGTTCGATCACAAACAAAATTTACGTTGACAAGCCGATCGACATTCCCTTCTGCTTTTAACAAAAAGATATTTGCCATTGCATCCATTTCTGCAGTTGATTTAAACTCTTCTGTAGGCAAATTCACATATAGAATATGTAATCTAGCATTTAATAAATCTAATGTTTGTAATGCTTTTTGAAATGTTGGAATACTTTTTTCAGAAAAATCCGAGGCTAGAACAACATCAGAAAAATCCAAGTTCATTACTTCATTTTTCACAATTAGAACGGGTAAATTCGAGTACCGAACAACTTTTTCTGTATTCGAACCTATAAAAAATTCTTTCAACCCACTTACCCCATGAGAGCCCATGACAATTAGGTCAGCCTTGACCTCTTCTGCGATGGCATTAATTTCGCTAAATACCTTATAATGTTTGATTATTGGAACCACTTTCAACCCCTGTAAATACTCTTTATTCAAAAAATCTTTAAACTTTTTTTCTGCCATTTTTAAGAAAAAAACTGCTTTTTCATGCTGATAACTTGAACTTTCAGAAAGTGAAATTTCTTGAAGATCCAGCATGTGCAGAGCATAAACAGTCCCCTTGCTTTTCTTCGCAAATAATGCTGCTGTTTTTAAAGCATATTCAGAATGTTTGGAAAAATCTATCGGTACAATAATCTTTTTCATGAGAGTGTTTTTAAACGTTTCTCAAATTTAAAATTCTTTTTTTTCTTATTTTAAAACATTTGTCATGTTTTGAAATTTTATGTTTTATCTAAGAATTATTGTTTGTAGGTTTTCTTAATCACATCTTCTGCAGGCTTGTTTTGAGGTGTGAATCTATTGTTATTCTCAGCACCTGCAGCATCATTGACATGAAACCACTTCCAAATAAAACCACCAGCAAACCAATCTTCATTCCAGAATTGATTGTACACTGCCTGTAAGCCATTTGATTGTGCTTCAAAATTAACCGCCCCTTCTACTCGTCTCGAGTCCCATGGCTTTTTCCCATTATAATTAACACTTCGATACCCAAACTCTGTAAATAAGACCGGCTTCTTCACTCTTTGCTGAAGCTCTAAAATGTCTTTTTTGTGAGGTTCCCATCCCTTCTCAAAATCCAAAATACTTGGAGATTTCTCATCACTTAATGGAAAGTAGGCATCGATTCCAATATAATCCAATTCACTCCAAAAAGACACCTCTAAATACTCATTCCAATTGGCGGCATAGGTCAATTTTCCTTTGTAAATCCTTCGAATATCTTTAATTAATCTTTTCCAATAGACAGGTCTAGTTAGCACAAATTGTTCTAATTCTGTTCCAATACATAAAATTTCCGCTCCCATATCCTGAGCTGTTTTGGCATAGGTAAGTATAAAATCGCTGTAAGAATTCTCAAAAAATGTCCACTGTTCTTCAGAATCCATGTTGATGTCTCCTGTAAAAACTCCTCTCCAAACCCAAATCTGAGGTTTTACCATGATCCCTACTTTTTCTTCTTGAAATTTTTCAGCATATTGCAGCAATCCCTTTTGGGTCTCACCAAACCATTGTCGGTGAGTATTGAACAGGACTATTGGTGAATTCAACTCTTGGAGAAAACCAAAGGGCATTAATGCTACATAATTGCTATGCACATTTAAAACAGGCTGAACATGCTCACTCGTTATTGAATCTTTAGAGGCAACAAAACTAACACCATTGATTTTTTGGTGTTGAGAATTGCACGAAAAACATATGACGAGAAAAAGAAGTTGAAATTGTTTCATATCCTTTCAAAAATAGACTATTTAATTGGAAGAGATTTTCTGAAGATAAAGACATGACAATCTGAACTCGTTTCGGATTGAAAAATAAATTTAGATTGAAACATATTTTTTTACCCATCTGAAAGTTAGTAACTTTGACTTGGTCAGAAATACCACAACGTACAATTTATGGAACACATAGTTATTATTGGAAATGGGATTGCTGGTATAACTGCTGCAAGGCATATTCGGAAATTATCTGATAAAAAAATTACGATTGTATCGGGAGAAAGTCCTTACTTTTTTTCAAGAACTGCACTCATGTATGTCTATATGGGGCATCTCAAGTTTGAACATACCCAACCCTATGAAAATTGGTTTTGGAAAAAAAACAATCTCAATTTGAAACAAGGTTTTGTGACTTCTGTTGATACTGATAAAAAAACCTTATTTTTTGATAAAGCTTCTACGCTGACCTATGATAAGCTGATTCTTGCAACGGGATCAAAACCAAATAAATTTGGTTGGCTAAGGACAAGATTCAAAGGGTGTGCTGGGGATGTACCATAAACAAGACTTAGAACAATTAGAAAAATATGCTCCAAATGCCGAAGTTTGTAAGAGGGCTGTCATTGTTGGGGGTGGATTGATTGGTATTGAATTGGCAGAAATGCTTAGAAGTAGGAATATTCCCGTTACTTTTTTAGTAAGAGAGAACAGTTTTTGGAACGGAGTTTTACCTACTCAAGAATCTGAAATGATCAATCATCACATCCTAGAGCATCACATCGATTTGCGATTAGGAGTCAATTTGAGAGAAATTAAAGCAGCCCCAAATGGAGGTGTTTCCTCAATTATCATTGATGAAACAGGCGAAGAAATTGCCTGTAGTGTAGTCGGTTTAACAGCGGGAGTTTCACCAAATATCGATTTCATCAAACAATCAAAAATAGCAACCAATAAAGGTGTATTGGTCAATCGCTTTTTAGAAACCAATATCGATGGAGTCTATGCTATTGGAGATTGTGCAGAACAGCAAGAAGCCATTGGAAATAGAAGAGCTATTGAAGCGGTTTGGTATACTGGACGCATGATGGGCGAAACACTAGCTCAAACCATTTGCAACACAAAAACTGAATACAAACCGGGGCATTGGTTCAATTCTGCCAAATTTTTAGACATTGAATATCAAACTTATGGTTGGGTTTTTAATGAGCAATCCAAACAAGAAAACGAAGCACATTTTCAATGGAAGCACCCTCAAGAAAACAAATGCTTGACTGTTTCATATGATAGAGATTCACATCTTTTTCTAGGAATCAACACCTTCGGAATACGAATGCGACATGAAGTTTTTGATCAGTGGTTGACTCAAAAAAAAACAATCGAATTTGTATTGGAACATCTAGCCGATGCCAATTTTGATCCTGAGTTTTACAAAATCCATGAAGCATCCATCCTCGATCAATTCAATCTCAAATTTGGCACAAATATTTCGTTGCAAAAAAAGAGTTGGAAAAGAATATTTAATAGTCTTTAAACTATGAAAACACTACAAAACATTGGGTTGCTCCTCTTTTTTATTGGAATATCTCTTTTTACTGCATCCATTTTTACAGGCTCCTTTAATCTTTCAAAAACTGAATTAGATGCATATATTCAAGAAAAAGGCTATAAGAGTGAAGTTCTTGCAACAGAACTTCAAAAAGCAGTCGTCACCAACGATCATCAAAATATTTTCACCTTTTCGAGTCGTGTTCGAAAAGCCTATGCAACTTCTAATGAATTTTATGATCAATTAATTTCGAAATACAATTCAGAAAAAAACTGGAGTCAGAAAGCGGCACAATTTCAATTTAAAACTTTTGGAAAGCCCCATTCCTTAACTTTTGAATTGGCAAAAAAAGCAGGAAAAGGTTTTGTCCAAACACACAAAGTCTGGGCCTGGATGCTCACTTTTGGGCTGGGAATTCTGGGAGCATTGCTATTTATCATTCCTAATGTCGTCACTTTGGGCCCACCAGGAATCAAAAATGATGGTGTTTTTCTGAATGCTGCTACAAATCGTGGTTGGATCGGTTGGTTTGCTTTTGTGTTTTTGGTCACCTTTTATGTCTTGCTGTATTTTTATCCCGATTTCATTGTCAATTGGGTGTATTTGGTTGACGGTATTAGCGAATTTATAAGTGGAAACGCTGCCAGTCAATGGTTTTTATATGGATTCTTATACTGTACCGTCATGACAGTGATGGCCGTTAGAATGTATATCAAATACAGACATAACAAATACCAAATTTTAAGAACGACTTCGGTCTTGTTTTTTCAAATCGTATTTGCCTTTTTAATTCCCGAAATTTTGGTCCGTTTTGAAAAGCCGTGGTACGATTTTAAAAATGCATTTCCTTTAGATTATGATTTTTTCTTCAAATGGAATTTAGACGAGTTGTTGGCTAGTGGTACTTTCGGACTGTTTATTTTAGTTTGGGGAATTGTACTCACCCTCGTCATCGTTCCTGTGATGGTCTATTTCTTTGGAAAAAGGTGGTACTGCTCTTGGGTTTGTGGTTGCGGTGGATTGGCAGAAACTTTAGGCGACCCGTACCGACAATTGTCCAGTAAAACATTGCTTTCATGGAGAGTGGAGCGAATTGTAATTCACAGCGTTTTAATTTTTGTGATGGTAATGACAGGAATTGCCTTGTACAGCTTCTTTTCAGGAGCACATCAAATTGCTGGAATTCGAACACAAACTATTCAAGATATTTACGGGTTTTTAATCGGATCAATTTTTGCAGGTGTCATTGGAACAGGTTTTTATCCTATTTTCGGAAATCGTGTTTGGTGCCGTTTCGGTTGTCCACTGGCGGCCTATATGGGATTTATTCAACGTTTTAAATCACGTTTTAGAATTACAACCAATGGAGGTCAGTGTATTTCCTGTGGAAATTGCTCTACCTACTGTGAACAAGGAATCGACGTCAGAGCCTATGCACAAAAGGGAGAAAATATTGTACGGTCTAGTTGTGTAGGTTGTGGTATCTGTGCAGCAGTGTGTCCAAGAGGTGTATTAAAACTTGAAAATGGCCCTGAAACTGGAAGAATTAACCCTACTGAAATTCTATTGGGAAATAATGTCGATTTGATGGAGCTTGTCAATAAAAAATAAAAACTACCAGAAGAAGACCGAAAAGAAGAGGGGTAATCTGGGTTGATATAAAAGCGAATCTTAGTACTTTTACCGAATAGAAATCCCAACAAAAAAACGGCAGTACATGCAACCAATCATAAAAGTAATTATCCCTGCGCATAACGAACAAGATTCAATTGCAAAAGTAATCAAGGATATTCCTGAAATTGTTGATGAAATCATAGTCATTAATAACAATTCTACAGACGCTACAGAATTGAATGCGAAAAATGCTGGAGCAACCGTTTTACAAGAACAACGAAAAGGCTATGGATATGCCTGCCTAAAAGGGATGGACTACATCGCTCAACAAAACTCAACCCCCGAAATTATTGTTTTTTTGGATGGTGACTATTCTGACTACCCTGAACAATTGGTAGAACTCATTGCACCGATCATCCACCAAAATATGGATATTGTAATTGGAGCTAGAGTGAAAGCACTTCGAGAAAAAGGAGCTATGACAACACCTCAAATTTTTGGAAATTGGCTAGCCACCTCTTTGATGAAACTTTTCTTTGGAGCCACTTTTACTGATTTAGGTCCATTTAGAGCCATTAAATACAAGAAACTACTCAGCTTAGAGATGGAGGACAAGACCTATGGATGGACAGTAGAAATGCAGCTTAAATCCTTAAAGCAAAAGTTTCACTATCAAGAAGTTCCCGTAAAATATAGAAATAGAATTGGCGTCTCTAAAGTTTCAGGGACCGTAAAAGGTGCTATATTTGCAGGAATTAAGATTCTGACTTGGATTTTTAAATATAGCTTTAAATAATGATTCTAGCATACATTACGATTGCCATTTATTCAATTTCTCTAGTGCTAATTTTTATGTACTCACTAGCACAATTGAACTTACTTTTTAATTATTTATCTGCACATAAAAAAGAAGATCAGTCTCCTCAGTTTGATTTATCAAATCCAGAGGAAGTCCCTTTCATCACAATACAACTGCCTGTTTTTAACGAAATGTATGTAATGGAGCGCCTGCTGAATAATATTGTACAATTAAAATATCCCAAAGAAAAATTAGAAATTCAAGTACTAGACGATTCGACGGACGTCTCGGTTTTGAACACCTCCCTACAAATTAAAAAACTACAAGCCCAAGGAGTTGACATTCAACATATTTGCAGAACCAACAGACAAGGCTTCAAGGCGGGTGCTTTAAAAGAAGGGTTGGAATCTACAAAAGGGGAATTTATTGCCATTTTTGATGCTGACTTTTTACCCGAAGAAGATTGGCTACTAAAAACGGTTCCCTACTTTAAAGACGAGAAAATTGGTGTTGTACAAACTCGCTGGGGACACATCAATAGAAATTATTCAACACTTACCAAAATTCAGGCGTTTGCATTGGATGCACATTTCACCCTTGAACAAGTAGGTCGAAATAGCAAAGGACATTTTATCAACTTTAATGGAACAGCAGGTCTTTGGAGAAAAGAATGCATATATGACGCTGGAAACTGGGAAGGTGACACACTTACAGAAGACCTAGATTTAAGTTATAGAGCACAGTTAAAAAACTGGAAATTCAAATATCTTGAAGATGTAGAAACTCCAGCAGAATTGCCTGTCATCATTAGTGCAGCGCGTTCTCAACAGTTTCGATGGAACAAAGGAGGCGCAGAGAATTTTCAAAAAATGGCAGGAAGGGTTCTAAAAACTAAAGGATTGCCCTTGCGAACAAAAATTCACAGTGTTTTGCACCTACTAAATAGTTCCATGTTTTTAAATGTATTTATTGTGGCAGTGTTGAGCATCCCCATGTTGTATATTAAAAACGAATATGCGCACCTAAAGAACTACTTTTATATGATGAGCTTCTTTGTTATCAGCTCAGTTATCTTCTTTATTTGTTATTGGTACATGTACAAAAAAACCTACGGAGGTGGCTTTTTGAAATTTGTAAAATACATTGGATTGTTTTTTACGTTCTTTTCCATTGCGATGGGCTTTTCATTACACAATTCTATTGCTGTTTTAGAGGGACATTTTGGAAAGAAAAGTGAATTTGTAAGAACACCTAAATTTAATATCAAGACCATTAAAGACGGTTGGAAAAGCAATATTTACATCAAGAATAAGCCCTCAATACATGTAGTTATTGAAGGGATTTTAGTCCTCTATTTTGCCTTTGGAATGTACAGTGCTTTTATCGTTGGAGACCAAGGAGGAGATTTTGGTTTATTCCCTTTTCACTTGATGCTTTTTATCGGATTTAGTTATGTTTTCTTCAAATCTGTCTATTCAAAAGCATAATGAATCGTGTAGCTAAATACCATGCTATTTTTCTACTATTAACAAGTTGTTTGGGTTATTTTTTTTCAGGATATTTTATAGAAAGAACGGATTTTTATCAGTTATTGTTCGTTTGGATTTCACTATTTACTTGTTTTTATTTACTGATTGGCAACAGCTATCTTCGTTTTAAAGACTTAGCTGGAATTGCCATCCTTTTTAGATTGGTGTTGTTCTTTCAGATGCCCAATTTATCACAAGATTTTTATCGCTTTATTTGGGACGGAAGAATGCTTTTGGAAGGACTCAATCCCTACCTCTCACTACCTGAAACATTTATTCAGTTTGGACGATCTCCCATTTCGGAAGCAAAAACACTCTATCACGGTATGGGTGAACTCAATGGAAGCCATTATACCAACTACCCACCTTTACATCAACTCTTTTTTCTAATTGCAGCGGTCTTTAGTAGTAAAAGTATCTTTGGATCTGTACTTGTTTTAAGAGTCATTCTTATTTTGGCAGACATTGGTATTCTCTATTTTGGAAGCAGACTCTTAGAAAAACTAAACCTCCCAGTTAGCGCTATTTTTTGGTACTTTTTGAATCCTTTTATTATTATTGAAATGACTGGGAATTTGCATTTCGAACCCATAATGTTGTTCTTTTTTGTTTGGGCTTTGTATCAATTATCACGAAAAAAATGGATTATTGCTGCCCTTCTCATCGCTTGTTCCATTTCGGTGAAACTAATTCCACTTTTGTTTTTACCACTATTTTATCAATGGTTTTTAACCCCTTCCAATACAATTCAGAAAAATAAACTGGAAGAGAATTCTTTAAAATCAAAGCCTTTAGGATTTGCAAAACTACTTGCTTTTTACGCACTTATTTTGATCACTACAATTGGGCTTTTTCTCCCATTTTACACTCCCGAACTTGTCAATAATTATTTGAATTCAGTAGGGTTATGGTTTCAGAAATTTGAATTCAATGCGAGTTTTTATTACCTTTTTAGAGAAGTCGGATACGCTTTCAGAGGTTGGAATGAAATCGCAATAATTGGAAGAATTATTCCGATACTTACCCTCTTGTTTTTGGGAGGAATTACTTTTTTTAGAAAGAATACTACGCTTAAAACATTGATTCCAGCATTACTTTTCGGGCTGACTTTCTACTACTTTACAACTACAACAATGCACCCATGGTATTTAGCCACATTGATTCTCTTGTGTGTTTTTACCAAATATCGTTTTCCAATTGTTTGGAGCCTTAGCATAATATTAAGTTATCAGGCATACGCAAATACACCATGGAATGAAAATTTCTGGTTCCTTATTTTAGAATATTTATTCGTATTTTCGTATTTGATTTTTGAATTAAAAAAGAAAAAACAGCAGGCTGTTCACATAGATTGTACATAGTTTTTTGTAATTTACCAACTTATCTATTTTCAATGAAAAGATTAACTATTAAGGACATCGCTAAAGAATTCAACGTATCTATATCAACAGTTTCAAAAGCGTTGAACAATAGTTATGAGATTAGCATTAGCACCAAAGAAAAAATAAAAAAATTTGCGAAAGAAAACAATTATAAGCCAAATTTCAATGCATTAAGTTTAAAGAATAGACAAACAAAAACGATCGGAATCATTATTCCGAATATGTTGAATTACTTTTTTGCACAGGCCTTTAAAGGAATTGAAAAGGTAGCGAATGACAAAGGCTATAAAATAATTTCTTGTATTTCCAACGAGTCCTATACCAAAGAAGTAGAAACCATTGAAATGCTTTCAAACGGGATCATAGACGGTTTTATTCTTTCATTGTCTGAAGAAACCATTCTAAAGAATGAGTATGCCCATTTACAAGCAATGATTAATAATGACACTCCCATTGTGATGTTTGATCGGGTAACCGATGATATTGATTGCGACAAGGTAATTACAGACGATTTTATTGGTGCTGTAAATACAGTAAATCACCTTGTAAAAACGGGAAGCAAAAACATTGCGTTTATTTCTACAATTAGTAAATTAAAAATTGGAGAAAAAAGAAAACACGGATATTTAAAAGGGTTGGAAGAGAATAATCTAACGGTCAATAAAAATTTAATTATTGATATTTTAGAGGAAGACTATAAAATGTATGAGAGCATTTTAGAGCCTATCTTTGACAACAACACCATAGATGCTGTTATTGCTACCGACGAATCTTCAGCAATAGCTGCCATGAAAATTGCTATAAAAAAAGGTTTTAAAATCCCTCAAAACTTTTCTGTTGTCTCTTTTTCAAACGGAATTTTAGCGAGACATTCTAGTCCAAAACTAACTACTGTAAGTCAGCATGGTGAGCTTATGGGCGCTACAGCAGCAGAAATTTTAATCAACAAATTAGATAAAAAGAGAGCTTCTGAAAAGCCAAAAACAGTCGTGATCAAAACAAATTTGGTAGAACGAAATTCTACAAAAAAATTCTCTTTTTAAATCAAACAAAAACTGTCCTCTTAAAATTCTAATGAAACGACTAGTCCTTCATTGGACCTCACATTAAAAACAGTTTCATCTTCAAAAATTAAGTATTGTCCTTTGATACCCACCAGCTTTCCAGTATACTTTGAGGTTTTTAGCAAGTTTAAACTTTTTGGTTTAATCGGATATTTCAGCACTGGAAAATTCAAATGAGTCTCTGTATTGTCTGTAATAAAATAGGATTTAGCTTCATCAGGAATATAAGCTTCCAATTGATTTCTCCAATCTACTAAATTGACATCTTCAATATCATTCTTTAGCATTTTTCGCCAATTGGTTTTGTCAGCCACATGTTCTTTTAACGCAACTTCAGTAATCCCAGCCAAATACCGATTGGGTGCTTCTAATATTTCAATCGCTTCGTGGGCACCTTGATCGATCCAACGAGTTGGCACTTGTTGCTTCCGAGTCACTCCTACTTTTACATTGCTTGAATTTGCCAAATACACAATGTGCGGTTTCAATTGTACACTTTGCTCATAGGCTAAATCTCGATCTTCAATACCTAAATGTGCTGTACTCAATTCGGGTCTCATGATCCAATCACCTGCATTGGGAGTGTCAAAAAAACAAGATTTACAAAAACCTTGTCTGTAAATTTCTTTTGCTGAATGACAATTCAAACATTCATAGCTGACGAATTGGATTCCAATTTGAGCTCCCAACAATTGATTCATGTTGATGAAATCGTCGTTCATATCTAAATAATACTGAATTATCTCAGTATTTTCAGTCATCATTTTTTTTAAAACTCCTTGATAGATCATATAAAAGATTTTATTACTTTAGGGGAGAAATTTATAGTGATATATTAATTAAAAACCAAAGCAAACAAATTTACACAATTCTATGGCGTTTCAGATTATCAATTCTATAATATCTTGGTTTTTAAAGAAGCGAATACATCAAATCGACCTTTTTTTAAAATATCCTATTGATGTTCAAGAAGAACTTTTACTCAAACTTGTCAATACGGCTAAAAACACCGAATTTGGTGTTAAAAATGAATTTTCAACCTTTCAAGACTATTCTGATTTCAAAAAAAAAGTACCCATTCAAAAATACGAGACTTTTGAACCCTTGATTGAACGCTGCAGAAAGGGAGAGCAAAATTTATTCTGGCCTACCCCTGTCAAATGGTTTGCAAAAAGTAGCGGAACTACCAATGCAAAAAGTAAATTCATACCTGTTTCTGAAAATGCCTTAGAACATTGCCATATAAAAGCTGGAAAAGACATGCTTTGTTTGTACATCAATAACAACCCAAAAACACAGCTTTTTACCGGAAAAGGGTTGCGTTTGGGAGGCAGTTCGGAAGTCTATCAAGACAACGGTTCTTACTTTGGCGATTTGTCTGCGATCATTACTGAAAATTTGCCTTTTTGGGCTGATTTTAGTTCGGCTCCTAGTCAGCAAGTAGCCTTAATGGCTGAATGGGAAACAAAAATGGAAGCCATCGTAAATGAAACCATCAAGGAAAACATCACTAGCTTGGTGGGCGTTCCCTCTTGGATGTTGGTACTCCTCAACAGGGTTTTGGAAAAAACGGGAAAAGATAATATTTTAGAGGTATGGCCCAACCTTGAAGTTTATTTTCATGGAGGTGTCAACTTCAATCCCTATCGTGAACAATACAAGAAATTGATTCCGAATGCAGATTTTAAATACTACGAAATTTACAATGCTTCCGAAGGATTTTTCGCAATTCAAGATCGAAATGGATCCAAAGAATTATTGTTGATGTTGGACTATGGAATATTTTATGAGTTTATTCCGATGGAAGAATATGCCGGAGAAGATTCCGATGCAATCCCCTTATCAGAAGTAAAAGAGGGCGTAAATTACGCCATATTGATTACAACAAATGGTGGATTGTGGCGCTATTTAATTGGAGACACCGTAAAATTCACATCAACTGATCCCTATCGAATAAAAATTACAGGACGCACAAAACACCATATCAATGTATTTGGTGAAGAATTGATTATTGAAAATGCGGAAGAAGCTTTGCGATTGGCTTGTCAAAAAACAAATGCACTCATTTCTGAATATACAGTGGGGCCAATTTTTATGGAAGGAAAAGAAAAGGGGGGGCATGAGTGGATCATTGAATTTGCCAAAAGACCAAAAGACATCGATTCATTTACACAAATTTTAGACGATGCCTTAAAATCAATCAACTCTGATTATGAAGCAAAACGCTATATGAATATGACACTAATGTTGCCAAAAGTTCATCTTGCCAAAAAAGGATTGTTTTACAGTTGGCTAAAGAAAAAAGGGAAGTTAGGAGGCCAACACAAAGTGCCTAGATTGTCAAACTCCAGAGCCTTTGTAGAAGAACTATTGAAATTATAGAAAACTTTATCAATAGTGACATTTGTCAATATTTTTCTTATTGATGCATTTTACCTTTGTGAAGGCAATCATCTAAATATGACTATTTCACAATCACTTCAACAATTTTATAAAGAAAACAACTTCAAAGAAGATGGCGGAGAAAGTGAGGCCTTTTTTGAGTTAAAATTCAGATACTTTACCTTAAAACTTCCAAATACACAGCATAGAAAAAAGGTAATTTATATTCATGATATTCAGCATGTTTTATACAATTGTGATACTACTTGGAAAGGAGAAGCTTTTATAGCAGGATGGGAAATTGGCACCCAATTATGGAAACATCTCCCAATTGGACTGATCAGTTTATGGGCAATGGGCTTCTGTTTACTAAACTACCCAAAGGAAGTCATAAAAGGATATAAAGCAGGAATCAACTCCATTGGCGTTATTGATTTAAAAATTGAGAAAGAAACCCTTTTAAGAATGTCTGTTTCCGAATTGAGTAAGCGGATTAAAAAAGATAAAAACAGACGAATACATTGGGGGAAATTTCTTTTTTGGGGACTGATAAGTGAACTTGTTTTTTTATTTCCATTGCTTTTTCTCGTTGCTCTAGGAATTCTATTGTATTGAGAATATAGATCTATTTGTGTTTTTACTTCTTAAAATTTCTAATTTTAATCACCACAATATTCATGATGAAAAAAATAGTGTTTTTTGCACTTGTAACGATAACCATCCTTCAAGTAAATAGTCAAGATTTTATAGAAAAAGAAATCAAATCAAAGGTAAATTCCGCTACAGTATTTTTAAACAGCGCACAGGTAAGTCGTAAAAAAAATATTGAAATTCAAAAAGGAATTCAAATTTTGAAATTTACAAACCTCTCACCATTTGTAGACAAAAAAAGTATTCAAGTGAAAGTGGAAGGAGTAGAAATCCAATCTGTAAACTTTCAAAAAAACTATTTAAAGACAGGTGAAAAAAGTAGTGAACAGATTTCGCTTGAAAGCAAACTCACACAAAGCAAGAACAGTATTGATCTAGAAACAATACGCCTCGAAACAGTCCTAGAAAATATTCAATTTTTAAACACCAATAAGAATATTAAAGGAAACCAAACATTAACGGCATCGGTATTGAAAGAAGCTTCGAATTATTATGCCTCCAAAATTAAATCTTTGAAAACTGAAGAATTACTCATTAGAAATATTCTCAAAGAGCTTAAAAAGGAACAAAAATCCATTGCAAAACAGTTAAGTGATTTAACCCAAAAAAAGCATTTTGCATCAGGAGAAATTTTTATCAAAATTAAATCAAACACTAAACAAAAAGCTAATTTTGAATTAATGTACAATGTTTCCAATGTAAGCTGGTTCCCTTCATATGATATTAGAGTTTCTGACATTAGCTCTCCGCTGACCCTTGTATACAAAGCGAATTTAAAACAAAACTCTAAAATTGATTGGTCAAATGTAAACCTTAGATTTTCATCAGCAAATCCAAGTAATTCAACAAAAGCTGGTAAAATAATTCCCTATTATCTAGATTATGGGTCAATTCCTCCTTTTTATGGTGCCATCATAGATGAGGTATCAGGCTATGTAACAGATGATAATTCTCTACCTTTATCGGGAGCTAATGTTCACGTTAAAGGAACAACAATTGGAACCTCTACAGATTTCGACGGAAAATACTCTATAAAAGTCCCCCAAAATAGTCGTCAGTTAGAGTTCTCATATTTGGGATTTATAAGTGAAATAAAACCAATTTCTAGTCCTGTTATTAATGTTACTTTACAAGAAGATGCTGATTTGTTAGAGGAAGTTGTCATTGCGGATTACGGTTCAATTAAGAAAAAAGAGACTCGGAAAAATTCTTTAAATGAACATATTCCAGCCTTTTCTGATTTAAAATCATAAGGATACCAACTCAGGAAATTCTGAATCAGACCTCCTTTAGTATTGAAATTATTGAACCCTACTCTATAAAATCAAGTAATAAAGATTTTACGATTTCTATGAACGAATTTCAGTCTAATGCAAGCTACACTTATTATTCAATTCCAAAAATAGAAGAAAAAGCATTTTTACTTGCGTCTTTAAAGGATTGGGAGAAATTCAACTTATTGGAAGGAGAAGCAAATGTATATTTTGAAAATACTTTTGTTGGAACAACTTTAATAGATACCCGTTCATCAAAAGATTTGCTCTCAATTTCATTAGGTGAAGATAAAAATGTTTCTGTCAACAGAGTCAAATCAAAAGATTTTACAACAAAAAAACTAATAGGAAGTAAGAAAGAAGAGTTTAAAGCTTGGAATATTCGTGTAAAAAACAATAAATCTCAAGACATTAAAATAATAGTTTTAGATCAAATTCCAATTTCTAAAAGAGAAGAAATAAAAATTACCTTAGATGAAACTTTTAATGGAATTTTAAATAATGAAACAGGAGAAGTACAATGGGATCTTGATATCAGAACAAAAACAACTCAAGAATTGTCTTTAAAATATGCTGTTAAATATCCAAAAAATAGAAACTTAATTCTTGATTAAATCTTCCGATCAACTACATAGTTGATCATTTTCAACAGGGAGGACTTGTATTCATTGTCTGGGTAATTGTCCAAAATAGCAATAGCTTTGCTTTTGTATTCCCCCATTTTGGTGATTGTATATTCAATTCCCCCATGCTCTTTAACAAAGGCGATGACTTCTTTTACCCGCTTTTTATCCTTATTGTGTTTTTTAATAGAATTGATCAATAAGGATTTTTCTTCCGAAGAACAAGTATTTAAGGTATAAATAAGAGGCAATGTCATTTTTTGTTCTTTGATATCTATTCCAGTAGGCTTTCCAATTTTTGCTTCAGAATAATCAAACAAATCATCTTTGATCTGAAAAGCAATTCCGATATATTCTCCAAATTTTCGCATTTGGTGAATGGTGTCTTGGTTTGCTCCTACCGAAGCAGCACCAATACCACAACAAGCAGCAATTAAAGTGGCTGTTTTTTTTCTGATAATATCAAAATAAATATCTTCGGTAATGTCTAATTTTCTGGCTTTTTCAATTTGAAGTAATTCTCCTTCACTCATTTCGCGAACAGCGATGGAAATCAGTTTTAACAAATCAAAGTCTCCGTTATCGATAGAAAGTAGCAACCCTTTAGACAATAAAAAATCGCCGACGAGTACTGCAATTTTATTTTTCCAAAGCGCATTGATGGAAAAAAAACCCCGTCTTCGGTTGCTATCGTCAACCACATCGTCATGGACCAAAGTAGCGGTATGAATGAGCTCAACAACTGAAGCCCCTCGATAGGTTCGCTCGTCAAAACCACCATTCGAAACCATTTTAGCAACTAAAAAAACAAACATCGGTCGCATTTGTTTTCCCTTTCTTCGAACAATATAGTAGGTGATTCTGTTTAAAAGTGGAACTTTGGAAAGCATCGAATCTTTGAACTTTTCTTCAAAGAGTTCCATTTCGGATAAAATAGGACGTTTAATTATCTCAACTGGATTCATCACTCAAAAATACAAAATATAAACAAGATATAATGGTTTTATAAACAGCAGTTATATCGGCTAAAAATTATGATTTGTTGGCCAACTGACCACAAGCAGCATCGATGTCTTTTCCTCTAGAACGACGCACATTGACAGTGATATCATGCATTTCTAAATTCGAAATGTAATTGTTAATTGCCGATGAACTTGCTTGTTGAAACTGTCCATCATCAATTGGGTTGTACTCAATCAAATTGACTTTACAAGGTACATATCTACAAAACTTAATCAAAGCTTGAATGTCTTCTTTGCGGTCATTAATCCCGTCCCAAACAATATATTCATAAGTAACTGTTCGCTGGGTTTTTTCATACCAATACTCCAAAGAATCTTTTAAATCGTTTAATGGAAAATTTGTATTGAAAGGCATAATCGTCGTTCTTACTTCATCGATTGCCGAGTGCAACGAAACGGCCAAATTGAATTTGACTTGGTCATCTGCCATTTTTTTGATGATTTTTGGCACTCCAGAAGTAGAAACCGTAATTCTCTTAGGAGACATTCCCAACCCTTCTGGTGAAGTGATTTTTTCTATGGACTTGATCACGTTGTTATAATTCATCAACGGCTCTCCCATTCCCATAAAGACGATATTTGACAACTTGTGATTGTGATACAATCTACTTTGTTTATCGATAGCTACAACTTGATCGTAAATTTCATCTGGATTTAAATTTCGCATCCTTTTTAAACTCGCAGTTGCACAAAACTTACAATCCAAACTACATCCTACTTGACTAGAAACACAAGCGGTTGTTCTTTTTGGTGTTGGAATCAGAACTGATTCAACAATAAAACCATCATGTAATTTTATGCCGTTTTTAATCGTTCCATCTTTACTTCGCTGCATAGAATCGACCTTGATGTGATTGATCACAAAATTAGCCTCAAGCATTTCTCGAGTTTCTTTGGAAATGTTTGTCATCTCTTCAAAAGAATGCAAAGCTTTGCTCCACAGCCATTCATAAACTTGGTTTCCACGAAATGCCTTATCGCCATTCTCCACAAAAAAATCTCTTAATTCTTCTTTGGTTAATGCTCTTATGTCTTTCTTTTTATTCAAGGTACAATGATTAAAAGATTAAAAAATACTGCTGCAAAAATAACCATAAAAAAACTGGTACTTCATTGAAGCACCAGTTTTTAATTACTCAATTCAATGTTGCTTTATATGATCAACATTGCATCACCGTATGCAAAAAATCTATATTCTTCTTTGATTGCTACTTTGTATGCTTCCATAATCAAATCATACCCCCCAAAAGCGGCAGCCATCATCAATAAGGTAGATTTTGGATTGTGAAAATTCGTGATCATACAGTTTGCGATGCTAAATTCATGAGGTGGAAAAAGAAATTTATTTGTCCAACCTGTAAATGGTTTTAATTGCTGATTTGCAGAAACCGAAGATTCTATCGTTCGCATTACCGTCGTTCCTACAGCACAGATTCTTTTTTTATCGATCTTCGCTTTGTTAATCATATCTGCAGAATTGGCAGATATCACAATTTGCTCAGAATCCATTTTATGTTTTGACAAATCTTCTACTTCAACCGGAGCAAAAGTACCTAAACCAATATGTAATGTGGTTTCTGCAAAATCGACACCTTTTATTTCCAAACGTTTCATTAAATGCTTAGAAAAATGCAATCCTGCTGATGGAGCTGCAACGGCACCTTCATCTTTTGCGAAAATTGTTTGGTATCTTTCTTTGTCCATTTTCTCTACATCTCGACCGATTACCTTCGGCAAAGGAGTTTCGCCTAGCTCTAATAATTTTGCTCTGAACTCTTCGTAACTTCCGTCAAATAAGAAACGTAAGGTTCTACCTCTAGAGGTTGTATTGTCAATAACTTCAGCTACTAAACTATCGTCTTCTCCAAAAAATAATTTGTTACCGATTCTGATTTTTCTTGCAGGATCTACTAAAACATCCCACAATCTGTTCTCAGCATTTAGTTCTCTCAATAAGAAAACTTCAATTCTAGCACCTGTTTTTTCCTTGTTACCATACATTCTGGCTGGAAAAACTTTGGTATTATTCAACATCATAACATCACCTTCATCAAAGTAATCAATAACGTCTTTGAAAAGTTTGTGTTCTATAGTACCTTCTTTTCTATTCACCACCATCAAACGAGACTCGTCTCTGTGATCTGAGGGATATTTTGATATTAATTTCTCTGGTAATTCAAATTCGAACTGTGATAATTTCATAAGTTATATGGGTTCTAAGGGCGGCAAATATACGATATCGAAATAGGCCTTGTCAAGTCTTTTACTCTTTAATTTACAGTTCTTTAATGAGCAACCCAATTTGCTCCATGTCTATCCAAAACTTTTGGTAGGATTTTGAAACCACTTCTGCATTTTGAATTTGAATCGGCACTTTAAGTGCCAGTGGAGCGAAAGCCATAGCCATCCGATGATCGTTATAGGTTTTGATTGCAACATTTTCGTGTATTGCTGAAGAAACAGATAAGTATAGGCTGTCATTGGTTACTCTAATTGTAGCCCCTAACTTCGTTAATTCTTCTTGCAAAGCTTCTAATCGATCAGTCTCTTTAATCTTTAAAGTATGTAAACCTGTTAATTCACACGAAACTCCTAATCCAAAAGCAGTTACAGCGATGGTTTGTGCAATATCAGGGGCATTCTTTAAATCGATGTCTAATGAGTGTAAATTTGTAGGTCTTTCTTTTCTTAGTGTAATTGAATTCTGATTGAATTCCGTTTCGACACCAAAATGTGTATAGATAGTTGCCAAACAAGAATCTCCTTGTAAACTATCTTTTCGATAGGCTGATAAATGAATTTCTGACCCTATTTCGCTCAAGGCAATAATAGAATAAAAATACGAGGCAGAACTCCAATCAGACTCTACAACAACAGTTTGTTTGGAAATATTTTTTACGGCAAATACCTGTATGATGTTTCCTTCAAAACTTGTTTGAATTCCCAATTGAGTCAACAAACTCAATGTCATTTCGATATAAGGAACAGAGGTAATGTTTCCAATCAATTCTATTTCTAGGCCATTTTCTAAATGAGTCCCCATCAAAATTAAAGAAGAAATATACTGACTACTTACGTTTCCGTTAATTTGAACTTTTTGTTTAGTAATGTGCCTCCCTTTGATTCTCACTGGCGGAAACCCTTCTTTGACTTCGTATGAAATATGGGCTCCTAAATCTTTTAATGCATCTACCAAGATACCAATTGGTCTGTTTTGCATTCTTTCTGAACCTGTTAACACCACTTCACAATGTTCTTTTGAAGCAAAATAACCGACTAAAAAACGCATTGCTGTTCCCGCATGGCCAATGTCAATGGATTCTTCTTTTGAAGAAAGTGCATGTTGTAGATGCACAGAATCATCAGAGTCGGATAGGTTTTCTATCGAAATTTCAGGAAACAATTGTTGTAAAATAAGCAAGCGATTCGACTCACTTTTAGAACCAGAAATTGTTATTCTCTCATTGATTTTTTCTCTTCTACCCGCCGTTAACAATATGTCCATTCTAAAAAAATTCTTTTAATTTGTATCTTAAACTTCAATAACAATTCCTTTTTAAATAGTGTTTTTAAGTCAGGTTCTCAATCGCTATTTACTGGTTGCGAAGTTACTGTACAAAAAAAATATACCCAAGTTTCTTTGGACTATTTTAATACCCAAAAGTAAGTACGGAATAAACAATATGAAAACTTACTTCATGTTCTTATTGGTTACATACATTCCATAAACAAAACAGACTACAACTTTGGTTCCCCAAAATTGAATCCATTTTCCGTTCTCAAAATTGGCTTCAGAAACAGCAGCCCAATTCGCCGAAAAGATTGCCTCCCAACTATTAAAAAATAGCGAAAACAAAGTCACAATAATAAAAAAAGGAACAGCAACTCTTACCAAGTTGTTCCAAAATTGAGGTTGTTTTATTTTTTGTAAAAAATTCATTTATTTTAGTTTTTGATTGTTGTGATGACGATCGTGATCGCGCTGAGTTTTTACGTCTAATTTCTTCTCAAAAGCATCTTGTAAATCAATTCCTGTTTGATTTGCCAAGCACAAAACCACAAAAAGAACATCGGCTAACTCTTCACCTAAATCTTTGTTTTTATCAGATTCTTTTTCACTTTGCTCTCCATATCTACGAGCGATGATTCTTGCAACCTCCCCTACTTCTTCGGTAAGCTGAGCCATATTTGTCAACTCGTTAAAATAACGCACTCCATGCGCTTTGATCCAATCGTCTACCTGTTTTTGAGCGTTCTCTATGTTCATGTTTGTGGTTTTCTTAGGGGGTAAAGTTACAAAGTTTGAAAGGGATTTAAGATTTTAAAATCTTTAAAAATTGATTTCTTGGAATTTCTCTTGCTCCTAAACTTGCCAAATGATCATTATACACCTTGGCAATCGATCAGCTGATAATTTCCGTTTTGTACAAGATGGGAAAAGGCTAGCTTGGAAACATTTGAAATTTTAGAAAACATACTCTCTCCACAAAATACCTCCCCTACTTCAACTCCATACAAGCCTCCAACCAATTCATTGCCATCCCAGACCTCAATCGATTTTGCAAAGCCCATCCGATGCAAGCTAATGTATGCTTGCTCCATATCATTGGTAATCCAAGTTCCAAGACCATCTTCCCGGTCAATATTTTTACAATTAAATATCACTTCTTCAAAAGCTGTATTTTCTGTAATGGTGAGCGTTGTTTTCCGAACAAATTGTCGCATGGATTTTGAGAGCTTGAATTCATTTGGAAACACCACCATCCGTTGCTCAGGACTATACCACACAATTGGCTCTCCTTCAGAAAACCAAGGGAAAATACCATTTTGATAGGCATGAATTAATCTTTTCTCAGACAAATCGCCACCTAGAGCAAGAATACCGTCCTTCCTTGCCAATTCTGGAGACGGAAAATCAATACTATCTGAAAGCCAAACCAATTTTTTGTTGTTTTTTTTTAAAAGAAAAAAAAGATGTTAATCCTTTTATTTATGATCGTTAACACAAAATTAGTTCTTATTTTTGTCAATTCATCAAAATAATTTCCAATTGGAAAAAAACAGAACCCTAAGAAAAAAAAAAACTGCTTTTATCGGAAAAAGACTCCATAACTACTATGGGAGAACTGGATTTTATCTGTTTGTCTGGGAAAGCTTGAAAAAAGCTATTTTTCCAATCATTTTGGTGGTTCTAGCGGTCTTTCTCTTCAATCAATATGTCTACGACATCAATCAAGGATTGGAACACTTGACCGAAACTTTTTCAAGAATGGGTGTTTTGATTACTTTTTTCATCTCTGAGACCTTACTCGGACTGGTTCCTCCAGAAATTTTTATTGCTTGGTCTAAAAAAACGGCAAGCCCTATTTTAAATTTAACTCTACTAGCTACTCTTTCCTATAGTGGTGGATTGATCTCTTACTTTTTGGGAAGAATGACTTTAAAAATAACTGCTATTAAAAATTATTTGGAAATTAAAATGGCCGAAAATCTAAAAAACACCCGAAAATGGGGTGGTTTTTTAATTCTTGTGGGTGCATTATTGCCCTTGCCATTTTCAATTGCCTGTATGGCAGCAGGAATGATTAAGTATCCATTTGTAAATGTTGTGATTTTTGGAACCTTTCGTTTTGCAAGATTTGCTATTTATGCATGGGCAATATTTAAAGTAGTCAATTAATTTCTCTTACCTTTGCAACATGGGACTAACAAACAACGACATCTTAAAAAAACTACGTGTGGCGCATAAATTGCGTGATACCGATATTGTAGAAATCTGTGCTTTGGTAGATTTTAAAGTCAGTAAAGGAGAACTTGGTGCTTTATTTAGAAATGAAGATCATGATAAATATGTAGAATGTGGAGATCAAATTTTACGTAATTTCTTAAATGGACTCATTGTGCACCTTCGAGGGCCTATGCCTAAAAAGGAAGAAAAAAAATAAACTCACTTTGTTGAAACTATACCAGGTTTTGAAAATCAAAAAGAGCGTTCACTTTAAAGTGAACGCTCTTTTTGATTTTATATGCTACTTTATAGAAATTTCCTTAAAAAGGTAAATCGTCTGGCTCTTCAGTAGAAACATTTGAGGCTGGTTGAAATTGATCCACTGGAGGTAAATTATTCGCTGCAGCTTGTGATTGTGAAATTCCTTCAACTCTCCATCCTTGGATTGAATTAAAATATTTTGCTTCACCTTGTGGATTGATCCATTCTCTACCTTTTAAATTGATCGAAACTTTTACATCTTGCCCCACAGCATAACTGTTTAACAAGTCACATTTATCCTGAACAAACTCAACCATAATCATTTGCGGATATTGTTCGTCTGTAGTAACAACCAATTCTCTTTTTCTAAATCCATTTGATCCAAAAGTTTGAACCTCTCCAATTAATTTTATTTTACCTATAACTTCCATAATATATTATTAACTATTTAATTAAAAGCACCTTCCAAGCGCTTTCTATATCATTTTTACTTAAAAACTCTTTCGCAAATGTATGTTTTTTTGCGGTTTCTAACCCAATAAATTCGGGGTGTTCTTTTGCAAAGTTATCAACAGTTTCATTCGTTGGCAATTGCGTTACATTCCCTAAGAGGCCTAAATCATTCCCGGTCAAAACCTTGCTACTCCTTATTTCTGCAGGAATTGCATCAACTCCAATTCCTAAAGTTGCTATTGGTTTTGGGATTTCAAAAAAACCATCTCTAGCTCTCGAATAATAACTCCCCCCTGCTCTTGCCACTAAATCTATTTGATACTGATCGATGCCTCCTTTTTCATCTAAAACCTCTTTGGAAATATGCATTTTTAAAATTTCACAAACAATCAAATTTCCTGCACCACCTTCTTCACCCATAAAAATCACATCGTTTACCTTACATTCAAATTGAACTGGAGATTCTGCCACTCTAAAAGGGGCAATCGTTTCGGAAGCCAACATCGTAAAACCCGCTTTCTCAAACTCGTTGACACCAACTGGATACTCTGAACTGCTCAGCGACATTTGCTGAACCATCCCATAACTTACAACATTGATGACTACTTCTTTGGTTTCCAATGCATTTTCTAAAGTATGCTTTAGGGTATTGTCTCGAACTCTTCTCGCAGGAGAAAAGATGAGAATTGGTGGATTAGAGCTAAAAACATTGAAAAAACTAAAGGGTGATAAATTGGGATTTCCATCAGCATCCATCGTACTTGCCAATGCAATCGGTCTTGGCGCTACGGCATCTAATAAATAACCGTGTAATTTACCTGTTGAAATTTCTTTGGGATCTATCGAAAGCATGTCAAAATTTTTTGTCTTGTAAAGATACTATCAAAATCATAAATGAGTTATCTACTGGAAACCTTTATATTTGTTTTGATGAAATTTTACACTCACACCCTATTGCTGAAACGAATTGCGGTTTTGATATCGTTTTGTATAGTCTCGCTTATTTTATGGAATACCTATACTTTTTTTCAAAAGTTCAAGCAGGAAGAACGCCTAAAAATTGAACTGTTTGCTACTGCTCAAAAAGAATTGTCTAACAACCCCGATTTAAATACCAATGTAGACTTGCCTCTTCAAATTATAAAAAATAGTGGCGACATCCCGATGATTTTAGTCAATGAATTTGGTGAAGTTGAATATACAAATTTAGATTCTATCAAAGGACAAAATGAGGCCTATGTTGAAGCTCAGTTGCAAAAAATGAAATTGCAAAACAAACCTGTTGAAGTAAGTTTTCAAGGGAGAAACAAAAAATACATCTATTATAGAGATTCTGATTTATTGGACAAACTCACCTATTATCCACTTGCATTGATCTTAATTCTAATCTTATTTTTAAGTGTTATTTATCTTTTTTATAGCTCGAATAAGGCTGCTGAAACCAATAAACTTTGGACAGGAATGGCAAAAGAAACCGCCCATCAAATTGGAACACCTCTGTCTTCCCTATTGGGTTGGATTGCCATTTTGAAAATTGAAAAAATTGAAGATAGTTATATTACAGAAATTGAAAAAGATGTATACCGATTAAGCACTATCGCCAATCGGTTTTCTAAAATTGGTTCTATGCCCGAACTTCGTCCAGAAAACATCAACACCATTACCAAACAAGCATTTGATTATTTAGAGGCCAGAAGCTCCAAACAAATTTCATTTTCTTTTTCTGAAGAGCGAGAAAAGCCTCTTGTCAACCTAAACAAGGAATTGTTTGGTTGGGTTATTGAAAACCTCATCAAAAATGCCATTGATGCGATGCAGCGAGAAGGAACTCTACACATACAAATTGAAAGTATTCTAAAGAAGATAAAAATTACTGTTTCTGATACTGGAAAAGGAATGCATAAATCGCAATTTAAACAAATTTTTAAGCTAGGATTTACCACCAAAAAACGAGGTTGGGGACTTGGGCTGTCACTCTCGAAAAGAATTATTGAAGATTACCATAAAGGGAAACTCTTTGTGCAAAAATCAGAAATTGGTTTGGGAACTACTTTTGAAATCTTGTTAGATAAGGTGTAAAAAAACTCGTTTTTTATCAGATCCACGAACCTACCCTAATTTACTGGCAATCTTTGCTGCCAACCCAACAAATTCTTCATGAGTCAAAGAAACTTTTTGTACAAACTGCATGTCTGCCATGATATTGATCGGAATTAAATGTACATGTACATGAGGCACTTCCAATCCAATAACACTCATTCCGACACGCTTGCAAGGCACCGCTATTTCGATAGCTTTGGCAACATCGTATGAAAAATCCATTAAGGATGCATAAGCCTCTTTTGACAGATCAAAAATCTTATTTTCTTCTTTTTTGGGCACTACTAAGGTATGTCCCTTCGCATTTGGATTAATATCTAAGAAAGCAACAAAATCATCGTTTTCTGCAACCTTATAACTTGGAATTTCACCTGTAATTATCTTTGTAAATATGCTCATGGATTTTTATATTTTAAAGGATCAACTCTGAAACGCTAATCTATCTAGAAACAGAGATGATTTCAAAAGTCATAACTCCGTTTGGAACCTGAATTTCTACAACTTCTCCTGCTTTTTTTCCTAACAACCCTTTTCCAATAGGCGAATTTACAGATAGTTTTCCGTTTCGAACATCGGTTTCAGAATCGGCAACCAATCGGTAGGAAAACTCCATTCCGTTGGTAACATTCTTGATAACCACATTTGAATGGATTAGAACTTTGGATGTATCTAACTGACTTTCGTCTAAAATACGAGCATTGGAGATCACATTCTTTAATTTTGCAATCTTAAATTCTAAATGAGATTGTTCCTCTTTTGCTGCATGATATTCTGCGTTCTCACTCAGGTCTCCTTTATCACGTGCATCTGCAATCTCTTGAGTTACTCTAGGTCTTTCTGTTTGCTCCAAGTATAACAACTCATCCTTTAATTTTTTCAATCCTTCTGCTGAATAATAAGATATATCGCTCATTTGTATTTTATTTAAAATTCTTTTTCTTTCGGTATCAATACGTTCCAGTAAAAAGAAAGGATTCTTTTTCTCAATCCCGTTTAGGGTTTAAATTTAAAAATCTCATATCTGTAGACAGAAATGAGATCGGTATACAAAGATACAAAATATTTGTAAATTGCAAAGGTTTTCAAATAAGACAGTTTTTAGCTTCATGAAAAAATATTTATTTTTATTCGTTTTAATCATCATGGTAAGCTGTACAGACAATACCAGATTAAACTCTTGTTTTCAAAATTCAATAAGTTCGTTTACAATAGATTTAAACAATCCAGAATTAATAGGTTTATTGACACCCACTGGCTATTCAGAAATCAATGGAGGTATGCAAGGAATTATTTTATACAATGGTGCTACTCTTGGTTTTAAAGCATTCGATAGAAAATGTCCAAATTTTGATTGTAGTGTTCCAATGTCTTTTGATGGCCTACGACTCAAATGTTCATGTGACGAAAGTGAGTATAGCATTTTAACGGGGCAGCCTTTATCAGAAGGAAAAGGGAATTGCTTTGCAAGAGAATACACAATAAGTGAAAACGGAAGTTCTTTACGAATAAGTGATTAATTTTAATATTAGATTCCTATTTTTGTGAAACACAATTAAAATTACAACTTGAAAAATTATTTCTCTTCAGACTTCACATTGGGCGTTCTTGGTGGCGGGCAATTGGGCAGGATGTTATTGGCTGAAACTCAAAAATTTGATATTTTCACCAGCATTCTTGATGCTAATGAAAATGCTCCCTGCTCCCAAATTTGCAATCATTTTGTGCAAGGAGACTTGCTAGATTTTGAAACCGTGTACCATTTTGGAAAAAAAGTTGATCTTTTAACCATTGAGATCGAAAACGTAAATTTAGATGCCTTAGACCAATTAGAACGTGAAGGCTTGACCATCTTTCCAACGCCAAAAACACTTCGAATTATTCAAAGTAAAGCAAGACAGAAAAATTTCTATATAGATCATCAAATTCCCACTGCGCCATTTTCTCACTATGCCTATCTCGAAGAACTAAAACATTCGTACGAAAACCAAATCATCGATTTTCCCTTTGTTTGGAAAGCAGCTCGTTTTGGCTATGACGGAATGGGAGTTAAAATTGTAAGGTCTATTGCCGATTTAGAAAATTTACCTAATGTAGAATGCATCACAGAAAAACTGATTCCTTTTAAAAACGAATTGGCAGTGATTGTCGCAAGAAATTCAGACGGGGAAATCAAAACATATCCCGTAGTTGAAATGGAATTTCATCCAGAAGCAAACCAAGTTGAATATGTAATTTGCCCTGCCAGAATTGACGAAGCTGTCGCTAAAAAAGCTCAGGAAATTGCACTAAAAGTTGTACAAGACCTCGACTTTGTGGGCCTATTGGCAGTAGAAATGTTTCAAACAAAAGACGATGCGATTATCGTGAATGAAGTTGCTCCAAGACCTCATAATTCGGGACATTATTCCATTGAAGCCAGTTATACCAATCAATTTGAACAACATATCAGAAGTATTTTAAATCTTCCACTCGGAAATACCGCAAGTAAGGTTGCGGGAATCATGGTGAATTTAGTAGGTGAAGAAGGGTTTTCTGGAGACGTAATTTACGAAAATTTCAATGATATCTTGAAAATTGACGGAGTTACCCCACATATTTACGGCAAAAAAGAAACACGACCGTTTCGTAAAATGGGACATGTCACTATTGTCAACGATGACATTAACAAAGCCAGAGCAATTGCTCAAAAAGTAAAAGAAACGATTAGAGTAATTAGCAAATAAGTTTTTTTGTATTTTTGATTTGTGGTGACTCATATTGAAAAAAAGAGCACTTTTTTTTAAAAAAAAATCACTCTTTTTCAAAACACTAAAATAGTGTATTCATTGATTCATAAAAAGAAGGAGCCTATCAATCTATAAGAGTCGTTTCTAAAGAAAAATCAATTTTGATGAACATAAAAAATTTATTGAATCGAACCATCCTCGAGGAGTTCTTTTCGGTTAAAACATAGCTAGTAAATCATTTGAAAAAATAAATTATGGTAGGAATAATAATGGGAAGTGATTCAGATCTTCCAATCATGCAAGAAGCAATAGAAATTTTAGAAGGTTTTGACATTGAAATTGAGGTAGATATTGTGTCTGCTCACAGGACCCCTGAAAAACTATTTGATTACGCAACCAATGCACACAAGCGTGGGATCAAAGTAATTATTGCCGGTGCTGGTGGTGCAGCCCATTTGCTATGAATGGTCGCTTCAATGAGTCCCCTACCAATTATTGGTGTTCCAGTAAAAAGTAGAAATTCTATTGATGGGTGGGATTCTGTCTTATCCATTTTACAAATGCTAAGGCGGAGTTCCTGTCGCAACTGTAGCCCTAGATGGCGCAAAAAATGCTGGAATTTTAGCCGCACAAATTATTGGTGCTTCCGATAAATGTGTCTTGGATAAAATCATTGCATACAAAGAAGGTTTGAAACTAAAAGTTGAAGAAGCTTCTAAACGAATGCAGAACTAAATCTCCTGCTACAATTTAACAATCTCACCATGAATCCTCTTTTACAACATTTCGATACGGCTCCTTTTTCCAAAATCAAAAATGAGCATTACAAGCCTGCTATCAAACAAGCCATCGAAATTGCAAAAACCGAAATCTCAGCAATCGTTGAAAACGTTGAAAAAGCAACCTTCCAAAACACGACGGTTGCGTTAGATTTTACAGGCGAAAAGCTAAACCAAATTACCAGTATTTTTTTCAATTTAAATTCTGCTGAAACCAACGATGAGATTCAAAAAATTGCTCAGGAAATATCTCCTTGGCTAAGTGAATTCCGTAATGAT
This sequence comes from Polaribacter sp. HL-MS24, assembly GCF_032758595.1. Taxonomy (NCBI): domain Bacteria; kingdom Pseudomonadati; phylum Bacteroidota; class Flavobacteriia; order Flavobacteriales; family Flavobacteriaceae; genus Polaribacter; species Polaribacter sp. HL-MS24. Next base: position 1,545,958 of record NZ_CP136415.1, on the reverse strand, counting down.
ATTACCTTGAATGTGGCATTATTTCAAAGAGTAAAAACGGTTTTTGAGGATCGAAAAAACTTAGACTTATCCCCAGAACAACAAACGCTCTTAGAAAAACAATACAAAGGATTTGCGAGAAATGGGGCAAATTTGAATGAGAAAGACAAAACCGAACTTCGAAAAATAGACGCAGCGCTCTCGAAATTATCTTTGCAATTTGGCGAAAATGTCCTCGCAGAAACCAATGCTTTTCAAATGCATTTGAAGGATGAAAGAGACCTTTCAGGTCTACCAGAATCTACGAAAGAAGCGGCGCAGCAATTGGCAAATGAAAACGGCAAAAAAGGCTGGATATTTACCTTAGATTATCCCAGTTATATTCCATTTCTCACCTATGCAGACAATAGAGAACTCCGTAAAAAAATGGCAATTGCCGCGGGTAAAAAAGCATTTCAAAAAAATGAATACAACAATGAGCAAATTGTTCTAGACATTGTAAAATTACGTCATCAGAGAGCGAATCTCCTGGGGTACAAAACACATGCACATTTTGTTTTAGAAGAGAGAATGGCAGAAACTCCAGAAAAAGTAATCGCCTTTTCGAATGAGTTATTGCAAAAAGCAAAACCGGCAGCGAAGCGTGAGTTTGAAGATTTGGCCAATTATGCTAAAAAGCTGGACGGAATTGAACAACTCCAAAAATGGGATGGTGCCTATTATGCCGAAAAACTAAAAAAAGAAATTTTTGATTTAGATCAGGAAATTTTAAAACCTTATTTTGAATTAGAGAATGTGATCAACGGTGCTTTTTCCATTGCGCACAAGCTATTTGACCTAAATTTTAAAGAAGTATTTGATATTGACACCTATCATAAAGAGGTGAAAACCTATAGAGTAACTGATCTCAACGAAAATTTTATTGCGGTTTTTTATGCCGATTTCCATCCAAGAAAAGGAAAAAGAAATGGCGCGTGGATGACCAGTTACAAACCTCAACAAATTAAAAAAGGCATTAACGAGAGACCTCATGTGTCTATTGTGTGTAACTTTACCAAACCCACAGCCACAAAACCTTCTCTGTTAACCTTTAATGAGGTGACCACTTTGTTCCACGAATTTGGGCATGCTCTCCACGGAATGTTAGCAAATACTACTTATAACAGTTTATCTGGGACTTCTGTTTCTTGGGATTTTGTAGAATTGCCTAGTCAGGTTTTAGAAAACTGGTGTTATGAAAAAGAAGCATTAGAATTGTTTGCCAAACACTACAAAACGGGGGAAGTCATCCCAATGCAATACGTTGAAAAAATTAAAGAATCAGCAAGTTTTCATGAAGGAATGCAAACTCTGAGACAGTTGAGTTTTGGTCTATTGGACATGCGTTGGCATTCACAAGATCCATCAGCGATACAATCAATTCAAGAATTTGAAAACGAGGCATTTGCAGCAACAAAGTTATATCCAGATGTTGCCGAAAACTGCATGAGTACAGCATTTTCTCATATTTTCCAAGGAGGCTATTCTGCAGGATATTATTCCTACAAATGGGCTGAAGTCTTAGATGCAGATGCATTTGAATATTTTTTAGAAAAAGGGATTTTCAACAAAGAGGTGGCTTCAAAATTTAAAGAACATGTATTGTCTAAAGGGGGTACCGAAAAACCGATGGTGCTTTACAAACGTTTTAGAGGCAAAGAGCCAAAACCGGATGCATTGCTAAAAAGAGCTGGATTGGTATAGACTATCGTAATTTTTTGAGTTCATACCTACTACGCTTGTCTCCTATCCATGCATATTATTTTTAGCCTCTATCCACTTACTCATGTATTTTGTGCTTTGTAAGGTTTGATACTGGAGCATACTTCCAAAGAAATTTGCAACTCTGTGCCCCTCTATATTCTTTTGGAGTTCCAGAATTTTATGGATAAATAAGGGCCCTATTTTTTCTTTATCGTAAATAGAATTGATGATGGCAACTCCATTCTGTTGAGCAGTATTCCAAAGACTTTCGTTCGTATACAACTCGACTGCTTTTTGGGCATATTCATCAAAATCATCAGTGATTGCTCCATTCCAAGGTAAGTCGGCATGCATCCCCTCTGCCCCAATTGAAGTAGTGACACTAGGTGTTCCAAAAAGCATCGCTTCGGTTAATTTCCCTTTGATTCCTGCCCCAAAACGCAAAGGTGCCAACACAACGCTACTATTGCCAACAATTTGTTCGGGTTTAGGGGCATACCCCTTAACTAAAAAGCCCTCTTTCTTGGAGTGCAATTCTAAAATTTGTTGGGTTGGATAGGCCCCATAGATATGTAACTCTGCTTCTGGCAGCTGTTTTCGAATGTGTTTCCAAATTGTTTTTTTTAGCAGTAAAACAGCATCTACGTTTGGTGCGTGTAAAAAATTACCAATAAAGGTAAAATGCTTTCTGGCCGTAAAATCATTCCAACGAGTTCGTTGGTCATGACCAATTTTAGGCAGTAAAAAAGGCAGATGATATACTACATTTGAATCAATATTAAAGAAATTGGTCAATAATTCCATTTCAAAAGTAGAGATTATTAAAGACAAATCACATCGTAAAATGGAAGCAATCTCTCTTTTTGAAATATCTTCTATCAACAAATCTTCCTTTGAAAAAATTGTATTTTTTTTAATTGCTCGCTCTCGTGTTTTTCGCAAACAATGAAGGTCTTCTGTGTCTAAAATTCGGATTGCTTTAGGGTAGTTTTCTGCAACTCGCCAACCAAATTGTTCCTCGATCATAAAACGGTCAAACAAGACAAACCCAGGCGCTAATTCTTTGACAAAAGTATCAAACGAAATGTCATTTAAAACAATGGAAACTTCTTCTACCCCGATCGAATGCAAATCAAAAGCTTTTTCCCCTTTTATTGCTGTAGAAGCAAAAGTGACCTTCCAATTCTGGTCCAAAAAATGTTCAATCAGCTGCAACATTCTTTTGCCAGCTGCAGAAGAATTTGGTTCAACCCAAATAGCGCCAATAATCAATACAGTGTTTTCTGACAACTATCTTAAATTTAGCTGTTGTTGATAGACTGCTTGTGTTGCTTTACCCCATGCAACAACTTCTGCAATTTGTGCTGCAGTTAAATTTGCCTCCGAATGCGTCCATGTATAGGATGTTAAGGGCATTTCTCCTTCTTCAACCTCTTCATATAACTCGTCCATTTTATGTTCTTTCTTCTTAATAGAATAGCTGGTCCATTCAGAAAAATTAAGGTGTTTTTTACCATCCTTTACATGACTTTCTAACCAATAATTTACAGGAGTAATGTTGTTATACCATGGATAGGTAGTTGTATTTGAATGACAATCAAAACAAGTAGTTTCAAGAATTTCCTTTACATTTTCTGGTGGATTGGTCTCATTTAAAAAAGGGACCACCGAGATCAAACTTCCTTCATTTTTTTCAGGTTGAAAAAATTGAGCTACAATCAACGCAATGAGTAAAACGTACGCCGTTTTTTTTAAAGTTTTCATAGGATTCAAGTTTAGATTATAAAGTTAGTAAAACTACGCATTTCTATTAATTTTTACTAAATTATATGTATTTTTGTGCCTGATTTAAAAGAAAAATGGGAATTTAAAATATTTCCTCACAATTCCAAAAGAAACAAACTCATGAAATACGATTTAATCGTTATCGGTTCAGGTCCTGGTGGATATATTGCCGCAGTTAGAGCCTCTCAATTAGGTAAAAAAGTAGCACTTGTAGAAAAATATGCAACCCTAGGTGGTACCTGTTTAAATGTTGGCTGCATTCCTTCCAAAGCATTATTGGATTCTTCACATCATTATTACGATGCCGTGCATCATTTTGAAGAGCATGGTATTACTGTTGAAAAACCTTCTTTCGATTTTGGAAAGATGATAGATCGAAAAGCAAAAGTAGTTGAAACGACTACCGGCGGGATTAAATACTTGATGGACAAAAACAATATCGAAGTGTTTGAAGGTTTGGGTTCTTTTGAAGACAATACGCATGTAAAAATTTCTAAAAATGATGGAACTTTTGAGATTATTGAAGGAGCCAATATCATTATTGCAACGGGGTCAAAACCTTCTAGCTTGCCGTTTATAAAAATTGACAAAGACAGAATCATTACTTCTACAGAAGCATTAAAACTAAAAGAAGTTCCAAAACATCTACTGGTCATTGGTGGAGGAGTAATCGGATTGGAATTGGGATCGGTATACAAACGCTTGGGTGCGGAAGTAACAGTTATTGAATACATGGACAAGATTGTTCCGGGAATGGATGCGGATATTTCCAAGGAATTACAAAAGGTATTCAAAAAACAAGGAATTAAATTTGCGACCAGCCACAAAGTAACTTCTGTTGAAAAAAACGGAGCACACATTGTGGTAAAAGCAACTGACAAAAAAAACAAAGAAATTGAATTTTCTGGGGATTATTGTTTGGTTTCTGTGGGTAGGAAACCCTATACCGAAGGTTTAGGGTTAGAGAAAGTTGGCGTTACCGTAAATGAAAGAGGTCAGATAGCAACCAACGATCATTTGCAAACCAACATTCCTAACATATACGCCATTGGCGATGTAGTACAAGGTGCCATGCTAGCGCACAAAGCTGAAGAAGAAGGAGTTATTGTCGCAGAATTTTTAGCAGGACAAAAACCTCACATCGATTATAATTTAATTCCAGAATTGTCTACACATGGCCAGAAGCAGCGGCCGTTGGAAAAACTGAACAAGAATTGAAAGATGCAAAGATAGAATACAAAGCGGGGAAATTTTCCATGCGTGCACTGGGTAGATCCCGTGCAAGTGGCGATGTCGACGGATTTGTAAAAGTACTGGCAGATAAAAATACAGATGAAATTTTAGGAGTTCATATGGTCGGTGCACGTGTTGCAGATTTGATTATGGAAGCAGCCGTAGCAATGGAGTTTAGGGCGTCTGCAGAAGACTTGGCAAGAATTTGTCATGGACACCCCACCTATTCTGAGGCTGTTAAAGAGGCAGCCAAAGCTGCTTGGGACGGAATGCCCTTGAACGCATAAAAAAATCTCAAAACAGTACGATACCTCACGTGTTTTAAAAAACTGTGAGGTATTTTTTTTAAGAATTCCCCACTTTACAGAATGCCTAAAAAAAGATTCTTTTTTATTTGGTTATTTTTTTCTGCAACTATTTATAGTCAGCAAAAAGACTCCCTTTCTTTAAAAAATGGAATTGACAAACCTAGCATGTTACCTATTCACCATTTTGGAATGTTTTCTGCTAGAATTAATCAAAACTTTAAAATTAAAGCTTCCCCAAAAAAAACTTTAACCTTTTCACTTTCAAGTGCGAATACATTTCACCCTTTTGTAGAGATGTACTTGCCCGAAAATGAAAATGACAGGCAACTGCAAAGAGAAAGAATATGGTTCAATAGGCGCTTTAATTTTATCGATCAAGAAACTACTCCTGCTAAATATTCTACTATTGTTGTTGATGCGGTTTTCAAGAACTTAAGAATTGATTTCACTACCAAAATTGGAAAAAAACAGGAACTCGGAATCACACTTCGCTCTTACTTAGTTACCAAAGGAACATATCCGTTCTCTTTTTTTTCAAGTGATGAAACTATCGAATGGTTTCATAGTAATATAGCAGGTGGAGAAGACCCTTTTGGCAGAAGGTATTATGGGCTGAATCAAGTCCATGTAAAATACCAAGATAGAAATGGAAAGAATCTTGAACTGAAAGAAGGGCAATTCATAATGGCAGGAATTGAGTTCAATCATTTTTATTATCCAGCATTGGTCAATTTAAAAAAGAAGAATATCAGTCTGAATTTTGGGACCCATTTGGGTATAAATTTAGCTAAGTACAACCCCTCGATAGACATTGGTTTTTCTGGAAATATTATTAAAAAATGGGTATTAAATTCAAAATACGAAATTAGAAGTTCTTTTGGAAGTGGAATTCTACGCAAAAACATTGTTAATTTCAATAGCGTTGTTGATTTAGGAAACAACCGTTTCTTAGGAAGCTTAGAAGCAATGCTAGAATATACAGAATACACCCGCAAGAAAAACTATCATTCTGTAGCTGTAAACTATCAAATACAAACCCCATTGTTTAAAACAGAAGAAGCAGATTATTATCAATTAGTTGGCAAATGGAAAGAAATACATGCTGGTTGGCAAAATGGGTTTGAAAAAATGTATGAATACCAATCTGCTTGGTCTTGGCTGTATACTTATGGTGCAAAAAACTACACCATCTCACTTTATATTAAGGAAGATTTATATGTAAATAATGCCCCAGACATACAAACAGGAATCAGTTTAAAAATTCCCTTATCTAATCAATAAGAATTGTATTTTTGTTTCAATGATGCAAAGAACTATTCGCACCTTCCCCATTGATCAAATGGATGATTTCAAACAGCATGTATTTGTTTGGTCTCAACAGTTTGAAACCATTGCATGGTTAGACTCCAACAATTATAAGCAAGAATATGCCGCGTTTGATAGCGCCCTTACTGTCAATGAATTTACATCCATAAAAACCGATTATTTTCAGGCTTTTGACAAGCTAAAGGAATATCAAAGCATTACAAAAGACTATATTTTTGGGTACATTTCTTATGATGTCAAAAATGACGTAGAGGAGCTATCTTCTCATAATTTGGATGAATTGGGCTTTTCGGATCTCTATTTTTTTCAGCCACAAAAGTTGATTTTCATCAAGGATAATTTGGTAGAATTTCAATACCTAAAAATGGTAGAAGATGAAATTGAAAATGATTTTCAAGAAATTCAAAAATCAGAAACCCTTAGATTTGAAAAATCACCTTCAGAAATCAAAATAAAACTCCGCATTCACAAGGATGAATACCATTCAAAAATTGCAAAAGTAATTGACCATATCAAAAGGGGCGATATCTACGAAGCGAATTTTTGTCAAGAATTTTATGCTGAAAATGCAGTCATCAATCCTTTTGAGGTATATACCCATTTGAATGAAATTTCAACGCCCCCCTTTGCCAGTTTTCTGAAAATAGATGAACAATATTTACTATCGGCATCGCCGGAAAGGTATCTAAAAAAAGAAGGAAATAAAATAATTTCGCAACCCATCAAAGGCACTGCCAAAAGACTGATAAGTCCGATAGATGACGAAAAAATTGCCTCCGACTTGTCGAGAGACGAAAAAGAACGAGCAGAAAATGTGATGATTGTCGATTTGGTAAGAAATGACTTATCAAAAACTGCTAAAATAGGTAGCGTCCACGTAGAAGAACTTTGTAAGGTTTACTCCTTTAAACAGGTACATCAAATGATTTCCACAGTGGTCTCGGAAGTTGAACCCACCATGCATCCGGTTGAAATTATTCGAAGCACCTTCCCGATGGGAAGTATGACCGGAGCTCCGAAAGTTTCTGCCATGAAAATTATTGAAACCCTAGAAGAAACCAAACGAGGCTTATATTCTGGAGCTGTAGGCTATTTTACACCTGAAAATGATTTCGACTTCAACGTGGTCATTCGAAGTATCTTGTATGATCAAGAAAAAAAATACATTTCCTATTCTGTTGGCGGAGCTATTACTGCAAAATCCGTCCCAGAAAATGAATATGAAGAATGCTTGTTAAAGGCAAAAGCCATGAAACATGTACTGGTCAATTCTAACGAAACCTAACACAAAATAGATACTGTTGATCTTCAATTGATCGCATCGGCAGAAATCAATTTCTTTATCTTTGCAGACATGATTCAGAACATAGAAGAAAAATTTAAAAAAACAGCAGAGCGCCTAGAAGAAAAACCCAATGAGCAAAACATGTTCAATGCGTTTTTAGAGTGCTATCCAGCAGAATGGAAACAGGTAAAAGTTACCTTTTCAAGATTCAACCGAAGTAAACAATTTGGAAAAACAATTCCCTTACCTAAACCCGAGCAACAAATTCGAAAACATATTCGTTCTTGGCTAAAAAATCAAGTTTAAAATGAGTACTTTTGAAGTGAAAATGCTTCAGAAATTACAACAACATATCAGCAATAAATTTCCTTTTTTAAAGGACGCAAAATTATTGATGGCCATTTCTGGTGGAGTCGACTCGGTAGTATTGACTCAGTTACTTTTCAAATTAAAATTTGACATTTCTTTAGCGCATTGTAACTTTAGATTGCGAGCTACAGAAAGTGATTTGGATGAAATCTTCGTAAAAGAATTGGCAAAAAAACACCATTTCAACTGTTTTACAAAATCATTTGACACAGAAAAATTTGCTCTTAAAAATAAGCAATCTACACAACTAGCTGCAAGAAATCTTCGATATGAGTGGTTTCAAGAAATAGTCCATGAACATGGTTTTGACTATGTACTTACAGCCCATCATGCTGACGACAATTTTGAAACTTTTTTAATCAATCTCACCAGAGGATCTGGACTCGATGGATTCACTGGAATTCCTCCAATTCACAAGAATATTGCACGCCCTTTATTGATTTTTTCTCGAGAAGAAATTATCAATTTTGCAACCGAAAATAGTATTGATTGGAGAGAAGACCAAAGCAATACAACTACAAAATATCTCAGAAACAAAATCAGACATCAGGTCGTTCCTGTGCTAAAAGAAATCAATCCAAGTTTGTTGGAAGGCTTTTCTAAAACCATACGCAACCTTCAAGAAAGCAAACAATTAGTCGCAGATCGAGTCGAAGAAATTCAGTCAAAAATTTTCATTCCAATCCAAACTACTGAAGGAAAGGAATCCTTTCAAATTGACATCCAAAAAGTCTTAGCGCTCTCTGCACCAAAAGCCTATTTGTTTCAGCTTTTAAAAGCCTATCAATTCACCGAATATGATGATGTTTTCAATTTATTAACGGCGCAGTCTGGAAAACAATTATTTTCTAAAACACACGTTTTATCAAAAGATCGAGAGGTTTTGATGTTGTCGAAAATTCAATATCAAGAAGAGACTACAAGCTATTTGATTGCAGAAAGCACCTCTGAGATCGAGTTCCCAGTTCATTTAAAAATAGAACCTATATTTGAGAAATCAAACAATACCATAAACAGTATTTGCGTTTCAAAAGAAGCACTAAGCTTTCCATTAATTATTCGGAAATGGAAGCATGGAGACATTTTTTATCCGAAAGGAATGCAGGGAAAAAAGAAGCTCAGTAAATATTTCAAAGACGAAAAATATTCGCTTTTAGAAAAAGAGCAAACCTGATTACTTTGCAATAATGATGATACCATCATTTGGGTTATCGGCAAAAGACAAGATCAGCGTTTTGCAGCTTCTAGTAATCAACCACATTCTATTCAAATATGCTTCACAGAAAAAACGTGAGATTTTAACATTTCCAATTCTATGTTCCCAATGTGCCGAGATCTTACAAAAATTACAATTTTTAGACAAAAATCTATCCAATGAAAAAACTACTATTAGCTTGCTTGCTTTGTTTTTCGATGTGTATTAATGCACAAACCGAAGAAACCCCGGTTGTTTGGAAAACTTCCATAGAAAAAATTAACGACAGCATCTACGACCTAACATTTACGGGAGCTATCTTAGATAACTGGTATGTGTTTTCACAGTACAATCCTGAGGAGGCTTCATTACCAATGGTAATTTCAATTCCAGAGGGAGAAACGGGATTCAAACTACTCGGCAAAGCAAGAGAAAGCGCTACCAAGAAAAAATATTCAGCCATTTGGGAAGTCGACGAAATTATTTTCACAAAAAAAGCCATTGTCACCCAAAGAATAGAGGTTACTAATAGAGAAATCACACAAGTAAAACTAAACCTTTTTGGACAAGTATGTGAAACAGCTTGTATCCAATTTGAAGACACCTATGCTTTTTCTTTGAATGGATCTGCAATCCAAAAACAAGTCATTGAAGTCGATTCTAAAAGTAAAAAACTGACCGAAAAATTAAACCTCAATCTAAAGAACACCGCTCTTTTAAAAGACAGCAATCCCAATGATGAAAACAACAGTTTATTGAGTATCTTTTTTCTCGGATTCGTTGGTGGCTTATTGGCATTGCTAACACCCTGTGTGTTTCCAATGATTCCTTTAACCGTTTCCTTTTTCACAAAACAATCTCAATCCAAAGGTAAAGGGATTGCAAATGCCATTTTATATGGGATATTTATTGTGCTTACCTATATTTTATTGAGTGTCCCTTTTCACTTGATCGATGGCTTAGATCCTAATGTATTGAATACCATTTCAACAAATATTTGGCTGAATATCTTCTTCTTTGCAATCTTGATCTTTTTTGCAGGTTCCTTTTTTGGGTACTACGAAATCACCCTCCCTAGTTCTTGGGGAAACAAAATGGATTCGGCATCGGAAGTTGGAGGGATCTCAGGAATCTTTTTTATGGCGCTCACCCTCGCCATCATCTCTTTTTCATGTACTGGACCTATTTTAGGTTCTTTGCTAGCCGGTTCCCTCTCTGCATCGGGAGAAACTGCCAATCAATTGACTGCTGGAATGAGTGGTTTTGGTTTTGCTCTGGCATTGCCTTTTGCATTGTTTGCCTTATTTCCGAGTTGGCTAAATTCTTTGCCAAAATCGGGTGGATGGTTAAACACCACCAAGGTCATTTTAGGATTTTTAGAATTGGCATTTGCCTTTAAATTTCTATCAAATTCTGATTTGGTAGGACATTGGGGGATTTTCAAGCGTGAAATCTTTATCGGTCTTTGGATGGTTATTTTTACTGGATTGGCATTGTATCTCTTTGCTAAAATCAAATTTCCACACGATGCACCCATTAAAAAATTATCCTTTTCAAGAGCAGCATTCGGAGTTTTAGTCCTCGCATTTGTGGTGTATTTGATTCCAGGAGTAATGAAAACTCCCACATGGGAACTCAACCTTTTAAGCGGATTTCCACCTCCACAATTTTACAGCATCTATCAACAAGAATCCGAATGCCCTCTGGGTCTCAACTGTTATAAAGATTTTGAAAAAGGTCTTGCAGCGGCAAAAGAAGAAAACAAACCCATCTTACTCGACTTTACAGGATGGGCATGTGTGAACTGCCGTAAAATGGAGGAAAATGTTTGGAGTCAAAATGACATCTATACCCTCTTAAAAGAAGACTATATTTTAATTTCATTGTATGTAGACGACAATGAAAAAGAACTACCTGTAGCCGAACAATTTGACTATTTGAAGGCCAATGGAAATATAAAAAAGATCAAAACCTATGGTGACAAATGGGCGACTTTTCAAATTGTAAATTTTAAAAATGCTTCTCAACCCTATTATGTATTGTTGAATTCCAATTTAGAAATTTTGAGCGCACCGATACAATACAGCGACAGAGACTCCTATTATGCTTGGCTACAAAATGGATTAGAAAAAATGAAAAAATAAGAACTTTCGGTACCATTTTTGAAGGGAATAAAGCGAATCAACAAAATCCAAGAGTATGAAAAAGAGAACATTCCTTTGTATTGTCCTTGCTTGTTGCACTATTTCTTTCTATGGACAACAAAAACCATCAGTCGAAAAAAAAGCTCCTAAGAGTATTTATACCTTTCGTTCGGATGCAGAAGATACTCACAGTTTTCCTTCACTGAACAAACGACTCACACTTGCTTCGTTAGAAATGCAATGGACATCGAGTAGTTTCCATAGCGATCTAAATCCAAGACCTGTTGAATTTAAAAAAATGTCCACTAAGCCCATAACCTTTCATCTTGATGATATGCAGCGCTATCAAAACAGTAAATTTATCCGCGAATTTTTTTACAAAAACGATCCTACACGATGGAACTTACAATGTGTGCAAAATAGAATTCAGCCCGGACGTTTCCAACAATAACTAATTTTCAAATTTTCATTTTCTCTCAAATTGGCTTTAGTTTTTGTTGTTTTAATAAAATAATCCCAAGATTATTACCGAAAAAACACAGACTTTCCTTTTTGTTTTTTGTAGTTTTCAGACTTAAATAATAAAAAATGTCTGCATTACCCAAATTAGCTCGATTTAATGAAAATGTGCTGTCTACATATCAAATTTACAACAGCATTTTCATGACCCTTCCTTTTGACACCATTAGCAATACTGGTGTGCTTTTACCCTTGTTTCACGATGTATGCGAAAAAGGTTTTGCAGTAGGAAAAAACCCTACAGAAATTGTAAATACATTTTTCGAAAAATACCAAGAAAATCCTTCTGAAAGTGAAAAAAAAGACCTGCTCTTTCGTTTCATTCAGTACATCGAGCGTCAAGTCGTGTTGTTTGATGCTATTGAGGACGCCGCCTTTCCAATTATCAACAATATGGACGGTATTGGAACGCTTCGAAACTCGAAAGAAACCGCCTTTTCAAAAGACAAAAAAGAGGAGCTTCAAAAACATTTAAAAGATTTTAAAGTGCGTGTTGTATTGACTGCACACCCTACGCAATTCTACCTAGGAGAAGTGCTGGGAATCATTACCGATTTGGACAGTGCCATTCAGCGTAACGACTTGTTATTAATAAAAGATTTGTTATCTCAATTAGGGAAGACACCTTTCTTTAAAAAGCAGAAACCAACTCCTTATGATGAAGCCGTAAGTTTGATCTGGTATTTAGAAAATGTTTTTTATCATTCTGTAAGTAAGATTCAGAATTATATTGAAACAAATATTTTTGATGGTGAACCCATCGACAATCAAATCATTGATCTTGGTTTTTGGCCAGGAGGTGATCGAGATGGAAATCCTTTTGTTACAACCGAAATTACCTTAGATGTAGCTGAGCGATTGCGTCAAACCATTTTGAGAAATTATTACAAAGATGTACGTCGACTCAAAAGACGTTTCACGTTTAGTGGAGTGCAAGAAATTTTATCACGCCTCGAAAAAAGACTTTACAAGCATGTGGTTCGAAGCTATTCTACCCTTAATTTTTCTCAAAAAATATTATTGGACGAATTAGAAACTGCTCGCGAAATTGTTAAAAATCAACATCAATCCTTATTTATTGAAGAGTTGAACGACGTGATTAATAAAATTCGCATTTTCGGTTTTCACTTCGCAACTTTAGACATACGTCAAGACAGCCGAGTGCATCACAATGCTTTTACACAAATCGTTACCGATTTGTTGGCTGCTGGAGACACCACTTTTCCAAAAAACTATCATACGCTTTCTGAAAAAGAACAGGTTGAGGTATTATCAGGAATCAAAGGGACTATTGATCCGAGTATTTTAACAGATGAAATGTCTGTAAAAACCATCGAATCCATTTATGCCCTAAAAACCATTCAAAAAAGAAACGGAGAACGCGGGGCAAATCGATATATCATTAGCAATAATCAATCAGCACTTCATGTAATGCAAACTTTTGCAATGTTGAATTTATGCGGATTTGAAAAAGGATTGACAGTGGATGTCATTCCACTTTTTGAAACTGTAGACGACCTACAAAACGCAGAAGAAGTGATGCGTGCAATCTATAGCAATGAAGCCTACAGAACACATTTAACCAAAAGAAAGAACAAGCAAACCATTATGCTAGGTTTTTCTGACGGAACCAAAGATGGTGGATACTTAATGGCTAACTGGGGAATTTTCAAAGCCAAAGAGGCCCTGACAAATATTTCGAGAACCTTTGGGATTGAAGTTATTTTCTTTGACGGCCGTGGAGGCCCACCCGCCAGAGGAGGTGGAAAAACACATCAATTTTATGCTTCTTTAGGCCCTACCATTGAAAGTAAAGAAATACAACTGACAGTGCAAGGACAAACCATCAGTTCTAATTTTGGAACCCTAAACTCTTCACAATACAACTTAGAGCAGCTCTTGAGTTCTGGAATTAAAAACGATGTCTTTACCAAAGATCAATTGATCGATAGTCACAGAGCCATTATAGAAGATTTGGCAGCAACTAGTTATAAAACCTATGTAGATTTTAAAAATCACCCTCAATTTTTACCCTATTTGGAAGAAATGAGTACCTTAAAATACTATGCAAAAACTAATATTGGGAGTAGACCGAGCAAGCGTGCTTCCTCAGAAAAACTAGATTTCTCTGCTTTAAGAGCCATTCCTTTTGTGGGAAGCTGGAGCCAGCTGAAACAAAATGTCCCTAGTTTTTTTGGAGTAGGATCTGCTCTTAAAAAATACGAAGACGCCAATCGATTTGATGAAGTTATTGAGTTTTACAATGCCTCTGACTTCTTTAAAACCTTACTAGAAAATAGTATGATGAGCTTGACAAAATCCTTTTTTGGACTTACCGCTTACATGTCTGACGACCCTATTTATGGTGATTTTTGGAAATTGATTTTTGAAGAATACAACACCACAAAACGATTGTTATTAAAACTATCTGGACAAAAAGAGCTGATGGAAAATTTCCCCGAAGGAAAAGCCTCTATTGCTGTTAGAGAACATATTGTATTACCGCTATTGACCATCCAACAGTATGCTTTAAAGAAGATTCAAGAACTTCAAAAAGAAACTGGAAACGAAGAAGAGTTGGCTGATTATGAAAAAATTGTAACCCGCTCCCTTTTTGGAAATATCAATGCGAGTAGAAATTCTGCATAAGAATTTTTAATCCCTATTTTTATACAAACTCCTACAATGAATTCATTGTAGGAGTTTTTTTTTTAGAAAATTACATTAAATTCAGGTGTTAAAAAATTTAGCTCTCTTTTACATTATTCACCAAAAATCCCTAACTACTGTTTAAATTCTAAAACCATGAACAGATTTTTTTTTGTTTTAAAATAAAAATTTTTATCTTTAAACAAAAAAATGCTCGTAAAAGTCTACGGATCAGCCGTTTTCGGCATCGAAGCCTCCACCATTACAGTAGAAGTAAATATCGACAAAGGGATTGGATATCATTTGGTGGGGTTACCGGACAAAGCTGTTAGTGAAAGTTCATTTCGAATTTCCGCAGCTCTAAACAACAATTCCTATACGCTTCCCGGAAAGAAAATCATCATCAATATGGCACCTGCCGATATTCGAAAAGAAGGTGCTGCTTATGATCTGACTTTGGCCATTGGAATTCTGGCTGCCTCTGGTCAAATTCAATCAAAGAATATCGATCAGTATCTAATCATGGGCGAACTTTCTCTGGACGGCAGTTTACAACCCATCAAAGGAGTTTTGCCCATGGCAATTAAAGCCCGCGAGGAGGGTTTTCACTATTTTATTGTCCCTCATGAAAATGCCAAAGAAGCGGCCATTGTCGATAATTTAGAAGTCCTTGGAGCTCACAACATGATCGAAGTGATCAATCATTTTAATGGTGATGAAAAAATCAAACCCACCTTTGTAGATACAAAAGCAGAATTCTACAACAACCTCGATGTTCCAGAGTTTGATTTTGCAGATGTAAAAGGACAAGAATCCATCAAACGTTGTATGGAAATTGCCGCTGCGGGTGGACATAACATTATTCTGATTGGCCCCCCAGGATCGGGAAAAACCATGTTGGCAAAACGCTTGCCCTCCATATTACCCCCCATGACCTTGAAAGAGGCGCTGGAAACCACAAAAATTCATTCGGTTATTGGCAACACAAAAGATCAAGGCTTGATGTATCATCGTCCTTTTCGAAGCCCGCACCACACCATATCAAACGTGGCACTTGTTGGTGGTGGACAATACCCCAAGCCCGGAGAAATCTCTCTTTCACACAATGGAGTGTTGTTTTTAGATGAATTGCCAGAATTTAAGAGAGAGGTCCTCGAAGTGATGCGCCAACCTCTTGAAGACCGTGATGTAACCATTTCTCGAGCAAAATTTACAGTAACCTATCCTTGTAGTTTTATGTTGGTCGCAAGTATGAATCCCAGTCCGAGTGGGTATTTTAACGACCCAAACGCTCCTATGACCTCTTCGCCTCAAGAAATGCAACGCTATTTGAGTAAAATTTCGGGCCCCTTATTGGATCGAATAGACATTCATATTGAAGTGACTCCAGTTCCTTTTGAAAAATTATCTGAAGAACGAAAAGGAGAGTCTTCGGTAGAAATCAGAAAACGAGTTACCAAAGCTAGAGAAATTCAATTCCAACGTTTTTCGGAATATGAAAGTGTGCATTACAATGCGCAAATGAGTGTGAAACAAATCAGAGAATTTTGCAAACTCTCTGATGAAAGCTTGTCGCTATTAAAAACAGCAATGGAAAAACTCAGCCTTTCCGCAAGAGCGTATGATCGAATTTTAAAAGTTTCCAGAACCATTGCCGATTTAGCAAATGAGAATGAGATTTCTTCAGATCATATTGCGGAGGCAATTCAATATAGAAGTTTGGATAGAGAGGGTTGGTTAGGATAAGTTGGTAAAGTTAAAAAAGCAGAAGATACCAATGAGCGAACCCCAAAAAAAACCCTCACAAATAATTGCAAGGGTTTCTGTATATTAAAGTCGTTTTTAAAAACGAAGTCTCTTTTAGTAACGATAGTGCTCTGGTTTGAAGGGCCCTTGTGGAGTTACACCAATATAATCAGCTTGATCATTACTCAAAACAGTCAATTCCACACCAATTTTTGCCAAATGTAAAAAGGCTACTTTTTCGTCCAAATGTTTTGGCAACATATATACTTCATTCCCATAGGCTGCTGCATTGTTCCAAAGTTCTATCTGTGCCAAGGTTTGGTTGGTAAATGAATTTGACATCACAAAACTAGGGTGTCCAGTTGCACAACCTAAATTGACCAAACGCCCTTCGGCCAATAAAATAATATCTTTTCCGTTGATATTGTATTTGTCTACTTGCGGTTTGATTTCAACTTTTTCACTATTTGCATTCAAATAAGGAACGTCAATCTCATTGTCAAAATGACCAATATTGGCAACAATGACCTTGTCTTTCATTGCTTCAAAGTGTTCTCCTCGAACAATTCCTTTATTTCCAGTAGTGGTGATAATAATATCTGCATTGGCAACAACGGTCTCTAAACGCTTTACTTCAAAACCGTCCATGGCAGCTTGAAGTGCACAAATAGGATCGATTTCTGTAACAGTTACAATAGATCCTGCACCTTTAAAAGAAGCAGCAGTTCCTTTTCCAACATCACCATATCCACAAACTACAACTCTTTTACCCGCCAACATAATGTCGGTAGCTCTACGAATCGCATCTACAGCAGATTCTTTACAACCATATTTATTGTCAAATTTCGATTTTGTAACCGAATCGTTGATGTTGATTGCTGGCATTGGCAACGTTCCATTTTTTACACGCTCATACAATCTGTGAACTCCAGTAGTAGTTTCTTCAGACAATCCATTGATTCCCGCTGCCAATTCTGGATAGCGATCCAAAACCATATTGGTCAAATCTCCACCATCATCTAAGATCATATTCAATGGTTTTTTGTCTTCACCAAAAAACAACGTTTGTTCAATACACCAATCAAATTCTTCCTCATTCATCCCTTTACAGGCATAAACAGCAGTTCCAGTTGCTGCAATAGCAGCTGCTGCTTGATCTTGAGTGGAAAAAATATTACAAGAACTCCAAGTCACTTCCGCTCCCAATGCTTGTAAAGTTTCAATTAAAACTGCGGTTTGAATGGTCATATGCAAACAACCCGCAATTCGCGCTCCTTTCAAAGGCTGGCTTGCTCCATATTCCTCTCTTAAACTCATCAATCCTGGCATTTCTGCTTCTGCCAAATCCATTTCTTTTCTTCCCCAGTCGGCTAAGGAAATATCCTTAACTTTGAATGGTACGTAAGCTGTCGTTGCGCTCATAATTTTGTATATTTATATTCTAATTTTCGAGGTGCAAAGTTACAACATCCATTTTAAAAAATATGGCTCTTTATAAAACATTAATATTCCAACAAACAACTAAAGTCCTGATTTGGAAGATTGAAGAATCGATTTCCAATTTAAGAGAAGGAATATCTTTGTCTGAAAATAGTTCAACTCGCTTGCAATCAATGAAGTCCGAACTGCATCAAAAAGGATTTTTAAGTATCCGACACCTCTTAAAAGAAGTTGGGTATTCTGATTTTGATTTGATGTATGACGAATTTGGAAAACCACATTTAAAAGATGGGAAATTCATTTCGATCACACATTCTTACACTTTTAGCGGAATTATTATTTCTGAAATCAGCCCTGTAGGAATTGACATTGAAAAACAACGAGAAAAGATTTTAAAAATTGCTCCTAAGTTCACCCCTTTTGAAGAATACAAAACCATTGCAAATGCAGATGCTTTGGTGCGAAAACTAACCATTGTTTGGGGAGCTAAAGAGAGCTTGTATAAAATTTACGGAAAGAAAAAACTCTTATTCTTACATCATATTTTTATTGAAGACTTTCTCTTTGAAAGCACAAAAACTACTGGAGAAATTCGTTATGACGGGAAAGTATCCCAGCATGCTATTTCATTTTTAGAATTTGAAGGCTTCACCTGCGTCTTTGCTTTTTCAGCTTCACATTCCAAAAATCAGATCTAATAGCCGTTCGCTATCCTCTATTTCACAAACCACATCTCTAGGTGCTTACCTCTGAAAAAAAGATTCTTTTATGAACATGCTTACCGCACAAAAATTTCTGCTGATAATTACGGTGGATCTATGGAGATCCTTCCAAACAAAAAATAAAAACTTACTGCGCATTTCAATCAAAAAAACAATCCAAACTGACATAAAACAGTACTTTTGCATTTCAATTCAAATCAATGACAGAAATTTTTGATTTCTTTTTTGCACAGTACCAAGGCTATTCAACTTCGGACATCGCTTTAGAAATTTGTGCTGTGATCTTTGGTTTCTTGTCCGTTTGGTATTCAAAACAAAACAAGATTTGGGTCTTTCCTACTGGGATGATTAGCACTGCTATTTTTGTGTATTTATTACTGAAATGGGAACTGTTGGGAGACATGATGATCAATGGATACTACTTCATTATGAGCCTTTATGGATGGTATGTTTGGACACGAAAAGTAGATGACACTCATGTGACTCAAATAACAAAAACAACTCCGAAAGAAAAAAAGCTCGCGATCAGTATATTTATTGCCACTTTAATTTTTGTCTATTTTGTATATCAGGCCTTTGACAAATGGATCAATTGGGTTGCCTATATAGACACAGTCACCACTGCCATTTTCTTTGTTGGAATGTGGTTGATGGCAAAACGAAAAATCGAAAACTGGTTGTTTTGGATTATAGGAAACCTCATCTCGATTCCTTTATATTTTTATAAAGGGTTTACGTTTACGAGCTTTCAATATTTTGGATTCACATTTATTGCCATTTTTGGCTATTTCGCATGGAAAAAGAACTTATACAAAAACCAATCAACTTAGTCAAAGTTGTATTATTTGGACCTGAATCTACCGGAAAAACAACACTTTCCAAACAATTGGCACGCCATTACAATACTGTATGGACGCCAGAATATGCAAGAGAATACTTGCAAAAAAAATGGAACAACGAACGAAAAACGTGTGAAGCTTCCGATTTGATTCATATTGCCATTGGACAGATGCGTCTTGAAAATAAATTGGCGAAAAAGGCCGACAAAGTACTTATTTGCGATACCGACCTGCTCGAAACCAAAGTGTATTCTGAAGAGTACTACGGCGGTTTTGTTGATGAACAACTAAATAAAGCCTCACTAGAAAATGAATATGATTTGTACTTGCTCACCTATATCGATACCCCATGGGAAGAAGATGATTTGAGAGATCGACCAGAGCAACGATTTGAGATGTTTACAGCCTTTGAAAATGCGCTAAAAAAACATGACAAAAAATACCTCCTTTTAAAGGGCAATAAAGACACTCGTTTGAAAGAAGCCATTCGCGTCATTGATAAAATTATCGCAAAAAGGACCAATTTGCATTCTTTTTCAGATTCTATGAATGTATAAAACGATTTTCTAACAAGTATGAATGCAGAAACGATTTTAAAGGAGCTCCTTTTTAAAGCCTCTAGAAGCTCGGGTGCTGGGGGACAGCATGTCAATAAAGTATCTTCTAGAATAGAATTACAGTTTCACATAGCCACTTCTACTTCCTTATCTGAGGAAGAAAAACAGCTTTTACTTGAAAAACTAGTCTCCAAAATTACCAAAGAAAACGTATTGATAATTGTCTGTGAAGAAACCAGATCTCAACACAGAAATAAAGAAATTGCAATTCAAAAATTCTTAAAAGTTATTCGCACTGGACTTAGCCGTCCTAAAAAAAGAAGACCGACAAAACCAAGCAAAGCTACCCTTCGAAAACGAGTAGAAAACAAGAAAAAAACTTCGGTTAAAAAAGTATTGCGAAAAAAACCAAAATTGGAATAAAAAAACACTTTTTAGTTTCCCATTTAAAAAAACCAACCTAATTTTGCAAGGTTCTCATAAAGGGGTGCTATTATCTTTTTATGTGTTGTACGTTTTAAGAAGTATTTTTTACTCCTTATTAACAACTGCAATCATAATTCGGTAAAGGCTGAGATCATACCCATTGAACCTAGAACAGGTAATGCTGTTTAGGAAAACGCAGATAGAGGTTTTACCGCCTTTATTCGCAAGAAGCCTTTGCTTCACAATAGAATATTCAATCATAATTATAAGAATAATTCCCTCTTTTTATTCGTTTTAAATTTTTTTAAAATGAAAAAAATTACCACTTTTTTGTTCTTGTTTGTAAGTCTTCTTACAAACTCCCAATCCTATCAATTTACTGGAAAAGTTGTTGATGAAAACCAGAATCCATTAGCGGCTGCAACCCTATTGGTCAAAGAAATCAACAAAGGATTTACCACCGATTTTAAAGGGAATTTCTCCATGCAATTGACTAAAGGAACCTACAGCTTTCAAGTTTCATTTTTAGGCTACACCTCAATATTCAAAAAAATGACCCTTCAAACAAACGAAGAAGTCACTTTTCAATTAACTCCAGACACCCTGGTTTTAGAAGAGGTATTGGTTGCTGCAGTACGTGTAAACACAGACGTTCCAGTTACCTTTTCCAATTTGTCAAAAAAAGAAATTGCCAAACGAAATCTAGGTCAAGACATTCCAATACTTTTAAACTACTTGCCCTCTGTGGTATCTTCCTCAGATGCAGGTGCAGGTGTAGGCTATACCTATATGAGTGTTCGTGGCTCTAATGGAGAACGAATTAATGTAACTATTAACGGAATTCCGTATAACGATGCGGAAAGTCATGGGACATTTTGGGTCAATTTGGGCGATTTTGCCTCTTCTACCCAAAACTTGCAATTGCAGCGAGGAGTAGGGACCTCTACCAATGGATCGGGTGCTTTTGGCGCCAGCTTGAATATTTTGACAGATGCAGTTTCCGAGGAAGCATCGGCAGAAATATCCAACGCAATGGGGTCATTTAATACCCGAAAACATACGGTGAAATTTAGTACTGGAAAATTAAATGAGCATATTGAAATTGCAGGTCGCTTCTCCAACATCGCCTCTGATGGCTATGTAGATCGCGCCTCTGCAAATTTAAAATCCTATTATTTACAAGCTAGCTATACCGATACAAACACCTTGATCAAAGGAGTTACTTTTGGTGGAAAAGAAAGAACCTACCAAGCATGGTATGGACTCACAGCAGATGAATTGGCAACAGACCGAAGACAAAATCCGTACACTTACGAAAACGAAGTTGACGATTATCAGCAAAATCATTACCAATTGCATTGGAATGAAAAAATCAACGAAAACTGGTCTAGCACATTGGGCTTAAATTATACCAAAGGAGCTGGTTTTTTTGAGCAGTTCAAAGAAGAAGAAACTGCTACCGATTTTAATAATCTAATTCTTGAAGGAAGTGATGTGATTGTAAGACGTTGGCTAGAAAATGATTTTTATGTATTCAATTTCAATACCCAATACAAATCAGCTTCGCTGAATTTGATTTCAGGCATCTCTTATTCCAACTACACGGGAGACCATTTTGGAGAAGTCATTTGGAGTGAAAAATTTGCACCAAATGCAAACTATAGCGACCGTTACTATTTTTCAGACGCCAAAAAAACCGACGCTTCCGTATTTACAAAAGCAACTTTTACCGTATCAGATTCATTTTCTGCATACGCAGATCTACAGTGGCGCTATGTGACGTATCAGACGCAAGGATTGACCAGCGACAGGGTTCCAATTGATGTAGCTGCAAACTTTCGTTTTTTCAATCCAAAATTTGGATTTACTTACACTCTCAATGAAAAAAATAAACTCTATACCTCGTTTGCTGTTGCAAACAGAGAACCCAATAGAAATGATTTTGAAGGAGGAGTAAGCACCGCAGAAACCCTGCATGATTTTGAATTGGGTTGGCGTTCAAAAAACGAAATCCTAAAACTAAATACCAATATTTATTATATGAATTATAAAAATCAATTGGTCTTGACCGGTGCTATCGACGATGTTGGTGCTCCTATTCGAACAACTTCTGGAAGTAGTTACCGATTGGGTTTAGAAATTGATGCTGATATCCGTTTGAGCGATCAATTTTCTATCTCCTCCAATGCTGCGCTGAGCTCCAATAAAAACAGAGATTTCTTTCTTACCCGAGACGGAAAAGATACTCCACAATCTTTGGGAAATACCGATCTTTCTTTTTCTCCTGAAATGGTTCTCGGGAATATCATTACCTATCAACCCAAAGAAAATATCCAAATCTCCTTTTTATCCAAATATGTAGGAAAACAAATGATGAGCAATTATAGCAGCGCCATTTCCACTAACGATATCTTAAATTCTTTCTTTACATCTGACCTGAATGTTGTGTACGAAATTCAGCCAAACAGCATTATTAAATCGGTAATGTTTTCAGCGTTGATCAACAATATTTTCAACAAAGAATATGTAGATCGAGGCTATTATTACACGTATGACGATACCTATAGTCTGCCCTAGGAATGAAGATCACAGTGGATGGTGCAGGATACTACCCGCAAGCTACTCGAAATTTTTTAGTGGGGGTCACCTTAAAGTTCTAAACCTTTCGACTTCCAATTCATTTCAATCCCAAGCTTTATGTTTGGGATTTTTTTAGAACCAGTTTTGACACTTCAAAATTGTATGATTTAGAATCCCACTTTCTCAGGGAAAAAAAACTTCCAAGGAAACCCAGAGACAGCGCCTCAAAGAAATCTTTAGCTTAAAAAATCTTGCACACAAGCGTAGAATTCTTTTGGGTTTTCTGCGTGTAACCAATGACCTGCATTAGAAATAACAACCAATTTCGAATTTGGAAAATGCGCTTCTATGTTTGGAATTTCATTGGCAGTAATATACTCCGATTTTGCCCCTTTCAAGAACAAGGTTGCTCCCGAAAAAGAGGTCGAAGAAGGCAATGCTTCTCCAATGTTTGGGTTGTTTTCAGTAAGTGATTTCAAATTGAAGCGAAATGCTAATTTCCCTTTTTCAACCCAATAAACATTTTTCAATAAAAATTGTCGGATGCCCACTTCTGGAATCAATGCTGCCAACTTTGCATCGACCAAACTTCTGGAGGTCTGTATGGAAAAATCAATTGCGTTGAGCCCAGCTAATATGGCATTGTGATGAGGTTCGTATTTTCTTGGCGAAATATCTGCCACGATTAATTTTTCAACCCACTCAGGATGTCTCACAGCAAACAACATGGCAGTCTTCCCTCCCATTGAATGGCCTAAAAGGTGAACTTTCTTGAGCTGATGGTGTTGTATATAGGCAAATACATCCGCAACTAAAACCTCGTAATTAAAGGTATCTGCGTGAAAACTTCGCCCGTGATTTCTTTGATCAATCAGATGAACTTGAAAATTTTCAGAAAATTGATTGCCTAGAGTTTTCCAATTGTCACTCATTCCAAAATACCCATGTAAAATCAGTAAAGGAGTCCCAGTTCCTAGAATGGTGGAGTGTAAAATTTGATTGTTTGACATCTGAATTTCGCTGTTTTTTATTTCTACTTCTAACTTCTCAAACGATGCAAATACATATTCACCACATTTTCCAATCCTAAATACAAGCTTTCTGCAATCAATGCATGACCGATCGAAACCTCTGCCAAATTTGGGATGTTTTCCTTAAAAAATTGGATATTCTCCAAACTCAAATCGTGACCAGCATTAATGCCCATCCCCAGAGCTATGAGCTAAAACTGCAGCATCGGTGTAGGGTTTGATCGCAGCACGGTTGCCCAAATTAAATTGGGTTGCAAATTCTTCAGTATACAATTCGATTCGATCTGCACCAGTTTTTGCAGCTGCTTCAATTTGTTTTAAATCGGTTCCAATAAAAACAGAAGTTCGAATACCGTTCTGTTGAAATTCAGAGATGACTTCTTGTAAAAAAGAGTGATGTTTAATGGTGTCCCAACCTGCATTCGACGTAATTGCATCGATCGCATCGGGCACTAAAGTAACTTGAGTCGGTTGTGTTTCTAAAACCAAATCGATAAAAGATCGAATTGGGTTTCCTTCAATATTATATTCTGTATTCACAACTGCTACCAAATCTCTCGCATCCTGATATTTGATGTGTCTTTCGTCGGGCCTTGGGTGAATGGTAATTCCCTCTGCACCGAAATCTTGAATATCGGAAGCTACCTTTAGAAGGTTTGGCACATCTCCTCCTCTTGAATTGCGTAAAGTTGCAATTTTATTAATATTTACACTTAACTTTGTCATGGTCTAAAATTAGCTTGCAAAGATAACGCATTAAATGATTTTATCCTATCTTCGTAGAGCATGAACATTACAGATTATATCTTAACAAATATTCAACCGCTCACAACTAAAAGCACTGTGAAAATGGCGCAACGGTTGTTTCAGGAGCACCCAATCACCCATCTGCATGTGGTCGGAGAAGGGATTCTTTTGGGTTCTTTTTCCAATAGCGATATGCAAATTCTCGAAAATTCAGAAAGCCCTTTGGGAGCACACATCCATCTTTTAGATTGTTTTTTTGCTGAAGAGACAACAAGCCCTTTGGAATTGTTACAGCTCTTTGCCAACAACGACTGCAGCACACTTCCTGTAGTAGATGCTGATAAAAAATACATTGGACACTACGACTTGTCCGACGTTTTAGATGTTTTTGCATCCAGCCCTTTTATGCTTGAAGAAAGTGAAACCTTGATTGTAGAAACCCTTGAAAATAATTTTTCGATGAGTACCATTGCTCAAATTATTGAAGCAAGTGGTTGTAAATTGTTAGGGGTCTATATCTCAGAAAAAAAAGAAGGTCAGGTTCAAGTAACCCTAAAAATAGTCGCTCAAGAAATCAACGAGATTACACAAACTTTTAGAAGGTACGACTACACCATTGTTTCCAATCATGAAAACGATGTGTATTTAGACGATTTAAAAAATCGTTCGCAGTATCTCCAGAAATACCTCAATATGTAATGAATAAAATAGCAATTTACGGTCAGTCCTACTCACTAACTACAGAAAATGAAGTTCAAATTTTACTGTCTGTTTTGGAGGAACAAAAAGTAGTTGTGTATTTTGAAAAGCAATTTTACACTCTGCTCAACCAAACCAATTCTTTACCAAAAGCGTATTTGACATTTGAGCGTTTTGAAGATCTTAACTCTTCTTTCGACCTCTTGTTTACCATTGGAGGAGACGGAACTATTTTAAGAGCAGTGACCTATGTAAGAGATTTGGGAATTCCAATTTTAGGAATCAATGCGGGAAGACTAGGCTTTTTGGCTACGATCAAAAAAGAGGCCATTCGAGAAAGTGTTGCATGTATTTTCAACAAGGCCTATAGCATACAAGAACGTTCGTTGTTATGTGTTGCAACTTCTCCAGAAGTCGAAGGGCTTTCTGATTTGAATTTCGCGCTCAACGAAGTAACCATCTCCAGAAAAAATACCACCTCGATGATTGGTGTCAAAACCTACTTAGACCAAGAATACCTTACCAATTATTGGGCAGATGGATTAATTATTGCTACGCCAACTGGCTCAACAGGATATTCATTAAGCTGTAATGGCCCTGTCATCTTACCTGCATCCAAAAGTTTAGTAATCACTCCTATTGCACCGCATAATTTGAATGCCAGACCAATGGTTATTCCTGATGATACGGCCATTGAATTGGAAATCGACACGCGAGAAAAAGAATTTTTAATCTCATTAGATTCCCGAATTATTACGGTGCCCAACAACACCAAAGTTTCCATTAAAAAAGCCTCTTTTACTGTAAAAAGCATACTGCCCAACAATCAATCTTTTTTACAAACATTGAGAAGCAAATTATTATGGGGAGAAGACATCCGAAACGAACCGAATCTTTAGTCCTATCCAACAATAAATACCAAAATTTCTTGTTATTCAAAAAAGACTGATTATTAACTTTTTAAAGCAAATGGAAATCCATATCTTTGCGGACTATTTTCGAGGATGAAAAAATGTTTATTATTTATAATATGTATGAGTTTTTCAGCAATTTCGCTGGGACAAATCAACGAAATAGGATTTTTTATAGGAGGATCAAATTATATTGGTGATATTGGTCGAACCCATTATTTGTATCCCAATAATCTTGCAGGAGGATTGATCTACAAATGGAATTGGAATCCAAGAATTGCAATCCGAGGCACCTTGAGTAATTTGCCCATCAGTGGCAATGACAAAGACGCAGAAACCGATTATAAAAAAAATAGAGGATATCAATTTAACAACACCATAAACGAGTTGGCTTTGGGACTAGAATATAATTTTTACGACTATGATATTTCTTCCTCAGAAAAATCAGCAACCCCATATATTCTTATTGAGTTTGCTGCATTCAACTATCAATCAGTACAAAGTGTATCCAGTACAAATGAAATTATTTTCACCAACAAAACATCTTTTGCAATTCCGTTTGGCGTTGGATACAAAGCACATCTTTTCGGCCCCTTTGCCTATGCCATTGAAGCAAAAGTACGCTATACTTTTGAAAACGATCTAGATTTTTCTACGAGTAGATATTCATTATTGAATTACGGAGGAAAAGGAAATGATTGGTATGCCTTTACAGGGATTTCATTATTCTACACTTTTGGTCGCCCTGCCTGTTATACCCAAGGATTATAAATGATGGATAAAAAACCGCCAATTAATTTACACAATATTCCCAAGCACGTAGCCATAATCATGGACGGAAACGGGCGATGGGCAAAAAGTAAAGGAATGAGTAGGGTTTTTGGACACAAAAATGCGCTCACCGCTGTAAGACAGTCAGTTGAAGCTGCTTCAAAAATTGGTGTAAAAGCGCTAACACTCTATGCTTTTTCCACAGAAAACTGGAATCGACCAAAACTAGAAGTAGACGCCTTAATGAGTTTACTGATTCATTCACTGAAGAATGAACTGGAAACTTTTCAAAAAAATGGGGTCTGTGTAAATGCCATTGGAGGAATCGAAAACTTACCCATCAAAGCGCAAAAAGTTTTAAAAGGAGTCATTTCAGACACCCAAAACAATACAAGAATCATATTGACTTTGGCCTTGAGTTATGGATCTAGAGAGGAAATTGTTAATACTATCAAAAACATATCTAAAAAAGTTGTTAATAATGAACTTTTGATAAAAGAAATTGATGAAAATACTATAAATAACCATTTATATACATTTAATTTGCCCGAGGTTGATTTAATGATAAGAACTAGTGGAGAACAGCGCATTAGTAATTTCTTATTGTGGCAGATGGCATATGCTGAATTATATTTTACAGATATACTTTGGCCAGACTTTAGAGAAGAGCATTTTTATGATGCAATTATAGAATATCAGAATAGAGAACGACGATTTGGAAAAACAAGCGAACAGATTACAGAATAGTATTGCTGTTGTATTAGGATTTACAGCACTTTTTTTTACCTTACTTGCAAATGGACAAACCAATACAGACAGTATTCCTCCAGTACTAAAAGACAGCATAGCGCTGACCAAATCTTTTGAAAAAGGAAAAGAATATATTTTGGGCGGGATCAGTGTAATTGGCTTGAAAAAATTTAGTGAAGAGACTGTGCGTGTTTTTACGGGATTAAAAACAGGACAAAGCATTAAAATTCCAGGAGACAAACTGACCAGTGCCATCAAAAAATTATATGAAAGCAAGCAATTTAGCAATGTTGATGTCTATCTTGAAAAAGTAGACAGTACTTCCATCTATCTTCAATTTGATGTTCAAGAACTGCCTCAATTGAATGCTGTAAAAATTGTGGGTATTAGCAAGTCAAAAAGCAAGGACCTGATCAAAGACGCCGAATTAAAAACAGGTGCAATGGTTACAGACAACTTGATTGTAACTACCAAAAACTATATTGAAAAAACCTATACCGACAAAGGGTACTTAAAAACAAAAGTAAACTTATTTACTCAAAAAGACTCTTCAGATATTAACACGGTAAACATGTCAATTCTTATTGATAAAGGAAATAAAATTAAAATTAAAAACATCAATTTTATTGGAAACAAATCTCTTTCAAGTAAAAAGTTGAGAAAGGCGATGAAAAACACCAAAAGAAGATTTTTTGGCCGTTTTTGGAAAGGATCCAAATATATTGAAGATGACTATCGAGAGGACTTAGAAAGTATTTTAAAAATGTACAGCGTTTTAGGATACAGAGATGCGCGTATTTTAAGTGACGAACTTACTTGGAACAATGATAACACCATCAATTTAGATATTAAATTGGAAGAAGGAAAGCAATACCGCTTTTCTGAAGTGCTCTTCGTAGGAAACAAAGAATACACCGATGAATTTTTAAATCAATTTTTACGTATTGAAAAAGGAGACATCTACAATGGGGTCGTTTTAAAAGAACGTGTAAGTGGAGATGGTACGCCAACCTCTGAAGATTTATCTACACTTTACCAAGACAATGGTTTTTTATTCTCATCTGTAAATGCTGTAGAAACTAAGGTAGAAAACGATTCGATAACCGTAGAAATTAGAATTCGAGAAGACGAAAAAGCGACCATTAAAAAAGTCACCGTTACTGGAAACGACAAAACAAATGATCATGTCCTTTTTAGGGAATTGCGCGTAAAACCGGGCGATTTATTCAGTAGAAGTGCCATTATTCGATCCATTCGAGAAATTGGCCAATTGGGCTTTTTCGATCAAAACGTAACTCCAGATGTTCTTCCAGATTATCAAAATAAAACCGCAGACATTAACTTTAATGTGGTAGAAAAAGGAGGAAGCCAAATAGAGCTACAAGGAGGATATGGAGGGGGATCTTTCATTGGAACACTCGGACTCTCTTTTAACAATTTTTCGTTTCGAAATATGTTCAACAAAGCAGCATACAAACCCTTACCTATGGGAGACGGACAAACCTTATCCATCCGTTTGCAATCGAGTAGAACCTTTAATACCTATAGCTTTTCATTTGCTGAACCATGGTTAGGAGGTAAGAAACCAAAGTCGCTATCCTTCTCTATTTACTCTTCAAATCAGTACCAAATCAATCCACAAACTTTTGATGTAGACAAAAATCAGAGTTTAGGAATTATTGGAGCAACCTTAGGTTTAGGACAGCGTTTAAAAAGACCTGATGATTTCTTTCAATTATCACAAAGCATCAGTTATCAAAGTTTCAAGCTGAACAACTACGGATTTAGAGTTGGTAGCGCCATCTTAAGCAACGGTACCTTAAATAATTTAGCATACAATGTTAGTTTGTCAAGAAACTCTGCAGGACCGAGTTTGATATTCCCAACTTATGGGTCTGAATTTACCATCGCCGTAAAAGCCACATTTCCGTATTCATTGCTCAATGGAAAAGACTATACCGTAGATGACAGCTTATCGGATATCGAAAAAAACGCAAAAATTGCCGACAATTACAAATGGTTGGAGTACTATAAAGTAAGTGCAAAAGGAAAATGGTATACCTCATTTACCGACAAATTGGTCCTAATGACCAATATCGAGACTGGTTTCTTAGGCTACTATAATGAGGAGGTAGGACATACTCCTTTTGAAAGATATTTTGTTGGTGGTGACGGTGTTGCTGCTTTTCAATTGGATGGTAGAGAAACGATTGGGTTAAGGGGATATGAAAACAGTAGACTGACTCCTTTGCAAAACGGAGGGGGTACCCTTTACAACAAATATCAGCTAGAATTGCGATATTCGATCACCGACACTCCATCGGCATCCATTTATACCGTAGGTTTTTTAGAAGCTGGAAATTCGTATGACAATTTTGTTGATTTTAATCCGTTTGAAGTGAAGAGATCTGCAGGTTTAGGTATTCGTGTATTTATGCCCGCCTTTGGTCTTTTAGGAATCGATTTTGCACACGGGTTTGATCCTTTACTAGGACAACTCATCAAATCGGGCTGGCAAACACATTTTATAATCGGAAGACAGTTCTAGAAAAATAGTACATTTGTTAGAGGATGTCATTTTTTTGGCACGGTTTTTTCTTAACACCTAATTTAATGAGAAAAGTAAGCTTTTTTATCGTTCTTTCACTTTCAGTCGCTTTCGGATTTGCGCAGAAAAGTCAAAAAATAGCTTTTATAGATATGGAATATATTCTTGAAAATCTTCCAGAATATGTAAAAGCTCAGAATACATTAGATGCCAAAATAGAAAAGTGGAAAGGGAATTTAGACAAACAATCGAGAAGTATCGAGGTTTTAAAATCGGATTTGGCGAATGAAAAAGCCATTCTAACCAAAGACCTTATCGAAGAAAAAGAAGAAGAAATTACCTTAAAACAAGAAGAATTACGGAGATTAGAATCTTTGTATTTTGGCCCCAATGGGGATATGTTTTCGGTTAGAAAGCAATTGGTCAAACCGATACAAGATCAAGTTTATAATGCCATTCAGAAAATTGTCGTTGCAAAAAAATATGATTTTGTTTTTGATAAATCTAGTGACTTAGTCATGCTTTATTCAAATAAAAAATACGATATTAGCGAACTAATTTTATCAACTATTGATAAGAAACGGAATATTGCAGAACGGGATGCTAAAACGAAAGAAAAAAATGAGGCTCCTAAAGAATTATCGGCAAAACAAGAAAAGCTAATTGCTACTAAAAAAGCAAGAACCGAGGATAGAGCAACTGCAATAAATGCTAAAAAAGAAAAAAGAAGACGGGTCGTTGAAGCAAGAAAAAAAGCTTTGGCAGAAAAAAAGAAGCAAAAAGAGCCCTTTTAAAAGAAAAGCAAGAAGCTGCTAAAAAGAGAAGAGAAGAACAAAAAAACAAGAAGAACACTAATAATTAATTAAAAGAAAACAAGAATGAAGAATTTGAAAACGTTACTATTAATAGCTGTATTTACATTAGGATTTGCTGGAATTGCAAATGCACAAAAAATTGCTCATGTTGATTTTGAAAGAGTTGTTGCAAATATGTCTGAAACAAGAGCGTTGTTTGCTGATTTGGATAAAAAAGCAAAGATTTTGAAAGATGATATTGATGGAATGAAGAAGAAATTTGAAAACAAAGCGAAGAAATACGACGCTGAAGCTTCAACCCAAACGGAAGAAACCAACCAAAAAAGAAAAGCTGAATTACAAGGAGAATATCAAAAACTTCAAAATGTACAGCAAATGGCACCTGCAGAATTGCAACAAATGCAAAGCGAAGGTTTAGAACCCATCAACAAAAAAGCAATCGATGCTATCAACGAAGTAGCTGCTGCAAAAGGAATTTTATATGTGTTTACTTCGAACATGTTAATCGTGAAAAAAGGAGAAGATTTATACGAAGCTGTAAAAGCCAAGTTGAGCTTATTAGAAGATCCAACACCAAGACAATAGAGATTTCTTTTTAAAAGATATAAAAACCTACTCTTTATGAGTAGGTTTTTTTTTATTTTTACTCATATGAAATACAAAGATTTTGCGATTGGCATATTTGACTCCGGTGTTGGAGGCACTTCTATTTGGTCCGAAATCAATCTCCTGCTTCCCAATGAAAGTACCCTGTACTTGTCAGACAGTAAGAACGCTCCCTATGGTGAAAAAAGCAAAGAAGAGATCCTTCAATTGGCCATAAAAAATACAGAATACCTACTCGACCAACAGTGTAAAATTATTGTTGTGGCCTGCAATACAGCTACCACAAACGCCATTCGGTATTTGAGAGCACACTATAAGGTTCCTTTTATTGGAATAGAGCCGGCCATAAAACCCGCTTCTTTTCAAACAAAAACCAATACCATCGGTATTTTGGCAACCCAAGGAACTTTAAACAGTGAACTCTTTGAACATACCTCCAGTAAAATTGACAAAGAAATTCGGATTGTAGAGCAAATCGGGAAAGGACTGGTAGAACTTATTGAAGGTGGAAAATTGTATTCTCAAGAAATGACAACCCTTTTGCAAAGCTACCTTCACCCCATGTTGGCTCAAAATATCGACTGTTTGGTCTTGGGCTGTACGCACTATCCCTATCTGATTCCGCAAATTCGATCGATCATTGGACCTAGGATTCAAATCATCGATTCTGGACAAGCAGTTGCCAAACAAACTAAGAAAATCTTAGCTGATACTGGTCTCGTAAACACCGGTGGTAATAAAATTGAAAGTAGCCATGAATTCTTGATCAACAGCAATAAAGACACTTTGGTGGAACTCCTTAAAGAAAACAAGCTTAAAAAGCAGCATACCATTCGAGAAACGGACTTTTAAAAGCCGTTAAACATCGCATTGATATTTGGACAGGCTGCAGCTCTCGGCGCTCTTGTAAATAGGTTAAAGCCCAAACTCACTTGATTGAACCCGCTATTGGTATAGACCAAATCGTTTAATTGATGCGAATAGGTATACGAAAACATGAACCGTTTAAAATTGAGCCCAATAATAGGCGTAATGTATTGTAAATTTTCAATCGCTCCAGAATCAAAATTTCTTCGGTACGATACCGTTGCCCAAAATTGAGTTTCCCCAAAAGTCTTGTATACTTTTAAATTAAAATCAGCAATGCGCTCTCCGGTACTCTCCCGAAACTGCAGCATTATAGAAGGTTCTAGTTGTACAACGTTTTCTGTACCATAAAAATAACCCACAGAAACAATATAATTTCTTAAATCTAAGGGTTCGTTGATATTGAAATTGTTTTTGGCTGTAAGGAGTAGGTTTTTTATCGTTAGATAGGAAGAAAAACCTCCTAAATGATAGGACATTCCAAAATCTGAATTGTAATAACTAGAGCTTTGTATGATTTGAGAAACAGAGGGATCTCCTGAAAATAATCGTTGATCGGATTGGTTTTGAACAAATGTAAACGACAGACCAAAGGAAAGTTGTTCAAAGTTTCGGCCAATACTCATTGGCAAATGGTATGCATAGGTCCCTTGCATCCCTTGTTGTGCGTGGTATCCATTTTTGTCATTAAACATCACGAAGCCATAAGCTGCATTGGACTCTTCACCCAATCGACTATGAAAACTCAGTGTTTGCAGCGCCGGTGCATTGGGAATTCCCGCCCACTGCTGTCTTGCAGTAAATCGCAATTTTGAAGTATTTCCAATTCCTGCTGCGGCTGGGTGCACCAAATAAACATTGTCTGACAAATAATCTCCATAAATTGGAAGGGTTCCCTGAGAAAAAGTAGGCATCGCCATAAAAAGAGCAACCAAAAAAGGAATAATAAAAGAAAATGATTTCATTTGGTGGGGCCTGTATTTGTTAGTTCAAAGTTATTCATTTTATTACACATATTCTTTTAAATCAAAATTTTAATCCTGAAATCTAAAATGAAAAAGAAGTTTTGAATATTTTTTACCAGCGAAACAACCCTCAGCAACTCGCTAATTTTATACTTTTAAGATATAAAAAATTCATAAATGATAATATATAATAGATTAATAGTCAATTTTGAACAATAATTGTATTTTTGTAAAAAAGATTGAGAAAGTACAAAACCCTACTAATTGACGATAATCCTGAGCATATCAATTTATTAAAGTCAACCCTCAACCTCTACATCCCTCTATTAGATGTGGTTGCTGAAGCTTCAGACGTGCAAACAGGAATTCAGGCATACCTAAAAACACAACCTGAGATTCTTTTGTTAGATGTCAATTTAGAGAACGATACCATATTTAGTTTTATCGATGAGCTCAAAACAACCTCTGCAGAAATCATTTTAATCAGTTCTCACAATCATTATGGTGTTACTGCAGTCAACTACGATATTACAGGATATGTAATGAAACCAATCAAGGTTCAAAAACTTAAAAAAGCCATTCAAAAAGCCATCTTTAACATCGAAAGAAAAACTTCACAAAACAACTTTTCTTTTTCCAAACAAAACGAAATCCCCCACTCCAGCATCATTTCCATTCCTGGAATCCAAGATGTAGCATTAATTTCTTCAGATGAAATCGAATACTTGGAAGCAGATGGAAAATATACGGTGGTACATCTATCCAATCAAACAAAAAAGGTGTCCAGTAAAAACATTGGAGAATATGAATCCTTTGTAAATCCAAAACTGTTTTACCGAGTTCACCATCGCTACCTAGTCAACATCTCCAAAATTATCCGAATTCACAAATCAGGAAAACCTGTTTGTGAGCTTGCCAACAAAGTGCTAGTTCCCATTGCCAAGCGAAGACTGGAATCTTTGTATCAATTCTTAAACGTGAAATAATTGCTGGAAATTCTTATTTTGAAGAAGACAATTCAATAAAAAACTTATCGTTTTTCAATTTTAAAAACAGTTTTATTGGTGCCGAAATAAATCACTAAATACATTTTTGAACCAAAAACATTCTTAGTACCAATATAGTAGGTCCAACGATCGGAATTGTCATCGTTGAACTCATCTCCCAATTTTTGAATAACCTCCCTTTTAGTACATCCAATCAATGAGCGAGTGGTTTCTAATTCATGGATCATATACTTTCGCTGATCTCGCTCTTCTTTCCACACCGTTTCATCAAAATTAATTTTATATGACTTCCTTACTAACATACGAATTTAAAGATTAAAAAAAACAAAAATTCAATAAATTGCGTATGGGGAATAATCGTAAAAAATACAAGAACCACACTCGGTTAAGACAACTACCCCTAACTATTTTTACCGAGGTGTGGTACTGTATCTTATGATTTTCTAAAAGACAATGCTCTTATCATTTACTAATGAACAGTAAAATTCGTACTTTTTTTAAGTTTATCCTCACACCAATAAATAAGTGGTAAAAATTAAGTATAACTGGCAATTTATTGAGTACAAGTGGTGAAGCTTTACAGGATCACATCCCCCTCGCTCCGTAGGAGTCTCAGAAACACAACCCCATCGAGTTTGTCACTCCGTAGGAGTCTCTGGAAGATAAACTGGGTTGCTTACTCTTGCGTGGGAGTCTCAGAAACACAACCCCCACCGTGTTTGTCACTCCGTAGGAGTCTCTGGAAACCAACTGGGTTGCTCACTCTTGCGTGGGTTCCTTACAGGAAGACAAACCCCCGTGTTTGTCACTCCGTAGGAGTCTCAGGAAACCAACTGGGTGGTTTACTCTTGCGTGGGAGTCTCAGAAACACAACCCCATCGAGTTTGTCACTCCGTAGGAGTCTCAGAAACACAACCCCATCGAGTTTGTCACTCCGTAGGAGTCTCTGGAAACCAACCCCATCGAGTTGGTCACTCCGTTAGGAGTCTCTGGAAACCAACTGGGTTGCTCACTCTTGTGTGGGTTCCTTTCAGGAAGACAAACTGGGTGGACTTACTGTTGCGGGCTCACTCCTGCGTAGGAGTCTCAGAAACACAACCCCCCGTGTTTGTCACTCCGTAGGAGATTCAGAAACACAACCCCATCGAGTTTGTCACTCCGTAGGAGTCTCTGGAAACCAACTGGGTTGCTCACTCTTGCGTGGGTTCCTTTCAGGAAGACAAACCCCCGTGTTTGTCACTCCGTAGGAGTCTCAGAAACACAAACCCATCGAGTTTGTCACTCCGTAGGAGTCTCTGGAGACCAACTGGGTGGGCTTACTCTTGTGGGCTCACTCCTGCGTAGGAGTCTCAGAAACACAACCCCCACCGTGTTTGTCACTCCGTAGGAGTCTCAGGAAGACAAACTGGGTGGGCTTACTGTTGCGGGCTCACTCTTGCGTGGGTACCTTTCAGGAAGACAAACCCCCGTGTTTGTCCCTCCGTAGGAGTCTCAGGAAGACAAACTGGGTTGCTCACTCTTGCGGGCTCACTCTTATGGGTTCACTCTTATGGGCTCACCCCTCCGTGTTTGTAATTCCGAAGGAGCTCACTGTAACCCACAAAAAAATACCTCCTGTGAGTGCCCTTTGAAAGGCAACACAAGAGGTATTGTATTTTTAAAAAATTAATTTCAAACAATTGGAAACGAGGGTCTCACCTCGTTCCAATTGAGTTTCTATACTTATAGTCCTGTATGGCTTACTGTATCCTGAATTAGTAACTGACCAAGTACCGAACCTGTTGTACCATAATTAAAGACATTGTAAGTAGTGCCTTCAGAATCCGTAGTAGTTCCTGCAGCTGTCCATCCGCCACCTAGTACATTCACCGTACCACTGGTACCGTCAATTCTAATTTGTCTACGACCAGTAGCGTCCAATCCATCATAACCATTAGTGCTATTGAACAGATTTACATCTGATAGCATTACATCATCAATATTCAAGGTCAAGCTGTTTGTCCCTGCTCCTGAAGTAACACCTATATTATTACTTAAATTAAATACTGCATAAACCGGCTGATCTAGATTACTTACTAGTGTAAGATCTAAGCTTCGACCATTCCTTCCAATTTCATAGGTACTAGTAGAAAACGAATCGAAAGCAGGATCTTCTAAAACAACCTCAACGGTCACTCTTGTATCTAATATACCAGTTCCTAGTGCTGCATCGTCTTCAATTTGGAATTTCAAATTATGAGTTCCATAAGAGGCTCTCGGTGAAACAAAACTCCACTCCGTACCACTTATGGTCGCAGTACCTATAAAGACGCCCGAGTCGTATACTTTCACGCTCTGACCTTCATTTAGTGATCCTGCCAAGCTACCTGTATAAGTCAACGAGGTGTCATTTGTTTGGGTGTTATTACCATTAAACACATTCCCTTGCAGTACGCCAACATCGTCCATGATTGCTAGTACCGTAATTTGTTGTATGCTAAAGTTAAACACCGCCGATGCTACACCACTGTCTCCCAGAGCTGGATTTTCTACCACGGCAGTCAAGGCATGACTTCCTGCTGCTAACGTAGGTGTTGTAAAGCTCCAGTTGGTTCCCGTGACCGTCGCTGTGCCCAGAAGGGTTGTCCCATCATAGATGATCACACGCTGGTTTGGAGTCAATGAGAGATTGACAATACCTGTTACGGTAGGAGTCTCATCATCTGTGATCCCATCGGGTACTACCACACCGGTTTCTGTACCAAAATTGTCAGTTAGACGAGTAATACTTGCCAAAATTGAACTAGGTGCCGTCGCATCCACAGATATAGCATGTTGTTTGCTACTGGCTATACCTGAGGTGGCAGATCCACTAATGGCATCTTCCACTTGCACACGTAATAGATGTACTCTGTTAGTCAAATCGACTGTTGGAGTAAAACTCCAGTCAAGTCCATTGACTGTTGCCTGACCTATCCGTTGAGTACCATCGTAGACACCCAAAACTTCATTCGCTCCAAGCGCAATACCGATCGTACCGGCTAGAGTTGGTCTTCGATCGTCTGTTGCGCCATTGTCTAAGAAATCACCTGTCACAGTACCTACATCATCTGTAATGCTGCTCCAGTGCACACTTTGAAGTACTACCGTAAAGGGGGTAGAAACAGGTCCATTCGTACCTGTCGCAGGATTCTCAACCTGTGCTGTCAAAGAAGAACGACTGCCCAATCTGAATATTGTTGGGTCTATACTAGCACTCGTAGTATTCACTACAACATTGTTCAGTGTAGCATTTGGTGTTAAAAACGTAGCATCTACATACAAATCGCCTGTAAAATTACCAAAGTTATGAACCTCCACACCATTCTTTAAAACGGAAATTTGATCCCCTCGACGAACAATACTGACTACATCGCCTGTGGCATAGGTAACATTCGGGTTTGCCCATGCTCCCTCTTTATAAACTTCCAAGCGAGTGTTGGATTTCAAAAGGACTGCAAATTTTATGGCTGCAAGACTATTGTCATCACGAGATGACAAGTCACTCAACCCAATTATTCGACTGGTATTGGTTTCTACTACTGTGGTAGCGACCGCACCATCGCCTGTGATGACATTGGAAGCGAAGAAACCTGCATCCCAAGCATCAGCAGTCCCTGTCTTTGTGAAATTGTTGCCCGTGGTCGAAATATTGCTAATCGTATCGGGGGTGATCGGAACAAATCCAGCCTGTTCGGCCGCTGACCTCCAAATAGGATCGAAAAACTTAAAGGTCCATGCCGTTCCAGTTGGGTTGGCTTCCCCCATACGGGTAGTACCGTCATAGACTGCCAAGACCTGTGGTCCTGTTAGAGGCTCACTCAGGGTTCCTGAGAGATCTAAAACATTATCATTGGTCGTACTTCCATCGGTTAGGTTCCCTGTGAATGTAAATTCATATAGATCATCGACAACCGTATTGATGGCAACCGTTTGTGTTGGCGTTGCTGCATCCACGTGTAGCGTAACTGAACTGCTGCTAGTGGTCGCGGCAATCACATTGCCCGTCGTCGTATCTTCAATTTTTGCAACCAAATCATGACTGCCCTCATTGAGGGTCGGAATGTCAAAAGTCCAATCGACCGAATTACTGATTGTTGCTTCGCCCAAACGAACACCATCATTGTAAATTGCAACCACATGACCTGCTTTCAAGGCCAATGCAGTGGTCCCAGCAATCACTGGAGTGGTATCATCAGTTGCAAAACTGGTTGTGCTACTAGCATCTGCCAACAGGTTGCCTGTCACAGCCCCTTCATTATCCGTAAGCGTTGTAATGTCAATTTGCTGAACCTCGAAGCTAAAGGCTGATGATTCAGGTCCTTGAGCACCACTACCAGGATTGACAACCCGAGCGGTAAAACTGTGTGTACCCGTTGTCAAGGCAGCCTCAGAAGGTACTGAAAAACTCCACGACTGGCCACTCGTTACCGCCGAACCGACAAGCGTTGTTCCTTCATAAATATTGACTTGCTGCCCTAA
This sequence comes from Polaribacter sp. HL-MS24, assembly GCF_032758595.1. Lineage (NCBI taxonomy): Bacteria > Pseudomonadati > Bacteroidota > Flavobacteriia > Flavobacteriales > Flavobacteriaceae > Polaribacter > Polaribacter sp. HL-MS24. The sequence continues at coordinate 1,506,896 of NZ_CP136415.1, read as the reverse complement.
AATCAGCGGAGCATTTAGCGTTCCCGAGAAACTTGGGGTGGTATCGTCTGTGACTCCCGTACTTCCAAAAATACCGGTACTTGATCCGTTAACAGACTCATCGTCTGTCATACCGTCTATAACTACTGTTTGGGTAGGTGAACCACTTACCAAAAAGGAATGGGTTCGACTGACTACACGCCCAGTACTAAAACTACCTGTTGTGACGTCCTGTACTTGAATCAATACCCTATGAAGTCCCTCAACAAGTGGAGTCGTTGGGGTAAAGGTCCAGCTTAAATCTGTTTCGACGGTAGCTGTCCCTATCTTATTCTCATCGCTGTACATAGCCAGTTCTTCATTCGTACCCAATGACGCCGTTAGAGTCCCTGATAACGTTGGAGAAGGACTCGTTGTGACACTTAAGTCTGAGTTACTATTTCCATCGATATCAAAACTAAGAATGTTTTGCAAGTGAACTGTGTATACCTCTGAAGTAGTACTGCTCCCACTCGGGTTTTCAATCACAGCGGTAAAGTCTGAATCTCCATCCAAAATTACAATTTCTCTTGGCATCTCTTTTTCCCAACTTACAGGAGAAATTGTGGAAACTGTGGCTTCACCCAAGAAATAGCTACCAACATAGACAAGAATCTTTTGCCCAGAAGTCAGTGGTGCCGAAAGCGTCCCTTTTAGGATTGGTGTGGAATCATCCGTAGTCGTTCCACTAGCAACCAATCCTGTAACTGATCCAGTAATCGTATTATCGTCTAAGACTTCCGTAATGGTGATGGTTTGGGTTACATCGCTGGTATTAATGATCAACAGTCTGCTTGAAGATGCCGCAAGAATACTTCCTGTACCATCTTCAACCCGAACGGAAAATTGATATTCACCATCACTCAATGCCGAAGCTGGTGTAAAGCTATACGAGCTGTCGTTGTTCACTGTAGCTTCTCCCAAACGGCTTACCACCCCATTGACAGTCGCGTAGACTGCAGCCACTTCGTTAGTCCCCAAGGTACTCCCCAGGATTCCCACTAGAGTTGGTGTGGTATCGTCTGTTGCTTGAGATGTGGATACATCCCCTTGAATACTTCCTACATCATCCGTTACCGTGTTTAAAGAAGGGGCTTGTATATGAATTTGATAACCATCAGAGAATGCTCCATAGACTCCGGCTGTAGTGTTTTCTACACGTGCAGTCAAGGTATGACTTCCATTCCCTAAATTGGCCGTAAACATCCAAGTAGTAGTAGAAACATTGGCTTCGCCGATGCGACTACTAACGCCATTACTGGTGTCATAGATTGCCAATACCTGTCCAGTTTGCAAAGCAGAATTCAAAATTCCTTCCAAATCCAAGCTGTTGTCGTCTGTGCTGCTATCAGAAGCTACAATCCCTTGTACAGAGCCCAAACTTGTCTGGTTATCTGTGGCGCTGGAAATCGTAACGGTTTGTGATGGAATACCGCCATACACATTGGTGAGTAAATAAAAATTGGAAATCACACGAGCAGCACTCAAATCCCTGTTGTTTGTCGCCTGAATGGTGGCTCTGAATGAATGTTCTCCAATTGGTATATCAAAACTTGGTGTAAAGGTCCAACTAGTGCCCATAAAGGTTGCCGAACCAAGATAGGTCGAACCATCATAGACCGCAAGTTCTTCACCACTACCTGGGTCCGTCGAAATAACACCGCTCAATGTGGGTCTTCCATCATCCGTTTCCGAAGCACCCATAAGCCTTAAGTTTCCAGTAATCGTACCTTGGTCATCGACAATTTTAACGATCGAGAGTACTTGCACTCGTACTTCAAAAGGAGGGCTTGAAGGAGATCCTTGCGTATTGTTCGAGGTGTTTTCAACAACTGCTGTAAGGCTGTGTAGCCCTTGTCCCAATGTAGGTGTTGTAAAGTTCCAAGTAGTACCCAAAACGGTAGCGTTGCCAATTTTGGTGGTTACCCCATTAAAGACATCATAAATGGCTAGCACCTGTCCAGAAATCAAAGGAATACTCAACGTACCTACAATATCCAAGGTACTGTCATCGGTACTGCTGCCCGAGGTCAATGCTCCCTGAGTAGAGCCATTGGTCACTGCATTGTCCGTCATACTCACAAGAGTGACTGTTTGATCCGGTGCAGCAGTATCCATAATCGTTATGATCTTCAATATAATCACACGACCAGAACCAATGTCTGTAGTCCCCGTAGCTTGAACCACTACATATAGTGAATGAGTTCCCAACGGCAAATCACTGCTCGGTGTAAAGGTCCAATCGGTTCCCGTTGTGGTCGCTAGTCCTAATAAATTGCTTCCATTGTAGATTGCAATTTCTTCTCCAGCACCCAAGGCTGTGGAAAGCGTTCCTGAAATAACAGGACGGACATCATCGGTGGTGTCCACCCCTTGTGCCAGAAGATTTCCTATTAGTACACCTTGGTCATCCATAATAGCGGAAAGTTTGATGCTTTGCACCTGTAGCGCAAAGGCGGCTGATACCGGCCCTTGTGAACCATTGATGGTGTTTTCTACCACCAGCGTCAAACGATGTTGCCCCTCAAGGAGTGCTGGTGTTGTAAAACTCCAAGTGGTGAAATTGACGGTCGCCTCACCAATTTTTGTATTCACTCCAATTACTTCGTCATAGACTGCCAAAATTTGACCCGTAGCCAACACGGTGCTCAGTGTCCCTGTCAAGTCTAAAGTTGCGTCATCCGAACTACTACCCGACGTGAGTGTTCCCTGAACTGAGCCATTGACTCCCACATTGTCGGTAACGTTCAAAATGGCCACCGTTTGGGTTGGAGCTGCAGGATTTCCCACTATTATGTCTACTGAATTGCTGACTACCTGCGCAGTAGCAATTGTGGACATGCCTGTGGCTTGAATCACTGCTCTAAAAGTATGGTCTCCTTCAGATAAGTTGCCTGACGGGGTAAAGGTCCAATAGGTCCCTGTTACCGTTGCCGCCCCTAAGTAGCCTGTAGTATCGTAAATAGAAAGTTGTTCAGTACTCGCAAGTGCTGTAGCAACCGTACCGCTTAGTGTTGGAGTACTGTCATCGGTCACAGTGACCCCTTGCGATAGTAAATTCCCTGTATCTTTCCCAATATTGTCTGAAACCGCAGCAATCGAAAGGGATTGCACTCGTACTTCATATGGAGGGGTTGATAGAGATCCTTGTGTATTGTTCGCGGTGTTTTCAACACGTGCTGTAAAGCTGTGAAGCCCAGGGTTCAATGTAGGTGTGTTAAAAGTCCAAGTCGTCGTGGAAAGGGTAGCGTTGCCAATCTTGGCCGTGGCACCATTGAAGGTGTCATACACAGCGAGCACTTGTCCCGTGCCCAATGGAATACTCAAAGTCCCCAAAATGGCCAGCGTAGTGTCATCCGTACTGCTGCCCGAGGCCACTGTTCCCTCGATAGAACCATTGGTCGCAGCATTGTCCGTCAAACTTACAAGAGTGACTGTTTGGACAGGTACAGCAGCATCAAGAATTGTGAAAGTTTGCGTGCCACTAATGACACGTCCAGAAGTACTGTCTGTAGTCCCCGTCGCTTGAATCACTGCTTTGAGTGAATGTGTGCCCGTAGACAAATCGCTGCTCGGGGTAAAGGTCCAATCGGTTCCCGTTGTGGTCGCTATTCCTAATAAATTGCTTCCATTGTAGATTCCAATTTCTTCTCCAGTCCCCAGGGGTACTGTTAGTATTCCGGAAATAACAGGAAGGACATCGTCGGTGGTGTTTACCCCTTGTGCCAAGAGATTCCCTGTAATTGTACCTTGGTCATCCACAATGGCCGAAAGAGTGATGCTTTGCACCTGTAACGTAAAGGCGGTTGATACCGGCCCTTGTACACCGTTGATGGTGTTTTCCACCGCTAGGGTCAAACGATGTTGCCCCTCCACGAGTGCTGGTGTGGTAAATCTCCAGGTATTGGCGTTGACCGTTGCCTTACCAATTTTCGTAGTGATTCCATTGACTTGGTCATAGACCGCTAAAATTTGACCAGAACGCAACACTGCGCTCAGTGTCCCCATCAAAGCGAGCGTCGTGTCATCGGTACTGCTATTGGAAGTGAGTGTCCCCTGAACTGAGCCGTTTAGTCCTACATTGTCAGTAACACTCAAAAGAGCCACCGTTTGTGTAGGAGGTGGAGTTGTAGCATCTATAATCTGAACGGCATAAGCTGCAGAACTGAGTTGGACATCGCCATTGGCATTGTGAATTTTTGCCACAAAGTTGTAATTTGCAAAAGAAAGTGCATCCGTTGGTGTATAAGTCCATTGATTCCCTGTCACCTGAGCCTCCCCTAAAAGTGCAGTCCCGTTGTATATTTTTACGGTTTCGCTGGTTCCTAAGGGTGCTTTCAAAGTCCCCGACAAGGTGGGAGTAGGATCATCAGTCTCTCCTGCATTGGAAACATTTCCTGCCGTATTTTCATCATCGAAGATACTGCTGATTTGAATGCCATTGACAATGACTCCAAAGGCTTCACTGGAAGGTCCGACCAAGTTGGTTCCCGAAAGTTCCACCTGCGCCGTCAATTGATGGAGCCCAAAAGCAAGCGATGCGTCATAGGTCCATACGGTTCCGGATACTGTGGCTTCACCTAATTTGGTTTTTGCACCATTGGCAAGGTCATAAATGGCAAGTACTTGACCGTCTACCAAAAGACCGCTAAGCATTCCGCTTAGTTTCGGGGTGGCATCATCGGTAGATGCTCCCTTGCTGATTGCCGTGGTATTCTCTCCAACATTGTCTGCCACTTGTACAATAACAGCTGTTTGGCTAGGTGCCGTAGCCGGCTCAATGGTCGTAAAGTTGTAGGTATTGGTGGAAGTGACCAATGCATTTCCTCGTGCGACAATGGAAGTTGAAATCTGTTGTGCACCCAAAGAAAGTTCTGGGCTCGGTATAAAACTCCAACCGAGGCCGTTTACTGTTGCTGTTCCTAAAAGGGTTGTACCGTTGTAAATTTCCAAAGTTTCATTTGCCGCCAAGGGAGCTCCCAAAGTACCCGATAGGGTTGGGGTCAAATCGTCTGTGGATTCCCCTTGAAGTACGGCACCCACCTCTGGACCGAAATTATCGCTAATAGTACTAAGAACCACCTCATTGACATTCAACACAAAGGGGTCCGAAGCAGGACCGCTCAAGCCCGTAGCTGTATCTTCCACCTGAACCGTTAGGGTATTACTGTCAAAGGATAATTCGGTAACAATCTCCATATTTTGAAGGATCGCTCCGGAAGTGTAAATTACACCCCCGGCATACACATTTCCGGTAGAGGCATACCTTGATTCATAAAAAACTGTGCCATTTTTCAAATAGGTCACCTTAGAACCTGTCCTTCTAACCGTCAATACATCATTTGCCGCATAGGTAGTTACTTCATTGGCTCTTCGACTTTCAAGCTCATTAATATATATTTTACCAGTTCTATACATATACATCGCATAGCGCAGCGTATGCTCACCATTGAATGCTGGATTGGAAGACGTCGCAAAGCCTATTTGCTTATATGTATTGTTGACATCTACTGTGATGGATACCGAAGCATCTCCACTCAGTTGTTGGGTTGAAATTGCCATAGCATTCCAATCATTCGCTGCCGTCTTTGTAATCGTGTTGGTCGTCGCATCGACAGTAACACCCGCAGTCAATCCAAAGGGGGCATTGTTGATCAAATCAAAAGACCAAGAAGTTTTGGTAATCGTATCAACAACCGCTTCCCCCAAACGGGTACTGCCCTCATAAAGTGCCAGCACTTCATCGGCTCCCAAGGTGGTGGATAGGGTTCCTGCCATTGCGGGGGTCCTGTCATCTGTGCTGGCACCGCTGCTTAGGGTTCCTGTAGTATCGCCCACATCGTCGGTCACCGTTGTAATGATGGCGGTTGTCGTTGGAGGGGTTGGTAGTAGGACCGTAGTAAAACCAACGGTCTCTGAGACCATCAGGGCGTCCCCGCTGGCGTTTTCAATTTTAGCGCTCAACTGCTGGTCACCAATAGCTAATTCTTGGGAAGGTGTAAAGTTCCAATTGAGTCCGTCTAGGGTTGCCGTTCCCAATGAAGTTGTACCGTTGTAGACTTGAATTTTTTCTCCTGCCCCCAAAGGAGCTCCTAAAGTACCCACTAGGGTTGGGGTCAAATCGTCTGTGGATTCCCCTTGAAGTACGGCACCCACCTCTGGACCGAAATTATCGCTAATAGTACTAAGAACCACCTCATTGACATTCAACACAAAGGGGTCCGAAGCAGGACCGCTCAAGCCCGTAGCTGTATCTTCCACCTGAACCGTTAGGGTATTACTGTCAAAGGATAATTCGGTAACAATCTCCATATTTTGAAGGATCGCTCCGGAAGTGTAAATTACACCCCCGGCATACACATTTCCGGTAGAGGCATACCTTGATTCATAAAAAACTGTGCCATTTTTCAAATAGGTCACCTTAGAACCTGTCCTTCTAACCGTCAATACATCATTTGCCGCATAGGTAGTTACTTCATTGGCTCTTCGACTTTCAAGCTCATTAATATATATTTTACCAGTTCTATACATATACATCGCATAGCGCAGCGTATGCTCACCATTGAATGCTGGATTGGAAGACGTCGCAAAGCCTATTTGCTTATATGTATTGTTGACATCTACTGTGATGGATACCGAAGCATCTCCACTCAGTTGTTGGGTTGAAATTGCCATAGCATTCCAATCATTCGCTGCCGTCTTTGTAATCGTGTTGGTCGTCGCATCGACAGTAACACCCGCAGTCAATCCAAAGGGGGCATTGTTGATCAAATCAAAAGACCAAGAAGTTTTGGTAATCGTATCAACAACCGCTTCCCCCAAACGGGTACTGCCCTCATAAAGTGCCAGCACTTCATCGTCCCCCAAGGCGGCAGTCAGGGTTCCAGTGATTGCAGGGGTCCTGTCATCTGTGGTGGCACCGCTGCTTAGGGTTCCTGTAGTATCGCCCACATCGTCGGTCACCGTTGTAATGATGGCGGTTGTCGCTGAAGGAGTTGGTAGGACCGTAGTAAAACCAACGGTCTCTGAGACCATCAGGGCGTCCCCGCTGGCGTTTTCAATTTTAGCGCTCAACTGCTGGTCACCAATAGCTAATTCTTGGGAAGGTGTAAAGTTCCAATTGAGTCCGTCTAGGGTTGCCGTTCCCAATGAAGTTGTACCGTTGTAGACTTGAATTTTTTCTCCTGCCCCCAAAGGAACTCCTAAAGTACCCACTAGGGTTGGGGTCAAATCGTCCGTAGCCTCTCCTGAAAGTACAGGACCCACCACGGAACCAAAATCATCACTCAACCCCGTAAGAACCACCTTATTGACATTCAACACAAAGGGGTCCGAAGCAGGACCGCTCAAGCCCGTAGCTGTATCTTCCACCTGAACCGTTAGGGTATTACTGTCAAAGGATAATTCGGTAACAATCTCCATATTTTGAAGGATCGCTCCGGAAGTGTAAATTACACCCCCGGCATACACATTTCCGGTAGAGGCATACCTTGATTCATAAAAAACTGTGCCATTTTTCAAATAGGTCACCTTAGAACCTGTCCTTCTAACCGTCAATACATCATTTGCCGCATAGGTAGTTACTTCACTGGCTCTTCGACTTCCAAGCTCATTAATATATATTTTACCAGTTCTATACATATACATCGCATAGCGCAGCGTATGCTCACCATTGAATGCTGGATTGGAAGACGTCGCAAAGCCTATTTGCTTATATGTATTGTTGACATCTACTGTGATGGATACCGAAGCATCTCCACTCAGTTGTTGGGTTGAAATTGCCATAGCATTCCAATCATTCGCTGCCGTCTTTGTAATCGTGTTGGTCGTCGCATCGACAGTAACACCCGCAGTCAATCCAAAGGGGGCATTGTTGATCAAATCAAAAGACCAAGAAGTTTTGGTAATCGTATCAACAACCGCTTCCCCCAAACGGGTACTGCCCTCATAAAGTGCCAGCACTTCATCGGCTCCCAAGGTGGTGGATAGGGTTCCTGCCATTGCGGGGGTCCTGTCATCTGTGGTGGCACCGCTGCTTAGGGTTCCTGTAGTATCGCCCACATCGTCGGTCACCGTTGTAATGATGGCGGTTGTCGTTGGAGGGGTTAGTAGGACCGTAGTAAAACCAAAGGTCTCTGAGACCACCAAGGCGTCCCCGCTGGCGTTTTCAATTTTAGCGCTCAACTGCTGGTCACCAATAGCTAATTCTTGGGAAGGTGTAAAGTTCCAATTGAGTCCGTCTAGGGTTGCCGTTCCCAATGAAGTTGTACCGTTGTAGACTTGAATGTATTCTCCTGCCCCCAAAGGAACTCCCAAAGTACCCGATAGGGTTGGGGTCAAATCGTCCGTAACCTCTCCTGAAAGTACAGGACCCACCACGGAACCAAAATCATCACTCAACCCCGTAAGAACCACCTTATTGACATTCAACACAAAGGGGTCCGAAGCAGGACCGCTCAAGCCCGTAGCTGTATCTTCCACCTGAACCGTTAGGGTATTACTGTCAAAGGATAATTCGGTAGCAATCTTCATATTTTGAAGGATCGCTCCGGAAGTGTAAATTACACCCCCGGCATACACATTTCCGGTAGAGGCATACCTTGATTCATAAAAAACTGTGCCATTTTTCAAATAGGTCACCTTAGAACCTGTCCTTCTAACCGTCAATACATCATTTGCCGCATAGGTAGTTACTTCACTGGCTCTTCGACTTCCAAGCTCATTAATATATATTTTACCAGTTCTATACATATACATCGCATAGCGCAGCGTATGCTCACCATTGAATGCTGGATTGGAAGACGTCGCAAAGCCTATTTGCTTATATGTATTGTTGACATCTACTGTGATGGATACCGAAGCATCTCCACTCAGTTGTTGGGTTGAAATTGCCATAGCATTCCAATCATTCACTGCCGTCTTTGTAATCGTGTTGGTCGTCGCATCGACAGTAACACCCGCAGTCAATCCAAAGGGGGCATTGTTGATCAAATCAAAAGACCAAGAAGTTTTGGTAATCGTATCAACAACCGCTTCCCCCAAACGGGTACTGCCCTCATAAAGTGCCAGCACTTCATCGGCTCCCAAGGTGGTGGATAGGGTTCCTGCCATTGCGGGGGTCCTGTCATCTGTGCTGGCACCGCTGCTTAGGGTTCCTGTAGTATCGCCCACATCGTCGGTCACCGTTGTAATGATGGCGGTTGTCGTTGGAGGGGTTGGTAGTAGGACCGTAGTAAAACCAACGGTCTCTGAGACCATCAGGGCGTCCCCGCTGGCGTTTTCAATTTTAGCGCTCAACTGCTGGTCACCAATAGCTAATTCTTGGGAAGGTGTAAAGTTCCAATTGAGTCCGTCTAGGGTTGCCGTTCCCAATGAAGTTGTACCGTTGTAGACTTGAATTTTTTCTCCTGCCCCCAAAGGAGCTCCTAAAGTACCCACTAGGGTTGGGGTCAAATCGTCTGTGGATTCCCCTTGAAGTACGGCACCCACCTCTGGACCGAAATTATCGCTAATAGTACTAAGAACCACCTCATTGACATTCAACACAAAGGGGTCCGAAGCAGGACCGCTCAAGCCCGTAGCTGTATCTTCCACCTGAACCGTTAGGGTATTACTGTCAAAGGATAATTCGGTAACAATCTCCATATTTTGAAGGATCGCTCCGGAAGTGTAAATTACACCCCCGGCATACACATTTCCGGTAGAGGCATACCTTGATTCATAAAAAACTGTGCCATTTTTCAAATAGGTCACCTTAGAACCTGTCCTTCTAACCGTCAATACATCATTTGCCGCATAGGTAGTTACTTCATTGGCTCTTCGACTTTCAAGCTCATTAATATATATTTTACCAGTTCTATACATATACATCGCATAGCGCAGCGTATGCTCACCATTGAATGCTGGATTGGAAGACGTCGCAAAGCCTATTTGCTTATATGTATTGTTGACATCTACTGTGATGGATACCGAAGCATCTCCACTCAGTTGTTGGGTTGAAATTGCCATAGCATTCCAATCATTCGCTGCCGTCTTTGTAATCGTGTTGGTCGTCGCATCGACAGTAACACCCGCAGTCAATCCAAAGGGGGCATTGTTGATCAAATCAAAAGACCAAGAAGTTTTGGTAATCGTATCAACAACCGCTTCCCCCAAACGGGTACTGCCCTCATAAAGTGCCAGCACTTCATCGGCTCCCAAGGTGGTGGATAGGGTTCCTGCCATTGCGGGGGTCCTGTCATCTGTGCTGGCACCGCTGCTTAGCGTTCCAGTAGTATCGCCCGCATCGTCGGTCACGGTTGCAATGGTAGCAATTGTTGTTGGAAGAGATGGTAGGGCCGTAATAAAACCAAAGGAGTTTGAGCTAGCAAGGATTGTGCTGTTCTCTTCAATGTTCGCCTTCAAATTGTACTGCCTCTCAGCTAGAGCCTGAGAAGGCGTAAAGGACCAAAGAAGCGAATTCGGCGCAAAAGTTGCTTCTCCTATAGGACTATCTCCATCATAGATCTGTAATATGGCACCACTGGGTAGAGCTGCTGCGACTTCACCAAAAATTGTGGGTGTCAAATCGTCTGTAGTCTCCCCATCAGCCACAGCCCCTAATTCATCTCCAAAGTCGTCACTCACTCCTAAAATTGTAATATTAGCCCTGACAATTTTTACGTAATCTAAGGGGTTGCTCTCAATAAGCGATCCGTTGTAGATATGGCGCACGAGTACTTCTCCAGTCAGTGGAAAGCTTGTAACGGTAATGGTTCCTTTTCCGTCTGCATCGGCATCGGTTGGACTGGAAATCCATGTAGAACCTCCATCTAAACTATATTCCCAGGAGCGTTGGCTACAAGGTTGGAAACTAAAATATCTGGGTTGGCAGTCACACCGTCATTGGGTGTTGCATCATCAGAAGCCAAACTTTGCAAAGCTGCATTTCCATCGATGAGTGTTCTAAAATCTATCGGTGTTGTATACACTGACAAGTCTACTGGATTTCCGTTTTCTGTCACTCCAGTTAAAAGTACATCCATTGATGGAATAAAGTCAAAATCGACAGCCTTAATAGAATGCCCCGATCCTACAGAAAGAGAAAATACCAACTTTCCGTTTGCAGGGTCACTCGCTGTGGTGTCTAAAACAAAAGACACACCGTCAATATTGATGGTTCCACTAGCCCCTGCTTCAAATGCCATTGTAACAGGATAGTCAATGGTCACTGTAACGAGATCTCCATTGTCAAAAAATGTTGGATTCACATAGTTTCCAAGCAATTGCGAAGTCAACGACGCCCTTAAAGGCACATAAGACTCCGTAAATGAAATGGGCAGAAAAGAGGTCCCCTCATAATAGTAGATTCCTACCGGGGAACAGGTTGTACAAAACACCATCAGTCCTTCTGGAATTGGAGCTTGGATGGCATTCATTTGTGATTGGCTAAGACGCGGTGGTAAAAACCCTTTTGTTGTACTCTTTATTTCTAATATGGCAGCAGGATTTGCAGTTGTAGTTCCAATTCCCACCTGAGCAAAGGTGGTTAAGCCTACCATAAAAAATAAAATCGTCAATATATATTGCGTAAAATTTTTCATTGCTTTTGATTTTGATAAGTTATATAACTTCATTTAAAAGTTAAATTTTGAATATTCTAAATTATTATTTGGATGATGAATTTCCGAATTGAAGAAACCCAATCAGATTGTTTTTGAAGACTGGTGTATCCTTACACCCGTTGAGAGCACCCTGGTAAAAACCAGTCCCCTCTTCCAAAACCCTTTGTTCCAGCTTCATTTTTGTCTTATTGTTGAATTACAAGACTTGCCGAAATGGTAAATGATCTTCCGTCTGCTTTTGTTGCTTTGATCGTAATCCCATGGGTATCAACAGACAATGCAGGAGAAATGGTATCATCGGCCAAGGTCCAGGTTCCGTTTAAGTTGTTTGTCGTTGTATATTCAGTTCCTCCAACAGTCACCGTAACCACAGTCGTTGTTTGTCCTACAGTTCCATTCAGTTCTGGAGTGGTATCTGTAGTGATTAAAGAAACTGCATCTACTGTAACTCCCGAATCATTTGCCAAAGCGACAAAATCGGTACCATCCGACATGTAGATTCCCTTTGGATTACAATCGGTACAATAAATCATAAGTCCTTGAGGTGCTGTAGCATTCAATGCATCTAGCTGGTCCTTATTCATACGTGGTGGCAAAAAACCTTTCGAGTTACTTTCTAAATGAAGTGCTGCAGCAGGGTCGGGAGTAATGGTTCCAATCCCCACTTGAGCAAAAGAGGTTGTACTTAGTGTAAAAAATAAAGTGATGACTAAAATTTGTTTTAAATATTTCATGGTATTGGTATTTATATTATTGTTGTGTTTAAAATTTGAAATGAGCACTGTTAACCGACAACTTCTGGAGGAGGTGTCATGTATTTACAATGCACTAGACCGATATAAGCGGCAACACTTCCTCGATGGGAAGTCTGTGTGATTTTCAACACATTGGATGCATCTTCATAAATGCCATGAGAACAGGTATATTTTAGAAACTGATGTACTTGAAAAATTGGGGGCCGTATCTGCTCTAGCAGCTTGTTGCTGTAGACCAACTGTCCTATGCTCGTACTCAAAATACCCGCAGTTTCTCCCAACACCAAAGCGTCTTGATTCTTTAGCACAAGCTTCTGAGTTAGGAGTAAAATTCCCTTTGTAATCTTCAGGGTATTTTCAATTTTGAGCTCGGTGTGAATGGCAACCCAATCAGCATTTTCCAACTGAAGATTTGGAAGCACTAACTTCTCTTGCGTGCTGCTCAAAATTTGAGGCGTTTTAGCATTTAAAAGTAGCGTTCCTTCACCCGTAATATCGGCATTGATTTGGTTCCAAGTTTCCTGAGAACTTACAATCGTCGTTGCATCACCAAGACTCAAAGTGGTTCCTTTTTGCAAATAGAACTGTGCCCATGAAGAAACACTCGCGCACAACAAGCAGACTCCTATAAAGAGAGGTCTGCTTGCATGCACAAGAGAATTGGCAATCTGAATATGTTTATTCATAAACATGGTCGTGTTTATCGGTCTATATTCTCGTTTCTATGAGGTAGATTTTATTCTAAAATTATCTTTTTAGACAGTTTCGTATTTTGAGTCTCTAACTGTACTAGATAAATTCCTGAAGCTAAGTGACTTGGTAGCGAAATGTCGTTTACCGTTTTCAATTGAAAATCAGAAGAAAGTACCTCTTTCCCTAAGATGGTATACACCTTCACCGAAGCAGCTCCTTGCTGAACAGTAGCAATTCGAAGATTTGTGTTGCTAGTTGTATAGACATTAATTGGCGTATGGTTCATTTCAGAATCAACACTCAAATTTTCGGTGGACGTATGTAGATAAAAACGCCCTATCCCACTCAAATCAGTATCTAAAGTGACTAGGTGGCTTTCTGTTGTGATATTGGTGATCGTTTCAGCAACTTTGTCTTCCAAAAACACCATGATTCCTTCGGGTAGGTTTTCAACCGTTGTACTAAAAGTGATTTCTTGATTCGCCGCTGCTCTTACCGATAGTGGTACTATAGAAGCTTCATAATTCGAATCAGGCAAACACTGCAAGGTAAAGTCAATCCCATTGCTATCGCTGACCAAATGGGTGTCGATGGCAAAAGAAGAAACGGTACCACTAAAGGTTCCTGCATCCCAACCAATGTCTAAACCGGAAGTGGTATTTGAAAAATATTTTAAAATGGTTCTAGAAGTATCGGTTCCATTGGTTAAACGAACCGCAATGCTTGGAGTCGTTTCTGCTCTTTGGAAATTTCCTGTTGCTGGATCTTCTACTGCTCTCAAATTCTCCGAAAAGCTAAAATTTGAAGTTTGATCGGAGGCTCCATTTACCATAAATGCTTGCCCCGGGTGCAATTGCTCATCAACTGATGACAAATTGAAAGGAACATAGGTGGCCAGTTCTGGATTCCAAAAATAAAGAGCCCCAAAAACTTCTGAATTGATATTGCTCATATTGGCTGTAAAAATTTCTGCTTTAGAAAGAAAAGCAGTGTATGGATTTCCAACACTTGTCCACCCGTTTCCATTACCCCCTATGGTAACGTCAACATTTCCAACCGTTAAGGCGCCTTCAAAAGTATAGGTTCCCGCTTCTTCTCTACTAGTACTATATCCTATTCCGTTATTAAAATTCCCTAAATTACCCTGATTCTCATCAACAGGTGCACCAACACTTTGGTATACCCATCTCGAAGCGATAGGCTTTGAATTATCAAACTCCGCAATCGCATAATTAGTCGTACTAACTCTAATTTTGTTGTCGGCATGCGCTGCGAAAGTCTTAATATCTTGAGTTCCCGCTCCAACAGGAGGCGAAACCAAATGCCAGGAAGTTCCTGTTGCATTTACAAAACGTTGGTAAGTGACACTACCTGTTGCAGTTCCTTTTACAATTAAAACTCCACTATTGTTCTCGTCCGAACTCACCGTTACATTTCCTGCCGTTTGAATCTCATTGCTAAAATTACTTTTGACAAACACATGGCTTTCTGGAGTTATGTAGAGAGAGCCTCCTGTATAAACACTTAAATCTTGTGCCCAAGCGATATTCCCTACCACAGCACACAGTATAAAAAAGATAATTTTATTCATGTTTTTTTTTTTTTTAATTCTTACTTTATAAGACAAATTTGAGGCTACTATTTCACATTTTTTTACACGAATAAACAAGTGGTCGAAAATTAGTACAAGTGGGTTTAAAAATAGAATAAGTGTTTTTTTTGAGACCTCAAAACACCCCTACGAGTGCCCTTTGGAGCCCCTGTGTTTTTCACTCCATAGGAGTCTCAGAAACACAACCCACCGTGTTTGTCACTCCGTTAGGAGTCTCAGGAAGACAATTGGGTTGCTTACTCTTGTGGGCTCACTCTTGCGTGGGTTCCTTTCAGGAAGACAAACTGCATGGGCTTACTCTTGTCCGCTCACTCTTGCGTGGGTTCCTTTCAGGAAGACAAACTGGGTGGGCTCACCCATCGAGTTTGTCACTCCGTAGGAGTCTCAGGAAGACAATTGGGTTGCTTACTCTTGCTGGCTCACTCTTGCGTGGGTTCCTTTCAGGAAGACAAACTGGGTGGGCTCACCCATCGAGTTTGTCACTCCGTTAGGAGTCTCTGGAAACCAACTGGGTTGCTCACTCTTGTGGGCTCACCCATCGAGTTTGTCACTCCGTAGGAGTCTCTGGAAACCAACTGGGTTGCTTACTCTTGTCCGCTCACTCTTGCGGGTTCACTCTTGTGTGGGTTCCTTTCAGGAAGACAAACTGGGTGGGCTTACCCCCCGTGTTTGTCACTCCGTTAGGAGTCTCAAAAAGATGATTTAAAAACGACCAATTTGGATTTTGGCTTGCAATCAATGCTTCTTTTTTTTTCTCTATTTAAATTTTTTATTTCCTTCTCTCTAGCTATGGCTTTTTGTATCCATCCAAAATGCTCAAAATAAACTAGAAAATGAGTATTGTACTTTGCAGTAAAACTCTTTGGATTTAACTTTACTGTGTGCTCATAGAGTCGCCTCCTTAGGTTGTTAGTGACACCTGTATATAAAACTGTTTTGGATTTATTAGTAAGTATATACACGTAAAAATTGTAAATTCCTTTTGTATGTGATATCATAAATATTGATTTTTTTAATTGTTAGCTTACTCGTGTGTGGGTTCCTTTCAGGAAGACAAACTGGGTGGGCTCACCCATCGAGTTTGTCACTCCGTTAGGAGTCTCAGGAGACCAACTGGGTGGCTTACTCTTGTCCGCTCACTCTTGTGTGGGTTCCTTTCAGGAAGACAAACTGGGTGGGCTCACTGTTGTGGGCTTACTCTTGCGGGCTCACTCTTGTGTGGGTTCCTTTCAGGAAGACAAACTGGGTGGGCTTACTCTTGCGGGCTTACTCTTGCTGGCTTACTGTTGTGTAGGAGTCTCTAGAAACCAACTGGGTGGGAATTGAACATCACACATTTAAAAACTTCCGAAGTGTATCTTGTCTTCTTTTCGAAATGGACAAAGATTCTCCGTTAACTAAATGGCAGTAAATCCCTTCAGAACGATTGATATTGACAACCTTTTGAATATTGACAATGTATTTGTGGTGAATTCTAAAAAAAAGCTGCGGAGGAAGAATCTTTTCATATTCTCCAATATTTTTGGAAACTACTTTTACCTCTTGATCTAATAAGTGAAAAATAGTATACTTGCCATCGGCTTCTAGATACAAAATATCTTTGATGACTAAAAACTCAATGGATTTTGTCGTAGAAACGGCAATCAATACTTCGGAATGAAATCCCTCTGATCTTTGTGCAATAATTTTCAGATTGATATGATGTAGGGCTGATTTGACTACACTTTTAAGCTGTACAATGTTGATAGGCTTTAAAAGGTATCCTGCCACATGATATTGATTGATGGCTTTCAGCGCCTGTGATTCATCGGCACTAATGATGATGATTTCGGATTGTAAGTCCTTAATTTCAGATAAGATTTCTAAGCTATTTCTTTGCTCACCCAAATGAATGTCTAACAGGATCAAGTCGGGTGTTTCCAAGAACAATGCCTCTACAAATTCATCAGAATTTTTTGCAGTTGCAGTGACTTCCAATTCTGGACAATAGGTCGCTATTAATTTTTGAAGTAGGGCAATGTTTAGAACATCATCCTCTACTATTAGTGTCCTGATTCGATCTCCGGTATTTCTCATGCCATAAATTTTATCTCTCAAAATTATGCTAAAAAAAAAACGTTGCTCTGAAATACTTGTACCGTTTAATATCTGGTAAAATATAAGTATAAGTGTATTAAAATTTGGAATAAGTGGTTTTAACTACAGTAATACCTTTTCATTAAATACCAAAATGAGCCCTTTTTAAAAGCGGAAAAGAAAAACGCCACTTCCCATAGCTTAGGAAGTAGCGTTTAAAAAACTACTCTCTCTTTTCAATTATTCGCTCACTCGGATTTCAACTCTTCTATTCATAGCTCTACCTTCTTCGTGCATATTAGAGGCAATTGGCTTCAATTCGCCATAGCCTATTGCTTTGATATTCTTTGCAGGGATTCCATTTTTAATTAAGAAATTTCGAACTGTATTGGCTCTTAAAGTAGCTACTTTTTGGTTTTTATCTTCACTTCCAATGTTATCTGTATGCCCTTCTATGGTAATCTGAGCAGTAGGATGTTTTTGGAAAGCAGAAAGAATCTCCAACAAAACACCATAGGATTCCTCTTTAAAGCTACTTCTAGAAGCATTGAAATGAATTAATTTCGTAAACTCTTTTACTACTTTATTTGGGTTTTCTTTCTTCACTTGTACAGGGCAACCATTGTTTGCAGAAATTCCTTTTGTGTAAGGACATTGATCGTCTTTATCTATGATCCCATCGTGGTCTGTATCTTTGTAGGGACATCCATTATTTCCTTTTGGGCCATAGATATGATCACATTCATCAATAGAATCGATCACACCATCACCATCGGTATCTGGACATCCATGGTTCGCTTTCGTTCCAGCAATTTTAGGACAGTTATCTTTTGCATCTTCTACACCATCATTATCCCTATCTGGACAGCCTTTAAATTCGGCAAACCCAAAAACATCCGGACAAAAGTCTTCTGAATCAATCACACCATCTTGATCTCTGTCCGCTTTCACTTTTGGGCGAAAAGCAATTCCAGCAAAATACTGAATATGCCCCGTATTGTATAGCACATCATCCTCTCCAGACCATTTGGCCATCGTTTCAAGATTCACACCCAAAGAACTATTGATCCAATACGTTAGACCTCCACCAAAGTTGTAAGAAAGTGATGCCCCTGAAAGATTGAATGCACCAAATCCTCCAGAAAAATACATCGTAAAGTTGTTCTTTTCTTCACGTTGAGCACTCCATAAATAATATTTTGCATTTACATCTGTAGCAAGATATCCTAAATTTTTGGTGATAACTTCTCCATCAATCACTGCTTTTGATTTCAAAAACTTGTTGTTACTTATAAAGAAACCCACAGACCAATGGGGCGAAATCTTATAATCCAAACCTGCAGCAATAGGATTGGAAAAAGCCATTTTATCCGTTTCAAAAACCTTGAATACATTTGAATCTCCAGAATTATTTACAGCATTCAGACCTACTTTAAATGACCATTTTTCATAGTTATCAACTTTCTGATACTTTTGTGCCATTGAAAATAGGCTACAAAAAAAAATTACAAAAAACAAGTTGTGCTTCATATTGATTTTTATCCAATTTTTGTCATGAACTGCAAATAAAAAACAAACTTTTGATACTATGTTACACCAAGTAACAAGTGGTCAAATAAAGGTATAAGTGGGTTGAATTTGAGAATACATTGTTGATTTAGGGGTCTATGAAGCTCTTAAAATGCTGGTTTTACCAACATTTTCGACTCTAAAAATGCTCTTTTCCCCTCATTCTATGCGCAGATTGTTATTTTTGGTGCTTCAAGTGCATGAAAAGAATACGCCGACCAGGTGCAAAAAAAACGACACCATAGAATCTATGATGCCCCTTTGTATGTTTTCACAACGGAATCGTCCTTATTGTGAATTGAAATCAAATTGCACTTCAAATGTATAAAAAATTTGTTAGTTTTAAAAAAAAAGCTATTTTTCACAAAATTTTTACACACAACTTCCCCACTCTTTTGAAATAAGATCAAATCTCAATCTTCCAAGATTGTACAAAAAAGAGCGATGAAAAGAATTGTAGGATTAAGCCTTAGTCCCCATTCCATTGGTTGGGCTATTAGTACTCAAGACATTGAAGATCACCGAGGAGCTATTGCCAAAATAGGCTGTCGAGTACTGCCGATGCCTCAAGATGTTTTGGGAAAATTTGATGCAGGCTATTCGCTTTCACAAACTGCTGAACGTACCCAATATAGAATCCTCCGAAGACGCCACCAAAGAATGCTTTTGCGAAGAGCTCGATTGCATCGAGTATTATATCGTATGGGTTTTTTGCCAGCGCACTATGAACAGTCTCTCGATTTTAAAAAGCAATTAGGCCGATTTAAAGAACATTCAGAAGTAAAACTCAATTACAGAAAAAATAGCCAAGGTAATCACGAATTTCTATTTAAAGATTCCTTTGCAGAAATGACGGCAGTATTTAAAGCGCATGGACAGGAGGCAAAAATTCCCTATGACTGGACACTCTATTACCTAAGAACAAAAGCCCTGACCCAAAAAATTAAGAAGGAAGAATTGGCTTGGATTCTCTTGCATTTCAATCAAAAAAGAGGCTATTCGAAATTGCGAAGTGAAGGCGAGAAAGTACTTCCCAAAAGAACCCAAAAAGAATACCACGAGCTCAAAATAAATGCCGTGATTGCCACCGAAGAAAGTGACTCCAAAGGAACTTGGTACCATCTTCACCTTGAAAATGGCTGGGTCTACAAAAGACAAAGTACTGCCCCTTTACAACATTGGGTAGGTAGTACAAAATCCTTTATGGTGACCACCCATCTCGACGCAAACGGAAAGGAAAAGGTAGATGATGAGGGAGTCGTACTTAGAAACTTTAATGCGGTAGATCCTGAAAAAGATTGGATTGCCATTAAAGAAAAAACAGAACAAGCACTCAAAACACAAGCCAAAACGGTTGGAGAATATATCTTCGAGCGACTCCTAGAACATCCGATTCAAAAAATAAAAGGTGCCTGGATCAAGACCATCGATCGGAGCTTTTACAAATCAGAATTGAAGGCCATCTTGCAAACACAAGCTACTTTTCATTCTGAACTGACCGATGTTCAACTGTTTTCTGACTGTGTGCACGAATTGTATCCCAAAAATGAAGGCCATCAAAAAGCACTTCTCGAACAGAGCGCTTCAGACTGCTTTTCTCATTTATTTATCGAAGATCTTCTTTTTTATCAAAGACCCTTAAAGCCCAAACCTTCAAGTCATCCAGACTGCCCCTATGAATCAAGGTATTACCTAAAAGATGGACAAAAAGTACGCAAGGCAGTAAAATGTATTTCGAAGTCGCATCCCATCTATCAAGAATTTCGTTTGTGGCAATTTGTGCATCATCTTCGGATTTTTGAAAAAGGAGCCCCAGCGCAAGGAGTCTTTGAAACCGATGTTACAGAACAGTTTTTTAGCTCTGAAAAGGACTGGGTTGACTTGTTTGACTTCCTAAAAGACAGCAAAGAAGTAACCCAGAAACAAGTGCTTCGCTTTTTGGTACGTGAACAAAAGATTGAAAAAAATCAGCTCCAAAAATATCGTTGGAATGATGTGGCGAATAAAAAATATCCTTTGAATGAAACACGAGCCGCATTGCTTTCTCGATTGAAAAAAGTAGCACATCTAAAGGCAAGCTCCTTTTTAAATTATGAAATGGAAGTTGCCTTGTGGCATTTAATTTATTCAATCAAAGACCCCAATGAATACCTCCAAGCATTGAAAACTTTTGCACGAAAAAACAAGCTTGATGCTCCTTCTTTTGTGGGAAGTTTTAGTCAGTTCCCTCCTTTTCCAAAAGCCGCTGCCAGCTATTCCGAAAAAGCCCTAAAAAAAATACTTCCTTTGATGCGATTGGGGAAGTACTGGAATGCGAATGCACTTTCTCCCGAAACACACCAACGCGTTTCCCAGGTGATGAACTCGCTCCAACAATTTGGAAGTTCGCCAACAGAATCTACAGAAATTTCGAAAGAGTTTCAAGACTGTTTTTTGCCCTTGCTGCATAAAAATGCAACCAAAGGTTTGAACGCGAAACAAGCCTGTTTTGCAGTGTACAATCACCACAGCAAAGCGGGTCTAATCAGTAATTGGAACTCCCCCAAAGCTATAGATCACTTTTTAAATAAGGAGTTTCAACAACAGCATTTTAACAACCCTATTGTTGCACAGGTCGTTGCGGAAACTCTCCGTGTGGTTAGAGATCTTTGGCAAACTTATGGAAAGGGAGCCGAGAATTTTTTTGATGAAATTCATGTCGAAATGAGCAGAGAACTGAAAAGCAGTAGTGAGAAACGCAAACTTTTGTCATCGCGTATCCACGAAAATGAAAATACAGAACACCGAATCAAAGCCCTCTTGGAATTGCTTAATGAAACCTCTTCCAACGAAATTCGATCCTATTCTCCGAGTCATCAAGAACTTTTAAAAATCTATGAAGAAGGCGTCTTTCAAAATCCAAATGCCGACTATTCTGAAGTGACTGAGGCAGCCATTCATCGAATTCGGAAAAGCGATGCTCCTAGCAGAGCAGAACTAGAGACCTATCGCTCGTGGTTAGCGCAAGGTTATATTTCGCCCTATACAGGCGAACGGATTCCCTTGGACAAACTATTTACAGATGAATACCAACGAGAACACATTCTTCCCCAATCGCAGTATTTTGAAAATTCCAAAGCAAATATGGTGATTTGTGAACATGAAGTCAATGAAGCTAAGGGTTCACAAACCGCCTATACCTTTATGAAAGAACAAGGAGGAAAGCTCCTCAAGGCTAACAATGGTAGGTTGATTGGATTGCTCAATTTTGAAGCCTACAGCATCCATTGTCATCAGTATTTTAAAAATAACCGTCGGAAACTTGAGTATTTAATGGCGGAAAAAATTCCTAAGGAAATCATCAAAGGGCAATTCAAAGAACAAAGTGCTGTAGAAAAAATGATGTGTATTTTATTAAGCAATCTCGTTCGAGAAGCAGATGAAAAAGAAGCCACCTCAAAACGGGTCTTGCCAGTTATTAGTGCTGTTTCGTCTAAACTAATTCAAGATTGGCAGCTACACCAGACGTGGAATGCAATTATTGCCCCAAGATTTATCCGATTGAACACACTGACCAACAGTTCGGATTTTGGACAGTGGGATGCAAAAATTGACGCCTTTAGAAGTATGGTTCCAGAGCAAATCGCTCGGGGATTTCACAAAAAGAAAATCGATTATCGATTTGCCGCTCTTCATGCGTTGGTCGTGGCATGTTGCACAAAAAATCATCTCGAATACTTGAGTTCCTTGCATGCGAAAAAAGAAAAATTATCCTTAAAACCCATCCTCTTCGAACAAAATAAGATGGGGAATTTCAAACATAAATTTCAGCTTCCTTGGGAGGAATTCATATCTGAACTCAAAGAAAAGCTAGACATAACAGTGATTAGTTTTAAACAGAATGTTCGCATCATCAACAAAACCAATAATGCAACCTTAGCAATGGAAGCGACAAGCGAATGGTCATTTTCAAAAAGAACGGGTGAAGCAAAAAGGCCCTATAACGACGTCGAATCTTCAAAACTGGGCCATTCGAAAACCCCTACACAAAGAAACCGTTTCGGGGAAAGTATACATTCAAAATATTAAAAAAGGAGAAAGCTGGTTGATGCGTTACCTCGACCAACCCAACCTCATTGTCGATAAACGCATTCGAAACCGTGTGGTTGCTCTCGGAACAGAATTTGAGCAGAATCTCAAAAAAATGAAACAACATCTCAAACGGTATCCCATGAGGATGGATGGAAAAGAAATCACCAAAGTTTCTGTATTTGAATGGACTCAAAACGCAACAGCAACTCGGGTTTCTTTGGATGAAAAATTTACACGAAAACAACTCGGTGCCATTACAGACAGAGGGATTCAAACCATCTTGGAAAACCACCTTCTGAAATACATCGACGCCAACCAAAAAGAGCGCTTCGATTTGGCATTCAACCCCGAAGGACTTGCAGATATGAACGCCCATCTTACCGAACTGAATGGAGGAAAACCGCATCAGCCCATATACAAAGTACGCCTGTACGAGGAGGGAAATAAATTTCCAGTAGGCCAAAAAGGTTCCAAGAAGCGAAAATTTGTAGAAGCCGCAAGAGGGACCAATCTGTTTTTTGCAGTGTATTTGAATGAAAAAACAATGGAACGTGATTTTGAAACCATTCCTTTACATCAGGTGATCGCTCATCAAAAAGAAATGGCAACAGTTTCTAAAGGAAACAAGCTTCCCATTGCTCCCAATCCTGCCAAAGGGCGATTGCTTTTTAGCCTCTCTCCCAACGACCTCATCTACCTACCAACAGACGATGAGTTGGATGAAAAAAACTCGGTAGACTTTAAAAATCTTAACAAAGAACAAGTGCATCGCATCTATAAAATTGTAAGTTTTACAGGCAAGCGGTTGTATGGTATTCCACATCATGTTGCAAAACCGATACAAGACAAAGTAGAATTTTCTACCTTAAACAAAGTAGAAGCCGATTTTGAAAAAAGATCTTTGAAAACCTTTTGCTGGAAATTGCAAATCAGTCGACTAGGAGAAGTTCTCGGCGTTGAACGCTGATTCAATAGAATTTGCTTGTAATCATTATCGTGAGAAAATTGCGGAAAAGAGTCCATCATTGAAAGATTGGGGAATCTATGTATCTAGTGATTGCTCACATAGACCGCGCAATTCGAAATCAATTCACAACTTAAGATATATTGTAAAAATTGTTTCTGTGCCCTATAGACAGTGTGAATGTACATTTAGTTTTTTAGAAAACCAAAGAAAAATATTTTTTTAACAAAAAAATAGCAATACTTACTTGTTTAAAGGCATTCTGATTCAAAAATTGAGCCTTTTGACATGACCAACTCGATTTCAAGGCTGTTTAAAAAAAAATTAATCTACAATAAACTTAAATCCTATTCCCATAAAATGAGCACTCAAGCCATTTGATCGTTGGTAATTGTTGTACTTAAAATCGATGCTTTTCAGTCCAACTTTCCACAAATGAGCTTTGGTAAAAATATCGGTATAACTGATCCCGAAGCCAAATTGTTGAGCATTGAATTGTGCCAAATCGTAATCGGAAGTATAAAATTCACTCGTCGATAGGTTTTGTTCATAAGGCGCAAAATAATCTGCTTTCGTTTGATCATAATATCGATAAGAAGGATAGAGCGTAAATTGATCCGAAATTTTAATTGGCATTTCCAAACTTGCCGTATTGGACTGCATGCCCCAATCGTCAAAATAATAGCGATAATAGGTTCGAAGAGAAATGACCTCATTGACATAATAATTCAGTCTTAAGCCCACAGGAATTTTCAATCTGCTAGAAGGCAAGCGCTCGATGTCATCTGCCAATTGAAATACGTCGGTATTGGAAGCAGAAGTATAAGTGGGAATACTGGCCGCATTTCCAATATAAAAATTTGGAACATCACCAAAATAAACACGTTGCAGAGGGTTTGCCAACCATCCTTGTTGTTTTACGAGATCCAAAAACACAGAAAACTGAGCGTTTTGTGTGAGGATTTGAGAAAAACTGAAAGAAACCGAATAGGTATTTCTTCCCTTGTCTTGTATCGTAGCAAAGCCATTCAAGGGTTTCCATTGACTTGAGGCATTTCCGTTCTGATTGCGTATGGTAACCCCATTAAAAAAGCCCTGGTTCTGGTTGCCGTTTTCGTCGTCATAGGCTTTTAATTCGGTAGGATAAATGGGTTGCCAAGCATCTATATAGACCTTTCCACTAAGCCCAATAGTTGTGTTCTTTTCATTAAAAAGTTGAGTGATTCCCCCTCCAAATCCGAAAGAAGTATAATCGTATTCTGTGGCAAAAGAAACATCTGCATTCCAAAAGGTATTTCGATCCTCCGAACTGTGTGCATAATCGGCATTGACAGAAGACCATACATCCGAACGCGAAGCTCCAGTAGACGCAAGCCAAGGGCTTCCAATTACAGATCCCGCGGCATTGCTACCTCGGTCGTTGTCATCATCATCGTCGTCATCATCATCATCGTATCCATTACCTGAAGCCCCTGTGATATCAAAAGGGTTTCCATTACTTGAAGAAGCCGACGAGTATGCAGAAATTCCTGCATCTATGGTCAGAACATCATCATCATTCAATGGAATACTCAAAACAATGGTTGCTGTTGCATCTGATAATTGTTCTGTTCCAATTCCACCTGTTACTGATGCATTGTTCCCCTCTTGACTGTAATAACTGCTTAAAAAATCAATTTCTGCAGTTTCTAAAACTCTCTTTTTGTATGCATCGGGCGTTTCTTCTTGAGCGAAAATGCTTCCAAAGCAAAAAAGGGCCATCATTATTTGTAGGTGTTTCATCGGTATCAATTTAATTACAACCACAGCCTCCACCTGATTTTCCACCATTTGCGCCCGCTGCTCCTTCTCGATAAACTTGAAAGGCAGTTTCAAAACGATCTATCTTTTTTGTTGTCAGTGCCATATCTGGATCACTAAGCTTTACCTTTTCATATTCTTTTACAGCTACACAGGAGCTGTAAAAACTGATGAGGAATGCATATATTATTGTTTTTTTAATCATTTTTTAAAGGATTTAATGTGATGTTTTTTGAAGTAAGAATATGATTGTCTTGATCGACGATGATACATTCTACTCCTTTTAATTGATTGATAAAGTCCAAACCCGTAGAAGTGCCCATAACAAAAATGGAAGTAGCGAGTGCATCGGCCAATTCGGCTGTTTTTGTAAATACCGTTGCACTTAAAATTCCTGTTGCAGGATAGCCCGTTCTAGGATCGATTATATGAGTGTACAGCACATTATTGAATTTTACATATTTTTCATAGTTGCCCGAAGTTACAACAGCACTGTTGTAAACTGGCATCCATGAGAACACTTTTTCTTTGTTTAATGGATTGACAATGGCAACCGTCCAGTCTTTTCCGTTGGGTTGTTTGCCCCAAGTATTTAAGTCTCCTGAGGCATTGATAATGCCCGCGGAAACCCCTTTTTCAATCAGCAAGGCTTTTGCTTTATCTGCAGCATAGCCTTTACCAATTCCACCAAACCCAATTTTCATTCCTGGATTTTTCAGAAAAACCGACTGTTGTTCGTCATTTAAAAGAATATTTTGGTAGCCTATTTTTGCAACAGATTTTGCAATTTGGGCCTTAGGAAGGCATCTCGGTCATGGAACCATCAAAATGCCAAACACGATCCATAGAAGCATAGCTGATATCAAATGCTCCGTTGGTGATTTTTGAGATTTTCAGAGCACGTTGAATCAATTGATACAATTCGGCATCCACAACTACAGGTTTGATCCCCGCATTGGCATTAATTTCTGAGGTTTGCGATGTTGGATCCCATGAAGAGATTCGTTTTTCAATGCGAGTAATTTCCTGAACTGCTGCATCGATGTATTTGTTTCCTTGAAGAGAATCTTTAGCAACTACAGTGATCTCAAACCAACTCCCCATGCACTTTAATGTTTGATGAAACACCTCTTGTGCGTGGCTCCTTGAACCGATAAATCCAATAATTATTAAAAGGAAAAATTTAATTTTCATCTTAATTCTTTATCAAAATTAATTCGAAATAATTAACAAATCACCCTCCACAGAAGTTGAATAGATTTTTAGTCCATTTCCGCCTTCGTCATTGAGTCCGTTTCCGTTCAAATCGAATCGAGCACCATGGGCTGTGCAGTAAAACTCATCTTCTCTAAAAATCACATTCTTATTTTGTTGATGACTACACACGACGGTTGCAGCGACATAATTTCCCGAAAGATTTTTGGCAACAACAATATTATTTTTAATAAGGTATCCTCCATTTTCCTTGAGAGGCTCTGATGAGGCTGCGGTTAAATCTAATGTTAGTAGCGTGCCTGTTGGGGTAGCATCTGGTGCATCTTCTGGAGAGGCATCAGAACAGCCCCCTAAACATGAAAAAGTAACAGCGAGTGCTGCAGCTGCTCCAATCGATTTTAAGAATTCTTTGCGTTCCATATATTATTATTTGTTCCAAATCAATGTAAATGATTGATGGTATTGTTTTTAAAAGTCCATTAATTTTTTGAAATACAGCGCTGGGCTTGTTTTTTCATAACCTAAGCTCCCCAAAATATTTCCTTGGGGATTTAAAACTACCACATACGGAAAATGTCCTTTGGGGTTGTATTTTTCTGCCAACCGCTTGTTTTGAGTTTGTAATTCTTTGGACAAACGATTTTTCTTTTTCTTAGGAAAATCAGCCTGAAGCATGATAAAATGCGCCTTAGCGGCTTCTTGAAATTCGGTTGTACTCCAAATTTCTCTGTCCAATTTGATACAGGGCGCACACCAATCGGACCCCGAAAACCAAGATGATCTTTTTTTCTTCTTTGGCAGCTGTTTCTATAGCAGTTTCGGCATTGGTATACCAATCTTGAGCACCTATTGCACGAGTAGACAATAACAATACAAGGCTTATTAAAAGTGTTTTTTTCATGGGTGATTCTTACAATTTTGAAATATAAAATCTATTCCTTCAAAAACAAAGTTAACTTTTTTTAAATTACTGTAGGTCTGCAATACTTATTTTAAAAAAAACGATGATCCTTTTGTCCTAAAAAACACCAAGCAACATCGCTAGTGCCATGACTATCATAATCGCATTTTCGATAAAGGTCGCTTCTGACATGGGCAATTTTAAGGCCGTGCCTAAACAAGCACAACGAATTGACTTTTTTGAGAGTAATGTTTTGGTGACTCCAATAGTGGTAATCCCCAAAATGATAAGTGTCAAAATTAGAGCAATTTGTAGTTCAACTCGCATTAGAAACAGAAGTCCCAATGCCGTTTCTAAAAAGGGATATACTCGTGCATAAACAGGAACCCGCTTTGCCAAAGGATCATACATTTGGAACGATTCGGGAAAGCCTTTTAAATCTAACATTTTAAAGAAACTAAAGACAATATAGAACAAGCCCATAAAGTCGAGCATGAATTCGCTCCAACTCCAATTTTTAAAATGCATTAGCACACTTGCAACTAGAATATACAGGAGAATTAAAAACAAGGGTTTTAATTGTTGTACTTTGGTCTTTTCTGAAATATTATCTGTTATTTCAATAGGATCACCAGTGGGAGTCTTTGCTACTGGTTTTAGTGAAATTGAAAATTTTGAAGGCACTGCATTTTGGAGTGCTTCGATCTCAATAAGGTGAGCCATATGAATGATTCCTTCTTCTTTTTCAAGATCAATTTCAACCTTTGAGATTGACTCCAAACTAAGAAGGGCCTTTTCGACAGTTGCTTTACAACCACCACAAGTCATTCCCAATATTGCAACTTTTACCTTCATCTGTTGTGCTGTTTTTTTTCCTAAAAAGGGACTAAAAGTAGTCGATTTAATACTCTACAAATATACAAAATTACATCCTCTTTTTTGAAGCAATATCCCCAATATGAAGTCCGCTAAAAATAATAAATGCTTCTTTTCGAATTTTTCCAACTCGATAGGTTTGAGTATTTATAAAAAAAACGGCAATACTGAACTTAGTATCGCCGTTTTGGTTGTGTAAAAATTATACCACTCATCGAAGTGGAGTCTGTTGTTATTGTCCTGCGGGTCCTTTGTATTCGGCAGAACCAAATCCAAGAATTGGGTAAAAAATAATTGGTAATACAATCAATCCGATTGTAAAGCCTTCTTCTTTTCCAAAACTTTTAGACAAGAGATTGGTCATCCAAATGAGAAATACAAAATTTACTCCAGGAATACATAATAATAAAAGCCACCACCAGGTTTCCCTACAATTTGTAGCAGGACTATTATATTGTAAATCGGAATCAAACTGGCCCATCCGGGTTGATTCGCTTTAGAATAAATTTTCCATTGAGCGGCAATTAATAAAATAATGATTGCTAGATAAAATACTATGGCAATCAAACCAATACCTAATAAAGCTGCGTCTTCCATTTTTTTTAGTTTTATGGGTTCGTATGTTCAAATATAATAAAAAAAATAAATTTTAGTTTATCCGTAATTAAAATATCCAATTAAAAATCAGCTTTTTAAGTTTTCGACAACAATTTTCTTTATTTTTTTATTGAGCGATGAAATGGCATTGTAACTAGAATGTTCCAGAACAATTACCACCAAATTTTCATCTATATATTTGGTAAGCCCTGTGCTAAAACCATTCCATCGCCCATGATGGTAGATGGTATTTTCTTTTTTTGAATTGATTCTAAATCCAAAACCATAGGGTATTTTTCTCCCATAAATAGTCTTTCCTTTTGAATACATTTGATCCAATGATTCTTTTTTCAAAAGTTTGCCAGAATTTAGTCCAACAGTCCATTTAAACAAATCTCCTGCAGTAGTGTATACATTTTTATCTCCTACAACAGCATCGTTCACAGTACTTTTTATTTTAACGTGTTTCCATCCTCTATGTATCCGATACCCATTCAACTGATGCTCTCGAATACTGTCCTTTTCGAAACTGTACACATAAGAATTTGACATCTGAAGGGGTTCAAAAATAGCGGTATTTAAAAACGATTGAAAGGAGGTTCCTGAGACCTTTTCCACAATAGAGGCAAGTACAAAGTACCCCGTATTCGAATAATCAAAATTTCTTCCAGGCTTGAAAAAGGGATAGACTTTTGAACTTGCCAAAAGCTCCATCATTTCAGCATTGGATGGGGCTTTCTCTTGCTCCCACTTGTGCTCTGCCAACCAAAAGTAATTAGGCAAACCAGCAGTGTGATTTAATAAATTTTGAATGGTAACTCCCTTATATGGGAACCTAGGGAAATAGGTGTGTACGCTGTCGGTAAGTTGAAGTTTGTTTTGCTCGACGAGCATCATTATTGCCACTGCAGTAAACTGTTTACTTACCGATGCCAATTGGAAAATAGAATTTTCTTCTATAGGAAGTTTCTTTTTAAAGTCTGCGTATCCTATCTGATTCTGATAGAGTATCATATTGTTTTTAGCAACTAAAATGGTCCCGTGAAAATCTTGGCGTTTATGAATTCTTTGTAAAAGAGAATCTAACTTGCTGTGAACCTTTTTAGTTTGACTCTCTGGATATCTTTCAGTAACAACCGCAGGCAATGGGATGACTTCTGTTTTTATGGGAAGCTCCGAAACTACTTCCTTGTTTTTGGTAGCAGAAATCAAATTCACAAGAAAAAAAGCACCCCAAAAAGATAGGATTAAGAATGCTATTTTTTTTGTATTTTTTTTCAATTTGTCAACAGATTTTTTATTGGGTACAAGTTAACAATTCTTCTGAAACTATCAATATATACTTTGGAAGACTGTGAATTTTTAAAAAACACTTTTCAATATAAAAAAAAGAAGCAAAATTACAATTGAGAATAGGCTAAAGGTTTTAAAAATACGCGAGTGATATTGTTCATCGCATTGGCGTATTCTTCAAGTTTGATAATTCGTTGCCATTCTGGATGCGGTCCGAATTTAGACCAAGCCTGCTCGTGTTCTTCTTTGTCTTTAAAAGCTAATAAATAGGTCAAACAAGGCATTTGATTTCCAGAAATATTGGCACCAAAAAACACCGTTGGAAGTCCAACGTCCTCAAAAATACCGAATTCACTATCGTTAAACATTTTTACTTTTCTACGAAGTGCATCCTCGTTGTGGCTTTCGTAAATTCGCAGTTCAAAGAACTCTGAATTTTCTGGAGGTTTTACCAAATTAGGAAATCCTGAAACCGATTTTATAAAGGTACTTTCTATTCGTTTGAAAGGAATTTCTTCTTGCGATGCTGTTGAATAGGGCATCCCGTCAATCTTAAATTGCGGGTCATTTGCCAATCCAATAGCTACGTCTTCATGAGCCTGCAGCTGTTGATAAGTAATAAGTAGGTATATCTTTTTAGGTAAGGCTTCACTTGTTTCTTCAAAAACACCTACATGTAATACCCCTTGCCGATTTAAAGCAGGAATCAGTGCCTTTTTAAAATAATCGTGAAGGAGGTCTGCCTGTTTAAAAAATTCCATTTCATAGGTGCGAAGCTCATACATTTCAGATTGAGCTTGTGTAGTAATAAAAAGGGACAGGGTAAAAATACAGAAGAAAATTTTAGACATCATGGAAAGGTTTTGATAGATTAAGGTACTCTCTATTCAAAGATACAGTAAAATTCAATCCATAATGCAACTAAAAGTTTATTGAAAAAAGAAAATTCCTCAAAACAAGAAAACTAATATGTACCTTTTGACAGAGAATGGGCTCTCATTAACGGCAATAATCGTGGAGTTGGCATTGTGGAGTGATCATCATTATAAGACCGATACACCAGAAAATAGATCTTCATCCAGTTTTGGATGCTATGAATCAAAATAAAGAGGAAGTTATAGAGAGACTCCAAAAGGAATATAAAATGAAAACAGCTACACTATAATTGTATAAGCGTTTTGTAATTTTTGTAACGGGAGTTGGATTCATTTCTCCACGTTGTTCCGAAATGGGCCAAAGAGGAAAACAGCCCAAAGAAACTCCAATTACTTTGCAATCTGATTTTTTCTTTCGTTCTCAAGACGATGCAGGCATCACTTGATTCCAAATAAAAACTCGTTGATGTCTCAAGGAGTTTCTTTGTAGATAACTCTATTGAAATATCGAACTCAATTTTTACAACAAGAGATTTTGACGATACTGCAAATCAGATAGAATTACTGATTCTTAAAAATTACCAAATTATTAAATGTAACGTTTGCGTATCATAATAATAAATGTTACGTTTGCGTTACATTAATAAGATATATAAAATTATGGAAAATATTATACCGCTTTTTGGAATGCTAATTGGAGTAATAATACCTGTATCCGTATTTTACTGGCAATACATAGAAGGTAAAGACAAAAATAAAACTATAATAGAAATTTCAAAACATTTAGATGACTCTTCAAAATTAGAAGAATTGCTGAGAATTTTTGATGAAAGAAAAAAGGAACCAATAGATTATCGTAGAAACGGAGTCATCACAATTTTTGTTGGTATTGGTCTATACCTTCTTGGATATTATGCAATTGGAGATATACTAAAAGGTGTTGGTGCTTTGGTTGGATTAATTGGAATTGGAACAATGATCGCAGGATATCTCTATCCAAATACTGGAAAAGAATTAACTGATACCGTTGAAAAATATGAAAAAGAATAACTATGGGCAAAAACCATATAAAACTTTTAAATAATTTAGAACAAATGAGGAAGTCTTGTGGTTTAACTCAACAAGAATTATCTGTAAGAGCGGAGGTTTCAAGGAAGAGTATTAATGCCATTGAAAATGGAGTGTATGTCCCATCTACCGTATTAGCATTGAAAATTTCAAAGACTTTAAATTGTTCAGTTGAAGATTTGTTCATACTTCCTTAATTGAATAGCCCTCGTTAATAATAAAAAAACGGCTACACTTTATAAAAGTATAACCGTTTTATTGTTTTAGTAGATAACTCCTTTAAAATATCGAACATTAGTCTAACCCCAAGAGATTTCTTAGACACTCAAAAT
Organism: Polaribacter sp. HL-MS24; assembly: GCF_032758595.1. NCBI lineage: Bacteria > Pseudomonadati > Bacteroidota > Flavobacteriia > Flavobacteriales > Flavobacteriaceae > Polaribacter > Polaribacter sp. HL-MS24. Next base: position 1,474,578 of record NZ_CP136415.1, on the reverse strand, counting down.
TTGATGACTCGTATTATGAAAAGTTGAATTCATATAATTTTAATAAGTCAAGAAACTTAATGTAACATAAATGAATTATTTTTTTGTCACTTTTGATGTTCCTAAAATCCTATTTGAATCATCATAAAGTGTAAGTAAGTAAACGCCTGTTTCAAGATTGGTTAGGTCTATGATTTTATCCGAAGACTCTAATACAATTCGTCCAAAAATATCATATACTTTAGCTTTTTTAAATTGAATTTCCACTCTAATATGGGATGAGGTAGGATTAGGAAATATTATAAAGCTTTTTACATCATATTCATTTGATGACAGTGATGCGTTTACTGTAATAGTAATGGTTGCAGATTCTGAGTCTGCTGTTCCATCATTAGCGGTATAGGTAAAAGAATCGGTTCCGTTAAAGTTAGCGGCAGGGGTATAGGCAACTACTGCTCCATTTAACTCGACTGTTCCATCAGAAGGGTCAGTTACCGAAAAGGTAAGTTCATCCTCATCAGCATCTGTTCCAGATAGGGTAATGTCTACTGCAGTGTCTTCATTTGTTGAAGCAACTGCACTAGATACGACAGGCGAGTCATTAACCGCAGTTACTGTTATCGTTACCGTTGCTGGTTCAGAATCGAGTGTTCCATCATTAGCGGTATAGGTAAAAGAATCGGTTCCGTTAAAGTTAGCGGCAGGGATATAGGTAACTACTGCTCCATTTAACTCGACTGTTCCATTAGAAGGGTCAGTTACCGAGAAGGTAAGTTCATCTCCATCAGTATCGGTTCCAGATAGGGTAATCTCTACAGCAGTATCCTCTTTAGTTGAAGCGGACTCATCAGAAACGATAGGGGCGTCATTTACTGCAGTTACTGTTATGGTTATCGTCGCTGACTCTGAGTCTATATTGCCATCATTAGCAGTATAGCTAAAACTATCACTACCATTGAAGTTCGCATTCGGAGTATAGGTCACTACAGCCCCGTCTAACACGACTGAACCATTAGAAGGGTCAGTTACCGAGAAGGTAAGTTCATCCTCATCAGCATCGGTTCCAGTTAGGGTGATCTCTACAGCAATATCCTCATTGGTCGTAATAGCCTCATCAAAAACGACAGGCGTATCATTAACAGCAGTCACTGTAATCGATACGGTAGCCACCTCAGAAGTAGAACCTCCATCGTTAGCAGTATAAGTAAAGCTATCCGTGCTGTTAAAGTCGGCGTTAGGAGTATAAGTAACCACTGCGCCATCTAAAACAACTGTTCCATTAGAAGGGTCGGTTACAGCGAAGGTGAGTTCATCTTCTTCGATATCGGTTCCAGATAGGGTAATGTCTACTGCAGTGTCTTCATTTGTTGAAGCAACTGCACTAGATACGACAGGCGAGTCATTAACCGCAGTTACTGTTATCGTTACCGTTGCTGGTTCAGAATCGAGTGTTACATCATTAGCGGTATAGGTAAAAGAATCGGTTCCGTTAAAGTTAGCGGCAGGGATATAGGCAACTACTGCTCCATTTAACTCGACTGTTCCATCAGAAGGGTCAGTTACCGAAAAGGTAAGTTCATCCTCATCAGCATCTGTTCCAGATAGGGTGATCTCTACAGCAGTATCCTCGTTAGTTGAAGCGGACTCATCAGAAACGATAGGGGCGTCATTTACTGCAGTTACTGTTATGGTTATCGTCGCTGACTCTGAGTCTATATTGCCATCATTAGCAGTATAGCTAAAACTATCACTACCATTGAAGTTCGCATTCGGAGTATAGGTCACTACAGCCCCGTCTAACACGACTGAACCATTAGAAGGGTCAGTTACCGAGAAGGTAAGTTCATCCTCATCAGCATCGGTTCCAAATAGGGTAATGTCTACTGCAGTGTCTTCATTTGTTGAAGCAACTGCACTAGATACGACAGGCGAGTCATTAACCGCAGTTACTGTTATCGTTACCGTTGCTGGTTCAGAATCGAGTGTTCCATCATTAGCGGTATAGGTAAAAGAATCGGTTCCGTTAAAGTTAGCGGCAGGGATATAGGTAACTACTGCTCCATTTAACTCGACTGTTCCATTAGAAGGGTCAGTTACCGAGAAGGTAAGTTCATCTCCATCAGTATCGGTTCCAGATAGGGTAATCTCAACCGCAATGTCTTCTGTGGTAGACTTTGAAACAGTAAACACCGATGGCCTATGGTTTTGAAAAGCTGAGCTGCAATATAATAGTAGGTTAGTCAAGTCCCATGTTGAATCTGGATCAATAACATTCATAACTGTATAATATTTTATCCAGCCATCCGATTGAACTACTTTTTTTACTCCAAAGCCGATAAGACCCTCCTCATATTCATTGCCAGAATTGTCATTGAGAATGGATAGATTAAAGTTTCTATGTCCCCAATTCGACGAACTATCATTGTAGTTCCACAAATAAATAGCGTGTTCAATGGGAATATTACTTTCTTGAGGGTTATTGGCGGTATATGCTAAATTTTCTGCAAATCCATAGAACTCACTATGATTACTAATTGTTTGGTTTGACGCTAGTCTCTCCCAAGGCGTTGAAGTTTGAACCCCATTTATAGTTAAGGAAAGATTGTGGCTTAAACCATTATTTCGATTTGCGAGTGCATCCGCATATTGTTGTGCGATATCTACAACTTCCGTGCTAACTCCTTGAAAAGTCGGTAGACCTCTGGCAGCACGCTCAGAATTCAAAATAAATAATCCTTTTTCCTGAATAGAAAGAAGAAACCACTTTTCTATTTTATCACCATCAAGGCATGAAGAACCGCCATCTGGACAAACTTTAACTTTAAGACTTTGCGGGATTTCGAATGTTTTATGTTCTTGATAGACAGAAGAATCAAGACTTCTGGCAGCTGTAAAATTCGATTCAATTTCATTAACTGTTGCAGAAACTGTAGTTCCTGCCCAATCCCTATCGCTTAAACCGCTAGGTATTGGAAGAAAATTGTTGTTGCTATCTTGAGCATAATTATCTAAGGCATCTTGATTGATTTGTTCCAATTTAGGACCACAGCTAGAATCTGAGTTATCCTCTATGATGGAGATGGAAATAGAAGATACATTACTATCGACAAATCCATCATTGGCTTTGTATGTCAAGAGATCAGAAGTAATGTTACCTGAATCACTAGTATACGTCAGTACACTACCAGAAAGTAAAGCTGAACCATTCGAAGGTCCGCTAACTATAGTATAGGTTAGATTGTCACCGTCAATATCAGAACCCAGTAAGTCAATTGAGGAGGTTTCCAGTTTTTTAACTGTTTTTAATATTGAAGCTGTTGTAGGTTGATCATTGACTGAAGAAATATTTATTGAAACAGTAGATACGTTACTGTCTATATCGCCATCGCTAGCTTTAAAAGAAAAGTCATCTGAACCGAAGAAATTTGGATCAGGATTATAAGTCGCAATATTGTTAGTGATGGATACAGCTCCATGTTCTGGTTGTTTTACCAAAGAGTAAATTAAAGAATTTGAACTTTCTCCGGTAACTGCTAGTTCCACACTGATTGGAGTATCCTCCTCTGTTGAAATGGAAAAAGAATTTGTAGAAAAGGTGCTTTGAACTACAAGTGTGTAATCTTCCGTTTCTCCTCCATTGTATCCTGTAGAGGATACTGCATTTGGGGTATGTGGGTCGGGACGATAGTCACGTCGAATGCGCAAGGTTTTTGATCCTAAACTAACATTACTTGGAATTTGAATAGTCCCGGTAACACTTTCTTCGCCAGTAAAACTTGAAACAAGTTCTGTGCTTTGAAATTCTCCATCGGCATTCCAATCCACCCAAATATCTGTCCTAGAAAAGTCAAATTTAAAAAAATGATTTATATAAAATGGAATGGAAGATCCAATGTTATGAGTAGTAGAAATCTGCCTATAGTCACTATATCCACTTTCACATAGGATGGAATTACTATAGTTATTAATACTACCCAATTGAACTTGATAAATTTGTTCACCACTTAAAGGTAAGGCATGAATAGGGAGCTGTACGAGGGAAAGTGATGCATCATAACATTCATCAGGATTGTCAACCACTATGGTGATAACTCCTGTATTAGATGTAGAATATCCATCGCTGGCAGTATAAGAAAGTGAAGTTATACCACTGAAAGTGGAGTTGGGAGTAAACGTTAATTTATCATCAGTTTGACTAACTACCCCCTGATTAAAAGATGTGATGGTAAAAGTTAAATTATCTGAATCTGCATCTGAACCAATCAAGGTAATTTCTATCGGCGTGTTTTGTTTGGTTGTTAAAGAGAAACTCTGAACCACAGGTGGCGTATTTGAGCTGATGGAAATACTTACCGTAGCAGGTTGAGATGTGGATTTACCATCACTTACTTGATAGGTAAATGAATCATTCCCTACAAAATTAGAATTTGGTGTATAGGTAGCTCGGGAACCACTCAATGAGATTTGTCCATTTGATACATTCCCAACAGTGTAGAATAACGCATCCCCATCAGGGTCTGATCCGGAGAGGGTTATTTCAGCTGGAGTATTTACTTTTGTACCTATCGATAGGTCAGCTGCTACAGGTAGATCTTCAACGGAAGACACTTGAACAGTTACCTTAGCATAGGCGGAGTTCGTCTTACCGTCATTGGCTCGATAATTAAAATAATCCACCCCATTAAAGTTGGCTTTAGGTGTATATGTAACACTATTTCCTGTTGCCACCGCCGCTCCATTATCGGGTTGGGTAATGGAATAAGTCAATTGGTCACCATCAGCATCACTACCTGCCAGCATAATTTGAACAGGTGAGTCTTCGGAGGTGGTAGACGACAAATCATCAGCCACTGGTGCAATATTATTGATATTGGGATCCGTAACAATAAAGGTGTAATCTTCGGTTTCACCCCCTTCATAATTTCCACCTTATGTGTAATTGGAGTAGGTACATAGGGAGCATCAGCTGAGACCCTCCTAATTCGCATCACTTTAGGTCCTGGATTAATGTTATTTGGAACAGTGAATGTGCCAGAAAGAATCTGTAAACCAGTAGATTGAGCCATTAATTCTGTATTTTGAAAAACACCATCGCCGCTCCAATCGATCCAAATATGAGTTCTAGAATTGGGGAAATTATAGTTACCAGTCACTACATAACCAACTGAAGCACCCATATCATGCGTGGTGGAGACACTTCTAAATTGGCTGTAACCCAATATATTACTACAAGTTGGATCGGTTGAAATATTATCGATTTGACCAATCTGAACCCTATTAATTCTATTTCCAAGATACGATCCAAAATGCTGTGGATAATCAACTACAACAACTCCTTCTCCAAAACATGGGTCATTGGAACCATAGGGTATTCTATGAGTAGCAATGTTGGCGATAACGGAAGCTCTTTCACGAATTAATCTTGCATTGTCATTAAAACCTGCCGTACCTATTGCCCCACCACTGAGGACAACCTGTGGATTTGAATAATACAAAATTTCATTACCGCACATAATTGTTTTTTGCACACCATTGTTGTAGCCATTTGCATAGGGAAATCCTGAGCTGCCCCCACTACAATGTGAAGACCCAAAGTTATGTCCTACTTCATGTCTTAATACATTTTCAGATTCAATGGCATTTATAGATTTTCTTCCCTGTGTATCCCCCCATCCTTCTGCAGTATTGTAACTTTTAGGATTAAGCCTCTCTTGATACATGGCAATATAATCAGCACCCGTTTCTACCATTTCTTTTTCAAAGAGCGTGGATACATAGGCAAGTCCATCAGGATTTAAATTAATCCCCGTATTGTGGTCTTTAACTGCAGTTCCAACCAATCTCAAATAAACATTATCTACTAGAGAATTAGATAAACTTTGGTTTATAGTTTGGACCATCCTATCGGCATGGCTTTGATAAGTATCCCCATACCTTGTCAAATAATTAACTGCATCGTTCGAATACCCAACAAAAATATCTATGACATATTTCCCATTTGCATCCATTTCAGAACAACCCACATCAATGGTCGTGTTGGCACATGTCGCACTATTTTTGAATGCACTAGTTTCTTCAGATGCCTTTGATAGCAGGGAATGATTTAAATTAGATTTTAGTTGGTCTGGATCAAAGTCCTCTAAACCACATGTAAATTCACTAAAATCAGATTTATTTGGCTCCTCAACCCATAGCGATTTTGAAAATGGCTTCAATGGTCTAATGGTAAAAGTACCATCATGATCAGAAAACATAATGGTTATATCTCCTGTCTTGCTGTTAATAGTCATCACAGCATTTCTATACACCTTGCTAGTTACTCTTTTATCAGCAACAACTCCATTAATTATTGTTATTCCATTGATATCTTCAAATCTTTCCTCGTCCCAAATGATTAGTTTATCACCATAGGATGTTGAAATGATTGTTTTTAAAGAGGCCATTCCTTTATTAGGACTAGGTAATTTAAGAGCACTTTTGTCAATTACCTTAGTAATGAGTTGCCAATATATCTGCTTTCTCCTGAGAAAACATATTAGCATTGAAAATAAATAGAAACAAGAAAAAAAATGATTTATTCAATTATTATTATTTTTAGAGGTGTTTAAAATAATTTGAAATTAACTATGTGCTTGGTTGAAAACGCAAAAGTATATTATTAACCCGTTAGGTGCAATTACTTAAAGTAAAAAAGCGTTATGAACATTAGTCAAATAATTGATTATCAATATTTTGAATCAGATAAATACCCAATATTTTTCTCAAATGCAGTAAAGAATTATTTAAAAATTTTAGAACTTATAAGTTCTTTGAATATTGTTTTAAATACAGAAAATCGAGCTTGAAGAGGATTTAAAATATCTGATTTATAGGTAGTTGCTTTAAGTTTAACTTTCGAATATATGTCTATTGATAGTGAAAATCCATTATTCAATCAATTGCAAAATGGACAAATTACCAATCTGGACTTACAACAAAAAAAATGAAAAACGGACCGGTAGAAATACCGATCCGTATTGTTTAGTAGCGGGAACTGAATTCATTGCTTCACGTTGTTTCGCAAAGGGCCAAAGAGGAAAACAAGCCCAAAGAAACTCGATTGCTTTGCAATCTAAATTTTTATTTTGTTCTCAAGAAGATGCAAGCATTACTTGATTCCAAATAAAAACTCCTTGATTTCTCAAGGAGTTTCTTAGTAGCGGGAACTGGACTCACTTCGACTCCGCTCAGTGTAAACTTCTCGTCCTTAAAACCTTAGTTTTTTTAACAAAAAAAGTCAAAACAATTAAGCTTTGACTTTCTATTTAGTAGCGGGAACTGGACTCGAACCAGTGACCTTCGGGTTATGAGCCCGACGAGCTACCTACTGCTCTATCCCGCGATTTAGACTGCAAATATACAATAGTTTTTAACCTCTGCAAGGATTATTTGAATATAATTTAAAAACAGGAAGGTGTTTTCAATTCAAACACAAAACCTGAATTTGATGGTAATTCATAGGATTCTCTAGCACAAAGATCTAGCTCAAATTCGATATCTGTTTTTGTAAGTTTCAATCAAACTTTTTATCATTTGTATCATTAGCCTCGTCCATCAAGATTCAAATCAAACTTTTATAATTATAATTGGTAGATGTGACAAAACCCATCGAGCTACCTACTGCTTTATCTCGAGTTTTGGACTAAACTACAGTATATATTCAAAGGATTTCCCAAACTTTATTTCATTTTTTTTATTCATTTAAAATATCTACTTCAAAAATGAAAAAGAAACTATCTTTGCCCTATGGTACACAAATCAGGTTTTGTAAATATTATTGGAAATCCAAATGTGGGTAAGTCTACACTAATGAATGCTTTAGTTGGTGAAAAACTATCAATCATCACCCCAAAAGCACAAACCACCAGACACCGCATCTTAGGAATTGTAAACCACGATGACTACCAAATTGTTTTTTCTGACACCCTAGGAATCCTAAAACCTGCCTATGAATTGCAATCTTCAATGATGGATTTTGTAAAATCGGCACTGGATGACGCCGATATTTTGATCTATATGGTCGAAGTAGGTGAAAAAGAACTCAAAAATGAAGGCTTCTTTGAAAAAATCATCAACAGTAAAATACCTGTCATTTTATTATTGAATAAAATAGACACCTCTTCTCAAGAAGAAGTGGAAGAAAAAGTTCAGTATTGGAAAGAAAAAGTCCCCAATGCCTTAGTTTTTGTCATTTCTGCCTTAGAACGATTCAATGTAGACAGTTTGTTCGAAAAAATCATCGAACTGCTTCCCGAAGCTCCTGCCTATTATCCAAAAGATCAGTTGACCGACAAACCCGAACGCTTTTTTGTGAACGAAAAAATACGAGAAAAAATACTCATTCACTACAAAAAAGAAATTCCCTATTCTGTAGAAGTAGAAACAGAAGAATTTACAGAAGAAGAACATATCGTTCGTATCCGCTCTGTAATTATGGTGGAGCGAGAAACACAAAAAGGAATCATTATTGGCCATAAAGGCGCTGCAATAAAAAGAGTGGGCGCAGAATCTCGAAAAGATTTAGAAAAGTTTTTCGAGAAAAAAGTATTTATTGAACTTTACGTCAAAGTAAATAAAAACTGGCGAAGCGACAAAATACAACTCAAACGTTTCGGTTATAATCAAAAATAATTGGCGGCAACATCCCCCTATTTTCCGTCTTAAAAAAAGCCCCAATAACTAATCACTTTTACAACAAGGTATCATTGAGGGATATTGTATCTTTGCAAAAAATTTTCAACCAAGATGAGTAACAGTATCATAGCAATTGTAGGGAGACCTAATGTAGGTAAATCTACTTTATTTAATCGTTTGACACAAAGAAGAGATGCAATTGTAGACTCTGTAAGCGGTGTAACTCGTGATAGACATTATGGGAAATCGGATTGGAATGGAAAAGAATTTTCTGTCATTGATACCGGAGGATACATCATAGGTTCTGATGATATTTTTGAGGCAGAAATCAGAAAGCAAGTAAATTTAGCCATCGAAGAAGCAGACATCATCATCATGGTGGTAGACGTTGAAGAAGGCATTACTCCGATGGATGCAGAAGTTGCAAAATTGCTTCGAAAGGTAAAAAAACCCATCTTTACTGCCGTCAACAAAGTAGACAACGCAATGCGTGAGACCGATGCCGTAGAGTTTTACAACTTAGGACTGGGCGAATACCATACCATTTCTTCTATCAACGGAAGCGGAACAGGAGATTTATTGGATGCCATTGTTGAAGAAATTCCAGATCCTGAAGAAGCCGATTCAACCGAAGAAGAATTGCCAAGATTTGCCGTCGTTGGAAGACCCAATGCAGGAAAATCATCTTTTATCAATTCGTTAATTGGAATTGATAGAAATATCGTTACCGATATCGCAGGAACTACAAGAGACGCAATTGACACCAAATACAATCGTTTTGGTTTCGATTTTAATTTGGTAGATACTGCAGGAATCCGGAAAAAATCGAGAGTAAAAGAAGATCTTGAATTTTATTCTGTTATGCGTGCGGTTCGAACTATTGAACATTCAGATGTCGTTGTCCTAATCGTCGATGCAACTCGTGGGTTTGAAAGTCAAGATCAAAATATTTTTTGGTTGGCAGAAAAAAACAGAAAAGGAGTTGTTATCTTGGTCAACAAATGGGATTTGGTCGACAAAGAAACCAATACATTACGTGATTACGAAGCAAATATCAGAGAGCAAATCGCACCGTTTACTGACGTGCCTATTGTTTTTATTTCGGCACTTACTAAACAACGTCTTTTTAAGGCAATCGAAACCGCTGTTGAAGTTTTTCAAAAAAGAAAAACCAAAATACAAACCAGTAAATTTAACGAGACCATGCTCGAAATCGTTAAAAGCTTCCCACCACCCGCAATTAAAGGAAAATATGTGAAAATTAAATATTGTATGCAATTACCAACACAAACACCTCAGTTTGTCTTTTTCTGTAATTTGCCTCAATATGTTAGAGACCCCTACAGACGTTTTGTAGAAAACAAACTTCGTGATATATACGATTTTTCTGGGGTCCCTATTACCATCTACTTTAGACAAAAATAAGCAGCGTTGCTGCATTCATTCAAACATCAAAAGTTCTACTAGAATTTTGGTGTTTTTTTTATGTAAAATTTCTGCATTATGTTGTAAATTTAGAGGGCAATACACATTAATGATTTCAATCATTTTGATGATAAGCAACACCCCAAATTATAAAAACTAAAAATCGAAAATAGAACGGCATGATTCAATGGAAAACCATCCTTCATTTGACCTCAAAAGGAAATTTAGAACCCAATCATAGAGTCGAAAAATCTGATTCCGAATGGCAAGAAATTTTAACTCCCGAGCAATATCGAATTACCCGTCAAAAGGGAACAGAACGCCCACATTCTGGAGCGCTTTGTAGCAGTTTCGATCAAGGAAAGTACAGCTGTGTTTGTTGCAATACCCCTTTATTTGATGCGACTATAAAATTCGATTCCAATTCTGGATGGCCGAGTTTTACACAACCCATTACAGAAAATGCAATCAAATACCACAAAGACATTTCTTTTGGTATGATTCGAATAGAAGCACTCTGCAATACCTGTGACGCTCACTTAGGCCATGTGTTTCCAGACGGTCCCAAACCAAGTGGATTGCGTTATTGTATGAATTCTGAAGCAATGATTTTAACCCCTGAATAATATGAGCGATTCCATACAAACTGCCACTTTTGGAGGGGGATGCTTTTGGTGTACAGAAGCGGTTTTTGAAGAAGTAAAAGGAGTTCAAAAAGTAGTTTCTGGCTATTCTGGAGGAAATGTCCCTGGCAGACCTACCTACCGAGAAATTTGCTCGGGATTAACCGGTGCTGCCGAAGTCATTCAGGTCACTTTCGACGCTCAGACCATTTCTTTTGAAGATCTTTTGGTCATTTTTATGACTACACATGACCCCACAACCTTAAACCGTCAGGGAGCAGATAGAGGCACCCAATACCGATCTGTGATTTTCTATCACAATGCGCTTCAACAAAAAATCGCGCAAAAAGTCCTACAGCAATTGCAGGCCTATTTTGAAGACCCCATTGTAACGGAAATTAGCGAACTCAGTGTTTTTTATGATGCAGAACTAGAACATCAAAATTTTTATAAAAACAACAGTGGGCAAGGATATTGTACTTTTGTCATCGAACCCAAGTTATCCAAATTGAGAAGTTTACACGCTGACAAATTAAAAAAACACTAGCTTCGTCTCTTATAGCTCTCAAAACCTTTTAAATTCCTAGGAAATCGCATGAAACTGCAAATTAAAAATACTTTTATCAACGAATTACCCGCAGATCCCATCCTAGAAAATACCCGAAGGCAAGTAGAAAATGCAGTATACTCTTTTGTAAGCCCAAAGAAAACTTCCCACCCAGAAGTACTTCATGTTTCGAAAGAGATGGCATTCGAATTAGGAATTTCTGAAGAAGAAACTCGTAGCGAATTCTTCAAAAATATCGTTACTGGAAATGAAATTTTTCCCAAAACCCAACCTTTTGCCATGTGTTATGCAGGCCATCAATTTGGAAATTGGGCAGGACAACTAGGCGATGGACGTGCAATCAATATCTTTGAAATTGAGCAAAATTCTAAAAACTGGAAAGTACAATTGAAAGGTGCTGGCGAAACCCCCTACTCTAGAACTGCTGACGGATTGGCGGTTTTACGCTCGTCAATCCGAGAATACCTATGCAGTGAAGCCATGTTTCATTTAGGGGTTCCAACTACACGTGCACTCTCGTTGAGTTTGTCGGGAGATCAAGTGCTCCGAGATGTCATGTACGACGGAAATCCTGCCTATGAAAAAGGGGCAATTGTTTGCAGAACGGCTCCTTCTTTTCTACGCTTTGGAAATTATGAAATTTTTGCCGCTAGAAATGATGTGAAAAATTTAAAAACCCTTGTAGATTATACCTTAAAAAACCATTTTCCCCATTTAGGAAGACCCTCAAAAAAGAGCTATCTTCAATTTTTTAAAGAGGTCGCTACACGTACCTTAGACACGATTTTACATTGGCAACGAGTAGGCTTTGTTCACGGAGTAATGAACACCGATAATATGTCCATCTTAGGATTGACCATCGATTACGGTCCTTATGGATGGTTGGAAGATTTTGATTTTGGCTGGACACCCAACACAACAGACCGTCAACACAAACGCTATCGCTACGGCAATCAACCCAACATGGGCTTGTGGAATTTATATCAATTGGCAAATGCCTTGTACCCACTTATAGAAGATGCGAAACCCCTTGAGGAAATTTTAACCCAATACCCAATTGATTTTGAACACAAATCGCTCCAAATGATGCGATCCAAATTAGGCTTCGTTACCATCGATACCAATGATTTAAAATTAGTGCAAGAATTGGAAGATAACTTACAACTCATCCCAACTGATATGACGATTTTCTTTCGGCTGTTGAGTGATTTTAAAAATCATTCATTGGGATTGAAAAATCTTGAAAGTGCCTTTTACAATATCGACGAACTTACAGAAACTGTAACGATGCGCTGGCAAACTTGGTTTGAAAAATACGAACAACGACTGCAAATGGAATCCCGTTCTCACTCCGAGAGAAAACAACAAATGGATGGGGTAAATCCAAAATATGTATTGCGAAATTACATGGCACAACTGGCCATTGAAGACGCCGACAAAGGAGAATATGCCCTAATTGACAATTTATTTGAATTGCTAAAAAAACCCTATGCTGATCAACCCAAAAATCACAAATGGTTTGCAAAAAGACCCGATTGGGCTCATGAAAAAATAGGCTGCTCCATGCTATCTTGCAGCTCTTAATATGTAAAAAAGTAGTATTTTAGACCAAAATAGAAGATCCCATTTATGATTCACGAGCTCAAGGAAATCATTGAACAAGCAAAGATCAATCAAGAACAAAAGAAAAAAAGCGTCTTGGTTACAGTAGTTGATTTAGAAGGATCTTCCTACAGGAAACCTGGAGTTCGAATGCTCATTACTGAAGATGGGCGAATGACTGGAGCGATTAGTGGGGGCTGTGTAGAAAAAGAAATTGTACACAGAAGTGCTTCTGTTTTTCAAAAAAAAGAAGCCAAAATAATGACCTATGATGGACGCTATCGTTTAGGATGCGAAGGAATTTTATATATTTTGATAGAACCCTTTACCATTTCTGACGAATTGTACACCTGTTTTTCCAAGGCCATTTTAGAGAGAACAATAATAAAAACAGAGAGTTTTTTTACAAAAGAAGACGATGCAAGAGGAAATTTTGGAACCTGCATTCACTTTCACAATTCGCAATCCTATTGTTTTTCCAAACACTTTAATCCTAAGGACCCCAACCTTTCTCACTCATTTCAACAACGCTTAAAACCTGCCTTTCAATTGCAAATTATTGGCGCAGAACACGATGCTGTAAAATTGTGCCAAATGGCCTCTTTACTCGGCTGGCAAGTAGATGTGACCACCTCCATCAAAGATCCTAAAACTAAGGCAGATTTTCCAGGCGCAAATACAGTCATTGGAAGTGATCCCGAAAGCATTGATTTCTCTTCTGTTAATACCAATACGGGAATCGTTCTGATGAATCACAGCTATGTTCAAGATTTAAAATACCTTTTAAAACTGGCAGATCACTCACCAGCGTACCTAGGTATTTTAGGAGCAGCAAAAAGACGTGATACCTTATTTTCAGCGCTTTTTGAATACAATCCCGAAATCTCAGAAGCCTTTTTAGAAGGAATTTGTACTCCTGCTGGATTGGACATAGGCGCACAAACTCCCGAGGAAATTGCCCTCTCTATTTTGGCAGAGATTATGGCGACAGTACACAATAAAAAACCGAATTCACTAAAGCATACAACTGGAAAAATCCATCACTAATAACCAATGAAATTGGCAATCCTTATCATGGCTGCAGGAAGTTCTTCTCGAATGGGAAGTATCAAACAATTGCTAAAAATTGATGGAAAAACCCTTTTAGAAAAGGCGATAGAAACTTCAAAAAAGATAAGAAATACCCGAATTGTGTGTGTTTTAGGAGCACATGCTGAAGTAATCAAAAAACAAATCAACTTTGAGGGTGTTGACTTTGTCATCAACAACGAATATGCCTTAGGATTGAGTACGAGTATTCAATCCGGAATAACATATTTACAAACACATAACCACCCTTTTGAAGGAGTTTTAATTCTCTTAGCAGATCAACCCGCTATTGAAATGCAGTATTATCAGGATATGGCAAGGCTTTTTTCTGAAAACCCTGAGCAGATCGTCGCGTCTTCCTATGGGACTAAAATGGGAGTTCCTGCCATTTTCCCTAAAGAAGTTCTTAACGAAATCATGCTAATACAGGGCGATAAAGGAGCGCAAGGTTTTCTTCAACAAAACAAACAAAAAATTGTAACCCCAGAAATATCCGTCAATTTATTCGATCTTGACACCCCTGAAGACTACGATTCGTACCTAAAGACTCGCAAATAAGAATGTTTTTATGGAACAAAATAAAGTTTAATTTTATACTCTAATTCAAAATAAATAGTAAAATTATGAATGAAATTGCATTGGTCGTTGCTGCTTTTTTGGGCGCAACTGCTGTTATTTTCGGTGCTTTTGGAGCGCATCTATTAAAGAAAAAATTGACTACAGATCAACTGTATAGTTTCGAAACAGGAGTCAAATACCAAATGTATCATGCCCTTGTCCTCTTGATTTTAGGCTTTCAATTACATCTAGAAAGTCCATTGAATACGTCTATCTTTCTTGCCTTCATCATAGGTACTCTCTTATTTTCTTTCTCAATTTATGGCTTGGTTCTTTCGGATGCCAAAAATAAAAAACTTCGGTTTTTAGGTCCCGTAACACCCTTGGGTGGGTTGTTTTTAGTGATGGACTGGAGTTTATTACTCTATGAATTTATCAGCACTCTTGCCTAAAGAGAAGTCCCTCCGTCTAAGGTAATGGTTTGACCCGTGATGAATTGGGTATTGTCAGAGGCCAACCAAACCACAGCTTCTGCAATTTCAGCAGCTTTACCATACCGTTTCATAGGAATTACACTTTTTAATATTGCATCCATTTCTGGTTTTGCCGCGATGAGTTGATCCAATAGCGCCGACTGGGTATATCCTGGACATACTGCATTAACTCGAATATTTTTGGTCGCATACTCCATTGCTGCCGATTTTGTCATTCCCACTACCGCAAATTTACTTGCACTATAACTGATGTTATTTGGCGAGGCTTTCAATCCTGCCAACGAAGCAATATTGACAATATTTCCGCCTCCTTGTTTTAGAAATTGCACCAAGGCAACCTTCATACAATAAAAAACACCTGTTTGATTAACAGCAATGACCTTGTCCCAATCATGTAAAGAAGATTCATGGGTTCTTAATAAATTCGGTCCAATTCCTGCATTGTTAACGATCACATCCAACCGCCCATATTCTTTTACCGTTTGAGCCACCAAATTTTCTACCGCTTCAAAATTAGAGACATCCGCAGCAATAGCAAGGGCCTTCCCCCCACTTGTCAAAATATGAGTCATAACTTCTGTTGCAGTAGCCATTTCTCGATCGGAAACCACCACAGTCGCTCCATGTTTTGCAAAGTGAATTGCTGTTGCTTTCCCAATGCCTGACCCTGCCCCAGTAACAATGACAATTTTATTTTTTACTTCCATAGTTATTTACAAATATTCGTTTAAAGTTTAATAAAGTAACTGCGCTAAAAACGCCAAATGACACTTGTTCCATTAACGAATTTCAATCAATTTTCTTTGTTTTTATGGCCTTGAATGCCAATTTACAACACAATTCGGCTGCTTTGTTCAAATGTGCAAAACGTGGGTCTGTAGTCCATCCTTGTTGATATCGATAATAAATTTGCTGAGCTATGACTGCTATTTTAAACAGTCCAAAAACATAATAAAATACCAAATGATCTAGAGATCTTCCCGACTTTTCTGCATAGCTATTAGCAATTTCACTTCGCTTTGGATTTCCTTCAAAAATGGTTGGTGAGGGAATTCCTTGCTTTACAAAATCGTGATCGGACGCAATGGTCCAATAACCAAGAGAAGTTCCTAAATCCATCAACGGATCACCTAAAGTTGCCATTTCCCAGTCTAAAACGGCTGTCACCTCTTGCCATGAATCGTCTTTAAAAACAATATTGTCGTACTTATAATCATTGTGAATCAAACAATGTTCGTAGGTCTTTGGTTGATTCTCTTCCATCCATTGCATCACAAATTCTGCTTCTGGATATTCGTCAGTTTTGGCTTTTACATACTGTTTTCCCCAATTCATTACTTGCCGTTGTACATAACCTTCTGGCTTTCCTAAATCGGACAAACCGATTTCTTTATAGGGAACTTCATGCAATTCAACCAAAGT
This sequence comes from Polaribacter sp. HL-MS24, assembly GCF_032758595.1. NCBI lineage: Bacteria > Pseudomonadati > Bacteroidota > Flavobacteriia > Flavobacteriales > Flavobacteriaceae > Polaribacter > Polaribacter sp. HL-MS24. The sequence continues at coordinate 1,458,145 of NZ_CP136415.1, read as the reverse complement.
ATCTAACCACGAATGTGCAATGGTGTTATAATCTAAAGCAGAAATATTTCTTTGAGAGGCTTCTGTATAGTTTAAGATGATCCCCGCTACTTTTTGCATTAAATAGAACTGACTTCCCAAAATAGTTTCGTCTTTGCACATTGCCAACATTTTGGGCACTTTCAAAAAAGCAGTTGGCAAAGCACTTTGCACTTTAAATTCACGACCCATATCATGTCCTCTTTTGATGGCTCCTATGGGAGGTTTTCGGAGAACATATTCTTTATCTTCGATCTGCAATAGGTAGGTTAAATTAGAAAAACCATGGGTAAATTGCTGAACAAGCAAATCACTTTCAAGAGAATCGATCAACGAATTTTCTCGTAAGTATTTTTTCAACAAGACAGTGTTCAAGTCTTCCCCTTTTCTAACTTTTTGTGCTTCCATGGTTTAACGTTTTCCGTATTTTTTGATACAGCTTTTCCCCAATTGATATTGATGAACCTCATCGGGACCATCTGCCAAACGCAGCATTCTTGAAATCGCAAAATAATGTGCCAAATAAGTGTCTGGGCCAACCCCTTTTCCACCAAGAATTTGCATCGCACGATCGATGACTTTTAGGGCCATAGTAGGAGCTACAATTTTGATCATTGCAATGATATCTTTGGCCGCTTTATTTCCCAATTTATCCATTTTATCAGCAGCAGAAAGGGTTAACAATCGTGCCTGCTCAATTTCGCATTGTGAAGTGGCAATTTCTTGTCGAATGCTACTATAATCATAAAACTTTTTTCCAAAAGCTTCTCTTTCTAAGGTTCTTTGCGACATCAATTCAACTGCATATTGCGCCATACCCACCAAACGCATACAATGATGAATGCGTCCAGGCCCCAGACGTCCTTGTGCAATTTCGAATCCCCTGCCTTGTCCTAAAATTAAATTTTCTTTAGGGACACGAACATTGGTCAACTGAATTTCAGCATGCCCTTCTGGAGAATCAAAATAGCCAAAAACAGATAGGGGTCTTACAATTTCTACTCCAGGAGTATCCATCGGAACCAATATCATACTTTGTTGTTCATGTCTCGGTTTGTTTGGGTCTGTTTTTCCCATCACAATAGCGACTTTACAATGAGGGTCCATAGCTCCTGAAGACCACCATTTTCTTCCGTTGATCACGTATTCATCTCCTTCTAAAACAATAGACGTTTGAATATTGGTTGCATCAGAAGAAGCAACATCGGGCTCTGTCATTAAAAAAGCAGAACGAATTTCACCCTTTAACAGCGGTTGTAGCCATTTTTTTTGTTGAGCTGTGTTGCCATATTTTGCGAGTACCTCCATGTTTCCAGTATCTGGAGCAGAACAGTTAAAAATCTCTGAAATCCAAATTTTTTTTCCCATGATTTCTGCCAAAGGTGCATATTCTAAATTGGAAAGCCCAGGACTCAACGCTCCGTAGTCTTTAGGCAAGAACAAGTTCCAAAGACCTACCTCTTTTGCTTTTTGTTTCAAGAGTTCAATCTTTGGAAAACGTTGCCACATCTTTGTTGTATCTGACTGAAAGGCAATGTATTCAGCTTCTATCGGAACAATGTGCTCCTCAATAAATGCTGCCAATTTTTGTTGAAGTGTGATGGAGGTCGTTGAATATTCAAAATTCATAGATGTGATTTTGTGATGTTACATTCGTTATAAAGGATTCGATGGACTTCGAAATCATCCAGCAATGAGATAGCCTCCATCTGCAGTATAGACGCCTCCTGTCATATATGCACCCGCATCGGATGCTAACAAACACGCCAATCCAACCATTTCTTCTGGTTGTCCCATTCTACCACTTGGAAGTGTTTTTTCAATTTTACTCATAATTTGTTCATTCTGCCAAAGTGCTGCACTAAATTTTGTTTTGATCAAACCAGGACAAATCGAATTGACACGTATTCCATGGGTTCCCCATTCTTTTGCCTGATTTTTAGACAGCATTACGATGGCCGCTTTGCTAGTACTGTAGATGCCCAAACCGAAACCAGGAGTCAATGCCTCAACAGAGGCAATGTTGATAATACTCCCCTTTTTATTGACTTGCAGATGCGGTAAAACTAAGTTTGACAAACTCCACGGAGCCTTTACGTTTACCTCCATAATTTTATCAAAAATGACCGGGTCTACCGTTTCTATGGGTCCAAAAACCGGATTGATTGCAGCATTGTTGACTAAAATATCAATACGCCCAAAGGCAGCAATGGTTGCTTCGACAAGGTGTTTTCGTTGTGCTTCTTTTCCAATATGGCACGCAATACTGATCGCCTTCAGCCCTTCATTTTCAAATTCAAGCACTACCTCATCACAGGCTATTTGGTCTCTGCTCGAAATTACAACTTGCGCACCGTTTTCCGCCAAACCTTTCGCAATTGCCTTTCCAATTCCTTTACTTGAACCCGTTACAATAGCTACTTTACCTTCTAAATTAAATTGTTTTGAAATCTGTGTCATTAGAGAATGTATTCTTTGTCTTGCTTTATGGTTAGTACCTCATCACTCATCAAAGAAGCTGCTAATGAAGTTGTTTTTGGAAGTTCATATGTAAAATAAAATTTCATAGTATGAATTTTACTTTCATAGAAATCTGTATCATAGATAAGTTTTTCAGCAATCAAAGTTTCCTTTGAATGAACAGCCATTTCTAGCCATAGCCAACTGATGCTAAGGTGACTCATGTATTCCATAAACAGATTGGCATCTGATAAATATCGTTCATAATTGCCCTTCAGCGCAAACGGCATTAATTTTTGAAGTATTTGTTGAGACAATTGAACAGCTGTGGTCAATTGTTTTGCATAAGGTACTAAATCGGGATGTTCAGATGCCTGCGCAATTGTTTGCATCACTTCTGCAGCTAACAATTCCAATGCTTTTCCATTTTGCATTGGTACTTTTCTTCCCAGTAAATCTTGTGATTGAATTCCGGTTGTCCCTTCATATAAAGCAGAAATTCGAATGTCTCTGTAATATTGTTGTAAAGTAAAATCTGTACAAAAACCGTAGCCTCCGAGCACTTGTAATCCATTGTTAACGGACATGGCTCCGGCTTCTGATGGGAATGTTTTTACAATAGGAATGATCATTTCTAACAACAGATGATACTTTTCTTTCTCTGCTAAATCTACTGAAGAATGAACCAAATCATAGTATTTTGCGGCTAATAAAACCAAACTTAAAGAACCTTCTACAATGGATTTCTGCAATAGGAGCATTCTTCTCACATCAGGATGCTCGATAATCAAACTCTGTTTTTCGGAAGGATTTTTCTTTCCTGTACTGGTTAGTTTTCTTCCTTGAGGTCTTTCATTTGCATATTGCAATGAAGTTCGGTAGGCCGCCATTGCAATAGCAGCCGCACCTCTTCCTACAGCAATTCTTGCACTGTTCATCATTAAAAACATCTGCGCCAAACCTTTGTTTTCTTCACCAACCAGCCAACCTCTACAATCGTCGGCATCTCCAAAGCCCAAGTGAGTAGTACAATATCCTCGTTGCCCCATTTTTTGAAAATCGGCAACTGTCATTACATCATTATATTCTAAAGATCCGTCTGAAGTAGGTCTATGTTTTGGAACTACAAATAATGAAATTCCTTTGGTCCCTTTTGGTGCCCCTTCAATTCTTGCCAATACCAAATGGACAATATTTTCTGCATATTGGTGATCTCCTCCAGAAATAAATATTTTCTGTCCTGCTATTTTATAAAAACCATTATCGGTTGGTGTTGCTTTGGTGACGATATCCGACAAAGAACTCCCCGCTTGTGGCTCTGTAAGACACATGGTCCCGCCCCAAGTTCCGCTATTCATTTTTGGAACATAGGTTTCCTTTAAAATTTCACTTCCAAATTCGATGATTAATTCTGCAGCACCCTGGGTCAGTCCCGCATAACCTGGCAAATGATTGTTGGCAGCATCCATGATGTAAGCGGCAGCTTGATGTGCCATAAAAGGAATTTGTAAGCCTCCATCTTCATAATTGAAAGAAGCAGAAATAATTCCCAGCTCCCCTCCTTTTTTCATCATCACTGGAACTTGCTGATGCACCATTACTGTTCCATCCTTATAATGTGCTGGAGTCTCATCCATTTCTTGAAGATAGGGATACAACTCTCTATCAGAAAATTCTTTTACCGATTCTATAAATAAATCCAAAGACTCCATATCATGGTCTTGGAATCGTTCTCTTACCAATAGATTTTCTAATTTCTGAACATCATAAAGTATATATTTTAAAGTGTCTAAGTCAATATACTTTTTTGGCATTTTCTTGAAATTTATAGTTGATTTTTTATTTTATTCAGTGCTGCTTTCACTGCTTCTAATCTACTAATAATTTCATGATTTTTGATGATTCCTTCAGGATTTTTCTTCAACTTTTGCTTGGCGCCTTCTAGGGTAAAGCCTCTTTCCTTTACAAGATTGAAAATTAATTGGAAGTTTTGAATGTCTTCTTGTGTAAAAAGACGATTTCCTTTTGCATTTTTTTTGGGCTTAATGATAGAGAATTCTTTTTCCCAAAAACGGATCAATGAAGTATTTACATTGAAAGCGGTGGCAACTTCGCCAATTTTATAATATCTTTTTTCAGGGAGTTCTATATGCATACGAGCGTTTTAATCGTAGGATTGACCTTCTTCTTCTGATGCTTTTTGCATTGCTAAGAATTCTTCTGGAGATAAATCTCCATAATAAAAACTGATCGGATTAAGGGCTCTTCCATTTTTGTGCACTTCATAGTGCAAATGAGCAGAAACGGATCTTCCAGTGTTCCCAACATAACCGATCAAATCACCTCGATTCACTTTTTGATTTCTTCTCGCTTTTATTTTACTCATGTGTGCGTATATCGTTTGATATCCATATCCATGATCAATATAAACTACTTTTCCAAAAGTGGAACTCCTTGAAGCTCTTATTACTTTACCACTTCCAGAAGCGTAAATGGGGGTTCCTACTGGAGCTGTAAAATCCATTCCCTTATGAAACTTTCGAATCTTTAAAATAGGATGCATTCTCCATTTATACCCTGAGGCCATTCGTGTTAAATCTTGAATTTTAACGGGTAAAATGGCAGGAATTGCAGCCAACATTTTTTCTTTTTCTTTGGCCAATGCAACAATCTCGTCCAAAGACTTTGACTGAACAGCGATCTGTTTGGTAAGAACATCTACATTTTTGGTCAGCTCTTTGATCATTTCTGAATTGTCAAACCCATCCAATGCTTTGTATCGATTGACACCTCCAAAACCTGCTTTCCGAACATCATCAGAAATTGGATTTGCTTCAAAATATGTTCGATAGATTGTATTGTCTCGTTCTTGTAATTGTGCTAAAATTGTAGAACTTTCATCCAACCGCCTGTTGATGAGTTTGTAATGAAGCTTTAAATTTTCTAACTCCATTCTATCTGCTCGATGTGCAGGAGTAATTAAAACCTGACTCAACCCAATAAAACCGATAAACATGATAAGGAGTACTCCGAAGATTAAAAAAAAAGATCGCATCAAATAATCGCTTTTTTTCTTCTCTATTTTTCTGTAAGACAGCGTGTCTGCATCATAAAAATATTTTACTTTTGCCATAATCTTAAATATCCTATTTTTGTGCTTTTCAAGAGATTTTCTAATAGAAAACTCCTCAAATTTACGAAATGTTTTACAACTTCATTTTTTAGTTGCTATATTTAAAAATAAATTAACATAATTCTCCCAAATAGAAACCTTCATTTTTTATGAAATCTCAAGATATTCGCGCTCAGTTTTTAGATTTTTTTAAAGAGAAATCACACACCATTGTGCCTTCGGCTCCGATGGTTACAAAAGACGATCCTACATTGCTATTTGTCAATTCGGGGATGGCTCCTTTTAAAGAATTTTTCTTAGGTAACGGTCAACCTAAAAGCAATCGTTTGGCAGATTCTCAAAAATGTTTGCGTGTTTCTGGTAAGCACAACGATTTAGAAGAGGTAGGATACGACACCTATCACCACACTTTATTTGAGATGCTGGGAAACTGGTCTTTTGGCGATTACTTCAAAAAAGAAGCAATTTCATGGGCATGGGAACTGCTGACCAAAGTGTATAAAATAGATCCAAACATTCTATATGTGAGTGTTTTTGAGGGTAGTAAAGACGCTGATGCCTTAAAAATGGATCAAGAAGCCTATGATTTATGGAAAGAATTGATTCCGGAAAATCAAATTTTAATGGGAAGTAAAAAGGATAATTTCTGGGAAATGGGAGAACAAGGACCTTGTGGACCCTGTTCTGAAATTCACGTAGATCTTCGATCTGAAGAGGAAAAAGCAACAACTCCTGGAATAGATCTTGTCAATATGGATCACCCTCATGTGGTTGAAATATGGAACCTTGTTTTTATGCAATACAACAGAAAAGCAAATGGTTCTTTAGAAAACTTACCCAACAAACACATCGATACCGGGATGGGCTTTGAACGTCTGTGCATGGTTTTGCAAGGAGTAAAATCAAATTATGATACCGATGTGTTTATGCCCATCATTCAGGAGATTGGAACCATTACCAATACAAGCTATGGTAACAACGAGCAGCAAGATATTGCAACCCGAGTCATTTCTGATCATTTAAGAGCTGTCGCTTTTTCAATTGCCGATGGACAATTGCCAAGCAATACAGGTGCTGGGTATGTCATTCGAAGAATTCTTAGAAGAGCTGTTCGGTATGGCTTTACTTTTTTAGACAAAAAAGAACCTTTTATTTATCAATTAGTTGCGGTACTCTCTAAAAACATGGGAGACTCCTTTCCAGAATTAAAGGCGCAACAAGTATTTATTGAAAACGTCATCAAAGAGGAAGAAAACTCTTTTTTAAGAGCCTTAGACCAGGGATTGGTTTTATTGGATAGAATCATTGAAACTTCGAAAACTAAAGAAATCCCTGGGGACAAAGTTTTTGAATTGTATGATACTTTTGGATTTCCTGTTGATTTAACGGCTTTAATTCTTTCTGAAAAAGGGTACACTTTAGACGAAAAAGGATTTAACGAAGAATTACAAAAACAAAAAAACAGATCGAGAGCTGCAAGCGAAATGTCTACTGATGATTGGACTATTTTGATAGAAGATGCTGAGGAAGCATTTATTGGTTATGACTCGCTAGAGGCGAAGGTTAAAATCACTCGATACCGAAAAGTAGTTTCTAAAAAAGAGGGCGAAATGTATCAACTGGTTTTCAATACAACCCCTTTTTATCCAGAAGGTGGTGGCCAAATTGGTGACAAAGGCTTTCTAAAAGACACCCACGGAAATACGGTTTCTATTGCAGATACTAAAAAAGAGAATAATCTCATTATTCATTTTACTAAAAAACTTCCAAGCAATCTTTCTGATCATTTTACTGCGGTTGTTGATGCAAAAAAACGAAGTTTAACCAATTGCAATCATACTGCAACCCACCTCTTACATCAAGCATTGAGAACAATTTTGGGAACACATGTAACACAAAAAGGATCTGCTGTAAATGCAAATTATTTGCGCTTTGACTTTTCACATTTTTCAAAAGTCACTCCAGAGGAATTACAAGAAGTAGAAGATTTTGTGAATGCACGAATCTCTGAAAAACTTCCTTTGGAAGAACAAAGAACCATTTCCATGGAAAAAGCGATTGCCGATGGTGCTATGGCCTTGTTCGGTGAAAAATATGGAGATACGGTTCGCGCAATCAAGTTTGGAGCTGCGATTGAATTGTGTGGTGGAACCCATGTGCACAATACTGGCGATTTGTGGCACTTTAAAATTAAATCAGAAGGTGCTGTTGCTGCTGGAATTAGACGAATTGAAGCGATTACAAATCAGGCAGTAAAAAAAGTATTCGATGAAAATAGCAGAGAATTGATCGAAATTAAAGAACTTTTAAACAACACCAAAGAACCTGTAAAAGCAGTTCAAAAAATACAAGAAGAGAATAGCACTCTCCAAAAGCAACTTGCACAATTACTGAAGGAAAAAGCGCAAAATGTATCGGGTGAAATTCAAAATCAATTACAAGAAATCAATGGTGTTTTGTTTTTAGCCATTGAAGTAAACTTGGATGCCAACGGAATTAAAACCCTTGCGTTTGACTTAGGAAATGCTCACAAAAATTTATTTTTAGTTTTTGGTAGCGCTCCTGCGAAAAACAAAGCGATGTTGACATGCTATATCTCTAAAGAATTGGTAGCGACACGAAACTATGATGCGGGTAAAGTAGTGCGTGAATTGGGTAAATACATTCAAGGTGGTGGTGGTGGACAAAACTTTTACGCAACTGCTGGAGGGAAAAATCCTGCTGGAATCCCAGAAGCATTATCAAAAGCAACAGAATATCTCGTATAGAAACGCATGCACCTACAAACAAAAATAGTATTGCAAAAAGAGGTTCGAAACCCAATTTCGTACTCTTCTAAAATACTGCTTTTAGGTTCTTGCTTTTCAGAAAATATTGGAAAGAAATTGGACTACTATCAATTTCAAACGGTTCAAAATCCGTTTGGAATTGTATTTCATCCCAAAGCAATTGAGAACTGTATCGTCAATGCAACACAACAAAAAGTCTATACCGAAGAAGAGTTGGTTTTTCAAAATGAACGTTGGCATTGTTTGGATGCACATTCTTCATTAAGTTCTGTGGATCAGCAAGAAGTTGTGAAACAGATAAACACTGCAATTAAAACAACAGATACCGCTTTAAAAGAAGCCAACCACCTAATCATTACCCTCGGAACGGCTTGGGTATATCGCTATGCAGAAACCAATACCATCGTTGCCAATTGCCATAAAATTCCACAAAAAAAATTCACTAAAACACTCCTTTCTGTTGCTGAAATCACCAAAAGTTTAAGAAAAATAATCACCGAAATACGGAAGGTAAATTCCGGCATACAAATCCTTTTTACAGTCTCTCCTGTTCGGCATTTAAAAGACGGTTTTGTTGAAAATACTCGAAGTAAATCTCATTTAATCGCTGCAATTCACAAGCTTCTTGAGGAGGAAACTCTTACACCAAAACCCAATACCAAAGGGGGGATTGACTATTTTCCAAGCTATGAAATTATGATGGATGAATTACGGGATTATCGTTTTTATGAAGCAGACATGATCCATCCCAATGCAACGGCAATTCAGTATATATGGGAACGTTTTTCTGCAACATGGATTGAAAAAAACACCACCGCAACCATGCAAAAAGTGGATCAAATCCAAAAAGGATTATCTCACAGACCTTTTCATGCGGACGCAGAACAACATCAAAAATTCCTGCAAAATTTATCTGAAAAAATTACACAAGTAACAAGTGAATTTTCATTCATGAAATTCGAACGCAAAGCTCCGATCGATTAATCAACAAATTGATCTACATTCTGCCAAGGACCACCATTAATCGCGTCCAGTCCGTTGTTTTTTAAAAACTGTGTGGCTTGAGAGCTTCTTGCTCCACTTCTACACACTGCAATAATTGGTTTGCCCCAAGCTCTTATTTCTTCTAACTGTAAAGGCACTGTTGTTAATACAATATGTGTTGCGTTTTTACCGTGGGCTTCATCCCATTCTTCTTTGGTTCTGACATCGAGGATAACCGCTCCCTTTTTTAAGTATTCTTGTACTTCCATTGTTTCTTTTTTCTGACTAAACATTCCAAATATTCCCATACCTTATATTTCCTAATTTTTAACTTTTATTAATTGCAATCCGTTTTCAATTAATTTTTGAAAAGAGGATTGCTCTTGTAATTTTCTTAAATAGTGATAGACTTCATCTGAAAAGTCACCTCCCTGCACTATAGCTATTTCATAGATTTCCAGAGGTAATAACCAGTCTAAAGGGTGTTCTTTCTTCAAAAACTCAAAAATAATTTTCAACTTATTAGGGTCGATGGCACCAGAAGTTCTCATTTCGCGAACTTTTGCATACATCTCATACAATTCTTCTTCCTTTGCGGTGTATTTTATTTTTTGAGTTTTTACTTCAGAAACTCTAGATACATCTTCAAAAGAACTATTGTCTGCCGAACCTGCATAGGCAGAAACCACTTCTTTCCCAATTGCCATGTCATAAATACCCCATGAGGGTTGAAACAAAATTTGGTCTTGATACCTAACCGTACAATCTGTCAGCGAAATTAATAAAATTTTCCCTTTTAAGTCCCGTGTTCCTGTGATGGCTTTCCCTTGAACTTTAACGCCACTTTCAAACTCTAAATCGATAAACTCGCCTTCGTATATTCCATAGGCTTTTAAGTCTCTAGGACTCATATCTTCAATATGCAGATTGATCCCTTTTAACTTTCCAATAGGGCTTCCAAAACCTGTTGGATGCTGTGCTATACCATGACCAATTAACTCTTTGTTTCTCGAAGAAAGTGCAGTAGGCCCTGTTGTTTGAAAATAAGCGACTTTGTTGTTTTTATACTGAATAACATTGGTGAAAATTCCTGAAATTTGAATTCCAGTACTCAGTTCAATCGTTCCTAAATTTTTGGAATCTATGATTTTATGGACTCCTTTTAAACCTCCAGTTCTAATAGCCATGGTATTTGCAAACTCTTCTAAGACCAGACTTAAATAAGCAAAATCTGGAGTCACAAACAACTGGGGTTGGGGTTGGGTAATGTCAAAATTCAAATTGGCAGCGGCAATAGAATAAGGAAGTTTAGTCACCTTGTCTTGCATGCACCACTCACTCTCACCAATAGAAGAAAGTAAGCCTGCACCATATATTTTTGGATTTTCGACAGTCCCAATCAATCCGTATTCAACGGTCCACCAATGAAGGTTTCGAATCTGAGCCATCTCAGACAATTCGCCCATATTCTCTTGCAAATATTCCACTGTTTTCTGAGCGTGCTCAATCTCTTTTTCCGAGGAATTTGGATGCTCTTTTAAAATAGACAACATCCGAATGGCTTCATAGATTTCAAAATCTTTGGCTGAAGAAATTGCTTTGCTCCCAATTTCTCCAAAACGTCTTAAATATTCAGCATATTCTGGATTTGCAATAATTGGCGCATGTCCTGCAGCTTCATGAATAATATCGGGTGCAGGGGTGTATTCAATATGATTAAGGGTTCTCATGTCGGAGGCAATGACCAAAACATTGTAGGCCTGAAACTCCATAAAAGCGTTTGGAGGAATAAAACCATCTACAGAAACAGCAGCCCATCCAATTTCTTTCAGAATCCGATTCATGCCATCCATTCTCGGAATTTCTTCTGTAGAAATCCCCGTAAGTGCAAGTCCTTTTATATAAGACTTGTGTGCCACTTTTGTTAAATAATCAACATTCATTCGCATTACATATCGCCACACCGAATGATTTTGAGGAGTATATTCGTTGTAGGGCTGATTCACAATAAACTTGTGCAGGTGTTTTGGCAATTTGCTCGTAACCTTATTGAGCTCAAAATGAGGTTTCATATTCTTCAATTTAGCTATGTAAATTTACATCTTTTTTAAGATACAATTTCTGAATTTAACAGTTTTTAAAGGCTTCAAATCCTTCGTAAAAAATAGTCCTTGGCCTTAGATCACTCAACAAAGCGATACGCGAAATCTAAAAACGAAAATTGCTGAAAATGATTCCACCTTTTTAGCAAAACCCAATATTTAGTTTGTTGTATCGAAATCCTTTTGAAAGTTCTAATTACTCTTTATACTTACGCTATCGGTTTCGTAGAAATATGACAAATCAATACAAAATCTTTCTTATTTTTACCTTTTAAAATATCAAAATGAACAAAAAAGTAATCTTAATGATCTTGGACGGTTGGGGCATCACCCAAGACCCAAAAGTATCTGCAATATACAAGGCAAAAACACCATATATCAACTCCCTATATACCAAGTACGCTCATGCTTCGCTAAGAACGGATGGAGAGCATGTTGGGCTTCCTGAGGGTCAGATGGGAAATTCTGAAGTGGGACACATGAATCTTGGGGCTGGAAGAATTGTATATCAAAACTTAGCACGAATCAACAAAGCTGTAAGAGAAAAGACCTTAGGGACTGAAAAAGCCTTATTGAATGCTTTTAACTACGCAAAAGAAAACAATAAAAGCGTACATTTATTAGGACTGGTTTCTGATGGTGGAATTCATTCACACATAAATCATTTGAAAGGAATATTGGATGTTGCCAAAGAAAATGCAGTAGACAATGTGTTTTTACATGCTTTTTCAGATGGGCGTGATTGTGATCCAAAATCTGGGGCAGATTTCATTCAAGACATTCAAGAATACATGAAAGAAACCACTGGAGAGTTGGCTTCTGTAACAGGACGTTATTATGCGATGGACAGAGACAATCGATGGGAACGCATCAAAATTGCTTACGATGGTTTGGTGAACGGAGTGGGAACAAAAACCAACGATGTCATTGAATCCATTCAAGAAAATTATACTGCAGGGTTGACCGATGAATTTCACAAACCCATATTGCTCAATGACGAAAATGATCAACCGAAAGGGCAAATTAAAGAAGGCGATGCAGTACTCTTCTTTAACTATAGAACCGATCGAGGTAGAGAATTGACAAATGTCTTATCACAAAAAGATTTCCCAGAGTTTGGAATGAAAAAACTAAACCTACACTTTACCACCATCACTTTGTATGACGAAAGTTTTGAAAACATTAATGTCATTTATGAAAGTGATAATTTAAAAAACACCTTGGGAGAAGTTTTATCCAAGGCAGGGAAAAAGCAAATTAGGATTGCAGAAACAGAGAAGTATCCTCACGTTACGTTCTTCTTTTCTGGCGGACAAGAAAGTCCTTTTGAAGGAGAATCTCGTATTTTAAGAGACTCCCCAAAAGTTGCTACTTACGATTTAAAACCCGAAATGAGTGCCTATGAATTGACAGAAGCCTTGTGTAGCGATTTGGAAAAAGGAGAGGCTGATTTTGTTTGTTTAAATTTTGCAAATGGCGATATGGTAGGACATACTGGAATAATGGAAGCTGCCATTAAGGCATGTGAAACAGTTGATGTCTGTGCAAAGGAAGTGATTGAAACTGGATTGAAAAATGGATATACAACCCTTTTGATTGCAGACCACGGAAACTGTGAAACCATGATGAATCCCGATGGAAGTCCACACACCGCACATACCACAAACCCAGTACCTTTTATCCTTATTGATCAAGAGTTAAAAACCATAAAAGATGGGGTATTAGGCGATATTGCTCCAACTATTTTAGAATTAATTGGAGTTCCCCAACCTGCAGAAATGACACAAAAATCACTTTTATAATTTTCAAAAAACAGGTATGCGAAAAATCATTGTAATTGCATTTATCGGAATTTTACTGTCCTGTAATGCACAACAAAAAGGAACTGCAATAAAAAATCAATCAGGAGATTTAGTCGGTTTTGCCAACAAAGAATCATTTAATCAAATCCCTTATAAAGATTGGTTTGATTATAATTTCGAAACCTATGATCCAGATTCAGCGACTATCAAATCCTTAAAGAAGTCCTTAAAAAGTGTTCGCATTAAAGGCTTTATGGGAACTTGGTGCGGGGATAGCAAACGTGAAACTCCTCAATTATTTAAAGTTTTAGAATTGGTGGATTTTGACATGAAAAATTTCGAATTGGTTACCGTAAATCGAGCTAAAAAAACTCCCGATAACTTACAAGAAGGCCTGAATGTCTTTAAAGTTCCTACTTTTATTTTCTATAAGAAAGGAAAAGAAATTGGGCGCTATGTAGAATATGCAAGAGAATCTTTAGAAAAAGATATTTTAAAGATTGTTTCTGGGAAACCTTACAAACATTCGTACGATAATAATTAAGGTGTTGAATTGTCTATTTTACAAATTGCAGGACAATCCTTTTGTTCCTTTAAATTAAATTAACTTTGCCCTATAATTTTTGAAGATGATTCACGTAAAAACAAAAGAGGAAATTGAAATAATGCGCGAAAGTGCATTGGTGGTTTCTAGAACATTGGGCATGCTGGCCAGTGAAGTAAAGTAAGGTGTGACAACCTTATATTTAGACAAATTAGCAGAAGATTTTATCAGAGCTGAGGGCGCTATCCCTAGTTTTTTAGGCTTGTATGATTTTCCAAATACATTGTGTATGAGCCCAAATTCACAAGTTGTGCATGGAATCCCGAACAAAACTCCTTTGAAAGAAGGAGAAATCATTTCAATAGATTGTGGTGCTTTGAAAAATGGCTTTTATGGTGACCACGCCTATACATTCGGGGTCGGTGAAATTGCATCTGATGTTCAAAAATTATTAGACATCACCAAAGAAAGTTTGTATGTAGGAATTCGTGAATTCAGAGTAGGAAACCGGGTTGGAGATGTGGGTTATGCCATCCAAAAATTTACAGAAGACCATGGCTACGGTGTAGTACGAGAGTTGGTAGGACACGGACTAGGACGTGAAATGCACGAGGATCCAGAAATGCCCAATTATGGAAAAAGAGGAAGAGGAAAAAAGTTTGTAGAGGGAATGGTGGTTGCAATAGAACCAATGACCAATTTAGGAACTCATAAAATTAGACAGCATTCAGATGGCTGGACGATTACAACTCTAGACAACAAACCCTCTGCCCATTTTGAACACGATGTCGCTATAGTAAACGGCAAACCCGAACTGCTTTCTACGTTTAAGTATATAAACGAAGCCTTAGGTATTGTGAGTGATGAAGAGGAGGAGTTTAGACAATAATTTATAGTTGTACTGGAGAAGTTTTCCAAGAAGTTGTCTTCAATATTGAAGTATGTATTTTAGAATACTCATAAAGACAACAAACCAATGCCCATATACTGGAGTCCACCATGATCAAATTCTAACTTCTATGAAGCTTGAAAATTATCTGAAATATTAGTGGTCCATTTTCAAATGAAATTATTAAAAAACGGATTCAAACATTTTTTACATACAGCATAAAACGCTTTGAGATGCTCTGTGAATCTCTGTGTACTACATATGAAAATATTTAAAACGATACTTAACACCATCCCTCGGCCTATATTGATCAAAGCTAGCTATTGGGTCAGACCTTTCGTTCGTTTTTATCTGAGGGGCTCAAAGTATACCGACCCAATCGATGGAAGTAATTTTCGAAAGCTCCTCCCGTATGGATATGGAACACAGCGCCAAAACGCACTATCACCTTCGACTTTATCCCTTGAAAGACATCGACTAATGTGGTTGTTTTTAAGAGATGAAACTTCATTTTTCACGTCCAAAAAGAAGCAAAAAGTATTGCATATTGCACCCGAACAATGTTTTTTAGACCTCTTTCGGAAACAAGAAAATCTGAGCTACATTACCTGCGACTTGGAATCGCCCATTGCAGATATTAAAGCAGATATTTGCAATCTTCCTTTTGAGGAAAATTCTTTTGATGTTGTTTTTTGCAATCATGTCTTAGAACATATCCCCGATGATACTAAGGCCATGCAAGAATTGTATCGTGTACTAAAACCCAATGGAATGGGGATTTTTCAAATTCCACAGGAACTTTCTAGAGAAAAAACATTTGAAGACAACAGCATAACCGACAAAAAAGAACGCACTAAGATCTTTGGACAATACGATCACGTAAGAGTCTATGGTCGAGATTATTTTGAGAAGTTGCGCGCAGTAGGATTTAAGGTCGATGAAATCGATTATACCCAAAAAATTACTCCAGAAGCAATAGACCGATTTTGTTTGATGAAAGGCGAAATCTTGCCAGTGTGTTACAAACCGTCCACATAATTAGAAAAACTCGTGAGATTTTGCTGGGCATCCAAATAAATTAAAATTGCCTGCAGCTCGGTATTCCTTTCTAAAAAATCTTTAGTTTTATCAACACCCATCGCCATAAATGCTGTTGCATAAGCATCTACATCTGCACAATCCAATGGAGCAATGACCGAAACACTCAACAAATTACTTTCAGTAGCAAAACCTGTTTTCGGATTTACAGTATGAACATATTTCTGTCCATTGTCTGCAATTCTAAATTTTCGATAATTCCCAGAAGTAGCCATAGATCTATTGGACACATTTAGGACAGTAAAGCCTTCTCTGTTTATTTTGGTAGGATCCTCTATCTGTATTCTCCAAGGTTTTCCATTGTCTTTAAATCCTTTTGCTCGAATCTCTCCACCAATTTCAATCAAATAATTCTCCACATTTTTACGGTCTAAAAAACGAGCAATGATGTCGATTCCAAAACCTTTTCCAATGGCATTAAAATCTAAATACATCTGAGGATACTTTTTTAAAACCTTATTCTGTCGAACTTGAATTTTATCAAAACCAACCCATTTCATTTGTTGAGTGACCTCTATGGAATCTAAATTTCTCTTCCCCTCTTTAGGACCAAAACCCCATGCATTCACCAAATTTCCGACGGTCGGATCAAAATAACCTCCTGTTTTTTGATAAATATTTTTTGATTTCTCTAACAATTCAAGTAAAATTTCGTCTGCAACTACTGTAGTATCTCCGTTGTTTATTCGAGAAATAATAGATGTAGGGATATAGGTAGACGTAGCTCTGTTAACCAAATGGAACAAACTGTCAATTGATTTTTGGTAATTCACATCCGTATTCAAACAGACAATTGAGTAGCTTGTCCCAAAAACCAACCCTTGTAACCGAATGTCTTTTTGTGTCGATTTTGATTCACAAGAACCCAATAAGGTTGCCAAAAATAGCAACAGTATAAAACGTTTCATCAAAAATTGAATTTAACAACAAAAATAGTACATAAAATTTTCATAAAATAGCCATTACATCACTATTTGTAAGTGGATTTTGTTAAATTTGCATTAGAAATTTAATTCTCAAAAAAATGAAAAAAATCATCCTATTTCTTTTCACTGGTATTCTATTGAGTGCCTGTGTTTCAAAAAAAGAGTTTGTTGCCTTACAAGATAAGCACGATTCTGCTACAGCACAATTGGTAGATATTAAGGCGGATTTACAAAAGTGTCTTATTGAAAAAAGCAATGAAGACGCAAAAGCCTTTGCCTTGTCGGAGCAAGTTAAATCTTTGAAAGAAGATAAAAAAACAGCCTTACGACAAGTTGAAAATTTAACTGTACTGACCCAATCCTCTTCAGATAATATCAAAACAGTAATTTCTCAATTGAGTGAAAAAGATAAATTTATAAATGGGATTAGAAAAGCAATGACGCAGAAAGATTCTATTAATTTAGCAATCAAATACCATTTGACAAAAAACTTAACAGACGGTATCCAAGACGAAGATATTGAAGTTAATGTAGAAAAAACAGTTGTGTTTATTTCTATCGCTGATAAATTATTATTTAGAAGCGGGAGTTACAATGTTACTGAAAAAGCTTATACCGTTTTAGAAAAAATCGCAAAGGTAATCAATGACCAACCTCAAATGGATGTAATGGTTGAAGGTCATACCGATTCGACTCCAATTAAAACAGATTTTCTACAAGACAACTGGGATTTATCTGCAAAACGCGCCACTTCAATTACCCGAATTTTACAATATAAATATGGTGTAAAACCTGAAAGATTGTCTGCTACAGGTAGAAGTAGCTATGTACCCGTAGCTCCGAACGATACTCCTGCAAACAAAGCAAAAAATAGAAGAACAAAAATTATCATCTTACCAAGATTACAACAGTTCTTTGATTTGTTAGAGCAAAAAGCGGACTAAGCTTTCAGTTCTACATACAAAAAAACCACCTTTTGGGTGGTTTTTTTGTGCTATAATATTAGAGAATCTGATTTATTTTTTTGTCAAAATCCACAGTTCTACTTCTTCGGAAGAACGCCAATCTTGAATTCTTTTGGTTTTATCTGAAGCTTGTTTTACAGATTTCTTCAAACACTTTTCAAGTTGAAACCGACCCCCTTGAGCAAGTTCCTTCTCTATTGGGTGCCCTTCAGTTAAATTGGTTATTTGAGCCATATTAGAAAAGACGATTGCTAATTTCCCATCAGGTACTAATCGATCAGTAGCTGCTTTAAAAAAGTCTGAAAATAAATTTTTCGGATAATAAATCGCTTCATCATTTTTATCTAAATCGTGTGCTTTTGGCAACCAAGGCGGATTGAAAACAATCAACTCTGTTTGATGTGTTATTGCACCAAAAAGAGACCCATAATCCAGTGTTATTTTTCGAGAGAGTTTGGTATCCCCCATAGATTCTTTAAGTCCAACAATTGCATTAGGGTTAGTGTCAGTTCCATAAACGCTTTGAAAACCATGCTTGATCATCTGCAAAGACAGTACGCCACTCCCTATACCGACATCTATGGCAGATTTTTTTGGTCCTTCATAGCGTTTCAGCCAATTGTCAAAAAGAATTAAATGATCAAAACGAGTAGGGAAATAGGTTCCATAATACGGATGAATTTTATTCCGAAGTACAGGGACAGAAATTCCATTTTGATACCATTGCCAAGCACTGTTCAGTCCTTGAACTTTCGGGAAAGACAAGACAAACGAGTCCATTTCTGGGTATAACTTTTCTAACCAACCAATGGAAGGTGATTTTTTTAAACTCAACTGGTGTCCTTCTATTTTAACTAAAATGAGATTGGACAACTGATGATAGGCTGCACGATATGCGCGTTGTTCTTGAAAAGTCTTGGTAGGTAATTTTTTCTTTAGATGTTTTTTTACTTCATTGAGCAACAACAATCCGTCACTATAGTACGCTGTTACCAATACAGGCTTTCCAGCTACCAATCCTTTAATGGTACTCTTGATATCCGAAGTTTTACGAAAGGTTGCAATTTGGATTCCAGAAACGTCATAGGGCACTGGTTTATGTATCTGTATGTCTGTATTCATGAAATATTTGATTTTATAAGGGAATTATGAATGTGGTCTTTAAAGCGCTTACTCTAAAATCTTTATAAAATCATCGAAAGCCACATAATAGGGTTGATCTTTAAAAACAGGATTTTCTACGCTTTCTGCATTGGCAATCCCAACACCTGCAAACCAAACTTTGGCATTTTGTTTTTTAGCATGTTCCTTGAAGGTTTCCATCCATAATACATCATACTCTTGAGGGTTCTGAATATTGTTCGTTGCTTTCACCAAAACAAAAATAGTTGGAGATCCTTTTTTAAACAAGACAAATTGTGGATGTCGTTTCAGTTTGCTGTTGATTGCCTGAAACTCATAGCCCATTTTTTGTAATTTCTTACCAACAATATTCATGGCAAGATGATGCAATTCTTGTGCTGTTAAAACCTGCATGGATTACTTCTTATTGCGTTTGTTATAATTTTTATCGCCGCGTGTTTTTGGCTTCTTGTACTTTTGAGCAATTTCTCTTCGGTAAGAACCTCCTTGATTGGTTTTGCTGTTTTTTTCACTTTTTTCGTGAAACGCAGGCCCCGGAACATATTCTAAACTACTTCTATTTTTAGAAATCCCTTGATCTTCTCTAGGGCGTTCGTCTTCTGTCAATAAGGTCGATATTTCCAATTCTTCAGGTAGGGCCACCAATGGAATAGTAAAGTCCATTAAGGCTTCAATTTCTGCTTTGGCTTCTTGTTCTTTCGGTGTTGAAAACAAAATCGTTTTTCCTTCTTTCTCAGCCCTACCAGTCCTCCCGATTCGGTGCATATAGTTTTCCGGAAAATCAGGTGTGTCAAAATTGATCACATGCGATACGTTTTCAAAATCCAATCCACGAGCCATGACATCGGTAGCCACTAATATTCGGTTGTTCCCTTCATCAAATTGACGGATAGAACGGATTCTATAGTTCTGGGTTTTATTGGAATGTATGACACAGGTTTCACTTCCAAAGACTTCTTCTAGATGCTTAAAAAGCAAATCTGCTGTTCTTTTGAAAGCCACGAAAATTAAAACTTTATGAAAGGTTTCTTTGTCTTTTAAAAAGCCATTCAGCAAGTTTACTTTTGTGTAAAAATTGGGTACATGATAACTTTCTTGTACAATATTGTCTAGCGGTGTTCCACTGACAGCGACTGATATTTTTTCTGGTTTCTTAAAGAAGTCAAGAATTAAGGCATCTACTTCTTTTGTCATCGTTGCCGAAAACATAATGTTTTGTCTCCGTGGTGGCAACAAGTCAAAGATATTTAGGAGCTGAAAACGGAATCCTAAATCGAGCATGACATCTACTTCGTCAATCACCAATTTTTGAATTGTTTTGAGTTTTAACACATTGCTAAGACCTAAATCGTACAAACGTCCTGGGTTGCAACAATGATGTCTTGCCCTTGTGCAATGGATTGTTTTTGAGTATTGATATTTGCTCCCCCATAAACCCCCAAAACACGAACATTGATGTATTTTGACAATTTCTCAATTTCTTCAACTACTTGCAAGACCAATTCTCTTGTGGGTACTAATACCAGCACACGAGGATGATCTGTTTTGATGAATTTCAAATCTCGAAGAATTGGCAACATATATGCAAATGTTTTTCCAGTTCCAGTTTGTGCAATTCCGACCACATCTTTTCCAGACCTTACCACTGGGAAAGCCTCTACTTGAATCGGGGTTGGATTTACAAAACCTAAATCTTCAATTGCATACTGAAGTTGGTTGGATAAATCTAATTCTTCGAACGTACTCATACTCTTAATTTTTTGCAAAGGTACACTTTCTAAAAATCTTACCTTTCTAATATTTCTTTTAACTTCTGCTTGTATTGTGGAAAAGTAGAAATGTTGTGATGCGTAGCAGTAGAAAGTTCTATAAACTCATTGGTAGAAGCCTTATTGCAATTGAATAATTCTCTAGCCCCTGCCAATGAAGTCGTTTGATCCTGATCTCCATGAAAAATGGTAATGGGCGAGGTCACCATAGGAATGTATTTCTCCGACGAAAATGAATACTTTAACAAAAAGGTGGGAGCAAATCGGAACCGGTATTGGACAACTTTTCTTAAATTGTAAAAAGGGGCTTCTAAAATAAGAGCTTGTGGCTTGTTTTCTGAGGCTACTTTCGTCGCAAAAGTACATCCCAAAGAAAAACCATAGATCACTATGTTAGCCTCTTGAAAGGTCTTTTTTAAGTATGAATAGGCTAGCAAAGCATCATCGTACATTTTTGCTTCGGAAAAATTCCCAGTGCTTTTCCCATACTTTCTGTAGTCGATACAAAACACTTCATATCCATCTGAGAGGAAATAAGACGCTCTTTTTCCCCATTTTTGGAGGTTTCCACTAGCTCCATGAAAATACAAAACAACACCTTTAGGGTTGGATAATTTTAAATGAATTGCATTGATTTCTTGTTGGTCACTAGTTGCTAAAAAAATCTCTTCAAAATCGGTATCGAAATGAAAGAGGTAGTTTCTCTTTAATTTTTTACCCTGTAAGAAAATAAACCGTTCCTGAAAAAAATAGAAGTACCCTAAACCAATTAGCAATACAAAAGTGACAAGGAGGGCTATTTTCAGGATCATCTCTTCTTTCTTTTTAAGGACCTACTAAAGGTGTTAAATATAAAAAACCGATTTATTTCTAAATCGGTTTTTTGAGTATCGTTTGAAGGGAAACTATCCTCCAAAATCATCAAAACGGATGTTTTCATCTGGCATTCCAAAATCTTCTCCCATTTTTTGAACTGCTTTGTTCATTAAAGGGGGACCACAGAAATACAATTCCATGTCTTCTGGTGCTTCATGATGGTTCAAGTAGTTTTCGATTACACAGTTGTGAATAAATCCTACAAAACCGTCACCTTCAGTATCATTAATATCTTTTTTAACTTTCCAATTATCCGACTCTAAAGGATCTGATAATGCAATGAAAAATTTAAAATTCGGGAAATCTTTTTCTAAGGCTCTAAAGTGCTCGATATAGAATAATTCTGCTTTCGAACGACCTCCATACCAATAGGTTACTTTTCTGCCCGTCTTTAAGGTTCTAAATAATTGGTACAAGTGAGAACGCATAGGTGCCATTCCAGCTCCACCACCAACATATAGCATTTCTGCATCCGATTCGTTGATGAAGAATTCACCGTAAGGTCCCGAAATCACACATTTATCTCCTTTTTTTAAACCGAAAATATACGAAGAGGCAACACCTGGATTTACATCCATCCATCCTCCTTTTGCTCTATCAAAGGGTGGAGTTGCAATACGCACATTCAACATGATTTCTCTACCTTCGGCTGGGTAAGAAGCCATTGAATAGGCTCTCTCCACAACTTCATTGTTTTTCATCACTAAGGGTCTCAGTTTGAACTTTTCCCATTCTGCCTCAAATTTATCTGGTGCATCGTGCTCTTCTGGGTGTGCAGTAATATCCATGTCTGCAAACTTTACTTCACAAGGTGGAATTTCAATTTGAATATACCCTCCTGCTTTGTAGCCCATGTCTTCTGGAATTTCTACCACAAACTCTTTAATAAAAGAAGCGACATTGTAGTTACGAACCACAGTAGCATCCCATTTCTTAATTCCAAAAATTTCTTCAGGAATAGAAATATCCATGTCTTGTTTTACTTTTACCTGACAAGCCAAACGAACACCCTGCTTTAATTCTTTACGGGTAAAGTGCGGTGTTTCAGTAGGCAAGGCTTCCCCTCCACCAGAATTAACGTGACACTCACATTGTACACAAGAACCTCCACCACCACAGGCAGATGGTAAAAATATTTTTTCCGAACTCAAGGTCGTTAAAAGTGTACTTCCAGAGGCCACTTCAATTTTCTTTTCTCCGTTGATCGTAATAAATACGGGTCCAGACGGAGATAATTTTTGTTTGACAAATAATAATAAAGTTACTAATAACAACACTATCGCTAAAAAAGCTGCTACTGTTGCTAAAATAGTTCCTGAAGTACCTGCTGCTAATATCATATTACTGCTTGTTTGTATTTGTGTTATCGGCTACAATTTCTTTAGCGTCTTCTTTTTTTACTTCTTCCTTTTCAATCTGAGTTGCTACTTCTGGAGTGTCTTTCTTTTCTTCATCTCCACCGGTCAGCATTCCTCCAAAACTCATAAACCCAATCGCCATTAATCCAGTAATAATAAAAGTAATTCCTAAACCTCTTAGGGCTGGAGGCACACTTGAATATCGAATTTTTTCACGAATTGCTGCAATGGCTAAAATGGCTAAGAACCATCCGATTCCAGAACCAACTCCATACGTTAATGACAATCCTAAGGTGGGAATCTCACGAGATTGCATGAATAAACTTCCTCCTAAAATAGCACAGTTTACTGCAATTAAGGGCAAGAAAATTCCTAATGAATTGTACAATGAAGGTGAAAATTTTTCAACCACAATTTCTACTAGCTGCACCATGGTCGCAATCGTTGCAATAAACATGATAAAGGATAGGAAACTCAAGTCAATTGTTTCAGCTCCGTCAACACCATAGGCTGGATCCAACCACACTAAAGCACCTTCTTGTAAAATATACTGATCTAACAACCAGTTTAAAGGTACGGTTACTGCTAGTACAAAAATCACTGCAGCACCTAAACCAACAGCCGTAGATACTTTTTTAGAAACCGCAAGGTAAGAACACATTCCTAAGAAGGTTGCGAAGACCATGTTGTCAATAAATATCGATTTGAAAAATAATTCTATATGTTCCATTTTTTTTATTGTTTTTAGTAATTCGTCTTTAGTTGTTAGAACTTATTTCGAACAACGATCAACTACAACCTAAATTTTAATTTTCTTCTATTAATGATGTATTTCTACTTCGTTGTATCCAGATAATAATTCCAACGACAATTAAAGCCATTGGTGACAATAACATGAATCCGTTGTTTTCATACCCATAAGCGTACAAGCCTGATAATTCTCCTGGTATGGGATTTCCTAAAACAGGATATCCTAATAAAGTTCCAGCTCCTAAAAGTTCTCTGAAGAAACCAACTAAGATTAAAATCACACCATATCCTACAGAATTCCCAATACCATCTAGGAAAGCTCTCCAAGGTCCGTTTCCTAAAGCAAATGCTTCAAAGCGCCCCATGATGATACAGTTGGTAATAATTAACCCCACAAAAACAGAGAGCGTCTTGCTAAGTTCGTATGCAAATGCTTTTAGCACTAAATCTACTATGATTACCAAAGTTGCAACTACAATCAGCTGTACAATAATTCTAATTTTTGATGGAATGATATTTCTCATTAAAGAAATTACCACATTTCCTAATCCCAATACAAACATCACAGAAACAGACATTACAATAGAAGCTTCAAGCTCAGCTGTAATTGCCAAAGCAGAACAAATTCCTAATACTTGAATCGTAATTGGGTTGTTATCAGCTAAGGGGTCGGTTAATAATGCTGCGTCTTTTTTTGATAAAAGTCTCATAGTTTTTAAATGTCTATAGTTTTTAAGTACTTAAAGTGTCTAAAATTAAACTTTGAATACATTTTTTTATTAATTTATTTTATCTGCTATTGATGTAAAATTGCTAGTAAATCTTTGGCTTCCTTTCTAATAGTAGCGATTTATTTTCTAGACTTACCCAATCTAATAACTCTATTCTTTCTAACCAAAAATCGGTTTCGATTGCAAAAGGCCATGTTCTTTTTTCGAATTGTTCTGTAAAATCTTCAATTGTCCAAGGCATTTTAAATCTAAGTACTTTCTACTTTAATTCCTTTTGGTTTTTAATGATTTAAAATAAGGCACATAGAGAGCCAAGTCATTCTTAATCATTGCAGACACACCATCTCCTGTAATAGTAGCACCTGCTATTGCATCTACTTCATAGTCTGTCTTTTCTAGATTTTTTGGATCGTTGTTTCCTTTAGCTACTTTGATTCCTTTAAAATCTCCAGCTTCGTCTAATAAGTGCTCACCAATAAAGTCGTCCATAAAATAACGCTGCTTGATGTTTGCTCCCAAACCTGGTGTTTCTCCTTTGTGGTCAAAATAAGCCCCTTGCACGACCATGTTTCTATCCATAGCAACATATCCCCAAATAGCATCCCAAAGTCCTTTTCCTCGAATTGGTGCAACATATAGCGTGTCTCCTGTTTTATTTTTTCCTACAAACAAAGGCAATCTTCTTTGCTTTCCTTGCTTGGCTAGGGTTTGTTCTTTTTTGA
The DNA here is from genome assembly GCF_032758595.1 of Polaribacter sp. HL-MS24. NCBI lineage: Bacteria > Pseudomonadati > Bacteroidota > Flavobacteriia > Flavobacteriales > Flavobacteriaceae > Polaribacter > Polaribacter sp. HL-MS24. Next base: position 1,433,086 of record NZ_CP136415.1, on the reverse strand, counting down.
TGTCTATTAAGTAAGCGTTCGAATTCTCAGTTGCACCGCCTCCTTGAACTTCAATTTGCTTTGTGATGTACTCTGAAAAAGCAGTTCCAGCAACATTTGTTGATACAAATTTAGCACTAGTCCCTTCATTTTCGTTGATGCCCAATGCATACAAAATATTCTGTTGTTTCTCAATTCTTTTGTTCTCGTCGATGTTTGGTTTTAAAGACGAAGCAAAAAAGGCTAATATTGATCCAACAACCAACACCATAATGATGGCGAAAATCATTGTATAACTATTACTATCTGTTCTCTTACTCATAATTAGGCAGTTTTAACTTTAGTACGTGATAATCTTTTCTTTACATTTCCTTGTACCACATAATGGTCAATAGTTGGAGCAAATACATTCATTAATAGAATGGCTAAAAACACTCCTTCTGGATAGGCAGGGTTGAAGACACGGATCATAATGGATATAAAACCAATTAAGAAACCGTATATCCATTTTCCTTTATTTGTTTGTGATGCTGTTACAGGATCGGTTGCCATAAACACAGCTCCAAATGCCAAACCTCCAATGATTAAATGCTCATACCAATCGGTACTCATCAAGCCATAAAATTTGCTTGATTCTGAAATAATATCTGCAGCGACAATTTGATTAAAAATAAAGCCCATTACAGCAGCTCCAATAAACGTAGAAAGAATAATTCTCCAACTTCCAATTTTTGTAAAAATTAAGATTGCAGCACCAACCAATATCAAAAACGCAGAAGTTTCTCCTACAGATCCAGGAATAAACCCAAAAAAGGCCTCCCATAAATCGTAATTTGCTGGCTGATTTTGTGCATAGGTACCAAGCATGGTTTCACCAGAAATAGCATCTGCAGTTCCTGCTCTGTTAACAGCATCGTACACCCAAACTTTATCTCCAGACATCCATGTTGGATATGCAAAGAATAAAAAAGCTCTAATCGTTAATGCAGGGTTTAAGATATTCATTCCAGTACCTCCAAACACTTCTTTTCCGATCACGACTCCAAAGACAACAGCTACAGACAACATCCACAAGGGAGTATCTACAGGTACAATAAGTGGCACTAACATTCCAGTTACCAAATATCCTTCTTCTACTTCGTGTCCTTTGATTACTGCGAAAATAAATTCCACTAAAAGTCCTACTCCATAAGAAACGATTACCAGTGGTAACACTTTAATAATTCCAATCCAAAAATTATCCATCGTTAAGAAAGAACCCAATACGGTAAATTCTGATGCGATTCCTTTTGCTGCGTCAATTGCTGCATAATGCTGATATCCTGCATTAAACATTCCAAAAAGCAAACAGGGTATTAAAGCCATAATAACAATATTCATTGTACGCTTTAAGTCATCTGCTGCTTTGATGTGAGTTCCGTTGTGGGTCACTTCGTTTGGTAAATATAAGAAGGTATGGATTGCGTTAAACGCAGGTGCCATTTTAGTTCCTCTATATTTCTCTTTTAAAGTATGTAATTTTTGTTTTAAGCTCATAATCTTATCCTAATTCTTCTCTCATTAAATCCAAACCTTCACGAATTATTTTCTGGTGAGGCTGTTTAGATACACAAATAAATTCCGTTAGTGCAAAATCTTCTGGAGCAACTTCATAGGCTCCCAAAGCTTCCATTTCATCTAGATCTTTGTACATACAGGCTTTTAATAACTGCATTGGATACAAGTCTAAAGGAAATACTTTCTCGTAAGAACCCGTCACAACAAAAGCCCTGTGTTCTCCGTTTGTATTCGTATTTAAATCATATTTTTTCTTTGGGGTAAGCCAAGAAAAAGTGAGGGCTCTTGAAGTAGAAATTTTATTAAAAACAGGCTTGTTCCAGCCAAAGAATTCATAATCATCCCCTTCAGGAATCGCAGTAATTTGATTGTCGTAATACCCAATAAAACCTTCCGTTTTTACCTGACTACCAGTCAACACATTTCCACTAATGATTCTTGTATTATCGTTCACTAAATTGTCTTGAACAATCGCAGCAATCTGAGCCCCTGCTATGGCAGTTACATACTGAGGATTATTGAATTTAGATCCTGTTAAAGCAATGGTTCTTGAAAGATTTAACTTTCCAGTCAACAACAATTCACCAATCACCAAAACGTCTTGAGGAGTCACTACCCAAACTACTTCCCCTTTATTGATTGGATCAATCTGTGCAATTTGTGTTCCAACGTTTCCAATTGGATGTGGTCCAGAAACTTTGTGTAATTCAATTCCTTTTAAAGTATTGAATGGTGAATCTGCATTTTTCCCAACAGAAACATGTAGTTTCCCTTCAGTCAATTTCCCAATAGCTGTCAAAGCAGCTTGTAATTCTGCTTCTTTCCCTTTTAAAGTATACTCTAAATTGGTTGCAAGTGGTGCACTTGCATATGCGGAAACAAAAATTGCTTTGGGTGCTTGATCTGGATTTGCAATAACATCATAAGGACGTTGTTTTACAAATGGCCAACAACCTGAAGCTAACAAGTGATTTTTCACTTCTTCGGCAGACATATTCGCTGCATCTTTAGCTCCAAAATCTTGGTGTTCTTGTGTGTCGTTTGCGGCAATGTGAATCGCCAAAACTTTTCTTCTTTCTCCACGAATAACTTCGACAACCTTACCACTTACAGGACTTGGAAATAAAACACGTTCATCACTTTTAGAATAAAAAAGTGGATCTCCGGCTTTTACCTCTGCTCCTTCTTTGGCAATAAGTTTAACGATTATTCCGTGAAAATCTGCAGGCTTTATTGCATACATACCACCGGTAGTAAGTTGAGTGGTCGTTTGTTTTGCATCGCCTACAAGGCTAATATTTAAGCCCTTTTTTATACGGATGTCTTTTGACATAGGTTTTTGTTAATTTTAGTTATCTAAAAAAATCATGCAAATTTAATGGTTTTACAGCTTATTTTGGATATAATAGCTGCTATATATTCGTTAAATATTATTATTTATACGCGTTCTAAATAATAAAACAAAAGTCTCAATCCTTTATAGAAATCTCCTCGAAAAGGGCATGCTATTTGCAACAATGAGTTGAATATATTTTTTTTACTTTTGACAAAACACTCATAGAGTATGACAAAGCTGAAAATAAGCTTCTTTTTCATTTTTATTGCGACAGCATTGCAGGCTCAGCAAATCAAATCCATTCAATTAAAACCTTTACAAGAGAATGTTTTTACTTCAATTGTACCACTAGGAACTGTATTGGAACTGTCTTTTGACGATTTGGAGGCTGACAGCAAAAACTATCAATACAAAATTGAACACATGACCCATGACTGGAAAAAAAGCCGCATGCTTACCAGTCAGTATATAGATGGATTTGATCAAAACACGATTTTAGAGGTGACCAATTCTTTCAATACCCTACAAAGCTATACACATTATAGTGTGCAAATCCCCAATATCAATTCGGTCATAACCAAAAGTGGAAACTACCTGCTCTCTGTTCTAGATGACATGGATGCCGTTATTTTTTCTAGAAAATTTGTCCTTTATGAAAACAACGCAATTGTGGGGGTTTCTGTGGAAAGAAGCAGAGATACAAAGACAGTAAACTCTCAACAAACCATTCAGTTTTCTGTCAGCCATCCCAATTTGCAAATCAACAATCCCAGACAAGAAATCCAGATAGTTCTTCTAAAAAACGAAAATTGGAATGAGAAAATCACCAACCTACAACCTACATTTTTTAAGCAAAACCAGCTCTTATATACCTATACCAATCAAACCAATTTTTGGGGAGACAATGAATATTATAATTTTGACACAAAATTCCTTCGAAATAGGAGTTTAGGAATTCAAAGCATCCAAAAAAAGGAGGTATACCATCATTTTATTTACCCAACAAGCTATAATCCATATAAAAAATACACCTATTTTCCAGATATAAATGGTCAATTTTTAATTCGTACTCTGGAAGGAAATGACGCGAACACCGAAGCCGATTATGCGATGATGCATTTTACATTGGCGGTGAATCAACCCTTTGAGGAAAAAGAAGTGTATGTGTTTGGAGGATTTAACAACTTCGAAATCACCGATGAAAACAAAATGTATTTTGATCCTGAAAGCAGTACTTACAAAACCCATTTTTTACTAAAACAAGGGTTCTATAATTATAGCTACGCGACTGTAGGCAAAGACCATAAGGTGAATTTAAGAGAGGTGAACGGTTCATTTGATGAGACCGAAAACCAATATACGGTATTGGTCTACTACAAAGCTTTTGGAGCCGTTTACCAAAGAGTGATTGGAATGGGCACCGGTTTTTTAGATCAGAACAGATAGATAAAAACAAAAAAAGTTGTGGTTTTTAATCCTTTTCGTTACTTTTACTAGGTTATGATTCACCAAATCACAAAAGGAATAAAGGTTTCTGTAAAAACGACTTTCAATGGTACTAGTCATAGTCACCATCATTTCTATTATGCCTATTCCTATAGTATTACTATCGAAAATAATTCGGATGAAACGGTGCGTCTCACCAATAGACATTGGAAAATTCTTGACTCCCTACACAAAACAGAAATTGTAGACGGAGAAGGAGTTGTTGGTCAAACACCAACCCTGCATCCAAACGACACTTATACCTATAGCTCTGGATGCTTTTTACACTCTAGCATTGGGGCCATGAGCGGTTTTTATACCATGGTCAACCAAGAGACCTTAGAGGAAATCAAAGTGGCCATTCCCACATTTCAACTCACAACTCCGTTGTTATTAAACTAATCGATAGAAATAAAAAAAAGAAGCTTCAGGTTAAAGATGCCTCTTGCCTAAATTGTGGCCATCCCTTTTTTGGGAATGAAAAATTTTGCCCAGACTGCGGGCAAGCAAACAAAGGAAATCGAATTACTTTTGGAAATTTCATGTACGAACTTTTCAATGGCTTTTTCTCTTTTGATGCCAAATTTTGGAGAACCATTATTCCGCTTTTAATCAACCCTGGAAAAGTAACAAAAGACTATATTGAAGGCAAACGAAGTCGCTATTCGAATCCTTTCCGATTCTATCTAACCATCTCAATTTTCTTTTTTTTAATATTAGGGGTCTCAAACAATATTGAAAAATTTAAATCCTTCAAAAATGGAGAGGACAGGGAAACGCTAAACATTTCTCTTTTTAAAGAAATTGAAGAAATAACAACCCCTCCAGATTCTTCAAAAACGGATTCTATTCCAGTACTTCACAAAGACTCAATACCCAAGATTAACATAAGAAGCGTTAAATTTTTGGGAGTCAATTTAGAAGAATTCATCCAATACACCCAAAAGTATCCAAACTCAAAAATTGACGATGCTTTGGATAGCTTACAATTAGAAAAAACAATTTTAAATCGTTTTTTTTATAGTAGAGCAAAAGCTATTAGTGCTATTGGAAGCGAAAAAGGAGCTCAAGAACAATTCATCAATCAACTTTTATCTTATGGATCGGTTTCACTATTTGTGTTTCTCCCGCTTTTTACTCTTTTTTTACGACTCTTTTATTTTCGAAAAAAACACACCTATGTCGATCACTTGATCTTTGTGTTCCATACACAAACCGTCTTTTTTATGCTACTCTCTTTACTATATCTAATCTCCTTTTTTACAAATAGAATTGAACCCGTTATCTTTCTCATCCTCTTTTTGATCTACTTATTTTTAGCCCTAAAAAAGTGCTACGATCAAGGATACTTCAAAACCGCTATTAAATTTATGATCCTAAACCTCGTCTATCTGTTTATGAGCATGGTTGGAATAGTAATTGTGGGAGCTATTTCTTTTGCCTTGTATTAAAAAAAAGGGTTTCTGCATAAGTCTTTCCGTTTAAAAAGTCGTGATAGACCATGGAGATATCGTCTTCCTTTTTTACGGAGGTTATGCTTACGGTTTCTACAAAATTACGTTTCATCTTTAAAGAAACCTCTGGAGTCCCTTTGTCTGAAGTGCTATGAAAATCGATAATATGCTCTTGCTGAAACGGGTTGTTCGCACTTAACCATGTTCTAAACCAGTTCTTTCTTAATTGCTTCATCTCTTGGGTATATAAGGTGGAAGAAGACCAAATTCTAGGTTCTTGAGGGATTTCTTGAAAATGCTTTTCAAGTCCATCCCAAACCAACTCATAAGTTGCTAATTGAAGGTTCCAATCTACCAAAATCAGGGTAAAAGGCTCAATGTTTTCAAAATCAAAATCGTTAATAAATGAGACCGCATTTTCTACCGATAAAATCTTTTTTACAATCAATCCGCGACTCATTGTATAAGGCCCTTTTCTTTGATGAAGATCAAATCCACCATTCAACAAACAAACCAACCTATTTTTCTCGCTTAAACCAATCCAAGTACCCCCAGCAATTTCATCTTTAGGATACATCAATGCAACACCATGCTCGTCATAATTCGCAGGGGGAATTGTTTTTCGCAACGGAGTCTCATCTCGATTGGATGTTAAAATAAATTGATTGTTTCCAACAGGAAGATAGGTAACAGTACACATTCTTTTGAATTTATATTCTTTAAAGCAACAACACAGAAATCCTTTGATTAAAAATTGTAACTTTGTTGTCAAAATTAATAGAATAAAATTAAACAATAGACATAATGGCAAGAGGATTTTTTAATGTTCCAAAAGCAGTAAACGAACCTGTAAAAGGATATGCTCCTGGATCTCCAGAAAGAGCAGAGGTATTGGCAACTTACAAAGAAATGTATAACGGAAATGTAGATGTGCCCATGCACATTAATGGTGAAGAAGTTAGAACAGGCAACACTAAAAACATCACCCCTCCTCATGATCACCAACATGTTGTGGGACAATATCATACAGCAGATATCGCTCATGTAGATGCAGCAATCTCTACTGCGTTAGCAGCTAGAGAGGCTTGGTCTAGTGTAAGCTGGATGGAGCGTGCTTCTATCTTTTTAAAAGCTGCAGAATTATTAGCAGGACCTTATAGAGCGAGAATGAATGCCGCAACCATGCTTGCTCAATCTAAAAATGTATATCAAGCAGAAATTGATGCTGCTTGTGAAATGATCGATTTCTTTCGATTCAACGTAGAGTACATGACCGACATCTTTAAAGACCAGCCCGCTTCTGCACCTTATGGCATCTGGAACCGAGTAGAGTATAGACCTTTAGAAGGATTTGTGTATGCAATTTCTCCATTCAACTTTACTTCTATTGCAGCAAACTTACCAGCAGCAGCAGCTTTAATGGGAAATGTTGTGGTTTGGAAACCTTCCGATCATCAAGCGTATTCTGCACAAGTAATTGTAGACCTATTTAAAGAAGCTGGTTTACCAGACGGTGTAATTAATGTAATTTATGGAGATCCAGTAATGATTTCCGATAGGGTATTGGCTTCTCCAGATTTCTCTGGATTGCACTTTACAGGGTCGACTCACATTTTCAAAAGTTTATGGAAACAAATCGGAAACAATATTCATCACTATAAAACATATCCAAGAATTGTTGGAGAAACTGGTGGAAAAGATTTTATTTGGGCTCACAACTCTTCAAATGCGCTACAAGTTGCAACGGCAATCACAAGAGGTTCTTTTGAATATCAAGGACAAAAATGTTCTGCATCCTCTCGGGCTTATATTCCTGCTTCAATGTGGGAAGATGTAAAAGGACACTTGATAGCACAATCTAACGAAATCAAAATAGGCTCTCCAGAAGATCCTTCAAATTTTGTAAATGCAGTGATTCACGAAGGTTCTTTTGATAAAATTGCAAGTTTTATTGATGCTGCAAAAGCAGACCCAGATGCTGAAATTATTATTGGAGGTGGACACGACAAATCCGTAGGATACTTTATTGAACCTACTGTAATTTTAGCAAAAACACCTACCTATTCAACAATGACTACCGAATTATTTGGTCCGGTAATGACCATTTTTGTATACGAAGATGCTGAATGGGAAGCTTCCTTACAATTAGTAGATCAATCTACCGAATATGCGTTAACGGGAGCAATTTTCTCTACAGATAGATACATTGTTGAGAAAGCTTCTAAAGCATTGGAAAATGCTGCTGGAAACTTCTACATCAACGACAAGCCAACGGGAGCGGTGGTTGGCCAACAACCTTTTGGAGGTGCACGTGCTTCAGGAACCAATGACAAAGCGGGTTCTGCTCAAAATTTATTGCGCTGGACATCCGTTCGAATGATCAAAGAAACCTTTGTAACTCCTACAGATTACAAATATCCTTTCTTAGGATAATCGAAATTCGATTCTCAATTTTTATAAACGCCACATCTACTAATGATGTGGCGTTTTATTTGCTCTTTTTTGAAAACTTTTTCAAACTACAAAGGCCCTGCTTCTTTTTTTACAAATTGACATTCCGTGTTGCTTTTAAGAGATATTTTCATAACTTAGATGACTGTTTAATTAAACCATTTCAAATGACTAAAAAAATTCTATCAAGACTAGTATTGCTTGCATTAATTTTTGGATATTCCGTAGAAGCAAATGCACAATTCTGGAAAAAGAAAAAGAAAGATACCCCAGTAGATACTGTTTCGAAACCAAAACCCAAAAAAGGAGCAATCAAAGCCTACGATAAAGTAGTAACCAAAGAACACCTAACAGACGAAGGGCTGTTTAAAGTACATTCTAAAGACAATACTTATCTTTTCGAAATTCCAGATTCTATTCTAAATAGAGAGTTATTAATGGTAACTCGAATTGCCAAAACGGCCGCTGGAATCGGTTTTGGAGGTGGGAAAACCAACACACAAGTATTGCGCTGGGAGAAAAATAATAAACACATTTTGTTGAGAGTTGTTTCTTATGATGTGGTAGCAGATACTATTTTACCCGTACATGAGGCTGTGGTAAACTCCAACTTAGAACCCATTTTGTTTTCGTTTCCAATCAAAGCATTTAGCACCGATTCTACGGCTACGGTAATCGATGCAACAGAACTTTTCACTACCGATGTGAAGCCTTTAGGATTTCCAGAACGCAGAAGAAAAACCTATAAAATTAGTCGAATGGACAAAGATCGCTCCTATATAGACAGAATCAGTAGTTACCCCCAGAACATAGAAATCAGACATGTAAAAACCTATTTAGCAAACAATGCTCCTTCAAATGCGGCACTCGGTTCAATTACTGTTGAAATGAGCAACTCGATGATCTTACTTCCCAAAGTACCCATGAAACGTCGTTATTTTGACGAACGTGTTGGATGGTTTGCAAGGAGTCAAACCGATTATGGCTTAGATGCTCAAAAAAGTAAAACCCTAACCTATTTAGATCGATGGAGATTAGAAGTCAAAGAAGAAGATCTCGAAAAGTTTCAACGAGGAGAATTGGTTGAGCCAAAAAAACAGATTGTATATTATGTAGATCGAGCGACACCTAAAGAATGGGTTCCATATATCAAACAAGGAATTAACGATTGGCAAGTTGCCTTTGAAGCTGCTGGATTTAAGAATGCAATTATTGCTAAAGATCCACCTACCAAAGAAGAAGATCCAGATTGGTCTCCAGAAGATGTGCGGTATTCTGTAGTCCGTTATTTAGCGTCTCCAATCCCCAATGCCAATGGTCCTCATGTAAGTGATCCACGATCTGGAGAAATTCTAGAATCAGATATCAATTGGTATCACAATGTAATGACCTTGCTGCACAACTGGTATTTTATTCAAACGGCTGCAATCAATCCAGACGCTAGGGGAAATGAATTCAAAACAGAAACCATGGGCCGATTGGTGCAATTTGTCTCTTCCCATGAAGTTGGACATACAATTGGACTGCCTCACAATATGGGAAGTTCTGTAGCCTATCCTGTAGATTCTCTTCGTTCAGCTTCATTTACTTCAAAATACGGAACAGCTCCTTCTATTATGGATTATGCTCGTTTCAATTATATTGCACAACCCGAAGACAAAGGAGTTGCATTGATGCCAAATATTGGAATCTATGATACATATGCCATTTCTTGGGGATACAAACCTATTTTAGATAAAGATGCAAAAGCTGAAAAGCCAATCTTAGACTCTTGGATTATGGAACATGCTGGCGATCCAATGTACCGATTTGGTCACCAGCAAGCAGGTGGAGTGGTAGATCCGAGTTCGCAAACTGAAGACCTTGGAGATGATGCCATGAAAGCATCGACCTACGGTATAAAAAACTTGAAACGAATTTTACCAAAACTGGAAGAATGGACCTCAGAAAAAGGAGAAAATTACAGTGAATTATCTACCATGTATGGGCAACTTTTAAGTCAGTTCAACAGGTATATGGGACATGTAACTTCTAATATTGGTGGTGTCTATGAATATTACAAAACATCCGATCAAGAAGGTGCGGTGTACACCCATGTAGACAAAGCAACTCAAAAGCAAGCTTTAAAATTTGTGATCAATGAGCTGTTCAAAACCCCAAAGTGGATGCTCGATCAAAACATCTTTAGTAAAACCGAATTTTCAGGTTCTGTGGAAAGAGTTCGCGGTTTACAGGCCCGAACATTAAATACTATTTTGGATGCTGGCAGAATGGCGAGAATGATTGAAAATGAGACCATGAATGGCGCTAAAGCCTATTCTTTGATTCAAATGATGCGCGACTTACGCAAAGGTGTTTGGACAGAAGTATACAACGGAAGAACAGCAGATACCTACAGAAGAAATCTTCAAAGAGCTTATTTGGATCGATTGGATTTCTTAATCCATGAAGCCAAAAATCAAAAAGGAACCAATGCTGGATACTTGAAGAAAAGTGGTATCAATGTAAATCAATCGGATATAAAATCGGTTGCAAGAGGAGAGTTAAAGCGATTACAACGCAGTGCTAAAAGCGCAGCAGCTAAAGCCCCTAATACCATTACTCGCTATCACTACCAAGATGTTGTTGATAGAATTGAAGAAATTTTAAATCCTAAATAAAGTAATTTTATTAGTACAATTAATTAAGGCTCCCTTTTCAGGGAGCCTTAATTTTTTAACTTCTACCACGCTCTTTGAGTGGTTCAACTTCTTTCGTTCCATCTTGGATAAGAAATGATTTCTTCTCAACTAGTCTTTTTTTTGTTGCTTTACGACCCCTCCTTCGTGGTCCATAACAATTTCATCATCTCTATATTTACAGCAAGGATGAACCGAATTGTAGGCTTCGTCTGTGGCCTTAACCCCAATAACATCGTGCCCAACTTTTAAAATATTTCTTTGAACCGTGGTGACAGTTGTTTTATGTTCATCGAGAATTAAACTCAGTTGATGCGTTTTCACATTCCAGAGCGCAAACTTCACCCCTTTTGTTTTCAAGGCAGCTGTCTCAATTCGCTTTTTACACATTCCACAGATACCGTCTACTTCAAAAGATATCTTTGCATTTTTACTCTTTTGTACTGTTTGTGCTTGTGTTGAAATTCCCATCAATAACAAACTCATTCCAAGGATTATTTTTTTCATTTTTTATTGAATTTTATATCTAATTCCTGCATACAATGCACGTCCAAAAACGGGCGCATACACAATAGTTGTATCAAAGTGCACACCAAAAGGGGCATCACTTGCTAAAATAGGTTTTTTTTGTTGCACATTGGTTAGGTTTTCACCTCCAAAATAAATCTCAAATTGATTCGAAAATACTCTGGTAATTTGTGAATTCAGCAATTGGTAGGCCTTCGAAAATTCAGCGAGCTGGTAGGCAGTTGGATTCCTACTCGTATCGGGTAACCGTTGTTTTCCGATCTGATTAAAGGTAAGGTCAAATTTCCATTGAGATCCCTTTTCACTTTCTACCGTTTCATAAGAAAGGTTTGCAAAGAATCGGTTTTTGGGCTGAATTGGTTTCTGCAAATTTCCATTTTTATAATCGGTTGAAATATCGAAATATTTATATGCTGAGCGAAAAGATAAGCCTTCAGCAAGATCAAAATTGAGTTCTAACTGAAAGCTGTTAGCAATACTTTCTCCTTTCAAATCGTAAAAAGAAATTGCTTGTGGATTCTCCCAATCTACAACTATCTGATTGTTAAAATCGGTTCTATAAAAATCGAAGGATAGATCTCCTTTGTTCTCAAAAATCTTAAATTTATGCAAATACGAAATTCCATAATTCCATGCAATTTCTGGATTCAAACCATAAATATTTCCACCAGAATTGTCAATATTGATTTGTCTAGAACTTGCAAATAGCTGTTGGTTTTCTGCAAAAATATTAGCGCTTCTCTTTCCTCTTCCTGCAGAAGCTCTAAACACACCATCTTCCCAAGGAGCATAACGCAAATGCAAACGCGGTGTGATGAAATTTCCTAATAAATTATGCGAATCTACTCGCAAACCCGCCGTAAAACTAAAGTCTTCAAGATTGTCAAATCCATACTCAAAAAAAGCACCCACCGATTTTTCCTTTCGATCATAGTTTGTTGTATTTACCAATTCATCATACCGATCAAAGGTAAAACTGATTCCCGTTTTGAACTTGTTTCTTGTATCGCCAATAATCGAATTGAATAACAAGTTGGAATAGACACTTTCATGCTGTATGTCATATCTGTTCAACCCAAAATAGGAGTCTTGTTGATGGTTGCTATACGCCAATTGAAATCCGAAACTTTGGTAGGGAATTTCAGGAAATACATACCCCACCTTTGCCGAAGTTTCAAAACGTTGTGTGTCTATCTCGCTTCCCCAAAAGCGAGTCGTCCCTTTATCGATATCTGGATTAAAATTCATTTCTCCAGTCTGTTTTTCGTCGTTCAAATAACGAACATTGATGAAACTTACCCAGCCTTTTTCAGCATCTGTGTACTGCCATCGGTTCATCACATTGATCTGATTCGCTAAGGGTGCATCTAAAAAATTATCTTTGTTATTGTCAAATTTCTGTCCTCTGTAATTTCCATGTACATACCCTCCTGTTTGCCATTTTTCTGAAACTCTTTGATTGATATGGGTATTTACTTCTATCCTACCATTGAGAGAAGTGTAGGCGTTAAAAAAAAAGGGATTGTCAGAAAAAGGCTTTACCAACTCTGCATTGATTTGCCCAGAAATACTTTCATACCCGTTGACCACACTCCCTGCTCCTTTGGTAATCTGAATACTCTCAACCCAAGTTCCAGGAGTGAAGGTCAAACCAAAAGCTTGAGCGGCTCCTCTTACAGAAGGAATATTTTCTTGAGAAATCAATAAATATGGACTGGTCAAACCCAGCATTCTAATTTGTTTTGTTCCCGTAAGCGCGTCTGAAAAACTAACGTCTATGGAAGGATTTGTTTCAAAACTTTCTGCCAAATTACAGCAGGCAGCTTTTAAAAGCTCATCGGAATTTACTGTAAACACATTGGTCGTAGCAAAAAAAGACTTTTGAGTTGCTCGTTTTCTGCTTCGAATCACCACTTCTGTAGTTTCTGTTGTTTCAGTTAAAACATGATGAATTGGAGCTAAGCTTCGAATACGAATCGTATCAGTTTGATAGCCAATATAACTGACAATAAGTTTTGTGTATGTAGATTTGTATGGGATCGAAAACCAACCTTTTTCGTTTGTGGTGGTTCCAACATTAGTGTCTAACCAACGAACGTTCACACCATAAACCCCTAATTGATCTTTTGGATTGTTCTGATCCATGATCATTCCTCGAAATTCTTTCTGAGAAAAGAGCATCAATGGAAGCAACATCAAGATGCTACCCGTAAAATATTTTTTCATGATTTGTAGATTTACTAATTAATTATTTCTTCTGTAAGAGAAGCTAGAATTGAATTATTAAAACTAAATCAAATTAAAAAGCTTTGGAATAATACCTGATAATCATACCGAATATCTGGCGGAAAAGGATTGATAAATTGTAGTTTTTTTGAACTGATTTCTACAAAGTTTTTTTTAAGTAATCCTTTGGAAATAATCAGTAAATTTAATGCTTTGAAGTCGATGACATCTGCAACACTTTTTTGCAATTGGTCTTGCCCCTCAATCTGGTGTACCTCGTCTTTACAACAGGATTTTTTATTGATTTTTGAGGATGCCTTTTTTTCCATTCCGCAGCCGTCTGCATGCCCCAAATAGGAAACATCCATTAAAAAATCGCCACAATAATGCTTTTCTACCGTGAAGGAAAAGGTAGAAAATAGCACTAAAAATGCTAAACTCATTGAGGTGATGTGTAGGAATGTTTTTTTCATTGTAAAGTACAAATTTACAACATCTTAGTAAAACCTGAATAGTATTTAACATCTATTGATATAAACTGTGATGAATCTGTATTTGAACACCTATGGTTCTGCAAGAAAACAATCTTAAAATGACCGCTCTTTTTATCATTTTAAACCGATTTTAGGTTATTTTTGCACCAAAGAAATTCGAGGTATGAAGAGTCCCATTTTAAAAGAAGCCCTGTTCACGATTTTAAAATCAGAGCAAGAAATCGCAGCAAAACTTCAAGAAATTACTGCATTATTAGCCGCCTCAATACCCTATTATGACTGGGTAGGCTTCTATTTTAAAAACGGTGATAAAGAAGAATTAAAACTCGCCCAGTATACGGGGGAGGAAACCGAGCATACCCTTATTCCTTTTGGTAAAGGAATTTGCGGACAAGTAGCTCTGAGTAACAAAAATTTTATCGTTCAAGATGTGTCAGAGCAAGAAAACTACATTTCATGTGGATGGAAAGTGAAATCTGAAATTGTGATTCCAATTTTTGTGAATGGAGAAAACATCGGGCAAATTGACATTGATTCTCATACAGTACATCCTTTTACCAAAGATGATGAAGTACTTTTAGAGTTTGTCTGTCACGAGGTTGCCAAACTTTTTTAAACAGCACCTCCCGTTTTCAAAAACACTGAAATTCTAATCAAACTCATCTTCGGGTTATTTTTGATTTGTTGTTAATTACTTACCGTATTTGTTACTATCTTTTTATTGTGATGAAGCCCGAGTTTCACTAAATTTGTGAGCTTAACAACACAACAAAGAATGAGCACTTCAAAGACAATCAAATCCGCATTAATTTCGGTATTTCACAAAGATGGTTTAGCACCAATTGTAAAAAAGCTTCACGAATTAAACGTTACCATCTACTCTACAGGAGGAACAGAAAAATTCATTAAAGAATTAGGAATCGACGTTGTCCCAGTCGATGAAGTCACCTCGTACCCATCAATTCTTGGAGGAAGAGTAAAAACCCTACACCCCAAAGTTTTTGGAGGAATCCTAAACAGACAAGACAACGAAAGTGATGTTGCAGAATTGGCAGAATACAATATTCCACAAATAGACTTAGTTATTGTAGACCTCTATCCGTTTGAAAAAACAGTAGCCTCTGGAGCTCCAGAACAAGATATTGTTGAGAAGATAGATATCGGTGGAATTTCTTTGATTAGAGCTTCCGCAAAAAACTTTAAAGATACTTTTACGGTGTCTTCTATGGATCAATATGAAGAATTTTTAGAAGTGCTTTCCGCAAATAATGGAACTACTTCAATTGAACAACGAAAGAAATTTGCTGCAAAATCTTTTAATATTTCATCTCATTACGATACCGCAATTTTTAACTATTTTAACGAAGACGAAGTTGTTTATAAAGTAAGCCAAACCATTTCAAAAACCTTGCGATATGGAGAGAATCCTCATCAAAAAGGATATTTCTTTGGAGATTTGGACGCGATGTTTGACAAATTGCATGGGAAAGAATTGAGCTATAACAACCTACTCGATGTTGATGCAGCTGTCAACTTAATGAATGAATTCATCGGAGAGGCACCAACATTTGCAATTCTAAAACACAATAATGCCTGTGGTTTTGCTCAAAGAGCGACCATCAAACAAGCTTATGTAGATGCTTTGGCTGGAGACCCTGTTTCTGCTTTTGGGGGTGTTTTAATCTCGAATACAGAAATCGATGCAGCAACTGCAGAAGAAATACATACACTTTTTTGCGAAGTAGTCATTGCTCCTTCTTTTAGTGAAGAAGCGTTATCAATCTTAAAAGGGAAGAAAAATAGAGTTCTACTTATCCAAAAAAATACTAGCTTACCGATTCAAAATGTAAGAACTGCATTAAACGGATTGCTAGTTCAAGACAAAGATAGTATCACCGACGCCATAGAAGATTTTACTTATGCGACAAATACAAAACCCTCTGACAGTGAGTTAGTCGATTTGATTTTTGCTTCAAAAATTTGCAAGCACACCAAATCGAATACCATTGTATTTGTAAAAAACAACCAGCTATTAGCAAGTGGAACTGGACAAACCAGTAGAGTTGATGCCTTGACTCAAGCTATTGAAAAAGCAACTAATTTTGGATTTGATCTTCAAGGAGCAGTTATGGCAAGTGATGCTTTTTTCCCATTCCCAGATTGTGTCGAAATTGCTGAAAAAGCAGGGATAACAAGCGTCATTCAACCAGGAGGTTCTATCAAAGATCAATTGAGTATCGAATACTGTAACCAACACAATGTTTCTATGGTCTTAACAGGTACAAGGCATTTTAAACATTAAAATAATAATATGTAATTTACACAGCGTTTTTTAGTAGCTTTGTAAGAACACTTTATCCAGAATAAAGGAAACAACAGAATATATGGGTTTTTTTGATTTTATGACCGAAGATATTGCGATCGATTTAGGGACCGCAAATACACTTATTATCCACAATGGAAAAGTGGTGATTGACAGTCCTTCTATAGTAGCAAGGGATCGAACTACGGGTAAAATTATTGCAATTGGCAAACAAGCCAATTTAATGCAAGGAAAAACACACGAAAATATCAAAACAATTCGACCCTTAAAAGATGGAGTCATTGCAGATTTTCAGGCTTCTGAAGAAATGATCAAAGAATTTGTAAAACAAATTCCTTCTATTAAGAAGCGATTATTTCCACCAGCATTAAGAATGGTTATCTGCATTCCTTCTGGAATTACAGAAGTAGAAAAACGAGCGGTACAAGATTCTGCTCGCCATATGAATGCCAAAGAAATTTATCTAATCTATGAACCCATGGCTGCCGCAATTGGTGTCGGAATTGATATCATGGAACCAAAAGGAAACATGATAATTGACATAGGTGGAGGTACTACAGAAATTGCAGTAATTGCATTGGCGGGTATAGTATGTGATCAATCAGTAAAAGTTGCGGGTGATCTATTTACCAACGACATCATGTACTATATGAGAACCCAACACAATTTACATGTTGGAGAAACCACTGCTGAAAAAATTAAAATCACCATCGGAGCTGCTACGGAAGATTTGGATACACCACCAGAGGATATGTTAGTGCAAGGAAGAGATTTATTGAGCGGAAAGCCAAAACAAGTTCAAGTTTCTTATAGAGAAATTGCAAAAGCTTTGGACAAATCTATTTTACGAATTGAAGATGCCGTGATGGAAACATTGTCTAAAACACCTCCAGAATTGGCTGCAGACATCTACAATACGGGAATCTATTTAGCCGGAGGAGGATCAATGTTGCGTGGTTTAGACAAGCGTTTGTCGCGCAAAACAGATTTACCAGTTTATATTGCAGAAGACCCTTTGAAAGCGGTAGTTCGAGGAACTGGAATTGCCTTAAAAGAACTTGATAAATACAAAAATATTTTAATGAAATAATCCCGCAAATGAGTTCTAAGAATGCAGCAACTGATATCGTTTATACAAAAGTATAAATACTTACTTTTTTTTATAATGCTTCAATCGATTGCTATTCATTTAACAATTCGAAACAACAACTTTCATAAGAGTACCTTTCTAAATTCAACCAACTTTATTACTGGAAGCCTCTATGAAAAGACGGCTCAACTTTCCAATTACTTTAAACTTACTACCCAAAATCAGGATCTAATTGAAGAAAACCAAATCTTGCGAAATCACATCGCATTCCTAAGTAGCAAAAAAGATAGTCTCCCTGAAATTACCAAAACAGATTCTATACACTATCACCAAAAATTTAGCTATACATCTGGGAAAATCATCAAAAATGAATATCATAAACCTTTCAATTACCTGCTCATAAACAAAGGGAATCTCAGTGGAATTTCAAAAGAAATGGCGGTTTTTAATCATAAAGGAATCATTGGGATTACCGAAAAAACAACCGAAAATTATACCCGAGTACAATCTATTCTGAATAAAAACACTAGGATTAGTGCCCGTTTAAAAAATGGTTCCAATTATTTCGGCCCCTTATTGTGGGACGGTAAAGATTACCGCCAGGTCCAACTGACAGATATTCCTAGACAAGCGAATGTTAAGGTGGGAGACACGATTGTAACCAGTGGAAGATCGACTATTTTTCCTGAAGGAATCTTGGTTGGAACCGTTCTGAAAATTGACAATAGAACGAGTACTGACAATCAAATTAGTGTTCAGTTATTTAACGATATGAGTAATTTAAGACATGTTTATATTGTAAAAAACTTGCACAAGCTCGAACTAAAAACTTTAGAAAATGAATAGAACAATCTACTATACATTCATCGGTTTGGTCTTAGTTTTATTACAGGTATTGGTACTCAATAATATTCTTTTTTTCGGACACATCAACCCTTACCTTTACATTGCCTTTGTTTTCATTTTCCCAATAAAAGAAGATCGTTTTTACTTTTTATGGACTGCATTTCTACTGGGATTCGTTGTTGATATTTTCTCTGATTCTGGAGGAATTCATACCTTTTCAACAGTATGCATCGCATACACGCGCCTTTTCTTTCTCAAACTGTATTTTAGAAAAACATCAGTAGATTACCCTTTTTTCAATCTTCAAAAAGAGCCTTTTGGCAAAATTTTTAACTTCACCGTAACTTTAACAATAATTCATCACCTTCTTTTATTTTCTTTGGCTAACTTTAGCTTTCAAAATTTTTCTGACATCTTGCTAAATACTTTGTATTCAAGTATTTTTACACTGAGTCTCTTCTTTATTGGAAACTATATTTTTATAAAAAAACCATAATGAAAAGAAGTTTTTTATTGTATTTTTTCATCACCATCGTTGGTGTTATTTTTATCGGCCGCTTGTTTCAACTTCAAATTCTTAGAGGACAGAACTACGATCCAATAAATAATCCTGCAGTAAAAACAGCATACGATTACCCAGAAAGAGGCTATGTGTACGATCGAAATGGAAAACTGGTGATCGCAAATCAGCTATCCTACGATGTAATGATTCAACCCAACAAAGTTGAACCCCTGGACACTCTTGAATTTTGTACTTTGTTGAAAATTGACAAAAATAGTTTTATCACCCGTTTTCAAAGAGCGCAAAACTATGCTTCCTACCTCCCCTCCGTTTTTTTAAAACAATTGGCAAAAGAGGACTATGCATACCTGCAAGAAAAATTGCACAACTTTACTGGTTTTTACATTCAAAAAAGAATCATTCGAGAATACCCAATAAATGCTGCAGCTAATGTCTTTGGTTATATCAGCGAAGTGGATGAAGAAAAAGCAAAGAATAGCTCTTATTATGAACAAGGAGAACTAATAGGAAAAGCAGGTATCGAAAAAGAATATGAAAATTTCTTAAGAGGAACCAAAGGAAAAAAGTACTTCCATAGAAACCGATTCAATAAAGTTACAGGTTCCTATAGAGACGGAGTCTTAGATACCTTGCCGGTCAACGGAAAGGATTTGACCCTAACCATCGATATCGAATTGCAACAGTATGCAGAACGATTAATGAGCGGAAAACGGGGGGGCATTGTAGCAATTGAACCTTCAACAGGAGAAATTTTAGCATTGGTAACTGCTCCTTCTTATGATCCAAATATGCTGGTAGGTCGGAAACGTTCTAAAAACTCTGTTTTTTTAATGGATCCTAAAAACCCCGATAAACCTGCATATGACAGAGCTTTGATGGCACAATATGCACCAGGATCTCCTTTTAAAATTATGAATGCCTTAATTGGTTTGCAAGAAAAAGTCATCACTGTCAATAGCTCTTTTCAATGTTACAATGGATTTCGCTATGGAAGTAGAAAAAACGAATTTATGGGCTGTCATTGCGGAATTGTAGGACAGCCCATTCATTTAAAAACAGCGATTTCAAAGTCGTGCAATAGTTATTTTTCCAACACGTTTAAACGCATTGTTGAAAAAGATAACGAGCCCTCAATCGGTCTAAATACGTGGAGTACCCATGTAAAAAGTTTTGGTTTGGGGAATTACTTAGGATATGACTTACCTGCGGGTGCTTCTGGTAGAATCCCTACGGGTGACTATTATGATCAGAGGATTAACTTTCGTTGGAATGCCTCCTCGATCATCTCCAATGCAATTGGTCAAGGTGATATTGAAACGACACCTATCCAATTGGCAAATTTTACAGCAGCTATTGCTAACAAGGGGTTTTTCTATACTCCTCATATTCTTAAAAAAATAGATGGGGCTATTATTGAAAACCCAAAATACACGGTTCCTAAAAAAACAACCATCGATGCCCAACATTTTGATCCTATTATAGAAGCCATGCACGAAGTTTTTAAATCCGGAACTGGAAAATGGAGTCAAATAAAAGGAATTGAAATTTGTGGAAAAACAGGAACCATAGAAAATTCAATCAAAATTATTGACGGTATAAAGACACAGGCACCCGATCATTCATTATTGGTCGCTTTTGCTCCAAAAGACAATCCTAAAATTGCCATTGCCGTTTTTGTGGAAAACGGAGGCTTTGGTTCAACAATTGCAGCCCCCATATCGAGCTTGATTATTGAAAAATATCTTCGGAATGAAATTTCAAAACCGTGGGTAGAAGAACAAATGCTAGCACTCAGTTTACAAGATATTTACGAACAACAAATCCAAAAACCAGAAACCTTTGCGTCAGGAACGAAATAATATTTTTGCCGGAATCGACTGGATTTTAGTCTTTCTATACCTCTTTCTAGTTGGTTTTGGATGGCTCAATATTTATGCAGCAACTCGTACAGAAGAAGATGTAGCCCTACTCAGCTTTTCAACAAAATATGGAAAACAACTCATATTTATCTGTTTCACTTTGCCACTCATTATCTTTATTCTGTTTTTCAATTCCAAATTTTATGAACGCTTTTCGGGCATTTTGTACCTACTCTCGCTGCTATCACTACTGGGGCTCTTTCTCTTTGGAAAAACCATTAATGGTGCAACCTCTTGGTATGATTTTGGAGGCATCGGATTACAACCCTCAGAATTTGTAAAAGCATTTACAGCATTGGCGATTGCAAAATTGCTTAGTGACCGGCTGTACAATTTTAAACTGATCAAAAATCAAATCAAGGCATTCATCATTATTTTTACTCCTTCCGTTTTTATCATCCTACAACCTGATGCAGGTTCTGCTTTAATCTATTTGGCATTCTTTTTTGTATTGAATAGAGAAGGGTTGACCTTAAATTATATTCTTTTAGGAGCGATCACAATTCTTGTTTTTATCCTTACCATCTATTTTGGACCTAAACCAATTCTAACCATCCTAATCGTACTACTTACTTTCTATCTCATTGTCATCTTAAGAAAAGCTGGAATTCGGTTTTTGCGCTTCAATTGGTTTAAAATATTGTGCGCATTTCTCGTTTTTGGGCTCTTTGTCATCGGAACAGATTATGTGTACAAAAATGTATTACCCGCCCATCAAAAAGATCGATTTGATATTTTATTAGGAATCAAAACAGACAACACAGGAATTGGATACAATTCGTATCAATCGGAATTTACCATCAGTTCGGGAGGCTTCAATGGAAAAGGTTTTCTGAAAGGAGATTTGACACAAGGAGACTTTGTCCCTGAGCAACACACCGATTATATTTTTAGCATTGTAGGAGAAGAATGGGGGTTTCTTGGGAGCAGCTGTGTAATCATTCTTTTCATGCTATTGCTGTTTAGAATCATTTATCTAGCTGAAACCCATAATAATAAATTTGGAAGGGTGTATGGCTATGGAGTGGCATCCATTCTATTTTTTCACATGATTGTAAACATCGGCATGGTGATTGGATTGCTGCCTACGGTTGGAATCCCCTTGCCTTTTTTTAGCTACGGAGGCTCTTCGCTTTGGGGCTTTACCATACTCCTCTTTATCTTTATCCGTTTGGACGCACACAAAAATTACGACTGGTAAAGCACATAAAAATAAGTCATAAAAAAAGCTCTGAATTTTCATTCAGAGCTTTTATATTGTATACAAAGTACAATCTATAACGCAGCGATATGCTTTGTTAATTTAGATTTTAAATTTGCAGCTTTATTCTTGTGAATAATATTTTTCTTTGCTAATTTGTCAAGCATAGAAATTACATTTGCCAACTTTCCTTCAGCTTCTGTTTTATCTTCTATAGCACGAATATCTCTCAACGCATTACGAGTTGTTTTGTGCTGATATTTATTACGCAATCTCTTAGCGTCGTTACTTCTAATTCTCTTTAATGCTGACTTATGATTTGCCATAATTCTTAATTTATTCGTTTTTAATTAAAACTTTGTAGTCCGTACGGGAATCGAACCCGTGTTACATGGATGAAAACCATGCGTCCTAACCCCTAGACGAACGGACCATAACAATCAAATTATCTCCAATTGCGGGTGCAAATATACAACGTTTTTGAAACCATGCAATCTTTTTTTAAAAAAATTTAAAAAACTTAATAAGCCTTCGCAAAAAGGACTCTTTTTGTTGATGCCTTTCCAGAATAAACACAGGTTCCAGCCTCTTCTTTTGCATCATTTGGAATGCATCGTATGGTTGCTTTTGTCAATTCTTTTATTTTCTCTTCGGTCTCAATGGTTCCGTCCCAATGTGCAGACACAAAACCACCCTTTTTCTCTAATGCTTCTCTAAATTCTTCAAAATTCGAAACTGCAGTAGTATGCTCCTTTCTAAAGTTACTTGCTTTTGTAAATAAGTGCTCTTGAATTTCCTCTAATAAATTTGCTATAAAATCGACAACAGTATCTTGAGAGACGGTTTCTTTTGTTAAGGTATCTCTTCTGGCCACCTCTACAGTATTATTTTCCAAATCTCTATTTCCAATCGCAATTCGTACAGGAACTCCTTTTAGCTCATATTCTGCAAATTTAGCTCCAGGTCTATACGTATCTCTATTGTCATACTTTACCGAAATTCCTTTTTTACGCAACCCTTTTGCAATGAGATCTACTTTTTCTGAAATTGCTTCCAATTGCTCATCTCCTTTGTAAATTGGGATAATTGCCACCTGAATTGGAGCTAATTTTGGAGGCAGAACCAAGCCAAAATCATCGGAATGCGTCATGATGAGTCCACCAATCAAGCGTGTAGATACTCCCCAAGAAGTTGCCCACACATGTTCTTGTTTTCCTTCTTTAGAAGTGAATTTGACATCAAAAGCTTTTGCAAAATTCTGTCCTAAAAAATGACTCGTCCCAGCCTGTAAGGCTTTTCCATCTTGCATCAATGCTTCAATCGTATAAGTCTCTATAGCCCCTGCAAAGCGCTCACTTTCAGATTTTGCACCTTTAACTACTGGCATTGCCATATATTCTTCAGCAAATGTAGCATATACTTCTTGCATTTGTTTTGCTTCTAAAATTGCTTCTGATTCTGTTGCATGTGCAGTATGACCTTCTTGCCATAAAAATTCTGAAGTTCTTAAAAATAAACGGGTTCTCATTTCCCAACGAACTACGTTTGCCCATTGATTGATTAGGAGTGGTAAATCTCTGTAAGACTCAATCCAACCTTTATAGGTATTCCATATAATGGCTTCAGAAGTTGGCCGAACCACCAATTCTTCTTCTAGTTTTGCTTCGGGGTCTACCCGCAATTTTCCAGTCTATCTGGATCATTTTGTAAACGATAATGAGTAACTACCGCACATTCTTTGGCAAAACCTTCTGCGTTTTTCTCTTCGGCTTCAAACAAACTCTTTGGAACAAATAAAGGGAAGTATGCATTCTCATGACCCGTCTCTTTAAACATGCGATCCAATTCTGCTTGCATATTTTCCCAAATCGCATACCCATAAGGCTTGATCACCATACAGCCTCGTACCGCAGAGTTTTCTGCTAAGTCTGCTTTGACAACCAGCTCGTTATACCATTTAGAATAATCCTCTGCTCGTTTTGTTAACTTCTTGCTCATAGTGAAAAGTTTGGCATAAATATTGTAAGTTTATAGTTTGAGATTTAATTTTGCAAATAGTGATCTTCTCAAAAAGTGATACAAAATTACTATAAAATGGTTAGAGACCCGTTATAGTTTTCAACTTTTTGCCAAACAATCTCAGAAAATAAGTATTCATCCTAATATATAGAATTATGAAAGCACTCTATTCAAAATCGAATTTAAATCCATTTTTAACTTTTTTAGGATGTAGTGTATTTCTTATTTCTTGCGGAACCTACTAGGGTGTTTCTCATGGTGATGGAATTTATGAAGATGAATCAACAGCCTCGAGAACTAAAAAAGTAGTCATTCTCAACCAAAAAGAATACTCAAAATATGACAATGATTATTTTGCAGAGGAATTAGCCCTTGTAGATGATCTCAAAAATGATGATATTTTTTTAGATGCAGATAATTACAATTCTATAGACACCGTATATGTTGAAGACGGAAACATGATTGACTACTCTCCAAATCAACCCTGGGAAGTGGTGAAAACAACGATGTCGTAGTGAATATCAATATGAATCCAAATCCTTATTGGAATACTGGATGGGGGGTTTACAATGGTTGGGGATTCAACAACTGGAATTGGAGATGGAGAAATCGATGGGCTTTTGGAGGAGGATTTTACGATCCCTTTTGGAGTCCTGGATATGCTTGGGGATGGGGAGTTTACGATCCTTATTTTTACGGAAACTATCCGTATCGATACCACCCATATCGATACAATCCTTACAGATATAACAATTATCGGAATTCAAGATTTGGAAGAAGAACTGCCTACAACAGTTTCAATCGAGGCGACAATAGATACAGTCTAAGAAACAAAAGAACCATTAGATCTACTAGAAATAATAATGCCCGCAGTGTCAATAGATCTGCTAGAACAACTAGAAATCGTAGCGCATCCACACGTAACAGAATTGAATCTAGAACCTCAAGAAACACACGAACTGCAAGTCCAACAAGATCCAGCAGAAGCACCAGAGTGGCTACGCCTAGAACAAGCAGAAGAAGTTCTACACCAAATCGATCTGTGACTCCTAATAACAATAGAAGCATAAGGAGTTCTTCGCCGAGTAGAAATAGCAACACCCGAAGTTCATCTCCTAGTAGAAGCAGCAACACTCGAAGCAGTGGTCGTTCCGCTAGCAGAAGCTCTGGAAGGTCTTCTAGAAGAGGAAACTAAAATTATCACAATTTTTAATTTACAAAAATGAAACATTTTTTCACCATAGCGATGCTATTCGCAGCAACCCTTGCATCCTATTCTCAATCGTTGAACTATCAAGACTTAGCACTCTTGTTTTCTGAAAACAATCAAAATGGATCAGCTCGATTTACAGGAATGAGCGGTGCTTTTGGAGCTGTTGGAGGAGACATCTCTGCAATCAATATCAATCCCGCAGGAATTGCAGTCTATACAACTTCTGCTTTTTCAGCAACATTGAATTCTAGAAATACAAGCAATACAGCCAATTATTACAACAGCATTCAAACTACCGAAGAACAATTTTTCAATCTTTCACAAGCGGGTGGAGTTTTCGTTTTCGATTCAGGACAGGACAATGGATGGACCAAAGTTGCTGTTGGAGTTAACTTCCGAGTTTCAAAAGATTTTAGGGATGGTTTTTTAGCGGATGGCAATAGTGGTATAGCCACTTTCACACAATATCCGTTGGATAATAATACAATTCCCGTTGACTATCACCTTGGAAAAGAACAACAATTCTCAAGTAGAACCACTGGTGACTTAAGCGAAATCAATATTGCTTTCTCGGCAGTGCATGATCACAAATTATACATTGGAGGTGGTTTCAATACCTATGATTTAAATTTGAGCCAAAGCACTCTGTTAACAGAATACAATACAGATGGAAATGGCAATAATTTAAACGCTACATTGTATCAAGAAAATAACACTACAGGAACCGGAATTTCTTTAAATGCAGGGTTCATTTACAAACTCACTCAAAATTTTAGAATGGGTCTTGCCTATCAAACTCCAACCTGGTTTACAGAAGTTTTACAAGACACCAATTATGGTTTTGATCGTAATAACCAAATTGATATTGATCTTTTTCAAGGAGAAACAACGTATATTGAAGGAGATAATCGCCCGTATACTGAATACAATGACAGACAACTTATTGCCTACAGATTAAAAACTCCTAGTAAATTTACCGCTAGTGGTGCATTTGTCTTTGGGAAAAAAGGATTGGTCAGTATGGACTATACCCATAAAAATTTCTCTGGCATAAAATTAACACAACAGAATTTTTCTCAGGAAAATCAATTTTTTCAAAATGAACTTCGAAATACACACAACCTAACTATTGGAACCGAGTGGCGAATGGATCGACTGAGTATCCGTGGTGGGTATTCCTATGAACAAAGTCCTTTAAAAAAGGGGTCAAACACTGAAAATATTACAGGATATTCTGTAGGGGGTGGATACCATTTTGGAAACACAAAACTAGACCTTTCTTTTAGCAATAGCAACCGAGATACTGCCTACAATTTCTACGCACAATTCAACGCTATCAATGCTGCAAAGTTGACTACAGACAACAAAACAATCACAGCAACGCTTACATTTAATTTATAAAGAGTTCTTCCAAAAACAGAAAACGCTGCAAGTTCAATCACAAAAAAGTGAGGTCTCGCAGCGTTTTTAACTTTTCCAATAAAAGAGATTCATTTCCCCTTTTTTGCCTTAATTTTGCAAATCATTTTTTGATCATGAAAAACACACAAATTACCATACAAGAAACTTCTAATGACAGCATTATAAAATTTGTAAGCAATCAAATTTTAATAAATGGAGGGAGTTACGAGTTTAACAATATCGATGAAGCTAAAAACTCTTCGTTGGCACAAGAATTATTTTATTTACCATTTGTAAAGAAAGTATTTATCACTGCAAATTTTATTGCAATTCAACGTTTTGACATTGTAAAATGGAGCGATGTACAACAAGAAGTGGCTCAACAAATCGAAGCATTCATCAATGATGGAAATACCGTTGTGAACGAATCTTCCGCAACATCAAAAAAAGAGGCTATTGAAATCTATGCTGAAGTAACTCCCAACCCTGCAGTGATGAAATTTGGCTCGAACAAAGCATTGACCCAAACCGATGTGGAATATAAAAACATCGAAGAGGCGAGTAAATCATCTCCTTTGGCACAAGCCATTTTCACTTTTCCTTTTGTAAAAGAAGTATTTATTTCTGATAATTATATTTCTGTTACAAAATACGACATGGTTGCATGGGAGGATGTCTATCCTGAATTAAGAAGCTTTATCAGAGAATATTTGGCCGATGGGAAAACCATAATTAAAGAATTGCCAACTCCAGAAACTTCACCAGAAGCTGTTATCGAAATCCCTAAAGTAGCATTGGAAGGAATTTCTGCTCAAATAGTAGACATCTTAGATGAATATATCAAACCAGCAGTAGCTAGTGATGGAGGAAATATTGCGTTTAGATCTTATGATGAAGAGCGTAAAATTGTGAGTGTTGTTTTACAAGGCGCTTGTAGTGGCTGCCCTTCTTCTACCGCAACCTTAAAAAGTGGTATCGAAAATTTATTAAAAGAAATGCTCCCCAACCAAATTAACGAAGTAATTGCAATTAACGGATAAGAAACCGCCTACAACCACTACAATATGTCAAAAATCATCAAACCTTATAAAGATTCCGATTTAGGAAAAAAAGAACAAGTTGCAAAAATGTTCGATGCTATTTCTACAAATTACGACGGTTTAAATCGTGTAATTTCTTTTGGAATAGATGTAAAGTGGCGTAAAAAAGTGGTCGCTATTGTTGGTAAAAACAATCCAAAACAAATTTTAGACATTGCTACTGGAACTGGAGATTTGGCCTTGATGATGTCCAACTTGAATCCAGATCGAATTGTAGGTTTGGATATTTCTAGCGGAATGCTAGAAGTAGGGAAACAAAAAATTGCCAAAGCAAACCTTTCCGATAAGATCGAAATGATTGTGGGTGATTCTGAAGACATGCCTTTTGAGGATGACACATTTGACGCCATTACTGTTTCTTTTGGAGTCCGAAATTTTGCGAATTTAGACAAAGGCTTGAAAGAAATTGCACGCGTTTTAAAACCAAGTGGAGTATTGGTGATCTTAGAAACCTCTAACCCTACCAAATTTCCTTTTAAACAAGGATATCAATTACATACTCATTTGGTGTTACCAATAGTCGGAAAACTGTTTTCGAAAGACAAAGTCGCCTATTCGTATTTGTCTGAAAGTGCCAATTCTTTTCCTTTTGGAGAAGCCTTCAACAATATTTTGAAAAAAAATGGGTTTACAACTGCAGAAGACCAACCAGTCACTTTTGGGGTTGCTACAATTTATACTGCACGAATCTAATGAGTAAGAAGTATTTGATTTTTATTGGTTTTTTGGCGATCTCTACAGCAATTTTTTCACAAAAGGATCGGGTAGAAAATTTACCAACTTTTGATAAAAGAATTTTGCACTATGGTTTTTACTTGGGGCTCAATCAAAATGACTTCAAACTTAACATCAAAGAGAACTCTTTTGGAGTAAAACCAAGAAACATTACCATTGAACCCACTACTGGATTTAATGTAGGACTGATTGTTGATATGCGTTTGCACAAGAACTTAAATCTTCGTTTTGAGCCTGGATTGATAAGCAATACCAAAAAAATTATTTTCAATGCTTTAGACAACCCTAAAGACAGTATTCGAGAAGCAAGCTCAACTTTTTTACACGTCCCGCTTGTGTTTAAAATGAGTACTGACAGGTATCAGAATATTCGTCCTTATCTTTTAGCGGGTATTTCTTATGACTTTAATTTGTCAAGTAATGAGAAAAATCAAGATGACAATTTTTCTGGAGAATTTCGAATGAAAACTCACAACTTCATGTATGAATTGGGAATTGGAATTGACATCTACTTCTATTACTTTAAGTTTTCTCCATCGATTCGAGGTGTTTTCTCTTTGACAAATGAAATAAAATTCGACAATGAAGCCAATGGTGCGAGTCCATGGACCGACCCAATCAACTTCATGGGAACTCGGGGTCTTTTTATAAATTTTGCTTTCGAGTAGCTGCCATTAAGTTTGGCTATTGAAGTAAAACCTACAGCTCTCTTTTAAACTCACTCAATAATATCGCAGTAGCAGTAGCTACATTCAAACTTTCTGTTTCTTGAATTCTTCCAAATCTAGGAATGGTAATTTTATGAGAAACAAGCTCCCGAATCTTTTCAGAAATTCCATTTGCTTCATTTCCCATAATTAAGACAGCTTCATTTGGCAAAGATGACCTGTACACATTCTCCCCTTCCATATCTGCAATAAAAGTGGGCAATGTGGTTTCTTTTAGATAATGATTCAAATCGGTATACCGAATAGAAACCCTTGTCAAAGAACCCATAGAGGCTTGTACTACTTTTTGATTGTAACAATCTACCGTATCTAAAGAACACACCAATTGTCGAACTCCGAACCAATCGCACAGACGGATAATCGTGCCTAAATTTCCTGGATCATTAATTGCATCCAAGGCCACAACAAGTCCATCGTTTTGAAGACTTAATTCCTTTGGAGTATGAAAAATGGCAAAAACTTTGTTGGGTGTTTTCAACTTACTGATTTTTTTTAACTCATTTTCTGAGATGAAAAAAACTTGATCCTCTGGAACTGAATATGGAAAATCTTCCATGCAAAAAAGAGCGTGTAATTTAAAATTAGACTTCAAAATTTCTTCAACAACCTTAACCCCTTCGGCAATAAACATTTGATGCTTGATCCGATACTTTTTTTGCGATAAACTAGTTATCAGTTTCAGTTGATTTTTAGAAATACTCATTTATTGATTCTAATTGAAAATATACCATGGAAAAATACTATTTTTGGGTCAAATAGCCTTGCAAACTTAATGAAAAAACTCACGCTTTTTTTCTTACTGATGATTCTTTTTGCTTCTTGTAATTCGACAAAGCATGTTGCCGAAGACATGCACATGCTCAAACAGAATTATATTTTTGTAGATAGTGTCCAAAATAAAAACAGTGAGCTGCAAAAATACGTTTTACAGAAACCGAATTCACGATTTCTTGGAATTCCTTTTGGGTTGTACCTTCATAATTTAGGAAGTCATTCAAAACCAAAAACAGCTAAAGAATGGGGCGATAAAAACATCCATTCGTATCGTTTCATCAAAACATTTTTTTCTGAAAAACAAAGTATTGCCTATGCAAATACATTTATTGGTATCAATAATTGGTTTTTAGACAATGATGAACCCGTGATTGTAAACCAAAGAAAGATCAAAAAAACTGCCGATAACTTGTTGGCATACTATAAAACTCAAGGGTATTTTGAAGCTACGGTAAACACCGTGATTGACAAAAAAGATGCAGCCAAAAAAGCAACTGTTGCCTACCATATCAAATCTGGAAAACCAACCTTTCTAGACACCATCTCGATCTCAATAGCATCGCCTGTTTTAGATTCAATATATAAAAATTCCGCAACAGTCTCTCTGTTGAAAAATGGAGATCAATATAAAAATCAAACCTTTATCGACGAAGCAAAACAAGTCATCAAATTGTATCGAAATAACGGAATTTATCATTTTGCCGAAAATTATTTGGGCTTTTATGTTGACTCTACACGAAACGATTACAAAACAAATGTTGATTTCATTATTTCTGGAGAACGTATTCTTGAGGAAAATGGAGCGTATATCAACAAACCTTTCAAGGTTCAAAAAATCAAAGAGGTCAGTGTGATAACTGATTATTCTTTTGCCAAAAAGGGCGAAAAATACCAAGATACTCTTTCTTATGAAGGCATTCGTTTTATAGGATACGATAAGGTAAAATACAATCCAAAATACCTTTCTCAATCCATTTTCTTAAAACCTTATGAGGTATACAAAGATACCCTGAGAAATTTGACGAGAAATCATTTGAAATCATTGAATAACTTTAAGTCTACAAGCATTCAATTTGAAGAATTAAATGACGAAGAGTTAAAAATGAGCATTCTGTTATCGCCGATCGAAAAATACACCTTAGGCTTTGAAACAGAATTAACACATTCCAACATTAGAGATGTTGGTACTTCTGCAAAATTTTCTATTACAGATCGAAATGTTTTTAGGGGTGCTGAATTGTTAAAGGTCTCTTTTTTAGGTTCTTGGTTCAACGCCAATAATCGTCCTGATTGGGAAATTGGTACAGATGCCTCAATAGAAATACCAAGATTTGTAGCTCCTTTTGGATTGAGCAGAATGGTTCCAAAGGAGATGTCACCGAGAACCCTATTTTCTGTGGGAACAAGTATTCAAAAAAACATTGGGCTAGACCGACAAATCTTTACTCTTTTTACCGATTACAAGTGGCAGTACAACGCTACAAAAACCATTCAGCTAGAAGTTTTCAATACCCAATATGTTCAGAATCAAAATGTTGACAAATATTTCAATGTGTATAGTTCGGAATTCACCAATCTAACCACTGTTGCTCGAGCTTACAAAGGAGATCCCTCCTTTGACTTTCCCAACGATGAAACACGAGCTCAAAAAACCTTAAGCCTGATGAAGGAAGTTTCAGGAAGCAGTGATTTT
Organism: Polaribacter sp. HL-MS24; assembly: GCF_032758595.1. Lineage (NCBI taxonomy): Bacteria > Pseudomonadati > Bacteroidota > Flavobacteriia > Flavobacteriales > Flavobacteriaceae > Polaribacter > Polaribacter sp. HL-MS24. The sequence goes on along the minus strand of NZ_CP136415.1, from coordinate 1,401,333 downwards.
CGGGCCTCAAACCCAACCGAATTTAACAACAACCTAGATCTACTTAACCGGTACAATATCATCACCTCCGATTTTTTAATTCCAACCATAGCCTACTCATTTACCTACAACAATCAGTCAAACTTTAAAGACAATCAATTTTCATTTTTCAAGATTCGTATCGCAAATTCTGGAAATATTTTAGGCTTACTTTCCGACAAGCTCAATGCAAATGGTAAAAAAACGTTTTTAAAGATTCCATTGGCACAATATTTTAAAACGGATCTTGAGTACAAGAAATTTTGGAGCGTAAGTCCTACCTCTGTTTTGGGTATTCGTAGTTTTTTAGGAGCCATTATTACCTATGACAATTCGGATATCCCTTTTACTAAAAGTTATTTTGCAGGAGGGTCCAATGATATTCGAGCATGGCAAACCTATGATCTGGGTCCCGGAAGAAGAAATACGGGCTTGGAATACAATGTTGGAAGTTTAAAGTTTCTCACCAGTTTAGAATTTCGATTTGATATTGTTGGAAAACTCAAAGGAGCTGTTTTTGCAGATGCAGGGAATATCTGGGACATTAGCAATTCATCTTTTGTAGATCTAGATGCAAAATTCGATGGATTTTCATCCATCAACGACTTTGCTGTTGGAACGGGCTTTGGAACACGTTTGGATTTTAATTTTTTAATTCTTCGATTTGACGTTGGTTTCAAAACCCATGAACCGTATCTTGACGGAAATAAATGGTTTCAAAACTACAACTTTCCGAGTGCCGTTTATAATATCGGGATCAACTACCCATTTTAAGCCAATCTTCAAAGACTAAAACGTTTTAGTAAACTACTTGCTTTTTTTTAATTTTACGTAAAAAAACATGTAATTTTGCAAAGAAATAAACAAAAACATTTTTTTATGATCAAGCCCGGAGTAGCCACAGGAAAAGAGGTTCAAGAAATTTTTAATTTAGCAAAACAAAAAGCATTTGCGATCCCTGCTGTAAATGTAGTTGGTTCAAGTACTATTAATGGAGTTTTAGAAACTGCAAGAGATTTAAATGCTCCTGTGATTATTCAATTTTCAAATGGTGGAGCACAATTCAATGCTGGGAAAGGTTTGTCAAATGAAAATGAAAAAGCAGCAATAGCTGGTGCAGTTGCAGGTGCAAAGCACGTTCATTTATTAGCTGAAGCATATGGAATTCCAGTAATTTTACATACTGATCATGCCGCTAAAAAATTATTGCCTTGGATCGACGGTTTATTAGATGCAAGTGAGCAACATTTTAAAGAAACTGGAAAGCCATTGTATAGCTCTCATATGATTGATCTTTCTGAAGAGCCTTTGGAAGAGAATATCGAGATTTGTAAAACCTACTTAGCTCGTATGAGTAAGATGGGAATGACCTTAGAAATTGAATTAGGAATTACAGGTGGTGAAGAAGACGGTGTTGACAATTCTGATGTGGATGTTTCTAAATTATATACACAACCTGAAGAAGTTGCTTATGCATACGAAGAGTTACTAAAGGTATCTCCTCAGTTTACGATAGCTGCTGCGTTTGGAAATGTACACGGAGTTTACAAGCTATGAAATGTAAAATTAACTCCAAAAATTTTAAAGAATTCTCAAGAATATATTTCTGAAAAATACAAGGTAGCAGACAACACTATTGATTTTGTTTTTCATGGTGGTTCTGGTTCTACCCTAGAAGAAATTAGAGAAGCTATTGGATATGGAGTGATCAAAATGAATATTGATACCGATTTACAATATGCATTTACAGAAGGAATTCGCGACTACATGTTAGACAATAAGGACTATGTTTCTTCGCAAATCGGAAATCCTGATGGAGCAGACCAACCGAACAAAAAACACTACGATCCTAGAAAATGGTTAAGAGAAGGCGAGCTAACTTTTAAAGCTCGTTTAAAACAAGCATTCGAAGATTTAAACAATGTAAATACACTATAAATTTACATTTAACATTCTGAATAAAAGCATTTTGATGTAAGGTCAAGATGCTTTTTCTATTCAAAAAAGAATTCTTAAAAAAGAAAAAACTTAAAGTTCACAAAAAACTTTTACATTTGTAGCTAGCTGTTTTTTTAAAATAGAAGTAAAAAAGAGACAAACAACCACATAAAATATACTAATCATGGCTTGGTTTAAACGTACAGACAAAGGGATTCACACCCTTACAGAGGACAAAAAAGACACTCCAAAAGGTCTTTGGTATAAAACCCCTAGCGGTAAAATCATTGATACTGAAGAGCTCAAAAAGAACTTATATGTGAGTCCAGAAGATGGATACCATGTACGAATAGGAAGTAAAGAATATTTCGAATTGTTTTTTGATGACAATACATTTAAAGAATTAGACCAAAATCTAACCTCTAAAGACCCGTTAAACTTCGAAGACACTGTGAAATACCCAGAGCGTGTAAAAGCAGCTCAGGAAAAAACCAATCTAAAAGATGCTGTCCGAACTGCTGTTGGGAAATCAATGGGCAAAGACATCGTTATTGCTGCAATGGATTTTGCTTTTATTGGTGGATCGATGGGAAGTGTTGTTGGAGAAAAAATTGCAAGAGCCATTAACTATTCAATAAAACATCGCGTTCCGTTTCTAATGGTTTCAAAATCGGGAGGTGCCAGAATGATGGAGGCCTCGCTTTCCTTGATGCAACTGGTAAAAACTTCTGTAAAATTGGCACAATTAGCGGAAGCTAAAATTCCATACATTTCATTATGTACCGATCCTACGACAGGTGGAACCACTGCTTCATTTGCAATGTTAGGAGACATCAATATTGCAGAACCAAATGCCTTGATTGCATTTGCTGGACCAAGAGTTGTAAAGGACACTACCGGAAAAGACCTCCCAGAAGGCTTTCAACGTTCTGAGTTTGTATTGGAACACGGATTTTTAGATGGAATTTACGAACGGAAAAATTTAAAGAAGCAAGTAAACTTGTACATCGATTTAATCCAGAATATTCCTGTAAGAAGTGAATAAATAATAGTATATTTGCACCCTCAATGAAAGTTTCATTGACATACATAATAATCATTTAAATAATATTGGCATGTACTTAACAAAAGAAGTAAAAGAAAGCATCTTCGAAAAACACGGTAAAGGAAAAAACGATACTGGTACTTCAGAAGGTCAAATTGCGTTATTTACGCACAGAATTAACCATTTAACAGAACACTTAAAGAGAAATCGTAAAGATTACAATACAGAGCGTTCGTTAGTAATGATGGTTGGTAAACGTAGAAGTCTATTAGATTATCTAAAGAAAACACATATCAACAGGTATCGTTCGATTATCAAAGAATTAGGAATTAGAAAATAATTCTTATCAAAAAGAGGCTCTATAAACGTGCCTCTTTTTTTATGTAAAAAAACCTTGAAGTCAAACTTCAAAATAGTCAAAGTTCATTCTTATGAAAAGAATGAGTTTCAAATTCTTTAAAGAGTAACAAACTTTAAAGAACATAAAAAATCAAAAATTTTAACAGCATTTTTGAATTTCCATTGCAACAACAAACAACAACACAACAACACACAGTAGTTAAACATTAGAATTAAAATTTATGATTCCAAAAGTATTTAGAGAGGTTATAGACCTTGGAGATGGAAGAACCATCTCATTAGAAACCGGTAAATTAGCAAAACAAGCTCACGGTTCAGTTGTTGTTCAAATGGGAAAAGCAATGTTATTATGTACAGTTGTATCTAATTACAAACAAAGTCCTGTAGATTTCTTGCCTTTAACGGTAGACTACAGAGAAAAATTTGCTGCTTCAGGAAGGTACCCTGGAGGTTTCTTCAAAAGAGAAGCAAGACCAAGTGATGGAGAAGTATTGACCATGCGTTTAGTAGACCGTGTATTGCGTCCATTATTTCCAAAAGATTACCATGCAGAAGTTCAAGTAATGATTCAGCTAATGTCTCATGATGAAGAAGTGATGCCAGATGCACTAGCAGGTTTAGCAGCATCCGCAGCGATTCAATTGAGTGATTTTCCTTTTGAATGTCCAATTTCTGAAGCACGTGTAGCAAGAGTCAATGGAGAATTTGTGATCAACCCGAACAGAGCACAATTGGCAGAATCTGACATCGATATGATGATTGGAGCCTCTGCAGATTCTGTGATGATGGTGGAAGGTGAAATGGATGAAATTTCTGAAGAAGAAATGGCTGATGCTATCAAATTTGCACATGAAGCAATCAAAGTTCAGTGTGCAGCTCAGGTTCGTTTGGCCGAAGCTTTTGGGAAAAAAGCAACCAGAGAATATGAAGGTGAAAGAGAAGATGAAGCCTTTGCGGAAAAAGTAAATGACTTTACCTATGACAAATGTTATGCCATCGCTAAAAAAGGAACTTCAAAAGAAGAGCGTACTGCTGCTTTTTCAGAAATAAAAGAAGCATTAATCGCTTCATTAACAGAAGAAGAATTGAAACGTATGGTGATTTGGTTGGAAAGTATTTCAACAAATCTCAAAAATCAGCCATTCGTGAATTGACTTTAACTGAAGGATTGCGTTTGGACGGTCGTAAAACGACAGACATTAGACCTATTTGGTGTGAAGTAGATTACTTACCCTCAGTACATGGTTCTTCTATCTTTACCCGTGGAGAAACTCAAGCATTGGCAACGGTAACTCTTGGAACTTCAAGAGATGCAAATAAAATAGACATGCCCTCATATGAAGGTGAAGAAAACTTCTATTTACATTATAACTTCCCTCCTTTTTGTACAGGTGAAGCAAGACCGTTAAGAGGAACCTCTCGTAGAGAAGTTGGTCACGGAAACTTGGCACAGCGTGGATTAAAAGGAATGATTCCAGCAGATTGCCCGTATACAGTGCGTGTTGTATCTGAAGTATTAGAATCGAATGGTTCTTCTTCAATGGCAACAGTTTGTGCAGGTACAATGGCATTGATGGACGCTGGGGTTCAAATGATAAGACCTGTTTCGGGAATTGCCATGGGATTAATTTCTGACGGAGATCGTTATGCAGTATTGTCTGATATTTTAGGAGATGAAGATCACTTAGGAGATATGGACTTTAAAGTAACAGGGACTTCAGAAGGAATTACAGCTTGTCAAATGGATATTAAAGTAAAAGGACTTGGATACGAAATTTTAGTGAATGCACTAAAACAAGCAAGAGACGGTCGTTTACACATTTTAGAGAAATTAACAGACACGATTACGACTCCTAACCAGGACGTAAAAGCGCATGCTCCAAAAATGATTAACAAAAGAATTCCGAATGACTTAATTGGTGCCTTTATTGGACCCGGAGGAAAGCACATTCAAGAATTGCAAAAAGAGACTGGAACGACAATTGTTATTACAGAAGATGCAGTTACTGAAGAAGGAATTATTGAGATCTTAGGAACAGATCCAGCAGGAATCGAAAAAGTAATAACTCGTATTGAGTCTATGCTATTCAAACCAACCGTTGGAAGTGCATACGAGGTAAAAGTAATTAAAATGTTAGATTTTGGTGCCGTTGTAGAATATATGGATGCACCATAAAATGAAGTTTTATTACATGTTAGTGAATTGGCTTGGGAACGTACAGAAAATGTTTCTGACGTTGTAAAGATGGGAGATGTTTTTGATGTGAAGTACTTTGGTTTAGACCCAAGAACTCGTAAAGAAAAAGTTTCTCGTAAGGCTTTATTGCCAAAACCAGAAGGTTTTGTGGCAAGACCACCAAGAGACGACAATAGAAGTGGAGGACGTGATAACAGAAGCAGAGATAATCGCGGACGTGACGACAGAAAACCAAGAGAACCTAGAAAAGAAGAATAAGCTCTTTTGCTATAGCTCTTAAAAATCGCCAACATTTGTTGGCGATTTTTTTATGCTTTTTCGTTTCTTTGCTAAAAGCAATAAAGACCTCACTTGCTTTAAAACTCGTGAGGTTTTTTAAAATCTATTTTTCTGAAAATTCAACGCATCATATATGTCTCTATGGGGACGAATCAAGGAGATAAACTTGACAACCTGCAAAAGACCATTGATTTGATTGCAAACGAAGTGGGTGCCATCCTAAAAATAGCTCCTGTATACAAAACACCCTCTTGGGGTTTTGACGGTGACGATTTTTACAATACGTGTATTCAAATTTCCACCTATCAAGCACCCGAAAAACTGCTGAATTCTCTTTTAGCAATTGAAAAAAAAATTGGCCGGGTTCGAAACGACCAACCCGAATATCAAAATAGAATCATCGACCTTGATCTCTTATTATTTGATGATGAAATCATTTTCTCAAAAACCTTGACTGTTCCACACCCAAAAATGCTGTCTCGGAAGTTTGTCTTGGTTCCTTTGAATGATATTGCTCCAACCCTACTGCATCCTATTGAAAAAATGAAAATCGAACATTGTTTGCAACATTGTGAAGATCCTTTACAAATAGAGCGCATTGCAGAAGAATTAGTGCGTCCCATACCATTGTCTGAAAAATACAATTACATTGCTATTGAAGGAAATATTGGTGCTGGAAAAACCTCTTTGGCAAAAATGATGTCGGATGAATTCAATGCAAAAGTGGTTTTAGAACGCTTTGCAGACAATCCTTTTTTGCCAAAATTTTACGAAGACAAAGAGCGCTATGCCTTTCCTTTAGAAATGAGCTTTTTAGCCGATCGATATCAACAATTAAGCGATGACTTGGCACAGTTTGACTTGTTTAAAAACTTCATCGTTTCCGATTATTATATTTTCAAATCATTGATTTTCGCACAGGTAACCTTGTCCAAAGATGAATATTTGCTGTATCGTAAGATGTTTGACCTGATGTATAAAGAAATCACAAAGCCCGATTTGTATGTCTATTTGTATCAAAACACGGATCGATTGCTGGAAAACATTCAAAAAAGAGGTCGAGAATACGAACAAAATATTGAAAAAGAATATCTAAAAAGTATTCAGGATGGTTATTCAAACTTTATCAAAACCGAGCAAGATTTAACCATTTTGACCATTGATGTCTCTGAATTGGATTTCGTAGACAACAAAAGTGATTACACAGAGATCATCCGTCAGATCAGTAGTCATTAAACAACTCCTTTAAAAATAGATCCAAAAAAAAAAAGAGGCAACTGCAGTTTCCTCTTTATCATTCTGTTTTCAAAGAATTACTTCTTTTTGAGTTCTAATTTCTCCGCAAAATACTCACAAAAATCACGCATGGTAGCGCTCATTTTTTCGTCATTAGTGGCTTTTTCAAAAGTCTCTGCCATCGAAACTAAACTCTGGTGAAAGAACTGTTTCATTTCATCTACAGGCATGTCTTTGGTCCACAAGTCCATACGCAAAGTATCTTTATCGTGATGATCCCATACAGAGAGCATAATTGCCTTAGAGGCCATTGCATTGATTCCTCCTTCTTTTGCAGTCCATGAAATTTCTTCTGGTACTCTGTTTTCATCTAAGCCAATTGTAAACTTGATATCCGATGTATGTTTTACTGCCATTACTTTTTGGGTTTGTATCTAGAATTTTCCAATAGACTTTGTGCGTCTATTTGTATTAGTTTTTGCAAAGATACGTCATTATGTTTCATGAAAGATTGGACAATTTTCCAACCCATATAAACGCCTATTTTGCCTGGAGACTGATTGTCTACAGTAGTATAAAATTTTGAAAAAGGAGCATTCTCAATAAATCGTTTGTTCAACTCGGAATCGGTGCTGTAAAGCAATTCTTTTTCGATAAAAAATTTCCAAACACTTTCTTCCTGTTGTTGTGCCCATAAAAATTTCTCCATAGCATACCCCATTTTTTCTTTGTCGGAAACCCTTGGGAGGTACCGCTCTAAAAAGTACATTTTTTTTCCTTCTGCAATGATTTTTGAAGAAAAGCTTCGTTCGCGAGAAGGTGGGAATTGTGCATCAATAATTGCATTTGCAACATCCACGATAAGATGCTCTTTGGTGTTATTTTCTTTGATATACTTTGGATAATCGTCATAAAACGGATGGGTTTTTCCGAGGTATGCGTCTAAAGAGATCAACAACAAACTGTCTGCATAAACGACTCTATTTTCATAATCTAAATTCGACAATAGGGTAATCACTTTTGGCGACTTAAATCTCGGATGATAATATCGGACATGTTTGAACAAGGAAACCAGCTGCTCTTCTACCTCCCTAAAGTCGGGATACACTTTTTGGGTTTCTGCAAACAGTTCTTGCTCCTCTGTATCTTTTATTTTTGACAACCAAACACTATCCGTGACTCCCAAGGGAAACAAGAAGGGGAACGTTGCTTTCAAAGTCCCTAACGTTTTTTTAGAAGCACTGTAAAAAGCTTGATCAAACCTTTCAAGTTCGAATTGGACTGCTACTTCCGAAACATCAACTGTATTTTTTGGATCCTGAGTACAGGATAAAAAAATGAGAGAAATAATAAAAATCCTTAAAAAAAAATTCATAATATGTGTATCTTGCTGTTCAAGAATAGAAACGACAAAAGTACTAAAATAGTTTGTGTATGAATGCTCAAAAGGTAACAGAACATATTGTAAATTGGTTACAAACCTACGCCGAAAAAGCGGGCGTACAAGGTTTTGTTGTAGGGGTCTCTGGCGGAATTGATTCTGCAGCGACATCTACTTTATGCGCAGCCACTGGTTTTCCTACCTTATGTGTGGAAATGCCTATTCATCAGGCACAAAATCAGGTATCAAGAGCTGAAGAACATCTTGCACAATTACAAAAACGCTATCCAAATGTTTCTAAGGTTCGAGTCGATTTGACGAGTGCTTTTGATAATTTTATCGAGAGTGTTCCAACCGTTACTCCATCGCCAAGGGTAGACTTGTCTTTGGCAAACACGCGAGCTCGCTTACGAATGACTACGCTCTATTATTTTGCAGGACTGCATTCATATTTGGTTGCAGGAACTGGAAATAAAGTAGAAGATTTTGGTGTAGGGTTTTACACCAAATATGGTGACGGAGGAGTTGACCTGAGTCCGATTGCTGACTTAATGAAATCGGAAGTTTTTGAAATTGCAGCCTATTTAGGCGTTCCAGAATCCATTCAAAAAGCACAACCGACAGACGGTTTATTTGGAGACAGCAGAACCGATGAAGATCAAATTGGAGCTTCCTACGATGAATTGGAATGGGCTATGAAAATGCAAGACCTTCAAAAAACTGCTGAAGAATTTACGGGAAGAGAACAGGAAGTTTTTGAAATTTACACGCGACTGAACCGTATCAATCAACATAAGATGCGCCCAATTCCTGTGTGTGAAATCCCTACAGAATTGCTTTAAATAGCAGCTTCCATTGTTTTTTTTTAATTCTTACAAGAGGCCTTCTCTTTGCTCCATTCAAAATTTCAACTACGAAGGTTTCAGAACAAACATCCACTTTGAGATCTGCTTATACCACTCGATTTAGTTTTTCAAAGAGTTTCATTTTTAACCCAGTGTAATCTTTAATCGACTCTAGGTCGACAGAAGTAGAGTCGTTTTCTGTGGCCGCCTTTAACATTTCGTCAATCTTCTTTCCGATCAAAATACGTCTCAGGTTGAAAACAGCGTCGATGACTAATTTGTCCAAGACTTCTGTGGCCGATTTTACTTCAATATTTTTACTTTGCCAATTGCTCAACAGATGTTTTTCCTCATCCATTAAAATGGACGTGACCGTCTTTGAAATTTCTGGATTTTCATGATTTACAAAAATATCAATTTCTAATTTTTGAGCTTGATTCAATTGATGAATCATCTCCGTGTAGATCTCTTGAAAAATGGGATTGGTAAATTCGATCTCGTCGTCTTGTAAATGTAGGTAGACTTCCGAACTCACTAAATTTTGATATTTTCTTTTTGAAAAAATTTCGCGCCCCTCTTCATCAATTGTTGAAACGTCTTCTATAAAATCGACCGTTTCATTTCCAAAGAGTAGTAAAATTCGAATAATTTCTTTTTCTAAAATGGACAACTGATCTATTTTCTGAGTAGAAATTGCACCCCCTTTTACCAAACCCATTTGCGCTTGTTCTTGCTGCTGGAAATATTCAGGTGGTGGCTGATTAGGGTCTTTGGCTGGATTGAATGTTCTTTGGCTAGAAGTTCTCGACGCTTTTGCGTTCAATTCTTTGCTGAGCATTTGTGCCAATTCACTGAATAAAACACGCTCGGAAATATCCATAATTCGAGCACATTCTTGTACATAAACTTCTCGCTGAATCCCATCTGGGATTTTAGAAATACTCAGTACAATATCTCGAATGACTCCTGCTTTTTTTATCGGATCGTTTTTGGAATCTTTTAAAAGAAGAGAAACTTTAAAGTTGATAAAATCTTGCGCTGCATCTTCTAAGTAGGTTTTTAACTCACTGTCGGAATGCGACTTTGCAAAGCTATCGGGATCTTCTCCATCTGGAAACTGAACTACTTTGACGTTCATTCCTTGCTCCAAAATCAAGTCGATACCACGAATGGAAGCCCGAATTCCTGCCGCATCTCCGTCAAAAAGAACGGTGATGTTTTTAGTCAATCGACTAATCAATCGAATTTGATCGGCAGTCAATGCTGTTCCTGAAGAAGCAACTACATTTTCAACTCCCGATTGGTGAAAGGAAATCACATCGGTATATCCTTCAACCAAAAAACAATTGTCTTGTTTGGCAATTTCTTTTTTGGCTTGATAAATTCCGTATAAAACTTTACTCTTATGATAAATATCGCTTTCAGGAGAGTTTAAGTACTTGGCAGCATTTTTATCGCTGGTTAAAATACGTCCTCCAAACCCTAAAATTCTACCTGACATCGAATGGATTGGAAAGAGGACTCTTCCTTTAAATCGATCGAATTGTTTGTTTTCTTTGACAATGGTAAGTCCTGTGGCTGCCAAATACTTAAGATCGTATCCTTTTGCCAGAGCAGCTTTTGTGAAATTGTCCCACTCATCTTTACAATATCCTAAGTCAAATTTTTTGATGATCTCATCGGTAAAACCCCGCTCTTTAAAATACGACAATCCAATGGCTTTCCCTTTTAGGGTATTCAACATCAAATCGTGAAAATAGTCTTTGGCAAAATTTGATACCAAAAACATACTTTCTCGTTCATTCAATTGGGCTTTCTGCTCGTCCGATTGCTCGGTTTCTTCAATCTCAATATTGTATTTTCTTGCCAACCATTTTAAGGCCTCTGGGTAGGAATAATGCTCGTGTTCCATTAAGAATGAAACTGCATTCCCTCCTTTTCCTGTAGAAAAATCTTTCCATATTTGCTTTACAGGAGAGACCATAAATGAGGGTGACTTTTCATCTGTAAACGGGCTCAGACCTTTGAAATTACTCCCTGCTTTTTTCAGCTGAACAAATTCACCAATAACCTCCTCTACTCTTGCAGATTCGAACACACGGTCTATGGTACTTCTAGAAATCATTGATTATTCAGCTATTTTAGAAACCCAAAGATACTTATTTGAACGTTGATTTTCTAGTTGATTTTTTTTGGAACAAAAAAGACCTCACAAGTCTGTAAAATCTGTGAGGTCTTTTGTTTTAGATTCTGATTAAGAAGCTGCTCGTAACTTTTTCAAGGTGGTGTTTGTGAGTTTTGCTTCCGCATATTCTTTGGTTACATTGAAGGTTTTATCTTCTGAACTTGGCAATTCAAACATTGCGTCTGTAAATATTGCTTCACACAAAGAACGCAATCCTCTTGCCCCCAATTTGTAGGCAACTGCCTTTTCAACAATATACTCCAACGCCGCTTCTTCAATGGTAAAATCGACCTCGTCCATCGAGAACAGTTTTGAATATTGCTTGATGATTGAGTTTTTGGGTTCGGTTAAAATGGCGCGTAAAGTCACCGCATCTAAAGGATTCATATAACTCAATACTGGCAAACGCCCAATGATCTCAGGAATCAATCCAAAAGCTTTCAAGTCAGATGGAATGATGTATTGCAATAAGTTGTCTTCGTCAATTTTGTCATCATCTAAAGAAGCACCAAATCCAACCGCTTGTCTGTTCAATCGTTTGCTGATGATTCTTTCAATTCCTGAAAAAGCACCTCCAGCAATGAACAAAATTTCTTTGGTATCAACCTCAATAAATTTTTGCTCTGGGTGTTTTCTTCCTCCTTTGGGTGCTACATTGACCACCGTTCCCTCTAATAACTTCAATAAGGCCTGTTGAACCCCTTCTCCAGAGACATCTCTTGTGATCGATGGATTGTCTCCTTTTCTTGCAATTTTATCAATTTCATCAATAAAAACAATTCCTCTTTGTGCTTTCTCCAAGTCGTAATCTGCGGCTTGTAGGAGTCTACTCAAAATACTTTCTACATCTTCACCGACATAACCCGCTTGAGTAAGTACAGTCGCATCTACGATGGAAAAAGGAACATTGAGCATTTTAGCAATGGTTCGTGCTACTAGGGTTTTTCCGGTTCCCGTTTCACCCACCAATACGATGTTTGATTTTTCAATTTCTACCTCGTCTTCATCATCTGTGGTTTGCAACAATCTTTTGTAGTGATTGTACACTGCAACAGCCATGGCGCGTTTGGTTTCATCCTGACCAATAATGTACTGATCTAAAAAGGCTTTGATCTCTATTGGTTTTTTTAGCAACAAATCTTTAGAGAGGTCGCTATCTTTTGCGTCCGACACTTCTTCTTCAACAATTCCATGTGCTTGCTCGATACATTTGTCACAAATATGTGCGTCTACACCGGCAATTAACAAGTCGGTTTCTGCTTTCTTTCGTCCGCAAAACGAACACTCTAAATTTTCTTCTTTCGACATTTTAATGACTTTTTGCGCTTAACGTTCCACAAATGGCTTTCGGTTAAAGGCTTTTGTTCTTTTTATTTTCTGGCCAAAACTTCATCAATCATCCCATACGCTTTTGCTTCGTCGGCTTTCATCCAATAATCTCTGTCAGAATCTTGATGAACTTTTTCGATGGTTTGCCCCGAGTGATTTGCAATAATTGCATACAGTTCTTGTTTCAATTTCAAAATCTCTCTTGTGGTGATTTCAATATCTGAAGCTTGTCCTTGTGCACCTCCTAAAGGTTGGTGAATCATCACTCTTGAGTGTGGCAAAGCAGAGCGCTTCCCTTTTGCTCCTGCACACATCAATACGGCTCCCATGGAAGCGGCCATACCCGTACAAATGGTAGCGATGTCGGGTTTGATAAACTGCATGGTATCGTAAATACCCAAACCAGCATAAACCCCTCCTCCTGGAGAATTGATGTAAATTGAAATGTCTTTATTCGCGTCTAAGCTTTCCAAAAACAACAATTGTGCCTGAATGACATTGGCTACTTGATCGTTAATTCCTGTTCCTAAAAAGATGATTCTATCCATCATTAATCGTGAGAACACATCCATTTGGGTGATGTTCATCTGACGTTCTTCCATAATATACGGAGTCAAACTACTGGTGATTTTCCCCAAGTAGGTACTGTTGATTCCGTGATGTTTTGTTGCGTATTTTTCGAACTCTTTTCCGTAATCCATGCTAATGATTCTTTTAATGTTTGATTGTAAAGATAAGAACTATTCTCTTAATATTTTGTTGCGCTATAAGGCATAAAAACCTGAATTGATCCATTCAGGTTTTTTTTATTTCTATGAACTAATTGATGAGAACGCAGCGATGTTTATAACCGGTGAGCTCTGCATCCAAACAGTCAATGAATGCTTATTTATAAACCGCTTTGATAAAGTCCTCGTAAGAAACTTCTTTGGTTTTAAAGCTCATCGTCTCTTTGTAAAAAGTCAATAATTTCTGACTGATTAACTGTGCTTGTAATTTTTGAGCTTCTTCTTGATTGGACAAGATTCTTGTTGCAATATCGTCCAATTCTTTTTCTTCTGGATTCATGTTTCCAAACTGTGCCATTTGCGTGCGGATAAATCCTTTTGCATAGTCAACCAATTCGGCTTGACTTAAACGGATATTGTTTTCTTGCATGATCTTTCCTTCGATCAATTGGTAACGCAATGCTTTTTCAGATTTTGCATATTCTTCAGCTGCTTGTTCAGCAGACAAAGGCTTTTCTCCAGCTGTTGCCAACCATTTTTGTAAGAATGCGGCAGGCAGATCAAACTTGGTGTTTTCAACCAAATAGGCGGTTACAGCATTCAATAATTGTTGATCTCCTTGTTGATTGAATTGCTTTTCTGCATCTTCTTTTATTTTCGATTTTACTTCGGTCACAGAAGTTACGCTTCCGTCAGGAAATAATTTGTCAAATAATTCTTGATCTAAATCTGCAGGTATGGTTTCTGTAATTTCCTCCAAAGTAAAGGCTACATTGATCTCTAAACCGTGAACTGCTTCATGAGAAATTCCTAAAACCGTTTCCAACTTGTGCTCGTCTGAAAACAATCCTTTTGTTTTCAATTCAATCACATCGCCTACTTTTGCACCTACCAGTTTTTTTAAGTTTGCTTTTCCTTGAATATCTTTTAAAGAAACCGAAGATTTGTTCTCGATTTCTTTTTCAGCATTGACAAAGGTACCGGTTATGGTAGCCCCTTCGGTAACTACCTCAATAGCATTCATTTTTCCATAACGCAATTGGATATTCTCGATCTCTTTGTCGATCAAATCATCGGTTGCAATGATTTCGTATTGAGTTACTTTGTTCTTCGCTTTTAAATCTACATCAAATTCTGGTGCTAGACCGAGTTCAAATTCGAATGAAAAAGGAGCTGCTTCCCAATTAAAGTCTTCCTGCATTCTAGGGATTGGATTTCCTAAAATGTCTAATTTTTCTTCTGCTAAATAGCTATTCAAAGAGGATTGTAAAAGCTTGTTTACCTCATCGATCATGATCGATTTTCCATATTGCTTTTTGATCATTCCCAAAGGAACGTGCCCTTTTCTAAATCCAGGAACGTCAGCCTTTTTACGGTAGTCTTCCAAAAGGGTATCTACTTTGGCTTGATAGTCTTCTGCAACAATCTCAATCTTTACAACTGCGTTTAACGCATCAATGTTTTCTTTAGTAATCTTCATTTTTTTCTAGGCTTCAGTTCTTAAAAAATCGACTGCAAAACTACTCATTTTAATCAACTCTACAAAGGTTTAAACGGTTCAATTATCACTGACCCATAAACAATTATCGATTGGCTGTTGGCGATTGGCGAATGCCTCTTCGCTCTTCGCGAATGACCCAGGTGCATCGGCCCTTCAAAACCAAGATCTTTTAAAATAGATTTGGTTGTAATGCCCCAATTTGGGCAACTAATGTCTTCTTTCAAAACCACTTATACCAAAAATTGATACACTTACACCTAATTAATGCCACTTATTAATCTAGCTGCCAAATAACTAAAAATTACCACGCTCTTTGTTGTGAACTATAAACTGATTTAGCATCTATTTGAATGAAAAAACAATTGCTCTTCCGTATTCCCCTCCTCTTTTTTAATCTTCTACTGTTTTCGCAAAGTACTTTCGAAAACAACGAGATGAAAAAACCCATGCTCCTAAAATCTACAATTTCTACTGTGGGTTCAGAAACTTCGATGGTGGTCTTTGGAGGAAAAAATAGGGTTCTTGAAAGTATTGGTCAAAGCGGTATCATAGCGACTTCTACATTTGATGCAATGGAAATTCAACAAGGATTCCTGACCAATATTCGCTTTTATGAAGTCAACAACACAGACCAACCCGAATGGAACCAAAGTATTCCAATCGTTATTTCGCCCAATCCATTTACAGACTATATACAGATTGAATTTTCAGTAAAAACCAAGTATCCAATTCATTTAAAAATTTACGATCTCAATGGAAAAGTCTTTAGCCATCAAACCTATCCATCTGCAAAGAGCATCACAGTTCCCATGAAAAAATATCGCATTGGTGGCTATATCGTTCGTCTGGTCAGTGGTCAAAACAAGTATGTGGAAAAAATATTTAAAGTCCAATAAACCCATGAAAAATAAGAGCCTTCACTCCAGTGTCCTGTTTGTTTTGTTTGTGATAGCAAACACACCTGTGTGGCAGCAGCTTTTTAAAAGTAAAAGACATTTGGCAGGGCTTTTCCTGAGTAGGACTCTAGTGCAAGAAATTCCAACGACAAACAATTCAAAATGAGAATCAAGCATCAACTACTTTTTTTTCTAGTTCTTATGAGTGCTCCTTATTTGTATGCACAAACTCCAGGGCTCAATTATCAGGCACTTATTTTAAACAATACCCCCATAGAAATTCCTGGAACGGATGTGAAAGAAAATCAGACACCCCTCGGTTTCGAAGATGTCCTCTTTCGTTTTTCCATTACAAACAATGAGATTGTTGAATATATGGAGGAGCAATCAGTCACCACCGATATCAATGGAATGGTCTCGTTGATCGTTGGAGAAGGAACGGCAATCCAATCCAATTTCAACGAGATTGTTTGGAATGGCGAACTAAAATACCTGAATGTTGAAATCAATATTCTGGCAAACAACGAAGGGTTTACGTTTTTAGATTCTCAAAAAATTCTCTACATCCCTGGGCCTAGTAAAGTAGCCATGGTAAGTACTGTAGGCTCCATAACAACCTCCCATCAAGCGGGCGATTTAATTTGGGTCGCCAATTATGGTCAAAGTCAAAACCCAGCGTTGCTAATCTTTAACGGAACCAACTGGATTCCAGTTTCTAATGATTATGATGCAAAAAATGAATTGGGCCTTTCTGTAGTGGCAAATGCTGCTGTTCGAGACGTTCAATTTAATCCTGCTATTGCTGGAGATCAAGTTTGGAATCAGGCTTGTAGTTGTATAGAGGTCTTTGACGGAACCGTTTGGATTGCCACAAGTACAGCTACGCTTTCAGCAGCAAATGGGGTACAAATGATTAATAATCAGATACGGTTGGGGGGAGATTTAGATGCGCCTACCGAAATTCATACCAGTGCAATCAACACCTTGGCCATTAAAAATTTACAAGAAAGTACTGCTTCCAGCGATGAAATCCTTACGATAGACCCAGAAACTGCCATTATCCAAAAAAGGTCGTTGGAATCGCTGTTGCAACGACAACAAGTTATTTTCTCTGCTATTGATGGGCAACTTCGCTTTGCGACCCCAAGCCCCATTTTGTCTACAGAAAAAATTGATGTCTATCGAAATGGAGCGCGAATTGGCTTTGTTCAAATAGACGCCACAACCATAGAACTAGAACCGGAAGCAATCTGCTATACAGGAGATGAAATCCGAATTGTACAAATTCCCAATTAATTGAACCATAATTAAATACATAAAAACCATGAAAAACAAATTCTTAAAAGGAGGTCTTTTAGTCCTCACAATGATCGCAGGAACAGCCCTGCAAGCACAAACTACCTCAGCTACTGACGCAAGTTTGGTGAAAGATGCAGGAGACGGAGTCTCTGTCAAATTGATTGACAACAAGGGTACCATTAAATACCTGCAAACCAACAACGGAATCACTTCGATTACCTCTACCACAGCAGGTAGTGCCACCACTACCACATGGCAGTTGGGTGGTACGTTAACTGATGATACCTATATTGATGTAAATGCAAATGTTTTTGCCTTGGACGGATTACAATTAGAAACCGGATCTGCAGCAACAAGTGCACCAGACGGTTCTGATGCGGCAACTTCAACGGATACTGGTTGGGCCTTAATAGTTAGAGACGAGGATACAGGCGAGTTGAAAAAGTTATTGGCAACAGATTTAATAAGTGGAATTTATAAAGCATATCCACAGGTTGCGGATGCAGTGGCAGATGTTGCCATTACAGTTACAGGCTTGCCTGTTTTAACAGCTACGACTACACTTGCTAAATTATTTGTGTATAGAAATGGTGCAAAATTACGATCCGGTACTGATTTTGTAGCGACAGCGGATACTGTAACTATTACCTACTCTGCTGCAGATTTACCAATGTATGCAGGAGATGTTGTTGAAATACAATATATCAAATAACCTTGTCCAGGGGACTAGACTGTATTTTATTCAGAACATTTACTTCTATACCTCTCAGCTGCTTTTCCCAAAACAAAGCGGCTGAGATTGCATACAATGTTTTCTGAGGGAGCTCCAGCATCGTTCAATCCAGGAATGATTTCAATTGAAATAGGGTTGCCCTATTGAAAAAAGTTACTGACCAAAAGTCTATAGATCAATATCAAATCACACGTTATGAAAGCACAAATAATTGGATTCGTATTGTTTGGGTTCCTCTGTGTTCAAACGCAGGCCCAACAAGTCCGAGTGATTGACAATAAAGGAACCATCTCCAATATCAACAACAGCCAAGTAACCACAGCTGCATTGGCACCTACAAGTCCTTTAGAAGGCGATGTTTGGTTTGACACTACCGATCCTAACAATAGGATTGCCAAGGTGTACGACGGAACAACATGGCAACTCATAAAAAACTCATGGCTGGGCAATTCAACCATCTACCACAACACCATTTCTACACTTGCCCTTACAGAGGCACTCCACAACAATGCCGACATTCACCTAGAAAATACGGGAAATGTATCCATTACCAATACCGATGTTACCGATGCAACCAACTTTTACATCACCAATACCACGGCGGCAAACCGAACGCTCACTTTTTCAGGATTTACGGGCGCTCATCTAAGAAACGGTGGAACGATCGCTGATGTTGCCACAGGCGGACTCACCCTAAAAGCCAACACCCGCTATTTGGTTCACATTACCAACAATGGCGGAAACTTCTATTTTAATGCTACCGAAGCTGTGAGTGGAGGCGAAACCAGTTTTACGGATGCCGATACCGACACCCGTATTCAGGTAGAAGAAACCGCTGACGATGACAGCATTCGTTTTGATACTGCAGGAATTGAAAGAATGGTCATCAATGAACTCGGGCATGTGGGGATTAACACCCCTGCCCCACTGGACTCCTTTCATGTTACCGATGGATTCAACCTTACCCATACTGCCACCCAAGACAATGATCATGCTCAAGAAATTGACTATAATGCAGCAGGTTTTGGAGATTCCAAAGCACTTGACATCGTGTATACCTCAGGCGCAATTACGCAAGGTGATGACGAAAGTGTGATACTGATCAATGTCGATGAGTCTGCCTCTCTTGGAGGAAACATCATTGGGCTGGAAATTTTGGGAACAGAAGGAAACGCAAATTTGTATGGAGTGGATGCAGGAGTAGGAATCAATCCGCTTATCCAATTGGCGGGTGCATTTGCAAATCCTAGCATTGGACTCGTGAATGGAGCGGATCAGCTAGCTGCTTTTATTTCAAGTGCTTCTGACGTTGGAATATTCTCCAATGACAATGAAACCCTAACAGTAGGTTTGACTTCAAAATTTGAAGAAATTGAATTTTTATTCGACACACCTGCCTCTGGCGGAGGAATTGCTCCAACCTTTGAATATTCAACTGGAGTGGGCACATGGCTCCCTTTTACACCGACCGATGGAACCAATGGGATGCAAAACTCTGGAGTCCTTGCATGGTTGAGTGATGACACCCCCTCCTGGGTGGCGAGTGGAGGAAACTATTTGGTGAGAATTACTAGGACCAAAAATAACCTTACCACAACTCCGATTGAAGAGATCATCAAGGTTGCGGAGGTGATCGAGTACCTCTGGGATAAGAACGGAAAGATCCGTATCGGAAGTATTCACAATACCGGTGTTTATGAAGATGCAAATATTGAAACAGGAACCGCTGGACAGGTTTTATCAAGCACGGGAACGGGGACCGACTGGGTCGATCCATTTTCTGAAGTAGTCCTAGACCTCACCCCTGAGCTAGGAGGAGATTTGGATGTCAATGGGAAGAAAATAATCTCCGTTTCCAATGGGAATATTGAAATCGCTCCAAATGGAACAGGAGACTTTACAATCAATACCGACGATTTGGTGGTTGATACAAGTGCTGGGTTTCTAGGAATAGGAACAGCGGCTCCTGATCAAAAACTGAGTGTCAATGGAAATGCCTCCAAAACGGGAGGAGGTTCCTGGGCAACTTTTTCAGACAGACGCGTCAAAGACAATGTCCGAAACTATACGGAGGGGCTGAACAAGCTCAAGCTCGTGCGTCCAGTTCGCTTTAACTATACCGAAAAATCGGGATATCGCGAACTCACCAAAGACTATGTGGGGGTCATTGCCCAAGAGATCGAACAGGTCCTGCCCGGAACGGTTACGAAATACGACGACCGCCAAGGACCTAGTGGCTTGTCCGACAAACGACAGTTTGATGCCTCGGAATTGGTCTGGACCAGCATCAATGCCATCAAAGAACTGGCTGTTGAAATTGAAAATTTGGAAACGAACAACAAAGCTTTGCTCAAACGCATTCAAATCTTAGAGCGCTTACTGGAGCGGATAGAGCTCTTAGAAAAAGCGGTTCCAAATGACTAAGGAACTGGCTCCTCCGATCTGGAGAAATTACGTCCCTTTTTTCAGAAAAAAACCAACAATTCTGTCTGCATAAAAATACACTTATTCTTAAATTATATCCACTTATACCTAATATCAACCACTTATTAACTCACGTAAAAATATTCGACAAAATAGTATTTATTTTGATAAAGAATTGAATCTACAAACCTCTTCAAATGAAATTAATGACGCTGTTTTAGCACCCAAACGATTGCATGCATGAAAAAAAAAATTACTCTTCATTACCTCGCTTTTTTTTTGTAGTTTTTCTTTTTCACAAGGTGTCATAGGAAACCCACAAGTAAGCAACCCCATCCTTTTAAAATCGACTGTCACTGCGGTAAGTGCTTCCACTTCATCGGCTGTGTTTGGTCAAAAAAATAGGGTACTCCAAAGTATTGGACAAAGTGGAATTGTGGGAACAACCGGAGGGAATTCGATGGAAATTCAACAAGGATTTCTATCCAACTTTCGAACCTATTCAATCAAAAATTCCAATCAACCCGAATTGAATCACAACATTCCTGTGGTCATTTCTCCCAATCCCTTTTCCGAGTATATCAACGTTGTTTTTGCAGAAAAAACCAAACACCCAATTCATTTGAAAATATACGATACCAATGGAAAGGTCTTTACCTATCAAACCTATCCTGCGGCCAAGCGCTTTGTGGTTCCCATGAATAATTTTAGCATTGGAACCTATATTGTTCAGCTTGTAAGTGGTGAAAAAAAGTATGTCGAAAAAATATTCAAAAACCAATAATGACCATGAAAAAGATTTTACACGCAACACTCCTGTTTTTATTCTTTGTACTCAGCAGTACAGCAATGGCACAACAAGTATATATCAGTAGTGGGTTTAGCAGAGCTGCTTTTGAGGATTATGAAAACAGTAAAAGTGAAACTAATTTGGACGATACGGGCTATGCCAGTCCGGAAAAATATGTGTTTGAAAGTGGATTTCGAATGAACATTTACAAAGAACGCGTAAAATTTGAGGCTGGGTTTTTGTATCACCAACACGAAATCAATACCGCTTTCATTTCTGGAGGCAGTAAAATACCCACAACCTACGAACTCTCCTATGTGGGATTGAAAGTGGGATTTCGAATGAACCTTCTTCGCTGGAAAAAACTCAAACTCCAAGTACATACGCACATTTCTAAAGATTGGTTGCTCTACGGAAGCAATACCTATAAAGACATCTTTCTAGATCTCTTTGAAGACAAAAGCATTGCTCGGTCGGTTACTAATTTTCACAGAGGATTTGGCTTCGAATATGAAATAAACGATCGCATTGCTGTCTTTACCAACTACAATCTGTCGACCAGCTTTAAGGATGGATCGGGTGATTCTTCACCTGGAGAAAAATATTATTTTACAACCAAGGCCGTCCAAATTGGAGTCCTTTTTAACATCAGTTCAAATTAAACAACTTAAATACACCATACAATGAATCTCGTACATAAAACAATTCTTTCCTTATTTCTTTTGAGTGCCTCATTTTTGTATGCACAAACACCAGGACTCAATTATCAAGCAGTTATTTTAAATACGGAAACCATAGAAGTTCCCGGAACTGACATCACTACCAATCAGATTCCCTTAGGATTGGAAGAAGTCGTCTTTCGATTTACGATTTCTAACGATACGGATCTTGAATATCTTGAAGAGCAATCGGTAACCACGGATGCCAATGGAATGGTCTCCTTGACGGTTGGGGAAGGAACCCCTCTTCGGTTCCGTTTTAGCGACATTGTTTGGAATGGTCAGGCCAAATATCTCAATGTTGAAATCAATATCATAAAAAACAATGAGGGCTTTACTTTTTTGGATTCGCGAAAAATTCTTTACGTTCCCAATCCTTTCCATGTTCCAGATTCAGGAATTACCACCATCATGCTTGCAGATTACGCAGTCACTTCAATCAAAATAGCCGATGAAAATGTAACCACAGCAAAACTTGCCAACGATGCGGTAGACACCGCTAAAATATTGGATGAAACCATCCTAGCAGAAGACATTGCTTCGGGCGCGATCACCACCGATGAACTATTGGATGAAACCATCACATCCGCCGACATTGCGGACAATGCAATTACCACCACTAAAATCTTAAACGAAACAATTACCGAAGCAAAACTTGCCAACGATGCGGTGACGACCACCAAAATAGTGGATGCCACCATCTCAACCGCCGACATTGCGGACAATGCAATCACAAACGCCAAGATTGCTTCCGGAGGGGCTGACAAAGTATTGGTGACCGACGGAACGGGAGCCGTTGAGTGGATTTACAAAACCAGCCTGTCCGCAGCTGCCGTCGCAGATGGAAACTCGATCGAGGGTTCCGGAACCACCGCAGATCCTTTCAAAGTGAAAAATGACGGGATTCTTGTAGACATGATTGCTGACAATGCCGTTACCACAGATGAAATCGCAAACAATACCATCACAACTGCCGATATTGCTACCGGAGGGACTGACAAAGTATTGGTCACTGACGGAAGTGGAGCCGTGGCATGGATTGACAAATCCAGCCTGTCCGCAGCTGCCTTAGCTGATGGGATTTCTATCGAAGGAGCAGGAACCACTGCTAATCCGTTCAAAGTGAAAGACCTGGGGATTGTTACTACCATGATTGCGAATGCCAATGTAACCGAGGAGAAATTGGCTGACGATGCCGTCACCACAGATAAAATATTGAATGCAACCATCCTAGCGGAAGATATTGCTTCCCCAGGAATGAAAAAGTATTGGTAACCGACGGAACGGGAGCCGTTGCATGGATCGACAAAACCAGCCTGTCCGCAGCTGCCTTAGCAGATGGGATTTCTATCGAAGGAGCAGGAACCAGCGTAAGTCCGTTCAAAGTGAAAGACCTGGGGATTGTTACTACCATGATTGCGAATGCCAATGTAACCGAGGAGAAATTGGCTGACGATGCCGTCACCACAGATAAAATATTGAATGCAACCATCCTAGCGGAAGATATTGCTTCCCCAGGAATGAAAAAGTATTGGTAACCGACGGAACGGGAGCCGTTGCATGGATCGACAAAACCAGCCTGTCCGCAGCTGCCTTAGCAGATGGGATTTCTATCGAAGGAGCAGGAACCAGCGTAAGTCCGTTCAAAGTGAAAGACCTGGGGATTGTTACTACCATGATTGCAGATTTGAATGTAACCGAAGGGAAACTGGCTACTGATGCCGTTACCACGGTAAAGATTGCTGCAGATGCTGTCACCACCGCAAAGATTTTAGACGCCAAC
The DNA here is from genome assembly GCF_032758595.1 of Polaribacter sp. HL-MS24. Classification (NCBI taxonomy): domain Bacteria; kingdom Pseudomonadati; phylum Bacteroidota; class Flavobacteriia; order Flavobacteriales; family Flavobacteriaceae; genus Polaribacter; species Polaribacter sp. HL-MS24. Next base: position 1,377,647 of record NZ_CP136415.1, on the reverse strand, counting down.
GTTACCACCACAAAAATTGCAGATTTGAATGTAACCGAAGGGAAATTGGCTACTGATGCCGTTACCACGGTAAAGATTGCTGCAGATGCTGTCACCACCGCGAAGATTTTAGATGCCAATGTAACTGCTGCTAAAATTGCACCTTCAGGTACCATCAATCAAGTATTGGTGACCGACGGAAGTGGAAACGTGGCATGGTTGGATAAAACTGGCTTTGGAGCCGTAGCAGATGGGATTTCTATCGAAGGAGCAGGAACCAGCGTAAGTCCGTTCAAAGTGAAAGACCTGGGGATTGTTACTACCATGATTGCAGATTTGAATGTAACCGAAGGGAAACTGGCTACTGATGCCGTTACCACGGTAAAGATTGCTGCAGATGCCGTCACCACCGCAAAGATTTTAGACGCCAACGTTACCACCACAAAAATTGCAGATTTAAATGTAACCAAGGAGAAATTGGCGGCCGATGCTGTCACCACCGCGAAGATTTTGGACGCCAACGTCACCACCACAAAAATTGCAGATTTGAATGTAACCGAAGGGAAATTGGCTACTGATGCCGTTACCACGGTAAAGATTGCTGCAGATGCTGTCACCACCGCGAAGATTTTAGATGCCAATGTAACTGCTGCTAAAATTGCACCTTCAGGTACCATCAATCAAGTATTGGTGACCGACGGAAGTGGAAACGTGGCATGGTTGGATAAAACTGGCTTTGGAGCCGTAGCAGATGGGATTTCTATCGAAGGAGCAGGAACCAGCGTAAGTCCGTTCAAAGTGAAAGACCTGGGGATTGTTACTACCATGATTGCAGATTTGAATGTAACCGAAGGGAAACTGGCTACTGATGCCGTTACCACGGTAAAGATTGCTGCAGATGCCGTCACCACCGCAAAGATTTTAGACGCCAACGTTACCACCACAAAAATTGCAGATTTAAATGTAACCAAGGAGAAATTGGCGGCCGATGCTGTCACCACCGCGAAGATTTTGGACGCCAACGTCACCACCACAAAAATTGCAGATTTGAATGTAACCGAAGGGAAATTGGCTACTGATGCCGTTACCACGGTAAAGATTGCTGCAGATGCTGTCACCACCGCGAAGATTTTAGATGCCAATGTAACTGCTGCTAAAATTGCACCTTCAGGTACCATCAATCAAGTATTGGTGACCGACGGAAGTGGAAACGTGGCATGGTTGGATAAAACTGGCTTTGGAGCCGTAGCAGATGGGATTTCTATCGAAGGAGCAGGAACCAGCGTAAGTCCGTTCAAAGTGAAAGACCTGGGGATTGTTACTACCATGATTGCAGATTTGAATGTAACCGAAGGGAAACTGGCTACTGATGCCGTTACCACGGTAAAGATTGCTGCAGATGCTGTCACCACCGCAAAGATTTTAGACGCCAACGTTACCACCACAAAAATTGCAGATTTAAATGTAACCAAGGAGAAATTGGCGGCCGATGCTGTCACCACCGCGAAGATTTTGGACGCCAACGTTACCACCGCGAAAATTGCAGATTTAAATGTAACCGAAGGGAAACTGGCTACTGATGCCGTTACCACGGTAAAGATTGCTGCCGATGCTGTCACCACCGCAAAGATTTTAGACGCCAACGTTACCACCACAAAAATTGCAGATTTGAATGTAACCGAAGGGAAACTGGCTACTGATGCCGTTACCACGGTAAAGATTGCTGCCGATGCTGTTACCACCGCGAAGATTTTAGATGCCAATGTAACTGCTGCTAAAATTGCACCTTCAGGTACCATCAATCAAGTATTGGTGACCGACGGAAGTGGAAACGTGGCATGGTTGGATAAAACTGGCTTTGGAGCCGTAGCAGATGGGATTTCTATCGAAGGAGCAGGAACCAGCGTAAGTCCGTTCAAAGTGAAAGACCTGGGGATTGTTACTACCATGATTGCAGATTTGAATGTAACCGAAGGGAAACTGGCTACTGATGCCGTTACCACGGTAAAGATTGCTGCAGATGCTGTCACCACCGCGAAGATTTTAGATGCCAATGTAACTGCTGCTAAAATTGCACCTTCAGGTACCATCAATCAAGTATTGGTGACCGACGGAAGTGGAAACGTGGCATGGTTGGATAAAACTGGCTTTGGAGCCGTAGCAGATGGGATTTCTATCGAAGGAGCAGGAACCAGCGTAAGTCCGTTCAAAGTGAAAGACCTGGGGATTGTTACTACCATGATTGCAGATTTGAATGTAACCGAAGGGAAACTGGCTACTGATGCCGTTACCACGGTAAAGATTGCTGCAGATGCTGTCACCACCGCAAAGATTTTAGACGCCAACGTTACCACCACAAAAATTGCAGATTTGAATGTAACCGAAGGGAAATTGGCTACTGATGCCGTTACCACGGTAAAGATTGCTGCCGATGCCGTCACCACCGCGAAGATTTTGGACGCCAACGTCACCACCACAAAAATTGCAGATTTAAATGTAACCAAGGAGAAATTGGCTGACGATGCCGTCAGCACAGATAAAATATTAAATGCAACCATCCTAGCTGAAGATATTGCTTCCCCAGGAATGAAAAAGTATTGGTGACTGACGGAAGTGGAACCGTGGCATGGATCGACAAAACCAGCCTGTCCGCAGCTGCCTTAGCAGATGGGATTTCTATCGAAGGAGCAGGAACCAGCGTAAGTCCGTTCAAAGTAAAAGACCTGGGGATTGTTACTACCATGATTGCAGATTTGAATGTAACCGAAGGGAAACTGGTTGACGATGCCGTCACCACAGATAAAATATTGAATGCAACCATCCTAGCGGAAGATATTGCTTCCCCAGGAATGAAAAAGTATTGGTGACCGACAACACGGGAGCCGTGGCATGGATCGACAAAACCAGCCTGTCCGCAGCTGCCTTAGCAGATGGGATTTCTATCGAAGGAGCAGGAACCAGCGTAAGTCCGTTCAAAGTGAAAGACCTGGGGATTGTTACTACCATGATTGCAGATTTGAATGTAACCGAAGGGAAACTGGCTACTGATGCCGTTACCACGGTAAAGATTGCTGCAGATGCTGTCACCACCGCAAAGATTTTAGACGCCAACGTTACCACCACAAAAATTGCAGATTTGAATGTAACCGAAGGGAAACTTGCTACTGATGCCGTTACCACCGCGAAGATTTTAGACGCCAACGTTACCACCACAAAAATTGCAGATTTAAATGTAACCAATGGGAAATTGGCTAACGATGCCGTTACCACCGCGAAGATTTTGGACGCCAACGTCACCACCACAAAAATTGCAGATTTAAATGTAACCAAGGAGAAATTGGCTGACGATGCCGTCACCACAGATAAAATATTGAATGCAACCATCCTAGCGGAAGATATTGCTTCCCCAGGAATGAAAAAGTATTGGTGACTGACGGAAGTGGAAACGTGGCATGGATCGACAAAACCAGCCTGTCCGCAGCTGCCTTAGCAGATGGGATTTCTATCGAAGGAGCAGGAACCAGCGTAAGTCCGTTCAAAGTGAAAGACCTGGGGATTGTTACTACCATGATTGCGAATGCCAATGTAACCACCGCTAAAATTGCAGATTTAAATGTAACCAATGGGAAATTGGCTGATGATGCCGTCACCACAGATAAAATATTGAATGCAACCATCCTAGCGGAAGATATTGCTTCCCCAGGAATGAAAAAGTATTGGTAACCGACGGAAGTGGAAACGTGGCATGGATCGACAAAACCAGCCTGTCCGCAGCTGCCTTAGCAGATGGGATTTCTATCGAAGGAGCAGGAACCAGCGTAAGTCCGTTCAAAGTGAAAGACCTGGGGATTGTTACTACCATGATTGCGAATGCCAATGTAACCACCGCTAAAATTGCAGATTTAAATGTGACCAATGGGAAATTGGCTGACGATGCCGTTACCACCGCGAAGATTTTAGATGCCAATGTAACTGCTGCTAAAATTGCACCTTCAGGTACCATCAATCAAGTATTGGTGACCGACGGAAGTGGAAACGTGGCATGGTTGGATAAAACTGGCTTTGGAGCCGTAGCAGATGGAACTTCTATCGAAGGAGCAGGAACCACTGCTAGTCCCTTCAAAGTGAAAGACCTGGGGATTGTTACTACCATGATTGCGAATGCCAATGTAACCACCGCTAAAATTGCAGATTTAAATGTAACCAAGGAGAAATTGGCTGCCGATGCTGTCACCACCGCGAAGATTTTAGACGCCAACGTTACCACCACAAAAATTGCAGATTTAAATGTAACCGAAGGAAAACTAGCTGACAATGCTGTTACTACGGTAAAGATTTTAGATGCCAATGTAACTGCTGCTAAAATTGCACCTTCAGGTACCATCAATCAAGTATTGGTGACCGACGGAAGTGGAAACGTGGCATGGTTGGATAAAACTGGCTTTGGAGCCGTAGCAGATGGAACTTCTATCGAAGGAGCAGGAACCACCGCTAGCCCTTTCAAAGTAAAAGACTTGGGGATTGTTACTACCATGATTGCGAATGCCAATGTAACCACCGCTAAAATTGCAGATTTAAATGTAACCAAGGAGAAATTGGCTGACGATTCCGTCACCACCGCGAAGATTTTAGATGCCAATGTAACTGCTGCTAAAATTGCACCTTCAGGTACCATCAATCAAGTATTGGTGACCGACGGAAGTGGAAACGTGGTATGGTTGGATAAAACTGGCTTTGGAGCCGTAGCAGATGGAACTTCTATCGAAGGAGCAGGAACCACCGCTAGCCCTTTCAAAGTAAAAGACTTGGGGATTGTTACTACCATGATTGCGAATGCCAATGTAACCACCGCTAAAATTGCAGATTTAAATGTAACCAAGGAGAAATTGGCTGCCGATGCTGTCACCACCGCGAAGATTTTAGACGCCAACGTTACCACCACAAAAATTGCAGATTTAAATGTGACCAATGGGAAATTGGCTGACGATGCCGTTACCACCGCGAAGATTTTAGATGCCAATGTAACTGCTGCTAAAATTGCACCTTCAGGTACCATCAATCAAGTATTGGTGACCGACGGAAGTGGAAACGTGGCATGGTTGGATAAAACTGGCTTTGGAGCCGTAGCAGATGGAACTTCTATCGAAGGAGCAGGAACCACTGCTAGTCCCTTCAAAGTGAAAGACCTGGGGATTGTTACTACCATGATTGCGAATGCCAATGTAACCACCGCTAAAATTGCAGATTTAAATGTGACCAATGGGAAATTGGCTAACGATGCCGTTACCACCGCGAAGATTTTGGACGCCAACGTCACCACCACAAAAATTGCAGATTTAAATGTAACCAATGGGAAATTGGCTAACGATGCCGTTACCACCGCAAAGATTTTAGACGCCAACGTTACCACCACAAAAATTGCAGATTTAAATGTGACCAATGGGAAACTGGCTAACGATGCCGTTACCACCGCGAAGATTTTGGACGCCAACGTCACCACCACAAAAATTGCAGATTTAAATGTAACCAATGGGAAATTGGCTAACGATGCCGTTACCACCGCGAAGATTTTAGACGCCAACGTTACCACCACAAAAATTGCAGATTTAAATGTGACCAATGGGAAACTGGCTAACGATGCCGTTACCACCGCGAAGATTTTGGACGCCAACGTTACCACCGCGAAAATTGCAGATTTAAATGTAACCGAAGGAAAACTAGCTGACAATGCTGTTACTACGGTAAAGATTGCTGACAATGCCGTCACTACCGCGAAGATTTTGGACGCCAACGTCACCACCACAAAAATTCTAGATTTAAATGTAACCGAGGAGAAATTGGCTGCCGATGCCGTCACCACCACAAAAATTCTAGATTTAAATGTAACTAAGGAGAAATTGGCTGACGATGCCGTCACCACTGATAAAATATTGAATGAAACCATTCAAACTGAAGATATCAAAGCAGCTGCCGTCACCACCACAAAAATAAAGCCCTCTACGACTTTTAATAAGGTATTGACGACGGATAACGCTGGTACAGTGAAATGGGATGTTGTTTCAAACAACTTTCTTGGAAACAGAACCATTCACCATAACGTTGCCACCGTACTGGCCATTACCGAAGAAAGTCACAACAATGCCGACATCCACATAGAAAGTACAGGAGATTTGAGTATTACCAATACCTTTGTGAACGACGCAACCAATTTCTACATCACCAACACCACGGCTGCAGACCGTACACTGAACTTTACCGGATTTGCGGGAGCCTACTTGAGAAACGGGGGGGACATCACTGAACAAGTTAGTGGACTCACCCTAAAAGCCAATACCCGCTATCTCTGCCATATTACAAAAAACTTAACAAGTTACTTTTTTAACGCGACCGAAGCTTCTGGGGCTGTCAAATTGGGTACGATACATTTAATTGAAACCCTAACCAGCACTGGCACACCTGCTATTGAAAGTAGTGTGGTATTGGTAAACCTAGGGGCAGACACAACAGTAGCATTGGCCTCTGTATCCAGCTATCCCACAGGCTTTGAATTGGTCATTAAGCGCTCAGGAACATATATTGGTACCAATGATAATATTACAATAGACCCGAATGGTGGTGAAACGATAGATGGTATTGCAACACTTTCTTTGAACTATGGCTATCAACGGATACGGATCGTAAACACGGGAACTGAATGGATACAAATAGATTAACATAAAACAAAAATTTTCAAATTATGAAAACTAGATATTTAATTTTACTCCTAATGACGAACATTGGACTTTTTGCCCAAAAAGGAATAGGAACCAACAACCCAAGTGAATCCGCGGTTTTAGAACTTAGTTCTACCCAGAAAGGCTTTTTGCCCCCTAGGATGACACAAGCTCAAATGCTAAACATTGCCAACCCCGTTGAAGGTTTGATGGTCTATTGTACGAACTGTACTCCTGCTGCGCTATACATGCATAACGGGACTGAATATAGTGCTCTTTTGTTGGCCAATCAGCAATTGACTGTGAGCAACTGTACTGGTTTTTCAGAGACCTTACCTACTGGCCCATCCAATGCAACGGGTGTTGATTTTCGTGTTGAAGTCACGAATAGTGGCTTTGCACCCATGACTTTTACACCAAACATTTCGGATCTTACGCTGAGTGGTGCCGGTTTGGGTACAGTGACTGTTTCTGGGGTAAGTCCCAGTCCGGTTTCACTGACTTCGGGACAAAGTCAGGTCATCACCTTTTCGTTATCTGGGGTTGCATCAACTACTGGGGGTCTTGCTGTGAACGGTGATTGGAGTAGATTTGGCGCAGTATGTTCCAATGCAACTCAGACTGAACCACCTTTTACTTTGACTAATGCTAATACTAGCTTTCAAACAACAGCTACAGGCACCTTTCAAGCAGCTATAGATGCATCAGGAAACACAATTAATGACTTGATTTCAGAAGGTGATTTGGCCGATATGCTTTCTAATTCCAATTCAGATACCTTAAATGAAATAGCTGGAATTCTAGGAATTACACTTCAGTTTTCAGGGACTGATGGGACTAATCTTATCGCTCGTAGAGATAATACGACGATAGTACGCTATATAATTCAGCAAAGCCAATTGAATAGTATCATAACAGACATAATACCCTTAAATGTAAATAGTGTTAATTTAACAAGTGGTTGGGCTAAGGTATTAATTTTTAAGTAATCGACTGTTCCATCATTCCTGTTGGCTTTGTTTTCTATCGGATATTGAAATACTTTGTAATGTAAAACAGGTGCTTAGCAGGCATTCACTACTAGCGCGGATTGAGGCTCTGGAAAAAGCTCTGAAAGACTAGCTCTAGTATCCGTAGTGTTTCGCTGTATCAAATTGTAATAACTGAATTCTATGTTCATACCAGCATCGATTGAAATCGATGCTACTTAGAAACTTTAAATGATGAAAAGGAGCTGTTTAATTTTCGTTTTGATCACGAACATTGGGCTTTTTGCCCAAAAAGGGATAGGGACCAACACTCCGAATGAATCTGCGATTTTAGAACTTCGTTCTACCCACAAAGGCTTTTTACCACCTAGGATGACACAAGCTCAAATGCTAGCCATTATCAACCCCGTTGCAGGTTTGATGGTCTATTTTACGGACTGTGCTCCTGCTGCGCCATACATTCATAACGGGACAGAATATAGTGCTCTTTTGTTGTTCAATCAGCAATTGACTGTGACCAACTGTACTGGTTTTTCGGATGCATTTCCTTTAGGTCCAACCGATGCAACGGGTGTTGATTTTCGTGTTGAAATCACGAATACTGGCTTTGCAACCTTGTCACTTACCCCAAGTATTACGGATCTTACGCTGAGTGGTCCTGGTTTGGGTACAGTGACTGTTTCTGGGGTAAGTCCCAGCACATTGGTAACTTTATCAGCCGGACAAAGTCAGATCATCACCTATTCGTTTTCTGGTGTTGCAGCAACTACTGGGGCACTTGATGTGAACGGTGATTGGAGTAATTTTGGCGCAGTATGTTCCAATGCAACCCAGACTGAATCATCTTATACTTTGACTAATGCTAATACTAGCTTTCTAACAACAGCTTCAGGCACCTTTCAAGCAGCTTTAGATGCATCAGGAAAGACAATTAATGACTTAATTTCAGAAGATGAATTACTCGATTTGATTGCAAATTCCAATTCAGATACCTTAAATAAAATAGCTGGAATACTAGGAGTTACACTTCAGTTTTCAGGGACTTATGGAATTAATATTGTCGCTCGTAGAGATGATACGACGATAGTTCGCTTTCTTTTTAAACAGAGTGAATTGGATACTGTCATACAATCCAGTTATATACTGGGAAGTAGTGTTTCTCTGCATAGTAATTGGGGTAAGCTATTAATTTTTAAGTAATCGACTGTTTAACCGTTGTTGATGGATTTTTTTCTCTACTTTAGGTCGCTTTGTAGTGTAAAACAGGTTTTAGCAGGCATTCACTACCAGTACGAATTGAGGCTTTGGAAAAAGCCGTTCAAAAAGACTAAGAAAACAGCCCCTCCAGGTGGAGGGGCTGTTTCGTTTCAGGCTGTTGTGGGGCACTGCTGAAACCGCTTTACTGCCCTGCAGAAGGAGAACGGCCAGGAACGTTTTAGGCTTTGCTGTTGTTGGATTTGCCCTCCAGAGCTGCTTGAAATTCTTCCATTACGGGTCGTACCGTACTCTCGGGAATGTCGGACACTTTAATGTACATCAGGCCATCGACGGCATTGTTGAATTTAGGGTCTACATTGAAGGCCACCAAGCGGGCATTCTGTTTGACATATTTTTTAATCAATACAGGAATTCGCAGTGCACCGGGCTCTATTTCGTCAATGATTTTGTCAAACTTTTGCAGGTCGGCTTTGCTGGCATCAAAAACAAAATCCTTGTCGGCATCTTTGAGCTTTACCTTGTATTCTTTTTTGGGCTGTATGTACTGCGCCAAATACGGATCGTAATAGTGCGATCGCATGAACTCAATCATTAAGGATTTGGAGAAATCAGAAAACTGATTGCTGATCGAAACACCGCCCATTAAAAAGGTATGGTCTGGATACCGCAAGGTAACATGTACAATGCCCTTCCACAACAAAAACAAAGGCATGGGTTTTTGTTGGTACTCCTGAATGATAAAGGCCCTCCCCATTTCGATGGTTTTTTGCATCATGGGATGCAATTCGGGTTCAATTCTAAAGAGGGTTTGAATGTAAAACCCTTTGATCCCATGATTTTTATAGATCTCCTTCCCGATCCCCATTCGATAGGCACCCACCAAACACTGTGCAACTCGGTCCCACAAAAATAGGTGGGAATAGTACTGGTCATAGACGTCCAAATCGATCGCTTTGTTGGTTCCCTCGCCAATGGCCCTAAACGTCACTTCGCGCAGGCGTCCAATCTCTTGCAAAAGATTGGGAATGTGGGTGGCTTTTGCAAAAAACACCTCATAGTTTTTGCTTTCCAACAAGCGCCCATCGGAAGCCCGCAGGGCATCAACTTCTTGAATGCACATTGCGTTGTTTTTCTGAGGAGTGATCTTTTTTACTGGTTTTTTAATTTTCATATGCTGGGTAGAAAGCAAGGGGCTCTTGCTTTCAAAAGGGTTTGCCAGCATATAGGTCTTCTTGCGAAGAAATTCGTACAACGAAGGAATATCGGGATAGGCGCTTTGATCCTGAACCGAAATCGGTTTCCCAATTCGGACTTTAATGACCCTATTTTTCTGAGAAATTACTTCGGAAGGTAATTTTGCCGTTCGCAGGGTGTCGCTAATTTTCGACAAGACATAAAAAAGGCGACTGTTTTTGGCATGAAAATAAATTGGAATGACCGGCACATTGGCTTTTTGAATCAACCGAACTGCACCCTCTTCCCAAGGTTTGTCTACTTTTAACTTGCCATCTTTGTAGGTAGAAACCTCCCCTGCTGGAAAAATTCCCAAGGGCTTACCTTCTCTCAGGTGCAGGAGTGCACTTTTGACACCCGCAATACTGGAGTGGGCATCCTTTCTGTTTTCAAAAGGATTGACCGGCATCACATAAGGTTTGAGCGGCGCAATGCGATGCAAAAGAAAATTGGCAATGATTTTATAATCGGCTCTTTTTTCAATCAAGAGTTTCAACAAAAGGACCCCGTCTATCCCACCAAGGGGGTGGTTGGAAATCGTAATAAAAGGCCCCTCTTTGGGAATTCTTTGGAGGTCTTCTTCAGGAATTTCAAAATCAATATTGCAGTCTTCTAAAATTCCGTTTAAAAAATCCAGGGATGTTTTGTGTTTGTTCTTGTTGTAAATTGCATTGATGGCAGAAATCCGCAAAACACGAAGCAACAACCAACCTATAAAATTGCCTACAAACCCAAAACGCTTTAAACCAATTACTTGAGAAACCTCTTTTGCTGTTACTAATGCCATATGTTTATATTAAACCCCAGCAAAAATACTGTTTTTTTATTTAAAACTCTTGTAAAACAATCTGAATGGTTTCTTTGTTGGTCTGCGATAACAAAGTGGTTCCACGCTGTGAAATGGCCGCTTTTGTCGCTTCGTTAAAATGACGAATGGTGTACAAATCGACCTCCTTTTGAAAATCAATGGCAAACTCATTTTTCAGTTCAATATAGAAGGCATCAAAATTTCCATATTTGTTGTCGACGCAGACAGAAAAACTAATGGCAGAATTCTGAATTAAATTTACAGACAATTTATAATCGTGGAGTTTTTTAAAAATATAGCTGATATTATTTTCGACCATAAACGAAAAGTCATTGGCAGAAATGGACAGCAAAATTTGATTTTTCTTGATGATAAAACAAGGAATATCGGGTTCCAAATGGGTGCCTTTTGAAATTCGAGTACCCAATGCATTGGGCTGAATAAAGGATTTGACATACAGGGGAATCTCTTTGTTTTGAAGAGGCTGTATGGTCTTTGGATGAATCACCGAAGCGCCATAAAATGCCATCTCGATGGCTTCTTCGTAGGAAATTTGTGTCAATAAGGTGGTTTCTTCAAAAACTCTCGGATCTGCATTGAGGACGCCCGGAACATCTTTCCAAATCGTAACGCTTTCCGCATTGAAGCAATAGGCGAAAATTCCCGCAGTATAATCGGAACCTTCTCTTCCTAGCGTGGTCGTGTTTTCAGTATCATTTCCTGCCAAAAAACCTTGGGTAATATGGAGCTTCTGCACATCGATCTGCTCGGTGATCAGTTGTTGTGTCAACTCCCAATTGACTTTGGCATCTCTGTAATTGCTGTCGGTTTTGATAAAATTTCGCACATCCAACCAGTGGTTTTCAATATCTAACAGCGATAAATAGCCACTGACAATTCGAGTGGAAAGAAGTTCTCCAAAACAAATAATTTGATCGTAGACATAATTGTAGCGCTGGGAAGTGTTTCGTTCTAAAAACCAATCCAACTCGTCAAAGAGGACCTCAACGGTATGAAACACAGGGTGTCCTTTTTCAAACAAGTCGTCCATCAGCTCTTGATGAAAGGCAACAATCTGAGCTTTCTTGTTGTTCAATTCCTCCGTTTTGTAAAAATAGGCATCGATCAACTCTTCAAAAGCATTGGTCATTTTTCCCATGGCAGAAATCACTACCAAAGTATTTTTTACGCCTTGATCTTGTAATAATTTGGCCACATTTTGAACGCCCTGTGCATCTTTTACAGAGGCGCCTCCAAACTTAAAAATTCTCATTGCTAATGATTTTGTACAAATTTTTCTAAATTCTCTTCGTTCATTTGCACTACAGACCAATCATTTAAAATGCTTGCTCCAGTAGACTTATAAAATTCAATGGCATTGGTGTTCCAATCAATGACCTCCCAAGAAACTCTTTTGGCTCCTAGGGCGTGGGCATATTTCATCACTTGGGTGTACAGGGCCATGCCAACGCCCAATTTTCTTTTTTCTTGAGTTACAATGAGATCTTCCAAATGCACAATGGGTCCTTTCCAGGTAGAATATCGCATGTAAATGAAGGCAATACCAATAATGGTGGCACCTTCTTCTGCGACAAAAATCTTAAATTTTGGGCTGTCCGAAAAACCATCTCTTTCAAGATCGGCAATGGTGACTTCTACGGCGTTGGGTTCTTTCTCAAAAACGGCCAATTCGTTGATTAAACTGAGGACAGAAGGGACATCGTTTCGGGTCGCTTCTCGGGTTGTAAAACTCATGGGATACTTTTTAAAAATCAAAGGTAATCGATTTGGAAGCAAACAAAAATTTCTACAGAATAATAACAAGAAAAAAACTTTTGTTTAAAATTTAAAATCGGAACGAAATCGATGTAGTTTTGAAAAATAAATAGCATCTTTGTGGAACGAAAAGGCAGTTCAAAATGGCTAAAAAAAATCAAACCCTTGGGGAGTTTATTATTGAAAATCAGAACGATTTCCCCTATTCTTCCGGAGAACTCTCCCGATTGTTAAACGCAATTCGTCTGGCGGCAAAGGTGGTCAACCACGAAGTAAACAAGGCCGGATTGGTGGACATCACAGGAGCAGCAGGAGATACCAATATTCAAGGCGAAGACCAACAAAAACTCGATGTCTATGCCAACGACACCTTTATCCAAACCATCACCGATCGGAATATTGTTTGTGGAATTGCCAGTGAAGAAGAGGACGATTTTATTGCAATCAATAGTCAAGATGCCAATCATCAAAATAAATATGTGGTGTTGATCGATCCGCTCGATGGCTCTTCCAATATTGATGTGAATGTTTCTGTAGGAACTATTTTTTCAATTTTTAGGCGGGTCACTCCCGTAGGAACTCCAGTACAACCGAAGGATTTTTTACAACGGGGAGCGCAACAAGTTGCTGCAGGATATATTGTGTATGGAACCTCAACCATGTTGGTCTATACCACTGGAAAAGGAGTCAATGGCTTTACCCTAAATCCTGCTTTGGGAAGTTGGTATTTATCGCATCCCAACATACAGTTCCCCGAGGATGGCCAAATTTATTCTGTGAACGAAGGAAATTACTTGGATTTCCCAGAAGGCATCAAAAAATACATCAAATACTGCCAAGCAGTAGAAGACAATCGACCCTATACCAGCAGATATATTGGGTCTTTGGTTTCCGATTTTCATCGAAATATGATCAAAGGAGGCATCTATCTGTACCCGAAAAGTTCTACAAATCCAACAGGAAAATTGCGTTTGTTGTACGAATGCAATCCGATTGCTTTTATTGCAGAACAGGCCAATGGATTGGCTTCTGACGGGTATCGGCGAATTTTAGAAATTGAACCTACCGCATTACACCAACGCGTTCCCTTTGTTTGTGGTAGTAAAAACATGGTTGCCAAAGCCGAAGAATTTATGAACGCATTTCAAGAATAAGAGATTTCTATGTCACTATCAATTTTCAAAAAACAAACTACTTGTCAAACCGTTTAATTATGGCTAAATTTACACTCGTAAAATGATACTAACTTTTAAACGATAAAAAAATGGCTTTTCAATTACCCGAATTAGGATATGCATATGACGCATTAGAACCAAATATTGATGCAAGAACAATGGAAATTCACCATACAAAACACCATGGTGGATATACTGCAAAATTAAACGCAGCGATTGAAGGAACTGCTTTAGAAGGAAAATCTATAGAAGAAATTTTAACCAACCTGGACTTGAGCAATGGAGCTGTTAGAAATAATGGGGGTGGTTTTTACAATCACTCATTATTCTGGTCTGTAATGAATCCCAACAACAAAGGAACACTTGCCGGAGAATTGAAAGAGGCTGTTGAAGCTGCTTTTGGATCTGAAGAGGCGTTCAAGGAAGCATTTTCAAATGCTGCTGCAACGCAATTTGGCTCTGGATGGGCTTGGTTGTGTGTTCACAAAGGTGGAAAAGTAAGCATTTGCGCTACTCCAAATCAAGACAATTCTTTAATGCCAGGTGTGGGTTGCGAAGGAACTCCAATTTTAGGATTGGATGTTTGGGAGCATGCATATTATTTAAACTATCAAAACAGAAGACCTGATTATATCAATGCATTTTTTAATGTAGTAAACTGGAATGAAGTAGCAACTCGATATGCAGCTTCAAAATAAGCAGTACCCTCTTGAACTTTACAAGTTCCAAAAACCCGAAGCACTGCTTCGGGTTTTTTGTTAAAATTGTTCGAGAATTTGAATTCGTTTTTGGATGGGTGGATGGGTTGCAAACATTCCATTAAAAAATGAAACCAGCGATTTCTGATCTTTTTTCTTTGTTGGATGGTCGATAAACATCTGAGCAACATCGTCTCTTTTGACGGCCTCTATCCAGGATCTTCCGAAATCTTACGCAACGCATTCGCCAAGGCCAAGGGCTTTCTGGTCATTTCAGCAGCTCCAGCATCGGCCAGATACTCTCGTTTTCGAGAAAGTGAAAATCGAAACAAAGAGGCCAAAATGAGTCCTAAAATACCGAGTCCTAAAACAAGGAGAATTGCCCCTCCTTCTTTCTTTTTTGAACCTCTTCCTCCACCGTACAACACAGAACGGAAGGCCAACTCGGTAACAAAAGAAAAGATCCCTACAAAAATAATTGACACAATCAAAAGTCGGACATCTCGATTGATAATATGGGTGAGTTCGTGGGCAATGACAGCCTCCAATTCATTGTCGTCTAATTTTTCGATGATCCCTCTTGACAAGGTCACCGCATAGGTTTTTTGGCTGAGTCCACTAGCGAACGCATTTAATGAACCGTCTTCAATCACATAAACTTTGGGCATTTTCATCCCCTGCGACATGCACAGATTTTCTACCAAATTGTATACGCGTTTGTGGGCTTTCCGCTCTAAAGGTTTGGCACCTGTTGCACGTTGAATCATTGAAGAATGGGAAAACCATGCAATTAAAAACCAAATCCCAACAATGCACAAAACAAAGGGGGTCGCTCCCCAAAAAGCTTCGTGAATGGCAGCCATCGGAAGTTCAGCATCGGTGCTTCCTGAATAGGTAAAGAAAAAAAGAGCCATACCAATCCCAAAAGCAAGAGTGGAAAGGCTAAAAGGAGTGCAATGGACTTGTAATTATTCCGATTTATTTGAGATTGTAAACCAACATATTTCATGGGTTAAAAGCCAATAGTAGGTGCCTCATCGAGTTTGGCTCTTTGCGAACCCCCCAAGTCAAACATCGATCCTTTTTGAAAAGAAAACATTCCAGCAATCAAGTTGGATGGAAAGGTTTCAACGGCATTGTTGTACTCTTTTGTAGAAGAATTGAAAAACCTTCTGACAGAAGATAATTTATTTTCAATATCGGAAATCTCTTCCTGAAATTGTAAAAAATTTGTACTTGCTTTCAAATCAGGATAGGCTTCTACCGCAATATTCAGTCCACTTAATGCTGAGGACATCTGGTGTTCTGCAGCAATTTTCTCGTCAATCGTGGAGGCATTTAAAGCTCCTGCTCTGGCAGCTGTAACCGCAGTTAACACTTTTTCTTCGTGTTTCATATAGCCCTTAACGGTCTCTAACAACTGAGGAATTAAATCGTACCGTTGCTTCAATTGAACATCAATATCTGCAAAAGCACTTTCTCGATTGTTGCGAAGTTTTACCAATCGGTTGTACAGTGAAACCAATAGGACAAGTACAATCGCAATAACTCCTATAATGATAATTGTTGGCGTCATATGATATAAATTTAAGTTTATTCAAAGATAGCAAATTTCCATCAAAGCGTCAAATCGAACTAATAGGCTCTTTTGTCATTTCCTTCATAAAAATTAATAAAGGCTTGATTGACCACTCTATTTCCTCCGGGGGTTGGGTAATCTCCTGTAAAATACCAATCTCCTAAATTGTCAGGACAGGCTTCGTGCAAGCTTTCAACCGATTGGTAAATCACCTCAACATCGGCTTTGATGTCATTGGTTTTTAACATTGCTGCTATTTTTTCAGACACTTCTTCGGTGGTAAAAGGGGCATAGATTTCCTTTACAAAATTGACAATGTCTTCATCTTGAAACGATTGCTGTGCTTTTGATTTTTGATATACCTCATCTACAATTGCATATTGATTGGTCTCTTTCAACAGCTCAATTGCTGCTTTGAAAGCAATAAAGGCTTCAATTCTTGCCATATCGATGCCGTAACAATCTGGATATCGAATTTGTGGCGCAGAAGAAACAACTACAATTTTCTTTGGACTCAGTCGGTCTAATATCTTGATAATACTTTTCTTCAAAGTGGTACCTCGAACGATACTATCATCGATAATGACTAAATTGTCTGTCGATTTGACAACTCCATAGGTCACATCATAGACATGCTCTACCAAATCGTCTCTACTGCTATCGTCAGCAATAAAAGTTCGTAGTTTTGCGTCTTTGATCGCTATTTTCTCAAAACGAGCTCTTTCCGATAAAATCTCTGTGACTCTTTGTGCAGACAAGGCTTTGCCTCCAGCTAATATTTTAGCTGTTTTTTGTTGATTGAGCAAATCTTCTGCAGCCTCTGTCATTCCATAAAATGAGGTTTCTGCAGTATTGGGAATGTAGGAAAAAACAGTGTTGGAAATATCTGAATCAATGGATTTTAAAATTTTAGGAAAAACCAATTTTCCCAAATTTTTGCGCTCTTCATAGATGCTCGCATCACTTCCTCTTGAGAAATAAATACGTTCAAAAGAACAGGCTTTTTTTTCTTTTTGCTCTAAAACAGGTTGGATGGAGGTTTTTCCATTTTTCTTGATGATCAAGGCATGCCCTCTCTCCAGCTCTTTCACTGCTGCTATCGGTACATTAAAAACCGTTTGTATAACGGGTCTTTCAGAAGCTACCACGACCACCTCATCATCTTCATAAAAATACGTTGGGCGTATTCCGTTAGGGTCTCTCAAGACAAAAGCATCTCCATGACCTACCAATCCTGCCATGGCATAGCCCCCATCCCAGTTTTTTGCAGATCTTTTTAAAACATTTTGCAAGTCCAAATTTTCTTCAATAAAGGGAGAAGCATCTTTCTTACTAAATCCTTTTTCTTTTGCTCTTGCATACAAATTGGCAACTTCATCTTCTAAAAAGTGTCCAATTTTCTCCATAACGGTCACCGTGTCCGTAAATTCTTTTGGGTGTTGTCCCAATTCAACCAGTTCTTCCAACAATTGCTTCGAATTGGTCATATTGAAATTTCCCGCAACGATTAAATTTTGATGTCGCCAATTACTCTGACGCATAAAAGGGTGCACACTTTCGATGCTGTTTTTACCAAAGGTCCCGTAACGAACGTGTCCAAGAAATAAATTTCCCACATAAGGCATGTTTTGTTCTTGCCAGTCTACATCGTCCTTTTTCTCGGGAAACTGCTCTAAAACACCATTGAGTCGGTCGTTGATTTGTCCAAAAACATCTTGAATGGGTTGCGATTTGTTAGAGCGAATTCTACTTACATATCGAGTCCCAGGTGCAACATTAAATTTTACACTCGCAAAACCAGCACCATCCTGACCCCTGTTGTGCTGCTTTTCCATCAATAAATACATTTTGTTGATTCCGTAAAAAGCAGTTCCGTACTTGTCTTTGTAAAACTGTAAAGGTTTTTTTAATCGAACAAGTGCAATTCCACATTCGTGTTTAATAGCGTCACTCATCAGTCATTTCGTTTTAGTTGGGTGTTGTTAGTCTTTATGTTGTTAAAAAAAAAATCCGCAGTCGAAACTACGGATTAAAATTAAGCTATTTTTATATCAAATTGGGTTAAATCTCTAAAAGCTTCCAAACGTGTTTTTACTTCGTCTGGAGTGAGGGTTTGCATGCGTTCTGTACCAAACTTTTCTACACAGAAAGAAGCAAGATTCGACCCAAAAATCACGGCATTCTTCATATTTTCAAAAGAGACATCTTGTGTTTTGGCTAGATATCCGCAAAAACCTCCTGCAAAAGTATCTCCAGCTCCTGTTGGATCAAAAACATCTGCCAATGGTAAGGCAGGTGCGTAAAACATCTTTCCTTCGTTGAATAACAAAGCGCCGTGTTCTCCTTTTTTAATGACCACATATTTGGGGCCCATTGCATGGATTTTCTTTGCGGCATTCACTAAAGAATATTCTCCCGAGAGTTGTCTTGCTTCTTCATCATTAATCGTAATCACATCTACGCGTTTCAATACGGTATGCAAGTCTGCTAAGGCGATGTCCATCCAAAAATTCATGGTATCCAAAACAACTAATTTGGGTCTTTCAATCATTTGATCTAAAACGGATGCCTGTGTCAATGGGTGTAAATTACCTAACATTACAATTCCAGCGTCTTTAAAACTTTCAGGAACTATCGGCGAGAATGTTTCTAAGACATTGAGTTCTGTAATAAGGGTGTCTCTAGAATTCATATCGTTGTGATACTTCCCACTCCAGAAAAAAGTTTTTCCATCTTTTACGATTTCAATTCCTTCGGTATGGATTCCTTTCGCATTCATCATCTCTAGATAAGAAGCAGGAAAATCTCCACCAACTACAGAAACCACTCCCGTTTGTACCCCAAACTGGCTGGCTGCCAAACCAACGAAAGTACCAGAACCTCCTAGGATTTTGTCTGTTTTCCCAAAAGGGGTTTCAATTGCATCAAAAGCGACAGTTCCTACTGCTAATAATTTACTCATTTCTTAGATTTTATACGTAATTTTGCAAAGCAGAATAAACGCTTTTTTTAAAGACACAAAAATAAGTTTTAAAAATGACTATCAAAGAAATACAAGAAGAAATTATTGACGAGTTTTCGATGTTTGACGATTGGATGGATCGCTACCAATATATCATCGATCTTGGGAAATCTTTGCCGATTATTGATCCAAAATTTAAATTGGATGAGAATTTAATCAAAGGGTGCCAATCCAAAGTTTGGTTGTATTCTGAGTTAGAAAACGAGGTGATCAAGTATACTGCCGATAGTGATGCAATTTTAACCAAAGGAATCGCTGCCCTATTGCTACGTGTGTATTCGGGACAACAACCCAAAGATATTTTAAGCGCAGAGACCGATTTTGTTGATGCCATAGGCCTCAAAGAACACTTAAGCCCTACCAGAGCAAATGGACTGGTATCGATGATCAAACAAATAAAAATGTACGCAATTGCACAGCAAACGCGATTATAAATTAAATTCCTTACACAATGACAGACAAAGAATTAGAAGAGATTGGTGATAAAATTGTTCGCGTTTTAAAAACCATTTATGACCCAGAAATCCCTGTAGACATTTACGAATTGGGTTTGATTTATGACGTGTTTGTCTCGGAAGAAAACAATGCCAAAATATTAATGACGTTAACCTCTCCAAACTGTCCAGTAGCCGAGAGTTTGCCAGTTGATATTGAAGAAAAAGTAGCGTCGATAAAAGAAATCAATAGTTGTGAAGTAGAAATCACGTTCGACCCTACTTGGACACAAGAAATGATGAGCGAAGAAGCAAAATTAGAATTGGGAATGCTGTAGGTAATTTTTTTCAAAAAAAACTCCTACTTCAAACCTCAAACTTCGTACTTCAAACTTCATACTTCAAACCTCGTACTTCAAGCCTC
Organism: Polaribacter sp. HL-MS24; assembly: GCF_032758595.1. Classification (NCBI taxonomy): domain Bacteria; kingdom Pseudomonadati; phylum Bacteroidota; class Flavobacteriia; order Flavobacteriales; family Flavobacteriaceae; genus Polaribacter; species Polaribacter sp. HL-MS24. The sequence continues at coordinate 1,357,599 of NZ_CP136415.1, read as the reverse complement.
CATGAAAAAAGAAATTATCAATAGAGTCGCAAACAGCAAATTAAAAACCTTTGATTTAGAGGAAATATATCCCGAAGGAAAAAGAGTGCAATTTGATATCAAAGACTGGTTGTTTGAAGAAATTATTTTAAAAGAAGTTGATTTCAGAATTTCAGTAAAAAACCACGATTGGTCTCAATACAAAAATTGTTTTGTGGCGATTCAATGCTCTGCTGATGCCATCATCCCTTCCTGGGCGTTTATGTTGATTGCCGCTGAAGTTACTCCTTTTGCAAACAAAGTAGTCATTGGAAATTTGGAACTATTAGAAACGGTTCTGTATCAAGAACTGATCGAATTTATCGATTTTGAACCCTTTACAGATGCACCGGTAATCATCAAAGGATGCGCTGAAAAACCGATTCCCAATAGTGCTTTTGCATTTTTAATAGGAAAATTACAACCCCTCGCAAGCTCTATCTTATTCGGGGAGGCATGCTCTACCGTTCCGCTTTACAAATCAAAAAAATAAGTTGGTGTTGATTTTATTCTAAATTGTATTAGAAACACACGAAATCGTTTCAGTAAAAAAAGTCTAAATTGCTTTGTTCGTTTTTTTAAAAAAAATATTTTGTTGCCGATTTTAAAACTGAAAAATGAAAAAATACCTATGCTCCCTTTTGTTGGTAGGCAGTAGTTTTTGTATACAGGCACAAACCGTCCTAGAATTGAAACAAAAACAAGCTCCTAAAAAATTAGAAATCAAAAAACTACAAGGAGAAGTTGCCGCTTTACAAGCAAAAATTGACGCCCTACCAGGCTGGAGAATTGGTGCTTTTGGAACCATTGGAGGAAGCCTCTCTGGATTTAACAATTGGTACTCGAGAACAGCACCCAATGCGGCAGCCGGAAATATTGGAATTACAGTGAACGGCTATGCAAATTTAATTCAAAAAGGATTCTTTTGGAAAAACTCGGGAACCTTAAATTTAGGATGGGTCAAATTGAATGATAAATCTATAAAAGGTGACGAAGATTTTGAAACTGCAACCGACGTGTTTACCATTTCGTCATTATATGGAAAACGCATCAATAAAAAGTGGGCAGCTTCTGCTTTGATGGAATATCGAACATCCATTATTGACAACTTTAACGATCCTGGATATTTAGATTTTGGAGTTGGTTTTACATGGACTCCTATGAATCAATTGAGGGTGGTAATTCACCCATGAAACTACAATTTTGTTTTCAGCAAAGGAGAGACTGTTTTTGAATCTTCTTTAGGAGCTAAATTGGTAGCGAACTATGAGACCAAAATTGATCAACTGAGTATACAATCGAATTTATCGATGTATCAAAGTTATAGAACAGATAATTTATCTAACTGGACATGGACAAACACTTTTGGGTACAATTTGTATAAAGGTATTGGATTGGGCTTTGAGCTTGGACTTCGTCAAAATAAGCAAGAGGCATTGAACAACGCATTAATGACAAATCCAAATGCTGACTTCAATACTGTAACCAATAAGTTACAATCCTATTGGTTGTTAGGAATGAGTTATTCTTTCTAAAAAATCACGTTGATCTGAGTAGCTTCTGAATTCGATTTACTCAGAAAATTCGTCATATAAAAAGTTATTGTATGGAAAGCGTTCAATGTGAATCTTTTTGACCTCATTGTAGGTTTTCTCTTTAAAATCCTCCAAATTGTCTTTATTCAGTGCAGAAATAAAAATGCTTTCGATCTCGTAATCATTCATCCAGGTCTTTTCCCAATCTTCTAAAGTGTAGTGTTCTTTCGTTTTTTCGGTAATCAAATCATCGGCATCAATCGTTTCGTGTTCAAAAGCGTCTATCTTATTAAAGACCATTACAGTAGGTTTGTTTGCACACTTAATATCGGCCAACACAACATTTACTGAAGCGATATGATCTTCAAAATTGGGATGCGAAATATCAACCACATGCAACAAGAGATCCGCTTCTCGAACCTCGTCTAAAGTAGACTTGAACGATTCGACCAATTGGGTGGGTAATTTTCGAATAAATCCAACAGTATCGGTCATTAAAAAAGGAATGTTTTTAATCACGACCTTCCGAACCGTAGTGTCTAAAGTTGCAAATAATTTGTTTTCTGCAAAAACATCACTTTTACTAATAACATTCATCAAAGTCGATTTTCCAACGTTGGTATAGCCTACCAATGCAACCCGAACCATTTGTCCACGATTTTTTCTTTGCACAGCCATCTGTTTGTCAATGGTGAGCAACTTCTTTTTAAGAACGGCTATTTTGTCTCGAATAATACGTCGGTCTGTTTCAATCTCTGTTTCTCCAGGTCCACGCAAACCAATTCCTCCTTTTTGCTTGTCCAAGTGTGTCCAAAGCCTTGTTAAACGAGGTAAAAGATATTGGTGCTGTGCTAGTTCAACCTGAGTTTTTGCAGAGCTAGTTTGTGCTCTTTGTGCAAAAATGTCTAAGATCAAATTGGTTCTGTCTAAAATTTTACAATCTAGAATTTTTTCAATATTCCTTAATTGAGCAGGAGACAGTTCATCATCAAAAATAGCGGTACCGATTCCGTGTGCTTCAATATAGCTTTTCACTTCATCCAATTTTCCAGTTCCTAAAAATGTTTTCGGGTTGGGTTTTTCCATCTTTTGAACAAAGCGTTTTACAGTAAGCCCTCCAGCAGTTTCAGTCAAAAACTCTAGCTCATCTAGGTACTCTTCAGATTTTGTTTCGTCTTGTAATTGAGTAATAACACCAATTAAAACGGCTTTTTCGGAGATTGCTTCTCTTTGATCTATCATAGGCTACAAAAGTAAACCAAATCTTATTATTTCAATACAAAAAACCCCAATATGATATTGGGGTTTTTTGAACGAACTCAAAGGGTACTTTTTCTTTCTATTCTTCTTTTTTAATTCCTTTTTTATCAATCAGGCTAACATTACAGTGCAAACATACGCCTTCATTTGAAGTTTCAAGTAATCTTAATGTTACCAAAATGCACCCCTAGGGTTATGAAATCGTGTTTTCGAACCCACAACTGTTCTTTGGTGAAGATCAAAAAGGCTTGTAGAAAAATGAGTTCCGTAGTGAATATACTCAGAAGAAGTTAGTTTTTCCCTTGCTTTTGAAAGGCATCTCGAAGTTTCTGATCGTTTAAAATGTATTTCTTGTACTTGCCATCTTTGTATCTGTGATAAATAAAAATTGGCATCAATAGAAAGGAAAAATAGAAAATCCCTAACCCCATCACAATGTGTGCTTTTGGGTGTTCCATCTGTATCAAATAGATTCCAATAGCAATCCAAACAACAAAAATGATAAACATTATTTTTAAAAGGTACTTCATCCTACAAATTTACAAAAGTTCTTTCTTTATTGAATGCTGAAACCAAAATGAAATTATTCGGGTTTGAGGAGTTCCCGCTCTAATTCTCTACAATCAGCTGCAATCCTATGTTGTTACTGCTATCAACTTATTTCGATAAGCGGTTAGCAATTTCGATTTTGAAATAAATCCAACATATTTTTCATTTTTTACCACAGGTAAATTCCACGCATTGCTCTCCTTGAATTTCTTCATGACCTCCTCTACAGAGTCGTCATGGAAAATAATTTCTGGGGCAGACTTCATGAAATCGGAAACAAAGGTAGTTTCATACTCTTTTTGATGAAACATGATGGAACGGATATCGTCCAACAAAACAATTCCTAAAAATCGTTTTTCTTGATCCAACACTGGAAAAATATTTCTTTGTGATTTTGCTACCGATTTCTTAAGCATTTCTCCCAAGCTCATTTCGGGTGAAATGGGCTTGAAATTTTTTTCTATCAAGGTATCAATTCGCATCATCATCAAAACATTTTTATCCTTGTTGTGCGTAATGAGCTCTCCTCTTTTTGCCAATTCTACAGTATAAATCGAATTTGATATAAAGTACTTTGTAAAGGCAAAACTAATGGCCGACACCAACATTAAGGGCACAAAAAGCTCGTACCCTCCTGTGATTTCAGCGATTAAGAAAATGGCCGTTAAGGGGGCGTGTAAAACCCCTGCCATTAAACCGGTCATTCCAATTAGAGTGAAATTGGACTCTGAAACCGAAAAGCCCAACTGATTAATGATTTTTGCAATTGCATTTCCAAGGGCAGAACCCATAAACAAGGTCGGGATAAAAATTCCTCCAACACCTCCAGCGGCAAAGGTCGTTGTCATTGCTATGGCTTTAAAAATTGCAATGATTAGCAACATTGCAACCACCATATAGACATTTTGTAAATCGATATTATAGGGAATGTCTTTGAGTGCTTTTGCAGTGTTTCCTTCCAACAAATTGGTCATCAAACCATAGCCCTCCCCATATAATGGAGGAATAAAATACAACATGATTCCAATGGCAACTCCGCCAATCAATAACTTTTTGAAGGGGCTTTTGAATGAGTCGAAAAAACGTGTAATTTGAAAATACATTTTAGAAAAATACACAGAGGCCATTCCAGTTAAAAATGCCAAAACGATATAAAAAGGAATGTCACGAACTTGAAAAATATCTACCAATTGAAACCCAAACAACACATCGGTTCCCACAAAAAAATAGGAGGTAATTACTGCAGCAACAGACGCCAACAACAGGGGCACCAAAGAGGCAAAAGCAAGGTCTAAACTAAAAATTTCTACCGCAAAAATAATGGCAGCAATCGGTGCTTGAAACATGGAAGACATGGCACCAGCAGTGGCACAACCAATGAGTAGCATTCTGGTTTTAGCATTCATATGAAACAGTTGTGCAATGTTGGATCCCAAAGCAGCTCCTGTACTTACAGCTGGCCCTTGTAGCCCCGCAGATCCTCCAAAACCTACTGTTAAAGGAGCAGTAAGTAGCGATGCAAACATCTTAGACCGTTCTATCATTCCGTTTCGTTTTGAAATGGCATGTAGGGTGGTAGAAATTCCATGACCGATTTCTTTTTTAATGACCAGCTTCTTGATGAGGTAGACTAAAAACAACCCAATGATTGGAAAAATAAAATACAATGAATATTGATATTCTTTGATGAGCTTTCCCTGCAACAACCTTTCGATTAAAAAGGTTAAATCTTTTAAAATATAGGTTCCTAAACCCGCCAATAGGCCCACTAAGACACTCAACACATAAATGAACTGTCTTTCTGAAATATGTTTATACCTCCAGATGAGGATTTTCTTTAATACTTTATATTTTGTTGGCATTTCCTATTAATTCGGCTTTCTAAAATTTACAAAACATTCTTGCTTAGGCTGCATCTTCATTGTTCATTTCCTTTAATAATCCGAAGGCAAAGTAACCAATAAAAATAACACCAAAGGCAATACAAATCCACATAAAAAGAGGAGTTTGCCAAAATGCTAGTGGCTGCAAGGCCTCACTTTCAGTTGAACTTTTAGAGAAACGATCTACGGTACTATCGCCAATCACTTTGGTATTGCTAGAAATAAAATTTTCCAAATCATAAGAAGGTTTACTTAAAGTTGGATCTATATGTAGCTGATAGTTTTGTTGAGGTTGTAACTGAGCAATCAAATAGATGGGTTTCTGAAGCAAGCGAACCCTTTCTATCTGTAGGGGTGGATTGTCTTGATTGTCAATTTCCAAAACAAATTCCTTTTCATTCAAGTTATACAGTACAAAAGTATTGTCATTTTCTGAATGCAACTGAAATTGAGCAACCTCAACTTCGATGACTTCTTCACGCTTTTTTATTTTTCGGGTTCTCTGAACCAACAATCTGGCATTTCGAGAAAAAAACTGAGTCCGAATGTCAAACGAAATCTGATTGACCTTGTGTGCTGTTGGTGCCCTAAATTTTATCCGAGTGCTTTTGTTCTTTGTTTTAGGAAGCACCTCTTGTTTAAAAGCACTTATTTCGATGGGCTTTGAGATGAAAAAAGAACTTTTATAGACTCCAACATTCAAAATATTTATTGGAAGTGTTTGATGATCCTTAAAATTAATTTTTATGAATTGATAGGAATGCAATGGAAGATCAATTGATTTTTCAACTGTGGTACTATTTTGAGAATTCAACCCCGTCAGCTGACCTTCTGTGATCAATCCATACCAAGTGCGTTGATCATTACTGCCATAGACCGTATAATTTTTTGAACTGTTTGTATTGGCTATTTGTAAAGCAATCCTTTCTTGAAAAATACCCGCTGTGTTTTTGATCACAATAGAGGTAATGGAGTCTTTAACCATTTTTTTAGAAAAAATCGAAACTGGTTGAAAGGTAGAAAAGCGCTTGTCTGTATTGGAAATTAATACATAGGGAACTTCCACATTTTGAGAATCCACAATTCGGATCGTATGGAGCGCTTCCTGAGCAGCAGATCGAATTTCTGGTCCCAGAAGTAAACGGTGCAGCCCTTCTTTCGAAACAGGAGAAATTCTCCCCGTAAAATCTTGACTAAATCCTACTAAAGCAGTAAAAAATGCGAATAAAAGGCTAATTTTTTTCATCTTCAATCTTTCTTTCGGTGGTTTCATCCACGACTAATTTTTTAATTTTTTGATATACAAAAGAAATTACCAAAACTAAAACACCCAATAGAATAAAGGCAATAATTTTTCCAGTTTCTGAAACATTTTTAATATCGTACAAAAATAGTTTTACAATCGTAATCCCCAACAATGTCAATGCAATAATTCGAATATTTTTCCATTCTTTTCTAATACCGATAATCAGAAATATAAAAGAACATATTCCCCAAAGAATAGGATATCCAATTTTTACGATTTGTGTTTTCGCTGAGGCTATTTGCTGATGCACAAAATTGCTTCTATCATAAATACCACCCTCAAGAATTTCGTTGACATCTAGGCTACTATTTGAAAAATACAAACTATGTACTGTAATTTCATTGCTTAAAATGAATACCACAGCAAATACAAAGAACCACGGGAGCAATTTCAGGCGCTTTGGCTGCATTTTAAACACACTTGTTGTGTTTCTAACAAACTGATATCCGAAGTAGACCAAGCATCCCAAAATAAGATAATGCACTATAAAGGCATACTGAGAATTGAGCTCTTTAATGGAGTTTTCAACAAGCTCATTTGTTGGAAGTGCATAAAAGCGAAGCAGATAGAAAAAGACAGAACCGATTCCTAATGCAAAGATCCCTTTGGTGAAATTTGTATTTTGAGAAAAAGAGTTGAAATACCATAACAGACTCACAAACACAAAATGATATGCTACGGACAAAGACATTGCTGAAGCATTATTTGCTAAAATTTGAGTGGCTTGATAATGGACTTCTAAAATTCCTGTAAAATAGGAAATCACAATTGCCAGTATCAAAACGATGGTGGAGTGCATGTTGCTCTTTGGTTTTGAATCAGTGGCTTCTGTATTGCTTTCTTTCTGTAAAAACCAATGGGATAAAAACAAGGAGATCAGCACCACAAAACCAGCAATAAATACTGGATTTAAAACAATAGAAAGTTCTTCCGAATTGGAGGAATACCACTTCCAATCCAATAACAAACTAAAAACTGCCAAGATTTGCACCACAATAGAACCTGTCTTAAATGCATTGAGGGTTGATTTTTGAAACAACCAGAGCAACAAGACCGCTTCTGCTGCCCAGAAAAGCGTAATTTGGTTTCCTTCAAATTGAATCGGAATGGTGAGCGTAACAAAGGTCAACGCCAAACCAATTAGGAGATAAATTGCATTTCTCTCAAGCCCAAATTTTCTATATAAAATAGCGGCATAACACAAATTGTAAACGGCCAACAGTAAAGTAAATAGGCCTGTATAATTAGAATCCCAACTTTGTAAAATCGCCATTCCCATTCCAAAGAAAAAGAACGTGTTTGCGACTAAAATAAGGTATTCTATAGTTGAAAATTCCCCTTTGTTTTGAAGGTTGTTCAAAACAATGATAATGCTGAAAATAAAATAAAAGAGTGTTGCAAATACTAAAGCCCCTGAATGTGAAAATTCTGATTGGTCAATTCTCGTTAATAACCAAACACCGTATAACAGGGATGTAAATACAAATGCTAAAATGGTCGCAATCTTCCACTTTCTGAAATAGGAAACTCCTAAAATTCCGATATTTAAAATGGCAATATAACTAAATAACACCCGATAATTTCCTTCTCCAGTACTCACCATAAAAGGCACTGCAAAACCACCAATCAAAGCCAAAACAGCCAATTCTTGTCGGTTATAGGAGACCGATACCAAAGTGCTAAAAACAGTGATCAATACCATGATAGAAAAGGCAATTGTTTGACTAAACAACTGGTATTCATGAAATGCAATATAGATGGTAAAATATAAAATACTGATACCTCCAGCCACTAAAACAGAACTGAAAGCGGCATAATTTTTCTTTAATTTATGGGCAATAGCCATCACCAAAGCACCACATAAAACACCGATTCCCACTCGTGCCGATTCGGTAATCCAATCTTTGTCAATAGCATATTTTACGAAAAAACTGATTCCTAATACTAAAATTAGAATCCCAATTTTGTTGATTAAATTTTCACCAATAAACTTTTCTAAATCTGGGTTTTTTTCTTTAAAGCGTTCAAATAAGGACTTTTTAGGGGTCTTCTTTATAGGCTTTTCTAAAAGAATTTTCGTTTCCTTTTTCTCTTGAATGGGTTTTGAAGTTTTTGAAGCACCATCAGAAAATGAGACGACAGGGCTTTCTTCTATTTTTTCAGAATGTTTCTCTAATGGAGTTTCAACAGGAGTCGGTACTTGAACTTCTTTAGGGATCAGGGGTTCTTCTGGCTTTCCTACTTCTTGCTTTGTTGGTGTCGTTGCTGAAGTCATTGTTTTTTCAGAGAACACTTCAATTCTTTCATTAAGTTGGTCGATGTGCTTTTTTAACTTACTAAAATTAGAACTTTGCTTCGTATAAATCAAAATTAAGAACACAATTGCAATAAGTAGTAGAAAAACTTCCATGTATTTTGTTTTAGATTATCTTATCAAATGTAAGTTTTTTTTGTACAACTAAAAAAATCAAATATTAGCGTAAGAATATGGAAGTCAAAAAAACCTCACAGATTTGAAATCCGCAAGGTCTACGCTCTTATTTTCGTACAATAGATGAAGCTATTTGCTTCAAAAATTGCTCCTTATTTTTTTTGAATATCCAATTGAATACTCAATTCTTTTAGTTGTGCTGGGTCTATCAATGCGGGTGCATCGATCATAACATCTCGGCCAGAATTATTTTTTGGAAAAGCAATAAAATCACGAATCGTTTCTTGACCACCTAAAATTGCGACCAACCGATCCAGTCCAAAAGCCAGTCCACCATGAGGAGGCGCTCCATATTCAAAGGCATCCATTAAGAATCCAAATTGAGCTTTGGCATCTTCCTCAGAAAACCCTAAATGACGTAACATTAAGGCCTGTGTTTGTTTGTCGTGAATTCGAATAGAACCCCCACCAATTTCATTTCCATTTAAAACCAAATCATAGGCATTTGCTTTTACATCCCCTGGATGTGTATCTAACAATTCCAGTTGCCCTGGCTTTGGAGAAGTAAACGGATGGTGCATGGCATGATAATGCCCTGTTTCTTCATCCAATTCTAACAACGGAAAATCAATTACCCATAATGGTGCAAACACTTTTGGATCTCTCAGTCCTAAACGGGTTGCCAATTCCATTCTTAAAGCAGATAACTGCGCTCTTACTTTATGAGTTTCTCCAGACAAAATACAGATTAGATCTCCAGGTTTTGCATTGGTCTTTTGAGCCCAAAGCGCCAAATCTTCTTGATCGTAAAACTTATCTACAGAAGATTTGAAGCTTCCGTCCTCATTGACGCGGCAATACACCATTCCCAAAGCCCCTACTTGAGGTCTTCGTACCCAATCAATAAGTTTGTCTATTTCTTTTCGTGTATAGCTATTTCCACTAGGAACGGCAATTCCAACAACCAATTCGGCTGAATTAAATACGGAAAACTCCCTGTGTTGTGCAATGGCGTTCAATTCGCCAAACTCCATTCCAAAACGGATGTCTGGTTTGTCGTTTCCATAAATCCTCATGGCATCATCATAGCGCATTCTTGGAAATTCTTTAACTTCAACACCATTGATTTCTTTGAGCAAATGTCGGGTCAAGCCTTCAAAAATATTCAGAATATCTTCTTGTTCTACAAAGGCCATTTCGCAGTCAATCTGTGTGAATTCGGGTTGTCTGTCAGCACGTAAATCTTCATCTCTAAAGCATTTTACAATCTGAAAATACTTGTCCATTCCTCCTACCATCAATAATTGTTTGAAGGTTTGTGGCGATTGTGGCAACGCATAAAACTGTCCTTCGTTCATTCGAGAAGGCACAACAAAATCTCGTGCACCTTCGGGTGTAGATTTGATTAAGTAGGGAGTTTCAACTTCAATAAATTCTTGATCAGACAAGTATTTACGAACCTCCATAGAAACTTTATGACGAAAGATCAAACTGTCTTTTACAGGATTTCTTCGAATGTCTATATATCTATATTTCATTCTGATGTCTTCTCCTCCATCAGTTTTATCTTCAATCGTAAAAGGTGGGGTCAAAGACTTGTTTAAGATTTCCAATTTAGAAACCAAAACCTCCACGTCGCCCGTTGCCATTTTTGTGTTTTTGGATTCACGTTCAATGACCGTTCCTGTAACTTGTATTACAAATTCTCTCCCTAAGGATTTAGCCATTTCGATCATTTCAATCGGAGTTCTCGCTTCATCAAAAATAAGCTGCGTAATTCCATAACGGTCTCGTATATCTACCCAAACCATAAACCCTTTGTCACGAGATTTCTGAACCCAACCTGCCAAGGTCACTTCAGTATTGATATGCGATGCTCTTAACTCGCCGCAAGAATGACTTCTGTACATTATTTCTGTAAATTTAAGTTGCAAAATTAGACATTTTCAATTGAATAATCCTCTTTTGGGTGTTCATTTCTATGGAGAAATGCCCCGCTTTTCGCACTCGCTTCCTGTCAAAAAGCAGGAGAACTCAAACAATTGCTGCAATCGGTCACCCAAAATCTGTTCATTTCTTCGTAAATTTGTCGGTACGTGTGTCATGCATCTTCAAGTAGAAGCTTGCGTACGATAACTAAAAACCGAAAATGAGTAAACTATATTTAGTTCCAACACCCATAGGGAATTTAGAGGACATGACCTTTAGAGCGATTCGCATTCTAAAAGAAGTTGATTTTATTTTAGCAGAAGACACACGTACCAGTGGAAAACTCTTAAAACACTACGAGATTTCTACACAAATGCACAGTCATCACATGCACAATGAGCACAAGTCTATAGAAGGCATTTTAAAACGCATTCAAGCTGGAGAAACCTGTGCTTTGATTTCTGACGCTGGAACTCCAGCCATTTCCGATCCTGGATTTTTGCTCACGCGAGCCTGTGTAGAAAATCGAATTGAAGTAGATTGTTTGCCTTATGCCACTGCCTTTGTTCCTGCCTTGGTCAATTCTGGATTGCCCAATGACAAATTTGTTTTTGAAGGGTTTTTACCTGTTAAAAAGGGGAGGCAAACTCGTTTTTTACTGTTAGCAGAAGAAACAAGAACGATTATTTTTTATGAATCGCCTCATAAATTAGTCAAAACCTTAGGGCATTTTGTGGAGTACTTTGGGGCTGACAGACAAGTTTCAGTCTCAAGAGAACTCTCTAAAATGTTTGAAGAAACTATCAGAGGAACTGCTACTGAAGTCCTTGCACATTATACAAACAAACCGCCAAAAGGTGAGATTGTAATCGTTGTGGACGGGAACAGGAAGGCTTAAATAAAATTCACTACCAATAATTTAGACTAATGACACTCGAAAACTTCTTACAAAAACTACACTCAACACCAACATCCATTACTTTTGCAGAAACCATGGAAGTGATTGATAGCAATTACCACTATACACCAAGAGCATTTACCAACGGAGAGTTGATAAACGAAATAGGCAGCAATACCGGTTCTTGTAAATTATTTGCCTTTGCGGAGCTACAGCATCTCACCAAAGCAGCCACCTTGCACTGTTTTGGAGAACATTATCAAAGTGTTTTAGAAGACGAAAATGGAACTTCACACCAAAACATCCGTAATTTTATGAAAACAGGTTTTGAAGGTTTGTCTTTCAAAGGGAGGGTTTTAAAATCATAAACTGTTTTCACATAAGAGCACTATTTACTCAATAAAATAATTTGGGCTATCCGCCTAATTGCGATAAAGGGAGCTAGAGGCTGGGGTAACACAACGCTATTGCTATGGTATAAAGTGTTACTTGTCATTGCAAAAAGTACCCTATTTGCTTCAAATATTTAAAAGTTCATAAAGCAACTACTCCTTTGGGTTTTCACTTGTAAAATCCGAAACGGTTTTTGCAATAACCGCATTTATTCGTTCCATATTGGTATCGTATTTTGGACTCAAACCCTTTTTCTCTGGGAAATTTTCGATGGTTACAGTCGTGGATGGGAATGCGAAATCTACTCCTAAATCTTTTGCCAACTTTACAATCGCAATATGCAATCGGTGTTTTGAAGATTGCTCAATACCCCATGTCAAGCTCTTAAAATATACATTGACCATAACGAGTAATGCCGAATCACCAAAGCCTGAAAACTCTACGTTGTAAGAATCAGACCGTGTTTCTGGATGGGCAATAATAATTTCTCGCACACCTTTTACAAACGCTTCTATCAATTCTGGTGGAGTATCATAACGCAAACCCAAATTGGTATGGTATCGTCGAAACAATCGCAACCCTTTGTTATTGATTACTATTTCTGACAATTTGCTGTTCGGGATTTGGTATACCGAAGTATCTGCCGCTCGAACACTTGTCGAACGAAAGCCTACTTTTTCTACGGTTCCAACAACTTCACCCGCTTCAATCCAGTCTTCTATATGGAAGGGTTTGTCTAAGAATATCATAATGGTCCCGATCAAGTTTTTTACTGTGTCTTGTGATGCCAAGGCAAATGCCAATCCTCCAATAGTTGCTCCCGCAAGCATGGTTGAGGTATCTACCCCGACTAATGCCAACAGTCTGAAAACTCCAATAACCATGACCAACCCTGTGAAAAAATTGTTCAATATGGGCACCAATTGATCATCCAACCTCCCATGGGTTCCAGCCGTATATGTCTTGTAAATTTCCATGACCACTTGTACAATTTTTAAGAACACATATATCCAAAAAACAACAATGGCGATATTGATGACTTTAAAAACCCAGGTATTGATTTCCAATCCAAATTGAAAAGAGGCGAAAATTTTATCGAAAAATGAAAACACCAACAATAGACTCAGAGGATGCGCCAATTTCAACAATACTTTGTTGAGCTCTAAATTGGTTTTCTGTGTGATTTGATGTTGGATTTTTTTCAAAATCAAAAACGCAATTTTTTTTGCAATTAAAAAAAGAACATACCCAAATATCAACATGACCAAGATTCCAACCCATTGCCAAAGTTCTATTGAAAATATTTTTTTATGACCCGAAGCAGGGACAATTTTCTGTAATTCTTCTACATACCAAGGAAATACTTCTTTGTAAATTTTATCAATCTTAGAAACCGTTTCAGAAGAATAATACCAATTATTATTTACTTTTTCAACAGAAATATCGGGCATTCTTTGTGGGAAAAGAAGGTATTTATAGGAAGCCGAATAACCAATAGTATCGTTATAATTTGGGTTTGTAGAAATCTTGTTAAAATCGACATACAAGCCCTTTCCGTCTAAAATCTTCTTTAATTTTATGGCTTTTTCGATGGCCATTTCTTCAGAAAAACCCAAAATAGTTTTTGCTGATTTTGAGGGTTCATAGGAATCTTCCTGTAAAAAATACAAGTGGGTATATACGGTTGCATAGGGGTTGCGAAGATCTACCCGAGTGCTATCTTGTGCATTGGACAAAAATGGAATAAAAACAAGTAACCAAAGTATTCTTTTCATTGTAAAGGTGTTAATCTATTGTTAAACAGCATTGCAAATTTAAACCTTTTCAAAAATGTAGGGTCAAAAAGGAGTATATAAAAATTAAACCATCATGAAAAAATTAGCAACTATTGTATTCTTTGTTTTTGCAGCAACTCTTACAGCACAAGCTCAAAAAGAAAAAGGTCCAAAAGGCCCACAAATGACGACAGAACAACAAGTAATTTTAAAGGTTAAAAAAATGACCTTGGCGTTGGACTTAACCGCTCAGCAACAAAAAGAAATCACTCCCTTGATACAACAACAAATCGAAACAAAAACAGCACATTTGAACGCTAGAAAAGGAAGTAAAAAACCAACATCTGACGAGATTTTTACTATGGAAAATACTCGTTTGGATGCTCAAATTAGAATGAGAGACAAGATGAAAGAGATTTTGACGAAAGAACAATTTGAAAAATTCAAGAAAATGTCAAAAGAAAAAAAGCACAAAAGAATGAAAAGAAGGAAGCATCAAAAAGTTACAAAAGAAAGAAGGAGAGAAAAGAGAGACTAATTAATTTTAATAAATTGGTTGAAGTAAAACTCGGTTTCAAATTTGAAATCGGGTTTTTTTATGCATTATTTGGTTTCAAAATGAACTAGGAATGAAACAAACATCATTCTTGAAACCATCCAGAATACTTGACATAATTATTGGCAATTCGGTCAATTTCTCCAGAAATCAATTCTTGTGAAACTTCTTTTACTTTCTTCGCAGGTACTCCCGCGAATACACTGCCACTTTCTACTCTCGTATTTTTAGTAACCACAGCACCTGCAGCGATAATGGAGTTGGATTCTATAATACAATCATCCATAATGATACTCCCCATTCCAACCAAGACGTTGTCATGTATGGTACATCCATGTACGATTGCATTGTGACCAATAGAAACGTTATTGCCAATTATTGTTGGCGATTTTTGGAAGGTAGCATGAATGACTGCTCCATCTTGGATATTGACTTTATTTCCAATCTGAATAAAATGTACATCTCCACGAATGACCGCGTTAAACCATACCGAACACTCTTTTCCAAAAGAGACTTCACCAACAATTGTAGCATTTTCTGCCACATAACAATCGGTAGGTATTTGAGGGTGTTTTCCGTTTACAGGTTTTATCAGTGTCATCTTTAGTGTTCTATAATTAGTTTTTTTCCGATTTCTAAGTCGTTATTTTTTAAATTATTCTGCTCTTTTAGAGCTGCTACAGAAATGTCAAACCTTTTAGAGATTGCATATAAAGTATCTCCTTTTTTAACAATATAGGTTTTTGTTTCTTTCTTTTTTGGCAAATATTTTTTACTGTGTTTTGCCGTTTTAAAATGTCGCTTTTTAAAAGAATCAAACTCAAATAATTGATAGGTTTTAATGAGTTTTAATAATTTTTGAGGATATTTTTTATCAGTAGCATACCCTGCCTTTCGGAGACCTTTTGCCCATTTCTTATAATCTTTTGTCCCATAATCAAACAAAAAGGCATAACGTCTTCTTTGTGTTAAAAATGCGGAATGATCCTTATAAGAGCTTTCTACATAGGTGTATTTCCGAAAACATTCTCCTTTTTCATCATCATCGTGATAGACGCGTTCTCCTTTCCAATTCTTGTGACATTTAATCCCAAAATGATTATTGGATTTCCTTGCCAAAAGACTTTTCCCGCTTCCAGATTCTAAAATCCCTTGTGCCAGAGTGATACTTGCAGGAATTTTTGAAGTATGCATTTCATGGACTGCAATCGGTGCATACTTCCTGATGTACTGAAGTACATCTGTATTCAAAGTTGTAGAACTCCTTTGAAGGTTCCGTATGTGTTTCGCTTGATTTACTGAAGGAATTTTTTCAGGCTTAGGTTCTACAACAACAATTCTTGAGGGCTTTCTGACAACCGTTTTTTTAGAACCACAACTAACAAATAGCAATGAAAAAAGGAAGATAAAAAGGATTCTTATTGTCATTAGATTGGGTTTATTTTTTGATGTGTCTGTTTTAATTTCTGGTTGAACCCTTCGATTCCTTGCAATCCCCCGGTGTGAATGGCTAAAATTGTACTATTTTCTGGAAAATACTCTTTTGCAACTAGGTCTAAAATTCCAAACAGCATTTTTGCTGTATAAATGGGATCTAACAGAATTTTGTGATCCGCTGTAAACTGATTGATAAAACGAATCAATTCCTCATTATATTTTGCATACCCTCCAAAATGATAAGCGGTCTCTAGATGCCAATTTTCCTTAGAGGTAAATTTTTGAATATCGGTATGTAAAAAATCCCCTTTTAAGGCTGGAAATCCAATTACTTCTTGATGTGCCGCTGCAGCATTGATCAATCCCGAAATAGTTCCTCCTGTTCCTATGGCACTACAAATATAATCGAATTTTAAATCTACTGTTGTTAAAATTTCTTCACAGCCTTTTACCGCCAGTTCATTAGTACCTCCTTCGGGGATGAGATAGAAATCACCATACCTTTCTTTTAACAGCGCAATGAACTCTGGAGTACTCTTATTTCGATAGGCGGATCTTGAAACAAACTCAAAGGTCATTCCGTTTTGATGCGCTCTTTTTAGGGTAGTGTTCTTTTCAAGTGTTTTCTGGAGATCTTCCCCCAGTTCATCCCCTCTGATAATTCCTATTGAATGAAAGCCGTTTAAATTGGCCGCAACTGCGGTTGCAACAATATGATTGGAAAAAGCGCCTCCAAAAGTTAATAGGGTTTTTTGTTGCTGTTTTTTTGCAGCAGCCAAATTGTATTTTAATTTTCTGAATTTATTCCCCGAAACAAAAGGATGTAATAAATCTTCTCTTTTAAGAAAGAGTGCTACTTTTCTTTCTTCCAAAATTGGAAGATGGATTTGCTGGTTTATAGGTTGTATTTTGATATCGTAATTCATGATTTTTTATCCCTTTAAAAAACAGAAACCCGGATGTACTTCCTAAACTCCTAGACTGAAGAACTACATCCTCTAGGAAAAGTTTGAAATCTGAGCTTCTACTTTTTCCCAATCCGACATCAAAGCATCCAAGGTTGCTTTCTTTCTTTTGTAGGTTTCAAAAAAGTTCGGTCTTGCAGCAACTGCCTCATAATTCTCTGCCAGCTCTAAATCAATTTTCTCAATTTCAATTTCTAAATCGGCAATATCTGTTTCGATCTTAGAGAGCTTGTTGTTGAGTTTTTTTAACTCTTTTTCTTGATCTCTAGAGAGTTGCTGAGCTTCTTTTTTTTGAGGTGTTTTTTCAACCTTTACCACCGTTCTTTTTTCTGCTTCTCGAAGGTTTTCAATTTTGTGTTGTTCTAAGAAATAATCAATATCTCCAAGGTATTCTTTGATTTCTTTATCTTTAAATCCGTAAACGGTAGACGTCAATCCTTGTAAGAAATCCCGATCATGCGAAACCACAATTAAGGTTCCGTTGAATTGTTTTAGGGCTTCTTTTAAAACATTTTTAGAGGCAATGTCTAAGTGATTTGTGGGCTCATCCATGATTAACACATTGAAGGGTGCCAATAATAATTTACACAATGCCAATCGATTTCTCTCACCTCCTGATAATACTTTTGCTTTTTTATCAACCGCATCACCACCAAACAAAAATGACCCTAACATATCACGGACACGCATTCTATTACTATCAGTAGCGGCATCTTCCATGATTTCTAAGACTGTTTTTTCTGGAGGTAAATGCTCTGATTGATTCTGTGCAAAATATCCAACCTCAACATTATGACCTAGTTTGAGAGTCCCTTCAAAAGGAATATCACCAACCATCATTTTCGCTAAAGTAGATTTTCCTTGTCCATTTTGACCTACAAAAGCAATTTTGCTGTTGCGCTCAATTAATAAATCAACATTAGACAATACGTGTTTGTCTCCATAACTTTTCGATAAATTTTCAGCCTCGACAATAATTCGACCCGGCTCTTTAGATATCGCAAAACGCAAATTCATTGCCTGATTGTCATCTTGATCTACTTCAATCAATTCAACTTTATCTAGCTGCTTCATTAAGGATTGCGCCATCGAAGCCTTACTCGCTTTTGCTTTAAATTTGTTGATTAGATGTTGCTTTTGCTTAATTTCTTTCTCCTGATTTTTCTGAGCTTGAAGTTGTTTTTCTTTGATTTCTCCTCGCAACAATAAGAACTCTGAATAGGGCTTTTTATAATCGTAAATTTGACCTAAAGAAATTTCTATGGTTCTGTTCGTTACGTTGTCTAAGAACATTTTGTCATGCGAAACCAGCACAATAGCCCCTGAATAGCCTTTCAGAAAATTTTCTAACCAGATAATCGATTCGATATCTAAGTGATTGGTCGGCTCATCCAATAACAAAATATCGTTGTTTTGCAATAACAATTTTGCCAATTCAATACGCATTCTCCAACCCCCAGAAAAGGTGTCGGTCAGCTTGTCAAAATCTTCTCTTTGAAAGCCCAATCCTTGTAAGATTTTTTCGGTATCTCCCTGATAATTGTACCCTCCTAGCAGTTCATATCGCTCTGTTAAGTCTGTTAAATCGATGATTAACTGACTGTATGCTTCACTTTCATAATCAGTTCTTGTAACTAATTGTTCATTAATGGCTTCGAGGTTTGCTTCGATTTCTTTGATCTCTACAAATGCCTGATAGGCTTCTTCTAAAATGGTCCTTCCTTCTACAAAATCGATGTCCTGACGTAAAAATCCCATGCGGATATCTTTATCAAAAGCCATGGTTCCACCACTTGTTTCGATATCTTTCGACAAGACTTTTAATAGGGTTGATTTTCCTGCACCATTTTTACCAATAAGGCCAATTCTATCGCCCTTATTTAGTTTAAAAGTAATTCCAGAAAATAAGTCTGTCCCCATAAAGGAAACCGTCAAATTGTGTACGTTTAACATGAAAATTTTGTAAATTTGTAAGGCGCAAAGCTACTCAAAAAAATAGAGTTACGATGGTTAAAAAAGGGACAAAATTATTTAGCATTTTGAAGGGGAAATGTCCTCAGTGCCAAGAAGGTAATTTTTTTAAATATCCTTTCACATTCAACCCCTCAAAAGTAACTAAAATTGACTCCAATTGCTCGAAATGTAATCTCAAATACATGTTGGAACCTTCCTTTTTTTATGGAGCCATGTATGTGAATTACGGAATCACCGTTGGAATTTCAATTGTTACTTTTTTAATCGGGACACTTCTTTTTAACCTATCATTACTTCAATCCTTCGCGGCTATTGTTGGTGCACTGTTTTTGTTGGCTCCAATCAACTTGCGATTGTCAAGAATCTTGTGGATTAACTTATTTATTAGCTACGAGGCATAGCTGGCTATTTTCTGAAGCGTTTAATATCGGTCTCTGAATCGATTTCTTGCCCCTCTTCTATATGATGAAACAAATTTTTTGCTACGGAAGGGCCAATCATCACACCCCGTGTTCCGAGCCCGTTTAAGACTGCTAATCGCGAATGCTCGGGATGAATACCAATCATGGGCTTTCTGTCCTTTACAGTGGGTCGTATTCCTGCTGTTTGACTAACAATTGTATACGGAACCGCAATTACTTTTTTCAATTTTTCTACCAGTTCTTCTTTTCCTTCCTCAGAAGGTTCTGATGTTTTATCTGTAGAATTGAAGGTCGCACCTACTTTATAATGCTTATTGCCTAAAGGCATGACAAACAGGGTCGACTTTAGCAAAAAATCAATTTCTAATTCTGGGGCATGAATAACAATCGTTTCTCCTTTGGCCTCCTCGAGCGGTAAGTGATCAAAATAGGGATTCTGTTTGATTCCAAAACCTTCTGCAAATACGATATTCTTTGCTTTCAATTCTTGGTACTGAACGAAATCTTCCTCAAAAACAATTTCTTCATGGTTGAATTTTTCCAATCTCATCCAGTTATTTTCTTCCAAATACGTTCTGTAGGTCTGTATCAATGAATAGGTATCAATCCTACCCGTTTCCTTGACGTTTCCAAAATGAAAATCTCCCAAAACGCCCCAGTAGGTATGCGTATCTAATTTGAGATCTAAATAAGGCGCTACTGTAGGCTTGTCCATGGATGAAAACCAATTGTTTTGATCAGCGATAGACTTAAAGGCCTTTTTGGTCACAAACTTTTCATCAAATTTTGTGTTGAATTTTTTTTCTAACTTTTCATAAAAAGGAAGGGCAACTGCCAACTGCTCTTTGGCATTCCAAACAGGTGAAAATCGTTTTAAAATTACTGGATTGTATACTCCACCAGCAACTAAAGAAGAAGTTTGGGAATTGTTTTCAAAAACAATAAAGCTCTTATTTGCTTCTAGCAATTCCTCCACAAAGGCCAAACCTGCAAGCCCTAAACCAACAAGAATATAATCTACTTGTACCATTCAAAAATAGTTTTTTTTACGAAAAAAAGCGTTCCAAGTAATGTTTAGAACGCTTTTATGAATCTTTCCTTAGAACATTAATAATTCCACATGTCAATTTCTTTGTTACGGATGTCTTCTTTGATTTTATCGGCTTCTAAAAGCTGGAACAAAGAATTCCCGCGAATATAATCTGCAATGGCTCTATTCCCATAGATATTTTCTTCTCTTACAATCGTCCCGCTAAATCTTCGGGCATTTAACAAATGGTCAAATGAGATGGGTTGAGTAGAGTTTTGAGGATTGTATACTTTTGAACGATGCAATACTTCGCGAGCATCTGGAAAGAATACCCAAAACAATTCTAAGGTTTCTTTCGCATCTTCGGCAATGGTTCCTTTCTTTTTGACATCGGCAGCCATCGGTGCAATTGCTAATAATCGATATTTTAATTCTCCCTGTCGCTTGTCAAAAAACCACATTCCTTTGATCATAAACTCCGTAACCTCTTCTGTTTTTACATAATAGGAATCTTTATATTGATTTCCATCTTTCCCTGTATATTCACGAACATAATTAATACGGTCCTCCACTTCACTTTTTGTGAATTTCTTTTTAAAATACGAATCTTCATACACTTCTGTAATTTTGCCTTGTCGTATTCCTTTTAATAGAGTATCAAATAAAGATCTTCTATCAGTAGAAATTCTGGAAGTGTCTTTTGGAAAATAAAGTGGAAGATTAATTTTCTGTTTTAAATCAATCACTTCCCAAACTACTTTAGACCATAAAACATCTCTATCATCTACATACCCATAAGGAATCGGGCCATCATTGTCAGCAGCTATTTGCGCATCTGTTATTTTTCCAATATCAGATGCTTTTTGAGCTGACAACAAATTCGCTTGCGCATGTGCAACACCCAACGTTGCGAATGAAAAAATGATGATTAAAAAGTTTTTGTACATATTGGTTTTTTTTACTCCTAATTGGATACTTCAATAATTATGGGTAATACTCTTTTCAATTTATAATTATTGCCTATAATTTTTGCTTTGATGTCGTAAATACTAATTAAGTCTCCTTTTCTAGCTTTGGATATCAAATTTTTTGCAGCAGATGACATGGTAGCCCCTTCTACATCAACGGCAAATTGACTAAGGCACTCCAACTTTAAAACTGGTTACTACCAATTTTAAATCAAATAGGAAATCGGGAAGTCCCGCACCTACCGTTATGTTTGGAATACTTGCTCCTAGCAAACTTAACTTTCCAAATTCGCCTCTAATCACTCCTTGTGCAGCAGGAATCTCTTTCACTCTGAATTCTGAATTTGAAAGAACATTTTTACCACTACTTAATTTTGCATTCACTGTTATTTTGGCAATTGCTGCAGAACCGGGTTTCAAAACATAAGAGGTTCCTGTTTTTGTTAACACTCCCCCTGAAGTTGAAACCTTTAAATCTTTTGCAGCGACTCCTAGCAACGAAACAGAAATTGGGTTGTCGATACCTCTATAGACTACATTCATTTTATCTGCAGACACAACAGCGCTGCTTGGTTCTGCTATAACAGAGTAGTTGCTTTCAAAAGGAATCGGTTCTTCTTTACCATCTTGTATGAAATAAATAACCCCTTTCAGTGTTTTTTCTCCAACATTTCCAGCAGGAAGGTCTAACATCACTTGTCCATTTTGAACACTACTTGTAATATCTTTCCCGTTTAGAGTAACTTTTGTTGGTACCAAATTAGAATCATACCTCCCTAAAACAACTTGACCCTTAATTTTTTCACCTGAAAAATAGGCCGTCTTATTCAAAGAGACAATTCCCTTATAATTACTCCCCGTCAATTTACTATCACTTTCCAATTGCCCGCCTAACAAATCAGAAACAATATCACTTTCGGTATTTCTAATATCTGTTTGTAACTGCGTAAAATTTGTCAAAGAAGCAATCATTGGAAAACCTTCATATCTTGCATTTAAGAATTTTTGCGTTTGTTCCTTTCCTCTTTTAACATCATCAGTATTGAACCGACTTTGTAGGGATGCTACAAATTCATTCTTAAGTCCCAACTTTATAAGATTTTCCTTATAACCATTTATTTGGTCTAAAAAAGTTTGCCCTTCTGGTGTATATCCGTCTCCTTTAAAAAAATAAGCATCCAACCAGTCCGTCTTATCCATGGACTCATAATCAGTCTTATCTTCAATTTCAGAAAGCATTCGGGTCTTCAAATCCTCTAGGTAAAGGTAAAACTCGTTTGAATATTTCCTAATTTGCACCGCTTTTGCGTTCAATTCACCAAACTTTGCTGCTTGTTCGGAAGCCTTGGTTTGTAAATTTGCGTAGGCTGCATTATTTTTATTTGTAATGGATATATTATTCTCTTCCAATTTCTGATTGGTATATCCAAAAGCTGACAACACCTCCTTACTCATGTTCATTGCCAACATTGCAATAAACACCAAGTACATCAAGTTAATCATTTTTTGTCTTGCCGACATTTTTCCTCCTGCCATTCTAAATAGTTTTTAATTTAGGTTCGATTTTTCGTTGAACTAATTATTATTTGTTTGACATTGCAGAAAGCATTCCTCCATAAACTCCATTCAGTGAAGCCAAGTTTTTCGCTAAAGAATCCATTTGTTCTTTTAACTTTTCTGTATTTTCTACTACGGATGAATTTAATTCCGCTTGTAGGTTTGAGCTCTCGACTTGAACTTTATACAACCCATTTAGGGATTCCATTTGAGTTGCAGCCATAGAAACTTGCTCGTTGTATTTGTTTGTCGCCGAAATAGACTCTGCAGCAGCAGACAATCCTTCTGCAGCACCTTGAAAGTTTTTCATACTGGTTCCTAAA
Organism: Polaribacter sp. HL-MS24; assembly: GCF_032758595.1. Lineage (NCBI taxonomy): Bacteria > Pseudomonadati > Bacteroidota > Flavobacteriia > Flavobacteriales > Flavobacteriaceae > Polaribacter > Polaribacter sp. HL-MS24. The sequence continues at coordinate 1,334,390 of NZ_CP136415.1, read as the reverse complement.
CTCTCCATCAATTTTGAATCAATATGAGCTTCTGCCAATAAGCTGTCTAATTTTTGAGACAACATCCCTTCAACATCTTGTCCTTTTTCTGAGGCAGGACCTCCGTTTAATTCTGGATATACTTTTGACCAATCCAAATCTTCTTCTGGTGGATCAAATGCAGAAATGGCAAAAACCAAGGCTTCTACAACCAAACCAATGGTCAACATTACCCCTCCAGTTATAAAACCAAAGGATAGATGTTGAATTTTAAATAAAGCGCCAATAATAACAATTGCTGCTCCCATTCCATAAACGAAATTCATTCTTTTTTTATAAACTTTTGACTGTGCCATAATACTTTACTTTAATATTTGTTGGGGGTTTTTATAATTTATTTGTTGATATCTCCGATAAAATCTTGCACGGTTCTAAAACCAATATAACTCCTTGCAGTGTCTGCATATTCAAAATCTCTGGTACTTACTTCTAAAAAATACGCAACGTCTTTCCAAGATCCTCCACGGATAATTTTACGTTTATTTTCTCGATCTTCCACATTTGGATTCATTGTTGAAGCCATGTAGTAAGAAGATAAGTTATAAGCAGTATTGGTCCATTCAGAGACATTCCCAGCCATGTTGTACAAGCCGTAATCGTTTGCATTAAACGATTTTGCTTCCATGGTATACAAGGCGCCATCTACAGCGTAGTTTCCTCGAACAGGTTTGAAGTTTGCTAAGAAACATCCTTGATCACTTGTTGCGCTTCCACTACCCCAAGGATAGGTTGCAAATTCCAATCCACCACGGGCTGCATATTCCCATTCTGCTTCTGTAGGCAATCTAAATACAGGCACAGATGCTGATTTTTTGGTTTTTAAATAATCGTTTTTATTTTTGGTTCTCCAATTACAAAATGCAGTTGCTTGTCCCCAAGTAACGCCAACTACTGGATAATCTCCATAGGATGGATGATAAAAATAATCTTGATGCATGGCATCGTTGTAGGAATAATTGAAATCTTTGATCCATACCGTTGTGTCTGGATAAATAAGTATTTCTTCTTTAACTACAAAGTCCTTGCGGTCTCCTCCTTCTTTTGCAGCTTTGTTTTTATCAAACCAAGAGTATCTGTATTTTAAAAACTTTGTGTTAAATGTTCTGACACCTCCTACTGCGTTCTCTCTAGAAATAAAAAGAGAATCCATCACTTCTACATAATCGATATCTGGAAAATCTTCCCGATCCCAAACAAGATCTTGCTCCCAGTTTAAAGGCTTAATAGTGTCAAATTCGTAGTAATTTTCAAACATGTATTTTTGATAGGCAGTCGCGTTGACAGTATCTGCGGTTGCATATGCATAATCGTGAATTCCTCCAGACAAAGCGTCTCCGTCAGGGGCAGGTGTTGCAGACATTGCAGCGAACTCCTGCTGATTGGCTAATTTTGTTCGTGTAACAGAATCTCGAACCCAAACCACAAATTGTTTGTATTCATTATTTGTGATTTCTGTTTCGTCCATATAATAGGGGCGAACAGTTACCGTTTTTGGAGGTGTTGTGAGTTTTCCTATGATATCTTCGTCCTGCTTCCCCATGGTAAAAGATCCGCCTGGAATTAAAGTCATTCCATAAGGTTTTTCCGAAAACCATTTTTTCTTCGCTTTTACACCTACAAGCTCACCTCTATCATTAGATCCGCAACTATAAAAAACTGTTATTAAGAGTGCAAATATTGCTACTTTCTTCATATTGTAAAATATCTTGACTAAAAAGTTTGTAAACCTATCGTATTTTTTGTTAAAAAACAATCTTACAGTGATTTTTTAACGTAATCATCATTTCTTTTATTCTATTAATTTTCGCATCGATTTGTACCACTTTTGAGGAATAATCTCTTTGGTGGCATCTATATAATCTTGATGAGTACATGGTATTAACGCATGCCTTTTGTATTTATTATCTGATAAAATTTTTATCTCGATCCACCATCTTCCCGTTTTATGGCTCTTATAAAAAGTGAGCGGATCATCATCTTCTAATAAAACGGTAAATTTTTGGTAATCTTCTTTTCTTGTAAAAGGGTAGTCTTCGGCTCTAGCGTTGACCCCTTCAATAAAATACCAAATCATTTGTGCAATTAAATGTGCTGTTTGCTGGTTGGTATCATATTGAGAATTGTACTCGTAAATCCCAAAAGAAGAAACCTTATCACTAATGCCTGCATAGCGAGAAATCGCACAAATTTCATCTCCATAAAAACCATTGGGTGAGGCATTGTTATTTGCAGGGGCCTCACTTTGTCGTACCGCACCAATATCAATAGAAACAATATCTGCATTTCTAAATGCGGGTTCAATACTTTCTAGATCCTTCGCTTCTCCCAATCTGTGAGCATCAAAAAACAGCTGATCTAAAAGTTGAATCTCCTCTTGAGAATTCAAAAAAGTTTGATACCCAACATTGCAATAATTGAATAAATTATTGGGTTCTTGCATAATTATCTTACTCAAATACGACTGCGAAGTCAACTCATCCTCTAAGCTTCCTAAATCGAATCGACTGTCAACAGCGGTAATATTTACGGTTTGTTCTAAAGCGTCGTAGGCTCTATAATTCACGTAAGTAATATCTTGTCCACCACCAATAATCACAGGGATAATATTTTTCTTTAGTAGGGAAGTGATAATTTCTGATACTGCAAAATAGGTGTCGGAAACCGCATTTCCTTTCAATACATTTCCTAAATCAACAATCCCTGTATGCCAATTTCCAGAAACAATTGATATAACTTTTTACGAATACAATCTAAATGTTCTCCACAACCAAAATTATCTTGAGAATTGCGATCTTCCTGTACTCCTAAAATCGCAATTTGAACATTCTCTAAATCAGGAACACCTTCCTTATGAGAATGAATTTTGACTTTTTTACCCAAAGACAAGGCGGACTGCAACACCAATTGTGCTACAAGTGAATCTTTTACAGGAGATAAAAAGTCTGTATTCATATATTATTTTGAAAAACAAAGATACAAGATACTTGCAAATTATTTCTTTTTTGCTGCTTTTTTGGTTGCTGTTTTCTTTTTTACTACTTTTTTCTTGGGCATTTTTGCGGCAATCATTTTAACAGCGTCTTCTTTTGAAAGCTTTTCGATGTCTGTAGTTTTAGGAAGTTCTATTTTAATTTTTCCTTTTAAAACGTTGAATCTCCCCCACCTTGCTTTCTCTACTCGAATCCCCTCATCTTCCCAGTTGTGAATTACTTTATCAATTTCTTTCTGTTTTTTAACCTCAATCAATTCAATTATATCTTCATTGCTTAGATTGTCAAAATCATATTTTTTACTAACGTTGATAAAAATAGAATTCCATTTGATAAAAGGTCCAAAACGTCCCACTCCTTTTTGAACGGGTAGCTCTTCATAAAATGCAATAGGAGCATCTGCTTGTTGTTTTGCAACAATTAGTTCTTGGGCTCTTTGTAAATCAACCTCCATCGGATTCTCTCCTTTTTCTAAAGATACAAATAAACTTCCAAAACGGATATAGGGACCAAAACGTCCATTGGAAACAATCACTTCTTCTCCTTCATAAACACCTAAAGTTTTTGGCAATAAAAACAACTCTAAAGCCTCTTCTAAAGTGATGGTTCCGAGGTTTTGATCTACATTTAAACTTGCAAATGACTTTTCTTCGTCTTCAGGTGCTCCAATTTGTGCGATGGCTCCAAATTTTCCTAATCTAACTAAGACTGTTTTTCCAGAAACAGGGTGTTTCCCTAAAATTCGTTCTCCACTTTCTCTTTCTGCATTTTCTTTCACATGTTCAACTGTTTCATGAAACTCTCCATAAAAAGTTTTGATCATTTCTGTCCAATTCTCTTCCCCTTCAGAAATATCATCAAAAGAAGATTCTACTTTGGCAGTAAACCCAAAATCTAAAATAGTTGAAAAGTTTGCCACCAAAAAATCATTGACAATATTTCCAATATCTGTAGGAACTAATTTGTTTTTATCAGATCCTGTTCTCTCTGTTAATGTTTGTGTTTTTACAGCTCCCTCTGACAATACTAATTGTTGATAATTTCTTTCTATACCTTCATTTTGCCCTTTGTCGACATATCCTCTACGTTGTACAGTAGAAATTGTTGGTGCATAAGTGGAAGGGCGTCCAATTCCCAATTCTTCTAATTGCTTTACCAGAGAAGCTTCTGTAAATCGGTAAGGAGGACTCGTAAATCGTTCTGTTGCATTGATAAAGGTATACGTCAACGGATCCTTCGCTTTTAGGTTTGGTAACATTCCAGCTTGTTCCTCATCTTCGTTATCTGTGCCCTCTAAATACACTTTCAAAAATCCTTCAAACTTGATCATTTCTCCATTGGCTGTGAAGATTTTTTCGTTGGCAGTATTTTCTATTTTTACATTGGTGCGTTCCAAGAGAGCATCACTCATTTGAGAGGCCAAGGTTCGTTTCCAAATCAAATCATACAACCTGTTTTGATCATATTCGGTATCCACCGTATGCATTTTCATATTGGTAGGTCGAATGGCTTCATGGGCTTCTTGAGCTCCTTTTGATTTCGACTTAAAAACACGTTGTTTACTAAATTCTTTTCCGTAATAATTGGTAATTTCTTCCTCGGCAGCATTTCTTGCATCTACAGATAAATTGACACTATCTGTTCTCATATAAGTAATCAAACCCGCTTCATACAATCGTTGTGCAACTTGCATGGTTTTAGCAACTGGAAATCCTAGTTTCCTTGAAGCTTCTTGCTGTAATGTTGACGTTGTAAAAGGAGCCGCTGGAGATTTCTTTGCGGGTTTCTTTGTTAGATCAGCAATAGAAAAATCAGCCTTTGCACAAGAATTTAAAAAATCTTCTGCAGCTTTTTTTGTATTGAAATTCTTTGGAATGGTTGCTTTAAACTTTTTTCCTTCTACATTCGAAAATTCTGCAATGACCTTATAATGTGCTTCCGTTTTAAATTCTTGAATACTTCTTTCTCTTTCAACAATCAAACGAACTGCAACAGATTGTACTCTTCCTGCCGATAACCCTCCTTTGACTTTGCGCCATAAAACTGGAGATAATTCGTACCCAACCAAGCGATCTAAAACTCTACGCGCTTGTTGTGCGTTGACCATATTGTAGTCTATATCTCTTGGATTTTCTACTGCTTTTAAAATTGCATTTTTGGTAATCTCATGAAAGACAATCCGTTTGGTATTGGCTTCCTGTAAATCTAATTGTTCTTTTAAATGCCATGCAATTGCTTCTCCCTCTCGATCCTCATCACTTGCCAACCAGACCATGTCGGCCTTTTTTGCTAAAGCTTTCAATTTTTTTACAATTGCCTTCTTATCGTCAGAAACAATATATTTTGGACTAAAATTTCCGTCAACATCAATTCCTAATTCTTTGGAAGGTAAATCTGCGATATGACCATAACTAGACTCTACTTGAAAGTTTTTTCCGAGAAACTTTTCAATCGTTTTTGCCTTAGCTGGCGACTCTACAATTACTAAATTCTTTGCCATGTATCTTTCTTTTTTTCGAAGTTCAAACAATCTAAATTGCGTGATTTTGGACTGCAAAAGTAGACAGTTTTTTTTTATTACCTATTTTTTCATAGGTTTTTAGAAAATAGTAAGACAAAAATCAACTGTATTTTTCTGCCAATGTGTCATAAAATTTAGTTTTTGGTTGTATCTTTGCTCACCATTAAAATGAAAATTGAGACATGGAGCTAGAAGAAAAAATCATCGACGAAAGAATACAAGGGAAAGCTCTTGTGACCGAAAATAAAAAAGAAAACACTAAAAAATTATTCATCGAAAGCTACGGCTGCCAAATGAATATGAATGATAGTGAAATTGTTGCAGCCATTTTAGACAAAGAGGGTTACAACACTACTCAAATATTAGAGGAAGCCGATTTGGTTTTGGTAAACACTTGCTCGATTCGTGAAAAAGCTGAAACTACTGTAAGACGCCGTTTGCAAAAATACAATGCCGTAAAAAAGGTGAACCCAAAAATGAAGGTTGGTGTTTTGGGCTGTATGGCAGAACGTCTCAAAGAAAAGTTTTTAGAAGAAGAAAAAATTGTGGACTTAGTTGTTGGTCCAGATGCCTACAGAGATTTACCCAACTTGTTGCAAGAAGTTGAGTCGGGAAGAGATGCGGTGAACGTTCTCCTCTCTAAAGATGAAACCTATGGCGATGTCTCTCCAGTTCGATTAAACACAAACGGAGTTACCGCTTTTGTTTCGATCACTCGTGGTTGCGACAATATGTGTACCTTTTGTGTAGTTCCTTTTACCAGAGGTCGTGAACGAAGTAGAGATCCGAAGAGTATTTTAGAAGAAATTCAATCGATGGTCGATGCAAACTATAAAGAAATTACCCTACTAGGACAGAATGTAGACAGCTTTTTATGGTTTGGTGGTGGATTGAAAAAAGATTTCAAAAAAGCATCCGAAATAGCACAAGCAACTGCTGTAGATTTTGCTGAACTACTAGACATGTGTGCGACACAATTTCCAAAAACTCGATTTCGTTTTTCAACCTCAAATCCTCAGGATATGAGTTTAGACGTTATTCATGTAATGGCAAAACACAACAATATTTGTAAGTACCTGCATTTACCGGTACAAAGTGGAAGTAATGCGATGTTGAAAGCAATGAACAGACAACACACTCGTGAAGAATACATGGAATTGATTGACAATATCTATAAGATTGTTCCAGAAATGTCTTTATCACAAGACATGATTGTTGGTTTTTGTGGAGAAACAGAAGAAGATCATCAAGATACTTTGGCCTTGATGGAGTATGTAAAATACGACTTCGGATTTATGTTTACCTATTCGGAAAGACCAGGCACATTGGCTGGAAATAAAATGGTAGATGACGTACCTGAAGAAGTGAAAAAACGTCGCCTACAAGAGGTCATTGACTTGCAACAAGAACATGCGCTCTATAGAACACAGCAACATTTAGGGAAGATTGAAGAATTTTTGATCGAAGGAACTTCTAAAAAAATCCTAATGAATGGAAAGGAAGAAACACACAAAATACCGTAGCTGTTTTTGATAAAGGGACCTATCAATTAGGAGATTTTGTGATGGTAAAAGTAGAAGACTGTACTTCTGCAACCCTACGAGGAACCGTAGTTGGATATTCTAATAATAATTAAAAAGAAAGACTAAAGAAAAGAAACTCGACCTAGGTTTTTTCTCTTTGTTCTTTTTTCTATTCTAGATAAAAAATGGAAAATTTACAAACAACAAAACAACGTTTTGGCATTATTGGAAACGATATACACCTTAACCGTGCACTAGAAAAAGCCGTACGAGTTGCCCCAACAGATATTTCTGTATTGGTTACTGGAGAAAGTGGTGTTGGTAAAGAAAACATCCCAAAAATCATTCATTCTTTATCGCACAGAAAACACGCAAAATACATTGCAGTAAACTGTGGTGCCATTCCAGAAGGGACTATTGACAGCGAATTATTTGGTCACGAAAAAGGAGCATTTACAGGAGCAACCACCACACGGAAAGGCTATTTTGAAGTCACCGATGGGGGAACCATTTTTTTAGATGAAGTAGGAGAATTGCCCTTAACGACGCAAGTTCGGTTGTTACGCGTTTTAGAAAATGGGGAATTCTTAAAAGTAGGCTCCTCTGAAGTTCAAAAAACAAATGTTCGGATTATAGCAGCAACCAATCTGAACATGCAAGAAGCCATTGCGAAAGAAAAATTTAGAGAAGACTTATTTTATCGATTGAGCACGATCGAAATTCCATTGCCTCCGCTTCGTGAACGAAAAACAGACATCCATTTGTTATTTCGAAAATTTGCTTCTGATTTTGCTGAAAAATACCGAATGCCAGCAGTTCGGTTGGACGAAGATGCAACGAAACTATTGATGAACTATCGTTTTCCTGAAACATTCGTCAACTGAGAAATATCGCAGAACAAATCTCGGTTGTTGAAGAAGATCGATTGATTACTCCTGAACGAATTGTTCAATATCTCCCGAATTACACCACAAATTTACCAGCAATCATTGGAAGAAATTCTAAAAATGATTTCTCAAACGAACGTGATATTATGTACAAGGTGTTGTTTGATTTGCGAAGTGATATTAACGATTTGAAGAAGTTGACCCTGGAATTAATGAAAACTGGAGACATCGAAAAAGTGGAAGAAAAAAATCGACACTTAATCAAAAAAATATATGCAGATGAGGAAATCGATACCCAAGATTTTGAGGTCTTAAAAATCACTCAAAATGCCTCTCTGGAAAAAGATTTTGATTTTATTGAGACCATTGAAGAAGACGAATCTTTATCTTTACAAGACAAAGAAATCGAAATGATTAAAAAATCACTAGAAAAAAACAACAATAAACGTAAATTAGCTGCAAAAGAATTGGGTATTTCTGAGCGTACTTTGTATCGAAAAATTAAACAATACGATCTGTAAATTCAACCTTCTAAGAGATGAAAAACACACTTTACATTCTATTTTTCGCAATCAATTCACTGCTGATGGTTGCTTGTGGTGCCTATTCATTTACAGGAGCAACCACAGATGCCGAAACCTTACAAGTGCGTTTTTTTAGAAACGAAGCCACCTTAGTTGAGCCTACCTTAAGTCAGCGATTTACCCCCGAACTTCAAGAATTATTTTTACGTCAGACCAACTTAACCTTGGTGAACAACGAGAATGCAGATTTGCGTTTGGAAGGAGAAATTACAGGTTATCGAATTATTCCGATGAGTGCAACTTCTCAGCAAACAGCTGCTCAAAACAGATTGACCGTATCGGTAAATGTGCGATTTTACAATAAGCTGAACGAAGAAAAAGATTTTGAAAAAGTCTTTTCATTTTATTCTGATTTTGGAGCTTCCCAACAATTGGTTGGTGGGGTTTTGGAAGCTGCTTTGGACGAAATATTAGAACGGGTACATCAAGATATCTTTAATGCAGCTTTAGGAGATTGGTAACAGAAACATTCATATCCCTTTTAAAAAATCCTGAGAACATTCAACAGGAAGAAACTCAGTCGCTAAGAAAAGTAGTGGAACGTTACCCGTATTTTCAATCGGCAAGGAGCATGTATTTAAAAGGATTGAAAAATCAAGACAGTTTTAAATACAATAACGAATTAAAAATTACTGCTGCACATACCACCGACAGAACAATTTTATTCGATTTTATCACATCAACCTCTTTCAACCAAATTCAAAAAGCAAGCCATCATGAAAGTGAAAAAGCGCTTTTGATGGACCAGCCCCTTCATTCTGTTGAACCAGCAACTCCGAAAACTGAGCCTTTAGAAGGATTAGAACAGTCATTAAATCTTGGAAAACCCTTATCGTTTTCGAGTTCAGAGAAATATTCATTTAGCGAATGGCTGCAATTGTCTTCTGCAAAACCGATTGATCGAGTCCCAAAAAAGGAAGATACACCCGTTTCTAAAACCTCAATTATCAATCGTTTTATAGAGAAAAACCCAAAAATTAAAGCCCTAGAAAAAGATAAAAATATGACGGTTTTGGTTTCTAAAAATGAGTCCTCAAGCTCTTTAATGACGGAAACTTTGGCCAAAGTATACTTGGAACAAAAAAAGTATGAAAATGCAATTCAAGCTTATAAAATTTTAAGTTTGAAATATCCAGAAAAAAGTGGTTTATTTGCAGATCAAATCAAAAGAATTCAAACTTTACAAAAAAATAAATCATGAGTTATAACGTATTTTTAGGTATCATATTATTGGTAGCCGTGATCTTAATTTTAATAGTGATGGTACAAAATCCTAAAGGAGGAGGATTATCTTCTTCATTTGGTGGTGGTGGAGCACAATCTTTAGGAGGCGTGCAAAACACTAATAATTTCTTAGACAGAACAACTTGGACGTTGGCAATTGCAATGTTTGCTTTAATTTTATTATCAAACTTCTCAATCGATAGAGGAGGCGATCGTGAATTTAAACTAGATAATACTTTAGACGGTATCGAATCTACAACACCTGCACCAGCAGCTCCAGTTACAACAACAGAGGACGAAGAGTAATCTATTTGTTGATCTTATACAGAAATGCCAACGTAAATGACACGTTGGCATTTTTTTTATAAGATTCATACCGATTCAAAAGAAGAAATAGAAATCTTGTCAGTTATAACAGGTTGGCATCATTTCTGACTATTTGACTAAAATAAATTTAACCAATTAAATATATCATTATGGGATTAAACATTAAACCTTTAGCGGACAGAGTTCTTGTAGAACCTGCGCCTGCAGAAACAAAAACGGCTTCTGGATTAATCATTCCAGATAACGCAAAAGAAAAACCACAAAAAGGAACCGTAGTTGCTGTTGGAAATGGTAAAGTTGACGAGCCTTTAACTGTGAAAGTTGGAGACACTGTTTTGTATGGTAAATATGGTGGAACAGAATTAAAATTAGAAGGAACCGATTATTTAATGATGCGAGAATCTGATATTCTTGCAATTATTTAATTTTTTATTGAACAAACAATTAAGACAACCGTTCCAAAGACTATTTTTTTAAGTTGGGAACTTTAAATGAATAACACAAATGGCAAAAGATATAAAATTTGATATTGAAGCTCGTAACGGATTGAAACGTGGAGTGGATGCATTGGCAAACGCAGTAAAAGTAACTTTAGGTCCTAAAGGTAGAAATGTAATCATTTCGAAATCTTTTGGAGCACCAACAGTAACCAAAGACGGAGTTTCTGTTGCAAAAGAAATTGAGCTTGAAAATGAGCTTGAAAACATGGGTGCTCAAATGGTGAAAGAAGTGGCTTCTAAAACCAACGATTTGGCAGGTGACGGAACAACAACCGCTACGGTTCTTGCTCAAGCGATTGTAAATGAAGGATTGAGAAATGTTGCTGCTGGTGCAAATCCGATGGATTTAAAACGCGGAATTGACAAAGCAGTTGCTGCAATTATTGCAGACCTTGAAAAACAAACTCAGAAAGTTGGAAACTCTTCAGAAAAAATAAAGCAAGTTGCTGCAATTTCTGCCAATAATGACAATACTATAGGTGAGCTTATTGCAACTGCATTTTCCAAAGTAGGGAAAGAAGGTGTAATTACTGTTGAAGAAGCAAAAGGAATGGAAACCTATGTTGACGTTGTTGAAGGAATGCAGTTTGACAGAGGGTATTTGTCTCCGTATTTTGTAACGGATGCAGATAAAATGATTGCTGATTTAGAAAATCCATATATTTTATTATTCGATAAAAAGATTTCTAACTTACAAGAAATTCTTCCCATTTTAGAACCGGTTGCACAATCTAGCAGACCTTTGGTCATTATTGCTGAAGATGTAGACGGACAAGCATTGGCAACTTTAGTCGTCAATAAATTACGCGGTGGATTGAAGATTGCTGCTGTAAAAGCACCAGGATTTGGAGACCGTAGAAAAGCCATGTTAGAGGACATCGCCATCTTAACCGGTGGAACTGTCATTTCTGAAGAGAGAGGGTTTTCATTAGAAAACGCGACCTTAGACTTTTTGGGAAGTGCTGAGACCATTACCATCGATAAAGACAATACCACCATTATTAATGGCGCTGGAGATGCTGCTGCTATCAAAGCGAGAGTAAATCAGATAAAAGCACAAATAGAAACAACCACATCCGATTATGACAAAGAGAAACTTCAAGAGCGTTTGGCTAAATTGGCTGGCGGGGTTGCTGTTTTATATGTAGGTGCTGCTTCGGAAGTAGAAATGAAAGAAAAGAAAGACCGAGTAGACGATGCCTTACATGCCACAAGAGCCGCTGTTGAAGAAGGAATTGTTGCCGGTGGAGGTGTTGCTTTGGTAAGAGCTAAACGCGCTTTGATTAAAATTACCACAGAAAATTTGGACGAAACTACAGGTGTACAAATTATCAACAAAGCCATTGAAGCTCCATTGCGAATTATTGTTGAAAATGCAGGTGGTGAAGGTTCAGTAGTCTTGAACAAGGTACTTGAAGGAAAAAAAGATTTCGGTTACGATGCAAAATCTGACGCTTATGTTGATATGCTAAAGGCAGGAATTATTGATCCTAAAAAAGTAACCCGTGTGGCCCTAGAAAATGCAGCCTCAGTAGCTGGAATGATTTTAACCACAGAGTGTGCTTTGGTAGACATTAAAGAAGCTGCTACTGCGGGCGGTGGTGGAATGCCTCCAATGGGTGGTGGAATGCCAGGAATGATGTAAATCACAATATCGAAAAACAAGCGTTTTTCCTTGGTGAGAAGTAGTAAAAAATCCGTTAGAAATTTCTAACGGATTTTTTTTGTTTTTTTACTTTTTTTCAGGGCTTGTGCAATGGTTACTTTTGTTGTAAGTAGTGCTTTTTACAACTCTATTAAAACTGACTTACCACTTGATTTTTCTCCCGACGTCCATTTCCAATTTTCATAAAGTTTTATTTTTCCATTATCGGTCAACTCAGGTTCTGAAAAACAAATTCCAGTCATTAATTCCCCTTTTGTGTTAATTTGGTGGTAACTCATTTCTATTTTACCATTATCGTCAACAAGTCCAATTAAATGTCCTCGAACAATTTGTCCGCCACTATATTCAGATGTTAGAATATTTCCATTTTGTTTATATTCAAAAATAGTTTCCATTGTGGTTTCTCCATTTTCGGAATTTTCATAAACTCTAAATTTTTTGTTGTTATAGTTCATTTTTTATCCCATAAGCTTTTTTCGCACTTTCAATTTGTTCTTTTTCGGTCGTTTCTGGATAGAGAAAATACTTTGGTGCTATTATCGGTTTAATCTGTCCAATCGTAATTTTTGTTATGGTCGCAAAAGGAAATTTTCCGTTTGTCATTTTGGTCAATACTTTTTCCATTTCTTCAAAATCCGAATCCGTTTTTCCAATTATTTCAGCTTTCCCTTTTATCTGAAATCCTTTTTGCACTAAAATATCTATAAAGCTCACGCAAACATTATTGTTCCGTTTGATATTCTCAACGGTTTGTGGTGAAGAAATATTCGCTATTATTATTTTGTCCGATTCATAATAGTCAAATACTTCTTTCGGTGAGACATTCGGTACGTTTTCCGTCGATACCGTCGCAAGCCAGCATAGTACACTTCTGTTTACATATTGCTTAATTTCTGTCGTTAGTTCCATTTTTTTTAGTTTATACACAAGGTGTGATTGTAAAAGTTGTATAGCAAGAGTTTGCCTTGCTGCGCAAAGTCTACCGACTTTGCGCTTATATAATTCTCATTAATTTTTTGTTCAAAATTCATTTTGATACTTCAAAATTTGCATTTCATTTTATGCTTTTTTTAGTTGCGCGAAGTCGAGAGACTTTGCGCAGCTGGTTGCAGGCGTCTAAAGACGTGCCTTTTGAACGGGTGTTGTTTGGACTGGGCATTCGCTATGTAGGGGAAACAGTGGCGAAAAAACTAGCCAAACATTACAAATCCATCGAAGCTTTGTCCAAAGCCACTTTGGAAGATTTAGAAACTGTGGACGAAATTGGCATTCGGATTGCCGAAAGTGTGGTGGATTTCTTTAGTTCCGAGGCCAACCTTCAAATGGTCTCGCGCTTGATTTTATATGGCCTCCAACTAACTGAAGAGGCCTTGTCCAAGCAAACCACAAAGGTAGAAGGCCTGCGTTTTGTGGTTTCTGGGGTGTTTGAAACGGTCTCTCGTGACGAGCTGAAAGCCCTTATCGATTCTAACGGTGGAAAGGTGGTGAGTTCCATCTCCGCCAAAACCTCCTATGTGGTGGCAGGTGCCAATATGGGCCCTAGTAAACGTACCAAAGCCGAGAGCCTTAACGTACCCATTATTTCTGAACAAGAGTTTTTGGAGCTGCTGAGGTAGAGGGAGTGGTCACAGCAGTTGCTAAGTTTAACTGCGTCGAATCTTCGATTCTTATCTTTTTATTTCCTTCGAAGTCAGGAGACTTTGAAGAGGGGGGGCTCATTCACGTTCTTCATAATCGTAGGTTAAAGTTAAATCCATAAATTGGTCACTTTGTATTAAGTGGTCAAACTTCTTTTTTAATTCTAAATACTCTCTATCACTTTTCTTTATATCTCCTCTAGTTATGGTGTAATATTCTAAAAGATTTAATATTTTCTTGTTTTTAGTTTTTTCTTTTAAATTTGTAAAATCATTCTTTTCAAGGATGATTTTAGTTTCATTCCAAAGTTTGTCGTTTTCTTTAATGGAATGATAAAGAGTTTTCCATTTTTTTGTTAAACCTAAATCAACTTCAAAAAGATTTCTATAAATAATAAACGTTTCAGGCATATATAATAATTCAAAATACTCTTTTTCATCACTACCAAACGCTCTTTCAAAAAAACTACGTTCAGGAGGAACAATTCCTCTTGTCACATTACTGATAGATTGAATTGCGCGAATAAATTTTTTGTTCCAAAATTTTCCAATGTATTGCCTATCTTTTGCTTCTTCGCCAAAAAGTGGGATAAATTTCATTGGGAAAGAATAAATATGAATATCTAACTCTTCAGATAACTGCATATTTATTTGCATTCTTAAATACAAGTCTTGGGGCTTATCTTTAAAATTGAAAAGTAAATAATTTGAAAGTCTATTAATTTTATATTTTGCTGCAAGTCTTACAGCATTTTCATATTGTTTTCTGATTCCCCAGTAATCGAATGCAATTCGTAATGGATTTATAGGTATTTCGCTTATCAATTTCATATTCTCGTCAGTAACATAACGAGCATCTGTACCTTGGTTAAAATCTACATATCTATTTTTTGGTGCTTTATTTCTATACCTTTCATATAAATCTTTTAATTCGTCATAAGCGATAAGTAAGTTTTCTTTTTCAATAGTTTCAGGTTTTAATAACTTATACTTGTCATAAATATCAAAAACTATTTGGGCATTTTCACCCTTTACCCTTTTGGCAATAAAGTTCTTAAGAATTGAATAACTTCTGTTAATGTAAACTTTGTCGTTTTCTCCTTTTTTTAAATTTCTTATTGCAATATCTAATTGATTTGGTTCAACAAATCTTGCTCCTTTTACGAATCCCATATCCTTAATTTCTTGAATTATTTCAGGAAATTTTGGTGAAGCTAGAACATTATTATCCATTAAGAGTAAATTTTGTTGCTCTCCATAAAGTTCATTTATTTCTGCAAACTTCTTCTTTGTAGGTATTTTCTCCTTGTAGGTAGGTTCTAGTTTAGGAACAGAGCAAAAAGCACAAGTTCTGGTACAACCTTTCGTCATAAAAGTAAAATAGGCACTTCCTGTTGGATAAACATAATCTATCTCATCAAGAATGGAATAATCAAGAGGTAAATCATCAATGATTATTTCTTTAGCTTTTACATTTTTAGGGTCAAGAACTCCCACTTTATCCAATATACCTGTTATTGGCTTTATTCCCGTTTCTTCTTCTACTTCTTTAGCTAGAAGAGAAGCTAAAACTCCACCAACTTTTAGTTCGTTTGGATTTTTCACAAGACATTTAGCGTCTTTAATAGCTTTTACAGTAATTTTCCAGTAGAATGTAAAAAGTGTAGTTACATAAACTCTATCCCATTGAGGTTCGTTAACATATTCTTTTTTCTTGTAGTAATTTGCAAAATGCTGTAACCACATTTTAATTAAAGGAGTTTGCTTGAGAATGAAATCAAATTTTTCATCTGTTTCGTTTGGAGAAGGCAAAAGTGCTTTTAATTTGGTAGAATGGTTTGATTTTATATAAGTAGCAATAGCTTTTCTTTGATTTTTCCAATCTATAATATCGCAAATTTCAGATAATTTTGTGAGACATTCGCTTAATATGTTGTTGAAAATAAATTCCTTTACATCTCCTTTGTAAAAGACAACATTATCTCCCAACATTCTGTGGTAGGTGGCAATTTTCATTAAACCAATAGGAGGATACTTGTTTTTGTATCCGGGTTCTATGAGTAATATGTTTCGCTTTTTTGACATATTAATTGCTTAATTCTTCTTTGATTTTTTCTTTTAATATTGTTGCAATATCTTTTGGAAGAACATTATCCATAACACCAAATATTTTTGAAACCAACTTCCTATCCTTTCGACTTAGGGTAGTAATATCGTCTGTGATATATTTAGTTTTTCCATTGCCCAGAGCAACATTTACTTTTTCAACATCAGTAGTTATATTTCCTACAACCTTATCAAATACAGTTTTTTGAGAAGAACCACTATTATTTACTTTTTCCTTTGCCTTTACAAGTTCTTTTTCAGCATTTTTGGCTTTTTCTTTTTTTGCTTCAAACTTTTCTTGATAATCCTTCTTTTCTTCTTCATTTGTAAAACCACCATTTGTAGCTTTTTCTTTATATTCCTTTGCAAAGGTCTTGAAATCATCTACTTTTTTCTTTTCATTTCTTATTTTTGAAGAAAAGTAATAAAGCTTATGCAACTCTTCAAATTTAGCTTTAACGAGTTTTTCGAACTCTAATAGGTCAGAGTTTTCAAGAAAATAATCTCTTCTTGAATTAGGAATTAATTCGTGACTAACTGTATGAATTTCACCAAAAAAGTATTTAGAACCTCTAGGTTCTTTGAATAATTTAGTTAAAGTTTCTTCTAAACCAATTTGGATGTTTCCTTTTCTTAGTCTTAAACTTCTAGCAATATTTATACTTGGAATTACTTTGGTAAAGTTTGAAATACTGTACCAGCCCCAAGCAAGTAATTTGTTCTTTTTATTTCTTATTTCATAAGTTTCAATTTCGTGAATTTCGTCAATTTTTCTTTTATTCGATTTATCTCCTTCATATATGCTAGAAGTATAAGCCTTATATACTTGATTTCTATTCACAAATATTGAATATTCATCTATTTCAAAATCTAATTCTTTTGCTTTATTTTCTAATAATTTTTTAAAAATGAACCCCTTACCATATGGAACTGGAGCAACCATTGTCAAATACTCATACACATCAACCTTATCTAAAAGTGCTTCATTACTTACATTTTTCAATGTTACTTTAAAGTAGTGTGTATTTTTTTTTCTGTTTCAGTAGTAAATTCAGTTACATCATCAATTACTGCTGTTGCTTCCTCTTTTGTTGCTCTGTTGTTAATAATAGCTTTCAACTTTTGAGAATCCCATATTAAAGTAGATTTAATTTCTTCTCCTTTGAAACTTGTTTCAAAAATGAGTTTGTCGCAATAAGCTAGTCCTCCTAATCTTCCTATTCCCCTAAATCCTTTGTTCTTAGTACGGTCTTTTGTTGATTGAGCTATATTTTTAAGGATGGGCTGTACTTTGTTCGATTCAATTCCAGTAGCATTATCATAAATTGAAATAGATTTAGAACTTGCATTGATTTCAATTTCAATTTTACCATCTCTTAAAGTTGAAAAAATCCTTTCTTCTAACGCTTTATCAATTTGGTCAGCACCATTCTGTATGTATTCTCTAAAAATAAATCGAGAATCTTCATACATTCCTAATGTCAATGATTCAATGACATCTTTTCCTATTTTCGTTTTTATTTTAGCCATTTGGGAATTGTTTGTATAATGGTTTTGGAAATTTAATATTTAGCAAAGAACGAAAAACGGGATGTTCTATGATATATTCGCTTAGGTCAAGTCTAGTCATCATATTTTTATAAACTGGTGGTACAAAACGATAATCTCCTTTTGAAATTTCTATGGCATTAGTTCTACCATAAGCATGAGTTGCACAATTCCCTTTAACTCTATCGTGAATCGCACTTTTAAATTGTTCAACTGAAAATAAAATAACTCCCAAAGAACGACCTCTTTCAGAAATATCTAGTATTTGTTTTAAAATAGGGGAGTTTTTTGGAATGTCTTTTGAAGCATACTTATTTAATTCATCAATAAAAATCACAATTTTTGAAGGGATATCTCTCTCGTCTCTACCATCTTGACCTAGTTTTAACTCATAAATTGCCCTTATAACATCTCCAAAAACAAAAGCTTGAGTGTCTTGGTCTAATCTAGCAATATCAATAACATGAATATCATTTTTTTTGATTTCTCCTATAGATTCTTGAAGTCTTACTTCACTTTTTGAAGGAACAATTCTTTGGCTAAAAATGGGATTGTTAAGTGCCTTTTTAACTACTCTTTTAAACTTTCGCCAAGACATAACTGAAATCTCTTTGTCTCCACCTTTTTGTCCTGCTTTGGTACGTTCGTTGACCTTGTCAATAAACTGGGACCAAGTGGTTACTTCACCAAACCCTCCTTGCCCAGTTAATATGAAATTTACAATAGATTCCATTGTACCTGAAGAATCTTCTATATTTGACATAAGTAGATCTAGATTAGGTTTATCATCTTCATAAACATATTTATATCTAAACCCCTTATCTAAATCAATTTGAGTCTCAATATCAAGGTCTTTTGCACTACTGCTTGTTTTCGATTTTGTTTGGTCAGAATAAGGATAAAAATATTTAGCATTTTGGAAAGGTTCAGTTGTTAAACCAAGCATTTCAGTATAACGCTTTTTTTCTTCTTTAGTCAAATCTTCATTAGGCTCATCAATAGCCAGCAAATCTCTACCTTTTACGTTAAACATCACAAACGCCACAGAATCATTACTATCTTCATTTTGCAAGTATTTTTCTTGGATTGCTTTCACCAAAAACATTGTATAAGATGTTTTAGCTGCTAATCCAGAAATACCCGAAATATTCAAATGAGCTCCTTCTGGACCAATTAAAAATTGTGAATTAAAATGAACTGGAAGAGAAATTTTATCTTCGCCTCGATACATTTCCATATATCCACAAGCTAATGGGTTCTTAATATCTTTTAACCCTAAAGCTTGTAATACTTCCCCTTGGTCAGCCAACCCAACTTTGCTACCGTCCAATACAGGAGTGTAGATACTTTTATTATTTCCTAGTACTTTCGCTTTTACAAAATTCATTCCAATTCTGTGCATATTTGGTTCTGTAGTCACATCACCAAAATCGCTTGAAATAAAATTACTTAAATAACTTGCAGAATCTGTAATATGAGATATTTCCTCAATTATCCCAAAAGAGATAGAACCTTCAATGTGTTCTACTTTAACAACATCAAAAGGATTTAATATCCTTTGTTTGTTCGTCCAGAAAAAGAATTCATCTATTGTGGTAGGTTGTTTTTCGGTAGCGGCAACTTTGCCAATGGTTTTCGTCATACTTTTAGAATAAGTTAATAAAATGAATATCGCTTAAATATTTACTTTTAATATAATTTTCAGTTAAGTGAACAGGATAAAGATGTTTTGCCCATCTGTTGTCCTTTCCATAACTTACGGGATTTCTTTCGTTAATAATGTTTGCACTTATTAAATCTATTTCGTCAGAATCTAATCCTTCTTCTTCCTGAATATCTCTAACGAGAATTTTTTCAATTTTTAATACTCCGTCAAACGGACTTAAAGTATTTCTAATTCTTAAATACCAAACAGCAAATTTTACATCAGGAATTCTTTCAGTTTGATACATAAATGCAGGTGTTCTGTGATATAGTTTTAGTTCAGCAATAATCCTAGAAATGTCCTTTACGTCATTTGATAGTGCCTCGGGATTGAATGCTTTAGAAACACCCACAACACAATCGTAGTTTGATTTTATTACAGATAGTTCTCTAGCTTCACCACTTTTAATATATTCCAAAGAACCATCCTTAATTAAAAATGATTCATCATTCAATTTCTTAGCTTTCACTAATTCAAAAACGACTTTTTGCTCTAAAGCAATCATTTCATCTTGAATTTTTGCAATGCCTCTATCTTCGTATTTGTCGTCTTTTATAGATTTGCTACTGTAAGGTAATATTTTGCTCAATTTTAAATTCTGCTTTTCTAATACGCCTTGCTCATTAAGTTTTTTTATAAGGTTGGTAAAAAACAAGTCGTGGTTACCCATATTCGTTTGAGCATTTGCGATATCTGGAATAGAAACCACAAGTGGATTTTTTAAATTAACAGGCTTAAATGTGTGTTTATCTTTTCTTTCACAAACAGCAACTCCAATTTGTCCAGCAATTACTGGATATAATTTTTTACCGTAAGCAATATCATCTACTTTATAGGTGCGTCTTGAACCATCTAGAAAAAATTTGAATAAAGGAGTTCTATTTTTGCTAATTTTCACAGCTAAATTCTGAATAGATTTAGAGTTTGATCGACTTTTATCAGTTTCGCCTTTTTTATTTACTTTAATTCCTCTTTTATCTTCATAATCTAATTTTGGAATGTCTACTGATTCGAAACAGTACTTGTAAGACTTGTAATTCTTTCCGTCAGTTTCTTTGGCAATAAAATCTAGTATTCTTTCCATAGATTAATTAGTTTGTTTTGTTGTGGCTCGGGTTAAGCTCTTTTGGTTTTTTAGCGTGTGTTTGAGCGATAGTAAAAAACAAAATGTGCTTAAACATTTGCTGGCGAAGTGTAAGATTTTTATTAATAATATTTTAAATGTTGTTCTTTTTTATAGCTTGTAGATAACTGTCTAGTGTATCAGTAGTAGCGGATTTCTACTCACTAACCTTTGTTTTATGTTCATACTTTCGTTTTATCACTTAAACCGCTATTACTTATACACCATTGTGCCTGTTGCACAATAACTTACCCAAATATAAGTAAATATAGATTGATAATAAAAATATTTTCTTTAAATTTAAGAATGCAAGGAAAAAAGACCTATCAAGAAAAGCTGTTTGCTTGTTTTAGTTTGAGCGAACGAGTACCTGCTGCGCAAAGTCTCCTGACTTTGAACTTATATAATTCTTTAGTT
This sequence comes from Polaribacter sp. HL-MS24, assembly GCF_032758595.1. NCBI lineage: Bacteria > Pseudomonadati > Bacteroidota > Flavobacteriia > Flavobacteriales > Flavobacteriaceae > Polaribacter > Polaribacter sp. HL-MS24. Next base: position 1,313,593 of record NZ_CP136415.1, on the reverse strand, counting down.
GCGCGAAGTCGAGAGACTTTGCGCTGCTGGTGTTGGCATAAACCGAAAGTGCTAAAATATGCGGCTGGTCAGTATGAAACACAACGGATTGGATATGAGTAGTGGGCGAGGTACGAGCCTATTACTTATATCTTTTGTTATGGGCTTTTATTCTTTTAATCATTGGGAGGAACGAAAAGAATAGCCTCAAATGAAACGTTGTTAAATCGCAAAGTATCGGGCAAATTCCAAAAACGAAAGGTACTCTGCCTGTAAACATACGTTCCTTGAAATATGCCTTTGACTTTGTCTTCCGTGATTTCTGATAATTGAATCCATGCAGGTTCACTTTCATACAAATCAAATTTCTCTGTAAGTGCATCTACGTTCCAAGTATTAAAAACAGATTGAGGTTGAAATTGCGATGGATGATTATCTTCAAAAATACGTTTAACAAGTTTTTGTTGATTTAATGTTTGTGAAATATTGTCAAAATGGATTGAAATTTCTAATTCGCATCCAGCGTTAGTAAATTCAGATGATATACCTATTGAAGAATCAGCCCATTGATCAGCAACCTCCGTATCTGACCATCTTCTGAAATAGACATATTTAAAATCCCAAACTATCGTATCATTTATTTGAGCAATCATTTCTCCAGTGGGAGGTGGGCAATTGGGCTCTGAATCTTTCTCACATGAAAGGAGAAAGGTAAAAGCCACTGAACTAAACAGGATTAACATTCTTTTCATTATCATTTCTTTCAAATTTATATTTATATGTAGTACAAAGGATGGGACATTAGATGAACCCTGCTGCGCAAAGTCTACCGACTTTGAGCTTATATAATTCTCATTAATTTTTTGTTCAAAATTTGCATTTCATTTTATGCTTTTTTTAGTTGCGCGAAGTCGAGAGACTTTGCGCAGCTGGGTTTTTACTTTTTTTCAGGGCTTGTGCAATGGTTACTTTTGTTGTAAGTAGTGCTTTTTACAACTCTATTAAAACTGACTTACCACTTAATTATTGTTCCGTTTGATATTCTCAACGGTTTGTGGTGAAGAAATATTCGCTATTATTATTTTGTCCGATTCATAATAGTCAAATACTTCTTTCGGTGAGACATTCGGTACGTTTTCCGTCGATACCGTCGCAAGCCAACATAGTACACTTCTGTTTACATATTGCTTAATTTCTGTCGTTAGTTCCATTTTTTTTAGTTTATACTCAAGGTGTGATTGTAAAAGATGTATAGCAAGAGTTTACCTTGCTGCTCAAAGTCTACCGACTTTGAGCTTATATAATTCTCATTATTTTTTTTCAAAATTCATTTTGATACTTCAAAATTTGCATTTCATTTTATGCTTTTTTTAGTTGCGAGAAGTCGAGAGACTTTGCGCAGCTGGTGTTGGCAAAAACCGAAAGTGCTAAAATATGCGGCTGGTCAGTATGAAACACAACGGATTGGATATGAGTAGTGGGCGAGGTACGAGCCTATTACTTATATCTTTTGTTATGGGCTTTTATTCTTTTAATCATTGGGAGGAACGAAAAGAATAGCCTCAAATGAAACGTTGTTAAATCGCAAAGTATCGGGCAAATTCCAAAAACGAAAGGTACTCTGCCTGTAAACATACGTTCCTTGAAATATGCCTTTGACTTTGTCTTCCGTGATTTCTGATAATTGAATCCATGCAGGTTCACTTTCATACAAATCAAATTTCTCTGTAAGCGCATCTACATTCCATGTATAAAAAATAGAATGAGGTTGTAGATGGGAAGGATGATTTTCTTCAGAAATACGCTTTACCAATGTTTGTCTTGTCAATATTTGAGAAATGTTATGAAAATCAAGAGAGAGTTCTCTTTCACACCCTGAATTGATAAATTCAGAGGATATACTTATTGAAGAATCAGCCCATTGATTTGCAAATTCGGTATCTGACCACCTTCTGAAAGAAACATATTTAAAATCCCAAACTATCGTATCATTTATTTGAGCAATCATTTCTCCAGTGGGAGGTGGGCAATTGGGCTCTGAATCTTTCTCACATGAAAGGAGAAAGGTAAAAGCCACTGAACTAAACAGGATTAACATTCTTTTCATTATCATTTCTTTCAAATTTATATTTATATGTAGTACAAAGGATGGGACATTAGATGAACTCCCATCCTCTGATAAAAAAATATTACCGTTTAATAATCATTCTTTTGCTATCTAATTCTTTACCATCTATTGTGACAAAAAGTTGGTATAGCCCTTGATTGAGCCTCGAAACATTGAGTAAAATTTCGTTACTAGCATTGAATCTTCCTTGATATAATCTGTGGCTTTTTCCTGCGAACATACTGTATGCCTCCACAGTTATTTTATCATCTATCGGTTGATTAAACGCCAATTTTGCTACTTCAGAAACGGGATTCGGGTATAGGATAAAACTCAACTCTGTTGAGTCTTGTTTATTAACATCCGTCTCAGCTAATTCAACTAGTCTTAACTCTGGAAAGCAAGGCTTAAATTGATTTCCACAGTCTGTGTTCTCAATATAGACAGATCTAAAAGCGGTACGAACCTGACCATCAGAACAAGTAACAGTCAATCTAAAAGTTACACTATTGTTATTATCCAGTGGTAAAACTCGATAAGAAACGGAACTACCTGTACCCAAAAAGCTGTATGAGAAACCATCATGGCTAACCTCCCATCGGTAGGTTCGGCTTGAGCAATTAGATACGGAGGCATTAAGTGTGATTGTTTCTCCCACTTCTACAATGGAAGGTCCATTTATCCTTACAATCATATCATCAAAATCGTCATAGCATCCAACAACAGATGCAGCATTTTTTAGCTGTACAAAGTTATTTCTGCTAGATGTTCCTGTATTGTCTCTTGCTTTAGAATGTGCTTTTACACTAGGGTTTGAGAAGTGTAAAACCCTTGACCCTCGAGTAGTTCCACTTGCTACTACACTCTTTTGATATCTTTTACGTCCTAAAAACCAGTTTCGATAATACCAGTTGTGTCCCTTTGCAGTATTGCTCAAATTCGGAACATTTATTCTGCTGTCATTATCATGGCGGCACCCCATAAGATGTCCAACTTCATGAGCAAAAGTGACATTTCCAGCATCCGCTTCAACGATAGCAACATGACCAACATTGGGTTGAGAATATTCATCTAGAGTAGCTATTCCTAGTATCTGTCCCCCAGTCACGAAATAATCTCCATCTGTTAACACTACAACAAGATCTGCTCTCGCATTCTGTCTTCTATTGTTTAAATCGTTATTTGAGACAAGGTTATCTAAATCAATCTCTGGATTTCCTGTTTCTGTATAACCAATTCTTTCAACACCAACCAGTTGAAATCGTAAATTGGATGAATAAATCTTGCTTTTGCTTAAGGCAGTAGTTAATTCATTTATTAGTGTAGGTGCCAACTGATTTGGATTTGAGACATTGTCCGCTTCATCGGTGAATAAAACCAGCACTCTTACAATTTTAGAGTTACAACTCTGGTTTACTGTTTTAGCTGAATGACTAAGGGTTCGACTAATTTTACCCCCTTCACGATTACCACAGGCATGTGGTGAATTCAAAATTTTCTGATTTAGCTCAACCAAGATCTGCTTACCTGATTCTAAATGTTCAATGCGAAACACACGGTCATTTAAGGTCATACTTCCGAAAATTTTGCCTTTTTCTTTTAAGAGTATGAGCGTACCTTTTCCGTTTTGCCCAGTCATCAAGTCGGCAATGTAAGTGTAGTCGCCAGATGGCATGGTCTCTATCTTTGTTGGAGAAACTAAAACGTTCCTTACCATTTTAGTTCGCTTGCCTGACGGAATTGAAAACTGAAAATAACCGCTATTGGCAGGTAAGGCTCTTTTGGTTTCTGTAGCAATATCCGTAAATTGAATTTGCCTAATCTCCTTATATAAAGGATTTTCGAATCTTCCTTTCATCTTTTGCGTTGTTCCAAAGACAGTAGCCTCTGGTACATCAGCTACTTGAAACAATTTAGGTAATTGTTGTCTTGACTGTGCATAGTTTTCTAAAGTTACAGATAGAAAGCAGAGTAAAATAATTAACTTTTTCATCTTATTTATATCTTAGAATTAACGCCTCAACATTTTAGGGAGTGTTGAAACTTGCAAAATGCTTCCAAAGAAAAGCGATTTCTTTGGATTCTCCCGCTATAGACAATATTTTCGTTTTCTCTTCACTCTTTTACCCTGAACTTGTCGAAGGGTTCTCCCAAGCAGAAAACGTTTTCTCAGGTTTGGTTAGACTTAGGGTTTTAATTGCCCATAACTAGTGTATATCCGCAGTGTTGCGTTTATTTCGTTTATATATTTTTATTTGTTTTTTAATATAAGTAATTGATTTACAGTATTTTCATCTTCAATAATGCGATCTAAAGGACTTTGGATATTTGCAAGAGATTTTTTACTTAAGTGAGTATAAACCAATGTTGTTTTGACACAGCCAATAAGTTCCTTGTCAAAAGGAAACTGAATCAAAATAATCGGTTCATTCCTCAATTGATGCGGCCTTAATAGTATATTTTTCATTCTATGTATTTAACCCTTTAACTCCTCTTTTTTATAAACCAAACACAGCTCCGCCTGTGAGAGTCCCATTTAGAGATTGTATGGAGACCCCACAAAGAAGTATCATTTAACGGAATGTTTCTTCCTTAAATCACAACAACCGTAGAATCCTATTGCGGTTATTTAAATTACCAATGCAAGTTAAAAATTAATTTTAAAATAATCAAATAAAAATAAACATAGAGGTAGGTAATACAGCCGTTTTTGGGGAAAATGACAGCAAGCGTTTTTAGCCGTTAGCAACGGCGATGATTATTTTAGATAGAAAATGAAGAGAAAATTAAGGGACTAGGGGCTCGGGTTGGCAAAGAGAATCTAAGAGCTGAAGGAGTTTTTAATCAACAAAGTCTTCATACTTTGCGAGGAGAACGAAGACGAGCACTTCTAGTGATGGGTATTCCTAATGATTCCCTACTGTATTTTGAGGCATAAAAACCTTTGACCTAATGTGCCATTAAGCGGTAAAATGTATTTTACTTTGGCTCTACATTGCAGGGAATCCTTTTACGAAGATGAGTGCATCCTAAACGTGTTTCCCAACTTCAAACCCGTGCTTTCCAAGATATTGGTCTCCACTTTCGATAGCCCCTTTTTCTAGAGTTGTTCCCATCGAATCATTCCAACGGTTCAAATAGCCAAACAAGGAAATGACCCCTAGCATTTCTACAATTTCGCCCTCGTCCCAATGGATCTTTATAGCGGATTGGATGGTTTCGTCTACGGCGTTGGGCACCACCGATGCTGCCAAAGAAAAGTCTAAAGCGGCTCTTTCTGCCTCTGAAAATGCTGGATGGGTTTTGTATTCCCAAATATTGTCTAATTGCTCTTGCTCTGCCCCGTAGCGTTCTGCGGCTCGAATGGCATGGGCTTGACAATACCGACAGCCTGTAGCATTGCTCGAAACCCATGCAATCATTCTTTTTAGGGCAGAAGTAACTCGCCCTTCATTTGCCATGACGGCTTTATTTAAATTGATAAAAGCCTTTGAAATGGAGGGTCTTCGCTGCATGGTTAAAACAGAATTCGGACAAAACCCTAAGGTTTCATTAAAAAATGTGGCCAATTCTTTGGTTTCTAAATCGTGATCTGCAGATAATGGAGTTACTAATGGCATATGATGAGAATTTTTAAAAAGTTAAAGATCGGGATTTATTTAGAATTCGAACGGTTAACGCAACAAACTAAAATTACCAGTACTATTGATTCTTCGACCATTGATGTCAAGGGCCTCAATTGAAAACCAATAATTGGATGAAGGCAGGGTTTTACCATTAAAAGTACCGTCCCAACGGGATTGCACATTGTCTAAAACAATCAAAACTTGACCAAATCTGTTGTATATCGTCACTTTTACCTCTGTATAAAACCCTGAAACCATCCCATTGATGTTCCAAAAATCATGGATCCCATCATTATTGGGAGTGAAAAATTTTGGATACTTTAAAATTGAAAATGGATAGCTAACGATTCCACAACCATTGGTTTCTTTGATAAAAAGTGTATGATTCCCTATTGAAAGGTTTTCGAAAAAGGGAGTTTGCTGATAAGTGCCATAAATGGCATCCATGGCAAACTCATAATTGCCAACCCCTAAATTATCGATTCTAATTTCAATAGAATTATTTTCTGAATTGTCATGAATCAATACATCTTCATGCCTAATGGTCGCGATGGAAGATTGAAGGACTTCCATTTCTTTTTCTGAAGATTCACAGCCTGCAAAAGAGACTGCTTTTACACCATATGTACCAGCACTTGTGACAATATTCGTTGCTAAGTTTCCTGAAAAGGAAGTCCATCTTTGGTCCAAATGTAGGTGTAACTATCTTGAGGGTTAGTGGTGGAAAGGGTCACAAAGCCAATATCTTCACACAAAAAATATTGTGTTTTTTCGATATCAAAACGAGGGAAGGTCGCATCTACAACAGCAGTAATTTGAGTTCGAATGGAAGAACTGCAGTTCCCAACAGAAGCTTCAACAAAATAAGAAGTGGTAGCACTTAACGAAGGGGTTTCAAAAACAGGTCCTGTAAATATAGGACTAAGGCTAGTGTTCGTCTCATACCAAAGAATGTCTCCTGCCGAAGCAGTAGCACTCAAGGTTGCCGATCCAATACAAATCAATGCATCTGTAGTGTTGGTAATGCTTGGGCTTTGATTGATGACAACATCGACTGGAGTCCTGTCTAAACTGGCACAGCCATTTACAGAAACGCTTGCAAAATAAGTGGTAGAAGCGCTCAATACGGGAGTGGTAAAATCGACTCCTGTTCCCACGGGACTACCTCCTGTTGGAACATCAAACCACAAAACAGTTCCTTCACTCGGAGTTGCTGAAATGGTTGCAGATGCTGTATCACAAATAGTCGCCGCTGTCGTATTTAAAATTTCTGGCAGATAGATACTTGTATTTGCTACAATGTTCAAAGGAAGGTCCGTTGAAGTACCATATTCTACAATATATCCTTTTGCCTGATACAAACCAGTTCCTCCTGTGATGGCCAAATCATTCCAAGCGCCTGATTTTCCAATTGAAGGATCTGTAATATGTGCATAATCTTCTTCTCCTAGATTGTTGGGCTCGTTATCATTCCAATTTGCATAATTGGGGGTAGAACCATTCACGGCTCCGTTCCAAAAAACAGTTCCTGCTTCGGGTCCAGTAACCCATTTCCAAACTCCTTCGTTTTCAGCATCGCTTCCTCCAATCCAACCAGAGCCTGATGCTTGTTTCCCTGCAAAATCGGCTTCTTCTTGACTCGTCAAAGTGGCAAGATACCCCTGACGTCCGTAAAAATTGCTACTCTCAGCAGCTCTTTTGGCTGCATCCCAAGTGATAGAATTACTAGGAATAAATTTATAAAAATGATCTGTTGACTGTAAATAATTAGCATCATCAATAGACAGCGAAAAGCTTTTCTCGAGTGCAATCGTGGTCGCTGCAGTAGTGAAAACGATCGCTTTTACAGCAGCCTCCAAATCACTAAATAAAATTTGGGTGCCATGAATAAGGGGTTTGAAAGTCAGTTTTCCTTCATTATTACTCCAAGCGGAACGGATCTTTGGGTGAGAACCAGTCAGTTCTAAGCGATCTAAATTAGATTGATATCCCGAAGATATTTGAATAAAAAAAGCATCTATTCCTGTATCATCAGGGTCTACAATTGTGAAATCTGTAACAATATTGATGGGACTTCCCTTACAAAAAGCCTGTGCTCCAGTAGCAGTAATTGTAGGAGGGATATCGACTTGAGCTGAAAGGAAATGACCACTCAATAAAAATAGCAGAAAAAAGGTTTTATTTTTTACCTTTAACATTTATAAATATAAAAATGAATAGCGTTGCTAATTTACTGCAATCCCTATAAAAAACAATACCAAAAACAGCAATATGAGTACAAATACAATTACAACAACTTGGAAAGAGAAAATGCTTTTCGAATCTGATAACCCTAGTGGACATTCTCTTTTAATTGACAATCCTGAGGAAGAAGGCGGGTTAGACATTAGCTATCGCCCAAAAGCCCTAATGCTTTCATCTTTGGCAGGGTGCTCGGGATTGGACGTTGTTTCTCTTCTCAAAAAAATGAGAGTGAATGTTGATGATTTTAAAATTGTTGTTACTGGTGAATTGACCGAAGAACACCCAAAATTCTACCATAAGGTTTTGGTAGACTATCATTTTTATGGCAATGAATTGCACGAAGAAAAAATCAATAAGGCAGTTGACTTATCCGTAGAAAAATATTGTGGTGTCATGGAAATGTTTCGGCAATTTGCAACCCTAACAATTGCAATTCATTTACACGAATAAGATTCAAAAAACAAAAAAAGGGCAATGCGTTGGAGATTAAAACCAGAAAATCAAAAAGAAGACATCCAAAAACTCGCCGATGAATTATCGGTAGAGACAACGATTTCAAAAATTTTATATCAGCGCAACATCAAAACCTTCGAAGAGGCTAAAAAATTTTTTCGTCCGAGTTTAGAGGATCTACACGATCCATTTTTAATGAAAGACATGGATCGTGCAGTAGCTCGAATTGAAGCAGCCATCAACAATAATGAAAATATTTTAGTTTTTGGCGATTATGATGTAGATGGCACCACGGCAGTTTCTTTAGTATCCTCCTATTTGAAAAACTTGTACCCAAATGTATCGACCTATATTCCTGATCGCTATGGAGAAGGTTATGGGGTGTCTGTCAAAGGAATTGACTTTGCCGAAGACAATAATTTCTCTTTAATCATAGCCTTAGACTGCGGGATAAAAGCCATCGAAAAGGTAGCCTATGCTTCAACAAAAAATATCGATTTTATCATTTGTGACCACCATAAACCTGGCCCCAAAATTCCCAAAGCAGCTGCGGTTTTAAATCCTAAAAGAAGCGATTGCAATTATCCATTTGATGAATTGTGTGGTTGTGGAGTGGGATTTAAATTAATTCAAGCTTTAGGTAAAAGCCGTCAGCAAACCATTGCAGATTTTGTACCCTACCTCGATTTGGTTGCCACTGCAATAGCGGCAGATATTGTCCCGATGAATGGCGAAAACAGAACCCTTGCCTATTTTGGTTTACAAGTTATCAATTCAACCCCAAGAAATGGAATCAAAGCAATCATTCATCAAACCAAAAAAGAAAAACTGACCATCACAGACGTGGTTTTTATCATTGCTCCGAGAATTAATGCCGCAGGCAGAATGAAACATGGAAACTATGCCGTCGAATTACTCACCGAAATGGATTTTGATTCGGCTGTTGAATTTGCTGCCGCCATTGAAATTTTTAATGCCGACCGAAAGGATTTGGATAAAAAAATTACCAATGAAGCCCTAATTCAAATCACTGATCATCAGGAAGAGGATCGATACACCTCTGTGGTGTACAAAGAAGACTGGCACAAAGGAGTGATTGGAATTGTAGCCTCAAGACTGATCGAAACCTACTACAGACCCACCTTAGTTTTTACCAAAAGTGGCGATTATTTGGCTGCTTCTGCACGTTCAGTCAAAGGGTTTGATGTATACAACGCATTGCAAGAATGTGACGAATTTATAGAACAATTTGGAGGGCATAAATATGCTGCGGGTCTCACCTTATTGCCAGAAAATTATGAAAAATTCAAAGCAAAATTTGAAGAGGTTGTCAGCAAAACCATTCCCAAAGAATTATTGATTCCAGAAATTTTAATTGATGCCGAAATTGAGTTGTCTGAAATTAGTCCAAAGTTTTTTAGAATCATTCAGCAAATGGCGCCCTTTGGTCCACATAATATGAGACCTATATTTAAAACGACTGCCGTGAGAGACAATGGATATGGCAAGCAAGTAGGTGCCGATAAAACCCACCTAAAATTAAATATCATTTCTGGTGCCGACTCGAAAACCTACCATGCCATCGGTTTTAACTTAGGAAGCAAAATGCCGATGATTCAAAATGATTTTGATATTGTGTATGCCTTGGATGAAAATGAATGGAATGGTGTAAAATCCATTCAATTACTCCTAAAGGACCTTCAATAAAGAATTTTTATAAAAATTATTCTTGTTGTTCTTTGATCAGATAGAGATATACGGGATAATGATCGCTATAACCACCTGTATAATTTCCAGAAGAAAAACTTCGAAAAGGGTATCCTTTATACTTTCCTTTTTTATCGCTTAAAAAGCCTTTGTTAAAAACCATCGCTTTGAACATTTTGTAGGAAGAAAAATCTTTTTCTCCTTTGTCTAATAGCGGTTCAGAAATCAAAATTTGGTCAAACAAATTGAGATTGTCTCGATACACCAAAGAGTGCTCCCCCCTCCGAAACAACTCTTCATAGGGATTATAAATATCTCCCTTTTGAACTTCTTCTTTTTTCCTTTTGGTATTTAACACCTTTTTAAAACTGGTATTGATTGGATCATCATTAAAATCTCCCATGAGTAGGATCTTTGCAGCAACATCTTTTTCTCGAATTTGAGCAATGATTCTCGTGTTTTGATAGGCTGCCTTTTCCCTTAAAGGACGACTCTTTGCTTCGCCACCACTTCTAGAGGGCCAGTGATTTATTATCAAGTGGATCAATTCATCATCCAGATACCCCGAAACCAACAATTGATCTCGTGTCGTAATTTTTCTGTTCTCTCTGTAAATATTGGGATTGAAGGCTTGATGAAAAATTGGCTTAAAATAACGCTGTTGGTACAAGAGGGCAACATCTATTCCTCTTTTATCTGGCGAGTCGTAGTGTACAATTCCATATTGGTACTTCTGTAAATGCGCTGAATGAATGAGATCCTCCAATACTGTTCGGTTTTCAGCCTCTGCAACCCCAATTATTACTGGACTTGTTTTGGTTTTCTCCAAACCAATTTTCGAAATCGTAGTTGCCAGTTTGTCTATTTTATCCCAATACACCTTCGATCTATTAGCTTTCAATTCCATTATCGGGCTTGCCTCGTCATTTTTTGTCACATCATTAATTGTGTCAAATAAATTCTCTAAGTTGTAAAAAGCAATCGTTCGAATGTGGTAGTTTTTTGACAGTTTTTTTTGAGCAAAACCTCCCAAAATACCAACAAATAAGATCAATATGAATGTCATTTTTGGCCGCATGCATTGTCGTTTAAAAGAAAACAAATTTGAGCTAAAAATTAAATTATCACAACAAAAATTTGAAAATATTTGGCAATATACTATTTTAGTTCCTTGTTAAACAGGTGTTTACTTAAAAAAGCTGCTATATGAAAAAGAAATTACTCATGCTTTTTTGTGGGTTATGCTTGATGGTTACCTTACAAGCACAAAATACAATCACTGGAATTGTGGTTGATCATGATTCCGAAAAAAATCTTCTCGGTGTTCGTGTTCGTCTAAAAAATACCCAACGGATTGCTTCAACAAATACTGAGGGTGTTTTTGAGTTTCAAAATGTTCCCAATGGGAATTATATTTTAGAGATGGCTCTAGATCACTATGAAACTCAAAATTTTCCGATAACGCTAACTGATACAAGTATCGATTTGGGAATCATCTTATTTTACGTGGATCTTTCCGATGAAATTGACTTCAGTGTCATTACCATTTCTGATGATGAGCTGACAAATGACGCAAGTACAGCAGATAATATTGTAGGACTTCTGCAATCGTCTCAAGATGTGTTTTTAAGAGCCGCCGCATTTGAATTTAGCCCCTCGTTTTTTAGACCTCGTGGCTTAGGTTCTGAAAATGGAAAATTACTAATCAATGGCATCGAAATGAACAAACAGTTCAACGGACGCCCCCAGTGGAGCAATTGGGGTGGCTTAAATGACGTTTTAAGAAATCAAGAGTATCGATTTGGACTTTCGGCTTCGCCGTATACTTTTGGTGGTGCTTTAGGCGCTACCAACATCAATGTAAGGGCTTCCTCCCAAAGACTAAGGCACTCGTGTTTCATATGCGTCTTCCAACAGAAGTTATACCGATCGGATGATGGTTACACATACTTCTGCGCTATCAAAAAAAGGATGGGCCTACTCTGTTTCTGCTAGTCGAAGAACGGCAAAAGAGGGGTTTTCAGAAGGAACCAATTATAATGCCCACTCCTTTTTTGGTACCGTACAAAAAAGATTCAATGATCAGCATGAGGTCCATTTTACGACGATCATCGCAGAAAATAAAAGAGGAAAAGCTGCACCTCAAACCCAAGAAGTAATCGATTTGAAAGGAATTCAGTACAACTCCTATTGGGGTTTTCAAAATGGAAAAATTCGAAATTCTAGAATACGGACGATTTTTGAGCCAATCTTTATGTTCCACCACGATTGGCAACTCAATAAGAAAACGAGTATCAATACAAATATCTCATACCAATTTGGGAAAATAGGGAACAGTCGGATCGACAATACGGGAAGTCAGGTGTTATCGGGAGCTCCAGACGGTTTAGGAAACCCTTATATTGTTGGCTTGGGAACTTCTAATCCCGACCCTACCTATTATCAAAAATTACCAAGTTATGCTCTAAGGGAGGGATTTCCAAAAGTATACGACATACAGCAAGCTTTCATAAAGAACGGACAAGTCGACTGGATTCGTTTGTATGCTGCAAATACAACTCCGAGCAATCAGGGGTATGCATCCTACCTCCTATATGAAGACCGGAACGATGATACTCAATTTACAATAAACACATTTCTTGACAAAGAGCTCAATGCCCATTTCTCTATTCAAGGGAGGTTGCAGTATGTCACATTAAAATCAGAGAATTTCGCGAATGTAATTGATCTTTTAGGGGGAAGCCGATACTTAGATGTCGATGCTTTTGCAGATGGCTTTGATGAAAAACAAAATGATGTGTTGCATCCTTTGCGAGCGGTTGGCGTTGGTGAAAGGTTTCAATACAACTATAATTTGTATAGCAACATTATCGATGGTTTTGGGCAAGCTCAATGGAAATATAAGAACATCGATTTTTATGTTGCTGGGAGCCTGTCCCAAACTTCCCATCAAAGAGAAGGATTGTATAAAAACGGTGGGTTTTCAAAGAATTCTCTGACTACTACTCCCAAACAGACTTTTACAAACTATGGGGTAAAGTTCGGTGGAACCTATAAATTTTCAGGGCGTCACTTATTGGATTATAATGCGGGCTATTTGACCACAGCACCCACATTACGAAATACTTTTACAAATGCAAGAGAAAATGATGCGATTGTAGATGATTTGGTCAGTGAAAAAATCCTCACCACAGATGCAAGTTATCTCTATAGAGCTTCGGGTATCAAAGCAAAGTTGACTGGTTATTACACAAAAATTGAAGACGCAACAGATATCTCCTTTTTCTTTGCAGACGGAATTGGAGGAGATCATACTGCCTTTGTACAAGAAATTTTATCAGGAATTGATAAAAATCACTTTGGGATAGAGTTTGGGATAGAAGCCAAGGTAACTGATAGAATTACATTAAAAGCTGCTGCAAGTATAGGGCAATTTACCTATGCAAATAACCCGAATTTGTACTTGACATCAGAAAACAACAACCGCTCTGTAGCGGCAGGTTTTGTTGCTGGACGTAAAGATGTTGGTTCAGCAAATCTTAAAAATTACAAATTGGCAGCAGGTCCACAAACAGCCCTCTCTTTGGGTTTCGAATACAGAGATCCTGAATATTGGTTTTTTGGTGCCACTGCAAACTATTTTGACGACAGCTATATTGACATTGCACCATTAACTCGCACTTCCAATTTTGCAGATGATGGAGGAATTCCTTTTAACGATTACGATCCTGAAATTGCGAAAATATTATTGCGACAAGAACAATTTGACCCCTATCTCGTGGTCAATCTCATTGGTGGAAAATCGTGGATGCTCGGAAAACACTATCTGAGTTTTTTTGGAAGTATTGGCAATGTATTGAATACAGTATATAAAACAGGAGGTTTTGAGCAAGGAAGAAATGCCAACTACAGACAATTGAAGGAAGACAAATCTCTAGCGACACCTGTCTTCGGAAATAAATATTGGTTTGGAAGAGGCACTACTTATTTCTTAAACCTCAACTACAGTTTTTAAATCAAAAAATACAACCCTATGAAAACACTCAAAAAATACAACTCCTATTTCTTTTTAATGATTTGCTGTGCAATCACCTCTTGTATAGGAAGTGAAGATTTCTCTTTGCCAGATCTTCAGATCAAAGAACCTACTATTAAGACTGATATTACTGTTATGAAAATTCAAACAGACTTGATTCAAGAATTCAATAGTACTGGGAAAACCTCATATACCTATCGAGTAAATGACAACCCTACCTATGCAATTGGATACGTAGTATCGAGTGATGCAACCGGAAATTTTTATAAAAAATTAATCATTCAAGATGCCCTTGAAAACCCAAAAGGAGGTATTGAAGTTAAAGTAAATGAAGGCGCTCTTAGTGAAACCTATAGCATCGGGACTAAAATCTATCTCAAATTGGATGGTTTAACGGTGAGCTATGATGATGGTGAAAGTGCAACAAAAATCAATCCCAACTTATTTGATTCGTATGGAAACCCAACAAGTCCCGGGAAATATACCCTTGGATTTTTGGATCATACCGGTCAGATTGTAGAAATTCCTTCAACGAGCTATCGAACTACTATTGTAAAATCTTCTGAAGTCGCAAAAATAGTCCCCACTCCAATTGAAATAGACCGTATCGAACAAAAACATGTGAATACTTTAGTACAACTCAACAACGTTCAATTTGAAAAAAATCAGCTTGGAAAAACATTTTCTAACGAACTCAATGATAGTTTTGATGGATTTAGATCGCTGATCGAGTGTGAAACTCAAGCAAGGCTCTTTTTACAAACGAGTACTTTTGCAAGTTTTGGTTCTAATCAAATTCCTACAGGAAAAGGAAAAGCGAATTTGATATTGACAAAAGACTATCGCTCTGAGTTTTTTGTGCTTGTTGCATCGAGTCCAGACGCCCTAGATTTTACAGATACAAATCGGTGTGACCCTCCTATACTGGAATGCAATCACAATGCAGCCACTGGTAATGTAATGATTTTTGAAGAAAATTTTGAAGGCCTTTCTAGTTTGTCAAATTCTGGATGGACCAATAGAAATACCAATGGTGGAAATAACCTATTTTCTTTACGGAGTTTTAGTGGGAATAATTATGTACAGGCATCCGCATACAATTCGAACGAAACCCCTTTAGAAATATGGTTAATATCCCCTAGAATTGACTTGGAGAATTCCACTGACGAAGTACTTACCTTTGACACAAAAACTGGCTATAACAATGGCGCTGCATTGACAGCCTGGATCTCTTCAGATTACAACGGAGATCTTTCCTCTGCAACTTGGCTTCAGTTAGATGCGACTATCGCTGATGGTCCTGGAGACCGATATGAAGCAGCCTTTACAAATTCTGGAGCAATCAATTTGTCTTGTCTTTCTGGAGAAGTCCACGTTGCGTTTGTATACAAAGGAGCTGATAATGGTGTGACTACAACTTTTCAAATTGACAATATAAATGTTACTGGAAATTAAATTTTCCTTCAAATACAAAAGCCTCAAAACAAATTGTTTTGAGGCTTTTGTACAATATCTAAAACGAAATTAATCGGCTAATATAATTGCTTTGTTCTCATTGAACTCTAGCGTTCCTGAATTGATTGCTAGGGTAAGTATTTTTGCGTCCTCAGGATGAAATGCGAGTGCACCTTTTAAATCATCTTTATGGATCTGCTCTTGAGAATGTAGATGAATTTTCACAGTTCCTTCTTTTAAAACAGAAACCACGGGTGCGTGATTATTCAACATTTGAAACTCTCCATTACTTCCAGGTACAAATATAGAATCAACTTCTGACGAAAATAAAATAGCTTCTGGTGTTACAATTTCTAAAAACATTTTTGTTTAGTTTTTAGTTGTTCGTTGTTTAGTGATCGTTCAAGAGGATCAACAAACAACTGTCAACTTATTTTACGCTTCTGCTAACATTTTTTCTCCAGCATCAATTGCATCTTGAATTGAACCTCTCAAGTTAAATGCTGCTTCAGGATATTTATCCAATTCTCCATCCATAATCATATTGAATCCTTTAATGGTGTCTTTAATATCTACCAAAACACCCGGAATCCCTGTAAACTGTTCAGCTACATGAAATGGTTGAGATAAGAAACGCTGTACACGTCTTGCTCTGTGAACAACCAATTTATCTTCTTCTGATAGTTCTTCCATTCCTAAAATGGCAATAATATCTTGTAATTCTTTATACCGTTGTAACAATTCTTTTACAGCAGTTGCAGTATTGTAGTGCTCATCTCCTAATACTTCAGCAGATAAAATTCTTGAAGTAGAATCCAATGGATCTACTGCAGGATAAATTCCTAATTCAGCAATTTTACGAGACAATACTGTGGTTGCATCTAAATGGGCAAATGTTGTTGCTGGTGCTGGATCTGTTAAATCATCTGCAGGTACATAAACTGCTTGTACAGAAGTAATAGAACCTTTTTTGGTAGAAGTAATACGTTCTTGCATTGCACCCATCTCTGTTGCTAATGTAGGTTGGTATCCTACTGCCGATGGCATCCGTCCTAATAAGGCAGAAACCTCAGAACCTGCTTGTGTAAAACGGAAAATATTATCTACGAAGAAAAGTACGTCTTTCCCTTGAGCTTCTCCTGCTCCATCTCTAAAATATTCTGCAATCGTCAAACCAGATAATGCTACACGTGCACGTGCTCCATAAGTGGCTCGTTCATTTGTCCAAAAACGAATGTTGCTTTAGAATCTTTCATTCCAGCTTTATCAACTTTCGACAAATCCCATCCTCCTTCTTCCATAGAATGCATAAAATCGTCACCATATTTGATAATTCCAGATTCTAACATTTCTCTAAGTAAATCATTTCCTTCACGAGTTCTTTCACCTACTCCTGCAAAAACTGATAAACCACCGTGTCCTTTTGCAATATTGTTAATTAATTCTTGAATCAATACAGTCTTTCCAACTCCAGCTCCACCAAATAATCCAATTTTACCTCCTTTTGCATACGGCTCAATTAAATCGATTACTTTAATTCCTGTAAAAAGAACTTCTGTAGAAACGGATAAGTCTTCGAATCTCGGGGCAGCTCTGTGAATAGACAATCCATCTTTACCTGTTTTTGGCAAATCACCTAAACCGTCAATAGCATTTCCTGTTACGTTGAACAAACGACCATAAACATCGTTTCCGATTGGCATTTGAATTGGGTTTCCAGTTGCAATTACATCTTGTCCTCTTCTTAAACCATCAGTAGCATCCATAGAAATGGTACGAACTGTATCTTCTCCGATGTGTTGTTGAACTTCTAAAACCAATAAAGATCCATCAGTTTTTGTAATTTCAAGTGAATCGTAAATTTTAGGTAAATCAGAATTTTCTGTATTGAATTCAACATCAATTACTGGCCCAATAATCTGAGAAATTTTTCCTATTGTAGTAGACATTATTTTATCTAATTAAATGAATTATATTCTTAAAGCTCAAAAGCTTTTATTTCAAGGTGCAAAGGTAATTTTTTGATTACAATTAAAAAAATTTTTTAACTAAAAAAGCCTCATATAAATATGAGGCTTTTTAGATTAATTTTATTTGAAGAATTAGTTGGTAACTTTTACCTCTACTCTTCTATTTTTAGCTCTACCTGCTCTTGTTTTATTTGTATCAATTGGATCTGCTTGACCGTAACCTTTTGCAGTTAATCTTGCAGCATCAATTCCATTTTTTACTAAATAATTCATAACAGCATTCGCTCTTTTCTCAGATAATTTTAAATTTCCTGAAACACTACCCGTAGAATCAGTATACCCTTTAACTGCGAATTCAGCTTGTGGAAACTCATTCATAAGTGCTATCATTGAATCTAAAGCTTTGGTAGTTCCTAGTTTAAAACTAGCGCTTTCAGTGTAGAATAAAATTGCTTCAGCAAAAGTATTCACCCCCATTTGAGCTTCATTCGAAATGATTTCAGGACACCCTCCTTCAGAAGCAACACCTGCTACTGCTGGACATTTGTCATCTTTGTCTAAGATTCCGTCTCCATCAGTATCTGGCCAAGGACAACCTCCATTTGCAACTGGTCCAGCTGTAGTAGGACATTTATCATCCTTATCTACAACACTGTCTCCATCTGTATCAGGACACCCTTTGTTCGCTTTTGTTCCTTTTGCGTTTACACACATATCATCTTTATCAGCAATCCCATCACCGTCAGTATCAGGACACCCATTTAAAGCTGCTAAACCTGCAACATTTGGACATGCATCATCTGAATCTTTGATCCCATCGTTATCAGCATCTGGACAACCGTTAAACTCAGCTAATCCAGCTTCTTCTGGACATGCATCGAATTTGTCATAGATTCCATCGCCATCAGTATCAGTTCCTCCAAATTTAAAAACCAATCCTACAGAATGTTGAAAGTGACTTCTTAATTCATCAGATAAATCATCTTTAAATCCTGTTTGAAAGTTCAATCCTAAATTGTCATTAAACCAAGTATTAAAACCACCACCAATGTTTAACATTCCTTTAGAAACATCTCCAAAAGAGGTATAACCACCTCCTAAATAGACATAAGGATCAAACCACTGAGAAGTTTCTCCGACTAAGTTGTTCAAGTCATACTTCACGTTTGCATCAATTGCATAATAAAGTTCGTCGGTGTCATTAGGTGAGCTAACAGTTTCAATTGTATTTATTGATCCAGCTAACTGAAGGGTAAAACCTTTCTCTAAATATTTCTCTGCAGAAAGTCTAGACACAGAAGGCAAGAAGTTGAAATCAGATGTACCAACAAAATCCTTTAGTTGACCACTGATGTCAGCAGAGGAATCGTTAAAGTCTACTATATTTCCTCCAAATCCTATTACCCAAGGATTATTTTCATCTTGTGCGCTTAGGTTTCCTACGGTTACTAAAGCAAACAAAGCTATCACAGCTAATTTTAAATGTTTCATTATCAAGTTTTTTAAATTAAAAGTTCTAATTATAATTAGCAAAAATACAAGGTTATATTTTATCTACAAAGATAATTCTGTAAAAAATCAAAAAAAAGTGTTTTTATAGTGAATCTATATTAAGTTGAGCTCTTTTCCCACTTTAATAAAAGCCGAAATTGCCTTTTCCAAGTGTGCTTTGGTATGTGCAGCTGACAACTGCACACGTATTCTTGCCTTCTCTTTCGGAACTACGGGGAAAAAAAATCCTATCACATAAATTCCTTCTTCCAATAATTTTATTGCCATTTTTTGAGCAATTTTCGCGTCATATAGCATCACAGGAACAATGGCAGCATCTGCGCCTACCAGATCAAATCCTGCTTTTTCCATCTCAGTCCTAAAATATTTTGTATTCCATTCCAATTGATCTCTCAAGCTTGTATCCTTAGAAATGATCTCAAAGACTTTTAGTGCCCCTCCCACTAACGAAGGTGCAAGTGAATTGGAAAACAAATACGGTCTAGAACGTTGCCGTAAAATTTCAATAATTTCTTTTTTCCCTGTTGTATACCCTCCCATAGCTCCTCCCAGGGCTTTTCCTAAAGTACCCGTAACAATATCTACCCGATCCAATACGTTTTTCAGCTCTACAGTTCCTCTTCCTGTTTTTCCAATAAAACCAGTGGCATGACATTCATCAACCATGACCAGAGCATCATACTTGTCTGCTAAGTCGCAAATTTCATCCAATTTAGCAACAATTCCATCCATTGAAAACACCCCATCTGTTACAATAACTATAAAACGATGTTGTTGTTTGTTAGCCTCGATTAACTGCGCCTCTAATGACTGCATGTCATTATTCTCATATCGATATCGAGCCGCTTTACACAACCGCACTCCGTCTATAATTGAGGCATGATTTAAGCTATCTGAAATAATTGCATCCTCTTTGGTAAATAACGGCTCAAAAACTCCTCCGTTGGCATCAAAAGCTGCAGCATACAAAATAGTGTCTTCTGTAGTATAAAATTCGGAAATCGTTTTCTCTAATTGCTTATGAATATCCTGGGTTCCACAAATAAATCGCACCGATGACATTCCGAAACCATGAGAATCCATCGTTTCTTTTGCTGCTTGAATTACCTCAGGATGATTAGACAATCCTAAATAATTGTTGGAACAAAAATTAAGCACCTCCTCACCGGTAGAAATTTTTATAAACGCATCTTGAGAAGAAGTTAAGATTCTTTCTGACTTGTACAGACCTGCATTCCGAACATCTAGCAACTCTTTCTTTAAAGTATCTTTAATTTTACCGTACATTTTGTATCAATTTTTTAATTACAAAGGTACAAAGTTTATTTTTTTTGATTATACTTCAACAACATCAATTTCTTCATTAATGTATACCAATAGTTTTTGTGCAACACGATAATTCATTGAGGTTAACACTTGTGCATACCTCAATATTTGTTGATGGTGTTTTTTTGAAGGTTCTCCGGTCTTATAGTCAATTATACTCATTTCATTTTTCGCATTTAATACCAACCTATCTGGAATTACAATTTGACTGTCGACTGCCACAATTTCACGCTCATTAAAAATAGTTACCTCGTCTGTGAAAAAAGCCTTTAATTGTTCGTTTTCAATAATTTTAATGATGACTTGATGGAGTTGTGCCGATTCGCTTTTTGAAATATATCCCATTTGAACATACTGCTTAACAACTTTATCAACATCTTTTGAAGTACTGATCTTTGCCATCATTTCATGTATCAAATTCCCAAAATCAATTGCTTTCCCCTGAGACGTATCCCATAACTTTGATGAACTTGCCAAGAGTAAAACATCGTGTTCTTCTAGAGAAGTTGAAATAAATTCCTGTTGTATTTCGGCATTATTTTGAGGTGCTTGAGCAATACTTAATTTCTTTTGTTCGCCAAAACTGTATTCAAAAATTCCTTCTTTCCAATGATGTTGTTCTTTTAGGTAATTCAAAAAAATTCCCGAATAGAAATGGGTGTTTTCTTCTCCTGCTTTATTGACTTTGTACTCGGTAATAATGTACAGCTGTTCTACAGCTCTGGTTAATGCGACATACAGTAAATTAAAATTATCAAGTTCCAAATCCTCTCTTTGTTCATTGAACAATTGCATCCCTCTCTCATTGACATAGCTAAGTGATTTATTATAATCGACCAACAATTCCTTAAAATTAAGAAATGATTCTGGCAATTCGTCCAACCAAACTTTCGGATTTACCTGTCGGTAGATATCCAAATCATATGGGAAAATGACCACGGGAAACTCCAATCCTTTCGACTTGTGAATGGTCATGATTTGTACTGCATTTTCAGTTTCGGGAGCCACAATACTCAGTTTGTCTTTTTTTTCTTCCCAAAAGTCTAAAAATTCTTGAATACTGGTTCCTTTTCTTTGCTGCTCCAATACAACGTCTAAAAAAAACTGAACATAGGCATCGGAAGTGCCAATCAATTGGAAACTACGAATGATTTCTTCTACTTTTTCATAAAAGGGCTTTTGATGAAATTTTGAAAGGTCAAAGAACACTCCATAACTATTGAGTTCTTCAATCATCTGACCCATCTCTATAGGAATACACCTACTGATAAATTCATGTTTCCCTTCTGAAATTTTCAAATGTTGATGCAAAAAGTAAAGACATTCTAAAAGAGTCTCTTTATCATATGAATGCTGAAGGATTTGTAAAAAATGAACAATAAAATTCACCTTAGAACTATTGGCTAACAACAACGTTTCAGAAGAAACAATTGCGATGCCATTTTCAGACAAATAATTAGCAACCGCTACACCATGTTTCTTTTTTCGAACCAACACACAGACATCACTCAAGGAAAATTGTGGATCTAAATTGCGTATTGTTTCCAAAATCTTCTTTGGATATTTGAGGAGCTCTTCTTCTTTATCTTCTTGCTTCTCCAAAAAAGAAAGTTGTACATATCCCCCTTTCTTAGAAGTGTCTAGCTGTTTATTTCCATCAATAAAAATTTTTTGATACCCTTTATTTTGTAAAAATTGAGCCGTATGTTGAAAAAACAGATTATTAAAACCAATAACTTCAGAATAACTTCGAAAGTTCGTCTCCAACTCTTGAATCTCTTTGGGGACTTGAAATAGGTTTTGCGCATTTTCATCATCGGTCCCTAGTTCAATAAATTGCTCCGCTTTCCCACCTCTCCAGCGGTAAATGGCCTGTTTCCCATCTCCTACCAACAGCAAACTACTATCTTCTTGGGCCAAAGCATTTTCGATGAGAGGGGTCAGGTTTTGCCATTGTAGCACAGAGGTATCTTGCATTTCATCTATAAAATAATGCATGTATTTCTGACCGATTCTTTCATAAATAAAAGGAGCAGGCTGATCTTTGATGTTGTCTGAGATCAATTGATTGAACTCGGCATTCAATCGAATATTATTTTCCTCTTTGATCGTTGTCAATTCTGCATTGATATGATTGAGAACCGCTAACGGAATAAGGCTTTTTAATGCCAACTTCCGCAAGGTAAGTTGCTGAAATATGGCTTCTGATTCTGAGTAAAGAGTTAATAGTTCAGGTAAAATTTCCTCAATACTATTGATGATTTGTTGGGATTTGTTTTTTGAATAAAAAAGTTGTTCCTCGATGCGTTCTTTGAGTTTTCCGTCATCAAAAAATGATGCTTTCTCATGGTTTGTTGAAAGTGCAAAAAAATGTTTGGGTAAAAGGGAATAATAAAAATCTTTATGGTCTAATCCTGCGGCTTCAATGAGCGCGAGACCTGTGACTCCAATTTCTGTAAACCTACTCTTTAATTCTGTTTGCTCTTTGTTGAGTTTCTTTTTAAGTGCTGCAAAATCTCCAATTGACTTGTCAGCCAAACCTCTAAAATGAGCCGTATCTTCTTCGTTTAACAAAATTCTTGAAAACTCAATGAGTTCACGAGTAATGTCCCAGGACTTATCATCATCGGTTTTTTCTAAAGAAAAATCGATCAATAATTTAGTTAATTTGGGGTCTGTACCAATTTTCGAAATCAGAACGTCCACAGCTTCCTGTAAAAGTGAAACAGCATCCATTTCTACTTCAAAATTTAAGGACAAGCCTAAATCGAACGCAAAGGTTTTAATGATTTTATGGGTAAAGCTATCGATCGTGGTGATGGAGAATGCAGAATAATTTTGTAAAATTACAGCTAATATCTTTTTGCTTCGCTCTTGAATTATTGCCTTTTCAATAGTTGTTTCTTGAAGAATCAACTGTAACAAGTCATTCTCGCCTCCCTCACTAAAAAGCTCCAAATTAGACAAAACACGCTCCTTCATTTCTGCTGCGGCTTTGTTGGTAAAGGTAATTGCCAATACCTTTTGAAAACGAAATATATCATTTGTGTTGAGTAACACTTTGAGATATTCCTTTACAAGGGTGAACGTTTTCCCACTTCCAGCAGAAGCATTGTATACTTGAAACGTTGAAGGTTGTTGCACAATTATTTATTAGAAATGAATTGTACGAATTTAATCAAAAGATCCTATTAAGTGAATGTTTTTCTACCTAAAATCAATTTACAGACTCAAAATACATCCTCCTAACAAATAGATTTCTAAACGTATTTTTTATCTTCTCGATGAATTTAAGATTTGCCTAACCTAGCCCAACATCCAATGACATCATGACGATAAAGCCCCCTATAAAGCCAAGTGTAGCGATATCGGTATATTGATCTCTTTGTGTTTCGGGAATTACCTCTTCAACAACAACAAAAATCATAGCTCCTGCGGCAAATGCTAGTGCGTATGGTAGAATTGGTGTAAAAAACGATACTGCCAAAGCTCCAAAAACTGCTGCAACAGGTTCTACAATTGCAGACAATTGCCCGTACCAAAAACTTTTTAATCGACTTACTCCTTGTCTTCTTAAAGGCATGGCAACCGCAAATCCTTCTGGAAAATTTTGGATTCCAATACCTATCGCTAATGAAATGGCTGCGATGATCATTTCTGTTTGCTCAACACCCACTAAAGTAGAAGCTGCACCAAACAATACACCTACGGCTAAACCTTCAGGAATATTGTGTAAAGTAATCGCCAAAACCAATAAGGTGGTTTTATGCCACTCTGTCTTTACGCCTTCTGCTTCGTTCTCTTTAAAATTGATGTGCAAATGAGGCAAAATTTTATCCATTCCAAATAAGGCCAAGGCCCCTAAACCAAAGCCAATGACAGAAGGAAAGACCTTTACAAAGCCTTCTCCTGGGCTATTCTCAATGGCTGGCGCCAGCAAGCTCCAAAAACTTGCTGCTACCATAACCCCTCCAGTGAACCCTAACATTCCGTCTAAAACGGCTCTGTTTAATTTTTTAAAAAAGAACACTAGGGCTGCACCCAACGCGGTTAGCCCCCATGTAAAAAGTGAAGCATACAAGGCTGCTAAAATAGGATGTACTTTTGCGAATGCCACTATTTGATCAAATGTACTCATCTTATCGAATGTATAAATTAGTTGCTATCTTGTTTGAAATTGAAAATTTCCGCTGTGCTATTTCTATTTGTAAAGAGCCATCAAAAGGTTCTTTTTCAATGACTTTAATTTCGTTTCCTAATGCAATATTTTGCTTGTCTAAAAATTCTAAAAATGCTGAAGAAGAATCTTGAACCCCAATGCAAATTCCCTTTTCATCAGCCTTCAAGGTGGATAATAATCTTTTTTCTATTTGAGGATATTTCCCATCTGTGTCTGGAATAGGATCTCCATGAGGGTCTTGCTTTGGGAAACCTAAGAGGGCATCTAGCTCGTTGATTAATTTGGGTGATTTAATATGTTCTAATTGCTCGGCTACTTCATGCACTTCTGCCCACGAAAAATTCAACTTTTCAACTAAAAAAACTTCCCATAATCGATGTTTTCGAACGATGTTTGATGCTGTTTTTTTTCCCAAGTCGGTGAGTAATACCCCTTGATACTTCTTGTAAGCAACCACTTTTTTTTCTGAGAGCTTCTTAATCATATCCGAAACAGAAGAGGCTTTCGTTGCTAATTTTTTAGCAATAGCATTCGTAGAAATTCCTTTGGAAGAAATTTCACTTAAATGAAAAATGGCCTTTAGATAATTTTCTTCCGTTTGTGTAAACATGTAGCAAAAATACTATTTTTTTTTGAATACTAAAAATTATTTTTAGACAAGTCTAAAAATAATTTTTAATAAGCCTTTTCTATTCAGGGGAGCGCTACTCGATGCGATAAAGTTTTAAAAATGGTATTTAATTACAAAAATGAGACTTACATTTGTTCAAAATTTAGTTCCTTGAGTAAACAGGACATTGTAAACCAGTATCAAAGATCTGCGAATGTTTCGCAGATAATTACAGAAATTCAGCAAGAAAGAAACCATCTTCAACTTAGGAATTTGGTGGGATCTTTATTGTCTTTTGCGATTTCTGAAGCGTTTAAAAAAACCGATACTCCTTATCTTTTAATCTTTAACGACAAAGAAGAAGCAGCCTATTACTTGAATGATCTAGAGCAGCTTTTAGGAGACAAAAATGTTCTTTTTTACCCCGGTTCCTATCGAAGGCCTTATCAGATTGAAGAAACAGATAATGCGAATGTTTTGCTGCGATCTGAGGTGTTGAACCGAATCAATTCTAGAAAAAAACCCGCAATCATTGTTACCTACACCACTGCTTTATTTGAAAAAGTAGTTACTAAAAAAGAGTTAGAAAAAAATACCTTAAAAATCACCCTTGGTGAAAACTTGTCTTTAGACTTTGTCAACGAAATATTATTTGAATACAAATTCAGAAGGGTCGATTTTGTGACCGAACCTGGAGATTTCTCGGTAAGAGGGGGGATTATAGATGTCTTTTCTTTTTCAAACAATGAACCTTACCGAATAGAATTTTTTGGTGATGAAATTGAAAGTATTCGAAGTTTTGATGTAGAAACTCAGCTTTCTAAAGATAAATTGCAAAAAATTGCAATCATCCCCAACATCGAAAACAAATCACTTCCTAATGCCTCTAGCAGCTCACAACTTAAAACCCGTGAAAGCTTTTTAAAATACATTGCTTCTAAAACGATTGTCTTTATTAAAGATGTGGATGTGCTTGCTGAGCATTTGGATGTCTTTTTCAAAAAAGCAGAAAGTGCCTTTACCGATTTATCTCGGGAAATAAACCATGCAAAACCCTTGGAATTGTTTTGTGATGGAGCATTCATTCGAGAACAATTAGAGCATTTTTCTTTGGTATCTTTTGGTAACACTTCCAAAGTTTCCAAATCATTTTCTTCTGAGCAACAAAAGAATTGTATCACATTCAACACACTACCCCAACCCTCTTTCAACAAAAAATTCAATTTATTAATTGAAGATTTAAACGAATATCACAAAGCGGGTTTTACCAATTATATTTTCTGTGCCAACGAACAACAAGCACAACGCTTTCATGATATTTTTGATGACGCAGAAGAAGAGGTACACTACGAAACTGTTGTTTTTCCTCTGTATCAGGGATTTATCGATGTAGATGCGAAGTTAGTTTGCTATACCGATCATCAAATTTTTGAGCGTTATCACAAGTTTAAACTAAAAAATGGCTATGCAAAAAAGCAAGCCATCACCCTTCAAGAACTGAACAAATTAGAAATTGGGGATTATGTGACCCATATGGATCATGGGATTGGGAAATTTGGCGGACTGCAAAAAATTGATGTGGAGGGCAAAAAGCAAGAAGCGATCAAATTGGTCTATGGAGACAGAGACATATTATATGTAAGCATTCACTCACTTCATAAAATTTCGAAATTCAATGGCAAAGATGGCAAAGCTCCGAAAATCTACAAATTAGGCTCTGGTGCTTGGAAGAAAATCAAACAAAAGACCAAGGCGAGAGTCAAACATATTGCTTTTAATTTAATTCAGTTGTATGCCAAAAGAAAATTACAAAAGGGAATGGCTTTTGGCCCCGACACGCATATGCAACATGAATTGGAAGCTAGTTTCATGTATGAGGATACACCAGATCAATTTACTGCAACCCAAGATGTAAAAACGGATATGGAAAAGGACCAACCCATGGATCGATTGATTTGTGGTGATGTTGGTTTTGGGAAAACCGAAGTAGCCGTCAGAGCCGCCTTTAAGGCTGTCGATAATGGCAAACAAGTTGCTATTTTAGTACCAACGACAATTTTGGCTTTTCAGCATTTTAAAACATTTTCTGAGCGTTTAAAAGATTTCCCAATTAAGATTGATTACTTAAACAGATTTCGAACGGCAAAACAAAAGTCATCTGCGATTGAAGGTGTTAATAGCGGAGCGGTGGATATTATTATTGGAACGCATCAACTGACCAATCAACGAATTCAATTTAAAGATTTAGGGCTGTTGATTATTGATGAGGAACAGAAATTTGGGGTCGCCGTAAAAGATAAATTAAAAACGCTAAAAGAAAATGTGGATACGCTCACGTTGACCGCAACTCCCATTCCGAGAACCCTACAGTTTAGCCTAATGGCTGCAAGAGATTTATCGGTAATCAAAACACCTCCCCCCAACCGACACCCTATAGATACGAGTGTCATTCGCTTTAGCGAAGAAACGATACGCGACGCCATTTCTTATGAAATTTCACGAGGGGGACAAGTCTTCTTTATTCACAATAGAATTGAAAATATCAAAGAAGTTGCAGGCCTGTTACAGCGATTGGTTCCCTCCGCAAAAATCAATGTAGGCCACGGGCAAATGGAAGGAAAGAAACTGGAAGAATTAATGCTCGGATTTATGAATAATGAATTTGATGTTTTGGTATCTACTACTATTATTGAAAGCGGATTGGATGTTCCTAATGCGAACACCATTTTTATTAATAATGCCAATAATTTTGGCCTCTCCGACCTCCACCAAATGCGGGGTAGAGTTGGCCGTTCAAATAAAAAAGCCTTTTGTTATTTTATCACTCCACCCTATCACATGATGACGGATGATGCTAGAAAACGAATTGAGGCCTTGGTCTTGTTTTCCGATTTAGGAAGTGGAATTAACATCGCAATGAAAGATTTAGAAATTCGGGGTGCAGGAGATTTATTAGGGGGAGAACAAAGTGGTTTTATCAATGATATTGGGTTTGATACGTATCAAAAAATTCTAAAAGAGGCCATTGACGAATTGAAAGAGAATGAGTTTAAAGAACTCTATCCTGTAGATGAATCAAAGCCTAAGGAGTTTGTAAAAGAAGTACAAATTGATACTGATTTTGAAATTTTATTTCCAGATGATTATGTGAATTCAGTTACTGAAAGATTGAGCCTCTACAACAAATTAGGAGCTCTTGAAACAGAAACGGAATTGGAAACTTTTGAAACCGAAATCGTAGACCGTTTTGGAAAAGTCCCAAATGAAGTCAGTGATCTCCTCGATTCGGTGAGGATTAAATGGCTGGCAAAAGAACTTGGATTAGAGAAGATTGTTTTAAAACAAAAAAGAATGATTGGCTATTTTGTAGGCAATCAGCAGAGCGATTTTTATCAAACAGAGGCATTTTCAAAAATGCTGAAATATGTCCAACAAAACGGAAAAAGCTGTGTTATGAAAGAAAAAGAAACCAAAAATGGGTTGCGACTCTTAGTTACCTTTATCCGGATTGATTCAGTTAAAACTGCATTAGATATTTTACAGAAAATTTGATGAAAAACGCTCATTTAAAAAACCTGTCGAGTTTACTTTTAGCAACTCTATGCATCAGTACTTCGGGAGTTTTGGGAAAATACATTGCCCTTCCTGCAGAAATTATTATTTGGTTTCGGGCTTCTATGGCAATGGTGTTTTTATTTATGTACTGCCGATACCAAAAGATCGATTTGAAAATTCAATCTTCAAAAGAGCACTTCCCATTTTTTATAAGTGGTGTTTTTATGGCTGCCCATTGGGTTACATATTTTTACGCATTAAAACTTTCTAATGTTGCTCTGGGGGTTTTGTCTTTGTATACCTTTCCAATTATCACTGCGTTGCTGGAGCCTTTGTTTATCAAAGTAAAATTCAACCCAATATATCTTGTTTTGGGAATCATGGTATTGGTGGGGCTCTCTTTTTTGGTTCCTGAATTTGATCTTGAAAGTGACCAAGTAAAAGGAATTTTATTTGGGGTATTCTCAGCAATTTGTTATGCAATCCGGATTCTCATCTTAAAACAACATGTTTCTAATTATAACGGAACAGTGCTCATGTTTTATCAAACAGTTATTGTAAGTATATTGCTTTTTCCAACCTTGTTTTTTATGGATCTTTCTGGCCTGCAAGGTCAGTTTCCCTATTTGCTCTTATTGGCACTTTTTACTACTGCAATTGGACACAGTTTGATGCTGCATTCTCTAAAATTCTTTTCGGCAACAACGACCACTATTATTAGTAGTTTACAACCTATTTTCGGAATTGGTTTGGCAGTTCTTTTCTTGAGCGAAGCTCTTACATTAAATACCTATATTGGTGGTGGATTGATTCTATTAACGGTTGGTGTAGAGAGTGTTCGGAGTAAAAAATAAGGCTCTTAAAACAATTCTTTATTACTAATATCCAAATAATTTCGCTTTACAAAATCAAGAATAGTTTCTAAAATTTCGCCCATATTTTCGCACTCTTTAAACTTCACATCTCCTACGTATTTGATCAAGTGCTTTTTTAAAAGCTGTACGTTGTTAGGATAAGAAATGATGTCGTTTTTCATGCATTTTATGAGTCGAGTAGCTCTTCTTGGCGCTGCAATCATTCTTTTGGCCATATAAGACCGCTCTTCAATTTTATATTGAAGAATGGAATTGTTATCCAACTTTTTTCCGACCATTTCTACAATTTTAAAGTTCTCTTTCATGAACTGTAAATTATACACTTTCAAATTTCCTTCAAAAGATTGTTGGTCAAAATCAATGGCTCTAATTTTATAAATAATTTGATCGAAATCATGCGTTGGGATGATTACATAATTATACGAACGCATGTCTCCCAATAAACGCACCAAACAACGTTCTTTGAACTTTACAAATTCTTTTGCAATTTGAGATTTTTCTGGTTCGGTACATTTTGGCAAAAAGTCTTTGATAAAATCATCTCCAGGAATACCTGCAATATGCTCTTCAATTAAAGTGTCTTTATGAACTAAAAAATTCATGTTATGTGGAGACAAAATATGCTCTAATTCTAGTCCATAAATCCGAGAAGCATCGGCTTTTTTAACATAAAAATAGGTGTAATTATCATTTAAGATATTTCTGATTTTTATTCGAAAAGGCTTTGAGTTTCCAAACGTACAATAATCAATTCCATCTACATTTAAATACGGAATGGAGGCATCGTTCCCGTCTGAATGCAACAGGGTATATATTTTTTTTAAGCTCTTGTCAATTTCCTCTCGATCAAACTCAGAATAATAGGTCCGAATCCAAAGGGTATCTTCATCATTCTTATCATAGACTGTTGTAGAGCCTTGAAAACGCAATAAATCATCGTAAAAAATGGGTATTTTTATTGTTCTGTTATATTGTACTAAATACTTCCCCAACATTTCATTGATTAGAAATGTAGGTTTTTTTTTAGTCATCAATTTTTTTTCTACGGCCATCATTTCTATTGATTTCCCTCAAAAATAGTGATAAATAAAGGAATTTTCTAGTTTTCGTTTTGTCAATTTTAAATTTCCTACTCCTAGTTCTGTTGAAAAAACATTTCTTTGAAAGTGAATTGTAGCAAGAATTCTCGCAACTAGAATTGAATTTATTGATTTCAATTAGACCAATTCAAAACGCTTTCCTAGCAAAGGTTTCAACACCCCATTCATTTCCATTTGGACTAAAATGGATGACAATCGAAATACTGGGATGTTACATTCTATAGCAAGCTCATCAAGGAGCAGTATTCCTTTTGAATGCAATTGATCATGAATTATTTGTTCGGTTGGGGTCAGCTCTACAAACATTTTTTTTTGAATGGGTTTTGTCTTTTTTTGAAGATCCCAGTTCAATATTTTGACAACATCTTCAGCCGAAGTTAACAAATGTGCTTTGTTGTTCTTGATCAACTGATTGCACCCGCTACTATAAATATCGGTTGTTCTTCCTAGTACCGCCAACACATCTTTATCATAGGAGTTTGCAATGTCTGCAGTAACTAAAGAACCTCCTTTTTCTGCAGATTCTAAAATCAATGTTGCTTTTGAAATTCCTGCTACGATTCTATTTCTTTTTAAAAAATGCTCAGGAATTGGATTTTCATCATGCCAAAACTCAGTTAAAAAACCGCCATTTTCATTGACTTGATGCATATATTTTTTATGTACTTTGGGATAGATAAGATCCAAACCATGAGCTAGCACTGCAATGGTTTGTAGATTGTTTTTTATGGCTGCTTTGTGAGCACAAATGTCTACGCCATAGGCAAAACCACTTACGATGATGGGGTTGTAATCCCGAAGCTCCTCAATCAATTGATTGCAAAAATTCCGCCCATAGGAACTCATCTTTCGAGTTCCTACTATAGAAATGATCCTTTCGTTGGATAAATCTATATTTCCATCCCGAAATAACAAAATGGGTGCATCTATACAGTGTTGTAAATTTTTAGGATAGTCATCGTCTAAAAAATATGCGAACTGAACCTTATTTTTTTGGATGTATTCCAATTCTTTTTCAGCCTTTACAAGAGGTTCTTTGTCAAAAAAATGTTCCAGAATTTTTTTGTTAATCCCATTTATTTTTGCCAACGTTGCCTTTTTTTCTTTAAAAATCTGTTCAACATCCCCTACGTGCACGATGAGTTTTTTGGCGATAATATCTCCAACTGCTTTGCTTTTCTGTAATCGTAAGATTGCAAGTAATTTTTCTTCCTCCAAAAGTTCACAATTTAAAGACTAAGATAAAAAAAATTGTTGATAATTATTCTGTGAAGAGTTTTAACAGGCATCCAAATTTTATATATTTGTCTCTATGACAGTAGCAAAATACATCAATGATTTATTATACAGATACGATTGTGTAATTGTACCCAATTTTGGAGGTTTTATTAGTAATCGAATTGGTGCCAAATTGAATCCATTTACACATCAGTTTTATCCACCTTCAAAGCAAATTGCGTTCAATGTCCACTTAAAACAGAATGATGGTTTGTTGGTGAATTATATTGCTTCTGTAGAAAATATTTCTTTTGAAAAAGCGATTGCAAAAATTAGTGAAAGTGTTTCTTCTTGGAAAGAAACTTTAAAAAAAGAGGCTCTTATTTTTGAAAACATTGGTGCAATTACTCTAGACGAAAACCAACAGTTTATTTTTGAACCCCAAAAAGACCATAATTTTTTAACAAATTCTTTTGGACTTTCAATGGTGTCCTCTCCCGCAATTCAGCACCTAGGAATGGTGAATACCAAAACTTCGGTAATTCCTTTAATTGCAAAATATGCGGCAGCCGCTGCGATCCTATTCTCACTGGGATTTATTGTCCATAATGGATATCAGGAAAGACAACAAAATGCAGTCTATGCATCCCAAAAAGAAGCTCTAGAGAAAAAAATTCAAACTGCCACATTTGTGATTTCGAATCCGCTTCCAACTATTGAACTCAATGTGTCCAGGGCTGCTCCTAAATCGTTTCATATTATTGCAGGGGCTTTTCAGTTTCCTGAAAATGCAGAGAAAAAATTAAAACAATTACGAAATAAAGGTTTTAAAGCAGCAATTTTAGGGGTCAATAAATGGGGGCTAACACAAGTTTCTTTTGATAGTTTTTACACAAAAAAAGAAGCAATTACAACACTTGCTACCATTAAAAAAGAAGTTTCAAAAGATGCTTGGATTTTGATTAAGAAGTTCTAACAACGTACAGAACTCCTTTTCTTTTCAATCTTCGCATTTGTTACTCAATGAATCTTACCTTCGAAAAAAATAAGTATGAGTGCAAAAACACCTTCAGAATCACTAACCGTATTAACAGATCTTGTTTTACCTGGAGAGACCAATTATTTGGACAATCTATTTGGAGGTGAATTATTGGCTCGAATGGATAGAGCATGCAGTATTGCAGCAAGACGCCATTCAAGAAAAATAGTTGTGACCGCTTCTGTAAATCATGTGGCATTTAATAAGTCGGTTCCTGTAGGGAGTGTACTAACTATAGAAGCCAAGGTATCGCGTGCATTTAAATCCTCAATGGAGATTTTTGCAGACGTATGGATTGAAGACAGGCAAACGGGAATCAAAACTAAAGTGAATGAAGGTATTTATACCTTTGTTGCGGTTGATGAAACAGGAAAACCAGTTGCAGTTGACCAAATTATTCCAGAATCTGATTTAGAAATAGAACGTTTTGAAGGCGCTTTACGAAGAAAACAATTGAGTTTGATTTTAGCCGGAAAACTAAATCCTGCAGATGCTACTGAACTAAAAGCATTGTTTACATAAATAAAAAAACTATGATTGTCTTCGATAATTTTAAAATTTTTCAATCGGTAGCAACGCTTATCCTTGCGCTCCTCACTCGTTATATCATTACGCTCTCTTTGCATAAAATTCAAATAAAATTTGGATTTCAAAAAGCGAGAATTCTTGTGATTAATAAAATTGTATCCATCATTGTTTATTCCTTAATCATTGTCTTTATTTCATTTATATGGGGGGTTGAAAGGCAAGAATTACTTCTCTTTATCTCTTCCTTTTTAACCGTTTTAGGAATTGCTTTCTTTGCAAAATGGTCTATTTTATCAAACATCTCTGCTGGAATCATAATTTTTCTAAATTATCCTGTAAAAATCGGTGATACCATTTCCATCATCGAACTTGACAATACGATAACTGGTAAAATTATGAACGTAAATGCTTTTTTCATTACCTTAAAAACAGATGAGAATGAATTAATTACGGTTCCCAATTCTGTGATTCTAGACAAACCCATTAAGTACAAAAACAATTAAGGAGCCCTCTTCATTTTTAAGATTGTATATTCGTTTATTCCCAATACAATTTTAAACAATGATTCAATCTTACAAAAAACAACCCGTCCTAGCTCAAAAGTACGATACCATCATTATTGGTTCTGGAATAGGTAGTTTAGCCACTGCAGCAATTCTTGCCAAAGAAGGGCAAAAAGTGTTGGTACTAGAAAGACACTATATCGCTGGTGGATTCACCCATGTTTTTAAAAGAAAGGGCTTCGAATGGGATGTTGGTATTCATTATATTGGCGAGGTACAACGAGAAAATTCAATCATTAAAAAAATCTTCAATTATATTTCTGATAATCAATTGAAATGGGCTGATATGGGGGAAGTCTACGACAAAGTGGTGATTGGTAAGAAAGAGTACAACTTTGTAAAAGGGGTACAGAATTTTAAAGACACCTTAACAGGACATTTCCCAGAAGAAAAAGAGGCCATCATTGCTTATGTAGATTTGGTATTTGCAGCCGTAAAAACCAGTAAAGGGTTTTATATGGACAAAGCCTTGTCTCCATTGTTAAGTAAATTATTCGGAAGAAAATTCCGAAAAGCCTTTTATAAGTTTTCAGACAAAACGACCTACGAAGTTCTTTCCTCCATCACCCAAAACAAAACATTAATTAAAGTGCTTTCAGCACAATATGGTGATTATGGGTTGCCCCCTAAACAAAGTAGTTTTGTAATGCACGCTGCAGTGGCAAGACATTATTTTTCTGGGGGAAGTTTCCCAGTTGGGGGTTCTTCAGTAATTGCAGCGTCCCTAGACAAGGTTATTGAAAAGGCGGGAGGAACTATCTTAATCAGTGCTGAAGTAGATAAGATTATCGTTGAAAAGAACAAAGCAACGGGTGTACAAATGAAAGACGGAAAACAATTTTCTACTAAAAATATTATTTCAGGAGCAGGAATCATGACCACATATGACCATCTACTACCTCAGAAAACAGTTCAAAAACATCAATTGAAAAAGCAGCTTCAAAAGGTCAAACGATCGGTTTCGCACGCCTGTTTGTATATTGGTCTGGAAGGTTCTCCAGAAACATTGCAATTGCCTAAAACTAATTATTGGATTTATCCAGAACACTTGGATCACGACACTGCTATTGATGAGTATGTAAAGGATTTAGATGCCGATTTTCCTGTAGTCTATATTTCTTTTCCATCTGCAAAAGACCCTGACTGGTCCAATCGCTATCCAGGAAAAAGCACAATAGACATCATCACCTTGTTGCCCTATGCCCCTTTTGACAAGTGGAGCAATTCTCAATGGATGAAAAGAGATGAAGCCTATACTGCCCTTAAAGAAAAAATTGCTCAACGATTGTTAAAGGAATTGTACAAACACATTCCTCAGGCAGAAGGAAAAATTACACATTACGAACTTTCTACTCCCCTAACTACAAAACACTTCGTCAATTATAAAGAAGGAGAGATTTACGGAGTAGACCATAGTCCAAAGCGATTCAGACAACGCTTCTTACAGCCAAGAACTCCCATTCAAAATTTCTACCTAACAGGACAAGATATCGTTACTGCAGGGGTTGCTGCTGCATTGTTTTCAGGAGTCATTACAAGTGCTGCATTGACAAAGAAAAATCTTATCAAAAAAATTTTGAAAGCGTAGTTTAGCGTTTTAACATCCAAGAAGCTGGATTCAAACGGGTTGTATTTTTAAACAATACAAAAATTAAGGTGGTCTTCCCCGTCACTTTATCGGTATATACCTTTCCTAATTTTTGTCCCGTCACAACCTTATCTCCCATTTTTACCAATGTATTCTCAAGGTTGTTGTAGGCGGTGATATAGTTTCCATGTTGAACTAATACATTTTTTTTGCGTTCTGAGGACAATTGTATTGCCAATACTGTGCCTCCAAAAATAGCTTCTGCATAGGCTCCTTTTTGAGTTACCAGATGGAGTCCAGGACTGTTTAAGGTGATTCCACTGAAAGTTGGATGGGGTTGTTTTCCAAAACGCCTTGTGATCAAACTCTCTCGTAAAGGCCAAGGTAGCTTTCCTTTGTTCAATTCAAATTTTGCAGCGAGCGCTTTAGCTTCTGGACTTAAAATAAATTCATTTTTTTTGGTGTTTTTTGACTTTTCTTTGACTTTCCTATTTGCTCTTGCAATGGCCTCTCGAATTAATTTATCAATTTTGTCAGCAACTCTTTTTTCTTCTCGAATCGAATTTCGAAGTTCTTTCTTATATTTTTTTCTTTCTTTTTTATTTGAGAAACCAAGCTTTTTTTCTTTTCTTGATCAACCTCAATCTTCTTTTTTTCTTCTTTTTCAAAAAGAACCAGTGTGTCTTTTTCCTTTTTTTGAAGGGTTAAAGAATCTATTAACTGAGTAATCAAAAGGGTTTGAACAGTAATTTCTTCCCCTTGTTTTTTTCGAAAAGAGGTATATTGTTTCATATACTGCAACCGCTTGTATGCTTGTCTAAAATTCTTAGAAGACAACAAAAACATGATTCTACTTTGCTGTGATTTGCTCTTGTAGGATTTGTAAATCATGTCTGCATAATCCTTTTTTAAAGTAGCCAGTTTTTTATCAAGTTGTGCAATTTTCTTTTCGTTTGAGGTAATTTCATTTGATAAAAGCTTGGCTTCTAAATTGATCGTTGCAATCAATTGTTCACGAACTTCAATTTTTTGATTGAGGTCTTTTAAATCTTCCAAAGCATTTTTTTGATCTTTTTTTGCTTTAAAAATTAACTTGTTTACTTTTTGAATTTTAACATTCAATTCCTTCCGTTGTGTTTCTAATTGCTTTCTTGTTTGACCAACAAAACACAATGAGCTCAAAAAGAGAACAAAAACTGGTATGCAAAGTCGAAGTTTGGTCATTATTGAATGCGCTTATAATTACTTGGAATACGAAAAGAGGTGTCAATTTCGGTGTTAAATTTAACCGTTTTCAATGTGATATCGATCGTCGTTGTCTTCTTTTTTTGTTTTGCTTTCAAACTCATTTTTGCTGGAAAAACTTCATCTTCAATAATTTGATATTTCTTGTATAGGATATCCAATCGTTTACTTTCTGAGGTGCTTACTATACTTTGTCGATCCAATTTATAATGCGATGGATTGATTGCAAAGAATAAATCAAACATCAGAGATTGTTTTTCAGGGGACAATACATAGGCATTGTCTATAATTTCAAGGTGATGTTGTTGCTTTTTCACATTCTGGATTGCCTGTCCCAAAAGAACATTTTGCAGTTGTTCAAAATTGATTGCAACTCCTAATACATCTGCAACACTGGAATAATCGCCTTCAAAAGAATTCTTAAAGAATGGAGAATAATACTGGACACTTGTTGGGGTGATTTTTGCTCTTAAAACCGTCATGAATTTTGAGACTTTTAGTAAAATCACCTCATCTTTTACCATTTGCATTTCTACGACAAGGTTTTGCTGTGTTTTACCGTTGTCAAACTTCACCTTTAATTTCGCAGAAACTGTTTTTTTATCAAAATTCGCAGAAACATGTTTTCTTGCTACTTTTTTGGCAGAAGTTTTTTCTGCAATGACCGTTGCATCAATCACTGCTTTATTGGCTTTACATGCTGTAAAAACAGTTAAAAAAAAACAAAATTGTAGGAGGTATTTCATCGACGCTATTCTTTTTCTATCTTCTTTATATATTTTTGAGCTTCTTCAATCTTTCCGATTCCTAGATAAGAAAGAACCAATTCTCTGAAAAAGGCTTTTTCTTGTGCATCTTCAAACACAAAATCTAGACCATTCTTTAAAACAGAAATGGCTTTTTGATACGATTGCTGTTTGTTAAGTGTGGTTCCAAAAACCAAATATATATAGGGCTGAGCTGGAAAAAGCTGAATTCCCAGTTCACTGTATTTCAATAAAACAGCCTCACTCTTTGAATTCTCTAATAGGGTCTTCAAAGATGCATAGGTCTTCATGGATTCAAAGAGCTCTATATTAGAAGCTGATTGAGTTAGGGGGGCTTTTATTTCAACCTTAGATGCATGGGTTTCCAAAGAATCCTTTAACTGCCTTAAAGAGGTTCCTAGTTGGTTTTTTTGATCTAATTGACTTAAGAAATTGAGCGCCTCTTGGGGTTGATCACTTTGAAGATATAGTTTGGATAATGTCATTGCAAAAGAAGCTTCCCTTGGATATTCTTCTACAAGAACTTTTTGGATTTCAATCGCATCCTCAAGAGCATTGTTGCTTTGTAAAATAGCTGATAAGTGACTTCTCATCCATGGATTTTGAGGGTCTATTTCAAGTGCTTTCTCTATGTATGCTTTGGCTAATTGGGGTTGATGCAATGCGTAATAATTTTTAGAAAACTCGAAGAAAACTGCTACATCATTCGGGACGATTTGATGACAGCTCTCTAGATTTTCAATAGCTTTTTGAAAATTAAGGATTGCCTTTTCTGATAAAGCTTTGAAAAAAAATTGTTGAAACTTAATCTCTTTTTCTTCATTTACATCGGTGGGCAAAGGAATGCTGTCTTGAGCTGAAAGCGGGTTAGAAAACAAAAGAAAAAAACAAAGAATCCCCATCCACTTAATTGCCATAAATTGGTTGGAAATGCTTCCTTCTTTTGTCTTCCTTTTAAAAGTCATTTATAGTAATTCTGTATAATCTCCTATACTTATAGACGTAAACTCTCCATTGTATTTTGCATGATTTCCAATCATGGCATTGTCTAAAGTTGCATTTGTAATCTGAACATTAGATTGAATAAGTGAATTCGATATGTTCGAATTTTCCACTACGCTATTTTCACCAATAGAAGCATAAGGGCCAATTTTACTGTTTTTCAACACCACATTTTTACCGATGTAACAGGGTTGAATAATTTCTGAATTTACTAACTGTAAATCATTCGAAACCAAATTGTTTCCTGCAGCATATTCAAAACTTAAAACTTGTTTGTTGGTGTCCACTGTTGGATCTTTCAGCCCACAATCCATCCAAGCCTCTACTTTTCCAGGAACAAATTTTGCGCCATCTCTTTTTAAGGTTTCTAGGACATTGGTCAATTGGTATTCATTATTTTCTCTAAGATCGTTGTCTACTAAATACTGAACCTCTTTGCGCACTTGATCACCATCTTTAAAATAGTAGATTCCAATAATGGCTAAATCAGAAACAAAGTCCTTTGGCTTTTCAATAAAATCGGTAATGAACCCCTCTTCCACTTGTACTACACCAAAAGCACTAGGGTCCTCCACCTGCTTTACCCAAATTGCACCATCTGCACTTGCATCTAATTTAAAGTCTGCTTTGAACAAAGTATCTGCATAAGCAACTACACAAGGACCGCTTAAAGATTCTTTGGCACAATACAATGCATGCGCTGTTCCTAAAGCTTCTTCTTGTATGTAAACCGTTCCTTTAGTCCCAAGTTCTGCTGCAATTTTCAATAATTGTTCTTTGGTATTTACGGGGAATCCTTTTGCAACAGGACCAATAATAAAGGCAATTTCATCGATTTGTTGATCAATAACTGCTGTAATATCTTCTACCAATCGTTGAACAATGGGTTTTCCTGCAATTACAGTTAATGGTTTTGGAACTGTTAATGTATGTGGTCGCAAACGTGACCCAATTCCGGCCATGGGAACTATTATTTTCATAGGGGTGATTTTTTAATTTCAAGGTGCAATATACCACTTCTTAAGGGATTAAAAAACCTTACATCCCTTTTGGAATTGCATTAATAAGCGTTTTTGTATAGGTCGTTTTAGGAGATTTATAAACAATATCCGCATCATCAATCTCTTCAATTTTCCCTTTATTCATAACGACCAATTGGTCCGACATGTACTTGACCACGGACAAATCGTGTGAAATAAATATATATGTAAACTTAAACTCTGCTTTTAAAGTGTTCAATAAATTTAAAACCTGAGCCTGTACCGAAACATCTAGTGCGGAAACCGATTCGTCACAAATTATCAATTTTGGCTGAAGGGCAATGGTTCTTGCAATCCCAATTCGTTGGCGTTGTCCCCCAGAAAATTCATGGGGATATCTATTAAAATGAGATTCCTCTAAACCTACTTTCTTTAGTAGACCCAAAACATAGTCAGTTCGTTCCTTGGTATTCGATAAAATACCATGCACTTTCATGGGTTCTAAAATTGCGTTTCCAACTGTAATTCTCGGATTTAAAGATGAAAAGGGATCCTGAAATATTATCTGAATGTCTTTTCGTACTTTTTTTAATTCGGTTTTAGTCAATCTCGTAATGTCTTTTCCTTCAAAAAATACTTGTCCAGAAGTCGCTTTTTCTAAATGTAAAATGGTTCTTCCTAGAGTTGTTTTTCCACATCCAGACTCTCCAACCAAGCCTAAGGTTTCTCCTTCAAAAATTTGAAAAGAAACATCGTTGACCGCATGTACTACCTCCTCTTTTTGGAACCATGATGCTTTTGTAACAAAGCTTTTATTTAAATTTCGAAGTTCTAAAAGAGGATTTTTCTGATATATTTTTTTATGAAAAGCAGTTCTTTCGGCGCTAGTATAGATAGCGCTGTCCACCTTCTTGTCCATAAAATCTTTTACTGTTGGCAGCTTGTGAAGTCTGTGCTCTAAATTGGGTTTGGAGCTGATTAGCGCTTTGGTATACTCCTGTTTGGGACTTCCAAAAACAGCCTCAACTGCTCCTTGCTCAACAATAACACCTTGATACATGACAAGAACGCGATCCGCTATTTCGGACACCAAAGCCA
Organism: Polaribacter sp. HL-MS24; assembly: GCF_032758595.1. Taxonomy (NCBI): domain Bacteria; kingdom Pseudomonadati; phylum Bacteroidota; class Flavobacteriia; order Flavobacteriales; family Flavobacteriaceae; genus Polaribacter; species Polaribacter sp. HL-MS24. The sequence continues at coordinate 1,272,830 of NZ_CP136415.1, read as the reverse complement.
AATCGTGAGTGATAAAAAGAATGCTCATCCCGTATTCTTGCTGCAGTTCTTTGAGCAACAATATAATTTCTTTTTGAACTGTAACGTCTAAAGCCGTGGTCGGTTCGTCGGCAATTAAAATTTCTGGTTTGCAAGCAATGGCCATCGCAATCATTACCCGTTGTTTTTGACCTCCGCTAATTTGATGTGGATAAGCCTTGTAAATTCGATCTACTGTGGGTAATTTTACTTTTTCAAAAAGAGAAAGTACTGCTTCTTTAATTTCTGTTTTTGAAAGAAGCGTATGTTGTTGTAACATTTCTCCAACTTGAGCGCCACAGGTTACGGTGGGATTTAAAGAACTCATGGGTTCTTGAAAAATCATGGCAATTTTATTACCTCGTATTTTTTGAAATTGCTTTTCTGAATAATTGTTGATAGGTTCATTGTGGTACAAAATAGATCCCTCTGTTTTTGAAACTTTCCTCTGCAAAAGCCCCAAAATTGCTAATGAGGTGACCGACTTTCCACTTCCCGACTCGCCAACAATGCCCAGGATTTCGTTCTTCCCTAGTGAAAAAGAAATCTCATGAATGACTGTAGAGTACTTTTGATCTTGAAGAAAAGAAATTGAAAAATTCTTAATGTCTAGCATTCACGGGCTTTTAAAAAAATAAAAATAAGCTTTTAATTTTATTCCAATTTCTGAAGCAGTAGAAACTTTTAAATAAAAAGAGAATCCTAAAAATCACAGGATTTAAAAATCGAAATTTATACATTTAAAACCCTCATTCCCACTTGGGTTTTTTGTTACTTTGCAATTCTAAAATTGAATCTTTTGAATTACTTAACAGTAGAAAATATATCTAAATCTTACGGCGAACGTGTTTTGTTTGAAGAGATCTCCTTCGGAATTAATAAAGACCAAAAAATTGCCTTTGTTGCTAAAAATGGAAGTGGTAAAACCTCGATTTTGAATATCATTGCAGGTCTAGACAGCTCAGATTCTGGGCAAGTTGTTTCCAGAAAAGGAATTTCTATTGCGTATTTGGCTCAAAACATGGACCTCAATCCTGATCTAACTATTGAAGAAACTATTTTTACAACAGACAATACCGTCCTCAATGTTGTAAAACAGTATGAAGAGGCTTTGAAAAATCCTGAAAATTCAGATGCATATCAGACAGCATTTGAGTTGATGGAACAGTACAATGCATGGGACTTTGAAACACAGTACACCCAAATTTTATCCAAATTAAAATTAGACGATCTTAGCTTGAAAGTGGGTAAGCTATCTGGAGGGCAAAAAAAACGTCTTTCATTGGCAATTGTTTTGATTAATAAACCCGATTTATTAATCTTAGATGAACCTACGAATCATTTGGATTTAGAAATGATTGAATGGCTAGAGGCCTTCTTTGCAAAAGAGAAAATTACGCTTTTTATGGTTACACATGATCGGTATTTTTTGGAGCGCGTTTGTAATGAAATCATCGAGTTAGACGAAGGGAAAATATATAAATACAAAGGAAATTACTCCTACTACCTACAGAATAAAGAAGAGCGTTTAGCTTTAGAAGCTACAAATTTGGGCAAGGCAAAAAGTCTCTTCAAAAAAGAATTGGACTGGATGCGCAGACAGCCCAAAGCAAGAACGACAAAGTCGAAATCTAGAACGGACGACTTTTATCAGATTAAAGAAAAGGCACATCAAAGAAGACAAGACCATCAGGTTCAATTGGAAATTCATATGGAGCGTTTGGGCAGTAAAATCCTAGAGCTTCATAAATTGAAAAAATCTTATGGCGACAAAAAGATTTTAGACGGCTTTGATTATATTTTTAAACGTGGAGAACGTATCGGTATGATAGGGAAAAATGGAACTGGAAAATCCTCCTTTTTAAATATCATCACAGAAACAGCCGCACTTGATAGTGGAAAAGTAACCGTAGGTGAAACTGTAAAATTCGGATACTATACACAGGCTGGAATCAATGTGAAACCGGGTCAAAAAGTAATTGAAGTGATTAAAGAATTTGGAGAATTTATTCCATTGACTAAAGGACGAAAAATCTCTGCTTCGCAGTTGTTGGAGCGCTTTTTGTTTGACAAGAAAAAACAATACGATTTTGTAGAACGCCTTTCTGGAGGAGAACAAAAAAGATTGTATTTGTGTGCCGTTTTAATTCAAAATCCAAACTTTTTGATCTTAGATGAACCTACCAACGATCTTGATGTTGTAACCTTAAATGTCTTGGAAAATTTCTTGTTGGATTACCCAGGAAATTTATTGGTTGTTTCTCACGACAGGTACTTTATGGACAAAATTGTCGATGCCTTGTTTGTTTTTAGAGGTGAAGGTATTATTGAAAATTTTCCTGAAATTACTCAGATTTTAGAGCCTACGATGCCTCTGGACCTTCAGAAGTAGAAGTTACGAAAGTTCCTGAAAAAGTTGTTCAAAAAAAGAAAAAAACAGAAGGGTTAAATTTTAATGAAAAAAGAGAATTTGGAGGTTTAGATGTTGAAATCGAACGCCTTCAAAAAAGAAAAGCGACCATTGAAAATCAGTTTGTGAACGTAGAAATTCCTGCCGATGAAATTGCAGCAAAGTCGGAAGAACTTGCTGAAATAATTGCTGAATTGACTCTGAAAGAAGAGCGTTGGTTAGAGCTTTCTATGAAATTAGAAGACTAATTACACATTTGTTATATCGGTATCTTTCAACAAATCTTCGTTGTTAAACCTCAATAAAATTTGGGCTACAGCTATGGTGTCTTTTTCACAGTATTTTACAATCCTATCTATCTTTTTTTCATAGTAATATACTCGTGCAACCTCGCTACCATCAATATCATCTTTTGGAGAAGGAATTCCTAAAATTGAAGTGAGCAATCGCAGAGAAGTATAGTGTTTATAATCTCCAAACTTCCACAATTCCAAGGTGTCTAAATGTGGTATTTCCCAGGGTTTTTTTCCGAATAAATTCAATTTTTGAGGCAATGTAATCCTATGAAGAATCATTCTTCTGGCGATAAAAGGGAAGTCAAATTCTTTGCCATTGTGGGCGCAGAGAACCTTGTAGTCTTGGCTAAAATGAGTGTTTAAAAGGTCTTTAAAATTGGTCAAAATTATCAATTCATCATCCCCATAAAAAGAAGTGGTTCTAAATTTTTTCTGCTTTCCGGTTTTCCAAAAATACCCTACTGAAATACAGACAATCTTCCCAAACTCTGCCCAAATTCCTGCGCGATCATAAAATTCTTCTGCACTAAAGTCTTCCTTTCTTTGATATTGGGTTTTCTTGGCAAATAAGGTTTGCTGCTCTTCTGACAATTGAGACCAATTTTCAAATTCAGGAACAGTCTCAATATCTAAAAACAAAATGTTCTTAAAGTTGGTTTTCAAATTCATACGCGTACTTAATCTTATAAAAAGTAGGGTACTCTACATTTTTGGAGTTTTATACTTTTACAAATGCAACCTTATTGGATCACTAATCTTTTTGTTGCACTTTGGTTGGCTTCTGTCACTTTTAAAATATAAATCCCGCTACGAAGGGAAGAAACATCAAAAGTTTTAGAAATTCCAGCAAATGATTGGGTAAAGACTTCTTTTCCTAATACTGTATAAATGCATACATCCTTGGGGTCGTTATGACTTGTCGTAATTGTAAATAAATTGGCTTTGATTGGGTTTGGATATACTTTGAAATCTAAATTCACCGCTTCGCGAAGTGCCAAGACAAAACTATTTGTACTTCCCGGGGTCCCTAAATCTCCACCTGAGGAAATTTCTACGGTAGCCTCAGCCCAATTGGTTCCGGTGTCATTTGCAGATGCTGTATATTTATTGGTAGCCAACTCCATACTTTTGCCAGATGGGTTGGGAAAAGTCACTCCACTATCCCAAGCAACAGCATCAATGGTTGATCCATTACAATCCAAAACAATATCATCTGAAGTATTTCCTAAAATATAGCCATTCCCGTATGCATAATCGAGCGAAACTCCACCATTGTTCGCAGTGTTTGAATCCTTCCCTAAAACGGCATATCCGTTGGCAGGAACCACTACTGAAGAAGCGATTATGTGGTCTTCTCCTGAGTTACTGGAGTCTTTCAAAGTCCATCCCAATAAATCTATTGAAGAACTTGTTGTATTGTAAATTTCAAAATATTCCCCTACATCATTTGGAGTAGTTGGGTTTTGCATAATCTCAGTAATAATGAGTGCTCCAACCTCAGGACATGTTGGGGTAGGAAAGCAAGTAGGGCTATTGAAGGTTCTAGTTTCACTACAACTACTCCCAGTTCCTCCTAAAAGCGTGAAATTAGCATTGGTTCCTTCATTGATCATAGAAATGGTTATCGTTCCACTTTCGGTTGTGTTTGGATGGTCTCCACCAAGGGTCCCAACATCGGAGCTTAACGTATAGCTTATACCTGTGTTCCCACCAGTAAAACCGATAGAAACAGAATACGTATCAACTCCCGTAGTTTCCATATCACAAGTTGTATTGATTGTTGTTAATGACACTACACAAGGGGCTGAATTTTCGTTCTCTGCTCTGAAAGTAGGATTCGAAATCTTATAACTTCCATCGCTTAACCTTTGGATTGATTGTGTTGTTGATGCATTATTTTCTGCCTCATTGTATTGGACCGTTTGATTGAAACCTGATAATAAGCCAGAATCATCAGCTTCATCAATATCATAAATGATAACATCAATCAAATTTGTGAGAGTAATTGGGGTATCATTAGGGAAGTCAGTCCCATTGGCTTGATAAACAGCAACGGCGTCTGGACCGTTCTGAATTTTTCCACTAGCACCCATATCGATATCTCCACTTTCAGCTAAAGGAGTATTTGCCAATATAAAAAACCCATTTGCATCGGTACTTTTTCCATCTAAATCAAAGGAATCATAACTTAAATCATCAGCTCCATTAAACAAAACAACAACATAGCCATCTAAGGCCGTATTGGGTGTCCATTTCAGTTCGATAAATTCGGCAACGTCTGTGCCATCAGTGTCTGAGTCAACTTCATTGATAACAATCTGTCCATAGGACAAAAAACCAAAACAGAGTGTTATAAATGAAGTTATGAGATAATTCTTTTTCATTTTCATTTATTTTTATTGATTAATCTAGGATAAAATTAAAAAAAAATAAAATATCAGTATGTTAATTTTTTTTTAAAAGATCCTAAAAACGAGTTCCTTAGCATCAAATGTTATCTGAATGTTAAATTAAATCGTTAAAATTAAATGATTGTTAAGTCTGAGTATGCTTATTTAATTATGCTTATTTTTGAAACAATATAGAAAATAGTTTATGAATAAAAGTGATATTAAAATCCTTCTTGTTGATGACGAACCAGATATTCTAGAAATAGTAGGGTATAATTTAAAAAACGAAGGATATCAAGTTTTTACAGCATCTAATGGGGTCGAAGCTGTTAAATCTGCAAAAAAGAACATTCCAAATTTGATTTTATTGGACATCATGATGCCAGAAATGGATGGTATCGAAGCCTGTGAAAAAATACGAAAGATCAAATCTTTGGACAATGTAATTATCTCTTTTTTAACCGCACGCGGAGAAGATTATTCTCAAGTTGCTGGATTTGAAGCAGGAGCAGACGACTATATTACAAAACCCGTTAAGCCAAAAGTGCTAATTAGTAAGGTCAAATCTTTATTGAGACGACTAAAAACTAAAGAAGAAAATGAAGCTTCGTTTAAGATTGGAGATATTGTGATCGATAGAGATCAATATGTGGTTTATAAAGCGGATAAAAAAATTGCATTGCCAAGAAAAGAATTTGAATTGTTTTCTTTACTTACCTCAAAACCCGGTAAAGTCTTTAAAAGAGAAGTTATTTTAGATACTGTTTGGGGAAATGAAGTTGTGGTTGGAGGAAGAACTATTGATGTTCACATTCGGAAACTAAGAGAGAAAATAGGAGACAATCACTTTAAAACTGTCAAAGGGGTGGGTTACAAATTTGTTTTAGAAGAAGATCTTTAAAACGAGAAGTATGAAACTTAAAAAAAAGTATAAATATGCTCTGGTTTCCTCTTTATACCTTACTTTATTATCGGTTGTAATTGGAACACTATGCTACTTTTTTCTGTATGCATCTATCGGAGCTGCAGCAGGATTTGTTTTTGTTATCGTACAGTTTGTCTTGTCTTTTTTCATCATTCAATACAGGGCAGAACGCTTTATTTATCGAAAGATTAAAACCATATACAAAGAATTTTCTAACCTCGACATTAACGAAATTCAGCGAAAACCTGTCACAACAGACATTGAATCGATTTCGTTGAGTGTCCAAAAATTTGTAAAAGGAAAACAATTAGAAATTAAGAATCTAACAGAAATTGATTCTTTTAGACGTGATTTTTTAGGGAATGTAGCCCATGAGCTAAAAACACCTCTTTTTACGGTACAAGGCTATATCTTAACCCTAATAGAAGGTGCCGCAAACGACAAGGAAATTCGAACCAAATATCTAAATCGTGCAAATAAAGGTGTAGAAAGATTGGTTGCCGTCATTAAAGATTTAGACATGATTGCCAAGTTGGAAACAGATGGGATGTACCTAGACATCGGAATCTTTAACGTCTTAGAATTGGTTCAAAATGTGTTTGACTTATTGGAAATGAAGGCCAAAAAGAGAAACATTACGTTGCGATTTGATCGAATTTACGAGTTTCCTGTTTTTGTAAAAGGAGATATTGAAAAGTATGAACAAGTTCTTATCAATTTAATTGTAAACTCTATCAAGTACGGAAAGCCCAATGGATCAACAATTGTTAGCGTAGACTCCTATACAGATAAAGCATTCATGCTAAATGTGATTGACAATGGGGAAGGGATTAAACAAGAATACATTCCTCGTTTGTTTGAGCGCTTTTATCGAGTAGATCAAAGTAGATCTCGTGAACAAGGGGGCTCTGGATTGGGCTTGTCTATTGTAAAACACATTGTTGAAGCGCACGATCAAAGCATTAGATTGCAAAGTACTTTTGGTAAAGGAACAGAAATTTCATTTACCTTAGAAAAAGCAAATTAAATTGCTTTTTAAAGTAGATCGAACCCAATATCTTTTCTATAATTCATGTTTTCGAAGTTGATTTTTTCGATGGATGCATAGGTTTTTGCCAAAGCTTCTTCGATGGAATCACCCAAAGAAGTAACCGCCATGACACGTCCTCCGTTAGTCAAGGTTTTGCCACTTTCCGTTTTTGTTCCAGCATGAAAAACAATAGAATCTTTAACAGCTGCTACCCCTGTAATTTCTTTTCCGTTTTGATAGGCTTCTGGATAGCCTCCTGAAACCAACATGACGGTTGTTGCAGTTTTGGGAAGGACAGAAAATGACTTCTCATGTAAGGTCTGTTTAGCAACCCCATCAAATAATTCATACAAGTCTGAGGCGATTCTTGGTAAAACCGCTTCAGTTTCTGGATCTCCCATTCGTACGTTGTATTCTACAACAGAAGGATTTCCATGATCATTCATCAATCCAATAAAAATAAACCCTCTATAATCGATACCGTCTTTTTGAAGCCCTTTGATCGTAGGTTTTACAACTAGTTCTTCAACTCTCGACAAAAATGCATCATCTGCAAAAGGCACCGGTGAAATTGCGCCCATTCCTCCTGTATTTAGGCCTGTATCTCCTTCGCCAATTCTTTTGTAATCTTTAGCAGAAGGTAAAATTTTATAACTCTTCCCATCCGTCAAAACAAAAACAGACAATTCTATCCCTTTTAAAAATTCTTCAATCACAACTGTTGAAGAAGCCGTTCCAAATTTTTGGTTGGAAACCATTTCTTCCAATTCTGCTTTTGCCTCTTGCAAATCATTTAAAATCAAGACCCCTTTTCCTGCCGCCAATCCATCTGCTTTCAACACATAAGGAGGTGCTAAGGTTTCTAAAAAAGTAAAGCCATCTGTTAAATTTTCCTTTGTAAACGATTGATAGCGAGCTGTTGGAATTCCATGTTTCTGCATGAATTGTTTTGAAAAATCTTTACTGCCTTCTAATAAAGCGCCATCTTTTTTGGGACCAATGACAGGGATCTCTTTCAATTCCGAATCGGCTAAAAAGAAATCATGTACCCCCTCTACCAAAGGCCCTTCTGGACCTACCACAACCATCTGAATCTTATGTTGGAGTACCGTTTCTTTTACCGCTTCAAAATCGGTAGGATTGATTTGCACATTCGTGGCAATCGTATCGGTTCCCGCATTTCTAGGGCTACAAAAAGTTGTGTAATTTTTTTACTTTCAGAAAGTTTTAAGGCAAATGCGTGCTCCCTTCCGCCAGCACCTAAAATTAGAATGTTCATGGGTTGTTGTATTGATGATGCAAATATATTTTAAATTCTGCTGAATACCGCTTTCGATAGAAAGACTTTTTATGGGAAAATCAAGAACCTGTGTTGTTTTTTGAAAACCCCCACTTAAAAAAATATTTGATGGCAGATGAAATATGGAGAATTAACAAGTGAAAATTTTTAGAGGAACCTCTTTTGAGTATATGCTCAATTTCCACCTTTGGATAATATAATTTCTTTTTGCCGATTGCATCAATTTTTTTACAGATGTCTACATCTTCCATATAGAGAAAATACCGTTCGTCAAACCCATTGAGGTCTTTAAAAATGGAGGTTTTAAAAACCAAAAAACAGCCGTGAATAAAGTCTGGGTAAAATGGTTGTGATAGGTCTTGAGTTCTATACTCATGCTTTAAAATTGCATTTTTAGAAAATTTAAAACGCCTATTGATCAAATCAAAAAGGGTGGGATAAGTTCGGCATACAAATTGGTGTTCTCCACTTGGATACATCACCTTTGGACTTATCAAAGCTAGCTCTTTGTCCATTTCTAATTGTCGAATTAAAACAGGAAGGACCGCTTCCTCAAACGCTACATCCGGATTGAGTACTAAGTGATAATTGGAATTTATATGGTTTAAAACCAAATTATGGGCTGCCCCAAAACCGATATTCTTCCCTGTAAAAATATAAGTAATTTCTTCTTGAGGAAAGGATTTTTTTAAAACATCTGTTGCAGAATTGTCAACCAAAAACAGTCGCTTTTTAAAGGGTATTTTTAAAAAAGAGTCGACAGTTTTTTGAAGAACATCGAGGTCTTCATGATACAGAACAATGGTTGCGGTTATGTCATATTCATAGACCATTAATACGCTTTTTCTTCCCCTTTAAAAATATTTAAAACCGTCAGTATGATGATTTTTATATCTAAGAAAAAAGACCAATTTTCAATATAAAAAATATCCAATCGAACCCTGTTCTTGATGTCTGACTTTTTGAGTACTTCTCCACGATATCCAGATACTTGAGCCAAACCTGTAATTCCTAGTTTTACAATATGCCTTTTTAAATACTCATCTACATTCTTTTGGTATTCGATAGACAAGCTTTCCAAATGAGGTCTTGGTCCTACAATACTCATATCACCCAACAAAACATTGATAAATTGCGGCAATTCATCAATACTTGTTTTTCTCATAAAAGCGCCTATTTTGGTCACTCTTGCATCATTTTTTATAGTATGAGAGTTCGATTTCTTGTTGATTTTCATGGATCGGAACTTATAACAAACAAACTCTTTGACATGAATCCCTTCTCTTTTTTGTTTAAAAATTAGAGGTCCTTTAGATTCTAATTTCACTAAGACCCAAAGAATGGGGGTTAACCAAGAAAGCACAAAGACACATACAAAAAGTGAGAAAAAGATATCAAAAATTCTTTTGATGTAAAAGTTTTCTGAAAATTCAAAAGGCAATTTTTTTACATTCAACACCATTAAGGTGTCATCGTAATACTCGACACTTTGGTTTTTACTGTACAACTCATTTGCATCGGGAATTAGCTTTAAAACAATTCCTTTTGCATTTGATACTTTTTTTATTTTCTTGATTTGTTCATTGGTAAACTGAGACAAAGAGCAGTAGATCTCATCAACGGTATGAGCTTCTATGTATTGAAAAACATCCTTAAATGCCCCCAAATAACTTGAATTGGATGATGCTTTATCTGTAAAAAATCCTAAAAACTGATAGCCCAAATTGGCTTTGCTTTTAAAAATTTGGATGACTTTTTTGGAGGAATCATCATAGCCCAAAACAACGGTGGTTCTTGAATTACGTCCAAGAGATCTGTAAAGCTGCAATAACATATATCCTAAAAACTTAAAGACCGTAATCGAAATCAAAATGGAAACAAGGATGATGAATTGATTGTGCACCACTTCTCCCTCTCTGAAAATTCCGAAATAGGCAAAGTAACCTAAAACAAAAAAGAAAAATTGTTTTACCAATAAGGTGAGAATCCCTAGACTTTTGGTAAAACGAAATACTTTATAAAATCCCGTAAAATAAGCTGTAAAAAGCCAAAAAAGCGAACTATAACTTAAAAAATATACATTCAAAAACTCCTTGTCATAGACAAGGTAAATAATACTATTGATTAAGATTAGATCGAGTAAAACCTGCAAGGGTTTTATTAAAAAGGAATATCTTTTTTTCAATTTTTATAGATTTCTAGACCAAAGATAGGTCGTTTAGATTAAAATTTCTTGTATCAAACGATCAATTGTAAATATTTCTGAGGCAACTTTTATTTGATTATGGTCTTTGGAATTTGAAATAAGAAGTTGCTGTAGGGCTTCTAAAATTATTTCATTATCCCACGAATTAATAGCTGTATGTAAATTCTTACTTAAAAAAAGATTTTCGATCTCACTATTCTTGTCTGTAATTACCAATATTTTACATCCAGAAGCTAAAATATTTGGCAATTTGGAAGGCAATGATCCCCGTGAAGTATTTGAAAGTTGAGGCAAGATTTGTACATCACTCTTTTGATACAATTCTTCTAAATTTTCCTTTGGAACTAAATCATGAAAGAGAATTTTTGGATTCTTATTTTCCTCTTTCAGTTGATTGAAAACCTCCCCCTGTGAAAAAAAATGAAAGACTCCATTCTCAATTATTTCAGACGCATAATTGAAAAAATTATACAATCCTGTAGGGTTTTGTTTTTCTCCCAAAGCTCCCGAATACACAACATTTGTGTTCTCTGGTTTCAAAACGGTCGTTAACTGATTCGTTATCGTATTTTTCAGCGTTATAAAAGGGTACTGTACTGCAGATTTAATTGGATCTAATTGATAGAGCTCAACTGCTGCTTCTTTCATTTCGTTAGAGAGAAAAATTAATTTATCACAGAAGTTAAAACATTTTTTTTCAATTTTATGAATAAAATACTTTACCCCTTTATTTAATAATCCTTTCTTGTTGGAAGAGTATATTTCTTGTAAATCATGAATCATTCCTACTTTTCTAACCTCTCTGTTTAGAAAAGGTAAAAGAAGATAAAACGCTAAACTAGGAGGGAATACAGGCATGATAATATCTTTATTTTTTTGGACTTTTCTAAGTTTTTTAAGTACAAAAAAAGCAAATCCAACCTCTAAAACCATCCTTCTAAAGATTGTTTTTTTGGGGTAGATTAGCGTATTTCCACCCCTTATGATTGTCACCCCTTCAATTTGCTCATTGCTTTTTATTGATTTCCAACTTGGATAAAAGGGATGAAAGCACAACACGGTAACTTCGTGCCCCTTTTCAGACAAAGACCGAACAAGGTCTGTATTAAATTTACCTGTAGAAATGGGTTCAGGATAAAAAAATGGAGAAACGATTAAAATTTTCTTTTTATTATTCACGAATTCTTTCTCTTATGATTTTGGCAGGAGAACCCATGCATATTGAATTACTTGGCAGGTTTTTAAACACACTACTTCTGGCCCCTATAACCGTTCCTTTCCCTATTGTAACACCTGGAGCTAGGTACACATCAGTTGCTAACCAACATTCGTCTTCTATCTGAATTTTTTTATGAAATATGGGGAAATCAATTTTTTCGAAATCGTGTGAGCCTGTACATAAATATGATTTTTGTGAAATTACCACATGCTTTCCAATCTCAATTTCTCCTAAAGAATACAATACTACATCATCTCCAATCCAGGAAAAATCACCAATAGATACTTTCCAAGGATAAGTGGTTCTGACAGTGGGACGAATAATTACCTTTTTTCCAATCTTAGCACCAAAAATCCTTAGTAGAAAACGTCTGAATCCATACATAAACTGGGGTGACATTCTAAAAAATGTGCCTTGAACAATCCACCAAAGCTGAACGATAAAAGGGTTTTTACCTCTGAAATTTGAGGGGAGTTGAAATGTATTGAGTTGTTGGTACATTATTTATCGAGTATTTGTAAAAGATTTTCCTCAAACTGACGTAACGTAAAATTACGCAAAAAATGTGTTCTATTAAATTCTGCAATCCGTAAAATTTCTTCTTGATGCTTGGCTAAAAAAATCAAAATATCTTCAAGTTTTCCTTTTCCCTTTGGATCGATAAAAAAACCGTTATTATTTTCTTCTATAAGATCGGGAATTCCAGCATGTTGAGTCGTAATAATTACATTTTTAGTCGCCATAGCTTCTAAAATAGAAATAGGTTGTCCCTCCATTTTGTAATAGGTGGGTAAAACAAAAATGTTTCCCCAATCTAATAATTCTTTTTTCTCTTGACCATCTACAATTCCAATATAACTTGTATGCTTTAATTTTTTTATTTTGGATTGAATTTGTTTTAAAGAGCTGTCGTCAATATTTCCTGCAATTTTAGCAGAATATTTTATTTTTTTAACTTCAAGTATTTGCAAAGCATTTAAAAGGGTAAAAATCCCTTTTTCCTTCATTAAGTTGCTTAAATAAATGATCTTTAATTCGCTGGTCTCTACATTTTGGTTTTCAGAAATCAAATAGGGCTGTGCAAAATTGGGAAGCGAAAATATTTTTTCAGACGTTAAGAAAGGTTGAAGATTCGGTTTTAAAGAATCAGACAAAACGATTCCTTTTGTAAATTGAGAAATCAAAAAATGAAACACTTTTTTTTTGATTCCTGACAATAAATTGTATTGAGTCCCTAGATAATTCCCATGAACGTGTACAATCATTTCTTTTTTCAAAAACGCCCCTAAAATGATAAAGCTTCCATATTTCAAAACTCCAAGAAACGTTTGCCCTGGGGTGATATAGATTATTTGATGTTGAAATATTCTGTATAACTGTAGGTTTACTTTTAAAAAGAAAACCAATTTCTGAAACGAAAATTTACCAATATTTTCTTTGAAAGAAGGAAATGAGGTATTTACAATGGATACTTTAAAAAACAGGTTTTTGTCAAGAATTTCTTTGACAATTTTATTTGCTAAAGAAACTCCTGAAATAGGTTTTGGAAATGGACCGATAAGTAGTATTTTTCTCATTCTGATATAACTTCAAATTTTTTAGGCTTTGAAAAGTTGTAAAAGCTAAACAAACACATGTAAAAAGAGAATACTATAACTCCCGATTGCCTTTCTAAAATATTTTCAAACAACATACTCACTGCAAAGAAAACAGATATGGATAATAACAGAACATTTTTATTACGGATGGAATCTATGATCGATTTGAGCATCACAAAAAATAACAGTAAAAAACCAAAAATACCACTACTTAAAAAGTAACTTAAATATTGATTGTGACTGTTATAAGTGATTTCAGTTAATATGGGTGCGTTTTGATGATAACATTTATCTAATTCAACCTGAACGTCTCCTAAACCATATCCAAATATTGGAGCTTCTCTTATTTTACGAATGGCACAATTATAAATTCCAAATCTTAAACTTGTTGAGTTAAATTCTAATTTTTCATTAAAATTTTGAAAGCTATATAACTCTTTGAACCTATTTGATGACATCATTAAGAAGAAACTTGATAAAAAAAATATAACGCCAAAACTGAGTAAAAAACTTCTTTGTTTATTTCTTTTGACAAAACTCAGTAATAAAAAAAATAGCCCAAATAACAAGCTCAATAAGACTCCCTTACGTTCTAAAATAAATAGTGTTGCAAAATTAATTATAACAAACGGTAAAGTATAAAAAATGAAGATTCTTTTTTTTAGAGTTAACCAAAAGTAAACTATTAAAAGGAGAGTTATTGCTATAAACATAGAAGCATAAATTGGATGCTGACTTATTAACCACATTTCATTTGTAATATAGGCTATTGCATCATATTTACTCATATTATTAGAAAACACCCCTAACTGAAAAAAGAAAAATAAAATCCATAATGAATAAAAAGTTGTCACAAATAATAGAATCTTAGTATAGTTTAAAAGAAATTTATGACTCAATATCTCATTTGTCGAATATAAGAGACCCATAGAAATTGGGACAATTAATAAACTTAATCTAGTTGTCAGATATTTATCAATACTTTCAAAATTTCTTGTATATAATAACGAAATCAAAAGTATAAGATACAATATGGACATCTGAGAAACCTTTTTAATAGGATATTTCATACTTGTACCTTTCAAATAAATGATAAAACTTGACACAAATAACACTATTACTGGTAAACCCTTTAGATTATTTGGCAACAAGGCAAATAAACTAAATATTAACAATGATATGTAATGTAAATTATTCTTGATGTCCATTTATTTTAGGTAAATCTTTTTTTATTTGATTGAAAACATAAACTATAAAAATTATACTAAAAGCATAATAAAAATATCGAACAGCAGATCTCATGTTATATTCAAAAGCATAAACTATATGAAGTATTAAAATAATGATAATAATAAATGAATAAATTCTCTTGTTATTGCTTAATAAATTTCTAATTTTTTTTTCAAAATATGAAAAAATTAGGCCGGTTAGAAAAAAATACAAAACTGTAAAAAATAGGCCAGTTTTATAAACTCTACCGTGAAGAGAATAAGGTGCGTATATATTGATTCTCATATTATCTGCATGGTCATACCAGCCAGCTAAAGAACCCGGTAGTGGATTAATATTGATTAAAATAATACTCCAATCTATTTGAGATTTTTCAACTGTTTTAATTGTAACAAAAACACCATAAATAAATGAATAATAAATATTAAAAAAGAAACTACGATAAATATCCTGTGACGACGAACCAATACTTTTTAAATAAGGAATAATTCCATGTTCGGGTAGTTGTCTCAATTTCATTATATAAGCTAATAAAAACAATGAAAATAAAATTTGAATTGAAAAACGAATCTTATTTAATAATGTATTCCCATTAGAAATAAAAATTAGAAATGTGTAAAGAATAAAAAAAAGGAATACTGTTCTAGAACCTGTCCCAATTGAAATTAAAATAAAAAGAATAAACAATAAAACACTTACTATTTTATTTTTTTTGTAAATAAAACCTAAAATTAAAGATTCTATAAAACTTAGGATTTTTATTATTGTTGTTAATGCCTTATTTCGATCGGGGATATAATCTTCTCTAATAAAGATCCCTTTTCCATAAGTAATAAAAAAAAGAAAAATAATTATTATTAAAATAATCCCCGCTGAATAAACAATAATATTGGATACACTGTACTTAAAAAAAAGTTTATCTGATAAAGACTTATTGAATAATTTTTTTGTTTTTTTTGTTGATTGATCATAATAAACAATAACACTAAATATAAAAGAAATTAGTGCAATGATATACATATTAATGGTCTTTATAAAAACTCTATTAGAAACATCATCAACATTAAAAAGAGAAAATTTATTCTCAAAAAAATAAAAATATAATATGGAAAGTATGATGCATAATATGCTAAAAATAAGATATATGTATACTGGGCTTAGTAAAAAGTATTTTAAGACTTTACCAAGTAAATATAATTCTATCAATAAAAAGATCAATAAGACAATTGATATAATCACTTGTTAGGATTTAAATTAGTATTCTTTTTTTAACCGAGAAGTAAAGTCTAATTACCACCATTAAAACATCACCAAAAACTCTTAAATATATTAAATTCAAAAAAGTAATTTGATGTAAATAATAAAGTGAAAATAATATTAAAATATAAATAATTGATGTAAAAATTAATGAGAAATTATACTCTCTGTAATAACCAAAGGCTACCAAAGAACAGGTTCCTAGAATAAATGTTAATGCTACAAAAGGACTTAGTAGGGATAATAATTTTAAAGTGGAAGAAAAAAGAATGATTGTTTCACCCCCTAATAAATAAAGTAATTTTTCTGATATCAAAAAAATTATAGCCCCCAGTATCGTACCTAAAATAACCGCCATTAAAATTAATTTTCTCAGTAATTTTTTATCCTTAGTTCTAGATATTGTCGGAAAAACAGCCTGTTGTAACATTTCAAAAGGAATCACAGCTAGCATTATAATTTTTAAACTAATATCAAATCCAGCAACTTGCTCGAACTCACAAAACTTACCAATAAAAAATATAGTCCCAAAATTAAACACTAATGACAAAAATCTTCCTAAAAAAAAGGGTAAAGATTCTTTGAAATAATTTTTAATTGACTCAAAAGAAACCTTTATCAGTTTTATGTTATAATACTTAAAAACATACCAAAAGCCAAGTAGCCCCATTAAAATAGACGAGATTACAAGTAAAAAAACATAAACCTCAACATGTGTTGTTGCTTTTACAAATAGAATCGTACTAATCAATAGAAAAAGTCTTGAAAAGAAAACTATAATTGTAGCTGGTTTTAAATTTTCTACCCCTTGAAAAAACCAAATAGGAAATAAAACTTCCCCAATACCACAAAACATAAATAGTAAAAGAAGGTTCTTATACGAAGAAAATTCATTGAACTGACCTAAGAACAAAATACAAAAAATTGAAGAAATAAACAGAATCCCTTTGATATAGAAGATTGAAGAAATTATTTCGTTAATTTTTGTGTCTTGATTTTTGTGTTCTACAATATATTTTGCAGCATAAATATTGAATCCGAAATTAATGATCATTATAAAATACTGAACTACAGAATCTACCCAAGTAATGATACCATAATTCAGTTCTCCTAAGATTCTAATTAAATACCCGGCTAAAACAATTTTAATTCCAATATTTAAAACCTTTAAAACAGTTAAATAGGAGAGGTTTTTTGCAATTATTTTGTAATCATTGTTCTTAATTATGCCCATTTTTCTTCATGATATTTCTTTCTGAAAGCTTTCTATAAAGATTCTTATAATAGCATTTGGGTAATTATATTTATCCTAAAACCTAAAATGTCTGAAATAATCTTATCTTATTTGTTTTCTTATAATTATATTTTGACCATCTAAATTATCTCCTTTGTCACTCAAAAGGGTCGCAATTGTTTCCGCAACTTCTTCTGGCTGCATAATTGTGCTTGCATCTTCTTCTGGAGCTAACAATTTTCTTAAATCAGTAGCACATCTACCATGGAGACAACATATGTTTTAATGCCATACTCTTCCAACTCATCTGACATTGTTTTAGTAAAACTAATCACAGCAGCTTTAGACGAAGCATAAGCAGCCCATCCAGGTCTTGAAGATAACCCTGCTGTAGAAGCAACATTTAAAATTTTACCCCCATTTGTTTTCATAAACCTAACAACTTCTCTGGTCAAAGTAAATACTGAAAAGACATTTATCCTGTAGGTTAATTCAAAATTTTCATCTGATGTTTCTTGTAACGATTTCGGGTTTACATACCCTGCAATATTCACTAAAAAATCTATGCTACCGTAATTTATTCCAATCGATTGAATAAAATCGACTATTTCATTACTATTCGCTAAATCTAGCGACTTAGTAAGAACTTCTGAAGTTGAGTTCATCAAGCTTTTGGTCTTATTTAATTTTGACAAATCTCTTGCTATTAAGACAAAAATACCAGTAGGATCTTGGTTACTTAATTTAATTGCAGTTTCTCTACCAATCCCTTTACTTGCTCCTGTGACTAAATAAACCTTCTTATTCTTCATTTAATATATAATCTTTATAAATAATTTCTGCAATTTTATAATCAATAGGGTTTGTAATTTTAATATTAAATTCTGTTCCTTTAAAAATTTTAATTTTTTTCCCAAAAAAATCCAAAAGAAGACTTGTATCTTCTGTAAATGTCTTTTTGTTCTGAATGGCTTCCAAATGTGCTCTTTTTAGTTTCTGGGTATTAAATTTTTGTGGTAATTGAATATTAATTAAACTTGATCTGTTTAAGTTTTCAGTAATAAAATCTCCTTTTCTCATTAATACTGTATATGGAATATCAACTCCATATGTGATATTTTGTTCTTTTGAATCTATAAGCTTTTCAAACTCTTTTAACCTGACAAAAGGTCTTGCAGCTTCATGAATTAAAACAGAAGGAGTATTAATTTCCATCAAGCCTTTTTGAACAGATTCTTGCCTCGATTTACCTCCTTCAATGATGATTATTTCGTTTTTAAAACCATACACTTTTGTCATTTCTTTTAAATCATCAATATGATTTTTATTGCATGTAATTACAATTTTATCAATATCAACCAACTTATCAATACGCTCTAGTGAGTGAATAATAATCGGTCTACCAAAAAGTAATAAATGTTGTTTTGGTATTGATTTTTGCATACGAGCACCAATTCCTCCTGATAACAGTAACACTGAATTTTTTTTCATTTTTTTTAAATTAATTCATTTAGCATCCAATCTGTAATTCTTCTAGAGCTGTCAAAATCACAGTTTTTATGAAACATGTTTTTTACAAGAATTCTTTCTTCTCTATACTCATCTATTTCTTCATAAATATTATTTAGAAAAACGATCAAATCATTATAATTGTATAGGTGATTCCCAATTAATAATTTTTTGGGATCATCAAATAAAAACCCTCTGCTCTTATTATAACTTTCAAAGTCAGCCAAATCAAAAGCTATTGGTTTATCTAAAAGTAAATAATCAATAAATACTGAAGAAAAATCGGTAATCAGTGCATCTGATAAACCAAGGATTGGATATAACTGTTCTTGACAATCTTCCAAATCCTTATTTCTAATAATTAAAATATTTTTTAAAGAATCAAAAACCTCTTTGTTTAACGCATCCATTGGATGAAGTTTTAAAATAAGAAGTATCTTTTTATCTAATAAATATGAATTTAAGATTTTTAATTCAGCTCTTTTTAGAAAACCTATTTTATTTTCATCAAAAACACCATCTATTCTACTATCAAAATTTGATTTTTTATAAGTAGGAAGCCAAGATATAATTTTTTTATATTGAGATAAATCAATCCCCTTATTTTTAAAAAAAAAGGTCTCCTTTTTTAAAAAATCATTTCTGGACTGACCTAACGGTAAAATATTTTTCTCTAAAATATTAAATGGCTTTGCATAAATTTGAGCACATTTTTGGGAAGTAACAATTAATTTATCTTGTGATGGAATGGCGCCCATAAAATTATCTTCTAGAATTCCTACTTTTTTAAATGGCATCCCATGCCATAAGTTAATCCTTTTTTTATTGTTAAAAGAAACGATATTCTTATACAATCCATGAGTATAGAAAACTACAATAGAAGACAAATAAAGATAAAACCCTCTTACAGAATTTTTTTTTACAAAAAGGATGTTAGCCCTATTTTGAAGTTCGGGATACTTTTTAGTTTCTTTTTGCAATAACCAAATAAATGAATATTCTATTAGCCTTTTGTCAGAGACCATAAAACTGAAAAGGGCAAAAGCATTGTCAGAAAGGTCAGGGAAACTAGAAAAAACAATCCTTTTTTTCTTAGGAATTATTTTGTCTAATATGTAAGTTATTACTTTTAAAATATTGTTTTTTATCAAGTCTGAAATATTTATAATTCTCTTTCAACAAAATGTTTCTACCTCTCTGACATGTGTTACAAAAGACTCGTAATAAATAGCTGTCTTATTCAGAAATAGAATCCATGTTCTTAATCCCCTTCAAGTATTACTTCTTGTAATTCTCTAAATAACGATTTAATTTATGAAAGACCAAAACTCCAATCATCAATAATGCCCCTAGAAAAGCAAATTGAAAAGCTTTGTTTTCACGAATTCCTTCGATTTTATTTCCGATTGGTTGAAAGTTTGAAATGACATTTATCACCTCATATTTTTCAGACTTCTCATTGAGTGTCTTCCCGAGTTCTTCATTTATTTCTTTACTGGATTCAAAAAGTTCAATTTCTTTAGTCGTGCTTTTGGAACCTCCTAGATCAATATTGGTGCCATTGGATTCTTTTTTTGCTTCGGCCAGCATCACCTGCATGTATACACTTCGTAAAGAATCTACTTGCGCTAAATTTTGTCTATAAATAGAATCTGTACGGTTTAGGTTTTCATTGGTCAAAATCTTTAAGTTCCTAAAATATGCATTCTCAACAACAGAAGAAATAATTACTTGATCCAAGCCTTCAAAAACATCATTCTTTTCTGAAACAACCGTTACTTTGTGCAGATTATAGTCTAAATCAGTAAAAGAGGTCTTAAACTTTTGAAAATCATAACTTCTTATGGTTAGGGTGTCTACCGCTAAAATAAGGTCATTATACCCTGAAATAATATCATTTTCATTTCTTAGGGGTTCGATGACAAACTCTTTGAGAGAAACCGCTTCGTCTTGATCTAGCCCAAAGGTTTTTTGAATTCTTGCTGTATCCTTTTGCTTGACCAAATCATTGTAATACTGAATGTCCGCATATAATTGAGTGGAGCTTTTAAAATTGGTCTGAAGGAGCAGTTCTGAGCTATAGGTTGTAGGGCTTTTAATTTCAATAAAAGCGCCAAGAATAAAACCGATGATTGTTGCTATTGAAATTTTAAGCCGATGCTCTTTTAAAAAAAGTAATAGGGAAATGATAAAATGAAAAATTCCTTTAAATATACTCCCTATAAAGTTGAATATCTTTGAAAATCCTTTTCCTATGATGACAAATAAAGAGCCTAAGTCTACTTCTTCGTCGGTATTGGGTTGGTTGGTTGCCATTGTTTTTTTAGTTTACCGTATTAATTGTTGAAAATTTGTTCTATTATTCTTTTTGTAATTGCATAAGTAGGTGTTACCCCAGTCATTCCAAGACCTCCAGAGGCCAATGTCGCTCCTGTTTCCAAAGGATTGTCCGAGGCATAATAGGCGTATCTTACTTTTACATTTTCTGAGATATTTCCTCTAATTCTAGAAGCAGATTGAATCGCTTTTTGATAATGCGCCCCTTCCATTTCTAAACCAATAACGTTCCAGTAGAATCGTGAAAATAATTCAATAAATCTTTATTCTGTAGTGAAGTTCCTAAAACAGAAATCATTGCTCCATCAAAAACCTGTACTCCAAATCCTTCTAAATCCTCTTTTTTTAACTCGTTTTTAAATGGATAGTTATCGGCTGTCCCTTCAAAAATATGCGACGAAGGAATCATAATATCTCCTTTCCCTCCTTCTAAAATACCTGCTTTTCCCATGATTGAAATCGACGCTACATTTAAGTGAATTTCTCCTTGGCTAGACTTGTACGGTTTCAATAATTCATCCATCGTTTCATAAGCCTGTTCTCCAAAAGCATAATCCATCACAATAATTACGGGACTTTCCTCCTGAGCAATTTTCTTTTCAAACGTAGTAACGTCTTGATTTATTTCACGGGTATCAATAATTTGTACATTTATATTTGTACCCGAAGTATCTTTAAGGTAAATCAATCCATTTTTGGCAGCAAAATCTTTCACGGTGTTCTGCAAATGGCTACTATTAGCGTCACTCATCAATTCAAAAAGTTCAAACCCTTTTGCCTTTTTCGCTTCTTTTGGAAGGGCTTTTTCTGCATATATGGAATTCAAGACACTGTGCATATTGGCACTAATGATGTGGATTGGTCTGTGAATTAAATTGTTTTCTAAGAGTGTTTTTTTGATATTTGCAGCCCAAATATCCCCATAAATGTGATGCCCAATTTCTTCTACCAAAACAGAACTAAAGGTGACAGAACGTTTGTTGCCATCAATCGCTTCGTTAATTGCCAGTTTTCCCAACCAATAAATAAGTTGAAAAAAACGATGTGGGTTCGCATCCGTGGCAAAGGTTTTGTCCATATCAGAAACCTCACTATAGGTTCTTCCCAAGATGTTACACAAATGAGCTAAAGTGACTTCTCGTTCTTCTTTTGATATTTCTTTTTGATCTACAACAACCGCCTCTAAATTTTTCCATTCCCGCGTAAAATCTTTTCCATCTAGAATATTTACTCGCTGATTGATCTTGTGAGATTCAATAAATAAAAAAGTAAGGTGAGTTAGAATATCATAAATTTCAGATCGCCCACGGGTAATTTCGATATTCATTTGATCTTTGTCAATTCGATAACAATTTCGCCTTCTCTTGGGTGGAACAATCGTTTTAAAATTGGAGTTTTTATAACCCTCATCTGCCGTTAAATTGATGAACTGACATTCTTCGATCCCTTCTGGCAATCGTTCTATCACATAGAGCAATCCATTTAGTTCTAATCGCTCTTCAGCTATAGCACCATAGATTTCTGGCCTTAAAAGCAGCAGGGACTTTCGTAAGGTTTCTCCAGAAATACCCATAGGTTTATAAAAACCTCTACTCAATAAATGACGCATAGAAATGTATAATTTTTCTATCGCATTGGTCGATTCTTGAGCTCTTGTTCTATCTATTTTTCTAGTTTCTAACATTCCGAAATATTTATACGAAGATACACATTCCCCATTTGGTTATTCCACTGATAAAATCGCACGATATTGCTGAGGATTATGCAGCAGTTCAACGGCCTTCAAAACAACCATATCCTCTTTTAATTTGTAGCGATATACCCCTTCTTTGTAAAAATACCTCGTCAAAATCTCTTCGACTAGAAGCGTTTTAATCAGGTCTCTATTTTTTAAAATTTCGTTAATCTTGTCCTCCATCAATATTTTTTTGATGTGTTGATATTCTTTGTCAATCCGTTGGTTTTTATCTTTCGGAATTGTATGGTATGCCTTCGTAAAAAGTGCTTCTTGTTTTGTTTCAAAAATAGTATCTTTTTTTAGATATTCTATAAACTGTTGAAAATCTGAATCTGAAAAATCAAATTTTCCTGAGGTTTCTAGCTTTTGATGTTGGTAATAATAGGCTGTTGCAAAATTAAAAATAACTCTTGAGTTGACTAATTTTTTTGTCGCTGCTGTAACTTCGGAAGTTTGAATCCTGACATCGGGCAAAATCCCTCCCCCGTCATACACGGTTCTCCCAGCTGCTGTTTTAAACTCGTGAATCCCACTTTCAGAAAAGGCAGGTACCCTGCCGTCTTTCGACCTGTTTGCATAATCTAACTCCTGAATGCACCGTCCACTTGGTGTATAATATTTTGAAATGGTCACTTTTAATTGAGTCCCATAACTTAAAGTGCGGTATCGCTGTACCAATCCTTTTCCAAAAGTTCGCTGTCCCATAATCACCGCTCGGTCATAATCTTGCAGCGAACCACTCACAATTTCTGAAGCAGATGCTGATGTTTCATTAACCAATACCACTAATGGCATTTCAAGATCTAAAGGCTCGTTTTGGGTAAGGTAAGTGTTGCTCCATTTTTTTACTTTGCCCTTGGTTGTCACAATTTTCTTCCCCTTGGAAAGAAAAAAATTAGAGATATGAATCGCCTCTAAGAGAGATCCTCCAGGGTTTGATCTTAAATCAAAAACCAGGTTTTTCATTCCTAGTTTCTTTAATTTTCTGTACGCCTTTTTAACTTCCTTCGAGGCTTGATCTGTAAATTGTGTGAGGGTAATATATCCTGTTTCTCCGTCAATCATTTCGGCAAAAGGAACAGGATTTACAACAATTCGATCTCTGGTCAATTCTTTAGTCAGAAGCTTTCCTTGTCGCTCAATTTCAACCCTAAACCTACTGTTTGGAACACCTTCTAAATACATCGAAAGCTCCTCTGGAGCCCTATCCTTCAAAGACTGCCCATCAACAGAAAGCAGAATGTCTCCTGCTTTTAAATCAGCTTTATCTGCCGAAAATCCTTTGTAAATTTCAGTAAGTTGAATTCCTTTTTTAGTATAATATACTTCAACGCCAATTCCTCCATACGATCCCGCTCTTCGAATTTTTGCGTCTTCGACATCTTGCTCATTGTAAAAATTAGTATAGGGGTCTAACTCTTTTAAAGTGTTTTTAATGGCCTTATTGGTAAATTCAGCTGGATTGATTTCATCAATATAATACAAATTCAGTTCCTTGAATAAGGTGGTGTAAATTTCTATTTGTTTGGCGACTTCAAAAAATTTTGATTGAAAAGAATAGGTCAAAAAAATACTGACAACGATTAGTACAACAGTTGTAGATCTGTTCAATTTAAAGTGTTTCATTTTTTTTACTTTTAGTTTCCTTGACAAATAATGTCAGTAGTATTTTCATCTTCAAATATACTTCTTGGTATGGAACTTCTTCCTTTCCAAGATACGAAATCATAAAAACATAGGGATCTTCTAGTTGATCATAAACAATTTCTTTTTGCAACCGATAGGCCTCGCGCATTAATCGCTTAATTCGGTTTCGATCTACAGCCAATTTAAAATTTCTTTTCGCTACAGAAACACCTACTTGTGCAGGAAAATCAGAAGTATGTGCTGTTTGTAGATACATCATTCGCAACGGGAACAATTTTACCGAATTCCCATCCTGATACAATTTCTCTATAAGCTTTTTACTTTTTAACCGCTCCAATTTACCTAAGGTGTGCTTCATCACTACAAACTTAAAAGAAAACTATAACTTTTTGTCCATTTCCAACCCTTAACTTTAAAAAAGTTGCGTATTTTTAACTTCATTTCAATAAATTATTTCCCAATAGAATTGTTAAATATCAAACAATATTTAATATTTTTGTTAAAATTTACTAAATCGTTGTAAAACCGATGAAACCAGATCTATTTCAAGCACCCGATTATTATAATATTGATGATTTATTAACGGAAGAACACAGGTTGATTCGAGAAGCTGCACGTGATTGGGTAAAACGAGATGTTTCTCCCATTATCGAAGAATATGCCCAAAAAGCAGAATTTCCAACGCAAATCATTGCTGGATTGGCAGAAATTGGTGCTTTTGGCCCTTATATTCCTGAAGAATATGGTGGGGCAGGATTGGATCAAATTTCATACGGATTGATCATGCAAGAAATTGAACGCGGAGATTCTGGAGTTAGATCTACTGCCTCTGTGCAATCTTCTTTAGTGATGTATCCAATTTACGCCTATGGAAATGAAGCACAGCGCACAAAATATTTACCAAAATTAGCAACCGGAGAATGGATGGGCTGTTTTGGGTTGACAGAACCAAATCACGGTTCGAATCCTTCAGGAATGACAACAAATTATAAAGATATGGGAGATCACTATCTTTTAAATGGTGCAAAAATGTGGATTTCCAATGCACCTTTTGCTCAAGTTGCTGTGGTATGGGCAAAAAACGAAGAAGGACGAATTCATGGACTAATTGTAGAACGTGGAATGGAAGGATTTTCGACGCCTGAAACTCATAACAAATGGTCTTTAAGAGCTTCTGCCACTGGCGAGCTTATTTTTGACAATGTAAAGGTTCCTAAAGAAAATTTATTGCCAAACAAATCGGGATTGGGTGCGCCATTAGGCTGTTTAGACTCTGCTAGATATGGAATTGCCTTAGGTGCTATTGGAGCAGCAATGGACTGCTATGATACCGCTTTGCGCTATGTAAAAGAACGAGAGCAATTTGGAAAACCTATTGGTCAGTTTCAATTGCAACAAAAAAAATTAGCAGAAATGATCACTGAAATTACCAAAGCACAATTATTGGCTTGGCGTTTAGGAACCTTAAAAAACGAGGGCAAGGCAACCTCTGCCCAAATTTCTATGGCCAAACGAAACAATGTAGACATGGCCATTCATATTGCCAGAGAAGCTCGACAAATGCTTGGTGGTATGGGAATTACTGGCGAATATTCTATCATGCGTCATATGATGAATTTAGAAAGCGTAATAACCTATGAAGGAACTCACGATATTCATCTACTAATCACTGGATTTGACATTACAGGCTTGAACGCCTTTAAATAAAAATTAAGGATTCCTTGTTATTTTTTAATCAGCTGAACAAATAGCTCCATTCCCTGTCTATTGGGATAAGAATTATAACAAGGATCCATCTTCACAATCTGAAAATAGGGCTGAAAATACGTCAAATATTCTTCCTTTGTCCCACCAAAAGGAGGATGATCTTCGTTCAATACTGCCTCAAAAAGTAATCCAACAATTTTGCCTTTTGGTGTTAAGATTGACTCCATTTTCTGAGCATACTGTAGCCTTAAACTTGGATCTATTGCACAAAAAAAGGTTTGTTCTATCACCAAATCAAAAGAATCTTCAATCTCAAAAAAATTGGCATGAAGTAACTGCGTTGTTGGAAAATTGGGCACTCGTTTTTTGATGTTTTCTAAAGCAATTTTTGATATATCAAGCACAAAAACATTTTCAAAGCCTTTCGAAAACAAATATTCTGCCTCATAGGAATTGCCACCACCTGTAATTAAAATTTTGAGTTCTTTGTTTTCAATTTGATCAAAATAGGCCTTTAAAGGCGGTGAAATTACGCCTAAATCCCATCCTGTTTTCTGATCTTTATATTTGGTGTTCCAAAAGGTTTCTGATAATTTCATTGTTAAAATTGAACATTTAAAATGTCTCCACTCAATTGTAACAGCTGAATTTCAATCAATTTGGCGTCAAACTTCGCGTTGTTAAAGGCGGTTTTTGAATTGATAAAATTGATTTGTGCTTGTCGAAATTCAATGGAAGTAACTTGCCCTAATTGATACTGAGCCTGAGTTCTTTCAAAATTATTTTTTGTAGTGAGTACATTGGCTTCTTGTGCTTGTAAGATAAACAATTGATTTTGATAATTATCCCAAGTATTTTTCAAGGTATTTTTGATATTGAGTTTTTGTTGTTCGAGTGCAATTTGCTGATTCTCTCGAGCAATTTTGGCATTGGAAACTCTGGTCTTGTTCAGGCCTCCATCAAACAAATTCCACGATAAATTTAAACCCGCATTCAATCCATTAGAGGTTGAACCCGCTAAAAAAGAAGTGGCTGGATTTTCACTCATGTTCCAGCCATAGGAAGTATTCAGCCCTAAAGATGGTAAGTAGTTTGCCTTGTTTATTTTAATATTAAAATCACTGATTGCGATGTTCTTTTCATTTTGTTTTAAAGTGGTGTTTTGTAGAAGTGCCTTCTGATGCAAATCTTCAAAATTCAACAAGCTATTAAAATGGACCTGAGTTTCTACTTCATAATCCAACTCTTTTTCGACTCCTAAAACAAAATTCAATCCCCGTTTGGCTGAACTTAGTAACTGCACTGCACTCATCAAGGCTATACTATCATTATTGACATCTACTTTGGCGTTTAATAACGCCAATTGTGTTGATTGTCCATATTCATATTGATAGGTAGCTCTTTGTAAACGTGTTTTAGAAATTTGCAAAGCCTCTTCCAAATTGTTTTTGTTTTCAGAAAATCTAGCAATTTGAAAATAGGCTGTAAACAATTGAAAATACGTGTTTTCAATGGTTTCTCTTGCCTGCAAAGCACTTAGATTGTATGTTTCTTTTAACTGCTGATAATTGTATTTTCTTCCCAAACCATCAAAGAGCGTGTAATTTAGATTTACAGAACTATTGTATGATTTTGTAATCGCAGCATCAATACTCGTCGCACTTCCGTCTTGACGAGTAATGGTCTGATTGTCTCTTCTGAAATTGGCTCCAGAGGAAAGGGCTACTGAAGGCAAATACCGAGTATTGTAAATGCTCGAATTATTTTTGGCAATTTCTAAATTATTTTTGGCAATTTGAATCCCAAAATTATTTTCTAAGGTAATTACAAGAGCGTCTTCTTTGGTCAAAATTTCTTGTGAAAAACCCTCTAAAACGGTAATACAAATCAGTACTAAAATATAGTGTTTATTAAATTTCATCTTCATCAAATTTAGATTCGATAATGGCTCTTTCTACTTCTTCTCTAGTTATTTTTTGATTGGTGCGTAACCATTTTACCCAAACTTTTATTGTGTTTGAAACCGAAAGTAACAAGGGTAACATTACTAGGGTTAAAATTGTAGCTATCAAAATCCCATAGGCAATAGAAATTGCCATTGGAATTAAAAATTGTGCCTGCCTACTTTTTTCGAATATTAACGGAGCAAGACCCGCAATCGTAGTCAATGAGGTTAAGAAAATAGCTCTAAAACGAGATTGCCCAGCTTTG
This sequence comes from Polaribacter sp. HL-MS24, assembly GCF_032758595.1. Lineage (NCBI taxonomy): Bacteria > Pseudomonadati > Bacteroidota > Flavobacteriia > Flavobacteriales > Flavobacteriaceae > Polaribacter > Polaribacter sp. HL-MS24. Next base: position 1,244,568 of record NZ_CP136415.1, on the reverse strand, counting down.
ATCAATGCCACATCGAATTTCATGCCGTCTTTGAGGTAGCTGTTAAACTTTCCGATTAAAACCAACCCATCGTTGACCATAATTCCAACAAGAGCAATAATTCCTAAAAAGGATAAAATTCCAATGGCAAAATTGTGTAAATAATGCCCCCAAATTACTCCAATCATGCTAAAAGGAATCATTACGATAAGCAATATGGGTTGGGAGTAGGAACGAAACGTAAAGGCAATAACAATATAAATGAGCCCTAAAATAACCCACCCTACTTTTCCTAAAGAATCTGTTGTTTTTTTTGCCTCTCGATTTTGCCCTTCATACAAAGGAGAAACCGTGGGATATTTTGACAAGATTTCTGGCAGAATAGTGGTTTTAATATCCTCTAAGATTTCCGTTTCACTAGCGCTTAAATCTTTTAAATCTGCCGTGATTTGAATTTCTCGTTTCCCTTCCAAATGGTTGATTGCAATATCTCCACGTTCTATAGTATAGGTCGCTATTTCTGAAAAAGGAATTCGATTTCCAGATGGAGTGATCAGGCGCATATCATCTAAGTTTTTAATAGAAGATCGGTCTTTTTTATCATAGCGAACCCAAACTTTGATTTCGTCTTGACCCCTCTGAAAACGTTGGGCTTGAAAACCAAAAAATCCATTTCGTACCTGTGCCATGACCGATTGCAAATTGAGCCCAAGCAAATAGGCATTGTCTTTTAGTTGAATGCGTACCTCTTTGATCCCTGCAGGATCATTGTCTGCCACATCCTTTAAAACAGGGTTGTTTTCTAAGACTTGTTTTAATTCTTTTTTCACAGCTTTTAATTCGGAAATATTATTTCCCAACAAAGAAACTGCAACAGGGCTTCCTCCAAAATTACCTCCAGAACCAAAAACCAAATTTTCTACACCATATACCTTCCCAACAAGTTCCTCAATGGCATTCGTAATTTCAGGTGAAGAAAAATCACGAGATTCTCCAGGAGTAAATTGATGGTCAAAGTCGCATTGGCACTTCCGGGACCAACCCTTTTCAGGGTGTTTTGAACAACTTGTAGGTTTCCTGTCTGCTTTTGGGTGTATTCCTTATTGACCAGCCATACTTTCTCTTCAATAAAAGAAATTACCGAATCGGTGATTTTCTCATTGGTTCCTTGAGGCATGTTTAAGGTAACTTGTACTCGGTCACTGGCAATTCTTGGGAAAAAGGAACTTTTTATAATTCCTGCTGTCAATGACGAAAAGCTGATTAAAAGTGTAGCAACAAAAATGCAGAAAACAAAAAACTTATGCTGTAATGAAAATTTCAAAAAAGGCACATAGTACTGATCTCTAAATTTGCCCAATACAGTATCTGCTTTTTTGTTTATTTTTTTAAAGAAAACATCTACCTTATTTGTGTTAAATGCATCTCCTTTTTCTAATTTTTTTCGATCCAACGCTTTGGAATGAGCAATATGTGCGGGTAAAATAATGAGCGCTTCAATTAAAGAAACGCTCAGAGTTAACAATACAATTGTAGAGACCTCACTGAAAAAACTCCCAATGTTACCGTCTACAAAAAAGAACGTCGAAAAAGCGATAATGGTCGTTAGAATTGCTGAAACAATTGGTGGAATTACCTCCATTGTTCCATCTATTGCTGCTTTAATTTTTGATTTGCCCAAGTCATAATAATGATGATAAATGTTTTCACCAATTACAATTCCATCATCTACTAAAATTCCGATTACGATGATCATTCCAAACAGGGATAACACATTGATTGTTACTCCAAATTGTGCTGCAAAAACAAACATCCCTAAAAAGGCAACGGGCAACCCAAAAGCAACCCAAATTGCCAATCTTAAATTTAAGAATAATGCTAAGAAAAATAGAACCAAAAGAATCCCAGAAATGGCATTTTTAGTCAAAAGCCAGGTTCGGTCTTTTAAGGTTGTACTCCGATCGCTAGTTACACTTAATTGAACGTTTTGCTGTTGCTGATTGTACTTTTCAATGTACTCGTTTATTTTATCTGCTGAAGAAATAAGGTCTTCATTATTGGTATTACTGACTGTGATATCAATTGCTAAGTTGCCGTTAAAATATAATCGATCTGGATTTTCAGACTAAGGTGTCTCGCAATGTTGCTATATCTTTTAGACGAATAATGGTCCCGTTAGACTCAGTTCTCACAATTAAATTCTGAAGTTCTACTCCATAATACGATCGGTTACTTGCTCTGATAAGATAATCTTCCTCAGCAGTTTTAATGTTTCCTCCAGTAATTAATAAATTGGCATTTTGAATTGCAGTTGCAACTTCTGTAAAAGACAATTTAAAGGCACGTAAATCCTTCTCTCTAAGCGCAATTTCGATTTCTTCTTCTGGGAACCCCGAAAGAGCTACTTGAGAAATTCCTTCAATTCCTCGGATGTCATTTTCTACATTCCGGGCATAATCTTTTAACGATTTTAAAGAAACATTATCGCCACTTAATGTAAAACTAATGGTCGGTCGAATGTTTTCTACCTTTGCAATTACTGGGGGTTCCATTCCAGAAGGAAAAGAGGGTACTCTATCTACCGCATTCTTTACGTCAGACAAAACAACGTCGATATTCTTTCCTTTTTCAACCTCTATATTTACATTTGCAGAATTTTCTCTAGAAACAGAAGTAACTCTTTCTACCCCTACAATTCCTTTTAAATTATCTTCAATCTTTAAAACAACTCCCTCTTCCATTTCGGCAGGTGAAGCTCCTGGATAGACCAAACTAATTCGAATTAACTGCGAGTCAGTCAGCGGAAAAAAAGAAGATTTTAAATTCAGAGCACCAATAACACCAAAAACAAGAAATGCAATGATGATAACGTTTACCGCTACTGGATATTTGATAAAATACGTAATGATTTTTCTCATGGTTTACTTTTTGGTATTGATTTTTACGACCATTCCGTCAAAAGCACCAAGGTACTGCTTGCGTAAGTAATTTTGCTTGATTTGAAAGTCCTTTAATCACAACTTTTTCTGCACCAAAATACATGGGTTGTACGCTTGTCAAAGTTAAAATACTGTCATTTTTTACAAGATATACTGCTTGATTCTCTACCAATAATTTTCTTGAAATTTCAAAGGCTTGAGGTATTGTTTTTGCGACCAAACTAGCCTCCAAGAACATTCCTTCTTTTAAGTCTGCATGCTGAACCTCAATAAATACTTTTATAGTTTGTGATTCTTGATCTACTTTGCCATTGATACGAACTACTTTACCACGATACTGTGTTGATTTCTCAAAATTAGAGAGCACAACTGGATTGCCCACTTTCACAAAACGTGCATATTCTGTACTGATAGAAACTTCCATTTCATACACACTGGTGTCTATGAACTCTCCTAACTGCTGTCCAAGTCTTACCAAGGTTCCTGGATGCACTAATGCTTCTGTAATTACTCCAGAAAAAGGAGCTCTTATTTCATGTTTTGCATAGCGAACTTCTAAATTCTTAACCGTATAATAGGCTGTTATAATCCCTCTTCCAGAAACAAAATATTTTTCTTTATCCGATGAAAAATCAGGAAGGGCTGGCGTTGCAGAATTCATATCAAACCCCTCTAGAAAACGTTCCCACTTTTGAAAATCGTTTGGAAAATCCAATCTCAGATCAGGTAAAATTGCGATCACTAAATTCTGTAAATTACTTTTCTGTGATTGCAAACTTGCATAAAATTCGTCACTATTGATATTCAAAAGAGTTTCTCCTTTTGCAAAGCGAGTCCCCGCTTTAAAGGCCTTATGTGAAGATTTTAAAACTCCTTGGACTTCAGAGAACAAGGCAATTTTATTTTTGGCAATCAAGTTTCCACTTGCTGTTAAAATAACAGGAATGTCTTTGTTTTCAACGACCTCAACAAAAACAGTTTTGATTTTTTGTTTGAAAATCGGCTTTGCCTTCTGATTTTTCTCCACAAGAATGTTGCCTACATACATTGCTCCTGCAATGAGTCCAACTCCTAAAATTGCTAGAATTATTTTTCTCATAATTATTTAAATGAATTCACTATTAGAATTAAAATTTGTTTGTACTTTTTTGAGCGTTTTAATCATCTGATCCTTTTCTTCTTTAGAGATCCCCAACTCCATGGTCGTTATCATTTCTTTAATAACAGGCTTTGTTTTATTAAACGTTTCTTTTCCTAAGTCTGTCAAAAACACATTGTTGACCCGCTTGTCTGTTGGGCTCTGTTTTCTTAAAATATAATTTTTACTTTCCATTTTAGCAAGCAGCCTCGTCAGTGAAGATTTGTTCCTGAGTGTCAAAAAAGCAAGGTCGTTTTGATTCAAACCATCTGTTTCATGTAGGTTTTTCAAAACGATCATTTGTTCTTTAGTCAAATCTAAATTATTGGACTTCAATGACTCAAGAATAATATAGTCCATCAATTTGACCGTTTTTCCTATCCAAGGACCAATCGAATTTTCAAAATCTATATGAATGTCTTCTTTGTTCACCAAACAAAGATAGCTAAAAACTTTATTTAGTTGCATATGCAACTAAATAAAGTTTGTCAAAAATCAAATACCCTTAAATTTCTTTGAATAAATGTATCTTTTTAAACCAATAAAACGGAACTTTACAAAAAAATTCGAATAGTGTAACCCATGAAAACATTGATTTGATTCCTTGCGCCAACACAAATAATGCCCAATACTTTTCCTCTGTTTCAGAAATCCCTGAAAGATATTGGCATGCGCTGCAGTGTGAAAAGAATCTTTACTTTCGCAAAGAGTATTTACTTTCAATTGAGGAAAACCATCCTGAAATGCAGTTTTCCTATGTTGTTTTGGTTGATGTAAACGAACAAGCAATTGCTTTTGCAGCCCTACAAATTTTCGACTTTTATATAAACGATATCAATAATGATTTGGAGTTTTTTATTCGAAAAATTAAAAACATTGGTAGACAACTGCACCTCTTTCCAAAGAAAAGACCCATAAAAATACTAATCTGCGGCAATACCTTTGTGAGTGGGGAACATGGCGTTTACATTAAAGAGAATCAAAACAAAAAAACAATCCTTAAGGAAATTACAAAAGCAATTTTACATTATACCAATAGTCATCCTAACTTAAAAAAAGAAGTAACTTTTTTCTTATTGAAAGATTTTAAAAAGGAATCTTTATGGATTACAGATGCTTTAAAAGATTACAATTACAGCCCCTTTTTAGTAGCACCAAACATGCTTTTGGAACTCCAAAAAGGATGGCATCATTTCGATGATTATTTGGCCGCTTTAAAAACCAAATTTAGGGTCAAAGCCAGAAAAGCCATTCAATTGAGTGCTTCGTTAGAAAGAGAAAATGTAACTCTAAAAAACATCGATCGCTTATTGCCTGAAATGACTGCGCTTTATAAAAAAGTAGCTTCAAAAGCTGATTTTAATTTAGGCAATTTCAATCTAGACACCTATAAAAAACTTATAGAAAAACTAGAAAAAAACTATCTTCTCAAAGCGTATTTTTTAGATGGAAAAATGGTTGGATTTATGTCTGGAAGTATCAACCAAAATTCGTTGGATGCTCATTTTGTAGGGATTGATTATGCCTTAAACAGAGAATACGCCATCTATCAAAGAATGTTATATGACTATGTAGAAATTGCTATTCACAAAAAATTAAAATATTTAAATTTTGGAAGAACTGCTAGCGAAATTAAAAGTTCTGTTGGCGCTGTCCCACAGGACTTGACAATATACATTCGTCATAAAAAATCAATCAAAAATAGAATTATAAAGTTATTTTTACAACGAATTGAGCCTACGCCTTTTCATCAAAAATTTCCTTTTAAAAAATAATTGCAAATGAAAAATGTAACCGATTTAATTGCATTATTAAACTTAGAACAAATTGATGCAAATACCTATAAAGGGATTAGTAAAACCATCGGAAGCCCCAATGTTTTTGGAGGACAGGTGTTGGCACAATCCTTAAATGCTGCCAATAGGACGGTTCCAACAGATCGTATTTTACACTCCTTGCATTCCTATTTTCTTGAAGCTGGAAAACTGGACATTCCAATTGTTTTTAAGGTAGAAATTGTGCGTGATGGTGGGAGTTTTTCAACGAGACGTGTAAAAGCCATGCAAAATGAGGTGACTATTTTTATTTTGGCAGCCTCTTTTCATAAATCTGAAGAAGGTTATGAGCACCAGAAAGCAATAGAGACCAACATCAAACAACCCGAAGAATTAATTGGTTGGAGTGAAATAGTGGACCAATTTGGAGATTTTATTCCAAAAGACATGAAAGCTTTTTTGAATATTGAGAGACCCATTGAGTTTAAACCCACGCTAATTCCAAATCCTCTAGACCCGAAAGATTTGCCTGCAGAAGATACGATTTGGTTCAAATTAAAAGGGGATGCATCAGGACTGGATCTTCAAACAAAACAACAAATTCTTACCTATATTTCTGATTACAATGTGTTAAACGCTGCTATCAATCCAAATGCGAGCAAAGCGAATTTTGGAAATTTACAAACTGCCAGCTTGGACCATTCGATGTGGTTTTTTAGAGACTTTGATTTTGATGACTGGATGCTGTTCTCTTCAGAATCACCAAATTCTTTTGGAGCCAGAGGCTTGTCAAAAGGAAATTTATTTACCCGAGATGGAAAACTGATTGCATCATTTGCACAAGAAGGATTGATAAGACCCAAAAAAAGATAAGATAATGAATGCCTTTACCTATGTTTTAACTACCAATGGATTATTGTTTTTAATAAGTATTCTCTTTTGGAAATTCCCTCCAAAGAACATCAACAAACTCTATGGTTACCGAACCTATAGAACCATGCAAAACCTTGATATATGGAACTTTGCAAACACTACCTTCAATAAAAACCTAGTCATTTATGCCGGAATTTCTTTTTTAGCTGGACTTCTTTTTGCTTCGATTGCGCAAACAAATATCAGCTGGCAGCCCATGGTGTTGGTAATGCTTACCCTAGTCGTTTGTATTCTCAAAACTGAGAAATCAATTTCTGAAATTTTTACTGATGAAGGGAAAAGAAAATAACACTATTCTTTTAGAATTTTTTTAATTATTGACGTATTATTAGAACTTTTCACTTTTAAAAATAAACACCTGAAGATACTTTAGAAATATCAATGGCTTTTAAATTATTTATTTTTTTTATAATTTCTCTACCTTGAATGTCAAAAATTGAAACTTCTAAAATCTCTATTGAAGTTGATTCTACATCAATATTTACAATTCCTTTAGACGGATTAGGATATATATTCACTACTTTTTCCAATTCATTTTCCTCAACACTTAACACTTTTTCTGAAAAGAATAATTGGTGAGTTTCATCTACCCAAAGCCATAAGCCTTTTTGATTTTCAGTTATTTGATAATTTACTTTTTCTGCAGGTTGTTGCATATAAAAATTACCTGTTATAGGTTTAAAATAGTCTGTTTCTTCATCTTCTCCACAATCTGACAAAGTTGTTGCTCCTATTTCAACAACTTCAAAATCTGTTTCGTTAGCAACATATTTAGCTGAAGTTACGTTACAGTAACCACTGATATCAACTTCCAATTTATCACTTTCCATATTGAACGTGAATTCTATAAAAGGAACACTTCTAGATGTACTTCCACTTGGATCATTAGGGTTTACTAAATCTAAATTTTCTTGTACTCCATTCTTTAAAAAATACTCTAGTTGAAATATTTTCCCGTCAAAAAAAGAAGTACTAACAGTTGCTTTTTTTGAATTCCTATTTTGTGATATCCGTGCAGAAGAAGGTAAAGGAATTGTTGGGTCTATAGAAAGAATTGTTGATCCATTTGAATTAGGCTCTAAAACTGTATTTTCTAATTCTATATAATTCCTAGCAGTAAAATCTACTTTTATACTTTCTCTAAATTTTTCATTGTTAATTTTTATAGCGTAAGGTGGATTTTTTATTTCTATAAAATCATTTGGCTGTGTCATTTTATACACCATTTTAACTGCTTTATACGCATCTAATCTACCTGCCCCCATTTTGTTTATGTAGTTATTGTTTTCTAGGATTGAATCTAAATTTGAAGAGGTTAGTTTTAAAATACTCTCAACTTCTTTAGAATTTAAACTTGAGTTTTCACTTAACATTAATCTAATTGTACCACTAATATGAGAAGCCGCAGTAGATGTACCCCAAACTTCCCAATATTTTATTCCTTGATAATTGTTTATTAACACTGGTATGGTATAACCAGGAGCTGGTATGTCAACTAGATTATTTAAATGATGAGTTGAATTTGAATTTCCAATTAAATTTTCAACACGATCTCTCCATTCTAATTGAATACCATTAGAGATAAAACCTACATCTTCTGTGCCAACTGAAGTTACAGAAATCAAAGTATCATAAGAAGCTGGATATATCGGATTATCTTTACTGTTACCACAAAAAGAAAAATTAACCATTAAAAGAAAAAAAAATGTAATTCGTTGCTTTTTCATGTTGATTTTATTTTATATTTACAAAAATATAAACTTATCTTAAGTTGAAAAAAATTATCTTAAAAAAAATATTATCTCATCTTAATTTATTATCAATTATTGAACAGATAAACTTTTATCGCCAAAAATGGAAAAACAGAAAATCAAATAAAAAGTTTAAAAAAAATAATCCTAAGGTAAAACTCCCCCCTGATTTTTATTTATATGAAACTTTCAATCTAAATTACGATAAATTTTATACTAATGGAATTCCTACAGCAACATGGTTAATTAATCACTTAAGTCAATTTAAAAAATTAGAAAACATATCAATTTTAGATTGGGGATGTGGAACTGGTAGAATTTTAAGGCATTTACCTTTAACATTAAAAAAAACAAATACTTTTTATGGAACAGATTACAATAAAAAATATGTAAAATGGTGTTCTGAAAATTTAGAAGGAATTCATTTTAAAAATAATGATTTACATCCTCCTTTACAATTTAAGGATGATTTTTTAGATATTATTTATGGTATATCCATCTTTACACATCTTTCAGAAGAATTGCATTATTCTTGGATGACAGAATTAACTAGGGTTTTAAAAAACAATGGGCTTCTTTTTTTAACCACTCATGGAGATGCTCATACTTTTAAATTATTGCCTAAAGAGCTAGAATTATACAACTCTGGAAGTCTCATTACTCATACATACAAAAAGGAAGGAAATAGGCTATTTGCTTCCTATCAATCCCCGAAATTCCTTAAAGATGTTTTTGCTAAAAATAATTTAATTGTTTTAAATCATATACCTTAGGAAATACAAAACAGCAAGCCTCAACAAGATGTTTGGATTCTTAAAGCTATTAAAAAGTAGCTAAAAAAGAGACCGAAACATTACGTCCTGGAGCAGAAACCCCCGAGGCAAATTCAATATAATGTTCGTCGAATAGATTTGCTACTCTCGCTTGAAAAGAGAGATTTTCATTGATGAGATACCTTCCGTTAATTCCGATCGTTTGCCAACTAGGTGTTCCATAATACTTTTCAACATCGTTGGTCGCAGTTGCATTTACTACTGGGGTAAGTTCGTGGTTATCGATCCCTTCAGTAAAATTAAAATCTGAAATCTCTTTTTTACTATTGAATCGGAAATTGGCTCCAAATTCAAATTTGTCCAAGGTATAATTTACTTCCAGTTGACCAAATAGAGGTGGTATGGAAGACATCGGTTCTTTGCTGTCATACGTCCTTCCTTTGGTATAGGTAATAAAGGCAGATGTGTTCCAGTGCTTCGATATTTTTCCTAAATAACTTGTGGTAAACCCTGTGATATAAGCATTCCCTTTATTTTGATTGTTTACTGCATTGTCAAATTCTCCATCGAATGCTACCTGCAGAATGCTTCCATCTGGATTGTACACAAAATCTCTTTGAATATAATCTTCTAAAAGTGTATAAAAAACACTTCCTCCAAAACGAAATCGTCTATTGTTGAAGTATTTCTGAATACCAAATTCTGCACTATAAGCAAACTCTGGATCGACATGAACATTCGGAATGGTCACATTGCCTGCTTTTTCTCTCACACGCCCAACATCATCTATATTTGGAGATCTAAACCCTGAAGACAAAACACTATTAATTTGCCAATTTGGTGAAGGTTTGTATACATGACCTAAAGTTGCCGTGATGGCAGCATTGTTTGCTGAGATACTAGGGTCAGCCAAACGAATGAAGGATTGATCTTCCCAATTTGCCTTTAAATACGTATTGGTAAACCGGATCCCTGAATTTAAGGTTGACTTGCTATTGATATCTTGTCGGTATCCTAGATAGACTGCAGCACTCACATAGCTACTTCCACCATCTGGATATCTTGATTGCACTAAAAAATCGTCTGCAAAACCAGTCTCATGAGGGTTGATTACATCCAATGTTTTTCCAAAAGAATTGGAATCAACATCGTTGTATGCAAACTCAAAACCATAGGTTAAAGTACGTTTTTGGTCTTGGGTAAGCGGCACCGAAAAATCACCATTAACACTAAAAAGGTTCACCGTTTCTTCTCTATAGGAGCGTTTCAAACTTCCAAATTTACGCTGAACTCGACTCTCTTTGATATTTTGATACGCAAAAGTTAAAGTTCCTTTTTCTAACCACTTTTCCCCTGGATTAAGAATCAATTGCGGTGAAAATAAAAATCGCTGTTGAGGTCCATAATACCACTCTGCAAATTTTAAAGAAGACGGGTCGAGTGGATTGGTTCGCTCTGTTAGTCGGTCAAATCTGGGAATATTTGAGGACTTCGAAAATTGAATATTCAATTTCAATTCGGTGTTTTCTGATATTGGAATATAGAATTTCTGCAACACATCTGTTTGAGAATATCCAGTGTTTTTTTGAAGATGAACATTTGGGTTTAAGGTTGGCGCGGCATTGTATTCACTATTTTTATTTTCAGAAAAATAAAAAACTTTTCCCCAATTCTCAAAACCATGAGATCGCTTTTTTCCCATTTGTAAATCTCCAAAGTTACTGTAGGAAACACTAGTAAAAGAAGCCCATTTTTTAAAACTTAATGCCACAGAAGCATTGGTCGTGATTTCAGAATTGACACCTGAATATCGATTGAAAAAACTTGTTTTTACTTTGGCTTCTTCCGAAAGTTTTGGCGTTTTTGTATAATAGTGAATAACTCCACCCAACGCATCAGATCCATAGATTACAGAAGACGGTCCAAACACTACTTCGGTTCTATCGAGTTGATTTGGAGCAATTGAAATAGCATTTTGTAGGTGTCCTTTTCGATAGATGGCATTGTTCATTCGAACACCATCGACCACCAATAAGACACGATTCGACTCCATTCCCCGAAGCACTGGACTTCCACCACCAAATTGCGATTTTTGAACTTTAATCCCAGGAATACCCGCCAATAAATCTGCAGAAGTTTGAGGAGAAATTTTCAAGATGTCTTTTTGTGATAAAACAGCAACTTGTTCTGCAATTCGATTGCTCTTCTCTTTACTCTTAAAAACAGATAAAACGACTTCGTTCAGCTGTTCTGATTCTTTGGTTAAAAAAAGAGTGGGCTTTAATTTGGACTTTCGCAGCTTGTATAATGCATAGGAAATATGTGAAAAATAGATGATTTCATCCTCCTCAAAAGAAGAAACCTCTGCGATTCCATTATTATTTGTCGTCAGAGTGATGGTTTGATTCTGGTTAAAAATAGTAACATTTCTCACTATTTTACCTGTTTCTTTATCTAAAACTTTAATTTCTTGAGAAAAAGAGCTTAAGTTTAGACCTACTAGAAAAATAATAAAAAATATTCTCATCAACTAAATACCGTTTCTAAAATCGTTAGGGATTTTGGCTTTCTAAAACCGTCTAAATGTAATTCAAAATACCGAATTATAATTTGCAAAAGAGCCTGTCTGTCCTGTTTGCTAAACAACACATTTTCTATAGCATCAAAATTTATGCCTAAGAGGGTTTTAAAAAGAAATAAATTATGGTGTACAATACAATTTTTGTCTGTAAAGGCATTAGAAAAGCTCCCTTCAAACAAATTAAAACTACTGGCTGTCTCTTGATCGAAGAGATCAGGATAAAACCCTAAATACTTTGTAAAGTTGAGTAAAAAAAGCAAATGAAAATTCGCAATTTTGTCGTGGGTATCTAACCAGATCAAAGCGGTTTCTAAATACTCATACAATACGGAATTTTCCTCTTCTTCTTGAATACTACTTGACAAAATTTCGGATAAAAATAATACAATTGACTGCTTAACGATGTCTCTATGAATTGAGGTGTAGGCATGTGAGACATGTACTTCTTTAAGCGAATGAAGATTCGATTTTTGCTTGTGATTTGCCTCTAGTATAAGTTGCGTGAGAGGTTGAAAGTAGGCTGCTTTGATAACCCCTTTCCTGTTTTTTAAAACCCCACGAATTAAATAGGTTTTGACTCCTAATTTCTCAGTAAAACATTTTACTATTAAGCTAGAATCGCTGTATTTTATAGCGCTCAAAACAATTGCTTTTGTACTGATAATTGCCATTAATTTACAATTGCAATTTTAGTAATCGAAGTTTCTGACGCATCATCATTGGAAAGTAAAACAATATAAATTCCAGAGGCTACTTGGTTTCCTGCAAGATTTTTTTGTTCCATACTACTTTTCCTCCTTGTAGTTGTTCCCCTTCCACAACATTGGTTTCATAAACTAGATTCCCTGCCACATCTACAATTTTAACATTGGTTCCTTTTGGTAAATGCGTTCCATTTCGACCGTCAATGGTAACCGTTTCATGATTTTGTAAGGCGGGGTTTGGATAGGCATATACAGCTCCCAAAGACGCTCCAAAAGGAGCCACCTTACTATTGTAGGCAACGATCCCTTTATCCGTAGCAAAATATACTTTCCCATTATTTTTATCAACTTTAATTTTTAATATCCTATTGGATGGTAATGGCGAATTTCTCTTGCTAAAATTAGCCAAAGTGGTTTTCCCATTAGGACTTGTATACAAAACCCCTCCCTTATCGGATCCAAACCATTTATTATCTCCTCCGTCTATGGCAATGGTGTTGATCGTTTGATCTCCTAAAAGACGATCTCCAAAACCATCACTATTCACATTAATAATAATAGGAAGTGCTACCTGTTTCCCTTCATCAAAAATTGAAGAGGCATTGCTAAATACAACCAGCCCCGACTTTGTGCCCAACCACACACTATTATTCCGATCGACGGCAACCGTTCGAACGTTTAAATCGGGCAATGCACCCGAAATCGCATCGGTAGTGAGCGCTTTTTTTCGATCTCCAGTTTCGTTGTACACATAAACTCCATTTCTTCGAGTTCCAATCCAAATACTGTTGTTTTGGTCCACCACTACCTCGTTCAATCCAAGAGCAATATTTGTTGTAATAGGATTTAAATCGACTCCAGACCATTGCAAATTTGTAGAAAGTTTTTTCAACTCTTTGGTTCCTCCAATATTGGTGACCCATAAATTCCCCTGATTGTCAAACCCAGTACCACTGATTCTAATCGTTACTCGATCGGGTAAATTAAAAACAATATCTTCCAATGGGCTATTTAATTGATTGTAAAAGGTTTTGATTTCATCATCCTCAACGACCAATAAACCTCCTGTCAATGAAGTATTGATTCTTCCAGTATCGCCAAAAGAACTAATATACACCCTGTTCTCATGATTTGGATCGATAGATATAGCACTTAGATCTCCAATAGGAGCGTTCGAATTGTAGGGATGGTTGATCCATTGTTCTCCATTAAAATGCGAAAAACCTTGTCTCTTTTGAATGGGGGTATAGGTAGCATCGTATCCTCCATAAACAATCCAGAAATTAGCATCTAAAACATCAATTGCAAAGACCTCGTTCGACAAAGGACCTTCTGGATGAATTTCAGTAAACCCAGTTGGATTTATTAGGGATGCCCTTAGAACTCCAAATTCCTTAGTTGCCAACCAAACAGTATCCTCTGCAACAAAAGAAGTATTTAATGTAAACTCAAAATCGTCATTGGTCTCAATGGTTGCGACTAAACTCATTGAGTTGTCAAAAATTTTGACTGAGGTATTCAATGTTAAAGCGAGATTTGAAGATGAACTTTTCATCCCATAAATCGTTTGAAAAAAATTGCTTTGAGTAATCAAACTCACTCCTTCCACTCGAAATAACTGTGAAGCTGAGGTTGTGTAGAGGTTGTTGTTAAAAACAGTAATTCCCGTAAATTCTGTTCCAATAAAATTCTGCTGCCAAAGGTTAAAATCAATCAGTAATTTGCTGTTGATGTCTGCAGAAAAAATGCCAGAAGTTGTTGCGGCATAGATCGTCTCATTCAAAATGACCGTTTCATTGATGCCGATGTCTGAAGAATTCTTTCCTATAAAATAAGTGTCTCCAAATTCTAACTTTTCAAGGTTGTACACCACAATAGCAAAAGAGGTTGACAGGTATAATTTGTTGTTGTATTCTAAAATATGATTGATGCTTTTTTCTCCGTTTTGATTAAAATTGACAATATCGGAAGAAATGGTAATGCTACCATCTTCGTCCACAACTTCAATTAACCCGTTTTGATAGCCAATTACCAACCTTTTGAAAGAAGTACTGTAATAGATCGCCGATGTTGTTCCGCCAGAGAGACCTTGGATGGATGAGATTTTGTTAATTTCCTGAGAACGGGTATTGTAAGTAAAAACACCATTGTCAGAAAGGGCATACATTATATTGTCTACCTTTACAAAATCCTTTACATTATTGTAGGAATAAAAATCTTCCCAAGAGGCACTATAATCGGTTTGTCCGAAAACAGAAAATGAGCATAATAGAAAAATTAAAAACAGTATTTTTTTCATAGTGAAAATAAGTCTCTCAAAGATATTTATTTATTGTTATAATAACGACAAAATTAAATACATTAGTACTTCTTAAAAATCTTTTGAATGGCTTTGGAAATAGAACGAAAATTTTTGGTAAAAGACAGCTCTTTTAAAGCGGCAAGTTTTGCTCAAAAAACAATACATCAAGGCTATTTAAACTCCGATAAAAACAGGACTGTTCGTGTCAGAATTACTGACAATAAAGCCTATATGACTGTCAAAGGAAAATCAAATACTTCGGGGACAACCCGATTTGAATGGGAAAAAGAAATTGATTTTGCAGAAGCGAAAGCGTTGTTGCAGTTGTGCGAACCAAGTATCATCCAAAAAACTCGCTTTTATGTAAAAAGCAATCATCATGTTTTTGAAATTGACGAATTTTTTGGAGACAACAGCGGCTTGATTGTTGCCGAAGTTGAATTGGAAAATGAATCCGATTCCTTTGAAAAACCTTTGTGGTTAGGTAACGAAGTTACAGGAGACGAAAAATATTACAACTCTAAATTAAGTAAGGTTCCATATAAAGATTGGAAATAAAAAGTGCTCAAGCGGTTTCAGCTAAAAAATAAATGCTTACAAAGTGGCTGAGGCTTCCCAATAAAACAAACACATGAAAAATAGCGTGATTGTAGGGCAACTTTTTTATAGAATATAAAAGGGCTCCGAGTGTATACAATATCCCCCCTAAAATTAATAAATTAAGACTAGTTTCAGAAAGGCTCTTTGCTAAGGGTTTTGCAAAGAAAACAACTTGCCATCCCATTAATAAATACATCGCGGTCGAAATCTTATCGTACTTCCCTGTAAAAAAAGCTTTAAAACAACTCCTACCAATGCAAAAATCCACACAAATAGAAATACATACCAACCTAATGAAGTGTTCAGTACAACCAAACAAAAAGGGGAATATCCGCCTGCTATCAGGATATAGATGGCAGCATGGTCAAAAATATTTAACTTTCTTCTAAGTTTGGGTTTTTTAGCAGCATGATAAAAGGTAGAGGCAGCATATAAGAGAATTAGACTAAACCCATAAATAATAAAACTTATAGGCTTCCAAAAACCATTGTAATTCAAGGCTTTTAGGATTAAAAAAGGAAAAGCAATCAATGAGAGTACCAATCCAAAACCATGGGAAAGGACATTTAAAAATTCTTCTTTTTCGCTGTACCTATGATTTAGTTTTTCGCTCATTGTAATTTTCGATTTGTGTCTTTCATATATTTTTCGTCAGCCAACAAATCGGTATGAATCGTTGAAAAGACAGTCTCTTTCAGATTCTCTAAATCAGACTCACTAAGTCCTTTTGTCTCAATAAAGGGGTGTTGACGTATGCGAAATACACCAGGTCTTCCTTTGAAAAAATCCCAAGAAAAAAATCGTTTACAATCATAATACACTTGCGGAACAATTGGAATTTGATATTCAATAGCCAAACTAAAAGCTCCATTTTTAAAGGGAGCCAACACCACATCTTCTGTTGGAACAAGTCCTTCTGGAAAGATCGCAATACTAGTGCCATTCTGCAATCTTTTCTTCGCCATTTCATAGACTCTCTTTCTACTTTTAGGACTACTCCTATCCACCATAATTACAATTCTTCGATAAAAGAAACCAAAAATGGGAATTTTAACCAGTTCTTTTTTTCCTACAAATACAATTGGATTTTTGCTAGACGCAATTAATACAAAGGGATCCATAAATGAACCGTGATTGGGGCAAAACATGTAACTTTTTTCAGGATCAATTTGTTCGTCAAATTGAAATTTTAAACGAAACCCCATTCCATAAATAAGTCCCTTGGCCCATATTCGGATCAGTTTCCATAAGTGGTGGTAATGTACTTCTTTGATGGTTAAAAGAAATAATACTGGGGACATAAGAATAATGGTTCCAAACATTAGGACATAAAACCAAATTCGCCAAACTAACAGAAACGGAATCTTTATAAATCTCATAGGAAATCAAAAGTACTAATATTCTTTTGTATGATTGGTTTTCTGAAACAAAACCTTATTTTTGCCTTGAAAGTGGACCCAAAAAACCCACTTACACATTAAAAAGAACACAGCAAATGTCAAGAATTTTAACAGGCGTACAAAGTACTGGAACACCCCATTTAGGAAATTTACTAGGTGCAATATTACCTGCCATTGAAATGGCAAATAATCCTGATAACGAATCTTTTCTATTCATTGCAGACATGCATTCTTTGACACAAATAAAAGATGGTGACGAATTAAGAAAAAACACCTACAGTACTGCAGCAACATGGTTGGCCTGTGGTTTAGATGTTTCTAAGACGATTTTCTATCGACAGAGTGATATTCCAGAAGTTACTGAATTAAGCTGGTATTTGAGCTGTTTTTTCCCCTATCAACGGCTGACGTTAGCACATAGTTTTAAAGACAAATCAGATCGATTGGGAGATGTAAACTCGGGATTATTTACCTACCCAATGCTGATGGCTGCTGATATCTTATTGTATGATGCCGAAATTGTTCCCGTTGGAAAAGACCAATTGCAACATTTAGAAATGGCTAGAGATGTTGCCAACAGATTTAATAATGTTATCGGAGAAACCCTAGTAGCGCCTCATGGCTAAAATACAAGAGAACACCAAATTGGTTCCAGGAACTGATGGTGAAAAAATGAGCAAATCGAGAAATAATACCATCAATATTTTTCTGCCCGACAAACAATTGCGCAAGCAAATTATGGGAATTAAAACGGATAGTTTGGCCTTAGAAGATCCAAAAGATCCAGAAACCGACACTATTTTTGCCCTCTATAGATTACTAGCTTCTCCTGAACAAACCGAAGAAATGCGTGCCAACTATTTGGCAGGGAACTATGGATATGGCCATGCAAAACAAGCACTCTATGAATTGGTGATTTCAAAATTTGCAACAATTAGAGCTAGATATACCCATTTTATGGAGCACCAACACGAAATTGATGAGGCACTCGCCATTGGGAAAGTTAAAGCAAAAAAAGTAGCAACAGCAGTCATTCAAAGAGTGAGAGCAAAAGTAGGCTACTAAAAATTCTATTGTATATCAAAGACCTGATCGACGTAAAATCGGTCAGGTTTTTTCTGTAAACTGTACTGATAAAGAAACTTGTATTAGTAGTTCCACTTACAAACAATGCCGCCCATAATCGCTAAGGTTACCATCCAATACCCAACATTGAGAGCAACATATTTGAACGATTTTCTTTCAAAGAGTGCGATAATCGATACAACTGGAAGTATAAAAAAAATGCTCGCTATGGCACCATGAAGAGCTCCATGACTGAAGGTCCGAAAGCGATCTCCATAAGTACTTATAAAGTCTTGATAATAACCGAAGGCTGCACCAGTTTTATCAGCAAAGCCTTAGCTCTCCCGCTAAGGTTGAAAAAATTCCTGTCTGATGGATGACTACGGTTGCTAAAAAAAATGAAATCATCAAACTAAACAAATAACTGAAGAACAATATTTTGAACATATTGGCTTTTGCTAGAGATTCTTTGGTAAATCCCATTTCTACCATCCAAGCTTTTCCAAACAATGGACCATACCAAACAAACCCAATAATCATTGGCACTAAGGCTGTTAAAAACAGCATATTATAATTCATTTCCATAATTGATTGTTTTTTAATTGAATCTCAAATATAAAACTAAGTTTCTGGTTTTTAAAATATTGCATAAAAAAACCGAAGAGATTCACTCTCGGTTCATGCTCATTTTTTTATTTACCTAATCTTCATCGATTTTCCAATTGCTTCCAATTCGAATAGAAATTCTCTTTTGTTAATTGATGGAGCATATGTAAATCCTTCAAAAACGACCACTCTGTTGTTCTTATCATCGATAACAGAATAATTTAAAAAAGGCCCTGCCATAAAGTCATTTTTTACTTCCCATTTCCCTCGAGTTTCATAAGCTTTTTTCCCGTCAATTTTTGCATCATAAGTAATCGGAGTAAAGGCCTCTTCAGTAATCATGTGCATGGTTTCTGGATTTGATCCTGGAATGTACTTTTTTCCAATCGCATTTCGTACTTCAATAATTCGGTCTGCAACCTTAGTTTCATCTTCCAAAGGAACACTATACACCAAAATATTATTACTCCCAGTTTGTGCAATTCCGCTTTTTAGATGATGACGCAACCACAAAAATTCTCCCGTATCTTCTACGGTTCTATATTGATTGTGAATCGTAAATGAAAGCCCTAAATTTTGTAACGTTTTGAAAGTAGATACATCCATCTTTGATTTTGAAAAAATCTTTTGAGTGGTGGTAATGTCTGCCTGCCTAAAAGCTGCTAAAATTTCTTTTTCGTGTTGCTTGAAGATCCGAATCAAATCGGCATCCTCTTTTGCAGAGAGGTACACAACGGTTTGTGGGTTCGCGTATACATTGTATTTTATAGAGAACTGTTCTTTTTCACTTTCCTCAATAATTATAATACTTCTAGAAGATTTCATCATGTTTCCAAAGCCAGAAGGAGCAACTTGGGAAAGTGTAATGGTCGGCTCAGGTTGGGGCAATCCCACCACAATTTTTCCAAAGGAACTGCGAAGACTGTCTCCCACTTCACCCATCCAATCACTACTTTTAATCACTACCATGACTTTATTGATACTCCCTACAGATTGTTTTTGAACAAAAGAACTTTTACCATCACAAGCTGACAAAATCAAAAGTATCAATACTAAATAGCCTAATTTTTTCATGAAATTCATATTATATCCTTATAATTTTTGTGTTTGCAAATAGCAAGCAAATATTGTTCCACTTATACATCGACTTCAAAAGATTAGCTCAGAAATCAATTTTATATGAATTATTTTTCCTTTTTGACAGCGCAATAGATTAAGCCTTTGGAACTGCAATTTTTTTAGGATAAATACTCAATCTTTGTCCAATTTGTAATCGATTATTTTTTAAGCGATTCCAACGTTTGATATCACTGACTCTCACTCCAAATCGATTGGCAATTTTTCCTAAAAAATCTCCATCTCTTACTTTGTAGCGAATACGCTTATCCAATTCGAAATATTTAGGCAGTGGTTTTTCTCTTTTAGCAGCATCCCTTTTTGCCAAGGCATACACCTCTTCTTCTTTGTCTAAAAAAGACAAGGTATTTTTTCTGGGCAAAGTAATCGCATAATTTTTTCCTTCGATAAATGGAATGATCTCTAACTTATAGGAGGGGTTTAAAAATTGAATCAATTCTAAACTCATTCCTGTAGTTTCTGATATTTGATCAAAACTAACCGTGTTTTGAATACGAATAGTATCTGTTTCAAAGTGTCGAATTTGATGTTGATCGGCAACCAACTGATGTTCTTTTTGATATTCAAACAAATACATGGTTGCATAAAAAGCGGGAACATAACCTGCCGTTTCTCTGGGTAGAAAAGGGCGAATATTCCAATAATTTCGATACCCTCCAGAACGTTTTATCGCTTTTGAAACATTTCCGGGCCCCGAATTATAGGCAGCTAAAGCCAAATCCCAATCGCCAAAAATGGTAAATAAATCCGATAAATATTGGCAAGCGGCAATGGTTGCTTTTAAAGGGTCTTGGCGCTCATCTACATAGGAACTGACCTTTAATTTGTATTGAACTCCCGTTGAATACATGAATTGCCACAAACCTGTTGCCCCAACTCGCGACTTTGCGGTTGGATTTAAAGCCGATTCTACAATTGCCAAATATTTCATTTCTAACGGAATATCGTATTGATCCAAATACTTCTCAAACATTGGAAAATAATAAGTCGCTTTTGCCATCAATGCTGGATAATATCTTTTTCGATATTTTAAATTAGACTTGATTACTTTTTCTAAGGCTGGATTGTAAGCAATGTGAAAAGGTGTTTTTGCATCAATTTTCGCCAATCTTTGTTTTAAAATCTCGGTTGTTAACGGAACATCTGTGACATTTTTTTTTCTACATCCTCCATCAAATATTCAGAGGAATAATACAAGGGAGACTTGTATTTTGAATCCATCAATAAACTGTCTATGAGCGCAATATCATAATCAGAAAACAAATCTGAAGCATCGATTCTTTTAGAAACTATATCGTTGGGCATTTGTGCTAAAACACCGGTGCTAAAAAATAAGAGCAGGAATATATTTTTCATGTAGTTTTCTAGTAATATTTTATAAATTCAATTCTACGGCAATAGGGCAATGGTCAGAATGTTTTGCCTCTGATAAAATATATGACCGTGCGATCTTCTCTTTTAATGAAGTTGAAACCATAGCGTAGTCCAAACGCCATCCTTTGTTATTAGCTCTAGAATTTGCTCGATAGCTCCACCAAGAATATTCTTGCTTTTCAGGATGAAGATATCTAAAACTATCCACAAACCCGTCATTGATAAACTCTCCAATCCAAGTTCTTTCTTCAGGTAAAAACCCTGATACCCCTTTCATTTTTGGATTGTGAATATCTATTTCCTCATGGCATATATTGTAATCGCCACAGATGACTAGATTTGGAATTTCTTGCTTTAATGTTTGGATGTATTGTTGAAATTGATCCATGTACTTGAACTTAAACTCTAGGCGTTCTAAATTGGTTCCTGAAGGGAGATATAAACTCATAACTGAAACCTCATCAAAATCTACTCGAAGATTTCGGCCTTCAAAATCCATCGATTCAATCCCGGTTCCATATTCTATATGATTGGGCTCTTTCTTACAAAAAATAGCGACCGATGAATAGCCTTTTTTTTGAGCAGAAAACCAATAGTGATACGGATAACCTGCGTTCTCAAAATCGATTAAGTTCAATTGATCTTTGTGTGCTTTAGTTTCTTGAATGCAAATCACATCGGGAGTTGCGGCTTCCAACCAATCTAAAAATCCTTTTTTCAAAGCAGCTCGGATTCCGTTTACATTATAAGATATAATTTTCATTTTAAGGGTATTTGTTTTTAATTGAGCAACTATGGTTAAATTTTAGACAGTCTAAAGGATCATTTCTGGAATATCTCCCTCAATAATTAAGGTTCCTTCTGTAGCAACTTTGATTTCTTCAACAGAAACTCCAGGAGCTCTTTCTCGTAAGTAAAAGGCATTGTTTTTTACCTCTAAAACTGCCAAATTGGTAACAACTTTTGTAACACAGGCCACGCCGGTTAAGGGCAATGAACATTGTTTTAATATCTTAGACGCTCCGTATTTATTGGTGTGCATCATGGCAACGATAATATTCTCTGCAGAAGCCACTAAATCCATAGCACCACCCATTCCTTTTACCATTTTCCTGGAATTTTCCAGTTGGCAATGTCTCCATTTTCAGAAACTTCCATTGCACCAAGAATGGTAAGATCTACATGTTTTCCACGAATCATGGAAAAGCTCGTTGCTGAATCAAAAAAACTTGCACCATGAAGAGTTGTAATGGTCTGCTTTCCAGCATTGATAATATCTGCATCTTCCTCACCTTCAAAAGGAAAAGCACCCATTCCTAATACCCCATTTTCACTTTGAAACTCAACCTCAATGTCTTTTCGAACATAATTTGCTACTAAAGTAGGGATTCCAATTCCTAAGTTGACATAAAATCCGTCTTGAACTTCTTGTGCAATTCGCTTTGCGATTCCTATTTTATCTAACATTACAATTTGAAAATTTTATGATTTAAAATGCTTTTTACTCTCGGTGTTTTAAACTTCAGTACTACTTGCTCAATCTACACCGTTTAATCGCGCTTGCGAACAGTCCTTTGCTCAATTCTTTTCTCATAGTTTTCGCCTTGAAAAATACGCTGTACAAATATTCCTGGAATATGAATATTGTTTGGATCTAGGGCTCCAACGGGAACCAATTCCTCAACTTCAGCAACCGTAATCGTTGCTGCCCCACACATATTTGGATTGAAGTTTCTGGCAGTTCCTTTAAAAATCAAATTGCCTGCAGCATCTCCTTTCCAAGCTTTCACAAATGCAAAATCGGCCTTAAATGCAGGTTCTAAAACATACATTTTACCATCAAACTCTCTTGTTTCTTTTCCTTCTGCAACTTCTGTTCCGTAACCCGCTGGGGTATAAAACGCTGGGAAACCTGCTTGTGCCGCTCTGCACTTTTCTGCTAAAGTTCCTTGGGGCGTAAGCTCTACTTCCAATTCTCCCGATAACATTTGTCTTTCAAACTCCTCATTCTCTCCAACATAAGAAGAAATCATTTTTTTAATTTGTTTGTTCTGCAACAAAAATCCTAATCCAAAATCGTCAACACCAGCATTATTAGATATGCAAGTAAGCGCTCTCACATTTCGTTTCACCAGCTCTGCAATAGCATTTTCAGGAATTCCACACAAACCAAATCCGCCCAACATAAGGGTCATGTTACTTTTTACCCCCGCTAAAGCTTCTTGTGCATTGTTTACTTTTTTTGAATCATTTGATGAACTATTAGGTAAATATTAAAATCAATTCTAGCTACTCAAGTTTACAAATATTAAAAATCCAGATCTTCTTTAATCACTACTTTTTTTACCTCTTCTTCGCCCTCTTCATCATCTTCTCCTTTTTTCTTAGCTCCACAATTAATGTCAATAGAGACTTTTTCGGGTCTTTCAAAATCTTCTATACTGATATTTAGAGTTGGATCTGCATAACATTTTTTCATATACAATGCCCAGGAAGGTAAAGACATGGTTGCTCCTTGCCCTTTTGCAATGCCTTCAAAATGAATCGATCGATCCTCACCGCCAGTCCAAACTCCTGTGGCCAAATTGGGTACAATTCCCATAAACCAACCATCGGACTGATTTTGAGTGGTTCCTGTTTTACCAGCAATCGGATTTTCAAATTTATAAGGAAACCCGGTAACCACCTCTGGAAGAGCCGTATATGAGGTCCTTAAACGTTGTCCTGATCCCGCTTCTGTAACACCTTTCAACAAATCTAAAATCACATAAGAAGACTCTTCGCTTAAAACCTCTTTAGTCTCTGGAGTAAACTGCTCTAAAACAGTCCCATTTTTATCTTCAATTCTTGTCAAAATCATTGGAGTAACTCGTAAACCCTTATTGGCAAAAGTAGCATATGCGCTAACCATTTCCATCAACGACAAATCTACTGCTCCTAGAGCTATCGAAGGATTTGCCTGAATCCTAGTTTCGATTCCTGCCAACTTAGCGAGACGAACTACATTTTCCGGCTTGACCATATCAATCAATCGAGCCGACATGGTATTTACTGAACGTGCTAGACCTTCTTTTAAAGACAGCATCCCTCCATACTTTTTGTTCGAATTATCAGGTCTCCACTCTTCAGGGATTCCGTACTTTCCTTTAGGAATGGTATAATGTACATTTGGAAACGTATCGCAAGGCGATAATTTTAACTGATTGATTGCGGTTGCATATACAAAAGGTTTAAAAGTTGATCCTACTTGTCTTTTTTGCTGCTGTACTGCATCATATTTAAAATACTTATTACTAATACCTCCTACCCATGCTTTTACATGACCCGTTTGAGGTTCTACTGAAAGCAATCCGGATCGTAAAAAATGTTTGTAATATCGAATGGAATCCATAGGTGACATAATGGTATCGATAGTTCCTTTCCAAGAAAAAACGCTCATCCCTGTTTTTTTCTGAAAAATAGCATCAATTTCTTTCTCTGATTTTCCAGCAATTTTCATCTTTTTATACCGGTCAGAATTTTTCTTTGCGCGGTCAAAAATTATAGAAACATCGGTTGGTTCAATATCATAAAAAGGAGCCGTTTTATTATATTTTTGTTCCTTAAAAAAATGAGTTTGCAAATTAGACATGTGTTCTTTTACGGCTTCTTCTGCATATTGTTGCATTCGAGAGTCTAAGGTTACATAAATTTTTAACCCATCTTTAAAAATGTCGTATTGCTCTCCACTCGGTTTTGGGTTGTTTTGCACCCAGGTTCTTAATTGTTTCTGCAAATACGATCTAAAGTAGGTAGCATACCCATCACTATGACTTTCTGGGGTGTAATTTAATTTGAGGGGTAGTTGTTGTAACGAATCTTTTTCTTTTTTTGTAATAAAGTTATTTCGATTCATTTGCAGCAGAACTACATTTCTTCGTTGTTTTACCTTTGCCTTTCGTCTAAGAGGATTGAAATACGAAGAATTTTTCAACATTCCTACCAGCATGGTAGATTCTTCGATATTTAACTGTTTTGGCTCTTTCCCAAAGTAAATTCTAGATGCAGAACGAATTCCGACTGCTTGATTTAAAAAGTCGTATTTATTCAAATACATGGCAATGATTTCTTGCTTGGTGTATTGTCTTTCCAATTTTGTTGCAACAATCCACTCTTTTACTTTTTGAAGCACTCGCATCACAATGTTTTTTGAGGCTCTTCCTGTAAACAACATTTTTGCTAGTTGCTGTGTAATGGTACTCGCGCCACCACTTCCTGGTTTTAAAATGGCTCTTGCTGTTCCTCTAAAATCGATTCCTGAATGTTCGTAAAAGCGCTCATCTTCAGTAGCAATTAACGCATTTACAATATTTTGAGGCAATTCTCTATAATGAATCGGGGTTCGATTTTCAGTAGCATATTTTCCAATGGTTACTCCATCTGCAGAAATGACTTCTGTAGCAAGATTAATTTGTGGATTTTCTAATTCCTCAAAGGTTGGTAAATCGCCTAATGAGGTAAAATAAAACACTAAAAAAAGTGCCAAAACTCCGCTTGTGATTAAAATCCAAAAGCCTTTGATATACTTCTTAAAGTCTGATTTTTTTTTACGTGCCATATTACTTTATTTTTTCAATACTCAATCCAACGGAAAGGATCCCTTCTAGGGTCTTAACACCCTCTGTTCTCCCGTTTTTTCGCATTGCCTGCCGCACATGAAAGGAATATGCTCCAGAGATTGGAAATATTTTTTCTTCTTTATAAAATAATTTATTCTCTTTGGTTTCAGTAAATCCTTTTCCTAAAAACTTGCCCCTACGATCTGCCATTTCATACTCCAAGGTGTCAATTACTCTGGTGTTATTAGGAAAGACTAATTCTGTTATTAAAAACAAATTGCTGTATTTGTAGGCATTGTTATTTCGAATATTGATAAATACATTTTGTTTAGAAATCGTGTCTGTAATCGAAAAATTAAAGGTGATTTTTTTATGCGTGTCCCATGAATTATTTTCCACAGCAGTATAACTGGTATACACAACATCAGAAGAACAAGAAAAGGCTACCAGTAAAAGAATCAGTAGGCTTAAAACCTTATTTTTTTTCTGAATCGTTTTCATTTTTTGGAGTGTTAGAGTTCCGATTTCTATTGTTTTTTCTTCTTGGTTTATTGGTGCTTTTTACGTCTCCTTTGGGTTGTTCTCCAGCAGTTTTTGGTTTTGGTTTTCTGTTAGAATTCCTTTTTGGGGCTTGTCGAACAGCTGTTTTTGGCTGATTTGGATTTCCGATACTGGCCTTCTGTTGGTTGCGGTTTTTGTTATTTCTTCGTTTTTTAGTTTTAGGAACATCAAAACGAGTCAAACTATCTTGTCCAACAGCGTCTTCAAAATTCACTTTCACTGGAGTTTCAACCTCGTATTCATACTCTTCTAACGAAGAAGCTTTCTCTTTATTTTTATTCAACGCTATGATCTCTTGAACTTGCTCCAAGGTTAATAAAAACCATTTCGATCTTTCTTCTTTGTAGGTATACCAAAGATGCTGTTTAAAAATATCCATTTTAACAAAAACAGCGGGTCCTTTCTCTGTAAGTAAAATGGTTTCTTGTTTTGGGAATTCTTTTAGTGCGTCTAAATAAGTATCCAATTCAAAATTTAAACAGCATTTCAACTTACCACATTGTCCTGCCAATTTTAATGGATTCAAAGACAATTGCTGATAGCGCGCTGCTGAAGTGGTTACTTTTCTAAAGTCTGTTAACCAAGTAGAACAACACAATTCTCTTCCACAAGAACCAACCCCACCAAGTCTTGCCGCTTCTTGTCGAGCACCCACTTGTTTCATTTCAACTCGAATAGAAAAGGCTCCTGCCAAATCTCTAATAAGCTGTCTAAAATCGACTCTTGTTTCAGCTGTATAATAAAACGTTGCCTTATTTCCATCGCCTTGATACTCTACATCGGACAGTTTCATTTTTAAGCCTAAACGACCTAAAATTTCTCTTCCTTTGCGTTGCGTTTCAATTTCTTTTTCTCGTGAAGCTTGCCAAACATCAATATCTTTTTGGTTTGCTTTTCGATAGATTTTTTTAATTTCTGGACTATCAATCGGAACATTTCTTTTTTTCATTTGAACCTTTACCAGCTCGCCTGCTAAAGAAACAGAACCAATATCATGTCCTGGCGAACCTTCTACGGCTAGAATATCGCCCATAGCAATTCGTATATTCTCTGTGTTTTTATAAAACTCTTTTCTTCCGTTTTTAAAACGAATTTCAAAGATGTTAAATGATTCTTCTCCATTTGGCAATGTCATATTAGACAACCAATCAAAAACTGATAATTTTTCGCATCCACCTGTAGCGCAACTTCCGTTACTTTTACATCCTTTTGGAACACCGTCTTTACCAGTAGCACAACTACTACATCCCATGTGAGTATATTTTAGAAAAGTCTGGAACTTTGTCTCGACCTTTTTTCTGTTTATAATTTGATTTTCAAACGAGTATCAAGTACCCTTCTTTACTTCATTAATCAGTAAATATACTGAATTTTATACAGAAAAATAAATGCCAAATTAGGATTTCTTAATAAATGGAAAGAACTAAAACCAATACCCTAAATTGAATAAAATTGCGCCTTCCTTTGTGTCTGGTGACCAACTATATTTTAGTTCTATAGGCCCAATAAAAGAATCCAAACTATAACCAAGAGCATAGCCTGATTTTATGTCTTTAAAAATTCGAGTGTCTTTTAATACATTGTCATCCAGACGGGCGTAATTGGCAATAAAAGAAATGTAATTCTTTTCTAAAAACTGGTATCTGAATAACAATTCTGTCTTTAAAAAAGAATGATTTGCAAGTTCTGCAAACGCGTATCCGTACAAAGAAATAAAAGAATTTATATAGTTTTGATTGTACCCCCCTAGATAAAAATCAAAAATAGTTGAGGTGGGACTATCAATCGTAAACCCTGCCTCGTGGGTGTTTTGAAAGGTCAATTTATCAAAAAAAGTGGTCGCAAAGCCCAAGGTTCCTCTTGCTTGTCCAAAATTTTTAAAATCACTGCTCCCCGTAGAATTGAAATACCATTGAAAGCCTAAATCTGCAAAATACCCTTTAGTTATAAAATACTTTTGATCATAGGTGTCAAGTTTTATATATCCAAAAGTATTCAAATAATTACTATCGTCATAGACAGTTTCCTTGTTATTCTCAACTATGGTTTCTGAAGTGATCCGTAATTTTTTATGTTCCAAACCAACACCTAGGGCGAATTTACGATCAAAGGTTGTTTGCACAAACAATTGATTGGTAAAATCTGTGTATTTTAAATTAATGCTATTTATTTCAACAGAATTGGAGGTAATATTATTGAATTTTGAATTTGCAATAAAACGATTGTATCGGGACCGAACACCATAGCTAAAATAAAACCCATTATCCACAAAATAGTTGAGACTGTAGCGCAATTTATCGCCTAAAATGGCATCAAAAGAAAAAACGTCGTTGGGGTTGAAAACTCCTTCATCCTTATATCTCGCTATAACTGCTGATTCATACAATAAATCATAATGCAGACCCAGCTCTAAAGTGGGTTTTTTCGACAATTCAGTTAAGTGTATCACAATTTCGGCATCATTCTCTGAGCGTTTCTTTAACTTGTATGATATTCGTTCATAATTTTTGGTAGCGGACAGCTTATAAATTCGTCTTGTAATGTCATTTCTTGAGAGTCGATCGCCTTCGACAAGATTTAACTTCCCTAAAACATAAGCTCTTGAATGACTTTGGATTCCTTGAATAGTGATATCGGAAATGGTTATTTTTTTAGTGTCTGTCGTTACTTTTTTTCTTTTTTTCTTATCAACTTGTCGAGCTGCAATTTCCTCAAAAACTGTTGAATAATTTACAGCAACCCGATCTCCAGCTTCTAAGATTTTCATTTTTTGATCAAAATCAACAACATTATAGGTCAAAATATCTGGTCGAATATAGATCTCAATCTTATTTTTATCAGCGTCTCTTTTGTTGTACATCTGATAACTCATGATTTGATTTAAAATAGCTACAACCGACGAGAGTTTGTCTTTATGGTATAGTTGCCCCTGCACATCGACACCAATAATGATATCTACGCCTTTTTCTCTCATAATATCAACTGGAAAATTATTGGCAACTCCCCCGTCAATGAGTAATTTACCCGCAATTTCAACAGGGTTTAAAAGGGTTGGGAAAGAGCCACTTGCTCGTAATGAAATTGGCAAGGAGCCCTTCTCTAAAATAACTTCTCCTCCTGTTTCTACATCAGTGGCAATACAAAAAAAGGGGATTTGAAATTTTGAAAAATCAGAAATTGCTTCTGTTTCAGAGATCAATTCGATAAGTAAGCTCAACATGTTTTGCCCTTTTGAAACTGCTTTTGGCAAACCAATTTTACCTTTTGAAACAGGCAGTGAAAGAATCGTTTTTTCTCCGAATTCTTTTTCAACAAAAGGGGTGGTACTTCTTGGCAATTTGTCTCTGAGTAATGAAACAAAATCAGTCTCAACTACAATCTTTTCTATCTGCTCTCCAGAGTATCCGATAGCATAGAGGCCACCAATCACAGCACCCATACTTGTCCCTCCAATATAATCTATTTGTAATCCTGCTTTGTCAATTTCTTTTAAGATTCCTACATGAGCAAATCCTTTGGCACCACCACCACTAAGCACCAATCCCACCTTAGGCTGCTTTTGTTGTGCAAAAATCAAGGTTGTGCTTAGTAAAAAAGTGATGAAGAATTCCTTTTTCATTTTTTAGGCGGATGATAATATTGGTATACTTTTAAAGCTCTTGCGTTACCGATCTCGGTTTTCAGTTCTTCTAAAGAAGCCTCTTTTACTCTTTTTACCGACTTAAATTTACGCAATAAATTGGTAATCGTTTGCTTTCCAATATCAGGAATTTGTTCCATTTCACTTTTGATCGCGCTTTTACTTCGTTTGTTTCTATGAAAGGTAATCCCAAATCGGTGGGCTTCATTTCGCAAATATTGGGTAATTTTTAGTGTCTCTGATTTCTTGTCTAAATATAAAGGAATGGGGTCGTCCGGATAATAAATTTCTTCCAATCTTTTGGCAATCCCAATAATGGCAATTTTACCCCGCAAACCCAAAAGATCCAAACTTTTTAAGGCCGAAGACAGTTGTCCTTTTCCTCCATCTACAATAATAAGTTGTGGCAACGAAGCTTCCTCTTCTAACAATCGTTTGTATCGCCTGAAAACTACTTCTTCCATCGACGCAAAATCGTCTGGTCCTTCTACAGTCTTGATATTGTAATGTCGGTATTCTTTTTTACTGGGTTTCCCATCTCTAAAAACCACACAAGCTGCAACGGGATGTGTTCCTTGAATGTTCGAATTGTCAAAGCACTCAATATGTCGTGGTTCAGCAGAAAGACGTAAATCTGCTTTCATTTGTGCCATAACTCGTTTTACATGTCTATCTGGATCTACAATTTTAATTTGCTTGAATTGTTCTTGGCGATAGTATTTTGCATTGCGTTCAGAGAGTTCAATAATTCGTTTTTTATCCCCTAATTTTGGGATGGTTACTTTTATCCCTTCCCCTAAATCGACCTTGAAAGGAACATAAATTTCTTGGGTCAACGAATTGAAACGCTGTCTAATTTCGACAATAAACAACTCGAGCATTTCTTTGTCGGTCTCATCTAGTTTTTTCTTAATTTCTGTAGTATGCGACTGGATGATCGCTCCATTTGAAATCTTAAAAAAATTGGCATACCCATGAGTTTCATCAGAAATAATTGAAAATACATCTACATTGTTAATTGACGGATTGATAATGGTCGATTTTGCTTGATAGTTGGACAGTAAATGAACTTTCTCTTTTATTTTTTGCGCTTCTTCAAACTCCATGTTTTTAGAAAATTGAAGCATCATTTGGTTGAATTTCTCTACACTTTCTTTAAAATTCCCTTTTACAATGTTTCGAATGGCGGCAATTTCTTCTAAATATTTTGCTTCAGTTTGAAACCCTTCGCATCCCCCTTTACAATTTTTCAAATGAAATTCTAAGCACACCTTGTATTTTCCTTCGTTGATTTTTTGTTGACTCAAATCATAGTTACAGGTTCTTATGGAATACAGTTCTTTGATTAGGTCGAGTAAAACTCTTACAGTCTTGATACTAGTATAAGGACCATAGTATTCTGAACCATCTTTGATGTGCCTACGAGTCATAAAAACCCTTGGAAAACGTTCCTTCTTGATGCAAATCCAAGGATACGATTTATCATCTTTTAATAAGATATTGTACTTTGGTTTGTATTTTTTTATCAGATTGTTTTCTAATAAAAGTGCATCCGTTTCCGTATCTACAACAATATGTTTGATGTGGGTAATTTGCTTTACTAATATGCGAGTTTTAGCGTTTTCGTGGTTTTTAGTAAAATAAGAAGAAACTCTTTTCTTTAAATTCTTCGCTTTCCCCACATAAATAACCACCTCATTTTTATCAAAATATTGATACACACCAGGACTATCTGGTAACGTTTGTAGCTGAAGTTCTAGTGGTGCTGACATCTAACGAAAATACACATTTTAATGTAGGATAGATAGGGAGACTTTAAAAATTAAATGTTAAATTAATGCATCACAAATTCGTGTCGAAAAGCTTAAGCTACTTTTTGAGTTTCCTCTTTTGGGAACGCCTGTTTGCTATAGATAAAAAGCAAGGCAACTCCAGTAGTTATAAAAGCATCTGCTGGATTGAAGATGTATTGAAAAAAGGTGAAGTTATCTCCTCCTACAAAAGGAATCCATTCAGGGAGTGTTGCATTTTGAATAAATGGGAAATAAAACATATCGACCACCTTCCCATAAAAAAGTTCTCCATAAGGTTTATCAGAGAAAAGTGTTGCAACCTGATGATTGGAAGAATCAAAAAGAACACCATAAAAAACAGAATCAATAATGTTTCCGACGGCACCTGCAAAAATCAACGCAATCGCAAAAATTACTGTTTTATGGGTTCCTCGTTTAAGGTGTTGGACCAACCAGTATATGATTGCAGAAACAGCAACCAATCGAAAAAGAGTAAGAAATAACTTTCCTGCTTTACCTCCAAATTCAAAGCCCATGGCCATCCCATTATTTTCTGTAAAATGAATTTTGAACCAATCAAAAAATACCACTTCTTCATTAAGAACAAAGTGTGTTTTTACATAAATTTTTAGAACTTGATCTAAAAGAATTGCGATAAAAATGGTAAGAATTGCCAGCGTCTTTTTGGACATTATGTTGAATTTTGTATTCACAAAAATAAGAATATTATTGTGTTTTATAGGTGGTTAAAAAGATATTTGCTTTACTGGTTGTGATTGTAAAGTGAATGGCTGAATTTGCTGCTTTTTTGTAAAAGTTTTCCTGTTGTATTTTTTGATCAATAGAGATGGTTCCACTGGTCGATACTGCCTGAATATTTGCATCTTTTAAACTCGCAAAAACACTCCCTTCATACAATTTTACCTTTGTGCTGGCTTGAACAGTATCGAGTTTTAAGATCCCATTTTCAATATAGACATCCAAAGGTCCTTTATAGCTTTTTGAAGTAATATTGATATTGTCTCCAAAAATAATGACCGATTTCTGTTGAGGAATTTTGATAATTGCAGAGGCTCTTTGCAATCTTTGGGTAATAAATTTTCTGAAAACAGGATCTTCTGTTGACATTTCTGGAATGTGAAATTTGATGTATACCGTTTCACCCGCTTCTTTATACACTAGATGCTGTTGATTGGGGTTTTCTGCCGTTAAATACATTTCAATAAACTCTGAAGTAGAATTTTCTAGGACAACCTCATCAAGCCCCAAAGTAGAAATTTCAATTTGAGTCGCAAGAGATTGGACTTTCTTTTCTGCTATTTTCTGAGAAAACCCGAAGATGGAGCATCCTAAAAACAAGAAAATTGCATACCTTTTTTTCATCCAATTAAAAATTATGAGCCATTTTTATGTTTGCATTGATCTTTTTAAAAAATATAAAACCAGCGGCATTCGTCAAAAAAAGGGGGTAGCTGAAAAGAGTAAATTGGTAGTTCTGAAATTATTTACACTCTCAGTGTACTACTGTTCAATTTGCTTTAGCAATCTGAAAAAATTTCAGACTGGAAAAACAAAAAATTTTAGGATAGCAACATCAAAAAATTATTGTTTGCGTTTTGCCTCAATACTTAAAGTAGCATGTGGAACTAATTTTAACCGCTCTTTTTGAATTAACTTTCCAGTAACCCTACAAACACCATAGGTTTTGTTTTCAATCCGTAACAACGCATTATTTAAATCACGAATGAACTTTTCTTGTCGTATTGCCAATTGAACATTGGCCTCCTTACTCATCACATCCGAACCTTCGTCAAAAGACTTAAAAGAAGGTGATGTATCATCAGTTCCGTTGTCTGAACCGTTTTTGTATGAGCTTTGCAATAAGGCTAAATCAGATTTAGCTCTTTCTATTTTTTTTTCAATAATTGCTTTAAACTCTTGTAAATCTTCATCTGAATATTTTACTTTAACTTCTGACATAATTTTACATTTTTTCAATTAATATTCTACTTTTAATCGTATCAAACTCAATCTCTGTACCCTCTCTCAATGAATCCACAAAAACCAGTTCTTGAGTCAATGTTTCACTCATAATATACGCTTTATTTTCTAAAATTGAAGCCTGAAGGGTTTCAAAATTCAAAACTGTCAATTTAATTTTATCAGTTACTTCCAGTCCATTGTCTTTCCGTGCATTCTGAATTCTATTGACCAATTCTCGAGCAACTCCTTCTTTGTGCAACGCTTCCGAAATGGTAACATCTAAAGCTACTGTTACTCCACCTTCGTTTGCAACCAACCAACCTTCGATATCTTTTGAAGATATTTCTACATCTTCACGATCTAAAGTTATCTCTTTTCCATTAATTTCTAAAGAAATATTACCCTCTTTTTCTATTTTTTGAATATCTTCTTTCGTAAACCCCTGAACTTCAGTAGCTATAAAACGCATCTCTTTCCCAAATTTAGGTCCTAATGTTTTAAAGTTGGGTTTAATTTGTTTGATCAAAATTTCTGAAGCATCCTCCAAAATTTGAATTTCTTTAATATTAACCTCGTGCTTAATCAAGTCTGCTACAGCTAAAATTTCTTCTTTTTGCTGTTCACTGTCTACAGGAATCATGATTTTTTGAAGTGGCTGACGCACCTTAATCTTCTCTTTGGCTCTTAATGACAAAACTAAAGAGGAAATGATTTGTGCATTTTCCATTTTTCGTTCTAAAGAAGGATCAACAAAACTCGAGTCGGATTTTGGAAAATCTGCCAAATGAATACTTTCAGAAGCTTCTTTTCTGGTAACCGAATTCAAATCTTGATACAGCTTGTCCATAAAGAAAGGCGCTATAGGAGCTCCTAACTTTGCGATGGTCACCATACAAGTGTACAAAGTTTGGTATGCCGAAATTTTATCGGTTTGATAATCTCCTTTCCAAAAACGTCTCCTGCTCAATCGAACATACCAATTACTTAAGTAATCTTGAGTAAAATCTGAAATCGCTCTTGCCGCTCGAGTCGGTTCGTATTCTGCGTAAAAAGTATCTACTTTCTGAATTAAGGTATGAAGTTCTGACAAAATCCATCGATCAATTTCGGGTCTCTTTTCCAATGCAATGTCATCTTCGCTATATGAAAAACCGTCAATGTTGGTGTATAAAGTAAAGAACGAATAGGTGTTGTACAGGGTTCCAAAGAACTTACGCTTTACCTCTTCAATTCCTTCTAAGTCAAATTTTAAATTGTCCCATGGATTTGCATTAGCAATCATGTACCAACGTGTCGCATCGGCACCATAGGTCGATAAGGTTGTAAAAGGATCTGTCGCATTTCCTAAACGTTTGGACATTTTATGTCCGTTTTTGTCTAGAACCAATCCATTAGAAACAACATTTTTGTAAGCAACCGAATCAAAAACCATGGTCGCAATAGCGTGTAAGGTATAAAACCACCCACGTGTTTGATCAACTCCTTCTGCAATAAAATCTGCAGGAAAGGACTTGTTTTCATCTATTAAATCTTTGTTTTCAAACGGGTAATGCCATTGTGCATAAGGCATAGATCCCGAATCGAACCACACGTCTATCAAATCACTTTCACGATTCATCGGTTGTCCTGATGCTGAAACTAAGACAATTTCATCAACAATATTTTTGTGCAAATCGATTTTTGCATAGTTCTCTTCGCTGTTGTCTCCAACCTCAAAACTTGAGAAAATATCTTCACTCATGACTCCAGCTGCAACCGCTTTGGTCATTTCTTCTTTTAGTTCTTTGACAGAACCAATACAAATTTCTTCTTTTCCATCTTCTGTTCTCCAGATAGGCAACGGAATTCCCCAATAGCGAGAACGCGATAAATTCCAATCGTTTGCATTCGCCAACCAGTTTCCAAAACGACCTGTTCCCGTTGACTCTGGCTTCCAGTTGATGGTTTTGTTTAATGAATGCATTCTCTCTTTTACATCCGTTACTTTGATAAACCAAGAGTCTAGTGGATAGTACAAAATTGGTTTGTCAGTTCGCCAACAGTTAGGATAACTGTGCTTGTATTTTTCAACCTTAAAGGCTTTATTTTCAGTTTTTAATTTGATTGCCAATTCAACATCGACTGATTTTTCGGGAGCTTCTCCTTCTGGGTAATATTCGTTTTTCACGTATTTACCAGCAAAGTCGGTAACTTCAGGCCTGAATTTTCCTTGTAAATCGACCAAGGGAACTAAATTTTCGTTCTCGTCTTTAACCAATAATGGTGGGATTTCAGGAACAGCTTGTTTGGCAACCAGAGCATCATCTGCTCCAAAAGTAGGTGCTGTATGGACAATTCCAGTTCCATCTTCAGTAGTAACAAAATCTCCAGAAATAATTCGAAATGCATCTTGTGGATTGTCATTTGGAAGAACATAGTCTAAAATTTGCTCGTATCGGATTCCTACTAAATCTTTTCCCACAAACTCTTTGACCACGTAAAAAGGAATTTGTTTTTCTCCAGCAATATAGCTAGAAAGCGCTTCTGAAGTTTCTACTTGTACATTGTTCTTTCCTCCAAATTGCTTCCCAATTAACTTTTTAGCTAAAACTACTTTGGTAGGTTCAAAGGTATATTGATTGAACGTGTCTACTAAAACATATTCAATTTTTGGACCAACAGTTAGTGCTGTGTTACTTGGCAAAGTCCAGGAGTCGTTGTCCAGGCAAGGAAATAAACAGGGCCTAGGTTTTGTAAAAAAGAAGGTAATGTTGTTTCAATCGCTTTAAACTGTGCAACAATGGTGGTGTCTGTCACATCCTAGTAGGTTCAGGTTGGTTTAGTTCATGTGAACTTAAACCCGTTCCTGCCTTTGGTGAATATGGCTGAATGGTATAGCCTTTGTAAATTAATTTTTTGTTATAAATCTCTTTCAATAACCACCAAACAGACTCCATATATTTAGGTTCGTAGGTAATGTAGGGATCGTCCATGTCTACCCAATATCCCATTTTTTGGGTTAAGTCGTTCCAAATATCTGTATAGCGCATGACTGCTTTCCTACAAGCTGCATTGTAATCTTCAACCGAAATTTTCTTTCCAATATCTTCTTTGGTAATCCCGAGTTCTTTTTCTACTCCTAATTCAATAGGCAAACCATGCGTATCCCAGCCAGCTTTTCGCTTCACCTGAAATCCTTTCATGGTTTTGTATCGAGGAAAAATATCTTTTATTGCGCGCGCCAAAACATGGTGAACACCTTAGCAATCCGTTTGCAGAAGGTGGTCCTTCATAAAAAACGTAGGGTTCTTTCCCTTCTCTAGTGCTAACACTTTTTTCGAAGATGTTGTGTTCTTCCCAATATTGTAGAATTTCTTCAGCTATATTTGGTAAGTCAAGTCCTTTATATTCAGGAAATTTCGCGCTCATTTTCTATCTTTTCTTATAAGAATGCGAAATTAAGGATTTTCTTGTAATTTTTTGAGTTTGTAGAGAACGAAGTTGCAAATCCTAGTGGTTTTGAAAAATTGAAGGCTTTTCGCCTTGAATATCCTTACAAAAAAGACTTACATTCCTCGTCCTGCTTTGATATTTTCATAGGCAGATTGAATGCTTTGAAACTTTTCTTTTGCACCTTTCATGTGGGCTTCGCCTAAATCTTGTATTTTATCGGGATGGTATTTTTTAGCCATTTTTCTATAAGCTTTTTTCACCTCCTCATTAGTTGCTGTTTTGGAAATTTCTAAGATTTTATAATTATTTTCTGAAGCATTGTAAAACATGGCCTTGATCGATTCAAAATCGGAAGGATTGATGTATAAATATCCAGCAATTTTTCGAATTTCTTCTACTTCAATCTCCGCAACCTGTCCGTCTGCCTTTGCAATTCCAAATAAAAAATGAAGCAATTGCAATCGAGAAGCGTGCGGCATGTGTTGTCTGATTTGTAGACAAACTTGTCTGGCAGAAATATCCTTTTTAATCACCCCTTTAAACAACTGGAACGCATTATTAGCTCGTTCTTTGCCATACATTCCCACAAATTGATTCCTTACAAAATCCAACTCTTTGGTGTCTACTTTTCCATCTGCTTTGATGATAATGGATGCCAAAACCAAAAGACTAATTTCGAAATCTCCCGATTGGGTATTCCGATTCCCTTGCTGACGATATTGTTGCTGCTCGCTAGTTAGATCTTCTGCACTAAATCCATCGACAAAACTCCCCAGCGCAAACCCAAGCGCTGCACCAATTGGCCCTCCTAAAGTAAAGCCCAGTCCGGCTCCTAACCATTTTGAAAAATTTCCCATTTTTACATTTCTTATTTCATCAAATATAAGAGAATCTTCAGAAAACCCAGAAGTTTTTATGAGATATCCAGCACCATCCATTTTATTGATGTTGCTGTAAAAACATGCCTCCAGTGAGTTTTGTTTCCTGCTGTAAAATGTTTTATATTTGCAATTGAATTTATATTTAAAATTATGTATCCAGAAGAATTAGTAAAACCAATGCGAGACGAGTTAATCAACGCTGGTTTTGAAGCATTATATACAAGCCAAGATGTTGAAAATGCATTGGCAAAAAAAGGAACAACTTTAGTAGTGGTAAATTCTGTTTGTGGATGTGCAGCAGGAACTGCAAGACCGGGAGCAATTGCTTCTTTAGCTGCCGAGAAAACTCCAACCAACTTGACAACTGTTTTTGCAGGTGTTGAAAAAGAATCTACTCAAAAAGCACGTGAGTTTATGATTCCATTTCCTCCATCTTCACCAGCTATGGCATTATTTAAAGATGGTAATTTAGTTCACATGTTAGAACGTCACCATATTGAAGGCCGTTCTGCACAAATGATTGCACAAAACTTGGCACAAGCCTATGAAGAGTTTTGTTAATTTTTAATCAATTGAAACGATTAAAATAACACCTAAAAAACCACGCAAATTTGCGTGGTTTTTCTATTTTTATCCAAAAATGAATCACCCAACTATTCTAGAAAATACAATTGCTTTTGTAAAAAGCGAACTTCAAAATGCGGAAGGAGGACATGACTGGTTTCATATTGAACGAGTCTATAAAAACACTCTTTTGATTTCGAAACAAGAAAAGGTGGATGTGTTTACGGTTTCCTTAGCGGCACTTTTACATGATATTGCTGACCCTAAGTTTTATAAAGGTGATGAAACCATTGGCCCTAAAAAAGCGCAAGAATTTTTACTACTTCAAAAGGTAAACTCTGAAACCATTGCACATGTGGTAAAGATCATCGAGCAAATGTCGTATAAAAATTCATTTGAAAAAGGGGCTGAGAAATTCACTTCAAAAGAGTTGGAAGTGGTGCAAGATGCTGACCGTCTCGATGCGATTGGCGCCATTGGAATTGCCCGTTGTTTCAATTATGGAGGATTTAAAAACCGTGCTTTGTACAATCCTGAAATTTCTCCAAACCTCAACATGACCAAAGAGGAATATAAAAATTCGGAGGCACCCACCATCAATCATTTTTATGAAAAGCTTCTTTTATTAAAGGATACAATGAACACCAAAACAGGACAAAAAATTGCTACTAAGAGACACCGTTATATGGAACAGTTTTTAGAACAGTTTTATGCCGAATGGAAAGGGATCCTGTAAAAATTGCTGTTTTTTTGATGCTCTAATTTCTGGAAAATTTGCCGTTCTTTTTTCTAAAAAAGCAGTGGTTCCTTCTTTAAAATCTTCGGTTCCAAAACAATCAGCAAACTCTGCGATCTCTGTATCATACCCATTTACACCCTCTTCAAAATGAGCATTTACAGCTCGGATGGCTGCACTAATCGCAACAGAAGAGTTTCGGGTTATTTTTCCTGCCAGCTTTTCTGCCAAAAGAACTAATTCTTCTTGAGCTACCACATGATTGACTAGTCCGCATTCTTTAGCTTCTTGTGCAGAAATCATCGCGGCAGTCAAAATCAATTCCATGGCTTTTCCTTTTCCTATCAATTGAGGCAACCGTTGTGTTCCGCCATATCCAGGATCACTCCTAAAGAAACCTCTGGCAATCCCATTTTTGCATTTTCGGAAGCAATTCTAAAGTGACAAGCCATTGCCAATTCTAGTCCTCCGCCCAAAGCAAAACCGTTAATAGCAGCAATCACAGGGGTAGATAGATTCTCGATCAAATCAAACAACATCTCTTGCCCTTTTTGCGCCAAAGCGCCTCCTTCATCGACAGAGAAATTCGCAAATTCTGAAATATCTGCTCCAGCGACAAAGGCTTTTTCTCCACTTCCTGAAAGAATGATTACCTGAACGGTTGGATCCTCTTCCAAAGCTTTAAAAGCAGTACTCAACTCTTCAATCGTTTCTTTATTCAATGCATTTAATTTGTTAGGACGATTGATGGTTACTTTTGCCTGTCCTTTTTGGGTCTCAAGTAGAATGGTATTCAATTTCATTTCTTTAAGTTTTAAATTGCTGCCTATCGAGGATTATGTCTTGGGTAAAATGACGGTAAAAACCGTTCCAATTTCTTCTTCAGAAGTGAATGAAATACTACCGTCATAGGCTTCGATAATATTTTTAATCATTGGCAATCCTAGGCCCATACCGCTACTTTTTGTCGTAAATTTAGGTTCGAAAATCAATTGCTTTACCTCTTCAGAAATTCCTTTACCAGAATCGGAAACCGTAATTTTAATGTTATTCCCTTCAGAGGACACTTTTACTTCAATACGCTTATTCGTGCAATTTTCTGAGGCTTGGTCAGCGTTCTTCACCAAATTAGTCACAATTCGAATCAATTGGGTTTTATCCAAATAAGCAAACAATTCTTTTTCCAAGGGTAGGTATTCAATATATTCTTCATTAAAAATATCTAAGGCCATTTTGACCACGCCAATCACTTCTATTTTTTCTCTTTTCTGAGAAGGCATTTTTGCAAAATCAGAAAATGCTGAAGCAATCGAACTCATGACATCGATTTGCTGAATTAAGGTCTGACTGTATTCTGCCAATTTTTCTTTTGCGTTCTCCTCGGTCGGATTGAACTTTCGTTCAAAACTTTGCACTGTTAATCGCATTGGAGTTAGCGGATTTTTAATTTCATGTGCTACTTGTTTTGCCATTTCTCGCCAAGCTTGTTCACGCTCGCTTTTTGCCAACTTGACTGCGCTTTCTGCCAACTCATCGATCATACTATTGTAAGCATCAACCAACACTTCAATCTCTGAACTTGCTGCATTTAAAATAATTTTCTCGTTTCGCTTATTTAATTTTGTCTGCTGAATTTTATCTGAAATTGTTTTAATGGAACGGGTGATGTAGCTCGATAAAAAATATGCCAAGGCAATGGCGATGAGAAACATTAAAATGTACACCAAACTTAACCGTGTGATAAACTCCTTTAATTCGTCTTCAATTTCTGAATTGTCTTGGGTAAACTGAACTTCTAGAATTCCGATTCGTTTGAATTTTGGATCATTGATATAGGAATAGGAAGATTGAAAACCCATATCGTCTTCATGAGATGTTTTTAATATTCGATGGTTTGAATTTTGTGCCAATTTGGAGATGATGTCCTGAGAAAGTGGTTTTTTTTCTATCCTCTCAAAAGCGTTTCCCAAAGAAGTTTTTAAAAGTTTCCCCTCCAAGTCATAAAGCGAAATGTTTAATTTGTTAATGGCAGAAATTTCATAAATACGATCTTGAAAAATTAAAGGAAGGTTGATTGTGTTTACCGGATATTGCGTTTTGTTTTTTAATTCTAATTCAATTGTTTCTTTGGTAATTGCTTCTTTACGCTCAAAACGCTGAATGTTATAATCTTTGGTTTGTTCGTCATATTGGTATACTGTAACCCCCAAAATTAAAACGGATGCCAGCAATACCAATAGGATCATCGATAAAAAGATCCGTATGCGAAGTGATATGTTTTTAAAATTACTCAAGCCTCTTTTTTTTAATGTGAATCATTTTTC
This sequence comes from Polaribacter sp. HL-MS24, assembly GCF_032758595.1. Classification (NCBI taxonomy): domain Bacteria; kingdom Pseudomonadati; phylum Bacteroidota; class Flavobacteriia; order Flavobacteriales; family Flavobacteriaceae; genus Polaribacter; species Polaribacter sp. HL-MS24. The sequence continues at coordinate 1,202,999 of NZ_CP136415.1, read as the reverse complement.
TTCTTCCAAACAACCAAAAAGTATTTCGAAAATACTAAAATAACTGCACATAGATGTTCTCGAAAGATAACCAAATTAAAAAAGCCATTACCGTAGTTGTAATGACTTTGTTTTTTTAGCTATTGGTAAGAGCAAAGCTTCTTCTGAGTTGGTTATGCAACAATATTTACTATTTTACTAGGAACAATAATTACTTTTTTTGGAGTTGCTCCTTCCAATTGTGCTATTGTTTTTTCGTCATTCAATACGGCTGTTTCAATTTCCTCTTTCGATAAATCCATCGGCAATTCAATGGTGAAACGCATTTTTCCATTAAATGAAATGGGATAGTTCTTTGTACTTTCTACCAAATACTTTGCTTCAAAAACTGGGAAATTGGCAGTAGCAATTGAGGCTTTATTTCCTAACAAACTCCATAATTCTTCTGAAATATGAGGTGCATAGGGTGATAATAATACCAGTAAAGGCTCTAAAATTTCTCGTTTATTGCACTTTAGTGCAGTCAATTCGTTGACCGCAATCATAAAGGTAGACACAGAGGTGTTGAAAGAGAAGTTCTCGATATCCTCTGACACTTTCTTTAGGGTCTTGTGCAAAGTTTTCAACTCGTCTTGAGTTGGTTTTTCATCAGTAACAGCAATGCCATTTTCGTCTACATACAATTTCCATAATTTCTTTAAGAACGAATACACTCCCGAAATCCCTGAAGTTTTCCAAGGTTTTGCTTGTTCTAAAGGACCTAAAAACATTTCGAACAAACGCAATGCATCGGCACCGTATTCTGCAACAATATCATCTGGATTGACCACATTGTGTTTCGACTTCGACATTTTTTCAACCTCTCTACCAACGACATACTTTCCGTCTTTTAAAAGAAAAAGAGCCTCTGTATAATCCTGATTGATAGGGTGGTTTTTAAACCCTTCTAGGTCCAATTCGTCGGAGGCGTTTACTAAAGAAACATCCGCATGGATTGCTGTTTGAACAATCATGATGCTGTCTGCTTGATCAGGCTTTAAAAAACCATTGTCTAATAAATAATTTTTAACAATCGTTTCAAATTCGGTTTCTGAGCTAAATAGGTTTTTGGAAACAATAAGTGTCGGAAGCTTTTTTAAGGTTTCTTCACTGGTGTGTTCCGTAAAACAGTCAGACTTGATAAACGGAGTTGCTCTATAAACAAAAGCACTAGTTCCCAAAATCATTCCTTGATTGATGAGTTTTTTTGCAAACTCATCGACAGAAACAATTCCTTTGTCAAACAAGAATTTTTGCCAAAAACGCGCATACAATAAATGTCCCGTGGCATGTTCAGATCCTCCTATATATAGATCTACTTCTTTCCAATAGTTCAACGATTCTTTACTAGCAAATGCGCCATCATTGGTCGCATCCATATATCTATTGAAATACCAAGAACTCCCTGCCCAACCTGGCATGGTGTTTAATTCAAGTGGATAAACGGTTTTGTTTTTCAACTTATCGATTGAAACAACTTTCTTCCCACGAGCATCCCAAGCCCATTCAGTTGCATTTCCTAAAGGCGGTTTTCCATCTTCAGTGGGTAAGTATTTTTCAACTTCTGGTAATACGATTGGCAAGTATTTTTCGTCAATCATTTGTGGCATTCCATCTTTATAATACACTGGGAAAGGTTCTCCCCAATAGCGTTGTCGACTAAAAACGGCATCGCGCAAACGATAATTGATTTTTCCATATCCAATGCCTCTTTTTTCCAATTCGGAAATGACCAATTGCATTGCTTTTTTGTAAGAAAGTCCGTTTAAAAAATCGGAATTTGCAAGCACTGTTCCTTCTTTGTCTGTGTGTGCCCCTTCAGAAAGTTCAACCCCTTCAAAAATATTTGGGATTTCAATTCCAAAGTGAGATGCAAAATCAAAATCCCGTTGGTCTCCACAAGGAACTGCCATTACAGCACCTGTTCCATAGTTTGCCAACACATAATCTCCAATCCAAATTTGAATTTTTGCTCCCGTAAACGGATGCAATGCATATGCCCCTGTAAACACTCCCGAAATGGTTTTTACATCTGCCATTCTATCGCGTTCAGAACGTTTTGCGGTTGCTTTAATATAGGCGTTTACTTTTGCTTTTTGTTTGTCTGTTACAATTTTTGACACCAACTCGTGCTCTGGAGCTAAGGTCATAAAAGACACTCCAAATATGGTGTCTGGTCGTGTTGTAAACACCTCAATAGTATAGGCTTTAGACGTTTTCTTTTCTACTTCTTTTTCTGTTTTTACAACTGTTGGAAATTGCAATGCAGTATTGATTTTAGAAACAACTTGCAATACATTATCGATGACCTCTTCGTTGGTAAAACGAACCACATTGAAACCTTCTTTTGCGAAAAAAGCAGTTCTCGAAGCTTCATCTTCTTTTCCAGAAAATTCTACAATGGTATTTTTTGCCAAGCATACATAATCTACTAAAAAAGTACCGATGGTATATTTTTTTCTGAATTTTGCTGCTCCTTTTTTATTTTTTAATTCATCCCAAAGAATTCCTTCTGCTTTTGATAAATTCAATCGCAATTCTTTTAAGGCTTCTAATTCTTTGTATGATAACTTTACATCTGTACTTTCTTTTGAAGAAACTCCATCTACTTTAAAAGAGACCATGGCGCCTTGAGAGCGTCCAATCCAATTAGTTTGAGAATCTTTTAAAGGCTGTGGCCAATCTATGTGCTCCAATCCGTCAAGTAAACGCTGTGCATATGCAGAAATTCGCATGGACCATTGGGTCATTTTTTTACGAACAACAGGGTGTCCTCCTCGTTCTGAAACACCATTGACAATTTCGTCATTGGCTAGAACTGTTCCCAATGCAGGGCACCAATTTACTTGTGTATCCGACAAAAATGTCAATCGGTATTGCAACAAAATTGCTTCCTGTTCCTTTTTTGAAAATGCGTTCCATTCGGCTGCAGAAAAAGGAGTAATATCTTCATCCGCAACTGCATTGACAGTTGTATTTCCGTTTTTTTTAAAAATTGCAATCAGAGTTGAAATGTCTTCTGCCTTATCAGTATCAATATGATACCATGAATTAAAAAGCTGAATAAAAATCCACTGAGTCCATTTATAGTAATTCGGGTCGGAGGTTCGAATTTCACGAGACCAGTCAAAAGAAAAGCCAATTTTATCCAGTTGTTTTCTATAGGTTGTAATATTGGCTTCGGTGGTGGTTGCAGGGTGCTGTCCAGTTTGAATCGCATATTGTTCTGCGGGCAACCCAAAAGAGTCATATCCTTGTGGATGCAATACATTAAATCCTTTATGTCGTTTGTAACGCGCATAAATATCACTTGCAATATATCCTAAAGGATGTCCAACGTGCAGGCCAGCTCCAGATGGATAAGGAAACATGTCTAACACATAATATTTTGGCTTTTCAGAATTATTCTCTGCTTTAAAAGTTTGGTTCTCTGCCCAAAATTTTTGCCAATTTTCTTCGATCTCTTTATGATTGTACTGCATTATTACTTCTTGATTTGAGGGGCAAATTTACGTTTATTCTCCTAAAGAGTAAAGTCTATAGTTCTCTTAAATTATGGGCACAAAAAAACGGTCTATTTGTAAAGGTAGACCGTTGTGTTTTTTAGCTTTTTTAAAACGTATTTTACTGAATAGGCACGGAAACAATCGTGTTTCCCCATCCCATTTTTAAAGTCATGTCTTCGTCAAAAACCATCGAAAAAGCATCGATGTTTTTTTCTGATTTGGAAACAGCTCCAGAAACACGAGCAATATCTTGGTCTTCTTTGTAAAAATATGATCCCCAAACATTTCTTGCGGTATTGAGAATAACGGTCCAATCACCCTCTTCAGAAGGAATTGTAAATAACGAATAGGTTCCTGATTTGACAGCTTTACCACCAAAAGTAACATCTCTATAAAAAGTAATTTCTGCGGCTTCATTTGCTCCTGTTCTCCATACTTTTCCAGCAGGGGCTAATTTTGCTAGATCTCTTCCTTTTAGTTGAGGACGACTGTAAACTACTTTTACAATTTTGTCCGAAACCTTATAACTGCTTGGATATGCCGCAGCATCCATTGGACTTTTATCTAGATCTTTAAATGCCTGAGCTGCAATTTCTGTAGAACTAATAAATGTGATTGCAAAAATTGCAATAGAAAGAATTGATTTTTTCATTTTAATACTTTTTTAATTGTTAAACATTGAATGCACATTAAGAGCAGCCGCAATCTGTATTACATTTTTTTTTAGATTTTGAAGAGAAAAAATACTTTTTCACTAAAAACCCAAGGGCTACAAATAAGATGCAATATACAAGAATTTGTTGCATTAACTTAAAATTTGATAGACAACGAATGATGAAATATATGCCAATCCAGTCATTCCAAACAATTGGATCAAAGGCCATTTTAAGGTCTTGGTTTCTCTTTTTACGATTGCCAATGTAGCCATGCATTGCATTGCAAAGGCATAAAAAACAAGCAAAGACATTCCTGTTGGAAAGTTAAATCGCTTGTTCCCAGTAATGGGATTGATTTCCGATCTCATTTTTTCTTTAATTGTTGTGGTATTTTCGTCATCAGCTGCAACACTGTAGATGGTTGCGAGAGAACTCACAAAAACTTCTCTGGCTGCAAAAGAAGTAATCAATGCAATCCCCACTTTCCAATCGTACCCCAAAGGTCTTATGGCTGGTTCTATGGATTTTCCCATAATTCCAATATAAGAATTTTCTAGTTTTACCGCTCCAATTTTTTGTTGCAATTCTGTTTCTGTCAATGAGTAATTTGCAGTGTTTTCAGTTACCTCTTTTGCTGCATTTTTGAATGATTCGGGACCATTAGATGCCAAAAACCACAACACAACAGACAGCGCCAAAATAATTTTTCCTGCTCCAAAAACAAAAGCTTTTGTTTTTTCTAAAACATCAAAAAGAACATTTTTGATCGAAGGTAATTTGTAATTGGGCATCTCTACCACAAAAAAAGAACTGCTCTTTATTTTTAACGTTTTCTGTAATGTATAGGCCGCAATAATTGCTGTTACAAACCCTAAGGCATACAACATGAGTAAGGTAAATGCTTGCAAATTGTAAAAGCCTAATATTTTTGTATTGGGGATGATCAAAGAAATTAAAATCGCATAGACAGGCAATCTTGCAGAACAAGTGGTGAAGGGCACAACCAAAATTGTTATGAGGCGTTCTTTCCAACTAGAAATAGTTCTTGTCGCCATAATTGCTGGTATTGCACATGCAGTTCCAGAAATTAATGGAATCACACTTTTCCCATTCATTCCATACCTACGCATAATTTTATCCATTAAAAAGACTACGCGACTCATATATCCAGTTTCTTCTAAAACGGCAATAAACAGGAATAGAATGGCTATTTGAGGGATGAAAATAATCACCCCACCAATTCAGGAATGATGCCTTCGACTATTAAATCTGATAAAACTCCAGCGGGTAAATTGCCTCTTGCAAAGTCAGATAACTGAGCAAAAGTGGTGTCAATCAAATCCATTGGTAATGAAGACCAATCGAAAATAGCTTGAAAAATAAGCAGCAATACTAGTAAAAAGAGTACGTATCCGAAAATTTTGTGGGTAAATACTTTGTCGAGTTTTCCTCTTAAATCTGTTGCTTTGCTCTTATCTACGAGATAGGTTTTCTTCAAGACTTTGTTAATTTCTTGATAGCGATAAATCGTTTCTTTGTGCTGGTATTTTTTCAATCGCGACACATCTCTATTGAAAGAAAGGAGCTCGTCTTTTTCTTTCTTTGAAATTCCTTCTGGAAAATTTTTTTGAGTCACCATTAACCACAATTCATACAAACTAAAATTCGGGTTGATGGCCTTGAGACGATCAAAATACTCGGGATCAATTTTGTAGTTCGCATCACACATCGGAGATGCTTTTGCCGCAACATGACACTTTATAATTGCGTCTTTTACAGCATTTATTCCTTGATTTTTTCGGGCACTGATTAAAACAACTTCAGTATTGAGCTCTTCTTTTAATGCAGTTAAATCGATAGAAATTCCTTTTCTGCTCATTTGGTCAACCATATTGATTGCCAAAACTGTTGGAATTTCTAAATCTTTAATTTGAGAAAAAAGGAGTAAATTTCTTTTTAAATTTTCTACATCTGCAACTACTAAAATCACATCTGGAGATTCTTTGATGTCTTTCTTTAATAAGGTTTTTAAAACAATACTTTCATCCATCGAAGTAGGATTGATGCTGTAGGTTCCAGGCAAATCTGTAATGATCGCGTTTTGTGTTGCTGACAGCTTAGACCTTCCTATCTTTTTATCGACAGTTACCCTGGATAATTCCCGACTTTTTGCGTCAACCCTGTCAACTGATTGAACAGGGATGTTTTTCCCGTATTTGGGTTTCCAATTAAAGCAACTTTTATATCGTTTTTAGCCATTCAATATTAGCTTTTAAGAATTTGAATTTGGGCAGCTGTTTCTTTCCTGATTGCCAAATGACTCCCATTGACACAAATATATAAGGGGTCTTTTAAGGGTGCAATTTGGATGAGCTCAACCTCAGCCCCATAGGCAAACAACCCATTTCTAATAGTTTCAATGGAATAGCATCCAATGCTCCTTCAGAAATATATCCAATTTCGCCAATACGTAATGATGCAATTGTATTCACTTTTTTTAATTTGAGCAGCAAAGATAAACGTTTAGAATGATTCTAAACAAGTTAATCATTTCTATATTCTTCTTTTAACACAGAAATGTCTGTTTTCAATTTTTCCATGTCTTTTTTTTCGGTACCGTCATAATAGCCACGGATGCGTCTTTCTTTATCGACCAACACAAATTGTTCTGTATGAATAAAGTCGTTCTCATCACCATTTCCTTCATCTACAACTGCAAAATAACTTTTTCTTGCCAATTCATAAATGTGTTTTTTACTTCCAGTGGTTACATTCCATTTTCCGTCGATCACGCCTTTGCTTTCTGCGTATGCTTTTAAGACCGAAACACTGTCCATCACTGGAGTAACCGAATGTGATAAAAACAGAATGTCATCGTCATCCTTATACTCCTCTTGCAACTCGCTCATATGAAAAGCCATAGTAATACAGATTGTTTGACAGCGCGTGAAAAAGAAATCGGCAACATAAATTTTATCTTGATAATCTTGATGGGTAATGGTTTCTCCATTTTGGTTGATCAATTCAAAATTTGCAATGGTGTGATTTTTTTGAACATGCCTAAGACTTTCATCAACCAAGCGCGGATTTACATCTGCAGGGTTATAGATTTTTAGCTTTTGATCTACTTTTAATAATTGGTAAAAAACCGGCAACGCAACAAGTGAGAACAATGCCAAAAAAAGGAGGGTTGGAAAAGATTTTTTAAAGAAGCTGAAATCCATTTTACATGATATTTCTACAAATTTACAACATAAAAAACCCTAAAAAAAGCAAGCAATTACAAATCCACTCTAAAATCTATGTTAAAATCAAAATCTAGACAAGCTCTTGTTTTTAGAACTCTCTTTAAAACCGTACATTTGCTCGTTCAAAATTTTGATATCATACCAAATGGAAATATTCATAAAAGCATCTCAGTTTATTCTAAGTCTCTCTTTACTCATTGTTTTGCACGAGTTGGGGCATTTTATCCCTGCAAAATTATTCAAAACACGAGTAGAAAAATTTTATCTTTTCTTCGATTATAAATATTCCATTTTTAAGAAAAAAATTGGAGATACTGTGTATGGGATTGGTTGGATTCCGCTTGGAGGATATGTAAAAATCTCTGGAATGATTGATGAAAGCATGGACACTGATCAAATGAAAGAAGAACCAAAACCTTGGGAATTTCGTTCGAAACCAGCTTGGCAACGTTTGATCATCATGCTAGGGGGTGTTTTTGTCAACTTTGTGTTGGGTATTTTTATATACATCTGTTTGATGTGGGCCTATGGAGAGAAATTTTTACCCAATGACAGCGTAAAAGATGGAGTATGGGTGCAAGGAGAATTGGCTACTGAAATTGGATTGCAAAACGGCGACAAAATCTTAACGATTGATGGAGAAAAAATTCGAAAATTTAACGATATCACCGTCGGATTTATCAACGGAAATAATTTTACCATTGATCGAAATGGAGAAACCATTGCCAAAGATCTTCCTGTAGACTTTATTTCAAAATTAATTGCTCGAAAAAACAATGCTGAAGGACCTATTGTAGCTCCAAGATATCCTTTTGTGATTGGAAAAGTACAAAAAGACTCTTTAAATGGAAAGAGCGATTTAAAAGCGAAAGACTTTATTACTGCCATCAACGGAAACCCTATTAAGTATTACGATGAGGCTAAAGGAATTTTAGACACCTACAAAGGACAAGACATTACAGTAACAGTACGAAGAGAGGGGGAACTCAAAGAAGTTCCGGTAAGCGTTTCCAATAACGGCTATATTGGGGTGCAATTCACAAACATTCCTTACAAAGATTTGGAACGATTGGGCTACTACCAATTGGCTGATATTGAATATTCTTTTACTGAAGCTGTTCCTGCAGGAATGACTAAATCTTGGAGCACATTGACCAATTATGTAAAACAATTAAAGAAAATTTTTAATCCAGAAACAGGTGCCTATAAAGGTTTGGGAGGCTTTATATCGATTGGAAGCATCTTTCCTTCAGAATGGAGTGCAGAGTCTTTCTGGACAATTACCGCATTCTTATCCATCATGTTGGGCTTTATGAATCTTTTACCCATCCCTGCTTTAGACGGTGGACATGTGGTGTTTACTCTTTGGGAGATCGTTACAGGTAAAAAACCAAGTGACAAATTTTTAGAATACGCACAAATTATCGGATTCTTCTTATTGGTTGGACTGTTATTATTCGCAAATGGAAATGACATTTTTAAGCTCTTAAAATAACGAATTAGCAATATCATAAAAGTAAAAAGCGAGCCAATGGCTCGCTTTTTACTTTTGAATTCAACTCTTTGCTGTTTTACAAGACCTCAGAGATTTTAAAAACGTATGAGGTCCTCGCAATAGGTTGACTGTAGGCTTTTCTCTTAGAAAAAGTTATTTTTTAGAAGAAGTGTCTTTTGCTGTTTCTCCTTCTGCAGGTTCCGCTTCAGTTTCTTTTCCTTTTAAATATTCTGGCAATTGCATTCCTGCCATGTTGAACATTTCTTGAAGCGGTGGTACAGCTTTGTACATTCCTGAAATAAAATTTGAGGTAGACGATTTTCCGTCTTTTCCACTGCCATTTTCCCAAACCGTTACCTTGTCAATCTTAATGTTTTTAATCGCTTCAGCTTGAAGACCTACTAATTCCGGTAATTTGTCTGCAATCAATAAGAGTGCTGCATTATGAGAATCGTTTCCTGCAGCTTTTACAATCTGATCAAGACCCGCAGCTTGTTTGGTCAGAACTTCATAAACTCCTTTTGCTTCTGCTTCTGCTTTTAAGAAAATCGCATCTGCTTCTCCTTTTGCAATTCTTCTGATGTTTTCTGCACGTGCTTCTGCATCAATTTCTACTTTCCGCTTGTCAATCTCAGCAGGAACAATAACATCTGCCATTTGGGAAGAACGCTCACGCTCTGCTCTTACTAACTCTGCTAACTGCTCGGCAGCATACGACTCTTCTAAGGCCTTAGCACTTTGTACTTTCTCTGATGCGATTGCAACTCGCTCTGCTTCTGCTTCACGCTGTCTTCGTTTAGAGTCAGAATTGGCTATCGCAATTTTTGCAGTATTTTCTCCTTCTACGGCCTGAGCATTCGCTGCCGCAACCTTTGTTCTTTGATCTTGTAACGCATTTGCCTCTCCAATAGATCCGTCTCTATTCTTTTCAGCAACCGATTTCCTTGCAGCGTTAATGGCATGGGCAGCTGCCTCTTTCCCTAAAGCTTCAATATATCCTGACTCATCAACAATATCGGTAATATTTACGTTGATTAATTTCAATCCAACTTTCTTCAATTCCGACTCTACACTTTGAGAAATATTGGTTAAAAATTTATCCCTGTCTGAATTGATTTCTTCAATATCCATTGAAGCAACCACCAAACGCAATTGCCCAAAAATAATTTCCTGTGCCAATTCTTGAATTTCATTTTGGCCCAATCCCAATAACCGTTCTGCCGCATTCTGCATTATCCTGGTTCTGTAGAAATTCCGATGGTAAATCTTGAGGGAACATTTACACGAATATTCTGCTTAGAAAGAGCGTTTACCAAATTGACTTCAATAGAAATTGGCGTTAAATCTAAAAACTGATAATCTTGAATTACTGGAAAAATGAACGCTGCACCCCCATGAATACATTTGGCAGACTCACCGCCACTCACTTTTCCATACACAACTAAAATCCTATCGGAAGGACACCTTTTATATCGTTTGAGTATTCCAACGATAAGAATAAAAATAAATACTATGGCAATTCCAATTCCTACCAAGCCTGCAAATGGGCTACTACTTTGCAATCCTATTAAATTAAGCATCATGATTTCTTATTTTTGAGGTTCTACAATTAATATTCCGTTACTTGTTACTTCTATCACTTTAATTACTTTTCCTTGAGTTAAATCTTCATCGGCATCTGTTAAAGCCTCGAGTTCTCTTAAAGCTCCTTGAACTTTTATTTGAATTTTTCCAATTTTAGACCTGTTTGCTCCTACTGTTAAATACACTTCTCCAATCTCGTATAAGGCATTTTTCATTTTTAACGTTCCACTAGAACTTAACTTACTGATGTAGTAAAACATGGCCGCCATTACAAACATCATTAGCAGACCACAGGCAATAGAAATTAAAATGGTAATTGCTTTTGAATTTCCTACATCGATGCTAGCAATTCCGCTCCACCCAAAAAGGGCGAAAAAAGCAACAAGGTTTTTAAATGTAAAAAATTGAAAGCCAGCACCCGTATCTGCTTCAATTTCCACATCTACATCGCCAATATCATCTCCTTCTGCACCAATAAAAGTGCCTATTAAAATAAATAAAAAAATAAGAGTTGAGATCCCTGTGATTATCCAATAGGTTTGTTGGAAAGAGGATAATCCTGAAAACCATTCTGTCATAACATTTTGTTTTTAAAGTGAATATATCGTTCTAACAATACAACGGATAAATCTTCACTGATAAAACCAAAAAAGCACTACACAAAAACCTGTAAATTCGATTCCTGTTTTAAAAGAAATACCCCCTGCTACTTATATAGGTAGTATAAACTTCTGTTTTGTTACAAAAAAAACAAAAATGCCTCGAAAAAATCTCGAGGCATTATAAAAAACGTGGTTGTTTTCACTAGAGGTGAAATCTCATTCCAAATAGAAAAGACTTTGGAGGCATTGGTACAAAACCAGACTCGATGTATGCTGCATCGAAAATATTATTAGCCGTTAGCGTAAAGCTGATGTTAGGAAGAGAAACAATCACAGAGGCATCCCATACATGATAACTAGTTCCTATAGTTCGTTCTGCATATTTGTGAATAATGTTTTGACGTATATTTTTAAAGAACTGAGAACTAAAGCGAGTACTCAATTGGTGTCGTAAGGTATTTAAAGAATACCGCGACAAGTCTTTGTTTTGATCTAAAATATCATCCTTTAAATAAGAATATCCAAAAGCAAGTGTTTGACGAAAGTTGTTGGCAGTAAAATGATACAATCCGTCCAACTCCATCCCTTGTGTTTTTACATCGGTAATATTTGTTGCAGTAAAAACACTTGTCGCAGTATTTGCTCTAATAAAATCGATTAAATTATCTGAATTTCGGTTGAAAAAAGCAATGGAACCAGTAAAATTAGCTCCGCGATATTTCATTCCTATTTCTTGAGAAAAAGCTTCTTCGGGTGCTAAGTTTGGATTTCCACTTGTGCTTGGTGAATTGTAAAACAAATCGGTATAGGTAGGGATTCTGTAGGTAACCCCTACATTTCCGTAAGCTTTTAAGTTGGCCGATAGTTGATATCCAATATCTAATCCTGGGAAGGCATGAAATTTAAAATCAGAGAAATATGTTACCGCAACCCCTGGTGTAATATCTAATTTGTCATTCAACAGATGAAAACGATGCTCTAAAAATAAATTTGCCATAGTTCGCTCTCGATCTCCCAAATTATTACTGCTGATGGAAACCTTAGAAATATCAACTCCAAATCCGGTAATTCCAACATTCGAAGTATACGATGCATTGGTTTCTACTCCCACTTTATGTGTAATATGTTGATTTCTAAAAAACCCAGGATTCTCTCTTTTCAAAAGAAAAATATCTTGTCCTCTCTTCCAATAAGCTCTGGGTTTGATTTTAAAATTTCCCGTATTAAAAGTAGTTGAAACACCAATCAAGCTACTCTGTGTCTCTTCATACTCGTTAAATCCAAAAGATTCTGGCGTATAAAAATTTTGTGCACCAAATTTTTTATCGAAAAAAGCGGCAATCATTTCAATCGGTTGTTTCTTTTTGTTGAAAACACCTTTCAAAAAATAGTTGGAATTCTTATAATCAGAATTGTCTCGGTATCCATCTGAAGACAATACCCCCACATGCGCAATTACTGAGGTATTTTCATAACTCTTTCCTACGGTTAAAGATCCGTTTGTTTGTCCAAAAGAGCCCTTTTCTTGATGGACAGAAACGCTGTTGTTCAACTTCTTTTTGGTTACGATATTGATGGCTCCCGTAAAGGCGTTTTGTCCAAAAACTCTTGCTGCAGGTCCTTTAATAATCTCTATTCGTTCAATTACTTCAATAGGCAAAGCGGCGTTCATGGTATGATGTCCAGTCTGTGCATCATCCATTTTTATTCCATCAATTAACAGTAAGGTTTGATCAAAACCTCCTCCTCTTATATATAAATCTGCCTGACTTCCGGCGGTTCCGCGCCTTCTAATATCTACTCCAACGACTTGTTGCAACAAATCGGCTACATTGGTTGCAGCGCTATTAGCAATGTCTTGTGAAGTGATCATTTGTATTGTTCTCGAATTTTCTTTGAACGGCAAATCAATTCTCGTCGATTTGATTACAATGGTATCTAATTGTTGAGGAACCACCGTTTCTTGAGAAAAAAATGGCACTTGCATCAGAACAAATGAAAAAAGTAGTAATTTATTTCGTGTCATTTTGATTATTATTTTAATTTAAAGATGCTACAAAAGTGGTAACTTTCCGGACGCCTAAAATAGACCCGTTTTAAAATGATAGATAGTCCGGTTATTGCTCTTTTTAAACAGCTAATTAATTTTGATAAATCGGTATCTCAACCTGTTTATATCCAAGTTTCACAGCAAATTGTAAATGCCATACAACGGAAATATATTAGCAAAGGTACAATGTTACCGGGAACTCGTGTATTGGGTCAGTTATTAAAAATTCACAGAAACACAGCCGTTGCTATCTACGAGGAGCTGGCTTCTCAAGGTTGGGTAGAAATAATCCCCAACAAAGGTACATTTGTTATAGAATCAGTCCTTAAAAAAGCAAGTATCACAGCGCCTTCACAAAAAATAAATGGCGCAAATACCTATGCAAAGTCAACAGGATTTCTTTTCCAAAAATCATTTCATTTAGCATCGACTGTTCAATTAACTAACGCAATGTATACCATTAACGATGGGAAACCCGATTTACGATTGCACCCTGTGCATGAGTTTACACGGTGGTACAGTGCGTCCATGAAACGAAAAACGCTGATAAAAAAATGGGACAGCCCCAACGAATCTTCCTGTTCTTTGTTTCAAACTCAACTGTGTAATTATTTAAATACAACTAGAGGTTTTCATATAAAACCTAATAATCTAATAAGTACGCGCAGTACAGAACTGAGTTTATACATCGTATCTCAATTATTAATACAACAAAATGATGTCGTATTGGTTGGACGGTTAAGCAACTATGCCTCAAATATGATTTTTCAACAAGCCGGTGCAACCATCAAAACAATTCCTGTAGATACTGATGGTTTGGATATTGAATACATAAAAACCCATTTTATAAAACGAAGTATTCGATGTGTATACATCTGTGCTCATAGAGATTATCCAACAGGAGTAAAGTTCAGCGCAGAACGTCGCTTAAAATTGTTAGAACTTGCTAAAGAGTATGAGTTTGCTATTATTGAAGATGATTACGATTACGACTTTCAGTTTGAAGGCTCTGCAATGTTGCCTATGGCAAGTGCAGATGCTAACGGTATGGTTATTTATTTAGGGAAACTTGGACAATCATTATTTCCAAGTTTTCAAACAGGTTTTGTCGTAGCACCAGAAAACCTCATCTCGGAAGCAAAAAATTATCTGGAATTATTGGATAAGCAAGGCGATTTAATACAAGAACAAATACTCTCGGATCTAATTAATGAAGGTGAGATTTATCGTCTCATGAAAAAAAACATTATGATATATAGACAAAGACGAGATAATGTATGCACGCTCCTGACCAAATATTTTGCAACAATAGCACAATGGAAAATCCCCTCTGGAGGATTGGCAATTTGGTTGCAATTTGAACCTAAAATATCCTTAGTGAAATTAGCAGAAGAAGCCGAAAAAGAGGATTTATTTCTACCAAAAATTATTCTTTATCAAGACAAAAACACCTGTGCCATTCGCTTTGGTTTTGGGCACCTAGATAAAGACGAAATAGCAACTGTTATTAAAAAACTAAAAAAAGCTTATCAAAAGGTTACTCTGAGAAAGATGGAAAAATAGTTTTCTAGCTTTAGAATACGCTAAAACAGTCTCTATAACGAATCTGATCAACAATTCGACCAAAACAAGTTTTTATTTAAATTCAACTTTATTTTTAACCTTAGTCTTTTAGGTCTTTTAGGTATCTTTGTGGTCATGTTTGCATTGATCGATTGTAATAACTTTTATGCCTCTTGTGAGCGGGTTTTTAATCCGAATTTACAAGGAAAACCGATTGCTATTTTAAGCAATAATGACGGTTGTGTGATTTCTATGAGCGATGAAGCCAAAAAATTACAATTGCCTTTTGGCGCACCTATTTTTAAATGGGAACGATTTTGC
Source organism: Polaribacter sp. HL-MS24 (assembly GCF_032758595.1). Taxonomy (NCBI): domain Bacteria; kingdom Pseudomonadati; phylum Bacteroidota; class Flavobacteriia; order Flavobacteriales; family Flavobacteriaceae; genus Polaribacter; species Polaribacter sp. HL-MS24. The sequence goes on along the minus strand of NZ_CP136415.1, from coordinate 1,187,956 downwards.
AAAGAACAAAACATTACGATTTTATCTTCCAATTATCCGTTGTATGGAGATATGAGTGCACGGGTAATGACTATTTTGGCGGCATTTTCTCCAGAAGTAGAGGTCTATTCTATAGATGAATCTTTTTTGAAATTGGACGGATTTGAAAAGTACAACCTCTCTGAATATGCGACAACCATGAGAAGCAGGGTTTTAAAGTGGACAGGGATTCCTACTTGTGTCGGTATTGCCCCCACAAAAGCACTCTGTAAAGTTGCCAATAAAATTGCTCGTTCCAACTTGAAACAATCGAAAGGAATTTGTGTGATCGATTCTGAAGAAAAAAGAATTAAAGCCTTGAAATGGACAAAAATTGGAAATGTTTGGGGAATTGGTCGTCAACTCAAAAAACAATTGGAAGCCAAAGGATGCCAAACTGCCTACGACTTTACACAACTCCCTAGCGATTGGGTTTTAAAGAAACTCTCTATTGTCGTATGGCGATTGCAAAAAGATTTGCAGGGCATTTCTAAAATTCCTTTAGAGGAAATTTCCTCCAAAAAAGTAATTGCTACCACCCGAAGTTTTGAGCAAACCTACTCGGATATTGAAAATATAAAAGAACGTATTTCTACTTTTGCGGCACGATGTGCTGAAAAATTACGCAAACAAGAGTCGAGCTGCCACATGCTTATTGTACAACTTTCTAGTGACCGTTTTCAAAAAGAAGCCCCACAGCATCGGGAAAGTAAAACCGTTGTTTTTTCATATCCAACAGACTCTACCTTAGTCCTTGCAAATGCTGCAGTAACCGCTATAAAGACTATTTTTAAACCGGGAATTAAATACAAAAGGGCAGGAGTTATTGTTGCAGGATTGGTGCCAAATGACAACTTTCAACTCAATTTATTTACACAAGAAAACCCAAAACACAAACCTTTAATGGCTGCCATCGATGGCTTGAACAGAAAATTTAAATCGGATAAAATTAAATTGGGAAATCAAGATTTAAACCGCACTTGGAAAATGCGTCAAGAACGCTTGTCTTCAAAATTTACCACCAATATCAAAGAAATCATCAGTGTACACTAATATGACAAGCAAAAAAAACAACCTTCGTTTTTTTACCCCAAAAATCACTTCTGAAAAAGGAAGCATTTTAATTGATGTCGGAATTTCAGCAGGGTTCCCATCGCCAGCGGACGATTTCAGAGAAACACGTATTTCTTTAGATGCTGAGCTAATTACCAACAAAGAAGCTACTTTTTTTGCGAGAGTTCGCGGTCAATCAATGATTGGCGCAGGTTTGGACGATAATGACCTACTGGTTATTGACCGAAGTTTAGAACCTGTAAACAACAAAATTGCGGTCTGTTTTTTAGATGGCGAATTTACAGTAAAACGCTTACGTGTTGAAGGAAAAGACGTTTGGCTACAGCCAGAAAATCCTGATTATCCAGTAATAAAAATAACCGAAGACCTCGATTTTGTCATTTGGGGAATTGTCACGAACGTCATCAAAAAGGTCTAGTTTTTTATTTGCAGGTATTCGCTTTAAAATTCAACGAAGCTTTTAAAACATCTTTTTGACTGATTTGTCCAATTAATTTTCCGTTCTCTACCACTGGAAATCTTCTTCTTTTAGAATTGATAAATTTGGTGGCAGCATCAAAAATATTCATGTCTTTGTCTATGGTATCTACATTTGTAATCATTTTTTTAGCAACTGTATTGTTGCTGTCAGAAGGCATATTGTAGTATTTACTTTCAGAAATATGTTTGATACAATCGGTTTCAGAGATAATTCCAATCAACTCATTTTGATCGTTCACAACTGGGCCTCCAGAAATCTTATTCGAAATTAAAAGATGAATGACATGATCTAAAGAATCTTCTGGTTTGAATGTAATAAGTTTTTTGGTCATATAATCTGACACTAAAATTTGTACGGATTCTTTTCCTTGAGACGTATCTCTCTTTCCTTGAAAACTTTTTATACCCATGATGAAGTTGTTTTATTTTGATTTAAAGTTAGTCTTTTTTTATAAAAAACATTCCATTTTTTTTATTCCTTCCATTCATCTAAATCTATAAAAAAATGTTGTTCTGTGAAATAGGTTCCAAAGATATTGTTTGAATATAGAATATCAAATGACTGTTTTTTTTTGAAAAATACAAATTAATCCTTAATGTACATAAAAAAAGGCACATCTCTTTTACCCGCTCCATACTCTATGACTTAAGCAAAAAAGGTCTCAGTTACGGAGCTGCAATATTGAAAAGCTGTTAATAAAAAGAGGCCTGACAGTGGGAAGAAAAAAATCATATCGCTCAAAGTAGGAAGACTGTACGTAGCGAAGAGCATTACGAAGGCAGAGCCAAAAAGCAAATACAATCCGCAATTTACCCAGCACACAAAAACTGATTTTAGAGCTTTTCCTACCTCTATGCTTCAAATTGAGTTGGAGAGTATAATCGCCCTTAAAAGGTTGGTAGAAGTGGTAATTACACCTCAACAACTTCTAAATAAACTGGAATTCTTTACAATGAAACCCATTGCGTTCATGTAATTGAAAGTCAATAATGTATTGGTGAATAAGGGGACCCTAACAGAACAAATGGAGGGACTTTCCTTTTTTATCATTTAGGAAATGAAGACAAAGAAGCCTACCCTTTCCGTTTCACTTCATGAAAAGAGATCCATAACGGTTGTAATGAATAAAAATTCTTATGACTTGCTCAGAAATACGACATTCTCATTGCCTCCAATAGCTGAAGCAATGATGCCAAAAAAAAAGCATTCCATATAACGGAATGCTTTTTAAAAAGAAACGAACTTCTTTATTATTCTATTTCAGAAACACGTAAGGTATTTACCATTCCTTTTGCTTCTACTGGCATTGACGTTAAGTTGATCATCAAATCTCCTTCTTCTACAAAGCCTTTTGCTTTCGAAATATTATTGATATCGACTACGGTATCATCGGTACTTAAATTCTTGTCATAGTAGAATGCTTTTACTCCCCAAAGTAAATTTAATTTTCCTAAAATTCTTCTTTCGGAAGTATAGGCCAATACATGCGATTTTGGTCTCCAAGCTGAGATTTGGAAAGCAGTATACCCACTATTGGTTAGTGTTGATATGGCTTTTGCATCTGTAGCATTTGCCAATTGAGCAGCATGATGACAAATCGATTTAGTTATAAAACGATGGGTTCTAATATGCGGTGGGTTTTGAGGTACTTTAATTAATGGTGAATTTTCAACACTTTTAATAATTTCCGTCATTTTTTGAATCACTCTAATTGGATGTTTTCCAACCGAAGTTTCTCCAGAAAGCATCACTGCATCTGCACCGTCCATAATAGAATTGGCAACATCGTTTACCTCTGCTCTTGTAGGAACAGAGTTTTCAATCATGGTTTCCATCATTTGCGTTGCAATAATTACAGGAATTCTTGCTTTTTTGGCTCTACTTACCAACATTTTTTGAATTAATGGAACTTCTTGCATTGGAATTTCAACTCCTAAATCTCCACGAGCAACCATTAATCCGTCACAAAATGGAATCAAAGAATCAATATTTTCTACCGCTTCTGGCTTTTCAATTTTGGCAATTACTGGAACTCTATATTCTGAATGCTGATCGATTAAATCACGTAACATTTTTAAATCTTCTGGGGTTCTTACAAAAGACAAAGCAATCCAATCTACTTCTTGTTCTAAAGCAAAAATTGCATCTGCTTTGTCTTTTTCAGTCAAAGCGGGTAACGAGATTGCTGTGTTTGGTAAGTTTACTCCTTTTTTTGACTTTAGGGCTCCTCCCACAATTACTTTCACAACCACTTCCGTTTCTTTGTTGCTGGAAATTACTTCGAACATTAATTTTCCATCATCAACCAAGATATGTTCCCCGACTTTTACATCTTTTGGGAAACGTTGGTAGGTCATAAAGGCCTTTTCTTTGGTTCCAATACATTTCTCTGTTGTAAACTTAAACGTGTCTCCATCTTCTAGAATAACATCGTCTTCCATCACTCCAACACGTAATTTTGGCCCTTGTAGATCTCCTAAAATTGCAACGTTATATCCGTTTTCTTCATTGATTTCTCTAATGAGCTTGATACGAGTTTTTACATCTTCGTAATCTGCATGAGAAAAGTTAATTCTAAAAACGTTTACACCTTCTTTTGCTAATTGATACAGCACTTCTTTTGAACTTGTTGCAGGTCCTAGAGTTGCTATTATTTTTGTTCTTTTGTTATTTGGCATTTTCTAAAAAATTAAGCTGTCTTTCGACTTTAATGTGTTTTTATCTACTATATATATGGTAATCACCTGATTGATTTTTTTTATTTTAGTTACCGTTTCGGTCAATCTTTTCAAACTGATATCCTCTACAATCTTGATAAAATAATCGATGTTCTTTTTCTCAGGAATTAAGTAATTTTTTATTTCTGTACTAAGCAATAAACCTTCTTCTCGAACTTTATTTTCTTTTTTTCACTATTTGCGATAAGATGCCACTCGGAATCGTCTTTTAAATTTTGATATGTAAAAATTGAAAAAGAGGCATCACTTTTTTCGTTCTCAAAATCTAAGTTAAAACTTGCTTTTCCAAAACGAACTTTTAAATGATGATTTAATAAATATGCTAATTTGTAGTCTTCTAAAGTAGTATGAATCCCTAATAAAGAATACTCTTCTTCATGAAAATCATTAAAATCTAAAGAGTGTACTTGCATATTTTAGGGGCAAATTTTACGCTACGTTCAATTAGCTAAATTACGGATTGTTTCGCAAACTGTGGATTAAATCAACGAAAACGATGTCGTTAAGTATCGAAGCTTTTAATTTCTTCTTGAAGCGCAAAGTAAACTCTTTTAGAGGCCAGTTCTTCTGCTTTTTTCTTAGATGTTGCGCGCCCTTTTGCAATCAACACGTCATCAATACTGATTTTTACACTAAAGTGCTTAACGGACTCATTCCCAGAATCTTCATAAATATCAAAGGAATATCTCTTTTTCTGTTTCTGACACCATTCAATAATCAAACCCTTATAGCTGGTAATTTTTCCTTCTAATTTTTCAATATCAACATAGGGTACAATCACATTTTCGTGTACAAATTTTTGACAAAAAGCATAGCCTTTGTCTAAATAAATAGCCCCAATGAGTGCTTCAAAAATATTTCCATGAATATTATCGCCCACATTAGAACGGTCAATATTGCTTTTTACAAATTGAATTAAATTTAGATCTTTTCCCAATTCGTTTAAATGCTCTCTACTTACAATTTTTGAACGCATTTGAGTAAGATAGCCTTCCGATCCTTTTGGTACTTTTTTGTATAAATACGACGCAATTACAGACCCCAATATAGAATCGCCCAAAAACTCTAAGCGTTCGTAATTGATTGGAATTCCTTTATCGTCTTTTAAATGAACAGATCGATGTGTAAAGGCTTTTTTGTATTTAAGAATATCTCTAGGTGAAAAATTGAGTAGTTTTTTTAATTCGTTGTAAAATTCAATATCTTCTGTTGAATGTGACTGAACTAATTTACGAATAAAATTCATCTACTAGGCGTCAAGCTTTCTAAAAGCAACACATGCATTGTGTCCTCCAAATCCAAAAGTATTGCTCATTGCCACTTTGATTTCTCTTTTCTGAGCCTTGTTGAGGGTTAAGTTTAATTCTGGATTGATATTTTCGTCTACAGTAGAATGGTTGATGGTTGGTGGAACGATTCCATGCTCCATGGCCAAAATTGCTGCGATGGATTCTACCGCACCTGCTGCGCCTAATAAGTGACCTGTCATAGACTTGGTAGAGTTGATGTTGATGTTTTTGGCGTGATCTCCAAAAACAGCAGAGATCGCTTTTAATTCGGCAACATCGCCAAGTGGAGTAGAAGTACCATGGGTGTTGATATGATCAACATCTTCTGGATTGATTCCAGAATTTTCTAAACAGTTTTTCATTACTGCAATCACACCAATTCCTTCTGGATGGGGTGCCGTAATGTGGTAAGCATCCGAAGACATTCCGCCTCCGATGACTTCTGCATAAATTTTTGCACCTCTTGCTTTGGCGTATTCGTATTCTTCCAAAACAATTGCTCCAGCACCTTCACCCAATACAAAACCTTCTCGGTTTGCATCAAAGGGTCTTGAAGCGGTTTCTGGGCTTTCGTTTCTTGTAGACAATGCTTGCATAGAACTAAATCCTCCAACACCTGCAATCGCAATTGCAGCCTCACTACCACCAGTAACAATCACATCACAGTAGCCTAGTCGAATATAGTTTAAAGCGTCGATCATCGCGTTTGCAGAAGATGCACAAGCAGAAACCGTAGTGTAGTTTGGCCCCATAAAACCATGTTTTATAGAGATATGACCCGGCGCTATGTCTGCAATCATTTTAGGGATAAAGAAAGGATTGAATTTTGGCGTTCCATCACCAGCAGCATGGTTTAAAACTTCATTTTGAAAAGTTTCTAAGCCACCAATTCCTGCTCCCCAAATAACACCCACTCGCAATTTATTAATGGTATCTAGATCTAATTTTGCGTCTGCAATTGCTTCGTCAGAAGCGACCATTGCATATTGCGTAAAACGATCCATCTTACGAGCATCCTTTCTATTAATGAAATCTGTAGGGTCAAAATTCTTTACTTCACAAGCAAAACGAGTTTTGGACTTGGAAGCATCAAAATGCGTAATAGGTGCTGCTCCGCTAACTCCATTAACTAAAGCGTTCCAATATCCATCAATATTATTTCCTATGGGCGTCAATGCTCCAAGTCCAGTGACTACTACTCGTTTTAATTGCATATATAAATTACTTTTTTGCTGCTTCGATATAGCTTACTGCTTGTCCAACAGTTCCAATATTTTCTGCTTGATCGTCTGGAATTTGAATATCAAATTCTTTTTCGAATTCCATAATTAACTCAACAGTATCCAAAGAATCTGCTCCTAAGTCGTTTGTGAAGCTAGCTTCTGTTGTTACTTCATTATCGTCTACTCCTAATTTGTCTACGATAATAGCTTTTACTCTTGATGAAATGTCTGACATAATTGTTAGTTTTTTTAAATTAAAATCGGTGACAAAAATACAAATCTTATTAGTTTTATCTAATTTTTGTTCCAAAAATGATGACTAAATGTAGTTAAAAATGTTTAATCTTCCATAAAATAATCTTTTTGTTAATAATTATTCCTTTTTTTGTAGTCTAGAAATGTAGTTATATGAAGCGAATTGTTGTTTTTGCATCGGGTTCTGGTTCGAACGCAGAAAATATTATCAAATTTTTTAATGATACCCAAACTGCAAAGGTTACCCATGTATTGTGTAATAATGAACGTGCCAAAGTTTTTGAGCGATGCGAACGTTTAAACATCGAAGCCTCTCTAATTGATAAAGACGTTTTTTCCAAAGAAGATACCGTCCTTCAGTTTTTACAACAGGAAGCAGATTATATCATTTTGGCAGGATTTTTATGGAAAATTCCAGAAAAAATTGTGACTGCTTTTCCAAAAAAAATTATCAATATCCATCCCGCTTTGTTGCCAAAATATGGTGGAAAAGGGATGTATGGAATGCACATTCACAAGGCTGTAAAAGAAAATAATGAGGTTGAAACGGGCATTACCATTCATTTTGTCAATGAAAATTATGATGAAGGTGCTATTATTTTTCAAAAAAAAACAGCCCTCTCGGAAGAAGATACTCCAGAGACAATTGCCGAAAAAATTCACCTTTTAGAGCAACGCTATTTCCCCAGAGTTATTGAAAGCGTAATTTTGGATACCAATGAGTAAAAAAAAGTTTTATGTGGTTTGGAACGGACGAAAAAAAGGAGTTTTTACTTCTTGGAATGTCTGTAAAAAACAAGTAGAAAGCTTTGAAGGTGCGCAGTACAAATCGTTTGCAAACCTCGACGAAGCGGCTCTTGCGTTCTCCAAAACCTATGAAGACTACAAAGGAAAAAACACCAAAAAACCCACATTGACGGCTTCTGAAAAAGAAGCCTACGGAAAGCCAAATTTAGAAAGTATTTCTGTAGATGCTGCCTGTTCTGGGAACCTAGAAAAAATGGAATACCGAGGTGTATTGACCCACAACAAACAACAACTCTTCTTGAAAGGGCCTTACTTAAATGGCACCAATAATATTGGTGAATTTTTAGCTTTGGTGCACGGCATTGCTTTATTAAAAAGCAAAAATAAAGAATCCGTTCCTATTTATTCAGATTCAAGAACTGCGATGAGCTGGGTAAAACAGAAAAAATGCAAAACCAATATTCATTTTGACGATTCGAACAAAGACTTGCTAGAGCTCATCAAAAGAGCCGAAAAATGGCTGAAAGAACATACCTATAAAAACCCAATACTGAAATGGGAAACCAAAGCTTGGGGTGAAATCCCCGCAGATTTTGGAAGAAAATAAACTCCTAATCTATAATGCTTCACATAAACAATTAGTTTTTAAATAATTGAATTACATATAAGAATTAAAAAGTAGTGGATAATACAGATATATAATATCTTGTGAACTGCTATTGATATCGTTTATTTTTTTATCAACGAATTAGATAAGCATTTATTTTGACTAATTTTTTCTTTGAGATTTTGTATAATACTTTCCATCACGACTATTAAAGAATCGTTGCCTTTTTCTGATTATTTAATTAATAACACTTTTAAAATATTCTTTTTTTTACTCCAAAATCGATATCGCTTTTTCTAGTATAGTATCTATTCCATTAATCGAGTCCTGTTTCGATATCCAAATAGGAACATCAGGAGGGATACCGATATCTTCGTAACTCACATTGTTGCAAGTTTCAGCTAAATTTATTGTCATCCGATAGGTCCAACCATTGGGTAGTTCTCTCCATACTGAATTTCCCAATGATCCACTTGTGGTATCTCCTACAATTGTAACGTTCGAATAGTCCATTAATGATTGAGTAAAATATTCTGATGCACTAGCAGTTCGTCTATTAGTTAATATAGCTATTGGTTTTGTATAAGAAACTCCTTCTGATTCTATAAATATTTTAATTCCTTCTGTTAGATCATTATGATTAGGACCATTTCTATATTTTAATTTTATAGCACAAGAAGAATTATTAATAAATCTTGAAGCTATCGTATTTGCATTGACTGAAGCCCCTCCATCATTAGATCTAAGGTCCAGTATAATTCCTCTTTTATTACTAAATATAGTTAAAATTTCATCAATAACTTCAAAATAACTTGGAGATAAAAAACTACTAAATGTTTTTACTCTTATGTATCCAAAATTATTTCCATTAATATCTCCGTAGCTAATAGCTTGATTACTATTTTTTATATTTGAGACATAATTTTGTATGTTGTTAGGAGTATTTTCTGTTATGCCATTGCTTCTTATATATCTTATGTCTCCAAAACGACCAATTAAAGCAACATGTCCATCTTTAAAGTTCAAGGTAATTTTCGATAATAGGTCGAAAAACTCTCTGTCATTATTAATGAATTCAATTTCACTTGAAGACTGTTGATAAATACTTTCCCAATCTATTTTTTTGATGATAAAAGAAGGATAGTTTTGATCAAAATCTTTCCATAGTAATTCAAAGTTGGTCGCGTATGTATTTGGAGGATCAGAACCTACAAATATCTCTTCACAAGAAAATAAACACATGATTAATAAAACGTATGTGCTGATTTTTTTCTTCACAATTTAAATATTATTCCAGTTAGCAAATTACTGTTTCCTACCGAGGTAAGTGAAAATTTTTTGTACTGATAAAATCGAAAATGATAAGTAGCTACAAAATCAATTCTTTTTGAAAATGAATATTTATATTCCAATTGAGTTTCTAACTGAATCAATCTATTTAGGGTGAGGAAATCTCCAGTTCGCAAGGCATCTCCAACACTTATACCACCCAAACCAATATCATTATCATTTGAAAAATTGTTTACTTCATCAACATCAATAAGATTAGGAATATCTAAGGGATGTCTTACTCTACCCCACACATAAGCAAAAAAAGCATACCTTACGTTGAAAAGCAAGAAACTTCTTCTATTTAGTTTTTTTTCCATATTTAAACAGAAATTTAGAGAAGAAATAAAATCTACAGATCCTTGGCTATTATTTTTAGTAATCTGATACTGCTTTAAGGAAAAGAAATTTTTCCATCCCAAACCTACATAGACATTTGAAAACCATTTAGCAAAAGAGGGTTTCATTTTTTTAGCTATAGTGTAATTTAACTCTCCAGAAAAAGCATTTACATAATTTGCAGACCAATCATATTTCCTAGTAATAGAAGAAGATGCTTCAAAATTATCGTAAAAGAAAGAAATATTATGAATAAGCTTTTTATTTCTATTAGATTTAAATTGTAATGAGATAGGAACACTTGTTCCGCCATATCTTAATGGAGAAAACACCTTGTCTCTAAGTTTATATTTACCAAATCCAACAGCAAATTTTAAACTATACTTATATTTGTTTTCTATCTTTTCTTGAGAATAAATCTTATTAGAAAAAATAGAATAAAAAAACATCCAATTAAAAATTACTACAGACAAATGCAATCTAATATTTCTGTAAAAAAAAATATTCATTTTATTATTGAAGTAGAGTATCTTCACTTATAATGCATAAATATAAGTGAAAATTTTAAATTTGAAAATAATATGTGTTTTAATAACAGTTACTTTCAAAATATTTCAAAGGTTTTTCCCCTTTGAAAAGCTATAAAATTACCTAGCATGTTTAAGCCAACCTTAATAGTACTATTTTACTTAATACGTTTTTTTACATTTTTTTCTTTATTGTGTATTTGATCAATAAATAATTTTAAATATAATTACACAATGATACTAGACAATTCAAACGGAATAATATTTAAGAATTAATTCTTAAATTAATAGTATAAATAACCTATTTGACTATTGGTTATAAAGTTAAAAAAGTATTAATATCGTAAATTATCAATTCTTAAATATTAATCAATTTATCTAAATTTTAACCAAAAAAACCGTCTCAAAACTGAGACGGTTATTTAGGACTAGTCAAAAGTGTACAAAAATTAAATGGACGCTTTCATCAATTCTCTATTCATTCTTGCAATATTGTCTAAAGAAATTCCTTTGGGGCATTCTACTTCACAAGCACCTGTATTGGTACAGTTCCCAAAACCTTCTATATCCATTTGGGCTACCATGTTTTGTACACGATCTGCGGCCTCTATCTGTCCTTGTGGCAGTAATGCATACTGTGATACTTTTGCACCCACAAAAAGCATTGCAGAGGAGTTTTTACACGTAGCAACACAGGCTCCACACCCAATACAAGTTGCGGCATCCATTGCTTCGTCTGCTGCATGCTTAGAAATTGGAATTGAGTTCGCATCTTGGGTATTTCCTGAAGTGTTTACAGAAATATATCCTCCTGCATGCTGAATTCTATCAAAGGCAGATCGGTCTACCACTAGATCTTTAATTACAGGAAAAGCTGCTGCTCTAAAAGGCTCTATCGTAATCGTATCTCCGTCTTTAAACATCCGCATATGCAACTGACAGGTGGTAATCCCTCTGTCGGGTCCATGAGCTTCCCCGTTGATATACATAGAACACATACCGCAAATTCCTTCTCTACAATCGTGATCAAAAGCGACAGGTTGTTCCCCTGAATTTACCAACTGTTCATTCAATACATCCATCATTTCTAAAAAAGACATATGCTCTGAAATTTCAGTAACTTTATAATCTACCATTTTCCCCTTGTCCTTTGCATCTACCTGACGCCAAATCTTAAGTGTTAAATTCATCTTTATAGGTATTAGTTTTTAGCTGTTAGTTGTTGTTTCCCTAAAGTAACAACCATAAACTATTTTTATTTATAACTTCTTTCTTTTACTTCAATATTCTCGTAGACCAATTCTTCTTTGTGCAGTACAGAATCTTTTGGTTCACCTTTGTATTCCCATGCAGAAACAAATTGGAATTCTTTCTTTCTCATTGCTTCTCCTTCTTCTGTCTGGTGCTCTTCTCTAAAGTGTCCTCCAGCAGATTCTTCTCGAACCAATGCGTCTTTTGCAAACAATTCTCCTAATTCTAAGAAATCTGCCACTCTACCTGCTTTTGCCAATTGCTCATTGTATTCTGAATCTGTTCCAGGGACATTTACATTTTGCCAAAAATCTTTTCTCAATGCCGAAATTTCCTCAATCGCTTCATTTAGTCCTTCCGCATTTCGAGACATTCCACATTTATCCCACATGATTTTTCCTAATTTCTTGTGATAATAATCTACAGAACGTGTTCCTTTGTTATTGATGAAAAAGGCAATTCTATCGGCTACTTCTTTTTCTGCAGCATCAAATTCTGGAGTATCTGTTGGAATTTTTCCAGTACGAATGTCATCCGATAAATAATCTCCAATAGTATAAGGTAAAACAAAATATCCATCGGCCAGTCCTTGCATCAAAGCAGAAGCTCCTAATCGATTGGCTCCATGCTCAGAAAAGTTTGCTTCTCCAATTGCATAACAATAGGAATGGTAGTCATCAAATTATAATCAACCCAAACACCACCCATGGTATAGTGCACTGCTGGATAAATCATCATTGGAGTTTCGTAAGGGTTCTCATCTACGATTTTCTCGTACATCTGGAATAAATTTCCGTATTTAGCTCTTACTATTTCCTGTCCTAATTCTTTTATTTTTGCTGCGGAAGGATTCGAAAGGTTCTGAATCTTTGCTTGTTCTTTTCCGTAACGTTCAAAAGAATCTGCAAAATCTAAATACACTGCTTCACCAGTTGCATTTACACCATAACCAGCATCACAACGTTCTTTTGCTGCTCTTGACGCAACATCACGAGGAACCAAATTCCCGAATGCTGGATATCTTCTTTCTAAATAATAATCTCTTTGCTCTTCTGTTAATTCTGTTGGCTTTAATCTTCCTTCACGGATTGCTAAAACGTCTTCTATGTTTTTAGGAACCCAAATTCTACCATCATTCCTTAAAGACTCTGACATCAAGGTTAATTTTGACTGATAATCTCCAGAACGTGGTATACATGTTGGGTGAATTTGTGTATAACAAGGGTTCGCGAAATAAGCTCCTTTTTTATGTACTTTCCAACCTGCCGTTACATTAGACCCCATGGCGTTGGTAGATAAGAAATAGACATTTCCATACCCTCCAGAAGCAATTACAACAGCGTGTGCAGAATGACGTTCGATCTCTCCAGTCACTAAATTTCGTGCAATAATTCCTCTTGCTTTTCCATCTACAATTACAACATCTAACATTTCGTGACGATTGAACATTTCAATCTTACCACGAGCAATTTGACGATTCATAGCAGAATAAGCCCCTAATAATAATTGCTGTCCTGTTTGTCCTTTGGCATAAAAAGTTCTTGAAACCAATACCCCTCCAAAAGAACGGTTGTCTAACAATCCTCCATAATCACGAGCAAAAGGAACTCCTTGTGCCACACATTGATCTATGATATTTGCAGAAACCTCTGCCAATCGGTATACGTTTGCTTCACGAGAACGATAATCTCCTCCTTTTACAGTGTCATAAAACAACCTGTAGGTAGAATCTCCATCTCCTTGGTAATTTTTTGCTGCATTGATTCCTCCTTGGGCTGCAATAGAATGCGCTCTACGAGGAGAATCTTGATACGCAAATGCTTTGACATTGTATCCCAATTCGGCTAAGGTTGCAGAAGCAGAACCTCCCGCCAAACCAGTTCCTACAACAATCACGTCAATGTGACGCTTGTTGGCTGGGTTTACTAAATTAATATGATTTTTATACTCTGTCCATTTGTCTTTGAGTGGACCTTGTGGTACTTTTGAATCTAAAGCCATAATGTTATACGATTAATGGTTAAAGTGATGATATATAGCAATAAAAATAAACCCTAAAGGGACAAGAATGGAATAGGCCTTACCAATATTTTGTAATGTTTTCTTTCTTCCTGCAGTGCCTCCAACAGATTGAAAAGCAGAAGTAAATCCATGAGCTAAATGCAATCCTAAAAACACAAAAGCTAGCGCATACGCACCAACCCGAATTGGATTGACAAATTTATGAACCAATTCTTCATGATAACGAAAACCTTCTACACCTTCTATAGTTCCAGACCAATCGCCTTGAATAAATTTTGTATTGATTTCTGGAAACCAAAAATCGACAAAGTGTAATAATACAAAGGCTAAAATTGCCAAACCGCTCCAAATCATATTTCTACTATACCAAGTAGAATTTGCAGCGCCATTGTTTTTTGCATAGCTAACCCCGTTTGCTTTATAATTTTTAAGCTCTAAAATAAAGCCCATTACAAAGTGAAAAACAACCGCAAAAATTAAAACCGGTTGCAATGCAAGTTGAACCAATGGATTGGTTCCCATAAAATGAGAAACCTCATTAAAAAGCTCTGGGCTAAATACCGATAAAATATTTATTGCCAAATGCTGTAATAAGAAGAACATTAAAAAGAACGCAGATAGCGCCATTGCTACTTTTCTTCCAATTGAAGATTTAAAAAATCCGCTCATTGTATAATTAATTATAATTTTAGCTGCAAAAATACGCCGAAACAACTCCAGAAGCAAAGAATTTACAACGTTTTCGCCAGAATTTAGAATTATTTTAAATAATAGTAACCGTAACACAAGACCAAAACTGATTTGTGAAAACGATCGTTTCAAAAAAACAAGATCAGAGGCTTTTGCCTCAAGGTTTTTTTAAAAAACCTATTGCAAATTACTCAATCTCAAATTGACTTTCAGCCGCCCCAATTCTCACACGATATCTGCCTTTGGGAAGATAAAAAACTCCATTTTTTGAAGCCTTTAACTCCGAATGCAACGTAGATGCTTTTTGAACTGCTTTTCTTCCTTTTTCTGAAAAAGAAAGATCAAACAATACTTCGTTGTACCCGCGTTCTGCATCTGTACTAATTGAATTTACTTTTAGATTTTTTTTGAAAATATCCACAGTGATTGGCTGGTTAGATTTCACATAAAAAGGAATTTTTAGCGCTGGCAAATAAGCCTCCCTCCACGGACTCCAAGAACGCCCCCATAATTGCTTTTTTTGATATTTTTAATCTCAAAAATATGCGTCTCTTTTTTCAGAACATCTTCTGTCATTTGTTGTAAGGGTCCAATTTCAGCCTTGTACAAGCTGCGCCCATGAGTCCCTACAATTAAATGTTTGGCTGCTGGCTGAATGACCAAATCGTGTACCGCAACACTCGGAAGTTGCTTCCCAAAGGCTTCCCAAGACCTCCCTTGATTGAAAGAAATATACAACCCATTGTCTGTACCCACATATAAAATCTGTTCATTGATAGGGTCTTCTTTTATAACATTAACTGAGGATGCCGGAATACCAATATGAATCGACTTCCAAGTGTGTCCATAATCCTCTGAAACAAATAAGTACGTCTTGAAATCATCAAACCGATATCCGTTCAAGGCAGCATACACCCGTTCTTTTTTAAATTTTGAAGCAATGACCCTTGATACCCATAAATTCTGTGGCAAATTGTTAGAAATACGTGACCAGCTTCCGCCTCCGTTTTTGGTAAAATTGATATACCCGTCGTCAGATCCAACATAAATCAGTCCAAATTGAAAAGGGCTTTCCGAAATTGTTGTCAAAGTTCCATAAGCAACATTTCCTTTTTTTCCTCCTGTAGTTAGGTCTCCTGAAATTGTTTCCCAAGTATCCCCTTTATCCAACGAACGATGCAATTTATTTCCGCCTAAATATAAAATATCTTGATTGTGCTTTGACAAATGAATTGGAGTTTGCCAGTTAAAACGATAGGGGCTTTCTCCCAAGGTATGTTTGGGCTGTATCGAGGAGCTTTGCTTTGTTGCTGTGTTAATTCTATAATAATTTCCATACTGATATCCTGTATACACTAGGCTCGGATTTCGATCGTCAACTTGAACCTGCATCCCGTCACCTCCTAAAATAGATTCGTAAGGGTTGTGGCCTGATTGTTCCCAAGCTTTATCCATTTTTGCGTCATTTGAAGCTACCCAAACTCCATTGTCCTGCAAACCACCATAGACCTTATACTTTTCTTGATTGTCTGCATATACGGTATAAAACTGCCCAACCGCTGGACGATTCAACTTGATCCAGTTTTCTCCGTCGTCATAAGAAAGATTAAGACCTCCATCATTTCCATTGATGAGATGTCCTGCCTTTTTTGGATTGACCCACAGGGCTTGATGATCTGAATGCACATTTTCTTTACTTATAGAGACAAAGGTGTTTCCTCCATCTTTAGATTTTAAAATCGGAACACCCATTACATAAATTCCGTTTTGGTCTTGCGGATCTACTCGGATTTCACCAAAATAATATCCATAGGAATTGTAAACCCCGTCTAAGAAGTTTTCATGTGTTTTCTTCCAGGACTTTCCACCATTTGTAGTTTTAAAAACCTCTGCACCAATAACCTGGGTGTCAAATAAGCGTGAATTTGCATCTTCTATATACCTTGCCAAATCGATGGGTTTTACCGTCCCCACACTTACCATTTGTTTTACGTTTTCAACACTATACTTTTTTGAAAACCCATTGTTTTGTAAGTAGGTGTTCAATTTTTCATCTGATAATTTCAAAAAATCCCCCGAGGACATACGCTTAAAATCTTCTTTAGACAACTCTGAGGATGTTTTTGGAGCATCTTCTTTCGGACGTCTGTATTGATTGTCGTGCAGGGCATACACAGTGCTTTCATTGAAAACAGCCAAGCCAATTCGTCCTACTCCATCACCCGTTGGAAAACCGCTCTGGTCAGAAATTTTGGTCCACGAGCTTCCAGCATCTGTACTTTTATAAATTGAAGAGTTCGCTCCATTGCCATCAAAATTCCAAGCTTTTCGAGCTCTTTCCCAAGAAGCCGCATATTGCACCTTAAAATTTTCTGGAGCCACAGCAACATCAATAATTCCTGTATTTTGATTGATAAATAATGTTTTATTCCATGTTTTACCGCCATCGGTAGTTTTAAAGATTCCCCGTTCTGCGTTGGAAGAATACAAATGACCAATCACACCCACTACAACTTCATCAGGATTTGTTGGATTAATCAAAATTCTACTACAATGATGCGCATCAAACAAACCAACATTCGACCACGTTTTCCCTTTATTGGTCGATTTTAACATTCCGATTCCGGCGTAACTTGACCTCGACGAATTTTTCTCACCTGTACCCACCCATATCGTTCCGGTATTCCAATCGACTGCAATATCTCCTACATTTTGAGTTGGAGAATTGTCTAAAACAGGCGTAAAACTGGTTCCATTATTGTTTGTGTACCACAATCCTCCAGAAGCATACCCCACGTAAAATTCGATTGGTTTTACTGGGTTTACAGCAATATCGGCTACGCGACCACTCATCACTGTGGGTCCTATGTTAGTAAACACTATATTTTTTACTAAAGAATTGCTACTAAGGACTGCTTTTTGGGAAAGAGCTTCTTGAATTTGCTCCACACTAGTTGACTGCTGTGCGAAAAAAGACACAGAAAAGCATAAATATAAAACATGGAAAACAGTTTTCATAGAGATGGTGAATTGGTTTGAAATGATGAAATTAACACTTGTAAGGTCAATACCAAAAAAATTAACATAAAAAGCTGTGGAATACTTTGTAAAGTCTAAACTTAAAAGAGTGTATCTTTGTTCCCAGAAACGGCTACATAAAGCCTGTTTCTTAAATACATTCTATGACATTTTCAGATTTAGGTTTGTCTCCTGCTTTGGTTAAAGCAGTTGAAGAAAAAGGATACACCAAACCATCTCCCATACAAGAAAAAGCAATTCCACATATTTTAGCCGGTAAAGATATTTTAGCATCTGCTCAAACAGGAACAGGAAAAACAGCTGGATTTACCTTACCCGTTTTACAACACTTGGCAGAAACCAAACACCCAAAATATAGACCTATACGCGCCTTAGTATTGACTCCAACAAGAGAATTGGCAGCACAGGTTTATGACAACGTCCGTGAATACAGTAAGTATGTAAATATAAAATCTACGGTTATTTTTGGAGGTGTAAATGCAAAACCACAGATTGCAACTTTAAAAAACGGGATTGATATTTTGGTAGCAACCCCAGGTCGATTGTTGGATTTACACGATCGAAAGGCACTTTCTTTTAACCGAATTGAAGTGTTAATTTTAGACGAAGCAGACAGAATGCTAGATATGGGCTTTGTTAGAGACATCAATAAAATCATTAGCTTTATGCCAGCAAAACGTCAAAATTTGATGTTTTCCGCAACCTTTTCTAAAGACATCAAAAAATTAGCCGAAGGAATTTTAAGAAATCCCGTTTCTGTAGAAACTGCCCCTCAAAACTCTACTGCAAAAAAAGTTACACACAAGGTTTTTCAAGTTGATAAAAAGAGAAAAACAGATCTTGTAATTCAATTGGTCAAAGAAAACAATTGGACTCAAGTCTTGGTTTTTACCCGAACCAAACATGGCGCCAACAAATTGACCGAAAAACTCGTAAAGTCTGGTATTTCTGCAGCAGCTATTCATGGAAATAAAAGCCAGGTGCACGTACCAAAGCCTTGCGAAACTTTAAAGACAATACCATCAAAATACTGGTTGCAACAGATATTGCAGCCCGTGGGTTAGACATTCCATTATTGCCTCATGTAATCAATTACGAACTCCCAAATGTCCCTGAAGACTATATTCACAGAATCGGTAGAACAGGAAGAGCCGGAGCAGCTGGAGAAGCAATTTCTTTAGTATGTAGTGAAGAAGTCGAATATCAAAACGAAATTGAAAAACTCCTTAAAGAAAAGTTGGAATCGGTTATTTTAGAGGGTTTTGAACCTACAGATACCGCACCTCCAAAAAGAGCTGCAACTCAAAGCAAAGGTTCTTTCGGGAAAAAGAAAGGAGGATCTAACGGAAATTCTTCCAATCGAAGTAAACCAAAAAACAAACCTCATTTTAAAGGAAATAATTCAACACCTCCTTCAGGGCGTGGAAGATCCGGCGCTCCAAAAAGAAACCGCGATTCATAACAAAATTACTCGTTTTAGAGTACAAGATCATCTCCATAGCAACACAACGCCAAAAACCATGTGTCTATGGGGATTTTTTTTAGCAACTCTCCAGCGCTTCCAAAAACTTGTGCTTATTATTGTTACATTTGTTTTATCAAAAAAACAAGTTATGAAATATCATCAAATTAATTCAGCTCTTTTTATCAAAAATCGTAAAAATTTTGCAGCTCAAATGAAGGCAAATAGTTTGGCGATTTTTAATTCAAACGATATCTATCCCATCGGTGCAGACAGCACTATGCCGTTTGAACAACACCGTGATCTTTTCTATTTATCAGGAATTGATCAAGAAGAAAGTGTCTTAATGGTATTTCCAGATTGCCCAAATGAATCATTAAGAGAAGTTTTGTTTTTAAAAGAAACCAACGAGCATATTGCTGTTTGGGAAGGAGAGAAACTTACCAAAGAAGCTGCTTTTAAAATAGCAGGAATTCAGTCTGTCTTTTGGCTACAAGATCTAGAAAAAATCTTGTTTGAAATGGCAGGATATTGCGACCGTTTTTACATCAACACCAACGAACATTACAGAGCCGCGGTTGAAACAGAAACTCGTGAAGATCGTTTTATCAAAAATTTACTGGCAAAATACCCCGCACATTCTGTTGCGAAGAGCAATCCAATTTTACAAACTTTACGCGCTGTAAAGGATCCAATTGAATTGGATTTAATGCAACAAGCATGTGACATTACAGAGAAAGGATTTCGCCGAATATTAGACTTCATCAAACCGGGTGTTTGGGAATATGAAATTGAAGCAGAGTTGGTGCATGAGTTTATAAAAAATCGCTCTAAAGGATTTGCATATACACCGATCATCGCATCAGGAAACAATGCGAATGTCTTGCACTATACCGAGAACAACCAACAATGTAATAAGGGTGATTTGATTTTATTGGATGTAGCGGCAGAATATGCCAATTACAAAAGTGATTTGACTCGAACGGTTCCTGTTTCTGGAAAATTTTCTCCAAGACAAAAAGCGGTGTATAATGCCGTTAACCATGTCAAAAAAGAAGCAACAAAACTATTAGTTCCTGGAACAATCTGGAAAGAGTACCATAAAGAAGTAGGCGCAATCATGACATCTCAGTTACTTCAATTGGGATTGATCGACAAAGCAGATGTTCAAAATGAAGACCCAAAATGGCCTGCTTATAAGAAATACTTTATGCATGGAACCAGTCACCACATAGGATTAGATACCCATGACTATGGATTATTGCATCTGCCAATGCAGGCAAATATGGTTTTTACAGTAGAACCGGGAATCTATATTCCAGAAGAAAAATTTGGAGTTCGTCTAGAAGATGATGTTGTCATTCAGGAAAAAGGAGCTCCTTTCAATTTAATGGGAACCATTCCAATTGAAGCGGATGAGATCGAAGAGATTATGCAAGGATAATAAAGAAATTCTATTTTAAAAAGCGGGTTTCTAAACTCGCTTTTTTT
The DNA here is from genome assembly GCF_032758595.1 of Polaribacter sp. HL-MS24. NCBI lineage: Bacteria > Pseudomonadati > Bacteroidota > Flavobacteriia > Flavobacteriales > Flavobacteriaceae > Polaribacter > Polaribacter sp. HL-MS24. Next base: position 1,167,374 of record NZ_CP136415.1, on the reverse strand, counting down.
ATGTCAATGAATTGATAAACCCAATGGTGTGATTGTTGAACAATTCAGGCTGTTCCACATTCACAACATGACCACAATTTTCAACCACAAAAAGAGAAGAAGTGCTGTGTTTAGATACAATGTTTTTAATCGAAGGTAAAAATAAATGATCTTCGGAACCCATTACATATAGGGTTGGGATTTGAATGTCTTTGGTTCGAAAAAAACGCAATAGGGGATTAATCTCTGAAGTCAATTTAAACCAGCGTAAAAATTCTTTTTGATACAGTTTTTTCGCTTCATTTACGAATAATAATCTCGATTTTTTGTGATTTTTCTTAGGCATGATGATAAAGGCAAAAAGCTTGTACAACATCATATATGGTACAACTGACTTGAATAGATTTCCCACTTTCATCAACAATTGAGAACGAAAATTCAATTTGATTATCGCCCCACCCATAATCATACTTTGCACCAATTCTGGCCTTTTTTCTGCCAAATTTCGAATCAAAATAGTCCCCAAAGAAATTCCAATAAAATGAGATTTTTTAATTTGAAGATGGTTGATAACCTCAACGATATCATTCGTAATGGAATCAAAAGTATATCTTGGATTAAAAGTGTCTTTTAAAGTGGGTTTGCTATTTCCATGACCCCGCAAATCTAAAATCAACACATTGAACTGTTTTTTAAAATCCCGCACTTGTTTGAACCAAATTGAACTACTGCCTCCTGCTCCATGAACAAAAGTGACCCACTCTTGCGAAGTGGTATGAGGATATAAATAGTAGTTTAACAAGGGATCGATTTAAAATAGAAAAACAAAAATAGCCTATTTAATTTTTATAACCGCAGAAACTCTTTTTTAAGGCTTTATTAATAATCACTCTGCTTTGAAAAATTGTTGAAATTTAAACTCAAAAAAACAAAAAATGCAGGAAGTACCCAACCCAAACTCTCGTTTGCCAGAGGAATGCCATTTTTTATATCAACGAGATAATCTCCAGAGATGATAAATCCTAAAAAATCGGGAATACTAAACACAAAGGTGACAAACACCACACTTCGAAAAACCAATTTTGAAGCCCATTTGTCAGGGACTACATTGAGTAAAATCAAAACAATGGTGATTGGATATAAAAACATCAACCTAGGAACCGCAATGGCAATGATAAAATCAACCTTAAAACTTCCTACTACAATTCCCAGAAGCGCCCCCAATGCAGCAGTTGAAATATAGGCTGTTTTTGACCCTTTAAAAATGCTTTGAACGTAATCGGCAGTCCCAGTAACGATTCCAACAGCCGTAGTAAAACACGCCAAAGCGACTAAAATACTTAGAAATTTTGTTCCAAAACTCCCTAAGGTTTGCGTACTTAATCCCGATAAAATTTCAATTCTACCAGCATCTGCAACAAAAGAAGCATTCAATAACGAACCACTAAAAATCAACCCTCCATAAATAACAAATAAGCCAACCCCAGATATAAAACCTGCTTTGGTAATCAGTTCTTTTTTGTCTTTAAAAGCAGTATGTCCTCTTAAATTTAATGAGATGATAATCACAGCTCCAACTACAACACCAGCAATTGCATCAAAGGTTTGATAGCCTTCTAAAATACCATCAATAAAAGGAGATTTAAAAACAGAAGAGGGTATCGCATCTGGCGAAGAGACCATCGCCAAGGCAATCATTGTCAGTAAAATAAAAACAATAATTGGCGTTAAAAACTTCCCAATAATACTGATGATTTTTGAACGATTGATGGCAAATAAAAAGACCAATACAAAATAGAAAATACTGGTATAAATCGGTGCAGAATTGAAAAAAGGCTGGACAGTCATTTCATGAGTTACAGAAGCGGTTCTTGGAGAAGGAATTGCAATGGCAATCCCATAAATCAACACACAAAAAACACTGCTAAAAAGAGGTGAAACCTTCTTCCCAAAATCGTAAAGAGTTCCTTGTAGTTTTGCGTGGGCAAAAATTGCCAAAATAGGAATAACCACAGCCGTTATAAAAAACCCAAGAACAACAAAACCCCAATCTGCTCCTGCTTTTACACCCAAAGTTGGTGGTAAAATCAAATTTCCAGCTCCAAAAAAGAGTGAAAATAACGCAAAACCAGTCATCCAAATCTCTTTTGTTTTATTCATTTTTTTGGTGGATTTATATTCGTGAAATATACATCTTTTTTTAGATTTTAGGATCTCTTGTTTAGTCCTACTACTTTGAGACCTTCAAAGATCCCTCAAAGAGTTTGAAGGATCCCTCAAAGGGTTTGAAACCCTTTGAGGGAGAAATGAATAAATTGTATTGACCATAAAAATTTTACTATTTTTAAAATACAACACATCAATACTGATAAGGGTAGATTAAAAATAGATACACTCTCCCCTATCACCCCTGATAGTATCCACTGAGTATCTTCCCTTGAAAGGTTTGAAACTAATCAAAGACTTGAAAACCCTCAAAGGGTTTGAAACCCTTTGAGGGAGAAATGAATAAATTGTATTGACCATAAAAATTTTACTATTTTTAAAATACAACACATCAATACTGATAAGGGTAGATTAAAAATAGATACACTCTCCCCTATCACCCCTGATAGTATCCACCGAGTATCTTCCCTTGAAAGGTTTGAAACTAATCAAAGACTTGAAAACCCTCAAAGGGTTTGAAACCCTTTGAGGGAGAAATGAATAAATTGTCTTCACCATAAAAAATTTTACTATTTTTAAAATGAAATACAACACATCAATACTGATGAGGGTAGATTAAAAATAGATACATTCCCCACAATCAACCCTGCTAATATCCCTTGAAGGATTTGAAACCCTTCAAGGAATGGTATAAACAAAAAAACTTCTAAAAATCAAATCACAATGAGACAATTAGAAACGATTCAATTCAATAATTTCTATCACATTTTTAATCGAGGGATTAACGGTGAAAACTTATTTTATACCGATAAAAATTACCACCATTTTTTAAATTTATACAAAAAATATATCCCTCCAGTAGCGGAAACATTTGCCTTATGTGTCTCTTAAAAAACCATTTCCACTTTTTGGTGAAAATTAGATCTGCCTCAGAGATTTGTGATTTCTTTTCCATCAAAAAAGAAAAAGCTGCTCGAAAACCCTCTCAACAATTTGCCCATCTTTTCAATGCTTATGTTCAGGCCATCAACAAACAAAATGCCAGACATGGATCCCTATTAGAAACCCCTTTTAGAAGAAAACACATTAAAAATGAAAGCTTCTTAAAAAATCTAATTTTATACATTCATAACAACCCAATACAACATAACTTTGTTGAAAAAATAGAACAGTATCGCTGGAGCTCGTATACTTCAATAATTTCAAATCAAAAAACAGCAATTGAAAGGGACAAAGTTCTTGCTCAATTTGAAAACAAAGAGAATTTCATCTATTGCCATCAGCAAAAAATGGAGATAACTTCTTTAGAAAAATGGTTAAAACTATAATGTCAACATCAATTCCTTTTAAAAACGCATCGCTTTCTTTTTCAGATACTGGAAAAGGAACTGCAGTGGTTTTGTTGCATGGGTTTTTAGAAAACAGTTCGATGTGGAAACAACTCTCATCTGAGCTTTCAAAAAGGAATAGGGTAATAGCCATCGATTTGTTAGGGCATGGAAACTCCGACTGTTTGGGATATATTCATTCCATGGAGCTGTTTGCCGAAACGGTGGAAGCCGTCTTAAAGCACTTACGCATCCGAAAATGTATTTTGATTGGACATTCTTTAGGGGGCTATGTTGCCTTGGCCTTTGCTGAGAAACTTCCCCAAAAAGTAAAAGGACTCTGCTTGCTCAATTCCACTTCGTATGAAGATGACGAAGCCCGAAAAAAATTACGAACTCGCGCCAACAAAATGATTCAAAACAATTTTGCTGCCATGGTACGGATGTCTTTCACCAATTTGTTTGGCGAAAAGAGTCGAGTTTTACACAAAAAAGAATTGGAAGCCGCTTTACAGGAAGCACTACGAACCCCAATTCAAGGATATATGGCTGGGCAGGAAGGCATGAAAATTCGCCCTAACAGAACCCACATTTTATCTGAAAATAATTTTAAAAAACTCATTATTATTGGCGAAAACGACCCAGTATTAAATCCTCAAATTTCCTTAGAAGAAGCCACAAAAACCCATTCGGAAGCTGTCATTTTTCCCGATGGGCACATGAGCCATATAGAAAACACTAGTGAATTGACCCTTGCTCTGACTGATTTTGTAAAGCGTTGCTAAGCCCCGTTTTATAATGCTTCAATCATTCCTAAGTTAAGAGCCGTAATATCATTTTTCAAAAAAAACCCTTTTCTTTGAATGTCTATTTGCCTAAAAATATTTTTAACTTTCATTGAAAATCTAAAGAACCTTACTCGAGTTCTTCAGAACGCTATGCATAACGACACTCAACAATAAAATTTTTGTTCATTTTCATCCAAACACTATTCCCCTTTCAAAGGGTTCCAGCCCTGTGCTTTGAGTTCAATTTCTTGTCCCGCTCTCGTAACCAAATTGAGCCCTTGATTTTCTTCAGTAATATGACCGATGATAGAGAAATTAGGATTCCCTTTTATTTTTTCAAAATCGGCAATAGGTACTGTAAAGAGAATTTCATAATCTTCTCCTCCGCTTAAAGCCACCATGGTAGAATCCAATTCAAATTCTTCACAAGTAGAAATCACCTGCGGATCTAAAGGCAACTTCTCTTCGTAGAGTTTACACCCAACTTTACTTTGTGAACAGATATGCATAATTTCAGAGGAAAGTCCGTCAGAAATATCAATCATCGAAGTAGGATTAACCTCCAATTCTTTCAACCATCCTGCAAGGTCTTTTCGAGCTTCAGGTTTTAATTGTCGCTCAATTAAATAGGTATAACTATCTAAATCGGGCTGGTTGTTTGGATCTACTTTAAAAACTTGCTTTTCTCTTTCCAAAACTTGCAAACCCAAATAAGCTGCTCCTAAATCTCCGGTAACCACAATTAAATCGGTCGCTTTTGCACCGTGTCTATAAACAATGTCGTCTTTTTTGGCCGTTCCAATAGCCGTTACAGAAATTAGAATTCCTTTGGTTGACGAGGTTGTATCTCCACCTACCAAATCCACCTCATAAGTATCGCATGCCAACTGAATTCCTGCATACAACTCTTCAATCGCCTCTAAAGGAAACCGGTTTGAAACAGCAATTGAAACAGTAATTTGTGTTGCTTTTCCATTCATCGCATAGACATCCGAAAGATTGACCATCACTGCCTTGTACCCAAGATGCTTTAAAGGCATATAGCTCAAATCAAAATGAACTCCTTCAATCAACAAATCCGTCGTTACTAAGGTTTCATCGGTATTTGAAATCACTGCAGCATCATCTCCAATTGCATAGGTAGTAGAGGTGTTTTTGACACTAAAAAATTGTGTAATATGGTTGATCAATCCAAACTCACCGAGTTCAGATAATGAAGTTTTTTGTGGATTTTTATCTTCTAACATACTGCAAAGATAATCACATTCCTATCAATTGTCCGACTTACTTTAACATAGTTCTGTCCTGCTAAAAAAAGAATAACAGTACATTTGTATGTATAAACCTTTTTTTTATGAAAAATTCCCTTTCTTTTTTTTGCTTTTTGCTTGTATCATCGGTATTTGTAAAAGCACAAACACCCTGTGAAAACGGTTTTGCAGGAGACTATCCATGTAATGGATATGATTTACTTTCTCATGTTTCGCTTTTTACCATTGGAAGTTTTGGTACTGAAGGAAATGATAGTTGGGGTTGGACAGATCCACAGACACAAAAAGAATATGCTTTAATGGGCACAAATAAAGGCATTACTTTTATTGATATTACCAATCCCCTTGCACTAACTATTTTAGGAACTCTAAAAACAAGTACCTCTAATAGTCCATGGAGAGATGTAAAAGTATATAAGTCTCATGCATTTATTGTAAGTGAGGCTTCTAACCATGGAATGCAAGTTTTTGATTTAACACGATTGAGAAACGTCTCTAGCCCTCCTGTAGAATTTAGTGCAGATGCACATTTTACAGAATTTGGAAGCGCCCATAACATCGTAATTAATGAAGAAAGCGGATATGCTTACATCGTGGGAACTAACAGGAATTTGACCTATGGTGGCGCTCCTATATTTATAAATATCCAAGACCCAATAAATCCAGTAATGGAAGGAGGGTTGCTCTCTGGCGGATACAGTCATGATGCGCAAGTAATCACGTACAACGGCCCTGATACAGATTATACCAACAAAGAAATTCTTATTGGAAGTAATGAAAATGAAATTGTAATTGCTGATGTTACAAACAAAACAAACCCAACAATAATTACTACAATTAGTTATTCAAATGTTAGATATGCGCATCAGGGTTGGTTTACAGAGGATTTAAAATATTTCATTTTAGGCGATGAATTAGATGAATTAAGAATTGGAAACAATACAAAAACTATTGTTTTTGACTTTACAGACTTAGACAACCCTGTTCATCATTTCGATTATTTTGGCCCATCGGCTGCCATTGACCACAACGGATATGTAAAAGACAATATTTATTATCAAGCAAATTATAACGCAGGTGTTCGAATGATAGCAGTGTCTGATATAGAAAACAAAAACTTTACAGAAATTGGCTATTTTGACACCTATCCAGCTAACAACAATACTGACTTTAATGGAACATGGAACGTGTATCCTTATTTCCCCAGCGGTAATATTATTATCAGTGATATTGACAATGGTTTTTTTGTGATTCGAAAAAGTGGAACATTAGGCCTAGATAACAAAAAGATAAAAACAACGTTTTCTATTTCTCCAAATCCTGTATCTGAAAAAGCAACAATCACCATATCCAACAACCAAACTATTAAAAATATCCAAGTTTTTTCAATTCTAGGACAAAAGGTAATGGATGAGAAAAATATTGCTAAAACTCAATATATTTTAAATACAAAAGGGCTAAATAGTGGAATATATCTGATAAAAATTAACGACAACCTTACTCAAAAAATTATTATTGATTAACGCTTTGAATTCATGAAAAAAATCTGCTACTTCCTTAGTTTTCTTTTCTTGTACAACTGTTCAAAAAAAGAGTTGCTGTTGACGACTACAGTTGTTCCAAACTTAGCAGAAATAATTTTAACAAGAACCGTTGGAGGTTCTAAAAACGATATCGCAAAATCCGTTGTAAAAACAATCGATGGTGGAGCGGCTGTTCTAGGCTATTCTCAAAGTACCGATGGAGATATTTCCGACAAAACCGATGAAAATTTTGATTTTTGGGTCCTCAAATTGGATGCTGAAAGCAACATCGAATGGAGTACAACCTTTGGGGGTACCCAAGACGATCGCGGGAACGACATTATTCAAACCAATGATGGCGGCTTTGCTGTTTTAGGCTATAGTACTAGTTCAGATGTAGATGTGCTGGAAAATGCAGGATCACAAGATTTTTGGATCCTTAAACTCGATGCACAAGGCACTATTTCTTGGAGTAAAACCTTTGGGTATTCGGGAGCCGACTTTGGAACGACCTTACTGCAAGCCTCAGACAACAGTTTTTTAATTACCGGAGTTTTGGACGTGACTGCTTCTGGTGGGCAGGGCAATTCTCGAAATTCTCAACGACATGCGGGTGGCGATATTTGGGCAATAAAACTCAGTGAAAATGGAGAACTATTGTGGAGGAACTATTTTGGCGGATCCTATACAGATACTCCTTTTGGAGTGATCGAAACAGCAGACAAAAATTTTATCATCGTGGGTTCCTCCGACAGTGCGGATATTGACATCTCAAACAACAATGGATCTTATGATTTTTGGGTGCTTCAGATTTCTCCCGAGGGAAATCTTCTTTGGGAAAAAAGTTTTGGAGGGTCAGAAATTGATGAAGCAAGAGCTATTACAAACACAAATGATGGTAACTTTCTTATTGTTGGCGATACAAGAAGTGCCAACAATGATGTTTCCAATACTAACGGCGCAGCCGATTTGTGGGTTGTAAAAATGAGTCCTTTGGGCGATTTACTTTGGGAAAAAACCTATGGTGGATCTAGTTTTGATGTTGGCCGATCTGTTTCTCAAACTCAAGATAACGGTTTTCTTATTTCAGGAAGTTCTCGAAGTGAAGACAATAGTTTTACAAATCAAGGTCAGAACGATGCTTTAGTTCTCAAAATAAATGCAGAGGGGACCCTCGTGTGGAAAAAAACAATTGGAGGTTCTGAAATCGATTTTTTGTATGATGCAGTACAACTCAATAATAATACAATCATTGCTGTTGGCGAAACCCAAAGCTCTAACGGCGATTTAAACGAAAATAAAGGCTTTTCAGATGCCTTAATTATAACAATAAAATAGCCATGAAAAAAGTTCTATTCCTTTGTGCAAGTCTACTTTTTCTTTTTTCGTGTACCTCATCAAAAAAAGATCTAGAAGCACCTGTTGGCATCCATTTCTCTCATTTCTGGGACAGTACTTCTGTAAGCACAGCCGATTTTAATTCTCTAAAATTTATAACTGAAAATGGAGAAAAGATTAGTATTGAAAGATTGAGATATCTCGTTTCTAATGTGATGTTGACCGATGCAAATAACAACACCTTCGAGCTTTCAAAATACCAATTAATCAATCTTGGAGAAAATCAAATTGATATTCCTGCGATTGAAGTTCCTCTCGGAACCTACACGCTTTCTTTTATCTTTGGTTTTACAGACGCTCAAAATACAGATGGAAGTTACCCCGACTTAAATTCGGCCTCTTTCAATGTTCCGACCATGTTGGGAGGAGGGTACCATTACATGCAATTTGACGGAAAATATATCGGACAAAATTTAGCCCCAGCTCCCTTCAATTATCATGCAATTAGAGCGGTAAACAGAGAAAATCCAAATGCAATTGTATTTCAAGATACCTCATTTAAAGTAGAGCTAGGTGTCCTTTCTGTGAAGAACTCTAAAGAAATTGAAGTGAAAATGAACATTGCAGAATGGTTTAAAAACCCTAATATCTGGGATTTGAATCAACGAAATACGGTTTTAATGCCCAATTTTGAGGCACAACTTTTAATGAGTCAAAATGGAAAATCTGTTTTTAGCCTAGGAGATCCATCACAATACATTCAGTAAAAAAAATGAAATCAATGAAAAACACCTATTTATTTCTTTTCTCCTTTCTTTTTTTGATGAATTGCGCTTCCAAAGAAGAAGACGAGGTGTATACCCCCGTTCCTTATACTTTAGAAATACCGTCCTTATTTGCAAGCAAATTAATTGCACCCGTACTTCCTGTAAATAATCCACTTACAGAGGAAGGTGTTGCCTTAGGGAAAAAATTATTTTTTGACAAGCGCCTTTCTGGGGACCATACACAATCCTGTGCAAGTTGTCACAATCCTCGAAACTCATTTGCAGAAAATCAACCGTTTAGTGAAGGAATCGATGGCGTTTTTGGAAACAGAAATGCAATGCCAATATTCAATCTTGCATGGAATTTTGACGAGCGCTTTGCATGGGATGGTAGAGAGCTGAGTCTTGAAAGACAAGCATTAGAACCCGTGAGAAACCCTATAGAGATGCACTCCAATTGGAAAAGAGTTGCTGAAAAACTAGCAGCAAGCCCAGAATACCCAGATATGTTTGCACGAGCGTTTGGGAGCTCAAAAATAGACTCAATTGGAATCACTAAAGCCATCGCACAATTTGAAAGAACCATTATTTCAGGAAATTCGAAATTTGACCGTTTTTTAAGAGGAGAAACCTCCTTATCTTCTGAAGAACAAAATGGCTTTGATGTGTTTATGGACGAAGCGAAAGGAGACTGTTTTCACTGCCATGGCAGTAATCAAAATCCACTTTGGACAGATAATAAGTTTCACAATAATGGCTTGGACGCTACATTCTCTGACCTTGGCTTGGGCGCTGTTACTGGAGACCCCAACGACAACGGAAAATTCAAATCTCCCTCGCTCCGTAACTTACGTTTTACGGCACCTTACATGCATGATGGACGCTTTACAACCTTAGAACAAGTCATCAATCATTATTCTAACGGATTAAAGCAATCATCAACCATCGATCCCTTAATGAAAAAAGTAGCTCAAGGAGGCGTTCGATTATCTCCTCAAGAAAAAATGGATTTAAAAGCCTTTTTACTTAGCCTTTCAGATCCAGAATTTATCAATAATCCAGCCTTCAGAGAATAATCAAAAAAACCAATAGTAATATTGTTCTTGTAAATGAAAGTTTCATTCTTTTTTACGACTTAAATTGTATATTTGCAATCAATTTAGATTTAATCTAGTTAAAATTATGATAAAAGTTTCAGACACAGCAAAGAAAAAAGTCATTGAGCTAATGACCGATGAGGGTTTTGACGCTGCCATCGACTTTGTTCGAGTAGGTGTAAAAAGTGGAGGTTGTTCTGGTTTATCTTACGACTTAACTTTTGACAATAAGAGAGAGGAAAACGACAAGGTTTTTGAAGAAAATAATATCAAAATAATCGTTGACAAAAAGAGCTTTTTATATTTAGTAGGGACGACCCTTGAATATTCTGGCGGATTGAACGGAAAAGGATTTGTGTTTAACAATCCAAATGCAAATAGAACATGTGGATGTGGAGAGTCATTTTCTCTTTAAAAAATTTGGAGACGATGCATACGACAGCAGTAGGCACAACATTTAAAAAAGATTATACAGTCAAACAAACAGTTCTTCAAGCGCTATAATGAGCACTTTTACTGAAGGACTTAAAAAATAAAAAGAACAATCATTGGTTTTGAACAAATTGATAAGTGAATTGATCGATTATTTAAAGAAAAGTGAGTTTCAAGGAAGTAGGTATAAAAGTGAGTACAAACAACCTTGAATTTTTAACAATGAACTTTGAATTATGAAGTATACAGAAGACGACTTAAGAGAAGAATTAAAAACCAAAGAGTATGAATACGGTTTTTATACAGATATTGAAAGTGAAACCTTTGCAAAGGGGTTAAATGAAGATGTGGTTCGTGCAATTTCTAAAAAGAAAAACGAGCCTCAATGGATGACTGATTGGAGGATTGAAGCTTTCCGTGTTTGGGAAAAAATGGAAGAGCCAGAATGGGCAAATGTGAACTATGAAAAACCAAAATTTCAAGACATTGCTTATTATTCTGCACCAACAAAAAAACCTAAACTAAATTCTTTGGACGAAGTTGATCCAGAATTATTGGACACTTTTAAACGTTTGGGAATTTCTTTAGACGAACAAAAGAAGTTAGCAAATGTTGCCGTCGATATTGTTGTCGATTCTGTTTCTGTAGCGACCACTTTCAAAAAAACACTAGGAGAAAAAGGGATTATTTTTATGCCGATCTCTGAAGCCATTCAAGAACATCCTGAATTGGTTCGAAAATATTTAGGAACCATTATCCCAACAACAGACAACTTTTATGCAGCTTTAAATTCGGCCGTTTTTTCTGACGGTTCTTTTTGCTATATCCCAAAAGGAGTGCGTTGTCCGATGGAATTATCAACCTATTTTAGAATTAATCAAGGAGGAACAGGACAATTTGAAAGAACATTGGTGGTTGCAGATAAAGGAAGTTTTGTCTCTTATCTGGAAGGCTGTACTGCACCTAGTAGAGACGAAAATCAGTTGCATGCAGCTGTAGTTGAATTAATTGCCTTAGACGATGCTGAAATAAAATATTCAACTGTACAAAACTGGTATCCAGGAAATGCTGACGGATTGGGGGGTGTTTACAACTTTGTAACCAAAAGAGGCTTGTGTGAAAACAATGCAAAAATCTCTTGGACACAAGTAGAAACAGGTTCTGCCATCACATGGAAATATCCTTCATGCATATTGAAAGGAAACAATTCTGTAGGCGAATTTTACTCGATTGCAGTAACCAATAATCATCAGCAAGCAGATACTGGAACTAAAATGATTCATTTAGGGAAAAACACAAAATCAACCATTATTTCAAAAGGAATTTCTGCAGGAAAATCTCAAAACAGTTATAGAGGTTTGGTTCAAATTGGAGCTAGAGCAGAAAACGCAAGAAACTTCTCTCAATGTGATTCTTTATTAATGGGAAATGCATGTGGCGCTCATACCTTTCCGTATATCGAAGTAAAAAACAAATCAGCACAAGTAGAACACGAAGCAACCACGAGTAAAATTGGAGAAGAACAATTGTTCTACTGCAATCAGCGAGGAATTGATACTGAGAAAGCAATCGCATTGATTGTAAACGGGTTTAGTAAAGAGGTTTTGAACAAACTCCCAATGGAATTTGCAGTAGAAGCTCAAAAATTATTAGAGATTAGTTTGGAAGGCTCTGTGGGATAGGAAACGCACCTTTCAATCACAACTACAGCTGAAGAGAATCAAATTAGAAAATAGGAAACGCTCATAACATATAGCAAATAATAAGATGTTAAAAATAGAAAATTTACACGCAAGTATCGAAGATAAATCAATTTTAAAAGGATTGAATTTAGAAGTAAAAGCAGGTGAAGTTCATGCAATTATGGGACCCAATGGTGCTGGAAAAAGTACTTTGGCAAACATTATCGCTGGAAAAGAAGAGTACGAAGTAACTGCTGGAAATATTGAATTAAACGGAGAAGATATCAGCGAATTATCTCCAGAAGAAAGAGCTCACAATGGAGTGTTTTTATCGTTTCAATATCCCGTAGAAATACCTGGAGTCTCTGTAACCAACTTTATCAAAACAGCCATCAACGAAACCCGTAAAGCAAAAGGGCTGGAAGACATGCCTGCAAAAGACATGTTGAAAATGATTCGTGAAAAATCAGAATTATTAGAAATCGATCGTAAATTTTTATCCCGTTCATTAAACGAAGGATTTTCTGGAGGAGAGAAGAAACGAAACGAAATTTTTCAAATGGCAATGCTAGCACCAAAATTAGCCATCTTAGATGAAACAGACTCTGGATTGGATATTGACGCTCTGCGTATTGTAGCAAACGGAGTAAACAAGCTAAAGTCGAAAGACAATGCGGTCATCGTAATTACGCATTATCAGCGTTTGTTGGATTATATCGTTCCCGATTTTGTCCATGTTTTACACGATGGTAAAATCGTAAAATCTGGAGACGCTTCTTTGGCCTTAGAGCTTGAAGCAAAAGGATATGATTGGATTAAACAGGAGCTGGTTTAATATCGTTTCTGTTGTTGAATACGTTTTTTTTTTGGCAACTTGCTTGTAATTTATCTCAACATATTTTGCAAATTTCCAACCTACTGAACTTAAAAATGAGATGAATACTTTTTCAGGTTACGTAAAGGACAATATTGCTGAAGAAGAATTACAGAGTGCAACTATTAAAACAATTAAGACAGCAAATTTTATTAGCTATTTAAATAAAAGAGATTTTAAAGGCCGAAGTTCAAGAGAGAAAACTTGAAAAGAAAGAACCTTTACACCTGAAACTTGTAAAAATAATGGAATTAAAAGATAAATTAGTAGCCTCTTACGTAGCCTTTGAAAATCGAGTAGAGATCGATTCAGATGTTCATGAAATTCGTTCTAAAGCGCTTCAGAGCTTTGAAAAATTAGGCTTTCCTACCAAAAAACTAGAAGCTTGGAAATACACCTCTTTAAATTCAGTTTTAAAGCAGGACTACAGTTTGTTTCCAAACAAAGAGGTTTCTATTGAATTGGCCGATGTAAAAAAGTATTTTATTCACGATATCGATAGCTATAAAATTATTTTTATAGACGGTACCTACAGTTCTTTTTTATCAGAAACTTCACACGACAAACTGGATGTTTGCTTAATGTCTTCTGCCTTAACCAAACCCAAGTACAAAGCGGTTATTGAAAATTATTTCAATAAAATTGCCACACAAGACAATTTAACTTCTTTAAATACAGCATTTGCTTCTGAAGGGGCTTACATTCATATTCCTAAAAATACGGAAGTTGAAAAGCCGATTCAAATCATCAATTTTACAACCGGTTCAGAAGCAGCAACCCTATTGCAGCCTAGAAATTTAATCGTTGTTGAAGAGAACTCTCATGTTCAAATTATTGAACGTCATCAAAGTTTGACTAGCAACCCTGTTTTAACGAACGCAGTAACTGAAATTTATGCTGATAAACGTGCCTTTGTAGATTACTACAAAATTCAAAATGATGACAACAACGCTTCTTTGGTAGACAATTCTTATATAGAACAGAAGTCGAATAGTATCGTTTCTGTGCACACTTTTTCTTTTGGAGGGAATATTACCCGAAACAATTTGAACTTTTACCAACGTGGAGAGTACATCGATTCTATTTTAAAAGGGATCACTATTATTGAAGGAAAACAACATGTAGACCACCATACTTTGGTGCATCATATTGAGCCAAACTGTGAAAGTCATCAAGATTATAAGGGAATATATGACGAACGCTCAACAGGAGTGTTCAATGGTAAAGTAGTTGTCGAAAAAGAGGCACAGAAAACCAATGCATACCAAAAAAACAACAATGTTTTAGTGAGTGACAAAGCGACCATCAATGCAAAACCTCAGTTAGAGATTTTTGCTGATGATGTAAAATGTTCTCACGGATGTACCATTGGACAATTGGATGACGATGCTTTGTTTTATATGCAACAACGTGGAATTCCAAAAAAGGAAGGAAAAGCTTTGCTGATGTATGCCTTTGCAAATACAGTGTTGGAGAGCGTAAAAATACCAGAAGTAAAACAACGAATTACCAAGTTGATTGCCAAAAAACTAGGTGTTGATATTGGCTTTGATTTGTAAGTATTCTTCTTGCATTTGTTAAATAATACAAACCACACAAATTGTGTGGTTTTTTTTATTCCATTGAAAAAAGGAGTCGGCAATTCTGAAATGCTACTTTATACTTTCCAAAACCCCCTTCAAAAACAAATTTTCGTCAAAATTCAACAATCCAAAACGGACAATGACCATTTCTTGATCAGGAAAAACATAGACTCGCTGCCCTTGATATCCATCTGCATAATACATGCTTTTAGGTACATCTTTAAATTGCTTTTCTGTATTTAACCAAAACTGTGCTCCATAGCTTCCCTCAGAGGTGGGTGTGGGAGTAGTAGCATATGCAACCCAATCTTTGCTAAATAATTGTTCGCCATTCCAGTTCCCGTTGTGTAGGTACAACAATCCGAATTTTGCCCAATCTCTTGCAGTAGCCCAAGCATAGGAAGAAGCAACATAGTTCCCTGCCAAATCGGCCTCTAAAATCATGGAGTGCATTCCTATTTTATCAATCAAATCGGTATACCAAAAATCTAAATATGCTTGATGACTTTCAAACTGTGACCGCAGAATTCCCGACAATAGATTGGTTGTGCCAGAGGAATAATACCAAGATTCATTAGGCTTCCCTACCAAAGGTTTTTCTGCCTGCATTTTCGTCATATCTCGTTCTAAAAATAACATTTTGGTAGCATCGGAGATTTCATCATAGTTCTCATCCCACTCCAAGCCCGAATTCATTTGCAATAAATGATGAATGGTAATTTCTTTTCTAGCATCATCTTGCTAGGAGGCAACGGGAGCTTTGTCTTGAATGTTTATTTTTTTTTGATGTGCCAATACTCCAAAAACTGTACTCAAAATACTTTTAGTCATCGACCAGCCTAATATTCTGGAGGAAGCATCAAAGCCTTGTGAATACTTTTCAGAAATAATATGATCTTTGTAAAGCACCACCACAGCTCTCGTTTGATCACTTCCAAAAATTGAATTGACCGAAGTTTCAACTCTTTCATAATCTATATTTGTGAAAACAGTATCTTTTGGGGCCGCACTTCCATAAGGGTAGGGTTCTGTGTGGTTCTTTGTTTTTGATCGCTTAGGAACTAAATAAGGGGCGGTTTCGTCGGCTTCAGTGAGCGTTAAAACAGATCCCAAACCTTCTCGCATGATGGCTTTTCTTGTCAGCAATCCCAAAACAGACGAAGTGGCTGTCTTCTTTTCAAGATCTACGGCATCGGCTGCCAAATGCACGGGTGAAAAATTATTGTCATTCTGATCTGTAAACGCTAAACTTCGCTTCGCTAAAAAAACAGAGGAAGCCGTACTTTTTGCAGAATAACCTGCAAGAATATTTAATTTTGGATAATTATAAATAACAATGGCACTTACAAAAAGGACCAGTAAAAGTAAAATTCGCTTTAAAATTATCATCATTTTTATTTTAGTGATGTAAAAATAAGAAAAACATATTGAGTTTATCAAAACTTTAAAAACTCAACCTTTATCTTTGCACTATAAATACAATTGGTATGATACATATTGACAAAATTCGTGAAGATTTCCCAATTCTAAAAAGAATGGTCAACGGAAAACCGTTGGTGTACTTTGACAATGCGGCAACTTCACAAACCCCGCAAATTGTAATCGATGCGATTGTTGATTATTACAGCAATTACAATGCAAACATTCACCGAGGCGTTCACAGCTTAAGCCAAGAGGCTACCGACAAGTACGAGGAAGCTCGTATCAAGGTACAGCAGCACTTTAATGCAGCCCATGCGTATGAAATTATTTTGACTTCTGGCACCACCGACAGTATTAATCGAGTTGCTTCTGGATTTGCTTCCTTTCTTAAAAAAGGAGATGAAATTATTGTTTCTGCTTTGGAACATCATTCAAATATTGTTCCCTTAGCAAATGCTTTGTGAAAAAACAGGTGCTCTTTTAAAGGTCATCCCAATGAATTTGGACGGCTCTTTACAAATGGATACTTATCACAATATGGTGAACGAAAAGACCAAAATTGTGTTTTGCAATCATGTTTCAAATGCCTTGGGAGTTGTCAACCCTATTGAGGAAATTATTGAAAAAGCACACCAATTTGGTGCTGCTGTTTTGATTGACGGAGCTCAAGCAACCCCCCATATAAAACCCAATGTACAAGCTTTAAATGTTGACTTTTATGTGGCATCGGCCCATAAACTATGCGGCCCTACGGGAGTCGGTTTCTTATACGGAAAAAAAGAATGGCTAGAAAAACTCCCTCCCTATCAAGGTGGAGGAGAAATGATCGATACCGTTACTTTTGAAAAAACAACCTATGCTGGATTGCCGCATAAATTTGAAGCTGGAACACCAGATATTTGTGGAGGAATCGCTTTTGGTGTTGCCTTAGACTATATGAACTCTATTGGTTTTGATGCCATTGCTGCTTACGAATCCGAATTGTTAAACTATGGAACTCAGGAACTTTTAAAGATTGAAGGTGTGAAAATTTATGGAACAACCACACACAAAACAGCCGTAATTTCTTTTAATGTTGGTGAAATTCACCCCTATGATATTGGGGTAATTTTAGACAAATTAGGGATTGCTGTCCGAACTGGACATCACTGTGCACAGCCTATTATGGATTTCTATAAAATTCCAGGAACCATCAGAGCTTCCTTTTCTTTTTACAATACCAAAGATGAAATTGATACTTTCATTTCAGCTCTTAAAAGAGCAATTTTAATGCTCTCATAAAATTTCTGAAGGGCTTTCATCTGTAAATTTTACATAGAAAAAGGTTGTGCCAATGCACAACCTTTTTTTCATCTCATATTTCTCAATGTTTATGGTAACATTGGAGAAAAATTTGTTACATAGTCTTTCGCTTTCGCCAAACCTCCAGTGGCCATTGTAAAGTTAGAACCAAATTCAGCATCCATAGCAGCTAAGATTTTGTTTGCCATTAAAGCATACCCTCTCGCTGTTAAGTGAACTCCATCCAAACTTATCAAGCCTCCAAAAACCAAGCTTGTATTCATTACATATTGATCAAACTGAATTCCTGTAGAAGCTTCTTGTAAAACTCCTTTGAAGTCGACTAAAGCTAGATTTGGATTTGCATTTGCAATTGCTTCAATCGTGTTGTTATAAGCATCTGTTGCCGTTTTTACTTTGGCTTGCTCTTTGGCAGTTAAAACCCATTGGTTTGCCAAAGGAACACCAACACCATTCACCGTTACTGGATTGTTAGGGTCTGCTAAAGTTCCTATAAATGACGCCGCAGTCAATACAATTAAATCATTTGCCGTTGCTTGTCTGTATTGAGGAATTGCTGCAAATGCAGGATTGATAGCTCCTAAATCTGTTAAATCTTCATCTACAATCACAACAGCATTTTGACCTGCTGCAAAAGAAATTGTTCTTTGTGCTACCTCTGCGTCAGCTTGTTCTTGTGTCATTAATCCGTATCCTACCAAAGCTCCAAAAGCTTGTTGAACTCCGCCATTATACGCCGCATAAGCACCGTTTACAAATGCTGCCGTTGCTGCGTCTAAAGGAACAGGATTGTGAGGTACCGTAGTAAAGTATGCCAATGAGGTAACATAAGGTACGTTTGCCACAACACCTTTTGCTCCATTTGCTGTTAGAGCAATAGCCATTCCGGAAAAAACTTGTGCAAAGACATTTGGATCTGTAATATCATTCCCTCCATACGTTGAAGGGTCAAAATTTCCTGTTTGATCTACACCAGAACCTCCAGAAGTTGCATATCCTAAAACATCATTTCCTCCAATTTCTGATAAGGTGAAAAAGGTTGGGCTTTGTGCTAAAGCATCTCCCAATACCGTAGCTGTAGGACTAGAAGCCATTCTGCCAAAATATGGGTTTAAAGTCCCATAGCCAGGAACTCCTAAGTGGAAACTTTTGGCACCAGGAACTCCCATATTGTTAAAAGGTCCCGAAATTACATCGGTTACTTGTGTGGTTGGAGTCGCAGCCAAACGTGCAGGTCCAGCTCCATTAAAATACAGTCTTGGCTCTAAAACTACCGAAGCTCCAAATACCATTCCTCCAACATTATCATTCATTAAAGGTTGGGTAAAATCGGTTCCAAACTTCCCTGCCAAAATATTTGGAAAAGAATTTTCTTGTGCCGCTATAAATAAAGCTCCATCTGAATATCCAGAAGTAAATGATGCTCCAATAGAAACATATTTTGAGAAATCAAGTCCGTTGGTACTTAATAAAACCTCCTCTACGATTTCTGCTTCAATCTCGTCTAATTCGTTGTTGACATCACAGGAAACCAATCCTAATGATAAAAGGAACAACCCTATATATTTATAATTTTTCATTGAAATAATCATTTTAATTAGTTATTAATTGTCCAAGAAACATAGTATTGAGAACCAATTGCACCAACTCCTGGTGCGCTTAAGTACTCTTTTCCTGTTAAGTTTGCGCCTCCCACCTTAAACACAGACTTCCAAGCTGGAACACTGTAATTTACTTGAGCATCTAGAACAGTTCTAGAAGCGATATCTGCATCTAAAAAGGTAGATTCCCAGCGATATTCGTCTTGCCATCTAGCATTGATATTAAACCCAAAGTTTTTAAATACATTTGGATTTCCAAATTGCACTTTTACTTTGTGTTCAGGTGTATTGAATCCTGCCTCAAAGTCAGGATCAGAAGCTTGATCAAAATCAAACTTTGCATACGTGTAATTTACTCCTAAGTTATATTCTTCAAATAGCTTTGTGTTTATTCCGATAGTCGCCCCATAAGAACTTATTTCTGCAGAGGTATTGGTATACGTTGCAAAAGCTACATAATCTCCAGCGCTTAAAGCAACGATTGATAAAGGTACTTGAGCTCCTCCAGGACCTACAGGTGCTGTTTGAGTTAAAGCAGTGTCACCGTAAAATGGAACAACTACGTTTTTCCCTGCAATAAAATCTTCGTATGCATTATAGTATACACTTAAATCAACCGTAAAACGAGAAGATTCAATATCAATCAAACCTCTGTATCCAACTTCATATGCGGTAACTTTTTCTGGCTTTACCAAAGCAATATTAGCTTTCGAAGGTGTTGCAACCTTTCCTGCTGCAAAAGCACTCACAGACGTTGCCGAAAATGCATTCTCATAGGCAGACCTTCCAGAAATTGAAATTGTTCCAGTTCCTGTAAAATTTTGACCCAATCCACTTACATCTAATGCTGGCGTAGAAAAACGATCTAAATTATCTGGTGCCGAACCGATTAAATAAGCTCTCCCTGCATTTAAACCAATATACTGATCTTGCGTAGTTGGATTTCTAAATCCTGTTTGAAAGGAGGCTCTAAAGTTTTGATTTTTGTTCTCTCCTCCTGCATAGGCAAAAGAAACTCTTGGTGAATAATTACCTTCAAAATTTTGCGCCTTGTCATAGCGAACAGAAGCGGTTAATTTTAAACGATCTTCCTCTAAAAAGTTTTTTTGCATTTGAGTATAAATCCCATATTCATTATAATTAATCGCACCATCATAGTCGGTAAAAATACTACCGTTAGAGTTTAAAGAGTACAATCTATACGAACCTCCAACTTGAAACTCTGCCCAATTAATGACTTCATTCAAATTGTAATTTGCATCTGCATGATATAATTTGGTATTGTCTTGAAATTTAGATCCTGTTACTAAATCAGGGTCTGATGTAATTCTATTAAAAGCTTCTTGAAAACCTGCAGACCCTGGTAATAATCGCCCTGCTTCAGCAGTTTGTCTAGCCAATGCGTGAGCTTGGTCAGAGTTCATTCCTCCTAAAGTTCCTTGAAGGTATGCTCCTGTATATTCACCAAACCAAGTGTTGTCATCTTTCCACGCTCTGTTAATGTTAATGGCTGCAAAACGAGTGTCATAAGAATCTCCCGCATCTTCGTTTGTCATATATCCTCTTACAAAAAAACTTTTCCCTCTAACCTCAAGTTTGTGTTGCTCCATAAAGAAGTTCTTGATGTTGTACCTATTAGTTCCTTGATAAATCGTGTTTCCATTTCCGTATTTAGAATTCCAGATAATTTCCAAACGGTCATCTCCTAAAGGACGATAATTTAACGAAGCGCCAAACTTCAAACTTCTTGCGTCATAAGACATCAAGTCCTTTTCATCGTATCCTGTTCTACTGATTGTTTCACTTGGAATTAAAGCAGCAGCTCCACTTGGAAAAATCCCCATAGATTCTAACGTTTCTGCAACTCCTTTTATATTTGTAGAAACCTCATCTCCATAAACATTTAGCCCATCATAATTTCTATCAGAGTTTCTATCTCCTGAAGTGTAAGCGCCCTCAAATGTGTTTCTATAGTCTGTTGCAAACCATTCAGTTCCATCTAAATATGATAACGTGGCTTTGGCAGCAAATTTATTTGAAAAAGCATGTGCCATTCTAATATTGACATCATAAAATTTATTGTCTCCTGCAGCATCCTGACTAGTCAACCCGTCTTTGTACGAAAGGCTAATTCCTTGATGATCAAAAGGACTTTTACTGGTCATAAACATAATTCCGTTAAAAGCGTTAGCACCATATAGCGCAGAAGAAGCTCCTAAGTAATTCAACCGTTTCAACGTCCAATTCAGACATTCCTAATAAATTTCCTAGGGCAAAGTTCAAGGCTGGAGAAGAATTATCCATTCCGTCTACCAATTGCATAAAACGCGTATTGGCAAAAGTTGCAAAACCACGAGTGTTTACAGACTTAAAAGTCAAACTACTTGTGTTTATATCTACCCCTTTTAAATTTTCTAACCCGTCATAGAATGAAGGAGCAGAAGTGTTTTTAATGGCTCTTGAGTCCATTCTTTCTATTGTAACTGGAGACTCCATAATACGTTCTGGAGTTCTAGATGCCGAAACAACAATTTCATCTAAAGAAGTTGCATTTTCAGTAAGGTTCACAACGACTTCTTGGTTGTTGGTCGTGATTTCAACATTTGCAGGCTGATAGCCTATCATTGAAATTTCAATTGTAAATGGTGGGGTATCTGTAACTTGTAATACAAAACTTCCATCAAAATCTGTGCTTGTTCCCACAGCTTTTCTAGCCACTTTAATGTTTGCACCATAGGCAGAGTTTCTCCTGTGTTTGCGTCATTTACTGTCCCTGTAATCGTTGTTTGGGCAAACATAGCTGCACTTCCAAAAACCACAAAAGCTAGTAGTAAAATCTTTTTTATCATAATTTGAATTATTAGTTAACTCTACGAAAATACACTTTTTTTTGATTTGTTAATTATTTTAACAGTTTTTTTAGCTAATTAATAACTGATCCATTTTTAATTATCGATACTATAATTCAAAAAAAGCCTTTATTTAAATTGAACAAAGTGTACATTTGTACTTATAAATTATCCACTTTTTGAAAACCTTTCACGACATTTCCACCTTTGAAACCAACGAAAAAACCTTTGTAACTATTGGAACTTTTGATGGAGTCCATTTTGGTCACAAAGAAATTATCAGCAAACTGGTTGAAGATGCAAAAAGAGCAGGAAAAAAATCAGTATTACTAACCTTTTTTCCACACCCTAGAATGGTGCTACAAAAAGACACCAACATTGCGTTGATCAATACCATTGAAGAACGAGCGACGCTTTTAAAAAAAACAGGGTTGGACTACCTCATCATTCATCCTTTTAACATTGCCTTCTCAAAACTAACTGCTTTCGATTTCGTTCGCGATCTCTTGGTAAAGCAATTGAATATTTCAAAATTAATCATCGGGTATGACCATCATTTTGGAAAAAACCGTGAAGGGAATATCGAACAATTGACCGAGTACAGCCAACAATTCAATTTTTCTGTACAAGAAATTCCTGCACAAGACATTGACAATGTCTCTGTCAGCTCTACCAAAATCCGAAAAGCCTTAGCTTCTGGAAATTTAAAAACCGCCAACAAATATTTGGGCTACCATTTCATGTTGTCGGGAAAAGTTGTCAACGGTAAAAAATTAGGTGGAAAAATTGGCTTTCCAACTGCAAATATTGAAGTCATTGAAACGTATAAATTGATTCCAAAAACGGGAGTGTATGTAGTAAAATCGACCATCAACGAAGAGGCCATCTACGGAATGATGAATATTGGAAATCGCCCAACAGTTTCTGGAAAACACCAAACGATCGAAGTTCATTTTTTTGATTTCAATAGTGACCTATACCATCAATATCTTACTATTGAATTGATTTATTTTCTCCGAGATGAGAAAAAATTTGACACACTAGAGCTGTTAATTTCTCAACTTCAAGAAGACGAAAAAATAGCTCGGACTCATCTAAAGGGACTCTTATAGTATTTTATTTTCATCCAATGCCTTCTTCCCATAAATCTTACTTTTATTTATAAATTCATGTGAAAACTATTTCACAAATGATATCTTTGCAATACATAATTCTTAGAAAAAATGTTACAAGTACACTTTATTAGAGAAAACAAGCAGGTTGTTTTAGACGGATTGGTAAAAAGAAATTTTGCAAATGCCGAAACCATTGTTGAGCAAGTTTTAACTGCAGATGAAAATCGAAGAAAAACACAAGTTCTTCTTGACGATACACTGGCAGAATCTAATAAGCTTTCTAAAGAGATCGGAACATTTTTTAAGACAGGAGAAGTTCAAAAAGCAACTCTATTAAAAGAAAAAACAGGACAATTAAAAGAACTCTCAAAAGAATTGAACGAGCGGTTGACTATTTTTTCAGAGGAACTCCAAAACGTACTATACCAGATTCCAAATATTCCACATACATCTGTAAAACCAGGAACCTCTGAAGAAGATAATGAGGAAATTTTTCAAGAAGGAACCATCCCTGTTTTACCCGAAAACGCCCTTCCTCATTGGGAATTGGCAAAAAAACACGATATCATCGATTTTGAATTAGGAACTAAAATTACAGGGGCTGGATTTCCAATTTACAAAGGAAAAGGAGCAAGGCTTCAGCGCGCATTGATCAACTATTTTTTAGATAAAAACACCCAAGCAGGCTACACAGAAATTCAAGTTCCCCATTTGGTAAATGAAGCTTCTGGAATTGGCACAGGGCAATTGCCCGACAAAGAAGGACAAATGTATTATATTGGAGAAGATGATCTCTATTTAATTCCAACAGGTGAAGTGCCTATTACTAACATTTTTAGAGGAAACTTGGTGCAAGAATCGGATTTTCCAATTACCTATACAGGATATACGCCTTGTTTTAGACGGGAAGCAGGAAGTTATGGTGCACATGTTCGTGGGTTAAATCGACTGCATCAATTTGACAAAGTAGAAATTGTACGTGTTGAGCATCCCAATAACTCATACCAAGCTTTAGATGGAATGGTGGAACATATTAAAGGAATTTTACGAGATTTAAAATTACCCTATCGAATTCTACGTTTGTGTGGTGGAGACACTGGTTTTACCGCAGCTTTGACCTTCGATTTTGAAGTTTTTTCTACAGCACAAAATAGATGGTTAGAAATCAGTTCAGCTTCTAACTGTGAAACCTTTCAAGCTAACAGATTGAAATTGCGCTTCAAAAATAGTGACGGTAAAAGTGAATTGGCACATACCTTAAACGGAAGTTCCTTGGCTTTACCTCGTGTTTTAGCCGCAATCTTAGAAAACTATCAAACAGAAGATGGAATTCAAATTCCAGAGGCATTGATTCCTTATTGTGGGTTTGATCGCATCTAACGTGTACCGGTTAGAAACCATCGCCTTCATCACCCTATTATAGGAATTCAATTTGACAATGCTTTAAGATAAGCACTCAATTGTCCGTTGCAAATACCCTTTGGCATTTTTTTTGTTGATTTGGTACTGTTTGTTTGGTTTGCTCTTTCATGACGATTCTGTATGGATTCTCTAGTCCTAAAGACAAGCTTCATGCCAGATCAAAATGATCCCTAAAAAATGAAATTGCCAAGAGCTTACATAAAATTTCTTTTTGTTGATTATATTTGAGTCCAAATGAAAAAACGTATTCTCCTTTTTATTTTGCTAATCAGTAGTTTTAGCTATGCTCAAAACAACTACGAGATTGCCAATAATTACTTTGCAGATGGAGCATATGAAAAAGCAACTATCCTCTTCAAAAAACTATACGATCGAAGTCCTTATAATACCACCTATCTGGAAAAATTGATTGCTTGCTATCAAGAAACCAATCAATTTTCAACAGCAGAAACCCTGCTTAAGGCACGAATCAAACAAAATCCTTCACAAGGATATTTGTATGTGCTTTTGGGACACAATTACGAGCGACAAGAACAAAAAGAAGAAGCGGCAAGCTATTACGAAAAAGCACTCTTATCCATTGAAAAAAACCCCAATTACGGAGGTTTAATTGCGTCTGTTTTTAAAAACTACACGCTCTTAGATGAAGCCGTTCTTGCTTATGAAAAAACAGTAGAACACAACCCAAATGCAAATTATAGCTTTCAAATTGCACAGATTTATGGAGAACAAGGAAACTATGAAAAAATGTTTCCATCTTATATTTCACTGATTGATATCAACCCAAATTACCTCCAGACGGTGCAACGCTATCTAAGTCGCTACCTCACCAATGATGGAGAAAATGAGGGTAATGTTTTATTTAAAAAAACCCTTTTACGCAAGGCTGCTAGCAACCCGAAAGATGTTTGGAATATTTTGTTGAGTTGGTTGTTTGCTCTGCAAAAAGACTACGACAAAGCCCTCATTCAAGAAAAGGCCTTGTATCAACGAACTCCTGAAAATCTTTCTAAAATTTTTGGATTGGGAAAAATTGCTTTCGAAAACAACGATTTTAAAACAGCTCAAGAAAGTTTTGATTTTGTGAATCAAAACACCAACATTTCTGAAGAGAAAATTGAAGCACTGTTGTTTCTGGCAAAAATTGCGGTTGAAACCAAAAATCCAAAAGCAGAAAACCAGTTTTTGTCAATTTTTAAGCAATTTGGAGAAAATCATTCTACCATTAAGGTTCAAGTTTCGTATGCCGATTTTTTAAGTTTTCACAAAAACGACCCTACTAAAGCAATTGAAGTTTTAGAAAATGCCCTTCGTTTTTCAGTTTCTAAATTTGACAAAGCACGCATCAAAATAAAACTGGGAGAAGTCTTGGTCTTTACTGGAAGACCAAACAAAGCATTGCTCTATTTTTCTCAAATTCAGGCACAATTAAAAAACCATCCCTTGGCACAAGAAGCAAGATTTAAAGTAGCACAAACCAGTTATTTTAAAGGAGATTTTACTTGGGCAAAAGCACAATTAAAAGTCTTAAAAGGCGCTACAACACAGCTCATCGCAAACGATGCCCTAGCCCTTTTTTTAATAATTTCTGACAATGAGCCGGTTGATTCTATTCCTTCTGGATTGCTCCAATATGCCAAAGCAGATTTGCTTTCATTTCAAAATAAAGACACAGAGGCAATAGAGACTTTAAACGAAATTATTCATGATTTCAAAGGACATCCTATTGAAGATGAAGCCCTCTTTAAGCAAGCACAACTGATGATTAAAAAGAACGATTTAACAAATGCAATTGCCAATTTTGAAAAGGTAATCGCACTAAATCCTGACGGAATTTTAATCGATAATGCGAATTACGAATTGGCAGAATTGTATAATTATCAACTTAATAATCCAGAAAAGGCATCAGAATATTATCAAAAGATTATTTTTGACATCCCTTCGAGTATTTATTTGGTAGCTGCTCGGAAAAAGTTTCGCAAATTACGAGGCGATACCCCCGAATAAACGAACTCTAAAAAAAATCAACAAGAATGTATATCTACAACGTAACCATTAATATCGAAGAAAGTGTTCATGACGAATGGAGGGCTTGGATCGAATCACAAATTGCTTTGGTTTTAAATACAGGTCGTTTTGTATCTGCGAAATTTACAGAAGTGTTGGTTGACGAAGAAATGGGTGGAAAAACATATTCGGTGCAATTTACCGCAAAAACAAAAAAGGATTTGGAAGCGTATTACCAATTTGATGCTGCAAAAATCCAAAAATCTGGAGTCGAAAAATTTGGAGAACGCATGTTGTCTTTTCGGACCGAATTAAAAATCATCAACGAATTTTTCCCAACAACAAGTCATTAAAACATGGAGGTTAAAGCAAAAAAACATTTAGGACAACATTTTTTAAAGGATGAAGGTATTGCAAAAGACATTGCAAATGCTTTGACCGAAAAAGGCTATGATGAGATTTTAGAAATTGGTCCTGGAATGGGTGTTTTAACCAAATACTTATTGCAAAAAAAATCGAAAATCACAGTCATAGAATTGGATCGTGAGTCGGTTGCCTATTTAAAAGATTCCTTTCCAAGCGAGCACATTCAACTCAATACCTCGAAAGAGAAATTTGAAATCGTTGAAGGCGACTTTTTAAAATACGATTTAAAGACTATTTTTAAGAAAAAACAAGTCGCAATTATTGGAAATTTTCCTTACAATATTTCAACTCAAATTGTTTTTAAAGCGATTGAATTTAGAGCATTTGTTCCCGAATTTGCTGGAATGTTTCAAAAAGAAGTTGCCAAAAGAATTGCAGAAAAAAAGGAAGTAAAGTTTACGGAATTCTCTCTGTTTTAACACAAGCCTTTTTTGATGTAGAATATCTATTTACGGTACCACCTGTCGTTTTTGACCCGCCACCTAAAGTGGATTCTGGAGTAATTCGTTTGATTCGAAAGAAAGAGTATTCGCTTCCTGTAGATGAAAAATTATTTTTTAGAGTGGTAAAAACAGCCTTTAATCAACGAAGAAAAATGTTGAGAAGCAGTTTAAAAACCTTTAATCTTTCGGATTCTTTAAAAGAAGACCCTATATTTGCGAAGCGTCCAGAACAATTGTCAGTAAACGACTTTATTGAATTGACAAAAAAACTTATCCTCAATGGCATTTGATATCACAAATGAGCTTTTTGAAAACCTAAGCCGATACATCGACACCAAAGACGATGCAGCTATTAAGTCTCTTTTTATAGAGGTTCACCATGCAGATATTGCCGAAGTTATCGATGAAATTCCGTTTGAAGAAGCGGTATATATCATTAAACTTTTAGACAGTGAAACCACTTCTGCGGTTTTAATGGAAACCGATGAAGATACCCGAGAAAAAATCCTTCAAAATCTTACTGCCAAAGAAATTGCAGAAGAAATTGACGAGTTAGACTCTGATGATGCCGCAGACATGATTGCAGAATTGCCAGAAGATCGGCAAGAAGCAGTAATGTCGAAAATTGAAGACCAAGAACATGTAAAAGAAATTGAAGAATTACTCTCCTATGATGAAAATTCAGCAGGGGGATTAATGGCAAAAGAGCTGGTAAGGGTCAACGAAAATTGGACTGTTTTGAAGTGCGTCAAAGAAATGCGCATTCAAGCAGAAGAGGTTCGACGCGTTCACTCGATCTATGTAGTCGATGATTCGGGGAAATTGAAAGGACGTTTGTCATTAAAAGATTTATTGGTTGCGTCAACACGCACACATATTTCAGAAATTTATATCCCAAAAGTTGATTTTGTAAACGTTCTTGATGATGCAGAAGACATTGCAAACATCATGCGGAAGTATGACTTAGAGGCCATCCCTGTCGTAGATGATCATCAAATTTTATTGGGTAGAATTACGATTGATGATATTGTTGATGTGATCAAAGATGAAGCAGACAAAGATTACCAAATGGCTGCGGGAATTACCCAAGATGTAGAAGCAGATGACAGTATTTTAGACCTTACCAAAGCAAGGCTTCCGTGGCTGTTTTTAGGTCTTTTAGGGGGAGTTGGAGCTTTTATTATTATGGAAGGGTTTCAGCAGGTGTTTGAATCTTATTCTGCGCTTTTCTTTTTTACCCCTTTGATTGCTGCTATGGCAGGAAATGTTGGTGTACAATCTTCTGCAATTATTGTACAAGGTTTGGCAAACGATGACATCAAAGGAAGTATCAATAGCCGATTGATTAAAGAAATGCTCTTAGCTGCTTTAAATGGCTTTCTTTTAGCCGTTTTTCTGTTTCTATTCGTCTGGCTATATCAAGGAACGATCAACTTGGCCATAGCAATTTCTGTATCTTTAATTGTGGTAATTATTGTTGCGGGTTTGATCGGAACTTTTGTTCCTTTATTCCTAAACAAAAGAGGAATAGACCCTGCAATTGCGACAGGTCCTTTTATTACAACTTCCAACGATATTTTTGGAATCCTAATTTATTTTATGATTGCCAAAATGATTCTAGGAATCTAAAGAAATTTTCACAAACAAGTCCCATAAAACTACACCCGTAGTTACAGAAATGTTTAAAGAATGTTTGGTGCCTAGCTGTGGAATTTCGATGCACAAATCGGAAGCATTCACTACTTCTTGTTGCACTCCTTTGACTTCATTTCCCATCACAATTGCATATTTTTCATTTTTTTCTGGGGTAAAAGTATTCAGTTTTGTGCTGTTTTCAGCTTGTTCAATAGCAAGGACTTTAACACCCTCGTTTTTCAGTTTGTGAACCAACTCTAAGGTATCTTCAACATATTCCCAATCTACAGATTCTGTTGCACCCAAAGCAGTTCGATGAATGTCTTTGTTGGGTGGAATTGCTGTAATGCCACATAAATATATTTTTTCTATCAGAAAAGCGTCCGAAGTTCTAAATACAGAGCCAATATTGTTCAGACTTCTAATATTGTCCAAAACAACAATTATTGGTGTTTTAGGAGTAGCCTTAAACGAAGCAACACTAATTCTATTTAACTCGTTATTCTTTAGTTTTCTCATAAAAAATTATATCTTTAAACTCAAATAGATATCGTGACAAAACTAACTGAAAATTTCCAAAAACTTGGCAAAATCCATCCCTAAAAAGGTAACTCCATTAATGAAACAGTACAATGCCATTAAGGTGAAATATCCTGATGCCATGTTGTTGTTTCGCGTAGGCGATTTTTATGAAACCTTTGGTGAAGATGCCAAAAAAGCGGCTCATGTGTTAGGGATTATCCTTACAAAAAGGGGTGCTGGGAGTGAAACCGAAACGGCCTTGGCAGGGTTTCCTCACCATTCCTTAAATACCTATTTGCCAAAATTGGTTAAAGCAGGGATGCGGGTGGCAATCTGCGATCAGTTGGAAGACCCTAAAATGACCAAAACCATCGTAAAAAGGGGGGTTACAGAATTAGTTACCCCTGGAGTTTCTTTAAACGACGAGGTTTTACAAACCAAAACCAACAACTTTTTGGCTGCAGTTCATTTTGAAAAACCCTCCCGAAATGGAGGCTTAATTCAACTTGGAATCTCCTTTTTGGATGTTTCTACAGGTGAATTTTTGGTGGCACAAGGAAATGCAGAATACATCGATAAATTATTACAAAATTTTAGTCCCAGTGAAGTGTTGGTTCAAAAACAACACAAACAGCAATTTTTAGAATTGTTCGAAAACCGATATTATACCTTTTATTTAGACGATTGGGTTTTTCAAGTAGCGTATGCAACCGAAACTTTACAAAATCACTTTGAAGTGAAAAGTCTAAAAGGCTTTGGTGTTCAAGAGCAAAAACACGGAATTATTGCTGCTGGCGCCGTTCTTTACTATTTATCCGAAACACAACACAAACAATTAAAACACATCCAAACAATTCGTAGAATTGCAGAAAATCATTATGTATGGATGGATCGATTTACGGTTCGAAATTTGGAATTGTACAACCCAAATTCTGTAAATGCAGTCACGCTTCTAGATGTTATTGACAAAACCATTTCTCCTATGGGAGGACGATTGTTAAAACGTTGGCTAGCACTTCCATTGAAGAATATTGACGAAATCAGAAACCGCCATGAATTGGTGAAATTTTTTATCGATTCTGAATCTTTTTCACAAACGGTCACCTATCAACTAAAACAAATCTCCGATTTAGAACGGTTGATTTCTAAAGTGGCTACCGCCAAGGCTTCTCCAAGAGAAATCGTCTTGATGAAAAATTCATTGAAGGCCCTTTTACCCATAAAAAACAACGCAGAAAAAAGTAACAATACAACCGTAAAAGAACTCGGAAACCAATTACATCCTTGTGATGATTTGATTGAAAAGATTTCCAAAACGTTGTTTGACGATGCCCCCGTAAACATTAATAAAGGGAATGCGATTGCAACGGGAGTTCATCAAGAATTGGACGATTTGCGTGCCATTTCAAGTTCTGGAAAGCAGTATCTTGATCAAATGTTGGCGCGTGAAACAGAACGCACCGGAATTTCAAGTTTGAAAATTGCGTTTAACAATGTGTTTGGCTATTATATCGAAGTTAGAAATACACATAAAGACAAGGTTCCAGAAGAATGGATTCGAAAACAAACGTTGGTAAATGCAGAACGCTACATTACAGAAGAACTGAAAGAATACGAAACCAAAATCTTAGGTGCTGAAGAAAAAATTCAAAAAATAGAGCAAGAGGTTTTTTCTAAATTATTGCAATATATCATGCAATTTGTTCAAAAAGTGCAAGAAAATGCGCAAATTATTGCAAAAATTGACTGTTTGTTGTCTTTTTCGGTTTTAGCCATTGACCATAATTATGTACGTCCTCAAATGGATGAATCGACCGATTTGGAAATCAAAAACGGAAGACACCCAGTTATTGAAAAACAATTACCCGTTGATCAAAATTATATTGCAAACGATGTGGTGTTGAACCGGAATCAACAACAAATTATTATGATTACTGGGCCCAACATGTCAGGTAAATCTGCGATTTTACGTCAGACAGCACTGATTGTATTGCTAGCGCAAATGGGAAGTTATGTCCCTGCTCAAAATGCTAAAATTGGTGTTGTCGACAAGATCTTTACAAGAGTAGGGGCGAGTGACAATATTTCTATGGGCGAATCAACCTTTATGGTAGAGATGAACGAAACCGCCTCTATTCTAAATAATATTTCTGACCGTAGTTTGGTCTTATTGGATGAAATTGGTCGAGGAACCTCTACCTATGACGGAATCTCAATTGCCTGGGCAATTTCAGAATTCTTGCATGAACACCCTTCAAAACCAAAAACACTGTTTGCAACCCATTATCACGAACTGAACGAAATGACCAGTACTTTTGAGCGAATTAAAAACTTTAATGTCTCTGTAAGAGAACTCAAAGACACTATTGTGTTTTTGCGAAAATTAGTCTCTGGGGGTAGCAATCACAGTTTTGGTATTCATGTTGCAAAATTAGCTGGAATGCCAAATGTGGTGATTCATAGAGCAAATAAAATATTGGCTCAACTGGAAAAAAACAATAAAAATGTGGAAGTAAAAGACGTTCTCAAACAGGCACAGCACGAAGAAATGCAGTTGAGCTTCTTCCAACTGGACGACCCTTTGCTAGAAAATATTAAAGAAGAAATTTTAGCAACCAATATTGATGCGCTGACCCCTATAGAAGCCTTGATGAAATTGAATGAAATAAAAAGAATGTTGACAAAAAAGTAATTATCTTTGTGCTCAAATGAAAACAACTTTTTTATTTATTGGAGGGCCTGAGATCTTTGTGATTCTATTAATCGTCGTGATGGTTTTTGGTGCAGATAAAATACCTGAAATCGCAAGAGGATTGGGGAAAGGAATTCGTCAGGTAAAAGACGCAACCAATGATATAAAAAAAGAAATTAACGACAGTGCAAAAAATCATGGTATAGACACTGATATTTCCAAAAGTATTCAAAAAGAAATTGAGGATGTAAAAGGCGGTATTGACGACTTTACCGGTCCTATCAAACGAAATCTTTAACCGTTATTTTACTCTACTAATCGTTAAGCCATCTCTAATCGGCAGCATTACAGTTTCTATTCTCTCATCAGTATTTAACATGGTATTGTAAGCTTGCAAAGCAATCGTATCTACATCCTTTTCATCAGCCATTTCAGCAACTTTTCCGTACCAAAGTACATTGTCTGATAAGATGATTCCTCCTGAGTTCATTTTGTCAATAATCAAATGAAAATAGCGGGAATAGTTTGACTTATCAGCATCAATAAAAACCAAATCAAATTGAATGTCAAGTGTAGGAATAATGTCTAAAGCATTCCCTGAAAAGGTTTTAATTTGATCTTTGTATACTGATGCGTTAAAATACTTATGCTGTAACTCTTCCAATTCTTCGTTTTTGTCAATGGTATAAATCATGCCATTTTCGGGTAGCCCTTCTGCAATAGACAAAGCAGAATAGCCTGTAAAAGTTCCTATTTCTAAAACATTTTTCGGTTGAATCAACTTCGAAATCATAGACAAAATACGTCCTTGATATGCACCACTAATCATCCTAGGGTTAAGGACTTTTTGCCAAGTTTCTTTAGTCAACTCTTGTAGAATTATTGGCTCTCCCTGCGAATGGGATACAACGTATTCGTCTATTTTTTCTGGTAAAAACATCGTTTCTAAATTTGGCTCAAAGCTACAAAAAAACAGGAGGTGTTGTGCTATAATTTAAAATCTGATTTGTAAGATTGGAACAACCAACCGTTTAAATTGAAACCGTTTTCTTACTTTAAAATTTTTTTTCAAGTTCGCTTTCTCTTTAAAATAGAAACCAACCAGGTTTGATCTGTAGATTTTCCAAGAAATTTTTTAGCCGATTTAATTCCTACAAAAAACGTTTCTTGTACCTTATCTGTGGCAGCCTTGGAGTGATTTTCCCGAACAATTGCATAGGCGTAGAGATCATTTACATAACACTCTACCTATGGCCTTGAGACTGATTTTTGCGCTTTTGCTTCACTTCCCAATTTCTTAAAAATTAAAGAAATAGGCTAATCTTTAAGAAGAAGTGCATTGCAATTTACTCGTCTTCGCATATCAACCAAGTAGATAATTTTCCACTGCCCATTATCATCAAACAACTGAAAAGAATTTGCACCACAATGACTAAAAGTTCCGTTGAGATAGAACTCATAAGGGGTCCATACAGAGGCTAAATTACCATCTACTTCAATTCTTATTGAAAGCAATTTTTCTTCATATTGATCTGTAGGTTTTTTATTTGAAACTGCTGAAAGTAATTGACTGATAGGCTCCGTTTTTAATATTTTAGTGCCCGTTTTATTGGTAAAAGTTGTTTGAATTTTCACCTCCTTGTTTAGGGTTGTCTTCATCAATGTGCTATCTCCTTCATGCAAGGCCTTAAAAAAAGTAGCAATGACATCTTTGATCGCTTTTTCTTCTAATTTCTCCTGAGCAGAAAACTGGAAGGTTACAAAAAACAGAAGAAGGAGGGAGGTTAACTTTATCATACAGGGCCAAATTATAGGCTAAATCTACAAAAAAATTGAAGAATTAAAAAAATAATACCCTCTTGATGCGAAAAAAAGAAACTCTCGAATTATCATTCATTATTTAGTACTTTTACCTCGTAAAACAACAAGATATATGTCTGTAGCAAAAAAGCAATATAAGAGAGTTACCGTGAAATCATTAGTAGAAATGAAGGCAAATAAAGAGAAAATCTCAATGCTAACTGCCTACGATTATACCATGGCAAAGATTTTAGACAGGGCTGGAATAGATGTGCTTTTGGTCGGCGATTCTGCTTCAAATGTAATGGCAGGTCATGAAACCACCTTGCCGATTACTTTGGATCAAATGATCTACCATGCAAGTTCTGTTGTTAGGGCTATCGAACGGTGTTTGGTGGTCGTAGACTTGCCTTTTGGAAGTTACCAATCAGATCCCAAAGAAGCCTTGCGTTCAGCTATTCGAATCATGAAAGAATCGGGAGGGCATTCTATCAAAATGGAAGGTGGAAAAGAAATTAAAGAATCGATCAAACGAATTTTACATGCTGGAATCCCTGTGATGGGACATTTGGGACTGACCCCTCAGTCAATTTATAAATTTGGAACCTATACCGTAAGAGCAAAAGAAGACGAAGAGGCTGAAAAATTAATGGAAGATGCGTTGATGTTGGAAAGAATTGGTTGTTTTTCTATTGTTTTGGAAAAAGTTCCTGCAAAATTGGCAAAAAAAGTAGCAGATGCGTTGACCATACCTGTGATCGGAATTGGAGCAGGAAACGGAGTAGATGGACAAGTTTTGGTAACCCATGATATGATTGGAATGACTCATGAATTTCATCCACGCTTTTTAAGACGTTATTTGGATTTGTATGCTGAAATGACCTCTGCATTTGAAGGCTATATTTCGGATGTAAAAACAGGTGATTTCCCAAATGAAAAAGAGCAATATTAATAGCATTCGTGCAGCTAATTTCTGGATTGACTAATCACCAATAATCTTATACTTTCACCCTTTGAAAATATTACACTTAGACAGCAATCACCCATTATTAATAAACCAACTTCGTGAATGTGGTTTTGAGAATGACGAAGATTACACTTCTTCTAAAGAAGAAATAATGGCTAAAATTCATTTGTATGATGGATTCATCATTCGAAGTCGATTTAAAATTGACACTGCTTTTTTAGCAAAAGCAACGAACTTACAATTTATTGGCCGTGTAGGAGCGGGTTTAGAAAACATCGATTGTGAGTACGCTGCCTCTAAAAATATTGAGTTGATCGCTGCTCCTGAAGGAAATCGAAATGCAGTTGGAGAGCATTCTTTGGCCATGTTACTATCTCTTTTTAACAAATTGAACAAGGCCGATCGAGAGGTGAAAAACGGAAAATGGTTGCGTGAAGACAATCGCGGAATTGAACTTGACGGAAAAACAATCGGTTTAATTGGCTACGGAAACATGGGAAAATCTTTCGCAAAAAAACTTAAAGGTTTTGAGGTTCGTGTCCTTTGTTATGATCTAAAACCCAATGTTGGAGATGAAAACTGCACGCAAGTTTCCCTACAAGAACTCCAACAAAACTGTGATGTATTGAGTCTTCATACACCACAAACTGAGCTTACCAAAAACATGGTAGGCACCAAATTCATCAACGGTTTCAAAAAAAATTTCTGGTTAATCAATACCGCAAGAGGAACTTCTGTCGTAACCACTGAATTGGTTAATGCTTTAAAATCTGGTAAGATATTAGGAGCTGGCTTGGATGTCTTAGAATATGAGAAAGCTTCGTTTGAAAACCTCTTTCAAAAAGGAGCATTGTCAAACGACATTGAATTACCAGAAGCGTTTAAGTATTTAATCAACGCTGAAAACGTGCTCTTGTCTCCTCATATTGCAGGCTGGACAATTGAGAGCAAAGAAAAACTGGCTCAAACAATTGTCAATAAAATTAAAAATAAATTTTATTAACTTTCGGCTTTAAATCATCCATTAAATTCCAAATCGATGAAATACGAAGCAAGCACTCCAGAAGAATATATCCAACAACTTCCAACTGAACGCCAAGGTCCCATAAGAAAATTACGCTCCGTGATTACAGAAAATTTACCCAAAGGTTTTGAAGAATGTATGAATTATGGAATGATTGGCTACGTTGTCCCACATTCAAAATATCCTGATGGCTATCATTGCAACCCAAAGAATCCTTTACCTTTTATGAGTATTGCTTCTCAAAAAAATAGCATCGTGGTATATAATTCAGGTATTTACGCAAACAAAGAGCTGTTTAATTGGTTTGTAGAAGAGTATCCAAAACATTCAACCAGAAAACTTGATATGGGAAAAAGCTGTATCAGATTTAAATCTACAAATGAGATCCCTTATGAATTAATTGGGGACTTGTGTACTAAAATGACAGTAGACGAATGGATAACAACTTATGAGACCATTCTCAAAAAGAAATAAAAACGATCCTTTGAGAACTAATTAAGCGCACTTTTTTATAAATTTATAAAAAATTAAATCTGGTGACAAATACTTGATTTTAAAAAACTCTTTTCATGAACTTATTTTCTAAATACCCTGCTGAAGTATTAACACTCTTGTTTTTAATTGTAACCTTTTTTCAATCTGGAATTGATAAACTTACCGACTGGAAAGGAAATGTCTCTTTCATAAAAGGTCACTTTAAAAATTCCCCATTAAAAAATAGTGTTCCCCTTTTGTTGGGAATTGTTCTTGTCGTAGAATTGGCTGCTAGTTTTTTTATGATTGTAGGAGTTTATCAATTGTATACTTCTGAATTGAAAAAGTTGGCAATTGTAGGAGTTGAACTTTCTGCGCTTAGTTTGATTTTTTTATTAATAGGGCAACGTCTAGCCAAAGACTATGCAGGAGCGATGAGCTTAGCTGTCTATTTTATCATCTCCATCATCGGGTTGTATTTATTAAATAGCTAAAACTGATACATAATTTAAAACCATAAATTATCTTTATATAAAAAGCTCTTAAAAACGAGTGTTTTAAGAGCTTTTTATATATTATTAGACATATTCCTTTACAGGGAGTGTTCGGGTAGATTCAGGACGCTTTCTGTGCTTTTTTACTCGTTTTTGAGTACATAGATCAAGGAAGAATACTCAGAACTTTTTTTTGCTCTGTAATTTGACAAAAAGCCTATCCAAAAAGATTTAAAAATATTTGTTTTACCTTTTTTATATTTCTCACTTAACAGCGAAACATAATAGGAATCAAATTTCATTGGAATAACTTGAACCACCTTGATAGAAATGTGCTTAAATATTTTGTGGATACTCGTTTGAGAAAAATGCCATAGGTGTCGAGGCACGTCATAAGCTGCCCAGAATTTTCCATAATAAATTGCGTCAAAACTTTTATGATTAGGAACTGCGACAAAAAGAGTCCCCTCTTTTTTCAATAGCTTTTTTAACGATTGAATATAGGTTTCTAAATTCTCTACATGTTCCAATACATGCCAAAGGGTAATCACATCAAACTTTTGGTTTGCATAAGAAGCAAGATCTTTTTCAAGTACTACATTTTTACTTTTTGCAATTTCTCTTGCTTTCAAACTCGGCTCTACTCCAAAAGCTTTCCAGTTCTTTTGAAGACATTCGTTTAAAAAGTCTCCCGTTCCGGCACCAATATCTAGGAGTGTTTTTTGGGAAGGGGAAAAAGAATTGATTAGCGCTACTTTTTTCTGAATCGTATGTGATTTTACCGCCTTAGTATACTTTGTCTAAAATGGATTTTTTTGCATCTGTATGTGAAATATAAGCATCACTCTGATAGTATTTTTCCAAATCTTTTGGAACAGGAGAAGTCACCAAAAGATCATATTTTGGATTTTTTAACACGGCATAAACCTCTCCTGAAACAGTGTGATCCCTACACTCTAAAAAAGGAATTAAATTCTCTCGAAATACTTTTTCTTTCAACATACCTACAAAAAAGATTAAATGTTCCCCGTGGAACATCTTGTAATTTCATGTTTTCTATCTGCCCATATGAACCAGCAAAACTGAAATATCACTTGGAGATACACCACTAATTCTACTCGCTTGAGAAATGGATGTAGGTTGAATCTTACACAATTTTTCTCTAGCCTCAAAAGAAATGGACTGAAGCTTCTGGTAATTGAATGTAGAGGGAATCATTACGTTCTCTAAACGGTTTAATTTATCTGCATTGTTCTTTTCCTTCTCTATGTATCCGGAATATTTAAGATGAATCTCCACCTGTTCAATCACATCAGAATCAATTTCATGAAGGCGAATAAACTGATTTAATTTCTCTATTGAAGTAAAGTCTTGAAACGCCAATTGAGGTCTTGCTGCAATCTTAAAAAGCTTCATAGACTGGTTTACTGTTGCCAATCCTTTTGCCTCTAGAATGGGATTTACTTCAGATTCTTTGACACTCGTTTGTTCTAAAAACTGAATTAACAATGCCGTCTTCTCCCTCTTTGCCGTAACTCGATCAAGGCGCTCTTTAGAAGCAAGCCCTAATTCATAGGCTAGGGGTGTCAACCGTAAATCTGCATTGTCTTGACGCAATAGGGTTCTGTATTCTGCGCGAGAGGTAAACATTCTGTATGGCTCTTCGGTCCCTTTTGTTATCAGATCGTCTACTAGAACTCCAATATACGCTTCATTTCTTTTCAAGATAAAAGGGGCTTTCCCTTGCACTTTTAATGCGGCATTTACACCTGCCATTAAACCTTGAGCGGCCGCTTCTTCGTACCCTGTCGTACCATTAATCTGACCAGCAAAAAACAAATTTTTAACCAACTTTGTTTCCAAGGAATGGGTTAACTGTGTGGGTTGAAAGAAATCATATTCTATTGCATATCCGTATCGTAAAAACTTCACATTCTCAAAACCTTCTATGGCTCGAATAGCTTTGTCTTGAATATCCTCAGGTAA
Source organism: Polaribacter sp. HL-MS24 (assembly GCF_032758595.1). Lineage (NCBI taxonomy): Bacteria > Pseudomonadati > Bacteroidota > Flavobacteriia > Flavobacteriales > Flavobacteriaceae > Polaribacter > Polaribacter sp. HL-MS24. Next base: position 1,128,365 of record NZ_CP136415.1, on the reverse strand, counting down.
AGAAGTGGAAAAACCATTTACATAGATTTCAACTGTGGTCCATCCTTCAGGTTCTACAAATATTTGATGCCTCTCTTTGGTTGCAAAACGATCAATTTTATCTTCAACAGAAGGACAATATCTTGGCCCTGTAGATTGAATTCTACCGTTAAACATTGGAGACCGATCAAATCCTTCACGTAAAAGATCGTGCACTTTTTGGTTGGTATATGTTAAATAACAAGACCGTTGTTTTACCAAGGAAGTAGTACTTGGTAGGAATGAGAATTTTTCAGGATTATCATCACCAGGCTGCTCAATCATTTTAGAAAAATCTAAAGAACGACTGTCTACTCTAGGAGGTGTTCCAGTTTTCATTCTTCCAGACTCAAAACCTTTTTGAACTAAATCTTCGGTAATTCCTGTAGAAGCTCCTTCTCCTGCTCTACCGCCTCCAAATGTTTTTTCGCCAATATGAATCAATCCGTTCAAAAATGTTCCTGCGGTAATGATAACCGTTTTGGCTTTAATTTCTAATCCTAGAGCAGTTTTAACACCAATAATCGTGTCTCCATCAAACAACAAACCGTTAACTGAATCCTGATAAAAATCCAAATTCTCTGTCTGTTCTAACATAGTTCTCCAACACTCTGCAAACTGCATTCTATCGGATTGAGCTCTTGGACTCCACATTGCAGGTCCTTTTGATTTGTTCAGCATCTTGAACTGAATCGCAGTCTTATCGGTTACAATTCCGCTATACCCTCCTAAGGCATCAATTTCTCTTACAATCTGTCCTTTTGCAATTCCCCCCATAGCAGGGTTGCAACTCATTTGCGCAATGTTCTGCAAATTCATAGTAATTAGCAAGGTATGTGCACCCATATTGGCACTTGCTGCTGCTGCTTCACTACCAGCATGACCGCCACCTACTACAATTACATCAAATACTGTTGAAAATAAACTCATAAGATTGTTCCACGTGAAACTATTAATTTAACTATTTGATAATCAATTATTTAACAACAAGATAGCATTGTTTTCTTGCCGTCTCATTTCCAATTCCTCTTGGGGCGATTTGTCTTTGTATCCTAAATAATGTAGAACACCATGAATCATCACTCGATGTAGCTCTTCTTCAAAGGAAACTCTAAAATCATTCGCGTTGTCTGTAACGCGTTCTACTGAAATAAAAATATCTCCATTAATATTCTTTCCTACTGTATTGTCAAAACTAATTACATCAGTCAACGTATCGTGTTGTAAAAACTCAACATTCAGCTTGTGCAAATACGAGTCGTCACAAAAAATATAATTGATTTCTCCAGGAGTAAAACCATGATTTGAAATCACCTCTTTAATCCAGTTTTCAAGACGGACTTCATCCTCTATACAAAATTCAATTTCGTAATTAAAACTAATCATTGCTTATTATTTCTGAGAATCCGAAAAATATTTACGAACCTTCACTTTAAAATTTTGCTGCAAAGGTAATGATTGTCTGTTTAATATCTCCGTTTGATTGTAAAACAACTTCTTAAACTCTAGTTCTTTAATTTGATTCGGTGTTCTTCTTAATAGATTTGTTTCAGATTTTCGCTTATGGTCTCTTCCTTGTTCTAAAACCGCATTCTCTAGTTTTAATAACTCATACTGTAGATGTTGCATTTTTTGAAGTGTTTCTGGAGCAAAACCTTTCTCTAAAATCTCATTTTCCAACTGTTCCATCGTCTTAAGAACTTTCTTTGTTGCTGCATTCCCTGAAGAATTTGCCCCTGTATTTTCTTGAATTGCGTCTTGTAATTGCTTTCTTAATAACGTTTGTTGTTTAAATATTTCATAAAGCTCTCCATCGGAATTTTCATTGCCTTCTCCTTCAGAACCAGAGGAATCCTTCCCTCCTTTTTGACCGCTCTCACCGTCTTTCCCTTTCTCTCCAAACTGAGAGGGCTTACCGTCTCCTTTCTCATCTCCAGGCTTTCTTCCTTTTTGCATGCCTTTTTTCATCTTCTCAGACAATTCTCCTTGTTTTTGAATAATGTCTGGTAGGCGAAAACGATTCCCTTTTCCTTTTCCCATTTTCATCGACTTCGGGTTCATCATACTCTCTAAAATTCCGCTTAAATAATCTGCTAAGGTATTGACGGCTGTAAGCACATAACGTTGATTAGATGTACCTGTTGAAAAGCTATTTTCTGAAAAATTCGCTAAAGCTTGTCCTAAATTGTAATGGGAAGAAGACAATTCGTCTTGAATTTTTGTGCTAATTTTTGGCAATCGCATTGCCAAAACATAAAGACTATCGTCAATATGTTCGAAATATGTTTTAAGCTCGTTTTGCTTTCTAAGGTCTGCACCGAAACTGGGGTGTGTAGTTGAAGACTCCTCAAACTTATTCATTAAAATTTCTTGTTGAAATGAAAAGGTAAGAAGATTTTCTAAAATCTTTCTCAAGTCCTCTATGTTCTCTTCCATAGAATCGGACTCCATGTCTAACATGGCCTGCTGCATCTTAGCGCTCATTTTCTTCATCTCTAGTCCAGCCTTTTTCTGATTTTGTGAAGTCGCTTTAAAATCCTTCTCTAAAAAATTTTCTTCCGCCTTTTTCAATGCCTCTTGTATATGCTCCTGCTCGTCAAAAGTGTCAGGAAGTTCAATGGGTTCTTTTAATTTTTCATTGTCCTTTTCTAGAGCTTCCAATTCCTTTTTCAATTCTTCAAACTCTTTTTGAATCTCATTTTGAGGAGACAAAAGCGTGTCCTTTTTTTGAGAAAGGTCTAATTGCTTTTTTGAAAGAAGGTCTAATTGATTTGCAATTTGCATGACCTTTTGCTCCACATAAAAGCGTTTTACAAGTTCAAGAGTTCTCGTTAAACTTCGCTCTTGTTGTTTGTTTTGTTGAGCCAACTCTTTGGCTTTTTTGGTAAAGTCTTCTTTGTTGAGTTTCTCTGCAATTTTTGCAATTTCATCCAATAGTTTCTGTTGTTTCTCCAACTTTTTCAATTCTTCAATTCGCTGTTCCAGCTCTTCCTTTTTGGACGCTAGATTTTGATTATCGAAGGTTTTCTCATTAATATTCTCTTGCAACAGGTCTGTTTGACGTTGCATCATTTTTTGGTATTGATTTTGACGTTTTATAAATGCCTGAACTTTCTTTTCATCATTCCAACTGATGTTTTTTTGCTGCTTTATTTCTTGTTGAATTTTTTTAAGTTCTGATTGTTGAGAACGTTGTTTTTGAATTGTTCTTTCTAAGTCATAAATGGTGTTTTTTTGAGCATCCAAAAGTTCTTGCTCAATCTCTAAAACTGCTTTTTGATGATAATCAAAAATGGTAGATAGTGTCTTCTTGCTTCCGTTTACAGCATCATTATCAAAAACTTGAAAAAAAAGTTTGTAATTCCTGCCATCAGTAAGTTGTAACCCTTCAGGAAATTGATAATAAAAGGTTTGCAGATTTTGCTTTCTGATTGGAAGCTCTAAGGTTTGTTTCTCTTCAGGAGTTTCAATATCATAATAAACTAATTGTAATTTTTGAAGTCCATAGTCATCGGATATTTGACCCGCAAACTGAGCTGGGCCATGAGAAATAGAATCAATATTTGATTGAACAGCAATTCTAGGAAACTCATCTTTCATAACATCGATGGTAAAAGACAAACGCTCATAGTCTTGTAACTTGAAATTTGAAGAAGAGATTTGATAAGAAAATGGTTTTAAAATTCGTTTCTGGTATTCAAAATGATTATCAGAAAGGGTTCTAAAAAGACTTCTTTTCTTATTCAAAATAAAGGAAACACTATCGGTTGTTTTGGTTGTTACATTCCATAAAACGGAGGTTCCTTCAGGTAAAACAAGATTTCCTGTATGTTGGATCGTTTCGTTCTGCTTTCTGAGATAGCTAGGATAATTTACATCCATAGACACCGACAAAATTGTTGGTGTTTTTATTACAGAAAGGATGTAGTCTTGTGATTGAATTCCATTGGCTGTCAAATAAAAAATCGTCTCCTCCTGAACCTCTGAAAAAGTATATACAAAAGTAGTATTGTTGCTTCTTGGAAGAAAATATTCCTAGTTATTGAACACAATCTTTACTTCCTCTGGACGAACGCTCCCATGTGTTTGAACCTGAACTGTAAATGGTTTTCCTTGTAGAACCTCTAGGGAGTTGTTTTGAAGATAAAAGGAAAAAGGAGCGGGTGGTGAATAAGCTGTTTTATAGTTGACAACACGATTGAAACTTTGTTTGAAAATATCGCCATTGCCTATAAAAAAAGAAAGTACCCATATCAAAAGAGGAATCAAAGCATACTTTAGATACTGGATGTTTTTTGAAAAATCAATTGCTTTAACAAAAGCTATTGGATGCAACTCTTTTGCTTTTTGAGTAATACTCGCTAACAATAAATCAGAATGATTTGGATTTTCTTGAAGCTGGAGGATGTTCAAGAGTTTGTCTTGAACCTCAGGGAAGTGATTTCCAATAATTTTGGAAGATTCTTCAAAAGAAATTCCCTTTTGCAATCCTATCAGTTTAAAAACCGGTTGCAAAACAAATCGAAATAGCAAATACAATTCTACCACAACAAATACCCAAAATAAAATAGTTCTTGCACGCGGTTGAAGCCAGAGAAAGTACTCAATAAAAAGAGTTACAAAAAAGTAGACCAATCCCAAAGAGAAAAATAGGATTCCCCCTCTGATTAATTCATTTCTGTAAAACTTACGTGTAAAAAAACGAAGCTTCTCTGTTATTGCTTGATATCCTTCCATAATCGATGAATAAAAATACAGTTTTTCGATTGATCTACAACCAAATAATTCTCAAAAGAGCTTGTATATCTCTAAACCTAGTAAAAAATTATGTAATTAAATTTCTGTAATAATCAATGATTAAGTAGCGTGTTTTTTCTTTAAAAAGTATCTTTGCAACACTAAAAAAACAGAAAAATGGAATCTAATGTTCGTGTTCGTTTTGCACCAAGTCCAACCGGGCCTTTACATATTGGTGGTGTAAGAACCGCTTTGTATAATTATTTATTTGCTAAAAAACACAAGGGTACTTTTATCCTACGGATTGAAGACACAGACCAAACCCGGTATGTTGCCAATGCAGAACAATATATAGTAGATGCTTTAGATTGGTGTGCCATTCCTTTTGATGAAGGCCCTACTAACAACTCAATAAAAGGGACATTTGGTCCTTACAGACAATCGGAACGAAAAGACCTCTATAAAAAACATGCCGCTCTTTTATTAGAATCTGGCTGGGCATATTATGCTTTTGATACGGCAGAACAATTAGATATAGAGCGAAAAAGTCACGAAGAACAAGGGAAAACCTTTATTTATAATTGGCACAACAGAGAACGGGGTCGTTTGGTCAATTCTTTAGTTCTAACAGATAAAGAAGTACAAGCCCGAATTCAAAACGGTGATAAATATGTCATTCGTTTTAAATCTCCACAAGACGAAACCCTTGTGATGAACGATGAAGTTCGTGGAGAAATAAGTATCGACACGAATGTTTTAGACGACAAAATTTTATTTAAATCAGACGGTATGCCCACCTACCATTTGGCAAATATTGTTGATGACCACTTCATGGAAATCTCACACGTAATTCGTGGTGAAGAGTGGCTGCCTTCGATGGCACTGCACATCTTACTCTACAGGGCTTTTGGTTGGGATGCCCCAAAATTTGCACACTTGCCGTTGATATTAAAACCTGTTGGAAAAGGGAAATTAAGCAAGCGAGATGGGGATAAATTAGGTTTTCCTGTATTTCCTTTGGCATATACGAATCAAGAAACAGGAGATGTTTCACGTGGATACAAAGAGGATGGATATTTTGCAGATGCATTTATCAATATGCTAGCATTGTTGGGTTGGAATCCCGGTACAGAGCAAGAACTTTTCTCATTAGAAGAATTGATTGCAGCATTTGATTTAAAGCGAGTAAGTAAATCTGGTGCAAAATTTAATCCTGAAAAAACCAATTGGTTCAATCAACAATATATGCAATCCAAAGACGATGTTGAGTTGACTGAATTATTTCTTCCTATACTTTCAGAAAAGGGAATTTCAAAACCCAAAGAATATGTTCAAAAGGTAGTTCAAGCAATAAAAGAACGTGCTGTTTTTGTTGCAGATTTTTGGGAACTCTCTGATTTTTATTTTCAAAATCCTTCTGAATACGATGAAAAAGCAACAAAGAAGAACTGGAAACCAGAAACAAATGAATTAATGCAAGAATTAATAGCTATTCTTTCTGCTATCGACGATTTTTCTACCTCAAATACAGAAATCCTTGTAAAAGAATGGATCACCGCGAAGGAAATTGGTTTTGGAAAAGTAATGCAACCGCTTCGATTAAGTTTAGTTGGAGCCTTAAAAGGACCTCATCTGTTTGATATTATGGAAATGATTGGAAAAGAAGCGACTATTTCCAGAATTGAAAAAGCAATCGCAACCCTGTAATTATATTTACAGTTCAATTACATACAGCGCTGAATCTCCTGACCTTTTATACAAAGCAAACCAGAAGGTTCGATTTTTTGGGTTTTGAAATTCAATTTCTTAATATTCGTTTGTAACATTTATAAATTCTTACGTCTTATCTTTAATTGTTAAACGAAACCTTTACTAGAAAAAACCTATTCTTTAAAACCTACATTATGCCAACAATTCCATTTATTATTGTCATTGCAATTATTTTGCTTCTTTTTGCTTCCTATTTTATTGTTAAACAACAAACGGCAGCAATTATTGAAACCTTTGGAAGATTTACCAGTATTCGTCAAGCTGGATTTCATTTAAAAATTCCTGGAATCCAACGAATCGCAGGAAGATTGAGTTTAAAAATACAACAATTAGATGTCATTATAGAAACCAAAACCCTCGATGATGTCTTTGTAAAATTGAAAGTTTCTGTTCAGTATAAAGTGATCTATGACAAAGTATACGACGCTTTCTATAAATTAGACTATCCTCATGATCAAATTACTTCCTATGTTTTTGATGTAGTAAGAGCAGAAGTTCCAAAAATGAAATTAGATGACGTGTTTGTAAAGAAAGATGATATTGCAATCGCTGTAAAATCAGAGTTGAATGATGCGATGATGGATTACGGATATGATATTATTAAGACCTTAGTAACCGATATTGATCCAGATCCGCAAGTAAAAGAAGCAATGAATAGAATCAACGCTTCTGAAAGAGAAAAAGTAGCCGCTCAGTATGAAGGAGATGCACAACGTATTTTAATTGTTGAACGTGCAAAAGCAGAAGCAGAAAGTAAGCGTTTACAAGGACAAGGGATTGCTGATCAACGTAGAGAAATTGCTAGAGGTTTGGAAGAATCTGTAGAGGTCTTAAACAAGGTAGGAATCAACTCTCAAGAAGCTTCTGCATTAATTGTTGTCACACAACATTATGACACTCTACAATCGATTGGTCAACAAACCAACAGTAATTTGATTTTAATGCCCAATTCACCTCAAGCGGGTAGTCAAATGTTAAATGACATGGTCGCTAGTTTTACGGCTAGTAACCAAATTGGTGAAGCAATAAAAAATACGAAAACTAAGAAATTAAAAGAGTAATTTTTTCTTAATCGTTCATAAAAAAAGCTCGGTTTGAAAATTTCAAACCGAGCTTTTTACTTTATAAATAACATTAGAATTAGTTTCCTTCTTCTAATTTTTCTTCTTTTTTCTCCTCTTTAGAGGCTTTTTTGAATTCTTTAATACCACCACCTAAACCTTTCATAAGCTCTGGTATTTTCTTCCCACCAAATAACAATAAGATTGCAATAGCAATAATGATCCAAGATCCTCCGCTTGGCATCCCTAATAAAAATATATTTAAAGTATTCATTTTGTTACGTTTTATAGGACAAATATACAAAAACGATTTTATAGTACTAGAAAGAAATTATTAATCCTTTTTTTGAATAATACCCCCGATTACTTTTTTGTCTCGAATCAACTCTGGATTTCCTTTATAAAAGATAGAACCTCCAAAACTAACCGTTGCATTTAAGGTCTTTCCTGCTAAAATTTCGGCCTTTGCACCAGTTCCAGCTTTCACCATCGAGCTGTTTTCAACCTTTAATCCAAAACCATGATAAATGCCATACAAATCGACCCTCACATCTTGATTGCTTGCTGTGCCAGAAAGTTTAACAATTCCACCAGAAACAGCACTCACTATAATGTTTTTGGAATCAATAACTAAATTGATAAAAGCCCGCTCTTGTGCTTTTATTTCAACCTTTTCTTGTTTAAAATCTTTTCCTGTTATGGTAGCTCCTTCATTTGCGTCAATAACATCAATATTATTTTTGTAATAAATTTTGATTAAAACCTCCCCTTCTGCATAATTATTCGCTGGCTTTAATGAAAAAGGTAAGGATAATTTTAGAGTGTTATTTACGTTTTTAATTTTTACCATTTCAGACTTTTCTCCTGTAATCTCCAATCGATGTTCATTAGATTTTATTAACTCTACATCGATCCCATTATAGATTTTTAGAACGGAATAGTCTCCTAAATTTTTTGTAACAGTTGACTGTCCTTGAATTGAAAACACCAATAACAAGAACACTCCCATACAAATTGTTTTTTTCATAATTGATTTTTCTATTTCAAATTTTATACGAATATAAATGGTTTTTTACCTTTTTATTGTATCATCTATGTTAAATAAATTACTCTTCTATTAAATTAAAATCTAAATGTTTGCGTTCTAAATCGGTTTTTTTAACTTGAACTCTTACATCATCACCTAGTTGATAAATGTGTTTTGTTGATTGCCCAACAATAGCAAATTGTTTTTCATCAAAAATATAAAAATCACTTTTAATATCTCGAATACGAACCATCCCTTCACATTTGTTTGCAGAAATTTCTACATAAATTCCCCATTCTGTAACTCCCGTAATTACCCCATCAAAAACTTCTTCTTGACGATCTTGCATGTATTTAATCTGCATATATTTGATAGAAGATCTTTCCGCTTTTGAAGCGAGTTCCTCCCTTTTTGAAGAGTGTTTACATTTTTCTTCGTAGGAAAGAGCTTTCGGAGAGTCTCCACCATCTAAATAGTGTTGAAGTAATCGATGTGTCATTACATCAGGATATCGCCTAATAGGGGATGTAAAGTGGCTGTAGTAGTTAAAAGCCAACCCATAGTGCCCTATGTTTTGAGTAGTATAGACTGCTTTACTCATCGTGCGAATTGTTAAGGTTTCAATCATATTTGATTCCGCCTTTCCATTTACATCGCTTAATAATTGATTCAAAGATTCAGAAATTGTCTCTTTTGACTCGGTATTTATTTTATAGCCAAATTTACTGATGATATTTTGTAGGGCCGCTAATTTTTCAATATCTGGCTCGTCATGAACTCTATAAATAAAAGTTTTATTGGTTGCTTTTCCTTTTGAAAAACCGATAAACTCAGCAACTTTTCTATTGGCAAGTAACATAAATTCCTCAATTAATTTATTTGCATCTTTAGATGTTTTAAAGAACACCCCAACCGGATTTGCTTCTTCATCCAGATCAAATTTTACCTCTACTCTATCAAAAGAAATTGCCCCTTGTTGCATTCTTTTTTTACGGAGTATTTTAGCTAATTCATCTAATTTAAGCGTTGCTTCAACAATTTCTGGGGTTACTGGATATGCTTTATTTGTAATTGAAATTTCCTCAGGCATTGTATAAACTGTTCCCTGATCTGATAATGTACAGTTTTCAATAATTGATTGAGCTTCTTCGTAGGCAAAACGTTGGTCTGAATAAGTGACTGTTCTTCCGAACCATTCATTTACAATTTGTGCTTTGGAATTGATCTCAAAAACTGCTGAGAAAGTTAACTTTTCTTCGTTTGGTCTTAAAGAACACACTCCATTACTTAACATTTCTGGTAGCATTGGAACCACACGATCTACTAAATACACAGAAGTAGCTCTTTCATAAGCTTCATCGTCAAGTACTGTTTTTGGTTCTAAATAATGTGATACATCTGCAATATGAATTCCAATTTCGAAATTTTCATTTTCTAATTTTGTAAATGACAAAGCATCATCAAAATCTTTTGCATCTTTTGGATCTATGGTGAAAGTTAAATCTTTACGCATATCTCTACGCTTTCCTATTTCTTGTTTGGTAATTTCTATAGGTAAATTTTTAGCTTCCTCCGTTACTTCAGTTGGAAATTCATAGGGTAAATCATACTCTAATAAAATAGAGTGCATTTCTGTATTATGTTCTCCTGGTTTTCCTAAAACATTTATAATTTTTCCAAAAGGGTTTTTAGACTTTGCTGGCCAATCTGTAATGGAAGCTTGTACTTTATCTCCATCTTGAGCACCATTTATATTACTTTCTGATATAAAGATATCAGCGTACATTTTATTATTATCTGGAACAACAAAACCAAAATTTTTATTCTTTTGTAGCACACCCACAAATTCTGTTTTAGAGCGCTCTAAGATTTCAACAACATCCGCTTCATATTTTTTCCCGCTCCTCTTCTTATAAACAAAAGCTTTTACAGTATCATTGTGCAAGCCTTTTCCAAGATTGATGTTGGGTATAAAGATATCGTCATCGTAGTCATCTGTAATAAAATAACCATTTCCGTTTGCTGTAATATCCAAAGTCCCTATTGAGTACTTTCTATCAATATTAATTTGAAACTTACCACGATCTACTTCTTTTATTTTTTTTCTCCTGTTAATTCTGCTAATTTTTTTAAAATTTGAGTTTTTCCATCTGTATCGGAAATATTTAATTTGTTAGAAATTTGTTTGTAATTATATGTTTTACTGGAATCTTCATTTAATATCTTAAATATATTTTTAGTGAGGTCTTTTACAACATTCCCTTTCTTCTTATATATTTTGTGTTTCTTTTTCGTCATCTATTCTTACTTCTTTTTTATATGTTTCAAAAATACAACTTATTCATTTGTATTATATTTATAAATTGTTATGAATCAATATTGTATTTTGCTAAACTATTAATTCATATTTTACTATGTCTCCTATTGATTTAATTGATGCTAACTCATGGTTTATAATTGCAAACCCTACCTCTGGAAATCGGAAATTTTCTGTTCTTTGGAAAGAAATTCAGCAAATACTAAACGAAAATAAATTAGCATATTCTTTCGCTTTTACACAATTTTCTAAACACGAAATAGAATTGGTGCAAAAAGCAATTCAGCAAGGTTTTAGAAATTTTATATCCGTAGGTGGAGATGGAACACTACATCAAGTAGTTAACGGAATAATGTTGCAAAGATATGTAAAAACTTCCGATATAACTATTGGAGTGATTCCATTAGGAACTGGTAATGATTGGATTAAAACCTATAATATTCCTGAAGATATTAAAAAATCTATAGATATCATCACTCAAAAAAATACAATTTTACAAGATATCGGTGTTTTAATGCAGAAAAACTCAATAATTTCATATTTTAACAATGTAGCGGGTTTAGGGTACGATGGATATATTGTCCAAAAACTCAATTCTTTAAAAAAATTTGGATCCATCGCATATTTACTTGCTGGATTGTATGGATTATTGTTTTATAAGAAAGGAAATTTCAAAATTGAATTCGATCATAAAAAAATTAAAACGAGAAGCTTAATGACAATTTTTGGTATTTGTAGGTTCTCTGGAGGTGGTATGCAGTTTACTAAAGAAGTGGATAGTAGTGATGGTTTTTTAGATATTACTATTGCTAAAAATCTGACTTTATTTGATCTGTTGTTCAATATTCAAAAATTGTATAATGGAAAAATTGTGCATCATCCAAAAATTGAAACTTATCGTTCAAAAAAAATAACTGTTGTTCCTCAAAATCCAAAGACCATTATTCAAGCTGATGGAGAATTGATAGGAAAAGGAACAATATCTGTTTCAATTATTGAAAAAGCCATTCACTTTGTCATAATTTAAAATTTTGAATCAATTTATTATTTTAGACTTATCAACATTCTATAGTATATTCATTTTTCTTTTATAAATTTTTAAAAAAACATGTTGTTTATAATAGTCTGTGAATAGTAACAATAAAAAATTGATAATTTATTTTTTTATATCAGTTATTAAAAAGTATTCACATTTAATTTATTTATAAGAACCTCTGAATCAAACTCAAAATTGACTTGTTAACAAAACGTAATAATTGTAATTCACTACAAATTATTAATATTTTAAAATGAAAACAATGTAAATAAATCTTCTTATTTATGTTGATAAACTTTTATCAAAATCTAATAATAATACTTGTGTATGTGCTTAGTGGTCTTGTATTGAAATATTTTTTAAATCTCACAAAAAAAGTTTTAAGAAATTACTGATACTTCTTAACATTTACAAAAAAAGGATAAAACTCTAAAAAAGAAACTGTTACTAAATATAGTAAAAAATAGACTGTTCATAACCTTAGAAAACCATCCGTTTCTGTATTTTTGTTGTACTTAACCTTAGAAAACATTTTTATGAAGACAATCGCAATTGGTAATGATCATGCTGGAACAGAGTATAAGTTCGAGATTATTAATTATTTAGAAGAAAAAGGATACCAAGTTCTTAATTTTGGAACTGACACCAATGATTCTATGGATTATCCAGATGCTATTCATCCTACTGCAGATGCTGTAGAGTCCGGGAAAGCAAATTTTGGTATCATTCTTTGTGGAAGTGGAAATGGAGCACAGATGACAGCTAATAAACATCAAGGAATACGAGCTGCTTTATGTTGGAATAATGAATTAGTTGCTTTAACAAGACAACACAATGATTCAAATATTCTAACGATTCCTGCTCGTTTTGTTTCTTTACAACAAGCATTAGGTTTTGTAGATATTTTTTTAAATACTGACTTTGAAGGTGGGCGACATGGACAACGGGTGCAGAAAATTTCTTGTGCGGGTTAGTTTTTAATTTTATTTTAAATAGTATTCTACTTTTGAAAGTATGCATTTTATCACTAAAAAATTTACAGAATTAACTACTACAGAATTGTATGAAATACTTCAAATACGATCTAAAGTTTTTGTTGTAGAGCAAGACTGTGTTTATCAAGATTTAGACGGGAAAGATCAGAAGTCATTACATGTTATTGGTTTTAAAGAAGACAAAATTGTAGCATATTCAAGAATTTTTAAACCGGGAGACTATTTTCAAAACGCGAGTATTGGAAGAGTTGTAGTTAGTATTTCAGAAAGAAAATTTGGTTTTGGACACGATTTAATGAAAGCTTCTATAAAAGCGATTGAAGATCAGTATCAAGTAATTGATATTACAATTTCTGCTCAAGTATATCTACAAAAATTTTATGAGTCTCATGGTTTTTTCAAAATTGGAGAATCATATTTAGAAGATGGAATCCCTCATATTCGAATGGATAAAACAAATAAATAAGTATGAGTAAACTACTAAAATTTTTTATCATAGCAATCAGTATTGCTTCTGTTCTATTTTCAGTTTATGTGATAAACAGTGGTCAAAAATTATTTGATTCTTTAGGCGGAATTTTAATCGGTTTTTGTTTGCTTGCTGCGATTTATTTTGATGGTAAAAAAAGGAAAACAAATAATTAGAGTAAAGTATCAACTTTAATAACTTCAGCTACTTTTAAGTTGTTTAATTTTATAGTTCCTATGCGAATTCGAATTAAACGGAGTGTTGGAAAGCCAACCGCAGCAGTCATTTTTCGAACTTGTCTAAATTTTCCCTCTCGTATAATGATAGCCACCCAACTTGTAGGTCCGTGACGTTCGTCTCTAATTTTCTGACTTCGAAGTGGAAATTTAGGGTCTTCAATTAAAAAAGCTTTTCCTAGTTTTGTAATGTATTTTTTTCCATTAAAGCCGATTTCTACTCCTTTTTTTAGTTTTTCTACAGCTTCATCATCTATATTTCCATCTACTTGTACATAGTATTCTTTTTCAAATTGAGAACTTCTAATTTTCTCTGATATTTTTCCATCCGTAGTAAGAAGTAATAGGCCTTCAGAAGGGACATCCAAACGGCCAATAGCCATGGTGCCAGAAGGAAAATCATGCAACTCACCTAATAGTCTTTTCTTTCTTTTAGCAGGATTTACAAATTGAGAAATCATTCCCCAAGGCTTATGAATAATAAAATGTTGGTGAACTGGCTCTTTAGTTAAAGAAGAAGATTCTATTTTATGAAGAGTTTTATCTGGGTTTTTGGTAGTGAATTCAATAAAATCGGGCATCTTTTATTTTTAAACAAACAATAGTACAAAAATGAAGGTTAAATCTTGCGAAATTTAAAGTTGTTTTTGTAACTTGTCTCACTTTTTAAAAACAACATTTTAGCACGATTTATGGCAGAAGATAAAGAAAAAACAGCAAAATTAAAAGCATTACAGCTCACCTTAGATAAATTAGACAAGACCTACGGAAAAGGTTCAGTCATGAAACTAGGGGATGTGGTTACCGAAGAAATAGATGCAATTTCATCAGGCTCTTTAGGATTAGATTTAGCCTTAGGTGTTGGTGGATACCCAAGAGGAAGAGTAATTGAAATCTACGGACCCGAATCTTCAGGAAAAACAACATTAACGTTACACGCAATTGCAGAAGCTCAAAAAGCTGGAGGTATTGCTGCCTTTATTGATGCTGAACATGCATTTGATAAATTTTACGCACAAAATTTAGGAGTCGACATCGATAATTTAATTATATCTCAACCTGATCACGGTGAGCAAGCTTTAGAAATTGCTGAAAATTTAATCCGTTCTGGTGCAATTGATATCGTTGTAATAGATTCTGTTGCAGCATTAACACCAAAAGCAGAGATTGAAGGAGAAATGGGAGATTCAAAAATGGGTCTTCATGCACGCTTAATGTCTCAAGCATTGCGTAAACTGACTGGAACGATTTCTAAAACCAATTGTACTGTTATTTTTATCAACCAATTGCGAGAAAAAATTGGTGTGATGTTTGGAAATCCAGAGACTACTACTGGTGGAAATGCTTTAAAATTCTATGCTTCTGTACGTTTAGATATCAGAAGAAGAACACAAATAAAAGATGGAGATCGTGTTATTGGTAATAGTACAAAAGTAAAAGTTGTCAAAAATAAAGTAGCACCTCCTTTTCAAGTTGCAGAATTTGATATTATGTATGGAGAAGGAATTTCTAAAGTTGGTGAAATTTTAGATATTGGAGTTGAATTAGGAATTGTTAAGAAAAGCGGCTCTTGGTTTAGTTACGGTGACACAAAATTAGGACAAGGTAGAGATGCAGTAAAAGGACTAATTAAGGACAATATTGAACTAGCAGAAGAACTTGAAGGTAAAATAAAAGAAGCTATTGAAAATCAAGAATAAGTTTTAAGTTCTAACTATTTATCAAGGAAACTCTCAAAAAACCACAATCATTTTTTTGAGAGTTTTATTTTTTTTCCATGATCTCTATCACACAAGACCTTAGTTTACAGTCCATCACAGTAAACGACGTAACTCTACTTCAAACGTTGATGCAAAATATTTATCCAGCAGCATATCAGCATTTTTGGAAAGATGGCGGGGATTTTTATGTTGACAAACAATATTCTGAAGAGAATATTTTAAAAGAGCTTTCTCAAGAAAATTCACCCTATTATTTTATTGTCTATAAAGGAGAAATTATTGGAAACTTTCGTTTTGTTTGGGATGAAAACTTACTAGGCCTTTCTGAAGAAAAACAAGTAAAATTGCATCGAATCTATCTTCACCCAAAAGACCAAAACAAAGGTTTAGGAAAGCATTTGTTAACATGGTTGGAAGGGCTAGCTATAAAAAAGAACGTTACAGTTATTTGGTTAGACGCAATGGATTCTCAGAAACAAGCTTTTGAATTTTATAGAAAAAGAGGGTACAACTATTATGGGCACAAGGTTTTAGACTTCGAATTGATGCATGCCTCCTTTCGGAAAATGAGCCAAATTTATAAGCTATTGTACTAAACTCCAGTACTGCCAAAACCACCATTACCTCGTTCGGTTTCGCTTAAAACAGTCACTTCTTTCCAATCGATTCTTTCGTGTTTTGCAATAATTAATTGTGCAATCCGTTCTCCGTCGTTAATTGTAAAATCATCAGGAGATAGATTCACTAAAATCACTCCAATTTCACCCCGATAATCAGCATCTACAGTCCCTGGAGAATTGAGAACACTGATTCCCTTTTTAGCAGCAAGACCACTTCTAGGGCGAACCTGTGCTTCAAACCCAATAGGCAGGGCAATAAACAAACCTGTTTTTACGATCGCTCTTTCTAAAGGCTTTAAGGTTATTGGATCTTCAATATTGGCCCGCAAATCCATACCTGCAGCACCTTCTGTTTCATAATTAGGAGTCGCATGTTTCGATTTATTGATGATTTGTACGTTCATTTTTGAGAGTTAAGTTCTCCTACAAATATAATAAAACAAGGAACTATCTTATAAAACTTAATACTTTTCTTATTTTTGAAATCATAAATCAAACAATTCATGAATTCACATCCTAAGGTAGCTGTTTTTGGTGGCGGTAGTTGGGCAACAGCCATTGTAAAAATGTTGTGCGAAAATTTAGAAACTGTGGGTTGGTACATGAGAAGTGCTAGTACAATAGAACACATTATTGCAAACAAACACAATCCAAACTATTTAAGTTCTGCTGAGTTACATCCTGAGCAATTGGATTTTTCGAATGATATCAATACAACCATCAAACAATATGATGTGTTGATTTTTGCAATCCCGTCTGCATTTTTAACGACAGAATTAGAGAAACTGTCCACGTCTTTTAAAGGAAAAATTATTTTTTCAGCCATCAAAGGGATTGTTCCAGAAACAGGTTTAATTGTTGGAGAACATTTTTTTGAAACCTATCAGATTCCTTATCATGATATTGGTGTAATTACAGGACCTTGCCATGCAGAAGAGGTTGCAATGGAGCGTTTGTCTTATTTAACCATTGCATGTAATGATGAAGAGAAGGCAGAAATGCTAAGTAATTGTATTAGAAGTAGGTACATCAAAACAAAAATTTCTGATGATATCATTGGAACAGAATATGCCGCCATGTTAAAAAATATTTATGCAGTAGCTGCAGGAATTGCTCATGGTTTAGGATATGGAGATAATTTTCAATCGGTTTTGATGAGCAACGCAATTCGCGAGATGAAGCGCTATATTAAAAAGGTTCACAAAATGAAACGGAATATCAACAACTCTGCGTATTTAGGGGATTTGTTGGTAACTGGATACTCCACCTTTAGTAGAAATCGAATGTTTGGGAACATGATTGGTAAAGGATATACGGTGAAATCAGCTCAAATGGAGATGAGCATGATTGCTGAAGGCTATTATGCAACTAAAAGTGCATACAAAATAAAGGAAGAAAAAGGGACCTGCACCCCTATTATCGATGCCGTTTATAATGTTTTGTATGCAAATAAAGATCCTAAAAAAGAATTTGAAAAGTTGACAAATAAATTAGATTAATTGTTTAATTTTGAACAATTATATTATTTATTAAACTTTAAAATGAAAACTATACAAGAAGTTGTAGAAAGCACAGTTCGTAAAACCCCTTTTATTGAGGAGGCTTTGCATGAAAAGTTAATCAACGTGTCTTCTTTGGCACGAGTAATTTTACCTGAAGTATCCAGAACCTTAAAAAAAGACATAAAAGTGGGTGCGGTAATGATGGCAATTAACCGCTTATCTCCAGCGAGTGAGTTGCGAATTCGAAAGAATATTAAAAAAATTGCTGCGAATTTGGGGGACTTTATAGTTCGTTCAGATTTATGTGACTTTACATTTAAAAACACGCCTACCTTATTAAAAGAAATTGCAAAGATTTTAACCAAAACAGCAGATCAAAATGACGCTTTTTTGACCATTTCTCAAGGGATTTTTGAAACGAATATTGTCGCAAGTAAAAGTTTGCAAGCTTTTATTGAGCGTATTTTTGAAAATGAAACTTGTATCAATAGCGTGTTGGATTTAGCTTCCATCACCATTAAACTTCCACAAAATAATTTAGAGCAATCAGGGATTTATTATTTTATTTTAAAGCAACTTGCCTTAGGCAGATATTTCTTTACAAGAAGTTATTTCTACAACAAATGAAATGACAATTGTGGTAAAAGAAAAAGACATCAATGAAACCTTTGGGATTTTAATGAATATAAAAATGGTGTAAGCACCCATTTCAAAATGAACAAAAAAGACCCCTATGCAGCCTTAAGGTTTCGAGAATTTAATATTTTTTTATTAGTCCGTTTTGCACTCATCTTTGGTTGGTCAATGCAATTTATTGTAATTGAATGGAAGGTTTATGAACTTACCAGAGATCCCCTTTACCTTGGTTTGATTGGTTTGATGGAAATTATTCCCGCTTTATCAATGGCGCTTTTTGCAGGTCATATTGTAGATCAAAAAGAAAAAAGAGACCTATTAGCACTCTGTATTGCTTTATTTTCTTTGATTAGCTTTGGTCTTTTTTGGCTTACTTCAGAAAAGGTAAGTCAAGCATTGTCTACTCAGACTATTTTGTATTTAATTTATGCCTTGGTTTTTTTCGGGGGATTTTTACGATCTTTTTTTGGGCCGATTATTTTTTCTTTGGTTGCCTTGATTGTTCCCAAGAAAGTATATCCAAATGCCGCAACTTGGAATAGTTCTTTGTGGCAAATGGCACGCGTTTTGGGAGTTGCCTTTGCTGGTTTTTCTATCAATTGGATTGGTGTACATTGGTCGCTATGTATTATTTTTGGTTTGGTCTCTTTTTCGTTTTTTATTTTATTCAAAATTAAAAGGAAACCCGTTTTGAATCCTAAAATTGGAGAGCCTATTGTTCAAAGCTTAAAAGAAGGCGTTCATTTTGTCTTCAAAACAAAAGCGATTTTAGGAGCTTTAACTTTAGATATGTTTTCTGTTTTATTTGGCGGTGCTATTGCCCTTCTCGCTGTTTTTGCTGAAGATATTTTAAAAGTAGGACCACAAGGATTTGGTATTTTGGTTGCTGCACCTTCTGTTGGTGCTTTTTTAACAATGTTGGTTACAGCCTATATTCCTATTAGTAAAAACGCAGGAATGAAGTTGCTGGCAGCTATTTTTGGTTTTGGGATTTGTATTATAGTTTTCGGATTGTCATCAATTTTTTGGGTATCTGTTATAGCATTATTTTTTAGTGGGGTTACAGACGGTGTTTCTATGGTGATTAGGCAAACCATCCTACAATTAAAAACACCCGATCATATGCGTGGCAGAGTGTCTTCTGTAAATTCAATGTTTGTCGGCTCTTCTAATGAATTAGGAGCTTTTGAAAGCGGTCTTACCGCCAAACTTATGGGAACTGCAACAGCTGTTGTTTTCGGGGGCACCATGACCTTAATAACTGTACTTACTACTGGAATTGTAAATCCAACCTTGAGAAAGCTAGACCTCACCAAAGACCTAGAAGCACATGAAGAGGATTAATCTTTCAAGAGCAAACAAAGAAATTTAAGGAACGGATTTACTCAACGTAAATTTTGTAGAAGTTTCCCATTTATTCGGCTCATTTGAATTCATATAAGTTTCAATAAATTGATATAACTCTTCTGACTTTGCGGTTAATAAATATTTTTCATTTAAAACGCCAATTTTTTCGTGTTGAAGCTTTAGCGTATTTTCTTTAAGTAAAGATTTAATCTTATCTTCATCCAGCCAACGAATTTTTATATTTCCGTTTTTTTGAACATCATATTTCACTAAACTATGTGCATATACAATATGACTTTCCAATAAATTGTCAAGATCATTTTTATGCTCTAAAGGGAAGAAGTCTAAAAAGGTTTGATTATTAACAACGAAGGGTGTTGCTAAAAAAAGAGTTTCTGTATCATTATGAGTTCTTTTAATGTAATAGCTGTGAATGTAGTTTGTATATAATTTCAAGTCTTCTTTTTTCATTTTATCAAGGCTCTTTTTTGTAACACCATTAACAAAAGAGCTAATGTCCCATTTTCCATTATCATCATCATTCCAATATCCAAGAATACGACCATCAAAAGAGATGCTCTCTTTTATATAAAAAGGATGTAGTGCTTTTACCACACATGAGGCTAACACGAGTAAACAGGCTGTAAAAAGAATAAATTTATGTTTCACAACATAAATTTATAAAATATTTCGCAATTAACAGAAAAAATAGTGTTTTTTTATTATTTTCTTGATAAAGTACTTTTAGGAGAGCGGTGATTTTTAAGAAGCAAAAATCCCTCTTTTTTTGATTTCAGGAATCATTCGCAGCGAAGCTTCTTTGATGCTGTCTTTTTTGAAGAGAAACGTTTTGTCTTTCAATTGATTGTTTTCAAAGAAAGAAACTTGAAAGCGATTGTTTAGAGCAAACAATTCGGGCTGAATGAACTCTACTTTTGCAAAAGAGTTTGCGGGTAGGGTTTCCAATTTTTTTCGAAGTAAAGAAGTTGTTTTGGTTTCGGAAAAACCTTGAGATACAACCACAATCATTTCCAATTCAACAGAATTATTATTAATGATATAGATGTTCCAATCATCGGTTTTATACAATTCGTTGTATTCGAATACAGCAGCAATTTCTACACCCTTTACATCAGGGATTTGGAGGTCTTTCTTCAAATTAGTTTATGCTATTTTTAAAGTAGAAAGCGACAATACTTTCTAAGGTTTTAACATTCTATTTAAATGACAGATTTAAATTGCTCTAAGAAACGCTTGTCATTTTCATAAAACATTCTAATATCTGGAATTTGATACAGCAGCATGGCAATTCGTTCAATTCCCATACCAAAGGCATAGCCAGAGTATTTAGTAGGGTCAATATTTGCGTTTTTTAGCACATTTGGATCCACCATTCCACAGCCCATGATTTCTAACCATCCTGTTCCCTTAGTTATTCTATAATCGGTTTCGGTTTCCAGTCCCCAATAAATATCTACTTCCGCACTAGGCTCTGTAAAAGGGAAATAGGAAGGACGTAAACGAATTTTAGATTTTCCAAACATCTCTTTTGTAAAATACAATAGCGTTTGCTTTAAATCAGCAAAAGAAACGTCGGTATCAATATACAAACCTTCCACCTGATGAAAAATACAATGTGCTCGTGCAGAAATATCTTCATTTCTAAAGACCCTTCCTGGAGAAATGGTTCGAATAGGGGGTTGATTTTCTTCCATATATCGTACTTGTACAGAGGAAGTATGTGTTCTTAATAAAATATCTGGATTTTGCTCTATAAAAAACGTGTCTTGCATGTCTCGAGCAGGATGATATTCAGGTAAATTTAAGGCAGTAAAATTATGCCAATCGTCTTCAATTTCTGGGCCTTCAGAAACCGTAAAACCAATTCGATTAAAAACATCAATAATTTGATTTTTTACCAATGAAATTGGATGACGAGATCCTAACTCAATTGGTTCTGAGGGACGGGTTAGATCTCCAAAAAAACGCTTTTGTTCTGTTGAATTTTCTAAAAGCTCTTGCAATTCAGTAACTTTACCCTCAGCAGCATTTTTTAGGCTATTCAATGCTTGTCCAAAATCTTTTCGCAAATGGGCATCCACGTTTTTAAATTCAGCAAATAAATCTTTTAGTACACCTTTGCTTCCTAGATATTGAATTCTAAAAGATTCAAGTTCTTCCTTAGAAGTTGCTTTAAATGCCTTTACATCACCAATCAGTTCTTTTACTTTATCTAACATTTTCGGGTAAAATTAGAGGACAAATTTAGTGTTTTTTATAGAGTTTTAGAATGCTTTTTCAGACAAAAGAAAATGAGGGTTCGAAATCGATTGAAATAAGGAAGATTTTGGAATATAATTTAAATAAATTTTTATTTGCGAATTCGGAAATTAACTATCTTTGCTTGAGTAATATTTTATAAAATTCATAAAAAAGGAGATCAAAAATTATGGAGTTAAAAATTAAAGAGTTTATGGATTTGGTTATCAAGAGAAATAACCATGAGCCAGAATTTTTACAAGCTGTTCAAGAAGTTGCAGAAACTGTAATTCCTTATATTGTTCAACACGATATTTATCACGGTAAAAATATCTTATTAAGAATGGTAGAACCTGAAAGATTAATTTCTTTTAGAGTTTCTTGGGTAGATGATCAAGGAGAGATACAAGTAAACAGAGGATACCGAATTCAGATGAATTCTGCAATTGGACCCTACAAAGGAGGGCTGCGTTTTCATCCGTCAGTAAATGCAAGTATTTTAAAGTTTTTGGCTTTTGAACAGGTCTTTAAAAATTCGCTAACCACTCTTCCAATGGGAGGTGGAAAAGGTGGTTCTGATTTTGATCCTAAAGGAAAATCAGACAATGAGATTATGCGTTTTTGTCATGCCTTTATGAGTGAATTGTTTAGACATATTGGTCCCAACACAGACGTGCCTGCTGGAGATATTGGTGTAGGTGGCCGTGAAATTGGATATATGTTTGGAATGTATAAAAAATTAAACAACGAGTTTACAGGGGTCTTAACAGGAAAAGGTGCTTCTTGGGGAGGATCTTTAATAAGACCTGAAGCTACCGGATATGGAACAGTATATTTTGCACAAAACATGTTACAGCGCAAAGGGGATTCTTTTCAAGGAAAAAAAGTAGTGATTTCTGGTTCGGGAAATGTTGCTCAATATGCTGCAGAAAAAGCCATAGAATTGGGAGCAACTGTCTTGACTTTATCCGACTCAGGGGGATACATTTATGATGCAGATGGAATTACTACTGAAAAGTTGAAACACGTGATGTTCATTAAAAATACCAAAAGAGGAAGAATAAGTGAATATTTAGAAAAATATCCCACAGCAACTTATGTTGAAGGAAAAAGACCTTGGTCTATTCAATGTGATATTGCTTTGCCTTGTGCAACTCAAAATGAGTTAAATGGAGATGAAGCAAAAGAATTGGTTGCCAATGGATGTATATGTGTCTCTGAAGGAGCAAACATGCCTTCTATGCCAGAAGCAATTCATGAATTTCAAAAGGCAAAAATTCTTTTTGCCCCTGGAAAAGCAAGTAATGCTGGAGGAGTTGCAACTTCAGGATTGGAAATGAGTCAAAATTCACTTCGTTTGAGTTGGACACGTGAAGAGGTAGATGCAAAGCTAAAAGTTATTATGGAGGACATTCACAATTCTTGTGTACAATATGGAAAAAATGAAGAGGGTTCTATAGACTATATCAAAGGAGCAAATATTGCTGGTTTTGTGAAAGTTGCCGATGCAATGTTGGCACAAGGAGTCGTATAATCCATCTTCGGACTTATAAAATCAAGACGCATTAAATTTTTTTAGTGCGTTTTTTTGTACAACAGTTTTAAAAAAGGTTTCTTTACCAAACAAATCAGTCATCATTTTATGAGTTTGATCACTCCTTTTTTGTTTGGGTTTCTTGTTGCTTTTATCGGTTCCATCCCCCCTAGCATGCTCAATATGGCTGCCTTGAAAACAAGTATTCAACACGATGTAAAAGCTGCTAAGCAATACATTTTTGGAGTTTCAATTGTGGTGGTGTTACAAACCTATATTGCTGTTTTTTTATCAAAATATGTCATTGAAAATCCTTCCATTTTAGAGTTGATAGAACAATTTGGAATCGGAATATTTTTGTTGCTTTCTTTTTATTTTTACAAAGAATCTAATAAAGAGAAATTAACCATTCAGGTACCAAAGACCAAACAAACTAATAAGATCCTTTTTGGAATGACACTTTCTGCGTTAAATATGTTTGGCATTCCTTTTTTTTGTGGAGTTGTTGCTTTTTTAGAGTTCATTCATTTGTTTTCATTTGACTTTTTTCCGGTCCTTCTTTTTTGTTTTGGTTCGGGTATTGGAACCTATGGAATCTTGTTTTTGTATGTAAAATATGCACAAGGTATTCAACGAAAAACAGGAAAAATCACCAAAGACATCAATCTATTTTTAAGTATTTTAATTGCACTTGTTGCAGTAATTTCTATTATAAAACAAGGGTATAAATATCTATAGCAATGAAAGTTGTAAGAAATTTTTGTATTGAAGGCGTTCACAAAAAACCCATTGTAACCGATGTTTTTTTTAAAGAAACCCAACAACCAAAAAAGATCCTTATTTTTTGTCATGGCTATAAAGGATTCAAAGATTGGGGCGCTTGGAATCTCGTGGCAGAAGCTTTTGCGAATGCAGGATTTTTCTTTATAAAATTCAATTTTTCTCACAATGGAGGAACACCAGAACAGCCTATTGATTTTCCAGACCTAGAAGCTTTTGGAAATAATAATTATAGCAAAGAATTAGATGATCTAGCGTCTGTAATTGATTGGATTTCGAATGCCTCCCAGTTTCATCAAGAGGCAGCGTCAAACCATATTTCGATTATTGGTCATAGTAGAGGTGGCGGAATTGTAACCATTAAGGCTGCCGAAGATATTCGTATACAAAAAGTTGTTAGTCTAGCTGGAGTTTGTAATTTTTCTACCAGAACAGCAACCGTCGGCGAATTAGAAACTTGGAAAAAAACGGGAGTAAAGTATGTTGTAAACGGGAGAACCAAACAACACATGCCTCATTTTTATCAGTTTTACGAAGATTTTATAAGAAACAAAAACCGATTAAATATTGAGCGGGCAGCAAAAAACATTCACATCCCTCATTTGATTCTTCATGGTGCGTTGGATTCTTCGATTCCTATTGCGCAAGGTGAAAAAATCCATTCTTGGAATCCAAAAAGTATTTTTAAAATTATCCCAAATGCAGATCATGTTTTCAATGTTTCACATCCTTGGATTGCAAAGCACCTTTCTCCTGAGCTTGCACAAACCGTAAACGACTGTGTCGATTTTCTAAAGGAATAAAGCAGTTCTTTTTTTTTGTATTTTTATGGAATCCCAAAAATAAGACCGCATGCCTTGGAGAAACAGACTTAAAGAAGATGCTTAAGCAGTTAAAACCGATTTTAAATTCAGGAGAGTATGTGTATGTATCTGTCCCCAATTTTGATTCTATACTTAGAAGAGACACTTTGTTTGAGTTTCAAGAGGAAGAAGGGATTACTCTAATTTTAGAAAAAAATAAGGCAGATGCTCTACAGTTACCCTATGAATTTGTTTGTTCTTGGATTTGTTTAGAGGTCCATTCTTCGTTAGAATCGGTTGGTTTGACAGCAGCATTTTCTACTGCTCTGGCGGAGAGTAAAATCAGTTGTAATGTGGTTGCTGGCTACTATCACGACCATCTTTTTGTGGCGAAAAAACATACTGAAAAAGCTCTGGAAGTCTTAAGAAACTTGTCTAAATTTTAACCGTGGAACTACAACCTCCCTTCAGAAAAATAATTCATGTAGATATGGATGCTTTTTATGCTTCTGTAGCCGAATTGGATCATCCTGAATTGAGGGGGAAAGCAATTGCCGTTGGGGGCAACGAAGTACGGGGAGTTGTTTCTGCTGCAAGTTACGAGGCAAGGAAATTTGGAGTAAGATCTGCAATGAGTGGTTTTTTGGCAAAACAAAAATGCCCTCATATTATTTTTGTAAAATCTGATTTTCCTCGATACAAGGAGTTGTCGGCTAAGATTCGAGAAATTTTTTATGAATACACCGATTTGGTAGAGCCTCTTTCTTTGGATGAAGCCTATTTAGACGTCACTGAAAATAAGAAAGGAAACCCTTCTGCAAATAGCATTGCTAGGGAAATTCGTCAAAAAATTTATGATGAAACAGGTTTGCGAGCTTCTGCGGGAATATCGATCAATAAATTTATTGCAAAAGTTGCTTCTGACATTAACAAACCGAATGGACAAAAAACAGTCCATCCAGAAGAAGTTTTATCTTTTTTAGAAGAATTACCTGTTCAAAAATTTTATGGTGTTGGTAAAGTTACAGCTGCTAAAATGTACAATTTAGGAATTTTTATAGGGAATGATTTAAAGAAAAAAACCAAAGAAGAATTAGTTGCTCTTTTTGGAAAATCAGGAGCACATTATTATAATATTGTACGAGGTATTCACAACAGTCCAGTTAAACCCGATCGAATTCGAAAATCTGTTGGTGCTGAAAGAACTTTTGAA
Source organism: Polaribacter sp. HL-MS24 (assembly GCF_032758595.1). Lineage (NCBI taxonomy): Bacteria > Pseudomonadati > Bacteroidota > Flavobacteriia > Flavobacteriales > Flavobacteriaceae > Polaribacter > Polaribacter sp. HL-MS24. Next base: position 1,102,284 of record NZ_CP136415.1, on the reverse strand, counting down.
GAAAATATTTCTTCGGAAAATTTCATGTTAGAACGGCTGGAAAAAATTGCAGAAGAACTAGAAAGAAGGATGCTAAAGAACCAAACCAAAGGAAAAACAATTACTTTAAAAATTAAATACTCCGACTTTACACAACAAACAAGAAGTAAGACCAAAGCAAATTTCATGCAGTTGAAAAGTGAGTTTTTTCCTGTAGTTAAAGAATTATTTTTTCAAGATCCATTGATTAATTCTGTCCGTTTATTGGGAATTTCCTTTGGGAATTTAAATACCGAAAAAAAGGAGCCAGTTTGGGTGCAATTGCAATTTGAATTTTAAGGACTTTGAGGATTGCTAAAATGGCGTATATTTAACAAATAGAGAAAGGACCCCAATGACAATAGAAAATAGTACCCAACAAGATTTGGCCGAAATCGAAAGATTGTACACTCATGCAAGAGATCTTCAGGCTTATTTAAAAAGGGTTGTCTGGCCCTCTTTTTCTAGAAAAATGATAGTGCAAGAGCTAGAAGAAGGGAAACAATTTAAATTAGTAGTTGATGGACAGATTGCCTGTGTTTGGGCGATTGCTTTTTCTGATCCTCAAATATGGAAAGAGAAAAACACCGATGCTGCTATTTATATTCATAGAATTGCTACCAATCCTATTTTTAGAGGAAATAATTTTGTCCAAAAGATTGTAAATTGGGCTCAAGAATATGTAAAAGACAGAAATATCAATTATATACGTTTGGATACAGTTGGAGAGAATAATGGATTGATTCAACATTATCAAAATTGCGGATTCGCCTTTTTGGGACTCTTTCAATTAAGCGAAACCAAAGGGCTTCCAGAACATTATTACAATGCAACAGTGTGTCTTTTTGAAATAGCAATTCAATGATAATTAAGAGAACAACCTCAGAAAACCCCGACTTTATCAAGTTAGTCATTGACTTGGACGCTTACTTAAAAATCACAGATGAAGAGGAGCACGATTTTTACAATCAGTTCAATTCGATAGAATTATTACAAGAAGTGGTTGTTATTTATGCTTCAAAATTAAACAATTTACTTCCCGTTGCAGTAGGTTGTGGGGCGCTAAAAAAATTGGATTCAACAACGGTAGAATTGAAAAGGATGTATGTTTCTCCTCAATACAGGGGAAAGGGATATGCACAAAAAGTAATAAAAGAATTAGAAATATGGGCAAGAAAATTGGGTTACAAGAGATGTATTTTAGAAACAGGAAAAAGACAAATTGAAGCCGTAAAATTCTATCACAATTGCGGATATTCAGTTATTGAAAATTATGGGCAATACAAAGAGATGGCAAATAGCATTTGCTTCCAAAAAACGCTTTAAATGAATTACAGTTATTGGGAATTAAAAGAATGGTTTTCCAACATTGATTTTACAATTGTTGGGAGCGGAATTGTCGGTCTAAATTGCGCATTGCAATTAAAAAAAGACCATCCTCAAGCACGAATTTTAATTTTAGAAAAAGGAATTCTTCCTCAAGGAGCAAGTACTAAAAATGCAGGATTTGCCTGTTTTGGAAGTTTGTCCGAATTGATAGATGATTTAAAAACACATCGACCTGAAGAAGTTTATCAGTTGGTTGAAAAACGCTGGGAAGGACTGGCCTTATTGCGTAAAAATTTAGGAGATAAGCCTATTGATTTTCAGCAAAACAAAGGCTTTGAATTGTGTAAAACAAAGGAGTTTTTTGAAGCCTGCATTTCCCAGAAAGAGGATATCAATCAGCTGTTACGACCCATTTTTAAGACCGATGTATTTTCTGTTACTGAGAATCGATTTGGCTTTCAAAAAATACATTCACAATATATTACCAACAATTTTGAAGGGCAAATAGATACTGGAAAAATGGCTGCTGAACTTCTTGATAAAGTGCAGCAATTAGGGGTAAAAATCTTCAACGGAGTTTCTGTGGAAGGGTATACTGATATTGGAAATCAAGTTGAGGTACATACCAGTGAAATTACGTTTTCAACCAACAAATTATTCGTTGCTACTAATGGGTTTTCAAATCAGCTCTTGGCAGAAAAAGTACAACCTGCAAGAGCTCAAGTTCTGATTACAAAACCCATCAAAAACTTACAGATCAAAGGAACTTTTCATCTCGATAAAGGCTATTATTATTTTAGAAACATCAACGATCGAATTTTATTTGGCGGAGGAAGAAATCTTGACTTTCTTACAGAAGAAACCACTGTTTTTGGGCAAACACAAATCATTCAGACTCAATTAGAACGTATTTTAAAAGAGACGATTTTACCCAATATTTCCTTTGAAATAGAACATCGATGGAGTGGAATAATGGGTGTTGGAGCTCAGAAAAAAGCCATTGTCAAACAGCTTTCTAACAACGTCTTTTGTGGAATTCGTCTCGGTGGAATGGGTGTTGCAATAGGTAGTTTAGTTGGAAAGGAACTCGCAGAGCTTATAGATTTATAGAATGAAAGAGACCGCTAAAATTTTTGATGTGATTCTTATTGGCGGAGGCTTAGCAGGATTGTGCAATGCAATTCATTTGTCAAAATTTGGAACCTCTGTACTTCTCCTTGAAAAAAACGAATATCCAAAACACAAGGTTTGTGGTGAATACATTTCCAACGAAGTTCTACCTTATTTATCGTTTTTAGACATCCACCCCTTTGATTTTGGTGCTGTAAAAATTGATCAGTTTCAGCTTTCTACCAGAAAAAATAAATTAATTTCTGCAAAACTACCTTTGGGAGGATTCGGGATTTCTCGGTATCAACTCGATTTTATGCTAGCTAAAAAGGCAAAAGAAAATGGCGTTTTGTTAATTCAAGATACTGTGGTTGAAGTTGACTTTCATAAAGAACTATTTCATGTTTCAACAAAACAAAAGCAGAAATTTAGGGCGAAAATATGTATTGGCTCTTTTGGAAAACGCTCTTTGTTGGACGTGAAAATGAACCGTAATTTTATTCAAAGAAAAGCACCCTATCTGGGAGTTAAAATTCATGTAAAAGTAGATTTTCCTGAAGATTTGGTAGCGCTTCACAATTTTAAAGGAGGTTATTGTGGGGTTTCTAAAGTAGAAAATGGCGCAATTAATCTTTGTTATATTACGAATTATTTTGAGTTTCAGAAGTATAAAAACATAACTGATTTTCAAGAGCAGGTTGTTTTTCAAAATGCGTTTTTAAAAGAAATTTTTTCTGAGTCAACTCCTATTTTTGAGAAAGCATTGACCATTAGTCAGATTTCTTTTGAAACTAAAAAACCTGTAGAGAATCATATTATTTTCTGTGGCGATTCGGCAGGAATGATTCATCCACTTTGTGGAAATGGAATGAGTATGGCGATTCAGTCTGCACAAATTGCATCGAAACTCATTCTAAATTTCCTAAATGGAAAAGGGATGACAAGAGATCAATTAGAAAAAAACTATATTAGACAATGGAATCGACAATTTAAATGGAGATTGAATGCAGGTCATTTTATTGCCCTATTGTTTCGAAACGACTCTATTGCAGCCTTTTTATTACAGGTTTTGAAGCGACTTCCATTTTTAATGCCCATCATCATCAAACAAACCCATGGAAAACCCATTGATAATTAATGGACTATTTTATTAGCACGAAGTACAGAACAGACAAAGAAGAGTTGATGGACGATTTTTCCATTGGCGGCGAATTGTTGCGTGATACGCTGGACAAATTAGAAAAAATTAATCGGTGGTTGGGAGGAAATAAAGTGACCATAACTGGATTGAAAAAGATGCTGGAAAAGCATCCTAAAGAACAGCAAGTTACTATTGTAGATATTGGTTGTGGTCATGGAGATATTTTGCGAGACGTTGCCAAGTTTGGTCGAGAGGAGGGCTATTCTATGAAGTTAGTAGGCATTGACGCCAACCCAACGGCAATTGAGTATGCCAAAACGCTTTCGAAAGATTTTTTAGAATTGAGTTTCGAAACGGAAGATATTTTTTCTGAGGCTTTTCAAAAAAGAGAATTTGATGTGGTGTTGGCGACTCTATTTTTACATCATTTTAAAGAAGAACCCTTAACCCGCTTTTTAGAAAACACAATCAAACAAGTACGAATTGGGATTGTTATCAATGATTTGCATCGGCACAAACTGGCCTATTATTTATTCATGGCCTTGTCTCTTTTTATAAAAAATACAATGATTATTGAAGATGGACTTACTTCTGTTTTACGAGGATTTAAACGTAAGGAAATTACAGAAATGGCAAAAAAAATAAACGTTCAACCTGAGATTTCATGGAAATGGGCATTTCGGTATTTATGGATGATAAGAGTTTAAGGGTTAAAATTAAAGAGAAAGAAATAAAATGAAGAAAGTAAAAATAATTTCAGTTGCAAAACAGCTTCCAAAATACTATCGAGAAACCAAAGACATCATTCCTTTTGTAAAATTATGGATGCAAAATCAGGAGGAGCGTTTTCAACGGAAAGTCATTAAACTTTTTGAGGGAGCGGGTGTAGACAAGCGTTATTCGATTATGGATCCTGCCGAGGTTTTTATTGCGACTTCTTTTCAGGAAAAAAACGATATTTATATAAGAGAGGTGGTACTATTGGCAGAACAATCCCTCAAAAAATCCTTAGAAAAAGCAAAACGTAAGGCTTCTGAAATTGATTATATTATTACGGTAAGTTGTACTGGAATTATGATTCCTTCCTTGGATGCATATTTGATTAATTCTTTGCAAATGAAACAAGATATTGTCCGTTTACCAGTTACAGAAATGGGTTGTGCTGCAGGTGTTTCTGGAATTATTTACGCAAACAACTTCTTAAAAGCGAACCCAAATAAAAGAGCTGCAGTGATTGCTGTAGAAGCACCAACAGCGACGTTTCAGTTAGACGACTATTCGATGACCAATATTGTCAGCGCAGCAATATTTGGAGATGGAGCTTCTAGTGTAATTCTTTCTTCTCATGAAGAAGATCAAGGACCTGAAATTATTGATGAAGCCATGTATCATTTTTATGATGCTACAAGCATGATGGGATTCAAGTTGGTGAATACAGGTTTGCAAATGATTTTAGACAAGGAAGTTCCACAGAAAATATCGGAACATTTTCCTGCAATTATTCACCCTTTTTTAGAAAGGAATCATCTGACGATAGACGATATTGATCATTTAATTTTTCATCCTGGTGGAAAAAAAATCGTGCAAACCGTAGAGGAGTTATTTGGAGTACTTGGTAAAAATATTGACGACACCAAAGAGGTTTTACGACTGTACGGAAATATGTCGAGCGCAACGGTGCTCTATGTTTTGGAACGATTTATGGACAGAAGCCCGGGCAAAGGAGAACGAGGAATTATGCTGAGTTTTGGTCCTGGTTTTTCCGCACAACGTATTTTATTAGAATGGTAAAACAATAAGATTTTTAGGGGTTAAAAAACCGATGAGGTCTAAAAAAACAGACAATGAATTCAAATCAAATCATACAACAACTTCCTTATCAAAAACCTTTTTTGTTTGTTGATGTACTCACAGCAATTTCAGAAACTGGAGTTACTGGAAGTTACAGGTTTAAAGCAAATGAATTTTTCTACGAAGGGCATTTTAAAAATAGCCCCATCACACCTGTAGGTGATTTTGGTAGAATCCATGGCGCAGATTGGAGTCGTTTGTTTGGGGATTTATCTACTAAAAGATCAAATTTCAGCAGCCAGAAATCCACAAATTGCTTTGACCTCTCACCAGATTGATTTTTTTATTCCAGTTTTCCCCAACGAGAAAGTAACTGTTATTTCTGAGAAAGAATATTTTCGATTCAACAAATTAAAATGCAGGGTTCAGATGCTAAATGAGAAAAACGAATTGGTCTGTAGAGGAACTATTTCTGGAATGATAAATGCAAAAGAAAATGAAAAATAGAGTTGTAATTACCGGCTTAGGAGTTGTTGCACCAAATGGGGTTGGATTAGAAGCGTTTACCGAAGCGATCAAGGCAGGAACTTCAGGGATTCGATTTCATCAGGAATTAAAAGACAAAGGTTTTTCTTGTTGTATTGGAGGAATTCCATCCGTATCAGAGGAAAAAAAAGCCGCCTATTTTTCTCTTCTACAATTGCGCGGATTTCAGAGTAGCTCTATTTTATACGGTTGTATGGCAGGAGTTGATGCTTGGAAAGATGCGGGTTTTTCTGTGAATGAAAATTCGAAACTAGACGAGCATTCAGGGTTGATTTTTGGAACTGGTAACTCAGGGATTGAAAAACTTCGAGAAGCAATCTATAAAATTGATGATCTACAAGTTCGTCGACTAGGGAGCACCTCTGTAGTACAAACGATGTCGAGTGGAATTTCGGCTTATTTGGGAGGGATTTTAGGTTTTGGAAATCAAGTTACAACCAATTCATCTGCCTGTACTACTGGAACGGAGGCATTGATAATGGGTTTTGAGCGCATTCAAAGTGGAAAAGCAAAACGAATGTTGGTAGGAAGTTCTAGCGATAGCAGTTTGTATACTTGGGGAGGATTTGACGCCATGAGAGTGATGTCTTATAAACACAATGAGTTTCCTCAAAAAGGTTCTAGGCCCATGAGTAAAACTGCTGCAGGATTTGTTCCTGGTGCTGGTGCAGGAGCCTTAGTTTTAGAGTCTTTAGAAAGCGCTTTAGAAAGAAAGGCGACCATTTATGCAGAGGTTTTAGGAGGAAATGTCAATTCTGGAGGGCAAAGAAATGGGGGCACTTTAACGGCTCCAAACCCAATCGCTGTTCAGAAATGTATAACAAATGCCGTGAAGGATGCCGGAATTCACCCCAACGAAATTGATGTGATCAACGGGCACCTAACAGCGACCTCAAAAGACGCTTTAGAAATTGAAAATTGGACGCTTGCATTGCAAAGAAAGGGAGCTGAATTCCCAATGATCAATTCGATAAAGGCGATGATAGGTCATTGCTTGGCCGCTTCAGGAGCAATAGAGTCTGTGGCTTCTGTGTTGCAATTAAAAGAGCAATTTGTATTTCCAACAATCAACTGTGAAGATCTTCATCCAGAAATTTTGGCGTTGATTTCTTCGGAGTGCATTCCACAAAAAGCAATTGAAAAAAACATCCAAATTATTGCAAAAGCGAGTTTTGGCTTTGGAGATGTAAATGCTTGTGTTATCTTTAAGAAATATTCAACCTAAGACTTTGACATGATTTTGATTCATAGGTCGAAGCCTAAATAGAACATTCAATGACAAAAGAAGAAATTACAAATAAATTAACGGGTATTGTACAACCTTATATTCAAAATCAGGAAGCTTTTGACAACATTTCAGAAGATACGGATTTTATTTCCGACCTAGAGATCAATTCAGCAAACTTAGTAGATATTGTTTTGGATGTGGAAGATGAATTTAAAATTGAAATTGACAACGACTCGATGGAAAAAATGACCTCTGTAAAAGCGGTTGTAGCGATCATTCAAGAAAAACAAGCCTAATGATCGGGAACGATATTGTCGATTTAAATCTTGCGGAAAGACAAAGTAATTGGCAACGACCGGGTTTTTTAGAAAAGCAATTTACCATAAAAGAGCAAAAGAGTATTTTCAGTGAAGTAGATTCTTTTGTACAAGTTTGGTTATTTTGGAGCATGAAAGAAGCGGCATACAAATGTTTTACACAACAGGTTGAAAAGCGATTTTTTGCACCTCAAAAATTTGAGTGTACTTTATTTTCAGAGGATCAGGGAGTTGTTGTATTTAATGGGCAGCAATTTTATACCCGTACTATTTTCGGGAAAGACTATCTTTTTACAATAGCGCAAGGACAGAGAGAAGAAGAAACTGTTTTTTCGGCAATGAGTTTACCTACGACTATTGACCAAGACATTAAAGAGAAACTTCAAAACGAGCTTGGGATTTCTGCAGCAGAAATCACACAACAAAAAACTTCCATTGGAGCTCCTTTGTATTATCATAAAGAGAAATTAATTACCCAATCGTGTTCAATTTCTCATCACGGAAATTACGGAGCTTATGCATTTACCTTAGAAAATGAATTTAAAAAAAGAATTGTATCGTCAGTGTAGAGACTATGTAAACAAACGTTTAGAAACGGTTCAAGAAATTATTTCTTCCAACCAAAAAGCCTTACAATCTGAGACCAAAAGTTCTGCAGGAGATAAACACGAAACGAGTCGTGCCATGTTGCAATTGGAGATGGAAAAAGCGGGACAGCAATTGTCGGGGATTTTTTTGATGAAAGATGTACTTGCAAAAGTAGAGCTTTCAGAGGCATCTAAATACGCCCATTTAGGAAGCATTGTTTTTACAAATACAGGAACTTTTTTTTATCGATTGCAGCTGGGAAGCTGATTGTTGAGGGAGTTGATTATTATGCCATTTCTATTTCTTCTCCTATTGGGAAATTGTTGTTGGGAAAACAAGAAAAGGAAGAAGTTTATTTGAATGGAAAGCACATAAAGATTACTAAAATAGCATAAGAGAAAGGGTGATCAGTATTGAATAGATAGAAAAACCTGATCGTTTTTCTTCAACTCAGAGGTATGATTAAAAAAGACCGTTTGATTTTCAGAATTCGCTTCAATTCGCCAATAGGAACCTTTAAAGTATGAATTTGAAATACTGACACATTTAGAATTAGGGGTCTTCTTTTTAACCATTTTAAGCTGATGTGGATATACTAAAAAAGGCTTACCGTCCACCGAAAACTCATTTACATCATCAAATAAAGCGGCCACATAGCGTTCTTTGGGAATGCTGTAAATTTCTTTTGGAGATGCGTTTGCGATGATCTTCTTATTGCGAATGACAATCAAGCTGTCTGCAAAAGAAAGCGCATCCTCTTTATCGTGAGTCGCCACTATGCAGGCAATTTTATTATCCTTTAAATAGCGAAATAAATTTCTTCGTAAAGAGTTTTTCTTAAAATTGTCGATTTGTCCAAAAGGTTCATCCAATAACAGTAAGTCAGGCTCTTTTGCAAGTGCTCTAGCAATGGCAACACGTTGTTTTTGACCCCCGCTTAAATTTTTTACGATCACGTTTTTAAAAGCGGTCATTTCAATTACTTCTAAAAGCTCTTGTGTTCGTTTTTCACTTTCTTCAGGATAAAAACGAGATAAAAATTTTTTGATATTTTCAGCTACTGAAATGTAGGGCATCAAATCAAAATCTTGTGCTACATATTTAAAGAAATCCATTCCTGGAACCAAATGAAATTTAGGACCTAAAACGGGTTGTTCTTTCCACGAAATACTCCCCTTTTGTAAATCGAGTAATCCATAAATAGCTTTTAAGAGCGTTGATTTTCCGCATCCACTTTCTCCCATAACACATAAATGCGCCCCTTCTTGTAGAGTGAAATTAAAATTGTCTAAAACAATTTTTTTAGAAGTATATCCAAAAGAAATATTTTGCACGTCTAGCATAGAGCAAAAATAAGGTTTCTTGTGCAGCCTATGAAGTTTGGGATCTACAAATTGGAAATAGGTTTCAAATCAAAAACACACGAAAGGCAAGAAATGTCCTTGACAAAGAAAGCCGACACAGAAGTATCGGCTTTAAAATATTCTTTAAAATGATAAAGTTCTACTTCAAGAACAAAGTTACCAGATTCTGACTCTTTCCTCTGGGGATAAATACATTTGATCTCCTTCCTTTACTTCAAAGGCAGCATAAAAAGCGTCTACATTTTTCAGAGGCATATACGCTCTATACATCCCTGGAGCATGAGGGTTGGTCATAATTAAATTTTTCAAAGCTTCATCGCGCATTTTGGTTCTCCAAATAGTTCCCCAAGAAAGGAAAAAGCGTTGTTCAGGAGTATACCCATCAATATTTTCGGGTCTTCCGTTTTTGTTTAAGAAGATCTGCAAACCTTCATAGGCTGCTTGCACACCTCCTAAGTCTCCAATATTTTCTCCTAGGGTAAATTCTCCATTGAGGTGCAAACTGTCAATGGCAACAATATCAGAATATTGTTTCACCAATTTTCCACCAACTTCTTTAAACTTTGAAGAATCCTCTTCTGTCCACCAGTTTTTTAGATTTCCATCTCCGTCAAAGCGAGCTCCAGAATCATCAAAACAATGCGAAATTTCGTGCCCAATAACAGCTCCAATTCCACCATAATTGACTGCCTCGTCTGCTTTGTAGTCATAAAAAGGAGGTTGTAATATTGCTGCAGGAAAAACAATTTCGTTGTTTACAGGGTTGAAGTAAGCGTTTACCGTCTGAGGAGACATTCCCCATTCGGTTCTATCTACTTCTTTCCCTAATTTTGCCATGTCATTGTTAAAGTTCCATTTGGTCACATTGATAGCGTTTTCAAAATAGGTTCCACCGTTCCGTATGCCTTTCACTTGCAATTCAGAATAGTCTCTCCATTTGTCTGGATAGGCAATTTTAACGGTTAGTTTGTGTAGTTTTTCCAGGGCTTTTTCTTTAGTTACCTCACTCATCCAGGGCAATTGAGCAATTCTAGCTTCAAATCCAAGCATTACATTGTCAATCATTTCTTTGGCTTTTTTCTTTGCCTCAGGAGGAAACATTTTTTCAATATATAATTTTCCTAGAGCTTCTCCTATAGCACCATTTAAGTTTGCCAAAGCACGTTCATCTCTGGGGCGTTGTTTTTTAGCCCCTCGCATTTCTTTGCTGTAAAAGTCCCAATTAGCTTTTTCTAAATCAGTAGAAAGCAAACTCAAAGAAGTATTGATGGTGTTCCAGCGCAGAAGTAATTTCATGTCTTCAACAGAACTACTATTGAAAATAGTATTCATTGCTTTAAAATACCCGAGGTCTGTAAGAATCACTTTGTCGATATCCGTAACACCAATTCCTGTTAAATAGTCCTTCCAATTGACAACAGGAACAAATTTTTGAAGCTCTTCGACAGACATTGGATTGTACATTTTACGAGTATCTCTGCTTTCCTCTTTGGTCATCATTGGAGTTGCCAAACGAGTTTCAAAATCAACAATTACAGCAGCATTTTTTGAAGCCGTTGCATTATCATCTCCAAATTCTTGTAACATCTTCGCTACAAATTCTTGGTATTTTTCCAACTTGTCTTTTACATTTTCGTCTACATAGTAGTCTCTAGACAATCCGAGTCCGCCATGAAAAATATACCCAGCATTCATACTACTATTTTTCAAGTCGTTAAAAACAGCAAAACCATAAAACCCTCCTCCTCCGTATGGAGCCATGTTTGTGATATAGTTTTCGATGTCTTTTTTAGTTTTAATCTCAGCGACTTTTGCTAAAAAAGGAAGTATGGGCGCTTTGCCTTGTTTGTTCCTAGAAACGGTGTCCATAATACTTTCGTAATAGTTGACTGCTTTTTCTTGGTCCGAATCAATTTCATTTCCTTGTGCGTCATTTACTTTTGGGAAATCGCTCTCTTCAATGGCTTTGTTTAGAATACTTAAAACATCAGCATCTGTTTTTTTACGGAGCTGATTGAATCCTCCCCAAGATGTTTGATCGTCTGGAATTTCTGTATTATCCAACCAAGTTCCGTTTACGTGCCTGAAAAAGTCATCGGCTGGTTTGACAGATCGATCCATGTTTTCCAATACAATCCCAACTTTTTCTGGGCGGTCTTGTTTACATGCAGTCAACCCTAAAAAGGAAACCGCCACTACAAGCATTATTTTTTTATAGTTTTTCATTGTAAATAATTTTTAGATTCATGTGTTTGTATTCTAATTTTAATAGGGTGCAAAAATTAGGATTTCATTTTCTTTTTTTGAGGATTTGGCAATTGGTCAAAGCCCATATTGAATAAAGTAAAACCAAAAATATCGGCATATTGTTCGATCGTTTTAGCCACAGGAGTTCCTGCTCCATGGCCAGCATTGGTTTCAATTCTTATGAGCACAGGGTTGGGTCCGGCTTGTTTTTCTTGCAATTCTGCGGCAAATTTAAAACTATGTGCTGGGACAACACGATCATCGTGATCTCCAGTTGTAATCAAGGTTGCGGGATAGTTTACTCCTTTTTGGACATTGTGAACAGGAGAATAGCCTTTTAAGTAGTCGAACATTTCTTTATTATCATTCGCAGTCCCGTAATCATATGCCCAGCCAGCACCTGCGGTAAATGTGTGATAGCGCAACATGTCCAATACGCCTACAGCAGGCAAGGCTACTTGGATTAAATCGGGTCTTTGGGTCATTGTGGCACCTACTAATAATCCTCCGTTAGACCCCCCTCTAATGGCTAAATATTGTGAAGAAGTATATTTTTCTGAAATTAGATATTCTGCAGCTGCGATAAAGTCGTCAAAGACGTTTTGTTTTTTTAATTGAGTTCCTGCATCGTGCCATTTTTTACCATATTCCCCACCACCTCGTAGGTTTGGAACGGCATACACACCACCTTGTTCCATCCAAACAGCATTTGCAATACTAAAATTCGGAGTTAGACTAATGTTGAATCCCCCATAGCCATATAAGATTGTTGGGTTTTTCCCATTTAATGTTACTCCTTTTTTATGGGTGATGATCATTGGAATTTTGGTACCGTCTTTAGAAGTATAAAAAAATTGTTTACTTACATAGTCGTCAGAATTAAAAGCAATGGAAGGTTTCCAGTAAGAAGTATAGGTTCCGTCTTGTGGATTAAATTGATAAGATGAATTTGGCGTGTTGTAATTGGTAAACGAAAAATAGAGTTTTGTGTCATGGATCTTTCCTCCAAAACCACTCGATGATCCCACACCCGGCAATTGTACTTCACGAATTAAATTTCCATCATAATCATATTGTAAAACTTTTGAAACAGCATCGACCATGTATTCTGCAAAGAAATATCCTGCACCAGAATTGAAGCTCAATACATTTTCTGTTTCAGGAATAAAATCTTTCCAGTTTTTTTGAGATGGATTTTTAGCGTCCACTGTAACAACTTTTTTGTTTGGAGCATTTAAATTAGTGACGAGGTATAACTTACTTTCACTGTTTTCAGCAACATAGGTATCACTCTCGAAAGTGTCAATGATTGTAATTAGTTTTCCGTTGGGAACTGAGAGGTCTTTGATAAAAAGTTTGTTTCCAGATGTAGAAGTAGAAGCAGAAATCACCAAATACCGATTATCTTCTGTTACGTAGCCTCCAACATATCGATGTTTTTCAGCAGTTTTCGCGCCAAAAATAATTTTGTCAGTTTTTTGTGGCGTTCCCAGTTTGTGATAATATAATTTGTGTTGATCCGTTTTTGCTGACAGTTCACTTCCTTCAGGTTTGTCGTAGCTAGAGTAATAAAAACCCTCGTTTTTGAACCAGGAAATTCCAGAGAATTTCACATCCACCAAAGTGTCTTCTATGATCGTTTTAGATTCGGCGTCCATGATTAAAATTTTACGCCAATCAGATCCTCCTTCAGAAATGGAGTAGGCAACTGTTTTTCCATCTTTCGAAAACTGCAAAGAGCCTAAAGAAGTTGTGGCATCTTCTGAAAAAGTATTGGGATCTAGGAAAACTTCGGGTTCTGAATTGCCTTTTTTACGATAAACGACATATTGATTTTGGAGCCCATCATTTTTGTAAAAATACGTATATGCCCCTTCAACAAAAGGAGTTCCAACTTTTTCATAATTCCATAAAGCGGTCAAACGAGACTTGAGTTGTTCTCGATACGGGATTTTACGCAAATAATCGAAGGTAACTTCGTTTTCTGCTTTTACCCAGGTTTCTGTTTCTACACTTCGGTCGTTTTCGAGCCATCGGTAATTGTCAGTAACAGCTGTTTTAAAAATAGTATCTACAACAGGAATTTTATTTGTCTCTGGGTATTTCACGGTGATATTTCTTTGTTTGAATTCTTCTTGGCAAGAAACAAAAATTGCACTTGTAAAAAGAAAGAGAGGGATGATTTTTTTCATAAGATGTCATTTTAAAGTACTCAAAGTTAGCATAAAAAAAACCTCCCTTTCGAAAGAAATAGGAGGTTTTAACAAAGTTTAACATTTATTTATTCAAAAAGCGCTTTGAGTTTGTCGAAATATACATATAATAGGAAGAGGTTCAAGATAGCAACCAAGGCTGCAGCTCCCACTCCTTCGGGATCAAATCGCAAGTGAAAAGCGACAATATTTATAGAAACAGGAACCAACATTACCAATGCAAAAGGTACTGCTTTATTGAATAATAGACAGAGACCTACAAGAATGTACACAATTCCTAAAATAGGAAAAATATATCCACTTTCCCCGAGAGCTCCCATAAAAGCTCCCGCTTCTTCAGGTAAAGGAGGCATTGGTAAAAAACTAAAAAATTTGTTTGCTCCAAAGACTAACATGATGATTGCCAATAAAATGCGTGCGACTTTTGTTACTGTTGAATTCATAATAAAAAGATTTAGTTAATTAAAAGTAAGGTCAAAAGATACAAAAAAAGAGTTGTATTTTTTAAAGACGAATTGTTAATGTGGAATTGAAATAAGATAAAATAAGTATCATTGCATAAAATATCTCGCTGTTTTACAGGAGAAAAAATATAAAAATGACAGAAAATTTAACAAAAGCAAGTTTTTTAGAAAAGGTATTTAATTTTGAAAACAATCAAGCATGGTCTTTTGAAGGCAAGGTTCCTGCAATAATTGATTTTTATGCAGACTGGTGTGGCCCGTGTAAAATGATTGCACCCATATTGGAAGAGTTGTCTGAGGAATACGGAGATAAATTAACCATTTATAAAATAGATACAGAAGCAGAGCAAGAATTGGCAGCTGCTTTTGCGATTCGAAGCATCCCTTCTATGTTGTTTTGCCCAATGGAGGGACAGCCACAAATGGCAAATGGAGCCTTACCAAAAGCAGAACTCGAACGCATTATTGCTGATGTTTTAGGAGTGGAGAAATAAAATTTTTATAACCTGAAAAATACCATTTCAGGTTTTTTTGAATTTTAAAATTAATACATAAGAGTTTTATGTATTAAAAAAAATTAATATATTTGAACAGTTGGAAACAAAGAAACTGTTCAATTCCAATTCAAATCATGGGAAATCAGAAATTATACAAAGGTTCGTTGCAGACGATACTTCTGACGTTGTTGGAAAATAACGAAAAGATGTATGGCTATGAAATTACTCAACACGTTAAGGAGCTCACCAAAGGGGAATTGCAAATTACTGAGGGGGCGTTGTATCCTGCATTGCATAAGTTGGAATCCGACGGCTTGTTGGATGTTGAGGTTGTTAAAGTAGGAAATCGTTTCCGAAAATATTATAAACTCACTGCATCTGGCACCAAAGAAACGGCTAACAAATTAGCAGAAATGCAAGAGTTTTTAAAAACGATGCAGCATTTAGTGAATCCAAAATTTAGCTTAGAGTAAGATGGAATTAACACAGACTCAGATTGAAGAACTTTACAAATTTACTCGAATTCATTTTGTAGAACATTACGATATACAAACGGAATTAGTTGATCATTTGGCAAACGATATTGAACAGATCTGGGCCAAACAGCCTTCTATTTCTTTTGAAGAAGCTCGAGATACATCTTTCCATAAATTTGGTGTTTTTGGTTTTATGGAGGTTGTGGAAGCCAAACAGAAACAACTTGGTAGAAGATATGCAAAGATTTTATGGCGGTTTTTAAAAGAGTGGTTTTCGATGCCAAAACTAATTTTAACAGGACTTCTCTTTTGTTTTTTTTATGGCTTACTCGATTTTAAGACAGGCTCAGACTTTTTGTTAGTGATCTTACTATTATTATTGGGAATTATTGATGGTGTTTTGGCTGCTAGGTTATGGAGAAAAGCAAAACAACGATTTATAGAAAAAGAGCGAAAATACCTTTTAGAAGAAATTATTTTTAGGACAGGGATTTTTAACTTAATCCTTCTTTTTACTAATTTTTTACAATTTATCATCCACATCAAATACATCCCTGCCGTATTGGAAAAATGGGTGTTCGCAGGCCTTTTTACAGTAGCAATTCTTTTTTCAAATATTGTGCTCATTGTCATCCCAAAAAGAGCAGAAGAATTGCTCGAAGAAAACTACCCAGAATACAAACAAATGAATACGTTGTAACAAAGCAGAAAGTGTTGCGACTGATGTATTAACTTAACGAAGTCTACAAAAATGATTTTACACTTTTTAAAATTAGAATGGAAACAGTTTATTCGTTCTGTCGCTTTTGGTAAAAGTATTGCGCTAAAAATAATAATGGGTTTTGTGGTACTCTATTTTTTAGTTTCTTTTTTAGCTATTGGTATTGGTGGCTATTATATCCTTAAAAAAGAATTCCCTGAACAAGACCCTTTACAACTTGTAAATTCATTTTTGCTTTATGCCTTTTTTGGAGATTTAATTTTCCGCTATTTAATGCAGAAATTACCCGTAATGAATATCAAACCTTTGTTGACCTTACCAATTAAGAAGAACAAATTGGTTCATTATGTTCTTGGAAAATCGGCCTTTTCAGTTTTTAATTTTATGGGACTGTTTTTTTACATTCCCTTCTCTTTTATTTTAACAAAAGAAGGATACGATATGGCGGGTGTCTTGGGATGGTTATTCACTATGATCACACTAATTCAATCTGCTAATTTTTTAAATTTTCTGATCAATAAAAACAAGAGTGCACTTGTGGTTTATGCATCGATATTGTTAAGCTTCGTTGGATTGCAGAAATATGGTATTGTAGACGTTGTTGGTTATGGAGGGTTAATTTTCGACTCTATTTATTCCCATCCATTATCTTCTTTGTTCGGGGCAATTGTTCTATCTGTCTTGTACCTATTGAATTACAGACAATTACGAAGTCAGGTGTATTTAGACCAAGCAGTAGCAATTAAAGTTGAAGAAGCAAATTCTGCAGATTTGTCTTGGACAAATAAATTCGGAGATGTAGCACCATTTCTAAAAAATGATATTCGTTTGATTTGGAGAAATAAAAGAACTAAAACAGTGTTTTTAATGTCATTCGTTTTTTTGTTTTATGGATTACTATTCTTTAACAATCCAGGCGTTATTAAAAAAATGCCAATAATGTTAATTTTTGCAGCACTTTTTATAACTGGAGGTTTTACCTTAAACTACGGTCAGTTTATACCTGCTTTGGGATAGTGCTCATTATAAAATGCTAATGAGTCAGAGTTTTAAATATAGAAAATTTTTAGAGTCTAAGTGGTTTTTAATGGTTACCATGACTACAATTTTATATTTTTTAAGCCTTCCATATTTGTATTTTGGAATCGATATTTTTTTAATGATTACCGCAGGGGCAATCTTTAATATTGGTTTTAATTCCCTCTTTTTATTGTATGCAGGTTCTTTCAATAGGAAACGAATAGATTTAACCAAAGGAGGTTTTGGGAATACACAAGGTACCAGCGCAACACAGTTTCTTATTATCATTCCGTTAATGTTATTTCCAATGTTGTTGTTTTGGGTTTTCGAAAAGTATCTGGGTCATAATTTCGGATTTATCGCTATTGCAGCTGTAGGGGTCATTTGTTTGTTGTTAAAAAAGAATGCGATGAATTTTATCGAGAAAAAATATATTAAGGATAAATACGCTATGATTAACGCATTTGGAAAAGAAGCATAAACGAGTCAAAATTTAAAGAGAAAATAATGATTACTATAGAAACGATTTCAAAAAAATATGGCAAAGTAGAGGTTTTAACTATTGAAAAGATTGCCATTCCAACAGGGCAAAGTTTTGGTTTGGTGGGAAACAATGGAGCAGGAAAAACCACCTTATTTAACATTCTCCTAGATTTAATAAGACCCACTACAGGTAAGATTACAAATAACAATATTGTTGTAAATACCAGTGAAGATTGGAAACAGTTTACAGGTTCTTTTATCGATGAATCTTTTTTAATTGGATATTTGACACCTGAAGAATATTTTGAGTTTATTGGCGATTTACGAGGCATGAACAAAGCGGATATTGCATTGTTTATAAGTAATTTCGAAGATTTTTTTAACGGAGAAATCATTGGAAAGAAAAAGTATTTGAGAGATTTGAGCAAAGGAAATCAAAAAAAGATAGGAATTGTAGGAGCTTTATTAGGAAACCCAAAAGTGATAATTTTGGACGAACCTTTTGCAAATCTAGATCCAACCACACAAATCCGCTTAAAAAAAATTCTTAAAGAACTAACAGACGACCCAGAAATAACACTTTTAGTATCAAGTCACGACCTTACTCATGTCACCGAAGTGTGTGAAAGAATTGTGGTCTTGGATCATGGAAATGTGGTAAAAGACATTCAAACATCTGCTGCAACTTTAAAAGAATTAGAGCGCTATTTTTCTGTATAAGGCTTCTATTCTGATTTTATTCCTATTTTTACACCCCTAACTGCAATATTTTTTAAAAAAAGGGGTTGTTAATAGGAGTTTTTAGTCATATGAAATACATTCAAAAAATAGTATGGTTTGCCGTTTTTTTTACAATTGTCTTTTCTTGTACTACAAAGAAAGATACTGTAATTAACAGGAACTATCATGTCCTCACTACAAAATTTAATGTTTTATTTAATGGAAAAGAAGCCTTCAAAAAAGGAATCGCCGCCATTAATGAGACCTATGAAGATAATTTTTGGAAACAATTACCAATAGAGCCCCTAGAGTTTAAAGAAGAAACGATCATCATTCCAAAAATTTCAACAGGTGAGTTTTCGGGTTTTGATTCGGAGACATCTTCTGAAAAAGAAAGTGTGAAGTCTAGGTCTCCTTTCGATTTGGCAGAAGAAAAAGCCGTCAAAGCGATTCAGAAACACTCAATGAATATTGTTGGCAAAGAACGAAATCGTCAAATTGACGATGCCTATTTACTGTTAGGAAAAGCGCGGTATTATTCACAGCGATTTATTCCTGCGATTGAGGCGTTTAATTATGTGATAGCAAATTATCCAACGGCAAGTTTGATCAATGAAACTAAAATTTGGAGAGCAAAGTCCAATATTCGATTGGAAAATGAAGAATTTGCGATTGAAACCTTACAGCTTTTATTAGTTATTAGAGATACTTTGGAAGCGGATTTACCTGATGTGATTAAAGAAAAAGGGTATACAGCCCTGGCGATGGCTTATGTGCAAACAGACAGCCTTCAAAAAGCAAAAGAGAGCTTACTTAAAGCAACAAGAACCACCATAGATCATGAACAAGCGACAAGAAATATGTTTATTCTTGGGCAGATGTATGCTTTAGAAAATAAAAAAGATTCTGCAAGAACGGCCTTTAAAAGAATTTTAGATTTTAAGAAAGCACCCCATAAATTTAAAATTCACGCAGAGATTGAAATTGCAAAAAACTTTTCAGAAAGTTCTACTGCGGACGAATTGCTTAAAAACCTAAAAAAACTGATTAAGGATCGAGACAACAGGCCTTATCTGGATGCTTTGTATTATCAGGTTGGAGCGATTGAAGAGCGTAAAGACAGCATTTCATTAGCGATTGAAAATTACAATAAATCCTTGCGAGTTAAAAATGGCCAATCTGAACAAAAAACCCATACCTATGAAAGTTTAGGGAATTTGTATTTTAAAAATAACGAATTTCAATTGGCAAGCGCCTATTTTGATAGTGTTTTAAAAGCTTCAACAGATTCAACGGAACTAAGAATTAGACGAGTGAAGAGAAAGTTTAAAAATTTAGCTTCTCTTATCAAGTTTGAAAAAACGGTTCAGGTGAATGACAGCATTTTAAATATCGCAGCAATGCCAGTAGAGGCGAAAGAAGCCTATTTTCAAGAGTATGTGGATGCCTTAAAAAAGAAAGATGCGGCAGTAGCTCAAAAAAAACTAAAGCAATTGGCATTTGGTAATTCTTTTGGAACATCACTACAGTCGACCAACAAAGGAAAGTGGTACTTTTATAACGGACAGTCTTTGTCTTTTGGAAAAAACGAATTTCAAAAAGTATGGGGGAACAGAGCTTTAGCAGATGATTGGCGCTGGGCTTCTCAATTGAGAATTCCCGATTCTCAAGAAGGAGACGATTCGCAAGAAACAATAGTGTCTGATAGATATGATGTGGCGAGTTATGTGGCAACCATTCCAACCAGCACAGCAATAATTGACAGTTTGAAAATTGAGCGAAATGAAGGATTGTATGAGCTGGGATTGATCTACAAGCAGCAATTTGTAAATCTTCCCCTGTCCATCCAAAAATTAGAACGATTGCGCTCTTTAGGGCCCGAAGAAAACAAAATACTTCCAATTTATTATCACTTATATCAAATATATACTGAAATCAACAACAACGAAAAAGCCACATTTTTTAGAAATAAAATTTTAACCGAGTATGCTGACACGAAGTTTGCTCAAATTATTCAGTATCCAAATAAAAAATTCACAGACGAAACATCAATTAACGAAACAGAAGAATTTTATAAAAAGTGTTACTATCTCTACAAGGAAGAAAAGTATGAGGTGGTGGTTCAAAAAATTGATGAAATTACATCGACAATTCAAAATTCGATTTTAATTCCTAAATTTGAACTTTTAAAAGCATTTGCAATCGGTAAATATCAAGAAAAAGAGGCTTATTTGAAAGCCCTAGAATTTGTTTCTGTTCAATATGGAAACACTGAGGAAGGGAAAAAAGCAAAACAGATTGTTGAACAATTAAGCAATTAAAAATGTTTAGTAAAAACGTAAAAAAAGCACAAAATCCGAAAGTTATGGAAAGAAATGTAATCGCAAAAAACACAGTTATCGTTGGAGATATTAAATCGGATGGAGATTTTAGAATTGATGGTACCCTAGAGGGGTCTCTAATTACAAATGGCCGTGTAATTATAGGTGTAGAGGGTTTTGTTAAAGGAAATATTGAGGCATCAAACGCAGATATTGAGGGGAAAATTTCAGGGAAAGTACTAATTTCCAAAACATTAACCATTAAAGCAACTTCACTTATTACAGGGGATGTCATTGTAGGGAAGTTATCTGTGGAGCTAGGAGCAACCTTTAATGCCACCTGTTCTATGAAAGGAGCAGTAAAAGAACTGAACCAAGCCAATGAGCAACAAAAACTCTCAGAAAAAACCGCTTAACAAAGCCTTACAGTTATCGGGAGCGGGTTTGCAAATGGGTGCAACCATTTACCTAGGTTTTTTATTGGGCACCTGGATTGATGAGGAATTTGAAGCTCATTTTTTTACCGAAACGATTACACTATTGGCAATTTTTTTGGCCATGTACTCTTTAATAAAACAAGCCAAGAACATCAATGAGTAGTAAAATTATTTTTCAACTTTTTGCTTTTTTTATATTGTATCTTTTTGCAGTCAATCTTCACCTTTTTGTAAATGAAAAACTAGGGATTGAATTGCCTTTTAATTTGCAAAAAGTATACCTATTTCACGCTACTTTTTCGAGCCTATTATGCTTTAATTTTGGGATGCTTTCGACTGTTGATAAAGTGTATCATCAACTCGGTTTTATATACATAGCAGGCATCATATTAAAAATCACTCTTTTTTCAATTGTCTTCTACGAGTCTATCCTTACAAGAGATTATCTCTCAAATCAAGAGGCTTTTTCATTGCTCATCCCATTGTTTGTTTTTTTATTAACAGAAGTTGTTTTTGTGTTGAAGATTATCAAAAAAAATAAGGCAAATACAATTATACATAAAAATGGTTTGTAATATTAATTTATTGCGTACTTTTGCACCGAATTTAGAAAGCGTATTTTTACAATGAAGATTGCACAAAAACCAATCAAGTTTCTTACAATAGCGTTCCTAACACTTTTTTCTATGAGTGTTTTTGCTATTGACTCTGACCAAAAACACGACAACACAAATGATGGTGGACGTGTCAATACAAAAACCGAAGTTGAAGCATATATTTTGCATCACATTAAGGAT
Organism: Polaribacter sp. HL-MS24; assembly: GCF_032758595.1. Lineage (NCBI taxonomy): Bacteria > Pseudomonadati > Bacteroidota > Flavobacteriia > Flavobacteriales > Flavobacteriaceae > Polaribacter > Polaribacter sp. HL-MS24. The sequence goes on along the minus strand of NZ_CP136415.1, from coordinate 1,080,456 downwards.
TCACACGATTTTTCTTTATGGTCATATACCAATGATGCTGGGGAGCGAAAACATGTTGGTTTTCCTTTACCTGTAATTCTTTGGTCTAGTGAGGGATTGGTAACATTCATGTCTTCTGAGTTTCACCACAATGATGATGGACATGTTGTTGTTGAGAAAAAGGGATTGAAATTCGCAAAAATTCATTCAAAAATTTACCAACTTGATGCGAACGCAACCACAGTGAGTTTTGATAAAGATCATCATGCAACAAATGCTCACAAGGTATTAGATTTTTCAATTACAAAGAGTGCTTTTGGTTTAATTTTGATTGGATTGTTGATGCTTATATGGTTTTCTAAATTAGCAAGACAATACAAAACCAAGAAAGTTCCTACTGGTTTTGGACGTATTTTGGAGCCCTTGGTTTTGTATGTTCGAGACGAAATTGCAAGACCCAATATTGGAGACAAACATTACAGAAGATTTACAGGTTATTTATTAACAGTATTTTTCTTTATTTGGATATTAAATTTAGCAGGTTTAACACCTCTAGGGTTTAATGTAACAGGTCAGCTCGCAGTAACCGCTTGTTTGGCGATTTTCACTTTGGTAATTTATACCGTAAGTGGAACAAAAGGATATTGGTTGCACATGTTATGGACTCCAGGAGTTCCAATTTTAATTCGTCCAGTATTGGCAATTATTGAATTGGCAGGAGCCTTGGTCATCAAGCCATTTTCGTTATTAGTTCGTTTGTTCGCAAACATTTCAGCAGGTCATATTGTGGTAATGAGTTTAATTGCAATCATGTTTACACTTACAGAGTCTTTAGGAGTTGTAGGTGCAACGGGGTTGTCTTTTCTATTATCATTTTTTATAACATTAATTGAGGTTTTAGTGGCTTTTCTACAAGCGTATATCTTTACAATGCTTTCAGCATTGTTTATTGGGATGGCAGTAGATGATCACGAACATCATTAATACAAGTTTGTTTAATTTAATATAAATACAGTTATTATGTACAATTTAATTGGAGCAGGATTAATCGTAATTGGAGCAGGAATTGGTTTAGGTCAAATTGGTGGAAAAGCAATGGAAGGTATTGCTCGTCAGCCAGAAGCGACAGGGAAAATTCAAACCAACATGATTATCATTGCCGCATTATTAGAAGGTTTAGCATTTGGAGCATTATTCTTAGGAAAATAATCCAAAACAAAAACAAAAATCAGTGTTCTGCAACGGTTGGTTGCAGAGCCTGTTTTTAAGTTCTCGTTGTAAGGGAATGACAGATTTAAGAGAAGCTTAATCGAGCCCTTTTAAATTCCACAAAAAGTAACAAAAAAATAATTAGTTTATAGAATGGAAACTTTATTAAACGACTTTTCACCAGGATTATTTATAGTCTCTACAATTTTATTATTAGCGTTGATCGCTTTAATGGTAAAGTTTGCTTGGAAACCTATTTTAAATTCTTTAGAAGAAAGAGAAACAGGAATTCAAAAAGCATTAGACGCAGCAGAGAATGCACGTAAAGAAATGCAAAACTTACAAGCCGATAACGAATCGTTGGTAAGAGAAGCACGAGAAGAAAGAGATGCAATGCTTAAAGAAGCTAGAGAAATTAAAGATAAAATGATTTCTGAAGCTAAAGATGAAGCAAAAGAAGTTGCAGCAATTTTAATTCAAAACGCACAAGCTTCTATTCAGCAAGAAAAGCAAGCCGCTTTAGCAGAAATTAAAAAGAGTGTAGCAGAACTGTCTATCAATATTGCAGAGTCTGTCATAAAAAGAGAATTAGCGTCTAAAGAGGATCAACTAGAATTGGTTGAAGGAATCTTAAAAGAGGTTACTTTAAATTAAGAGAGTTATGAAAGACGCAAGAGCAGCATTACGGTACGCAAAAGCAGTTTTAAACCTCGCCAAAGATACTCAGATTGAAGATGAGGTAAACCATGACATGTTATTAATCGCTGGCACTATTCAAGACAGTAGTGAATTGAAAGTGTTGCTAAAAAGTCCAGTCATTAGATCTTCAGAAAAAATGAATGTATTAAAAGCCGTATTTACTGGTAAAGTCAATGCTGTTGCTTTAGGCCTTTTTGACGTATTGCAGGAAAACAAACGTCTTGGGATGTTAGAGTCGATTGCGAAACAATATACAATTATCTATGACTTTTTAAAGAACATGCAGGTTGCAAAAGTGACAACAGCCGTTCCATTAACAAAAGAATTAGAAGCAAAAATATTAGCAAAGATTGTTGCCCTTACGGGGAATAATGCAAATTTAGAAAATGTAATCAATCCAGCTATTTTAGGAGGATTTGTATTGCGCGTTGGAGACATGCAGTATGACGCAAGTATCTCCAATCACTTGACACAATTGAAAAAGGAATTTGACAACAGTCACTTTATTCCAAAAATATAAAGTTTTAAGCCCAAAGCTTAAAGCCTAATGTAAATAATAGAAAGATGGCATCAATTAAACCCGCTGAAGTATCAGCAATTTTAAAGCAACAATTAACAAACTTCGATGCAAACGCAACGTTAAACGAAGTTGGAACTGTTCTACAAGTAGGAGACGGTATTGCACGTGTATACGGATTATCGAACGTACAATATGGTGAGTTGGTAGAATTTGAAAACGGTTTAGAAGGAATTGTATTAAACTTAGAAGAAGATAATGCAGGAGTTGTATTATTGGGAGCTTCTACCTCTATTAAAGAAGGTTCTGTCGTAAAGCGTACAGAAAGAATTGCTTCTTTAAAAGCAGGAGAAGGTGTTGTTGGAAGAGTCGTAGATACATTAGGAAATCCTATTGATGGGAAAGGACCTATTGAAGGAAAAACCTACGAAATGCCTCTAGAGCGAAGAGCTCCTGGAAGTTATTTTTAGAGAGCCTGTAACAGAGCCTTTACAAACTGGAATCAAATCTATTGATGCAATGATTCCTATCGGAAGAGGTCAACGAGAGTTGATTATTGGCGACCGTCAAACAGGAAAATCTACCGTAGCTTTAGATACGATTTTAAATCAAAAAGAATTTTACGATGCTGGTGAGCCAGTTTATTGTATTTATGTTGCTATTGGTCAAAAAGCTTCTACTGTTGCATCTATTGCAAACATGTTAGAAGAAAAAGGCGCAATGGCTTATACAACCATCGTAGCTGCGAATGCATCAGATCCTGCAGCAATGCAAGTATATGCACCATTTGCTGGAGCAGCTATTGGAGAGTTTTTTAGAGATTCTGGAAGACCTGCTTTAATTATTTTTGATGATTTGTCAAAGCAAGCAGTAGCATACCGTGAGATTTCTTTATTGTTAAGAAGACCACCAGGACGTGAAGCATATCCTGGAGATGTATTTTATTTACATTCTAGATTATTAGAAAGAGCTGCCAAGGTGATTAATGATGATAAGATTGCAAGTGAAATGAACGATTTACCAGATTCTTTAAAAGGAATTGTAAAAGGGGGAGGTTCTTTAACTGCATTGCCAATTATTGAAACACAAGCAGGAGATGTTTCTGCATATATTCCAACAAACGTAATTTCGATTACTGATGGACAAATTTTCTTAGATGGAGACTTATTCAATTCAGGAGTTCGTCCGGCAATTAACGTAGGTATTTCGGTATCACGTGTAGGAGGTAATGCTCAGATTAAATCGATGAAAAAAGTATCGGGTACTTTAAAATTAGATCAAGCAGCTTATCGTGAATTAGAAGCATTTGCTAAGTTTGGATCTGATTTAGATGCAGCTACCATGAGTGTGATTTCTAAAGGACAACGTAATGTTGAAATCTTAAAGCAAGCGCAAAATGATCCGTATTCAGTAGAAGATCAAATTGCAATTATCTATGCTGGTTCTAAGAACTTATTGAAAGATGTTCCTGTAGATAAAGTAAAAGAATTTGAGAAAGATTATATTTCTTATTTGAATGGGAAACACAGAGATACTTTAGACACCTTAAAAGCAGGGAAATTAACCGATGAGGTGATTGCTACTTTAACAGAAGCTGCAAAAGAAATTTCAAGTAAATATTAAATTGGAAGTTAGTGTTAGTAGCAAGCTACTAAAAACTAATTACTAACAACTAATTAAGAACATATGGCAAATTTAAAAGAAATACGTAACAGAATTACATCCATTGGATCGACAATGCAGATTACCAGTGCCATGAAAATGGTTTCTGCTGCAAAGCTGAAAAAAGCACAGGATGCAATTACTGCAATGAGACCCTATTCTTCTAAATTAACCGAATTATTGCAAAATTTAAGTGCAACTTTAGACGGTAATGCAGGTGGGAACTATTCTACACAAAGAGAAGTTTCGAAAGTTTTATTTGTTGTAGTTACTTCAAATAGAGGTTTGTGTGGAGGTTTTAATTCTTCTATTACAAAAGAAGTCGTTCGAACCGTTGCTGAAAAATATGCAGATAAGACGGTGGAATTATTTACCATTGGTAAAAAAGGGAATGCTACTTTAGGAAAAACGTTTAAAGTAGTCGACTCTAGAGACGATATTTTTGAAAATTTGAACTTTGAGAGTGTAGCTGAAATTGCAACACAATTGATGGAATTATATATCGATGGATCTTATGATAAAATTGAATTGGTATACAATAGGTTTAAAAACGCGGCAACTCAAATCCCACAGGTAGAGCAGTTTTTACCAATCAAACCAGTAGAGGAAGGAACCACAGTTGCAAATTCTGATTATATTTTTGAGCCATCAAAAGAAGAGATTGTATTGGCTTTGATTCCAAAGTCTTTAAAAACGCAGTTGTACAAATCAATCAGGGATAGCTTTGCAGCCGAGCACGGAGCACGTATGACAGCAATGCATAAGGCAACGGACAACGCAAAAGACTTACGGGATGATTTATTGTTAACGTATAACAAAGCTCGTCAAGCAGCGATCACTAATGAAATTTTAGAAATTGTTGGAGGTGCAGAAGCACTGAATAATTAAACGAAGCGATAGCGGAGTTAAATTTCATAAAGGTGCAGAAGCACTAAATAATTAAACGAAGCGATAGCGGAGTTAAATTTCATAAATGTGCAGAAGCACTGAATAATTAAACGAAGCGATAGCGGAGTTAAATTTCATAAATGTGCAGAAGCACTGAATAATTAAACGAAGCGATAGCGGAGTTAAATTTCATAAAGGTGCAGAAGCACTGAATAATTAAACGAAGCAATAGCGGAGTTAAATTTGATAAATGTGCAGAAGCACTGAATAATTAAACGAAGCGATAGCGGAGTTAAACCTAAGTTTGTATTAGTATTCTAGTAAAACATAAAATTATCAAAGAGCGAATCAAAAAGATTCGCTCTTTTTTTTACCTTGGCATAGCATTTGTCTGAGACTAAAAAAAAAGATCATGAAAACAGCCGTATTTATTTTATTAGCATTGAGCTTTATGACTTGTAAAAGTATTCAGTTTGATCAAACTCCACCCTTTCAAATAACAGAAGCAACTTACAATACTTGGATTGGAGGCCAACCATAAGTGTCAGTGGAATCAATGTTTTTATTAACTATACATCAACAACTACAGTGGCTTTTGATTCGATCTACTTTCGAAATCAAGGAGTGCGATTGGAATCTGTTTCAAAAAATGGCAAAAACTCAATAGCAGGGTATTTTAGCACTTCTTCAGGTAATAGTACCTTAGATTTTATATTACACAAAGAATCAAAAAAAGAAGCAGGCAATTCACTTCCAGAAAAAAAAATTCCATTTGTTTTAAAAGAACATGAAGCCGTTATAAGCTACAAAGATGGAAGCAATACAAAGTATTATAAAATTACGGAGCTAAAAAAGAGTAAGACGAATTTTTATCAATAAGAACAAGGCAATTAAGTATCATAAGAGCATCCATTTTTGGGTGCTTTTTTTTTGGCACGCCTTTTGAAACTAGAAAGAAAGAATCTTAAACCAAAGCCCATGAACCTCACAAAACTACTTTTCACAGCATTCATTACAGGAATGTTTTTTACTGCTTGTACTGTAGTGTATGATGATATAGACCACGAATTGGAGGCTGAAATTTACTTAGAGTCTACGCTTTCAGAATATGACCTATGGTATGTAGATTATCACAGAACTACTGGTGCCGGAGATGTTCCTTTTTTATCCAGAGCGTTTACAATTTCTTTTAGAAACGGAATTTTATATGCTAATAACAATATTGTAGATATTGGACGAACTGGAAATGGCTTAGGGATTTCAGTAGGATCCTATAATACCTATCAAGGAATTTTAGGCACGAATCACGATCTAGATGGCTTTCACGATTTTGAAGTAACACAACTATCTGTCAATGAAATTCGAATCTATAATTATCGAGAAAATGTGAGTTATTATTTAATTGGTTATCATAAAAATAACTTTGATTACGACAAGCTATTCTATGAAAATATCGAATACTTTTTGCAAGAATTTAGAGCATGGGAAAAAATAGCAACTACTGGTGGAACTCCAAATGCATTTGATGCAGAAAATTACCTGCAATTTACTCCAGAAAACACCTCTACATTTTATAGTTCTAAAGATACAATTGGCATAGAGGTTGGGGGTATTGATTGGAGTTATGTTGGAGGATATGAAGTGTTTGATGTAAGAGGGTATGAAGACCTGAAAATTTTAACACTTAACTATGATGCTGGCGATGTGGAAGAATTTGAGTTAAGCGTTCTAGATGATGAGACGATTAGTCTATATCACATCAATAGTAAAACTACTTACGAGTTTTTTGGTCGCGGGTTTATTCAGTATTTAAAAGGAGGTAAAGCATTAGAAACTACAGTGCCAGCGGTTAGAAACAGCAACCGAAAACGAGTAAAAATAGCAAGAAAATTAAAGTCTAAAAGAAATTAAAAATAAAGTTTGGTTAGTTGATTTTCAATTGGTTATTAAAGAGAACCAATTGAAAGGGAAACCGCTCTAGAGATGGAGCGGTTTCTTCTTTGTTGATAATTCAGTACAAAAACAAACGGATCTCCCATTTCTTTTTTTACTTTTATGACTGCAAAACTATTTTGCAAAATCAGAAACCATTACCTTAAAAATTTATTTACAGAACACAATTATACCAAATGAAACAAACCGCATTTATTACAGGCGCAACCTCAGGTATTGGAAAAGCCACTGCAGAAATTTTTGCAAAAAACAACATTCGTTTAGTTCTCTGTGGACGAAGAGCAGATCGTTTAAAAGCATTGCAGACATCGTTATGTAAATTGACTGATGTAATCACTTTAGAGTTTGATGTCTCTAAGAGAACTGAAGTGAAAACGGCGATCGATTCGCTCCCAGAAAATTTCAAACAGATTGATATTTTAATCAATAATGCTGGCAATGCACACGGATTGTCTACCCTTCAGGATGGAGATTTAGACGATTGGGATGCCATGATTGATATCAACGTAAAAGGACTACTCTATGTTTCTAAAGCAATCATTCCCCAAATGACAGAAAGAAACAAGGGTTTTATTGTGAATATCGGCTCTATAGCAGCAAAAGAAGTGTATCCCAATGGAAATGTATATTGCGCGTCAAAACACGCTGTAAACGCCTTAAATAAGGCAATGAGAATCGATTTACATAAGCACAACATTCGGGTTGCAGCAATTCATCCAGGAGCAGTTGAAACCGAATTTTCAGAGGTTCGTTTTAAAGGCGACATAGAAAAAGCAGCAAATGTGTACAAAGGCTATAAAGCCTTGCAGGCAGAGGATATTGCAGATATTATACATTTTGTAATCACTAGACCCTATCATGTAAACATCGAAGATTTGGTAGTCTATTCAACTGCACAAGCAAGTGCAACAATTTTAAACAAACAATAAAAAATGACCACAAAAAAAATTATAATAGGATGCATGTCTTGGGGATTTTGGGGCAAAAAATTATCAACAAAAGAACAAGCAGATCTTCTTCAGTTTTGTGTTGAAAATGGAAACACCACCTTTGATCACGCAGATTTGTATGGCGATTATACAAACGAAGCAGATTTTGGAAAAGCCTTTGTAGAAAATGGAGTCCGACGGGAAGACATTGAAATTATTTCTAAATGTGGAATTTTAAATCCTGGGCAAACTCGAAAAGGTGACATCAAACACTATAAGTATTCGAAAGAGTATATTATTTGGAGTGCTGAAGAATCTTTAAGAAATCTAAAAACGGATTATTTAGACACTTATTTATTGCACAGACCAAGCCCATTAATGCATCCCGATGAAATTGCAGAGGCCATTACGAGTTTACAGGCAAGTGGAAAAATAAACGCCTTTGGTGTTTCGAATTTTACCCCTTCACAAGTGGATCTGATTGATGCAAAAATTCCTATTGTTACCAATCAAATTGAATTTTCTTTGACACAACATACCGCAATGTTTAATGGGTCTTTAGATCATATGATTCAAAAAGAAATCCAGCCGATGAGCTGGAGTCCTTTGGGGAGTATTTTTAAGACCAAAAATGAACAAACGGACAGAATACAACCGGTTTTAAAACGCTTATCGGAAAAATATGCTCTTACAGAAGATGCTATTTTATTGGCTTTTGTTTTAAAACATCCAGCGAATGTTTCGCCAGTAATTGGAACTACCAATAAAAATCGAATCCAAAATGCCAACAAAGCTTTTCAAACCGAATTAGAAATTGAAGACTGGTTTGAATTGCTCATTGCAAGTCAAGGCCACCAAGTCCCTTAAAATGATCAACAAACGCTTACTTATCAAAAACCTACTTTCTCACAATGATGAGAATAGTTTTTATGACAAGAAGCAAAAGTTATCCTTAGGGTCAAAAGAAGGAAAAGCCAAGTTTTTAAAACATATCTGTGCCCTTTCAAACTCGAATCCATCCAACAACTCGTTCATCGTTATTGGAATTGAAGACAAAGAAAACAAAATTGTTGGGGTCGATTTTTTTGATGACAGTAAAATTCAAAACCTTATCAATGCCTATTTGGAAAACCCGCCAAAAATAACCTATGAAAATGTTCCTTTTTCTAGCTTGCCAAGGCATAAAGTAATTGGTTTGGTTACTATTTTTCCAACAAATACGGTTACTTCTTTTTTAAAAAATGCATGGAAATACAAGCGGAAAAGTATTTTTTATCGAAGAGGAAGTATTTCTATGCCGTTTTTTGGAGAACATTTTAAACTTCGAAATACCAATCAACAAAGGGTTGAGGCGATTCAGAAGAACGCCAGTAATCATATCGAACTCACCCTCAATGGGGTATTCGACTTTATGAAGAATCACAAGCCCGAGTACAATCCTCAATATAAAGTTTTCAACGAACAGTTTGTATTGTGTTGGGCAGGAAAACAAAAAAGGAGTAATGGTGAGGAGTATTTTTCTAGAGTAGATATTGAACTAATAAATGAACAAGTACAGCTTTTTTACTCAGCATTGGATGATGTTCAAATCAGCTATAATTCTACCTCATTTATTGTGACTGAATTTATTTTATTAGGACTGGAACAACAAGAAAAACACTATCCCTTAGAAAAGACCATCATCAATTTTAAAGAAAACGGACAACACGATATTGTCAATGAATTTCTATTTCAACCCCTTAAATTTGAGGATAGTATTATCAATCACATTTATCAAAACTGCAACGCAATTGTTCGAAAAATTATGAAAGAAATTCCTCTCTCAGTTACTGAGCATGAAGATGTTTTACGATTGCCAACGAACTATTTAATTTGTTATGTGCACGGTTTTCTAGAAGTCGCAGACCAGCTTAAAAAGGCAAAAAATTATATTAAAGATTTTACTGATGAAACAACCTATCTCAAATACAAAGAGGCCCTTCGGGTAATTCGGAAATTAAAGTATCAGTAAGGATGTTTTTTTAAAATAATTGGAGTTTTTAGATCCCCTCAACAAATTTTAGAAAGACTTTTTTATGCAGCTCGAGATTCATTGATGGAGAAAGCGCCACACGTACAATATAATCCTTGTCGCCTTCTTTTGTAGTTCCTTGAGTAGAGGTTGCAGGAATGGTCCAATAGCATCCGTTCAATTGCCCATAGCTCACACAAAACTTACTTTCATTTGGAATTTCGGCGATCATCAAATTGATTAATTTCAGGTTTAAGACTCTCTTATAAGCTTCTTTTTCTGCATCTGAATTTCCCTGAGTGGGTAGGTCCAATGAAAATACAGAGGGGGTAAACCCTTGTGAAGCCAATTCTTGGGAAACAAAATTAATTTTCGCAGCGGGTAAGGTCTTTTCGATATAGTTGACAAACTCACGGGTATTCTCATAGGCTTCTTGAATTCTTTGATTCATAGAAGGCAATTGTGCAGCCAAGATTTCATATTGAAGCGCTGTTGCCTCGTTATCACAAAGGTTTAGGTGGAGGTCAATTTTCTCCATCAAGTCTGTGGTTTTAGTATTTCCCACGCAGTATCCAGCAGTACATTTCCCTCCGCTTGGAAACTTTGATCCACTGGCATAGGAAAGGGATCGAACCGTGGAAAGAATTTCACCACTCCCTAAAAAGAGAACATTTGGACAAAAGGTCTGGTCTAAAATAAAAACAGGATCAATAGCAACTTCACCAGAAGCTGTTTTTCGAACCGTACTCAATACGTTTTTTAACTCGATAAGATCGGGGACTTCCACCCTTGGGTTTGTAGGAATTTCAGCAATGATATATGGAATTGCATTTTCCTCTGCTGTTTTTGATAGAATTAGATCAATACTTTGCACCATCTCATTATCACCATCTACAGGTAAATCGACTACTTCTACATTGTCAATGCAAGCAGCAACACGCCTTGCTTGGTCATTGGTCCCTCCATAACAATTTGGAGGTACAATAAATTTGATAGCCTTTCCTGGATGATTTTCTTGCGCATGATGAATAAGTCCCATCATAATAGCATATTGTACCGAAAGGCCACTTGAACCAACTACTGGAGTTATTGTAGTTTTGGTGATGGCTTTAATGGAATTGAGAACAGCATTTTTATTGGTGACTGATAAGGTCTTTGGTTCGGTAGAAACTGATTGACCGACGAGCTGTTTTAAAGCAGTAAGACAATTTGTAGGAGTCATGGCAATTGTTTCTCTTCTTCGAACATGTTGAATGTCAGAAATTGAAGAGTTGTTATGTTTTCCATGAATGTATAAAAGACTACCAAGCTGTGGGTTGCTAGTGATATAAAAATCGATGTTTTTAGAGAGTGTAATTTTAGAAAGATCTTCTTGTTGTGAAATATAAAGAGTATTGCCATCAAATTCAGACAAATCTTCCATTTTTACAATTTTTCTCAATTCAAAATCATAACCATAAACGCGTTTCAATACCTCAACATCTACTGAAGTTGGAAAAGACCCAGTATAGACGATTTGTGTCTTTGTTTTTGAGATTAAATTTTTGCGTAGGATTGCCAAAATTGGAATCGTCTGAGAGGAAAAACTAATTATATTTTCAGGATTGAGCTGGTGTAAGTTGGCAATTCCCCATTCTAAAATACAAGATAGTGGGTGTCCCAAACGAATGTAATCATAGGCAGTAGGTAGTTTATTGAGTGCCGATGTTTCAATGGTATTGGTACGAATTAAGACTTCAATTTCTTCTAAAAATTGTGTTTTTGCCAATTTTTCGTCATAGATGTCGAGTCGGTGAGTTGTTAAATTAATCCAACTCAATGGCATGTGTTCTATGATTTTTTGAATCGAAAGTAATAGGGTATTGTCTTGCATAATTCAGTCCTTTATATAGCTCCACAATCTACGTCAATTAGTGCTATTTTAAAAGGCTTGTTAAACGTTTTCTTCTATTGATTTGCACTGATATGATTTGGGAGCCAATCGAGACAACCCATAATTATTGGAAAGCAAAAAGCCAACTCCGAAAAGTTGGTAATGCATCTTAATTAAAAACGGTAGAAACCGGTTTACAAATTAAATTTAATTCCTTGTGCCAATGGTAACTGGTCCGAATAGTTGATTGTATTGGTTTGTCTTCGCATATACACTTTCCATGCATCAGAGCCCGACTCGCGGCCACCTCCAGTTTCTTTTTCTCCTCCAAAAGCGCCTCCAATTTCAGCACCAGAAGTTCCAATATTTACATTGGCAATTCCACAGTCTGATCCTGCATAGGATAAGAATTTTTCAGCTTCTTTTAGTTCGTTGGTCATAATTGCAGAGGACAATCCTTGTGCAACGCCATTTTGCATTTCGATGGCATTTTCTACATCACCTGAATATTTCATGAGATACAAAACCGGAGCAAAAGTTTCTTGTTGTACAATTTCGAAATGATTTTCTGCTTCAATAATTGTAGGTTTTACATAGCAACCACTTTCATAACCTTCACCTTCCAAAACACCTCCTTCAACCAATACATTTCCACCTTCTGCTTTTGCTCTTTCAATGGCAGATAGGTAAGCTTTTACGGCGTCGGTATCAATTAAGGGCCCTACGTGTTGGGTTTCATCCAAAGGATTTCCAATCTTAATTTGTTGGTAAGCACCTACAATGGCGTCTTTTACTTTATGATATACCGATTCGTGAATGATTAATCTTCTGGTAGAAGTACAGCGCTGTCCACAAGTTCCCACAGCGCCAAATACAGCACTAGGAACAACCACTTTTAAATCTGCAGTTGGTGTAATGATGATTGCATTATTTCCCCCTAATTCTAAAAGTGATTTCCCAAAACGCTTTGCAACTGTAGCCCCAACGATTCTTCCCATTCGGGTAGATCCAGTCGCAGAAACTAAAGGAATTCGAGTGTCGGTTGTCATCATTTCACCGACGGTATAATCTCCATTGATGATGGAAGAAATTCCTTCAGGTAAGTTGTTCTCTTTTAAAATTTCAGCAATTATATTTTGACATGCAATCGAACACAAAGGCGCTTTTTCAGATCCTTTCCACACACAAACATCTCCACAAATCCATGCCAAAGCAGTATTCCAAGCCCAAACAGCTACTGGAAAATTAAATGCAGAGATAATACCGACAACTCCAATTGGGTGCCATTGCTCTCTCATCACATGTTCTGGGCGTTCAGACGGGATGGTTTGTCCGTTCAATTGTCTAGAGAGTCCAACTGCAAAATCACAGATATCAATCATTTCTTGAACCTCTCCATATCCTTCTTGTAAGGATTTCCCCATTTCATAAGAAACGAGTTTTCCCAAGGGTTCTTTTAAGGCTCTTAATTTATTTCCAAATTGACGAACAATTTCTCCTCTTTGTGGAGCTGGCATCTGTCTAAAAGCTTTAAAAGCTTCTGTCGCGGAAGTCATTACTCTTTCATAATCTTCTTTGGAAGTTGTTATTACTTTTCCAATTAATTTTCCATCTACTGGAGAATACGATTCGATCACTTCGCCTGAAGAGAAATGATGAGACCCTGTAGAAGTTCCGTAATTCATATCTTTAACACCCAATTTATTTAGGGCCTCTTGCATTCCGAAATCTGTCATTTTGTAGTTAAATTTAAGTTGATTAAATTGAAGCTCGAATTTACGAATAATTTTAGACATCAATAAATTAAACACAAATAATGTTTTTTGTTTAATTTCAAACATATAGGTTATGAAATCACTATCATTTATTGTTGGAGTCTTACTCCTTTCTTTTGGATGCCATAGGGAGGCATCATCCAATGAGGCTCTTGAAAAAACGATTCAAAAAGAAAATAAGTTTGCAATCATTATTCACGGGGGTGCAGGAACTATTTTGAAGAAAAATATGTCAGAAGAAAATGAAATTGCGTACAAATTGAAACTAGAAGAAGCGATTAAAGTGGGACATACAATTCTTAAAACTGGAGGAACAAGTCAAGAGGCTGTAATGAGAACCATTCAGGTAATGGAAGAATCTCCTTTATTCAATGCAGGAAAAGGAGCCGTATTTACCCACGATGAAACCAACGAGCTGGATGCTTCTTTTATGGATGGAAAAACTCGAAATGCAGGTGCGGTTGCAGGAGTAAAGAATGTAAAAAGTCCAATTGCCTTGGCGATTAAAATCATGACGCATTCCGATCATGTGATGCTTTCTGGTGAGGGCGCTTCTCGTTTTGCCAAAGAACAGGGTTTAGAAATTGTGCCTCCTAGCTATTTTTATACTGAAAAAAGGTTTAAGTCTTTACAAAGAATCCAAAAGAAAGAGAAAACGAAGATGGGAGAAAAGGATTTAAAAGCCGCTTTTTACGACGCGGAGATTAAAAACTCAAAATTTGGAACGGTGGGATGTGTAGCATTAGACAAGAGCGGAAATATTGCTGCTGGAACTTCTACAGGCGGAATGACCAACAAACGCTGGGGAAGGATTGGAGATGCTCCTATTATTGGTGCTGGAACCTATGCAAATAATTTGACCTGCGGAGTTTCTGCTACAGGTTGGGGAGAATATTTTATCAGAGGTCAGGTTGCCTATGATATTTCTGCTCAGATGGAATACCAGCACAAATCACTCAAAGAGGCTACCACAGATGTTATTCAACATAAATTGACACAACTAGGCGGAACAGGGGGTGTTGTGGCACTGGATAAAGATGGAAATATGTCTTTTGAATTCAATACCGCAGGAATGTACCGAGCCTCTATGAACGATCAAGGAACCCTGATTGTAAAAATTTATAAAGAATAAGGACAATTGCTCATTTTATCTTGATTCCTTCATTTAGCTGCGGCTAATAATCTTATTTTTGCAGGAACTTATGCACAAAGCAATTTTTAACATACAATCTACAGAAGAATTCAAAGAAGCAGCTCTTCAAGTTTTTAAACACCAGTTTAAGAACAACAAAGTGTACCGTTCTTTTTGCGATTTGATCAACGTACATCCTTCCGATGTTCATAAAGTAGCAGAGATTCCGTTTTTGCCCATTCAATTTTTTAAAAGTAAAAAAGTTGTTTCTACTACCGATGAGGCTCAAGAAATATTTACCAGTTCTGGAACTACAGGAAGCATTACAGGCAAGCATTTTGTAACCGATATGGAGGTTTACAAAGAAAGTTATTTAAAAGGTTTTCATCATTTTTATGGCAATATTGAAGATTATACCGTTTTGGCTTTATTACCCAATTATTTAGAACGCAAGGGTTCTTCGTTGGTGTATATGGTTGAAGATTTAATTGTGAAATCTAAAAATCCTGAAAGTGGATTTTATCTTCATAATTTGGAAGAATTGGCTCAAAAACTCTTGAAATTAGAGCAAAAGGGGCAAAAAGTACTCTTAATAGGTGTTTCTTTCGCGTTGTTGGATTTTATTGAAATGCAGCAATTTGATTTAAAAAACACCGTTATTATGGAAACTGGAGGGATGAAAGGTAGGCGAAAGGAGTTGGTGAGAGCTGAATTGCATAGTCTTTTACAAAACGGATTTGGAGTTGATATAATTCACTCAGAATACGGAATGACCGAATTGTTAAGTCAGGCATATTCTAAAGGAAATGGGGTTTTTACAACACCTCCTTGGATGCAGGTTTTAACAAGAGACCCAGAAGATGCTTTGACAATACAGACTACAGGGAAAAATGGCGGAATCAATGTCATCGATCTAGCAAACTTCAATTCCTGCGCATTTATTGCGACTCAAGATTTGGGAAGAGTATTTCCAGACGGAACCTTTGAAATTATAGGGCGCTTTGATCATTCAGACATTAGGGGATGTAATTTGATGGTGTTGTAAGCGGTCCTCAATTTTTGTGAATACAATCCAAAATAACAATATTATGAAACCTTTTTACTTGCTATTTTGTATCGCAATCACTAGCAGTGTATTCGCACAAAAATCACAGTATAATACCAATAAAGGCTATGTAGCTGAAGGCTATGACCTTGTCAGTTACTTTCAGCAAAAAGCTGAAAAAGGAGACAAAAAATTTACGACTTCCTATGATGGAGTTCAATTTAAATTTGCATCCAAAGCCCATTTAGAAGCTTTTCAAAAAGCGCCTGAACAATACGTTCCTCAATATGGAGGATACTGCGCTTATGCCATCGGATTGAAAGGGAAAAAAGTTGGTATTAACCCAAAAACCTTTGAAATTAGAGAAGGGAAACTGTACCTCTTTTACAATTCTTGGGGCACAAACACCTTAGATCTTTGGAACGAAGAAGGTGCTGAGAAACTACAAAAACAAGCCGATATCAATTGGCAAAAAATTATTGAGGATTGAGTTTTTTATAGATTGAAAAGGTTCTGAGTCATACTCAGAACCTTTTTGGGTTCTTTCAGTTCCTCCATAGAAGGCAACATATTCTTAAATAAGATTAGACAACAACTAATAAATAGTAGGTTTTTTTACCACGTTGTAAGAGTACATATTTCTGTGCGATCAAATCTTTTTTAGAGATGCTAAAGTCTTCACTTACTTTTTCTTTGTTTACAGAAATGGCATTTTCTTTGAGGGCTCTTCTTGCTTCACCATTGGAGCTTAAAAAGTTCGTTTTTGCTGCCAAAGCACCAATCATGTCCAAACCTTCTTCAACATCAGTAATCGAAACAGTTGCTTGTGGTACTCCGTCAAAAACATCTAAAAAAGTTTGTTCGTCCAACGATTTTAAATCGGAGGCGGTAGATTTTCCAAACAAAATATTCGAGGCTTTTATTGCATTTTCAAAAGCATCTTGCCCATGAACCAATAAGGTAACTTCTTCTCCTATTCTCTTTTGCAACAAACGCAAATGAGGCATTTCTTTATGCTCAAGAATTAACGCATCGATGGCTTCCTTTTCTAAAAAGGTGAAGATTTTAATATAATTTTCAGCATCCTCATCAGAAGCATTTAACCAGTATTGATAAAATTTATATGGAGAAGTTCTTTTGGCATCTAACCAAACATTTCCTCCTTCAGATTTCCCAAACTTAGTTCCATCTGATTTTGTGATTAAAGGACAGGTAATTGCATAGCCTTTTCCGCCACCAATTCTTCGAATCAATTCCGTTCCTGTTGTAATATTTCCCCATTGGTCGGAACCTCCCATCTGAATTGAGGTGTTGTGATTTTGATACAAATGCAAGAAATCATATCCTTGAACCAATTGGTAAGTAAATTCTGTAAAGGACATTCCTTCTTTAGACTCAGATCCAATTCTGTTTCTTACAGAATCTTTTGCCATCATATAATTTACAGAAATATGTTTTCCAACATCACGAATAAATTCTAAGAAAGAAAAATCTTTCATCCAATCGTAATTATTTACCAAAACGGCTGCATTTTCTGCATTGGACGTAAAGTCTAAAAAATGACTTAATTGCCCTTTAATAGCCTCTTGATTGTAGCGTAAAGTTGTTTCGTCTAATAAATTTCGTTCGGCAGATTTCCCAGAGGGATCTCCAATCATTCCTGTAGCTCCACCCACCAATGCAATTGGTTTGTGACCACATCTCTGAAAATGTGCAAGCAACATAATTGGTACTAAATTTCCAATATGCAAAGAATCGGAAGTAGGGTCAAAACCTACATAGGCACTTCTCATACTTTCTAATAAATGCTCCTCTGTTGTTGGCATGCTGTCGTGCAACATTCCTCTCCATTGTAATTCTTCAATAAAATTTTTCATCCAAACTTAAATATTATGTATTTTCTTTAAATACAGGTGCTCAACGGAATGTGTTGAAGTTGTAGGCTTTTTGTTTTCGATTTCAAAAAGCGTTGTTTTCCATTGCGAAAGAAGATCACAGAACTTCTTTTTAACGAAGCAAAGATAAACTTATCAATCAAAAAACCATAACTTCGCTGTATGATTTTAGTTACAGGGGGAACAGGTTTAGTAGGGGCACATTTATTGTATCATTTGATCAAAAAGGATCAGAAAGTTCGAGCTATTTATCGAACTGAAGTAAAGATTGAAGCCGTAAAAAAAGTGTTTTCCTATTATTCAGAAGACGCGTCTCTTGTGTCAAAGATAGAATGGTTTAAAGCCGATATCACCAATGTTCCGGATATGATTCCTGCCTTTATTGGTGTTGAGAAAGTTTATCATTGTGCCGCTCTTATTTCTTTTCATCCTAAAGATTACAGAGAGATGCGAAAAGTAAATATTCACGGAACAGCAATTCTTGTTAATCTTGCGATTGATGCCAAGATAAAAAAAATCTGTTTTGTGGGTTCCATTGCTTCAGTGGGAGATTCTTTACAAGGAGGACTTATTACCGAAGACAACGAGTGGAATAAAGAAGCAGACAATAGTGGGTATGCAATTACCAAATATGGTGCTGAAATGGAAATTTGGCGTGCTAGCTAGGAGGGTGTTGATGTAATCGTTGTAAACCCTGGAGTTATTTTAGGAAGTGGTTTTTGGAATTCAGGTTCTGGGAAATTATTCAGTAAATGCGCTCAAGGATTCAGATACTATACAGAAGGAGTGACTGGATTTGTTGGAGTAGAAGACGTTGTTAATTCAATGATCCTTTTGATGGAGTCTAGGACCAAAAATGAGCGATTTATTTTAGTTGCTCAAAATAAAACCTACAAAGAAATTTTAGACGCTATTGCACTTGTTTTAGGTGCAAAAAGACCTGTGAAAAAGATTTCCTCATGGCAAACCAATATTCTATGGCGAGTTTCAAGCCTCTTCTCCATAATTACAAGAAAAGAGCCATTATTGAGCAAGTATTCGGCTAGAAGTGCCCATCAGATCTCTAAATATTCTTCAGAAAAAATCAAACAAACTCAAGGGTTTCAATTTACAGAAATTGACAAAGTGATTTTGAAGGCAGGGGGTCATTTTTTAGAGGACTTGAAAGAATAAGTCGCCCTTTCAGGGTTCAAAACCCTGAAAGGGATTGTTTTATCCATTTACATTTTTGGTTTTGACTTCTTGCTTTTTTTCAGGAGATTCCTATTTTCTTCGATATCGTCTTTTAGTAACGGTTTTTTTGAATTGAGCTGTTGTATGGAGTCTCTAGTAATTGAATCGTTTATTGTCTTTAAGGTACTGTATTTCTTTTTTTCGATTTCCAGCGTTGTTTTTACCTTGGATAAAATTTCGTCATAGTCATCAATTCTAGAGGTGTAATACAGGCTACTTTTCATAAAACGTGTTGAATCTATTTTGAAGCGATCGTACACAAAAGGGAAGTAATTTATTTTCCGTTGTAAATTGATGGTCTTGATATTTTTTGCTGAAGCAGCAATGATCATTTCATGAATCAAAATCGCCATGGTGTCCTTTGGAATCAAATCTGTAGGTTTTTTATAAATGGTATTGCTAGTACAGTTGTACAAGAACATCACTACAAAGACAAAGACAATTTGTTTTTTCATTTTATCGATTAAAAGTGATTCTTTTTCCTTTGATTTCTTCATTAAAAATCCCATTATGATACATTAAATTTCCATTCACAAAGGTATGGGTGATGGTCGAAGAAAAAGTGGTTCCTTCAAAGGGAGACCAGCCACATTTATACAAAATATTGTCTTTGGAGACGGTTTGAGCTTGGTTTGGGTCAATTAATACCAAGTCGGCAAAAAAACCTTCTTTCACAAATCCTCGTTTTTCTATTTGAAATAAAATCGCTGGATTGTGACTCATTTTTTCAACAGCTTTTTCAATAGGAATGACACCTTCTTTAACTTTTTCTAAAATAGCTAATACGGCATGTTGAACTAAGGGTCCACCACTAGGTGCTTTTAAATAGCTGTTGTTTTTTTCTTCTAGAGTATGCGGAGCGTGGTCGGTTGCCAAGACATCAATTCGGTCGTCCAGTAGGGCTTCCCATAAACCTTGTCGATCCTTGGTCGTTTTTACTGCAGGATTCCATTTAATATGAGTTCCTTTTTTATCGTAATCCTCATCTGAAAACCACAAATGATGAATGCAAACTTCTGATGTAATTTGTTTTTCCGCTAAAGGAATGTCATTTCTAAAAAGAGCCGTTTCTTTTGCAGTTGATAGGTGAAAAACGTGCAATCTAGCACCTGTTTTTTTTGCCAACTCAATCGCTTTGGACGATGACAAATAGCAAGCCTCTTCACTTCTGATGAATGGGTGGTATTTGATTGGAATGGCATCACCGTATTTTTCTACATAGGTTGCAGTATTTTTTCGAATGGTTGCTTCGTCTTCACAATGCACTGAGATGATCATTTTTGTTGACGAGAATATTTTTTCCAAGACAGCTTCATTGTCTACCAACATATTTCCGGTAGAAGAACCTAAAAATAATTTGATTCCTGCCACTTTTTGGGGATCGGTTTTTAACAATTCTTCGAGGTTGTCATTGGTGCCACCAAACATAAACGAATAGTTTGCATATGAATCTTTAGATGCAATTGTAAACTTTTCTTCTAATAAGGACTGTGTTGTTGCTTGAGGTACTGTATTTGGCATTTCAATAAAGGTGGTAATTCCACCTGCTATCGCTGCTTTACTTTCAGTAGCAATGTTTGCTTTGTGTGTTAAACCAGGTTCTCTAAAATGAACCTGATCGTCGATAAATCCAGAATTAGATACTTTCCCTTTGCATCGATTACTGTAACTTTAGTAGGGTCTGTGATCGAAATGGAAGGAGCAATTTTTTTAATGCGTTCATTTTCAATCAAAACATCCCCTGTAAAGGTCTTGTTTTCGTTAACGATATTGGCATTTTTAATTAAAGTAGATGCTGTCATATTTTTTTAAATATCGATTCGCATGTTTACTAAACTCTTTTCAAACCCAAAACGCTCGTAAGCTTTTATTGCCGAAAGGTTATTGCTGTAAACATCTAATCGGAGTTCATTTAATTTTTTTTCTTTTGCCCAGTCTTGCAGGGAGCTTATCACAAAGTTACTAATTCTTTTTCCTCTAAATTCTGGTTTTACATAGATAAATCCAATATATCCATGGGTTGGGTTTTTATGATAATGCTTTGAGTTTTCCACTCGAAGATAGCCCGAAGCAACTAATTCATTTCTACTAACTGCCACTACAAAATGGATTTGATCAGAAGAAATTAATTCTGGAATGTTATAGTACGTCAAGGTTCCTTCAGCTAAAAAAGGATCTAGAGGTCTTTCAGCCTCAATAACTCCTTGTTCAAATTCTAATAAGGTTTCTAAATCACTCGCTTTTGCCGTTCTGATCGAAATTGAATTCTCCATACATTTATTTTGGCAATCCGTTTATTCTCATTTTGATCACTCCAAAAAGAGCTTCAGATACAATGTTTCCACTCATTTTAGAAGCCCCTAAAGTTCGGTCAGTAAAAATTACAGAAACCTCTTTGATCTTGAATCTGTGTTTCCATGCTTTGAATTTCATTTCAATTTGAAAAGCATACCCAACAAATTTTATGTTGTCCAATTGGATGGTTTCTAAGACATTGCGTTTGTAGCAAACAAAACCTGCAGTGGTATCAAAAACAGGAATTCGCGTAATGAAACGAACATACTTGGAGGCAAAATATGAGAGCAACAATCGCTTGATGTCCCAATTAACTACGTTTACTTGATTGTTTACGTATCGAGAACCAACAGCAACATCCCCTCCTTCGAGCGCACAGGCATTGTAAAGGCGAATCAAATCGTTTGGGTTGTGCGAAAAATCGGCATCCATTTCTATGATATACTCATATTTTCTATCAATTGCCCATTTGAAACCATGAATATAAGCAGTTCCTAAACCGTTTTTTTCTTTTCTGTTTTCAATAAATAGTTTTTGAGGAAATTCAGAAATTAATTGTTTAACAATTCTAGCCGTACCGTCAGGGGAATTGTCATCTACAATTAAAAGATGAAAGTCCTTTTTTTGATTGAAAGTAGCTCTAATGATGGCTTCAATATTCTCTTTTTCGTTATAGGTGGGGATAATAACCAACGCGTCTGACATAAATCAATTTTCAGGGAGTAAGAAAGCAAATATACAGTATTTAATTACTAATTTTGTGTTAATCTTAGAAAACCAAAAAACTTGCAAGCAATAGAAAGAATTGATATTTCTACAAATTGGGTAACCCTCATTTTTATGGGATTACTGTTTTGCATTTTTTTACTTAAAGGATTTGATCGTACCAAATTAAATGAATATGGAAGGGCTTTCTTTAATGACGGCTTTATCATTTCAGAAATCGAAGAAAGAGTTTCTGTATTCAATCGGTTTTCTCTCATACTATTTTCTTTTACAATCCTCATTTTTTCGATGCTTAGTTTTTTTGCAATCAATTATTTTACCAATCAAACGGAGTTAAACAGTTCTTTTTTTTCAAAAATTTTAGGAATTGTTTTTTTGTATTTTAGTTTAAAAAGAATTTTAGAGTTTTTGCTTCCGATGCTGTTTTCAATACAATCCCAAACAATTTTCTTCTTAACTGCTAAAAAAATATATACGGATACCCTAGCTCTATGGATTTTTCCAATCCTAATTGTATTTTTTTATACCCAATTTAATAAATTGATTTTATTCATTATCATTGCGGTTCTATTTTTGATAAAGATCTTGCTGTTATTTTCCAATAACAAAAACCTGATTTTAAGTAAGTTATTTTATATAATTTTGTACCTTTGTGCCGTTGAAATTGCGCCCCTATTTATTTTATTTAAATGGATGTTTTAAATACAAAATTAATCGCATGAAAGTGAAAACCATCTTGGTATCCCAGCCAGCTCCAAAAACGGAAACTTCTCCTTATTTTGACCTGTCTGAAAAACAAAAAGTAAAAATAGATTTTAGATCTTTTATACATGTTGAAGGTATCCCTGTTAAGGATATAAGGGCTCAAAAAATTGATTTATCTAAATTTACTGCTATTATTTTAACGAGTAGAAATGCGGTAGATCATTTCTTTAGAGTCGCTGAAGAAATGCGATTTTCTGTTCCAGACGCTATGAAGTATTTCTGTCAGTCTGAAGCAGTTGCGTATTATTTACAAAAGTATGTCGTTTACAGAAAACGTAAAATCTATGTTGGAAAAAGAACCTTTCCTGAATTAACAAAACTGATCAAGAAGCACAAAGAAGAAAAGTTTTTATTGCCTTCTTCAGATAAATTAAAACCATTAATTCCAGAAGAATTAGACAGTATCGGAATCAATTGGAAGAGAGCTGATTTTTACAGAACAGTGATGAGTGATTTATCTGATTTGGAAAATGTTTTTTACGACGTGTTAGTGTTCTTCAGTCCTTCGGGAATTGATTCTTTGTATAAGAATTTTCCAGATTTTCAACAGAATAACACACGAATTGCTGCTTTTGGAGCAACGACTATCAAAGCAGTAGAAGACGCTGGGTTGACGTGTAATGTTATTGCACCAACCCCAGAAATGCCTTCAATGACAATGGCTTTGGAGCGATACCTAAAAGAAGTAAATAAGAAATAATTGTTCTGAATCTATTTCAGAAACCTTGAATGATAAAAAAAACCGAACAATTCTGTTCGGTTTTTTGGATTTATAAAATACGGATTATGCAAATAAGGTTGCAAAAGCTTCTTCAATTTTGCCAACTAAAATCAATTTAATGTGTTGATTTTTCGAGGCGATTTTATTGTATTTAGAGGCAACGAAAGTTTTATATCCTAGTTTTTCTGCTTCAGAAATACGTTGATCAATTTTAGAAACGGGACGAATTTCTCCTGCCAAACCAACTTCGGCTGCAAAACATACATTTGGATTAATTGCTACATCTTGATTGGAAGATAAAATTGCTGCGACCACGGCCAAATCAATTGCGGGATCATCAACATTGATTCCTCCTGTGATATTTAAAAAGACATCTTTTGCGCCTAGTTTGAATCCAGCACGTTTTTCTAAAACGGCTAAAATCATATTCAATCGTTTTAGGTTATATCCCGTAGTAGAGCGTTGTGGCGTTCCGTACACTGCGGTAGAGACTAAGGCTTGAATCTCTATCATTAATGGGCGTATCCCTTCCAAAGTAGAGGCAATTGCGGTTCCACTTAAATCGGCATCTTTTTTCGAAATTAAAATTTCAGAGGGATTTGTAATTTCTCGCAAACCAGAAGAAAGCATTTCGTAAATTCCCAATTCAGAAGTAGAGCCAAACCTGTTTTTTTGGGATCTTAAAATTCGATAGGTATGGTTTCTGTCGCCTTCAAATTGCAAAACTACATCGACCATGTGTTCTAGAATTTTTGGTCCTGCAATATTTCCTTCTTTGTTGATGTGACCTATCAACAACACCGGGGTTGCTGTTTCTTTAGCGTATTTAATCAACTCTGCAGCCGCTTCTCGGATTTGTGAAATACTTCCTGGAGAGGCGTCTATGGCATTTGTGTGGAGTGTTTGTATGGAGTCAATTACCAAAACATCGGGCTCGGTTTCTTCAATATTTTTGAAAATTTGTTGGGTATTCGTTTCTGTAAGTATCAAACAGTTTGAGTTAGATGCTTCCAATCGTTCTGCTCTCATTTTAATTTGAGACTGACTTTCTTCTCCTGAAACATACAAGACCTTTTGGTTGATATTTAAGGCAACTTGCAGCAGTAAGGTTGATTTTCCAATTCCAGGTTCACCTCCCAATAAAGTTACAGAACCTTTAACCAAGCCACCCCCTAAAACCGTATCTAATTCTTTATTATTGGTAACAATTCGTTCTTCAGGGTTGAGTTGAATATCGGCAACCTTTAGTGGTTTGTTGAGGGTTTGTTTTGCAGTGGACGCTTGTTTCCAAACCCGTTTTTCTTCTTTTTGGACGATTTCCTCTACAATGGTATTCCATTCTTTACAAGCACCACACTGACCCACCCATTTTGCGTGTTGAGTGCCACAATTTTGACAGAAAAAAGTTGTTTTGGTTTTTGCCATTTTTTTAGTTCAAAGTTAAAGCGTTGTAAAGAAACAAAGTTACAACGTTTGAAAGGAATTATTTTTTCTTATTGAAAATTGGGAGGATTAAAAAAGCCAGTCCTCCAAAAACAATGATCATAGCAGTCTGTGCTGCCCACATTACACTTCCAAAAGCAGTGGCAGGTTCTTCCAAAACTCCAAAAAGTTGAAAGGCGCCAGCTACGGCAACTGGATACAAGCCAATTCCTCCATTGGTTGCAGCAATGCTAAATCCTCCAGCAATAAATCCCACCAGTACTGCTCCAATAGGAACTTTTAAGCCTTCAATTGCAGGAATGGTTATCCAAAACATGGCAACATACATTGTCCAAATAAAAACGGTATGAAAAAGAAAAGCCCATTTTTTCTTCATTTTTAAGATACTTAGGACTCCTTCTACCAGACTGAGGACGAAATTTTTGATTTTTAATAAAAAGCCTTTTGTGGCTTTTTTTACAAAGAAAATAAAAATGATAGTTCCGCCAACAACAGCAGTAATAAGCAATCCAATTTTTACTGGATCGAAATTTTTTAAAACTAACTCAATGATAAAGTCAAATTGAAAAAAAAGCGTAATCCCCATGATGATAAACATCATGATTAAATCGGCTATTCTTTCTGCGACAATGGTTCCAAAACCTTTTTCGAAAGGAATATTTTCGTAATTTACCATAACGGTAGCTCTTGATACTTCACCAGCTCTTGGGATGGCTAGGTTTACAAAATAGCCAATTAAAACTGCCAAAATACTATTTGCAAATTTGGGTTGGTAGCCCATCGGTGCGAG
The DNA here is from genome assembly GCF_032758595.1 of Polaribacter sp. HL-MS24. NCBI lineage: Bacteria > Pseudomonadati > Bacteroidota > Flavobacteriia > Flavobacteriales > Flavobacteriaceae > Polaribacter > Polaribacter sp. HL-MS24. The sequence continues at coordinate 1,054,916 of NZ_CP136415.1, read as the reverse complement.
CATGAATTTCCAACGATATGCCCTTGATAAATGACTTAATACCCCAAAAAACAACCCTAGAACGACCCATCCATAATTCGCCTTTTTAAAGTACTCGAACAATGTTGCAGGGGGAATGATCGTAAATAAATACCCAACTAAAAAACCGCCTAAAAGAAGCGGTAGAATGGTTTGTACTATTTGTTTGAAATTGTAATTCAAGTTCGAGTTAGGTTAATGTATTGTCTTTTTCATTTGGAAAAACCAAAGAAGGTTTGAAGTTTTTTGCTTCATCCAATTCCATATAGCAGTAAACTATTAAGATCAAAACATCACCTTTGGCAACCTTTCTTGCTGCAGCACCATTTAATGTAATTTCTCCACTACCACGAGGACCATGGAATTGCATAGGTTTCTAAACGCTCTCCATTATTGTTGTTCACAATTTGGACGCGTTCGCCTTCTATAATATTGGCAGCATCCATTAAATCTTCATCAATGGTAATGCTTCCTATATAATTTAAATCGGCACCCGTTACTTTAACTCGGTGGATTTTAGATTTTACGACTTGTACTAACATGATGCAAAAATACTGTTTTAAATTCTTATTTCTTTTTTTGAAGGCTGAAAATTAAAGAGGAACATTGTCTATCAACCGAATCTCTCCTGCAAAAACGGCAATGAATGCTCTGTACTGTGTTTTTGGATCCTTGTGCACACAATTTTTGAGCGTTTTTTCATCAGCGATTGTAAAATACTCAAGGCTTAATAAGGGTTGTTTTTGAAACTCATCTTCTACCCACTTGAGAATACTTTCAACTGGCTCTAGGGTAAATTTTTCTTGTACTTCTTGAAGTGTTTTAAAGATCATTGGAGCCACTTTTCGATGGGCATCGGTTAGGCGACTATTTCTAGAACTCATTGCCAAACCATCCTCTTCTCTATGAATTTTACATCCTTTGATCAGTACGGGCAGCTGTTCAGAGGCTACCATTTTCTTAATAATCTGTAGTTGCTGAAAATCTTTTTGCCCAAAATAAGCCCTATGAGGTTCAACAATTTCAAAAAGGGTTTTTACAATGGTTCCAACACCATTAAAATGCCCCAGTCTATATTTTCCTTCCATTTCATCTTCTAGCCCTTCAAAATTAAATGTTGTTGCAGCCACATTTTCGAGGTATATTTCTTGTACAGAAGGGGCAAAAATAACATCACAATTTGCAGCCTCTAAAAGCTTTGCGTCTGCCTTAAATGTTTTAGGATATTTTATTAAATCATCGGAGTTGTCAAATTGAGTAGGGTTTACAAAAATACTCACCACGGAAACATCATTTTCTTTTGCACATTTTTTTAAAAGAGAAATGTGCCCTTTGTGTAAAGCACCCATGGTAGGTACTAGGCCAATTTGTTTTTCTTGGGTTTTAAGTACATCTAAATAGGCTTTTAAGTCTGTCTTTGTGTAGAAAATATTCATTGGAGGTCTAGGTGAAATATGTGCAAACTTACCATTTTAACACGATATTAGCATAATAATTTGTATTTTTGCAACCTTATAAAAGAGTTTGATTTAATGAAGGACAAAAGAATTTTATATGTATCGTCGGAGGTAATTCCATATTTACCAGAAACAGAACTATCTTCCACAGCATTCAATGTTGCTAAGAACTCACACTCTAAAGGTGTTCAGACTCGAATATTTATGCCTCGTTATGGGGTGATTAATGAGAGAAGACATCAATTGCATGAAGTGATTCGTTTGTCTGGAATGAATCTGATTGTTAATGATATGGACATGCCATTAATCATTAAGGTTGCATCGATTCCAAAAGAAAGAATGCAAGTTTATTTTATTGATAATGAAGAATATTTCAAACGAAAAGCAGTATTTACAGATGAAGATGATCAGTTGTTTTCAGACAATGACGAACGTGCGATTTTCTTTGCAAAAGGAGTTGTAGAAACGGTAAAGAAACTAAATTGGGCACCAGATATTATTCATGTTCACGGTTGGTTGGCGTCACTTTTACCACTCTATTTAAAAGAGTTTTACAAAGAAGAGCCTCTTTTTACCGAAAGCAAAATTATTACCTCTGTGTACAACAATCCGTTTGAAGGAGAATTGAATTCGGAATTGGCTGCAAAAGTAAAATTTGATGAAATAGCTGATGACAAAATTGCAACGATTCAAAGTCCAACGCATACCAATATTTTAAAAAGTGCAATAGAAAATTCGGATGCTATTATTTACGGAAGTAAAGAAATGCCCGATGATATCGCTTCTTTTATCACAGCGCAAAACAAGCCGGTCTTAGAGTTTCAAACAGACGACTTAAAAGAACCTTATTTAAATTTTTATACCGATCTTTTATCGGTAAACTAATATTTTTTTAGAAGTGAAAAACATCCTCAAAAGTACTCTATATGTTAGTGGTTTCGTGTTCCTTTTTTCAGGAATCATTTCATGCGAAAAAGACTTTACAGACATTGGAACATCGATTATTAAGAACAACATTTTTTCTACTGAAAGCGTTTTGGTAGATATTGCTGTAGAGAACAAGCCTATTGAGCGAATGAGAGCAGACAATATTAATGTGGAGCCAGGACAGTATTTGTTAGGGGTTTATAATAATGCCGATTATCAAAAATTAGAAGCATCACTTGTATCTCAAGTTGCACTTCCAGCAGAATTGAAATATTCAGATACTATTTACGTAGGAGATACTACCTACATTTCTACGATTGACACCGTATTTTTAAAATTACCCTATCAAGCAACGTTAAAAGACAATTCGACCGATGGACCTTCTTACGAATTAGATTCTGTTTTTGGGAACCTTACGGAGGCATTTAGTTTAAATTTGTATCAGTCAGAAGAGTATTTGAACAAACTTAACCCACAAGATCCAACAGAAGGAAATGAGTACCTATCAGATGCTGTTTTTCAACCGACAGGAAGTCCGTTAAATAGTGTTGTAGACTATTCTTTTCTTCCGAATGAAAACGATACGCTTATTTACGTTAAAAGAAGAACAAGTGAAAACACTCTGTATGCTACCGACACAATTAAGTTTACTGCGGCAACAAGTACAATTCCTGTTCCTTTTGCTAGAATTCCATTAGACGAGGTCGTTTTTAAACAACTTATTTTTGACAACTATGAGACTTCTGATTTTTCTTCTCAAGACGCCTTTAACAATTATTTTAGAGGCCTAATAATAGAGGCTTCAGGGAATGATGGATCTCTGATTTCGTTCAACTTCAACAATGCTTCAAATCCTGCATTGAATCCGTCCATAGAGGTCTATTACACCAACACCGTTTTAAAAGGAGGAACCGAGGTTTTACACAGTAATAAAAAGAACACTTCTTTTTCTTTGGGTGGAGCTACTCTTACTAGACGAAGCTATTATAAAATGGGCAACCGGGATTATCCAGCAAACGAACAGATTAAAATACAAGGGACTGCAGGGGCTGAGGGTTCTATCTCTTTGTTTGGAGCAGATAACGATCTTAATGGAATTGCAGATCAGTTGGAAGAATTGCGTTTAAAAAATGTGTTGGTAAATGATGCATTATTGACCCTTTATATAGATCAATCTGCTGACGTGTCAATGGTTCCAGAAAGGTTGTATTTGTATAAGGATCATTTAGATCCAACGACAGGCAAACGAATTCAAAGCCATATCAAAGATATTTTTACAGAAAACGCCACTTTTGGGGGTTCTGTTGAGAGTGAAGACGAAGTAAAGACAAAATATAGTTTTAGAATTACCGATTATATTTCTGATTTATTGAGTGCCGAAACAAATTACAATCCTAAATTGTCATTGAAAGCTTTAAATCCCACAGATTTGAATTTAAATGACACCATATTTAGACCTTATAGTTGGACTCCAAAAGCAGTTACTCTTCTAAACGAATCGCCAACAAATGATACAAAAAAAGCAGTTTTAAAAATTTCCTATTCTCAGAAGGGAAATTAAAGAAAGCGGACCCCAAAAAAATTACGAATTAGCTAAAAAGAAAGAAAATGTGTGGAATTACTGGATATATTGGGTACAGAGATGCTTACCCTATTGTGATCAATGGACTGAAGAGGTTGGAGTACCGTGGTTATGATAGTGCAGGAATTATGATGTATGACGGGAAAGAAATGAAATTATCCAAAACAAAAGGAAAAGTTTCTGATCTCGAATTGATTGTCAATAATGAAGAAAAAAGAAAAGTAGGAAAAATAGGAATCGGTCATACTCGTTGGGCTACTCATGGTGTGCCAAACGACACTAATTCCCATCCACATTTTTCCGAATCAGGGGACTTGGTCATTGTTCACAACGGAATTATTGAAAATTACGATACTTTAAAAAAAGAGCTTGTCACAAGAGGATATACTTTTAAAAGTGACACCGATACAGAGGTTCTGATCAATTTAATTCAAGAAGTAAAAAAGAACGAGGACTGCAAACTAGGAAAGGCTGTTCAATTGGCATTAACCAGCGTTGTTGGCGCCTATGCGATAGCTGTTTTCGATAAAACGAAACCTGATGAATTAGTGGTTGCAAGGCTAGGAAGCCCTATTGCCATTGGTGTTGGGAAAGAGAATAATGAGTTTTTTGTTGCTTCTGACGCTTCCCCTTTTTTAGAATATACTAAGAATGCGATTTACTTAGAAGATGAGGAACTTGCGATTATAAAGATTGGAAAGGGAATCAAGGTTCGTAAAATCATGGACGACTCTTTGGTTGATGCCACTATTCAAAAGCTTAAAATGAGTTTGGAGCAAATTGAAAAAGGCGGTTACGAGCACTTTATGTTAAAAGAAATTCACGAACAACCGAAGGCAATTATAGACACATACAGAGGGAGAATGTTGCCTGATCAAGGTATTATTAAAATGTCGGGGGTAGATGACAATATGTCTAAGTTTTTAAATGCCGATAGGATTATTATCATTGCTTGTGGAACCTCATGGCATGCTGGTTTGGTTGGAGAATATCTTTTTGAGGATATGGCAAGAATTCCCGTTGAAGTAGAATATGCGTCTGAATTTCGTTATAGAAATCCAATTATCACATCCAAAGATGTTGTGATTGCCATTTCTCAATCTGGAGAAACAGCAGATACTTTGGCGGCTATAAAATTAGCAAAATCTAAGGGAGCTTTTGTTTTTGGTGTTTGCAACGTTGTTGGTTCTTCTATCGCGAGAGAAACTGATGCCGGAGCATATACCCATGCTGGGCCAGAAATTGGAGTAGCCTCAACAAAAGCATTTACAACTCAAATTACGGTACTTTCATTAATCGCATTAAAACTAGCAAAAGAGAAAGGAACTTTGTCAACGTCAGCTTTTCAAAACTATTTAAGAACTTTAGAGTTGATTCCTAGTCAGATAGAACAGATGTTGAAAATTGATGATAGCGTAAAAGAAATTGCTGCTGTGTATAAAGATGCAACAAACTGCTTGTATCTTGGGAGAGGATTTAATTTTCCAGTTGCTTTAGAGGGTGCTTTAAAATTAAAAGAGATTTCATATATCCATGCTGAAGGGTATCCAGCCGCTGAAATGAAACATGGGCCGATTGCTTTGATCGACGAAAATATGCCAATTTTTGTTATAGCAACCAATAAAGGACATTACGAAAAAGTTGTGAGTAATATTCAAGAAATAAAATCTAGATCGGGAAAAATTATTGCAATCGTTACCGAAGGAGATACCCAAGTAAAAGAAATTGCAGATCACGTAATTGAAATTCCGGAAACAATGGAAGCATTGACTCCTTTATTAACAACAATTCCTTTTCAGTTAATTTCGTATCACATAGCGGTAATGTTGAATAAAAATGTGGATCAACCCCGAAATTTAGCAAAATCGGTCACGGTGGAGTAGTGCTCGTGACAATTACTCTTACTCCTATAAACTACTTAAAACATTCTCAATATTAACAAGAACAACTCCTCCTTAGAGTTGTTCTTGTTCCAAAGATTAACAGTGTTTGTTATATAAAACATTTTTTTAATGAACATTTTGAAGAGTAGCATCGTAAAAGTGTCATCTAAATATTCAGAAACATTTATAGCAAACCCTTTTGAGTTTTTTCCATTCATAATCTTTTTCGCTATTAAGTTGATATTTTTTTCATCTAAAAGTTAATGGGCTATATATGGGCTAAAAATTAAATTTTATGATTGTATTTTTGGTTTCTATCTGTTGAAAATTATTTTTATTACTGTAAATAATTAGATACAAAAGACATTAATTTTATTTTAAATACAATTATTATGAAAAAAAAGTTACTTTTTTTAACGGTATCAATTTTTACGTTATCAATTTTTTCGCAAGTATCCCCAACTATATCAGAAGCTTTAGCTGTAAATACGATCAATACGTCTGCAACTATTACTTTTAGCTAAGGCTGTTTTCCAATCTGATGGATCAACACAGTTAACGGATGCTGAATTGGTTCCAACCATTGCTTCAGGAACAGCAACACTAAGTAGTTATACACTAGCCACTACAGATAATACAACTTTTACATTTGCATTAACTTTATTGGGGACTTCGGATGGTGCAGAAGTTCTTACACTCGCAGGAACAGTTTATAATAGTGCAACGGATAGTGCACTTATATCAACAACAGTTCCGTTTAACGATCTAAAGGCGCCAACGCTTACTGAGGTAACAGCAATTGCTCCATCAGGAAATTCTGAGACACCTAGTTATGTGTTTAATACTGATGAAGCGGGAACAATCACTAGTAGTATTGGGTTCTCTACAGCTACAAATGCAATTACAGGAAATAACACCATTACGTTTAATACTTTAGCTGTAGGAAGTTATTCAGGAGAAACTTTAACAGTAACGGATGCCGCAGGGAATACCTCCAGTTTAACATTACCAGACTTTTTAATAGATACCACACCGCCCATAATAACTTTAACAGGCTTTACAATTATTTCTTCAACCTTAGGAACAGCATACACAGATGCAGGTGCAACTGCAGTTGATTCTATAGATGGTGATATTACCACAAATATTGTTGTGGGTGGTGATTTCGTAGATGTCAATACCTTGGGTACTTATACAATTACTTATAATGTAGCTGATGCAGCAACAAATGCAGCATTAGAGGTAATACGAACTGTAAATATCATAGATGATAAAATTGTTACTCTAGACATTTCAGAGGCCACAATTGCAGAAAACGAAACCTTTAATGTGATTGCGACTTTAAGTGCTGCAGCGTCAAAAGATGTTATACTTAATCTAAATTCTGTAGGTGATGCAAAGTACAATTCAGATTTTACAAGTAACACAGAGGTAAGAATAACAACAGTAGCTGGGAGTTCACTAGATTCGAACAATAATCAAACGTTAAGATATCCTAGAGGTGTTTTCGTTGACAACGCGGGGAATCTATATGTTGCACAAGTTAACGATGGTAATCTTAAAAAATATGCACCGGGTGATATTGAAGGAGAAATATTAATTAGTGGTCTTTCTCAACCGATAGATGTATCCGTAGATGTAAATGGAGATATTTATGTTTTAGAACAGGAGGCTCATCGAGTTACAAAATGGAGTTCAGAGGGGTCTGGTGGTACTGTTGTTGCAGGAGGTAATGGGTATGGAGCAGATTCAAATCAATTATACAAACCATCGGGTTTCTTTATAGATACAGAGGGTAGTATTTATATAGCAGATACACAGAATTATCGTATTCAAAAATGGGCGCCTGGAGCTATTGAAGGAGTAACCGTAGCAGGAGGTAATGGAGAAGGCAGAGAATTCAATCAATTAGGAAATCCTAGAGGTGTAGCTGTAGATGCTCAAGGCAACATTTATGTTGCTGATGGATATTATAGTAGAGTTCAAAAATGGGAATCTGGAGCAATTCAAGGAACAACAGTTCTTGAAGGATTAAACTATACAACGGACATTTTTTTAGATGCAAATGAGAACCTGTATGTTTTGGAGGCATCTGGGCATGTTTTGAAAAAATATCTATCAAAATCTACTTTTGGATCAGTCGTTGCAGGAGGTCAACGTGGGAGTAATGCTAATAATTTAAATCAGCCAGAAAACTTCTTTGTTGATGAAATAGGAAATATTTATGTTTCAGATTCAGAGAATCAACGTGTTCAGAAGTATGATTTTTCACCACAGTTAGTAGTGAAAGCAGGGGAAACGGTAGCTGAATTGTTGTTTTCTGGAATACGAGACACAAGAGATGAGCTTGATGAAACAATTATTTTAAACACTTCAATAACGAATGCTGTTTTAGCGAGTTCAACTGCATTGACTGTTAACTTAACAGACATCAACGATCCACCTACGGCTGCCTTCACTTTTAGTGAAGAAAATATTAAAGAAAATTCTAGTACAGATGTAACACTTACTGCAACTCTATCATCACTTTCTGGAAAAGAGGTTCAAGTTGTTTTCACGATGGACGGAACAGCAGTAGAAGATGCAGATTATACATTGACAAGTAAAACAATTACGATTCCAGCAAATTCACTTTCAGGAACGATTACTATATCTACAGCAGGTATTGCAGCAGATGGGGAAGTAGAGGCATTGGACACTATAGTATTTAAGGTAGCAGAAATTACCAATGCGACAGCGATAGAAGACAGTGCTACTTTATTTTTAGAAAGTATTGAAAATCCTGAGGTTGCACTTACTGTTTCACAAGAAAGTATTGCAGAAAACGAAACCTTTAATGTGATTGCGACTTTAAGTGCTGCAGCGTCAAAAGATGTTATACTTAATCTAAATTCTGTAGGTGATGCAAAGTACAATTCAGATTTTACAAGTAATACAGAGGTAAGAATAACAACAGTAGCTGGGAGTTCATTAGATTCGAACAATAATCAAACGTTAAGATATCCTAGAGGTGTTTTCGTTGACAACGAGGGGAATCTATATGTTGCACAAGTTTACGATGGTAATCTTAAAAAATATGCACCGGGTGATATTGAAGGAGAAATATTAATTAGTGGTCTTTCTCAACCGATAGATGTATCCGTAGATGTAAATGGAGATATTTATGTTTTAGAACAGGGTGCTCACCGTGTTACAAAATGGAGTTCAGAGGGGTCTGGTGGTACTGTTGTTGCAGGAGGTAATGGGTATGGAGCAGAATTAAATCAATTATACAATCCATCGGGTTTCTTTATAGATACAGAGGGTAGTATTTATATAGCAGATACTGAGAATCATCGTATTCAAAAATGGGCGCCTGGAGCTACAGAAGGAGTAATCGTAGCAGGAGGTAACGGCAGTGGAGGAGAGTTAAATCAATTATATAATCCTAGAGGTGTAGCTGTAGATGCCCAAGGCAATATCTATGTTGCTGATGAGGCATACGGCAGAGTTCAAAAATGGGCCCCTGATGCAATTCAGGGAGAAACACTTATTCAGGATTTAAGACAACCTCAAAGTGTTTCTATAGACGGTGCTGGAAGTTTGTACGTTTTAGAGCGAGATAATCACAGTATTAAAAAATACCCATCCAATTCATCAACGGGAATATTAGTTGCAGGAGGTCAGCGTGGAAGTAGTGCTAATAATTTAAATTATCCACATAACTTCTTTGTTGATGAAATAGGAAATATTTATGTTTCAGATTCAGAGAATCAACGTGTTCAGAAGTATAATTTTTCACCACAGTTAGTAGTGAAAGCAGGGGAAACGGTAGCTGAATTGTTGTTTTCTGGACTAGAAGACACAAGGGATGAGGATGATGAAACAATTATTTTAAATACGAATATCACGAATGGTATTTTGGTCAGTACAGATGCACTTTCTGTAAAATTAACAGATACTTCGGAAATACCAACACTTAAATTTGAATTTAATCAAGATAAAATTACTGAAACTTCAAACACGGATGTAACACTTACCGCAACTTTGTCTGCCGTTTCTGGAAAAGAGGTTAAAGTTATTTTTTCAATGGAAGGGACTGCAACAGAGCTTACAGATTATAAGTTAAGTGGTAAAACGATTACCATTCCGGCAGACTCCCCCTCAGGGACCATTACTATTTCTACAGTAGAGATCCCAGCAGATGGTGTAGTAGAGGTGTTGGATACTATTATATTTAAAGTTACAGAAATTACAAACGCGACAGCAGAAACAGACACTGCTACCTTATTTTTAGAAAGTAATGAAAGCCCTAATGTAGTGCTTTCAGCTTCACGAACAACGATAGCAGAACACGAAACCTTTAATATTGTGGCAACTTTAGATGCCGCAACTTCAAAAGATGTTGTTGTTGGTCTAAAATCTATAGGTACTGCTATATTTGATGCAGATTTTAAAAGAAACTCTGTTATTGAAATTCAAACAGTAGCTGGTGGAAACGGTTACGGGAGTGCTAAAAATCAAGTAGCAGATCCAAGAGGAATTCATATTACTGAAAATGGCACTGTGTACGTTGCTGATGCTGCGAATTCAAGGATTCAAAAATGGACCCCTGGTGCTAAGGAAGGACAAGAGGTAGTCATAACTGATGGTTATAGTTGGGGAGATGTGAGAGATGTATTTGTTGATGCTTCTGGAAATATTTTTTATATAGGAAACTACGGTAGAACTGTTTTTAAAATTCCAAAGGGAACGAATAGTAAAGAGATTGTTGCAGGAGGTAATGATATAGGTCAAGCATCAAATCAGTTATCAGAAGCACAATCTATTTTAGTTGATACAGAAGGGAATATTTTCATAGCAGATACAGGTAATAATCGTATTCAAAAATGGGCACCTGGAGCTACTGAGGGAGTTACCGTAGCAGGAGGAAATGGAGAAGGGAATAGTGATAATCAATTATCGTATCCTCACAGCTTCATTATAGATTTAGAAGGAAACTTGTTAATAGTAGATAGAAGCAATAATCGCATTCAAAAATGGGTTCCAGGAGCAGATTCAGGAGAAACATTGTTTTCTTACAATGAAGAAAATAATTATTATAATACATATCCTCAAGGTATTGATATTGATTCGGAAGGAAATATTTTTGTTTTAATTGAGTATTATGACAATAATTGGAATCAGATGTCAGGGATCTTAAAGCATGATAAAACATCCTATGAATCGACTATGGTAGTCACGTCAAATGGCCGTGGTTCTCAACAAGATCAGTTAAGTGATGCTCGAAATTTTGCATTTGATGCTTTGGGAAATCTTTATATATCAGACAATGGCAATAGACGTATACAGAAATATGAGTTTAGTTTGCAAGTAAAAGTAAAAGCAGGTGAGACTTCAGGCGCACTGGTTATTGCCGGTATAGAGGATGAGTTAAATGATGAGGACGAAGAGTTCATTGTATTCACCAAAACATTGGCTAGTAATGCAATTTTAAACGATACGGATGAATTATCCATCGTTATACTAAATAATAAGATAACAATGACACTTCAAGAAAGTCCGTTTTTAGGCTTATCTGAAGGTGCTGTTTCTTGGGGAGATTACGATAATGATGGCGATAAAGATGTTGCTGTTATGGGACAAAGTAGTTCTCTTGGTGCCGTTACTATACTATATCAAAATAATGAAGGAGTATTTGAGGATACCGAACAAAACTTTGTAAATGTATTTGGAGGAGACATTACCTGGGTAGATTTAAATAAAGATGGGTACATAGATTTGGTAGTTTCAGGTTATGATGGGGTAGAAAGAACACCCGTAACAAAAGTGTATATAAACACTATTGTAGGGGCTTCAAATATTTTTATTGAACCAACTGAAGGATACGAATTGCCACAATTATTCTCTACAAAAATGGCTTGGGGGGATTTAGATAATGATGGCGATATTGATTTAGCAATTGCAGGTCAGGATGCAGAAGATAATTTTGTTTTTCATGTGTATTTTAAAGATGATACTACAAATAATTATATAAGAGACGATGGATTTCGTTATGATGGAATTAGCAATGATGGAAATGGTTTTATTAATGGTGATCTTAAAATAGTAGATAGCGATTTAGATGGAGATAATGATATTATTTTTACTGGAGAAAATAGAAATGGAAATGCGATTGGGGGTACTATTTTTAATACCTATATAAAAGCTTCTAATAATTATAACAACTATTATAATAATTATACTCCGGGTTTAAAAAACTCTTCGATTGAAGTAGCAAAATTATCAGTACAGAGTAATAATATCTCTGTGATTTCAAATGGACAAGACGACCAAGGGAATCTAAAATTATACTTTAATAGTCAGGAATATCAAAGTGATACCTACCCAATATTAAAAAAAGGAGATATTGCTGTTGCAGATTATAATAATGATGGCAAAAATGATATTTTATTTACAGGGGAAAATCAATCAGGAGATCCTGTAACTAAATTATTCAAGCAAGTACCCGCATCAAGTAATATCGCAGAAAGTTATGATTTTAAAGATTCAGGAATTGAACTAATAGGTTTGAGGGCATCTACCGCAAATTGGGTAGATTATGACATGGATGGCGATTTAGATTTGTTTTTAACAGGAGTTGGAGAATCAGGTGCTGAGACCTTGTTGTACGAAACTGAAATTGCAAATAAGAAAAATAGTGCACCATCTCAGATTACAGGTCTAGAACTAGTAGATTTAGGAAACGGAAACGTACGTTTTAATTGGGATTTACCTGAAGATGATTATGCTACCAACCTAGGATATGTTATAAGAGTAGGGACAACTCCTGGAGGAACAGAATTGTCGAATACAGAGAGTGATTTAGCAACAGGTGAACGCCTTATTTCCAAGGCACCTCCTATCTATAACAACTTTTATGATATGCAGTTAGATCCAGGAAATTACTATTGGTCTGTGCAGGCGGTAGATCCAGGACTCAAAGGGGGTGTTTTCTCAGAAGAAAATTCGTTTACCCTAGTCTATGAATGGAAAATATTAAATCAAGGAGGGATTGTAGACAGAACTGTTGCTGGTGTTAATAATCCAGTTATAAAATTAGGAGATGTTGATAATGACAATGATTTAGATGTAATCTATGGTTCAAAAACAGATGGTAGTTCGCAATTACTAAAATATGATGGAACACAATTAATAAGAGATAATAATAGTCCATTAAGATATATTAGTAACGTTACAAATACTGAAGTAGGCGATATCAATGGAGATGGAGTTGCTGATATTATAGTAAATACGGCATATGATTCAAATTATTACTTAAATATTTATTTAAGTTCAAATTCAGATTACATTCAACAAGAAGTTGGAGCAGGTTTGTTCAATGCAAAGGCTAGAGTTGTGGATTTAAATAATGATGGACAGGCAGAAATATTTTTGGTAGGAATGTCTTCTAGTTCATTATCAGGAATTCCAAAATTATACTTATACGAGTATAATGTTTCTCCTGCAAATGGTAGTGGTTATTTTGAATTAAATGATGTATCTGATCAAATAGCTGCATTGCAATACGCTTCCTATGATTTAGGAGATGTAGATAATGACCAAGATATTGATTTTGTGATAAGTGGTTTTAGTGCTGAAAATGGTTTTAAAACGTTTGTTTATGAAAACACAACAGAATTAGGGGGTTCATTTACATTAGAACAAACCAGTAATAATTTAGTAGCTGTTAAAAATGGAACAACAGATTTTATTGATTTCGACGGTGATGGCGATTTAGATGCTGTATTTACAGGAGAAAGTAAAGATGGCGATGTTTTTGAAATTTACATGAATACTATAATTGACGGTAGTGCTACCTTCTCAAAATTACCAAATAGTTTAGCCCCTATGAGAGAGGGTAAAATTGATTTAGGAGATTTTAATGGAGATGGATATGCAGATTTATTGTATTCTGGAACTTTTTCAGGAAGTGGAGAGATTACGAAACTAAATGAATATGATTCGAGTACAAAAACATATGTAGACAGTGCATTTGATGTTAGCGATATTATTAAGGCAGAAGTAGAGTTTGGCGACTTGGATGGTGATGGTGATTTAGATTTTGTAATTGCTGGTAAAAGCAATGAAGAAGATCAATTTGGAAATAATAGTAACGATAATATTTTTAGGACTTATATAAACGTTCGAAATCAATCTGCAACTGTTTTAGCAAGTAAAAGTTCTTTAAGAAAACCGGAGTACCAAGGGAGGAATGCAAATATATATGCTTTAAATCAGAACTTCACAGTAAACGATCCTCCATCTGCTCCAGTTATTAATGATATTGTTTTCCTGGAAGAAGCTGAAGGTTCTAAAGATATTCCTTTAGAATTTACCTGGAATGCAGCGACAGATGATCATACACCAAGCATCGGTTTAACATATGCTCTTAAAATTGGAACTACTCCAGGAGGTGAAGAGATTATGTCTTCAAACTCGAATGCCAATGGAGTTAAAAAAGATGCTGAAAAAGGGAATGTTGAACATAACTTAAAGTGGAAATTAAGCTTACCAGAGGGCACTTATTATTGGTCGGTGCAGGCTGTTGATGCTTCTTATTCAGGTTCTGAATTTTCAGATCCAGTTCAGTTTAAGGTTTCTGCTTCGGGGATTGATACTGATAGTGACGGTGATGGGATTGAAAATGATTTAGATAACTGTCCAGATACTCCAAAAGGTGACGCGGTTGATGAAAATGGCTGTAGTGTTGATGCAACATTGGGCGATAGTAACGGTGATAAAACAGTAAATGTTACTGATTTAGTAACGTCCGTAAGTTATATTTTAGGAAATAATCCAACGCCTTTTGTTTTTAAAGCTGGCGATGTTAACAATGACAGTTTTATAGATGTAAGAGATATTGTAGGTATTGTTGATATTATTTTATCAGAAACATCAAATAAAAATAGGAATTCTATTAAGGGATTCACTTATTATTCAAACACCCCAGTTGGAGATGCTTTATTTTCTTGGGAAGGCAATGACTTGTATGTTTCTACAGATAAAGAAATTGCAGGAATGCAGTTGGTCTTTGATAAGGAATTTGAATATAAAGTTTCTGAAAACTTAGCTAATTTCAATACGCTAAACTTTGGTAAAGGCAGTAATAATACATTGATGATATACAGTTTTAGTGAAACTTCAATTACACCTATGGAAAACAAAATTATTAACCAAGTTTGAAGACAAAAATGTAAATTTAAATGTTGAAAAATCTGCAGCTGGTGCCTTGAAAGGATTAACATTATCGGTTCAATTTACACCTAATATTGTGAATCAATTGGAAGCATTTATTTTAGGCCCTAATCCGTCAAGTGGTCAGATGAATTTATTTTATAACCTACCTAAAGCAACGGATATGCTTCTTTTAAATGTATATAATATAAATGGAAAAAAGGTTTGGTCTAGTGATCAAATAAAGACGATGGAAGGTACGCAAACAATGCCTCTTAATCTTTCCTTTTTATCGAATGGTTTCTATTTTATTCGTATAAACCAATATAGCAAAGGACTACTGCAACAAAACGAAGTGAAACGATTAATAATAAAAAAATAATTTTGAAGTTGAAATCATTTTTATGGGCGCTACCTTTTCTTATTTTCTCTGGTGAAGTTTTATCACAAAATGAACTTAGAGTACAGTCGGAAAATGTAGCATACTCCACAGTATTTGAACTAGGTATTTCATTAGAAAACACCGAGTTAGTCGCGGCAATTCAATTTGACTTAACTTACGATGTTAGTAAATTTAATTTACTATCCGGACATCGTTTAACAAGTCGAAAAGAAGATCACTCTATTACGACCAATCCGGTCTCAGAGGGTGTTTTAAGGGTGCTTATTTTTTCTATGAATAATAAAGTTTTAAAAGAGAGCTCAGGGGTTTTAGCGCACCTTGAATTTGAATCGAAGACTGACCCAGGAGAATTTACTTTTGCGCTATCTAATGTTGTCCTTTCTTCTTCAAGTGGTACCTCAATTTCTGCAACCAACAATGACGGACAGATAACTGTATTGGGCCCTAAAATGGGGATTTTAAACTCTCAAGTTAATTTTGGGGATGTGTTATTAAGTTCAAATCAATCAAGGCTTTTATATATAAAAAATGAAGGAAATGAAGCTTTAGTAATTTCAAGTGTAAATGAAGCTTTACCTTTTAGTATACAAGAGAGTTTTCCTATTCGTATTGCAGCCAATGAAACAACCAACTTAACCGTTTTATTAGACACATCAGCAAAATTGAATGAAATTAAAGAGCTGAGTTTTGTGAATAATGATGTTGATACAGTTCGAAATGTTCAAAAAGTGCAAGTAAGTGCAACAGTTTATGCAACAAACACAATTGTAGTTGGAAACAATTCTGCAGCCAAAGATACTGAGGTTGAGATCCCAGTCTCTTTTGAAAATATGGAGGAATTTATAGCATTTCAGTTTGATTTATTAGTTCCAGAAGGCTTAGAATTTGTTCCAAACTCAATAGCTAATCAAACTAGTAGGTTTGATGATCATGTGGTGGTAGCAAACCTTATTAACGGGAATACCCTAAGATTTATAGGGTACTCTCCTTCAAATAAAAAGTTTGTTGGGAGTTCTGGAAAGCTATTCAGTTTTAAGTTAAAACCCACGGTGAATACGGGTTACTTTCCTCTAGAGATTTCGAATGCGGTGATATCAAACAGTCTACAAGAAAATATTTTATCCAATTCGTATAATGGGTATTTTCAAATCAAAACCCCTAATTTGTTAATAAACCCTTTAGATATTGATTTTGAAAGTATACCCCTAACGGGACCAAGCCAAAAATCTTTGAGACTTACCAATACTGGAGATGCATCCTTGGTAATAGATGAAGTTGTTTTCAATGCTTCTGAGATCACTTTAGACATTCAATTACCTTTGACGATTGTTAGTGGAACCTCTCAAGATATTAATTTGATATACAGCCCTTTAGTTACAGGTGAATTTTCAGAAACCATCTCTTTTAAGAGTAACGGTTTTAACGAAGAGAGTTTCATTACCGCGAGAGGATCAGTGTTTTCTCCAAACTATGTTTTATTAGAAAGTCAGGAAGCCTTTGTAAATGAAACGAATGTGTTACAAATACTGCTTAAAAATAATGACCAAGCACGAGCACTTCAATTTGATGTTGAATTGCCTATGGGTTTCGAATTGGAAACGAAGAATATAGAGACTACATCCAGATCCGATGAATATGAAGTTGTAGCCTCTAATATTGAAGGTTCAAAATACAGAGTTCTTTTGTATTCAATGACGGATACATCACTAAATAAGGGAAGTCTTTCGATACTAAACTTTCCTGTTTTTATAAGTAGTACCGTTTTAGTTGGAAATTATACCTTTAATTTTAATAATGTAATTATTACAAATATTGAAAATAAAGATATTAGCAGTTTGGCTTTAGAGAGCGGACAATTAACTGTTTCAGAGAGTCAATTAAGTGTAGCGGATCAGGAATTAGAGCAATCTATTCAATTGTATCCCAATCCGTTGAAGGATATTTTATCAGTTAAGTCTAAAACAATTGTAATTTCTAAGATTGCAATATATTCTATTTTAGGAAAAAAAATAAAGGAAGTTCATTCCAATTTTGAATCTATTGATACTTGCACTCTATCAAATGGTCTTTATTTAATTAGAATTTTTTCAGACAAAGGTGCGATAACCAAAAGAATCATAAAAAGGGAGTAATCCTTTTTATATTTTGTCATGGACTTTGGTGTGATTTCCGTCATTCCAAAGAGTCAGAACATCGGTAGCAACACTGGCGCCACTTCCAGCAGCAATCGCAAACTGGCTTCGCCAACCCGCAATGGTTCCACAGCAATACAATCCTTTTTTGATTCGATGATCTTGATTTTTTAACTGAATACGGTCCTTTGAAAGAGCGGCTCTTTCATGAGGAATGACATAAGGCTCCAAGCCTTTTATGTGAAAAGGTTTTGTGTAGTTGAGTGCTAAAATTACAATTTCAGAAAAGTAGTCCTTTTTATTGGTTGTTATTTTATAGCCCTCTTCAAACTCAGAAATCGCAATTACTTTTTCGTTTTCAATTTGAGAAATTGAGGGATACAAAGATGCAAGTTGTTCTTTTCCTTCAGATAAAATATCGCGCCCTACGGTTCCAGAAGGAAGTCCTAGAACATTATTGAACAGCGCATTTTGTAATTGCGATGTTTTTTGATGCAGTAAAATACCGATTTGTTTATCTGCTACAAAAGCCTTGTTTTTTGCAGAGCCCAATACTAAGGCACATTGCATTCCAGCAACTCCTCCACCAATAATAAGAGCACTATATTTCATAGTTATAGGAACAACATTTTTATGTTATGTGTAAAGAGTTTTACAGAAATTGCAAGTAGAATGACTCCGAAAACTTTTCGAATAATTTGAATTCCGTTTCCACCAATAATTCGTTCAATTTTAATTGAGGTTTTTAAAACGATGTATATTAAAATCACATTAAATAAAACGGCAATAATGATGTTTTCAATATAAAACTCTGCCCTTAGCGAAAGTAATGTAGTCAAACTTCCAGGACCAGCAATCAATGGAAATGCCATGGGGAAAACAGTTGCAGAAATAGGGGTTCCATTATCTGAATCTTTGTATAATGTGATGCCTAAAATCATTTCTAAGGCAATAAAAAATAAAATAAAGGAACCAGCAACAGCAAACGAATTGACATCAATGCCAATCAAGTTTAATAAACTCTTTCCCAAAAAAAGAAATAGAATCATAATAAAGCCAGCAATCAATGCTGCTTTTTCAGATTGAATATGCCCAAACTTTTTTCGCAAATCAATAATAATAGGAATATTGCCAATAATGTCGATTACCGCAAATAAAACCATAAACGCGGTAAAAATTTCTTTAAAATTAAAATTCATCTCATTTTTTTACAAAATTAGAAAACTAACGGTATGATTTGATTAAAATATAGAAAATTTTTACACTATTTTTGTGAGATGTTTCAATTAGGAAAAACCATTGTCTCGGAAGAGATTATCGAAAAGGATTTTGTGTGTAATTTATCTGCCTGCAAAGGAGCCTGTTGTGTTGCTGGTGAGGCTGGAGCACCCTTAGATAAAGAAGAAATTAAAATTTTAGAAGAAATTTATCCTAAAGTAAAACCTTTTTTAAGAAAGGAAGGGATTGCTGTGATTGAGAAGGAGGGAACTTCCATCAGTAATGAATGGAACGAGTTAGAAACTCCCTTAATAAATGGAGCAGACTGTGCCTATGTGATTTTTGACAATAAAAAAACAGCACTCTGTGGAATAGAAGAAGCCTATAACTCTGGAGTCATCAATTGGAAAAAACCACTTTCTTGTCATTTGTATCCAATTCGAGTAAAAGACTACAGTGAGTTTTCAGCAGTCAATTATCATAAGTGGGAAATTTGTGATGATGCTTGTTCTTTGGGAAAAGAACTTCAAGTGCCGGTATACAAGTTTGTAAAACAAGCCCTTGTTAGAAAATTTGGACAAGACTGGTATCATGAGTTAGAAAAGGTAGCTGAAAAACACCTAAATAAATAGACTTTATAAAGAGTTTCTTCTCGGAAACACTCTTTTTTACTTAGCAATTTTTGAAACAAAAGCTTCTTTTGTCAATCCTTTCTTGAGAGAAAATACTCCCAATTACTTTTGTCTAACTTTTTAAATCAAAGGCGGATTTTATTTTTTTACAAAAAAGGCAAAAAAAAACACAAATAAGAATCTTCATTTAAACCCAGTAGAATCAACAGTTTTTGATTTTATTTTTTTGTAAGTAATTGATTTTTAGTAAATTAAAAAAACTTTACAAATCGTCAAAAAATCAAAAAAAGAGCATATTGTTAAAAACTTCATAGGATTTGTGGATAAGTATGGCTTTCATTTTGGAACAAAAATTTCAATCTTTGTTAGAGTAGTTTTTAACAAATAGATAGGTTAAACAAACTATAAAATCTTACTAAAAAAATATACCCAATGTCAGTCAAAGAAGCAGCCCTTTCCGTTGAACCAATTTTACAACCCAATGATAACAGATTTGTTATTTTTCCAATCCAACATGATGATTTATGGGAGTGGTATAAAAAACAACAAGCCTGTATTTGGACAGCAGAAGAAATTGATTTATCGGAAGACATTTCAGACTGGAACAATAAACTGTCAGACGATGAGCGATATTTTATCAAACATATCTTAGCCTTCTTTGCAGCATCAGATGGAATTGTGAATGAAAATTTGGCAGAAAACTTCGTAAATGAAGTTCAGTATTCAGAAGCGAAATTTTTCTATGGTTTTCAAATCATGATGGAAAATGTTCACTCAGAAACCTATTCTTTACTCATTGATACGTACGTAAAAAATGAAGTTGAAAAAGACCAATTATTTAGAGCTATAGAAGTTTTCCCAGCCATTAAGAAAAAAGCAGATTGGGCTTTAAAGTGGATTGAGTCTGATTCCTTTGCTGAACGATTAATTGCCTTTGCAGCAGTTGAAGGGATTTTCTTCTCAGGAGCATTTTGTTCTATTTTCTGGTTAAAGAAAAGAGGCTTATTACTAGGATTGACTTTTTCAAACGAATTAATCTCTCGTGATGAAGGAATGCATTGTGATTTTGCCGTGCATTTGCACAACCACCACATTGTTAATAAAGTTTCAAAGGAGCGAATTAGAGAAATTATTGTTGAAGCATTAAATATTGAACGTGAATTCATTACAGAATCGTTGCCAGCAAGTTTGATTGGAATGAATTCAAAATTGATGACACAATACTTAGAATTTGTAACTGATAGATTGTTGGGCGAATTCAATTGTGAAAATGAATACAATACCACCAATCCTTTCGATTTTATGGAGATGATCTCTTTAGAAGGAAAAACTAATTTCTTCGAAAAAAGAGTTTCAGAATACCAAAAAGCAGGAGTAAAATCTGGAGGAACAGGAAGTATTAGTTTCGATTCCGATTTCTAGAGAATCCCATTATAAGAAATACATAGGTCATCAATAATTGGACGTTTTTGTTGGCTAAAATAATAACCCAAATAAAATCATAAATTCATGTTTGTACTAAAAAGAGACGGCAAAAAAGAGCCAGTGATGTTCGACAAGATCACGGCAAGAGTAAAAAAAATGTGTTACGGATTAAACAAAATTGTTGATCCTGTAAAAGTTGCTATGCGTGTCATTGAAGGCTTATATGATGGAGTTACTACGTCAGAATTGGATAATTTAGCAGCAGAAACTGCCGCTACCATGACAACAGCGCATCCGGATTACGCAAAATTAGCAGCTAGAATCGCCGTTTCTAACTTACATAAAAACACCAAAAAATCGTTCTCAGAAACAATGGACGATTTGTACTATTATGTAAATCCTCGAACAGAGAAAAAAGCACCCTTATTGTCCGATGAGGTGTATGAAATTGTAAAAGCAAACGCAGAGAAACTAGACTCTACGATTATTTACAATAGAGATTTTAATTATGATTATTTTGGTTTTAAAACATTAGAACGCTCTTATTTACTAAAATTAAATGGAGAGATTGCTGAACGTCCACAACACATGCTCATGCGTGTTTCTATCGGTATTCATAAAAATGATATTGATGAAGCTATTGCAACATATGAGTTAATGAGTAAAAAATATTTTACCCATGCAACGCCTACTTTATTTAATTCAGGGACTCCAAAACCACAAATGTCTTCTTGTTTTTTATTGCAAATGCAAGATGATAGCATTGAAGGAATTTATGATACCTTAAAACAAACAGCTAAAATTTCACAATCTGCCGGAGGAATCGGATTGTCATTACACAATATTCGTGCAACAGGATCTTATATTGCAGGAACCAACGGAACTTCCAATGGAATCGTTCCGATGTTAAAGGTTTTTAATGATACTGCACGATATGTAGATCAAGGAGGAGGGAAAAGAAAAGGTTCTTTCGCAATGTACTTAGAGCCATGGCATGCAGATATTTTTTCTTTTTTAGATTTAAAGAAGAATCACGGTAAAGAAGAAATGCGTGCAAGAGATTTGTTCTATGCCATGTGGATTTCAGATTTATTTATGAAACGCGTAGAAGAGAATGCAGACTGGACTTTGATGTGTCCTCATGAATGCCCTCATTTATATGATACCTATGGAGAAGAATTTGAACGCTTGTACACAAGTTATGAAGCAGCAGGAAAAGGAAGAAAAACAATCAAAGCGCGTGATCTTTGGGAGAAGATCTTAGAATCTCAAATCGAAACAGGAACTCCATACATGCTGTATAAAGATGCAGCAAACCGTAAATCGAATCAGAAGAATTTGGGAACCATACGTTCTTCAAATTTATGTACCGAGATTATGGAATATACTGCAAAAGACGAAGTTGCTGTTTGTAACTTAGCTTCTATTGCATTGCCAATGTTTGTCTCTGAAAGAGAGAATGGAGAGAAATTCTTCAACCACAAAAAACTATACGAGGTTACCAAGAAAGTAACACGTAATTTAGACACAGTAATCGATGCCAACTTTTATCCAGTAAAAGAAGCAGAAAACTCAAACTTTAGACATAGACCAGTAGGTTTAGGGATTCAAGGGCTAGCAGATACCTTTATTATGTTGCGTTTGCCATTTACTTCAGATGAAGCAAAAAAATTGAATCAAGAAATTTTTGAAACCATGTATTTTGGTGCAGTAACCTCTTCAATGGAGATGGCAAAAGCAAAAGAACCGTATTCTACTTTCAAAGGTTCACCAATGTCGGAAGGAGAATTCCAATACAATATGTGGGGAATTAAAGATGATGAATTAAGTGGAAACTGGGACTGGGCAAAATTGAGAAAGCAAGTGATAAAGCACGGAGTTAGAAATTCGTTGTTAGTCGCGCCAATGCCAACAGCATCTACCTCTCAAATCCTAGGGAACAATGAAGCCTTTGAGCCATATACTTCAAATATTTATACCAGAAGAGTTTTATCGGGTGAATTTATTGTTGTCAACAAGCATTTACTAGAAGACCTAGTAGAATTGAACTTGTGGGACAATGATATGAAAGAAGATATTATGCGTGCAAATGGTTCGATACAACACATTGAAGCAATTCCAGCAGAATTAAGAGAATTATACAAAACAGTTTGGGAGATGAGTATGAAAGATATCATTGACATGGCACGCCATAGAGGATATTTTATCGATCAATCACAATCCTTAAACTTGTTTATGAAAGATCCAGATTATGCAAAATTAACCTCCATGCATTTTTATGCTTGGAAGTCGGGTCTTAAAACAGGAATGTATTATTTAAGAACCAAATCGGCAGTAAACGCGATTCAGTTCACGCTTTCGAAAGAAAAATTGGCAACAGAGCCAGATGCAGAAATGAGTCCAGAAGAATTTAAAGCCATGGTGGCTGCTTCTAGAAATGCAGAACCAGATGATTGCGAAATGTGCGGTTCTTAGAGCTAAGATTCTCACTCCTAGCAATAGTAGGAGGTAAGAAATAAAAAGACCCTAAAAAGAGAAGTAGAAATGCTTCTCTTTTTTGTATTTTCGTAAAACCCGTTATTTCTGCAGAAGCAGGAAGCAAATAGCAAACCATACTGAACTAAATTCTTCCAAAATGAACTGGGAACAACTCCTTTCTTTAAAACGCTTTGGCGATACTCAAAAACGCCCGAGAGAAGCACAAGACGAAACCCGTTTGGGCTTTGATGTCGATTTTGATCGAATCATTTTTTCATCTGCATTTCGAAGTTTGCAAGATAAAACTCAAGTCATTCCACTTTCAGAGACCGATTTTGTACACACGCGTTTGACTCATAGTTTAGAAGTGTCCGTAGTGGGTAGAACGTTGGGACGAAAAGTTGGGAAAGTACTTTTGGAACGATATCCAAACCTGACCACACTTGGCTATACATTCAACGACTTTGGTGCCATTGTAGCCGCTGCCTCTGTCATGCATGATATTGGGAATCCTCCTTTTGGGCATTCTGGAGAAAAAGCAATTGGAGAATATTTTAAATCTGGAAATGGGGCAAAATACAAAGCGCAGCTTTCTCCAAAGGAATATCAAGACTTAATTGATTTTGAAGGAAATGCAAATGGCTTTAAAATATTGACTGAAAGTAAAGATGGTGTTTTGGGAGGATTACGTCTATCGTATGCAACTTTGGGAGCTTTTTTAAAATATCCCAAAGAAAGTTTGCCTAAAAAACCCACACCACATATTGTAGATAAAAAATATGGGGTATTTCAGTCAGAAAAAAACGAATTTTTAGATGTGGTTCACGATTTAGGAATGTTGCAAAAATCGAACACAGAAGGTCTTTCTTTTTACAGGCACCCCTGGCCTATTTGGTCGAAGCTGCTGACGATATTTGTTATACAATTATCGACTTCGAAGATGGAATCAATTTAGGATTGATTGAAGAAGAGTATGCCCTAGAATATCTAATCAATTTGGTTAGAGACAGTATTGATTCTAAGAAATATCATAGTTTACAGCACACAAAAGATAGAGTGAGTTATTTGCGTGCCTTGGCAATTAACACCCTAATCAACTATAGGCAGTACATATTTTTTTAGCATATGAATCTGAAATTTTAAACGGAAATTTTGACAAGTCATTGCTAGAAAAATGCAAGTACGAAGCACAAATAAACGACATTATTAACATTAGTATTGACAAGATTTATAAGAGTAAAGAAGTCGTTGAAAAAGAGGTTGCTGGATACCGAATCATCGCCGATTTACTAGACGTCTTTGTCAACGCAGTCAATAATAAGTTTGATGAGAATTACACGAACTACGATCAGTTAATTTTAAACCTATTGCCAAAAGAATACCAATCTGAAGATTCTAATATATACCATAGAATTATGCAAATTTGTAGTTATGTTTCCAGAATGTCAGATAGTTATGCCATAAGAGTTCATAAAAAATTAACAGGCAATATTAATTAACGTTGTGTTTCATACAAAATCAATCGAGGCGCTATTTTAGGTACTTTTTTTAGGAAAGATTTTTAAAAAAGCGTGCTAAAGAAATCGCATCAAGGCCAATTTTTTTCTGAAGCTTAACCACACTTCCATGCTCTACAAAGGCATCAGGAATACCTAAAAGAGTAATTGGATATGGAAATTTTTGTATTGAGGCAAACTCTAAGAGAGCACTTCCAAAGCCCCCTTTTAGAGTTCCATCTTCAATGGTAATGATGGAAGTATATTGTTTGAAAATAAGGCGCAGTAAGTTTTCATCTAAGGGTTTTACAAAACGCATGTCATAATGTGCAAAGGCGCTACTTGAGTTGGAGGTGTCATTCGTTGCATCCATTAGGTTGAATGCTTCGGTAACGTTTTTAGAAATTGTTCCAATAGAAAGAATCGCAGTGGTACTTCCTTTTTTCAGTTGTACACCTTCTCCGATATTGATTTTTGAAAAAGGTTGTTTCCAATCGATAAGGCTTCCTGTTCCTCTGGGATAGCGAATTGCAATCGGATTTTTCAGTCCCAATTGTGCGGTAAATAAAATATTGCGGAGTTCAATTTCATTTCTTGGGGCAAAGACGATTAAATTCGGAATCAATCGCAAATATGCCAGATCAAAAACTCCGTGATGGGTCGCTCCATCCTCTCCTACCAAACCGGCTCTGTCTAAACAGAAGATTACGGGTAGATTTTGTAGGGCAACATCATGAATTATTTGGTCGTAAGCTCGTTGTAAAAAAGTAGAGTAAATAGCACAAAATGGGATGATTCCTTGGGTTGCCATTCCTGCGGCTAAAGTTACTGCGTGTTGTTCCGCAATCCCAACATCAAAAGTTCGTTTTGGAAATTTCTCCATCATAAATTTCAATGAACTACCTGTTAACATGGCAGGAGTTATCCCCACAATTTTTTCATTTTTCGAAGCCAATTCGACGATTGTTTTTCCAAAAACATCCTGATATTTACTGTAGATACTTTCTTTTTGAGGAATTCGCTCCCCTGAAATTTTATCAAATTTTCCAGGCGCATGGTAGGTTACCTGATCCTCCTCGGCTTGCTGTAGCCCTTTTCCTTTAGTGGTAATGATATGTAAAAACTTAGGTCCTTTGACTTCTTTGAGGCGTTCCAATTCGGAAAGAATTTTTGGCAGATCATGTCCGTCAATAGGTCCAGAATAGTCAAAATTTAAGGCTTTGATAATGTTGTTTTGAGTGGCGAGTTTTCGATCAGTTTTTACCTTTGTCAAATACTCTTTTAAGGCACCAACAGAAGGATCAATTCCAATAGCATTGTCATTTAAAATAATCAATAGATTGGCATTGGAAACTCCTGCATGATTCAAGGCTTCAAAAGCCATTCCACTGGCGATAGAGGCATCGCCAATTACTGCAATGTGCTGTTTTTGGGTATCTCCCATTAAGTTCGAAGCGATGGCCATTCCTAAAGCTGCAGAAATAGAAGTTGAGGAATGTCCTACACCAAAAGCATCATATTCACTTTCATTTCGAGATGGGAACCCTGCTATGCCTCCCAATTGTCTATTGGTGTGAAAAATATCCTTTCTACCCGTTAAGATTTTATGCCCGTAGGCTTGATGGCCCACATCCCAAACCAATAGGTCTCTAGGAGTGTCAAACAAATAGTGTAAGGCAATGGTGAGTTCTACAACGCCCAAACTTGCCCCCAAATGCCCTTCTTTTGTTGCAACTACATCAATAATAAAGGCGCGCAATTCTTTTGCTAACTGGCGAAGCTGAATGGGATTTAATTTTCTTAAATCGGCAGGATTGGATATGTGCTCTAACAAAGTATTCATTCGAGTTACAAAAATACAATTTAACTTTTGGTGTCTGTAAAAAGAAGAAGAAAGAATTCCAAATCTACCAGAAATATAATTCTTAAATTTACCCAACAATATAGCGAATAGATGATACAGCCTTTTGATGATGCCTATTTTATGAAAAAAGCTTTGCAAGAAGCAGAAATTGCTTTTGACAAAGGAGAGGTTCCTGTGGGAGCTGTAATTGTTTTAAAGGGGCAAATTATTGCAAGAGCCCACAATTTGACAGAAACCTTAACAGACGTGACTGCCCATGCCGAAATGCAAGCCTTTACAGCTGCTGCTGATTTTTTGGGCGGGAAATATTTAAAAGAATGTACTTTGTATGTGACCTTAGAACCCTGCCAAATGTGTGCGGGCGCAAGCTATTGGGCACAGATTGGAACTATCGTTTATGGGGCTTCAGAACTCGAGAGAGGTTTTGTCAGGCTCAACACGACCTTGCATCCAAAAACAAAAGTAATTAGCGGAATTTTAGAAAAGGAATGTTCGCAATTGTTGAAACGTTTTTTTGTTGAAAAACGAAATCTGAATTAAGAGCGAAAAAGCTTCCTATCAACGCTCTTTTCGGATGAGCAAGAAGATGTCATTGTCTAGGGCCAAATATCCTTCATTGTAAATATAAAAATAGGTGTTTCCTGTTTTTGTTTTATAGAGAGAGGTAAAGAACTGAAAATCGAATCCTTTGTCGTACAATTTGGTTCTCGACACCTTCGTTTTTCCAGAAATGTTCAAATCGGAAAGAATTTTATAATTTTTTCGCAATCGATTATTGATGTTTCTGATGAGGTTTTTACTGTCTTTATTGACATTGTTATTATAGGCATTTCTACAGTAGTCTGAGCAAAATTTCTTATCCACTCTGCCTTTTACAGGTTCTTTACATTCTAAGCATTCTCTTTTTTCCATGAGACAAATATAGACAATTATTCGTTTACAAACGACTACAAATACTTACAACCGAAAGTAATTGCTTTCCAACCGAATAGAACTGTAATGCTGTCGCAACTTTGCAGTGTTGAAACGAATCAACAAAATGGAATATAAACATGCACCGAGCGAAGGCAGGTGTTTTAAAAACTTATCTTATGAATACGTTAAGAAACAAAGTACAGTTAATTGGGCGATTGGGTCAAGAACCAGAAATCGTAACTTTCCAAGACGGAAACAAAATTGCAAAATTTTCGATGGCTACTGATGATAGCTACAAAGACAAAAATGGTGAAAAAGTTGAACGCACGTTTTGGCACAACATTATTGTAAAAGGAGGGTTGGTAAGTGTGGTCCAAAACTATGTCAAAAAAGGACAAGAAATTGCCGTTGAAGGCAAGTTGACCAATCGTTCTTATGAAACTAAAGAAGGCGAAAAAAGATATCTAACAGAAATTCTTGTTCATGATTTGTTGCTTTTAGGAGGAAAATAAATGCGGGAGAAATGTGATGAAAAGAAAAAACCTAGACGTTTGCGTCTAGGTTTTTTGTTTGCCATAAAGTGAAAATATTAACCAATGGGTTGTCCATTTTTCACTTCTATGTTCGGCGCTATAAACGCTAATTTTCCTTTAGGAGTATCGGTCATTAAGATCATTCCTTGACTTTCAACACCGCGAATTTTTCGTGGAGCTAAATTGATTAAGACAGCCACTTGTTGCCCAACCACTTCCTCTGGAGTAAAACTTTCAGCAATCCCCGAAACAATGGTTCTTACATCAATACCCATATCTACTTTTAGCTGCAATAGTTTTTTGGTCTTAGGAATTATTGAAGCTTCCAAGATCGTTCCAATTCGAATATCTAATTTTGTGAAATCGTCAAACTCAATCGTCTCTTTTTGTGCAGCTACTGCTTTGTTTTCTTGTGTTTTTGCCAAATCTTCAGAAGCATTTTCAATTTTTGTTGCCTCCAGTTTTGCTATTTGTGCTTCGATGGTAGCATCTTCAATTTTTGAAAACAATAGTTCTCCCTTTGCGATCTGATGTTTTGCAGGAAGGAGTACTTCTTTGTTACTGACATCATTCCAAGAAAGCGACTTGTCAAGGGTTAAAATTGATTTCAATTTTGTTGAAGTAAACGGTAGAAAAGGCTCAGAGACTATTGCCAAGGCAGCCGAAATTTGCAAAGCTACATACATGATTGTTTGTACACGATCTGCATTTTCTTTGATCACTTTCCAAGGTTCCTCGTCTGCCAAGGTACTTGTTTCCAAGTCGTGCCAAATTCATCAATTCTTGCGAGGCTTCTCTAAAACGATATCTTTCGATTGATTTCCCAATGGTATTCGGAAACTCTTTGATGGCCGCTAAAACAGCTTGATCTACCTCTGAAAAACGATGAGGAGCGGGCAAAACCCCATGATAATATTTATTTGTTAAAACGACCACTCTGTTGATGAAATTTCCAAAAATTGCCACCAATTCGTTGTTGTTTTTTGCTTGAAAATCTTTCCAAGTAAAATCGTTGTCTTTACTTTCGGGCGCATTTGCGGTCAAGGTATATCGCAATACATCTTGCTGATTTGGAAATTCTTTCAAATATTCGTGCAACCAAACGGCCCAATTTTTTGAGGTGGACAATTTGTTTCCTTCTAAATTTAAGAATTCATTGGCAGGAACATTTTCAGGTAAAATATACTCCCCATGTGCTTTTAACATACTCGGGAAAATAATACAGTGGAACACAATATTGTCTTTGCCAATAAAATGCACCAACTTGGTATCGTCTTTTTTCCAATAATCCTCCCAGTTTTTCCCTTCTCTCGCGGCCCATTCTTTGGTCGATGAAATATAGCCAATAGGCGCATCAAACCAAACATAAAGCACCTTTCCTTCGGCATCTTTTAAGGGTACTGGTATTCCCCAATCCAAATCTCTCGTCACTGCTCTTGGTCGTAATCCATCGTCGATCCACGATTTTACTTGTCCATATACATTTGGTTTCCAGTCCTTTTTATGACCCTTCAAAATCCATTCACGCAAAAATTTTTCGTGCTTGTCTAAAGGTAAAAACCAGTGTTTGGTTTCTTTTACTGTGGGGATATTTCCTGTAATTGCAGATTTTGGGTTGATCAAATCTGTAGCATTATGAGAAGTTCCACAGCTTTCACATTGATCCCCATAACTTTCTTCAAAACCACACTTTGGACAAGTACCCACTACAAATCGATCTGCTAAAAACTGGTCCGCTTCAGCATCGTATAATTGTGCAGAAATTTCTTCAACAAACTCGCCATCATGATACAATTTTGTGAAAAATTCTGAGGCAGTTTCATGATGAATTTTAGAAGATGTTCGTGAATAATTATCAAAAGAAATTCCAAAATCTAGAAAAGACTGTTTGATGATTCCATGATATTTATCAATAATATCTTGCGGAGAAATCCCTTCCTTTTTTGCACGCATAGGAATGGCAACTCCGTGTTCATCAGATCCACAGATGTAGGCCACATCTTTGCCTGTTAATCGTAAAAAACGAGCATAAATATCTGCGGGAACATATACTCCTGCCAAATGACCAATATGAATCGGGCCATTTGTATAAGGTAAAGCTGCGGTAATGGTATATCTTTTTGGAGTATTCATCGAATTTTCCTTGATTTATGTTGTAGATTGATTTTTGAACGACAAAAGTACAAAAAACGGAGTTTTAAATAACCATTGAAAATTGATACATTTACAGTGATATGATTTTTAGATAACGAAAACCAAGAAACAACACTTATTCTGATGAAAACCACTTTTCTAACCTTTGTTTTATTGATGACTTGTTTTTTGTTGAATGCCCAAGAACCGCCTATGAAATTACTTCAACCCAAAGCTCTTACAAAAGGAGACACCGTTGCTATTGTTGCGCCTGCAGGAATTTTACTTCATAAAGAAGGGGTTATCGATAAAGCAAAAATGATACTTGAAAGCTGGGGGTTACACGTTGTGTTTGGAGAAAATATTTTCAATAATGGAAAGCATTTTGCCGGAACCGATGAAGAGCGCCTCGAAGACTTTCAAAAAGCACTAGACTCTGAAAATATTAAAGCAATTTGGGCTGCCAGAGGCGGCTATGGTTCTGTGCGAATTTTAGACCGTCTTAATTTCTCTAAATTTTTAAACAACCCAAAATGGATCATAGGCTATTCAGACATCACGGCTTTTCATAACCATCTTCATCAATTAGGCGTTGAAAGTATTCATGGAATGATGGCTACAAGCTTACAAAATGAGTTAGAAGAAATTGTTGAAAGCCTTACTACGTTTAAAAAAGCACTTTTTGGAGAAGCGTTACACTATCAAATTTCTTCCTCAGATTACAATAGAATCCAAACTTCCTCAAGTCCTGACAAAGCCATAGAAGGACAATTAGTAGGAGGGAATCTTACTCTCTTAGCGTCGATGTTGGGGTCTGAAAGTCAACTAAACACCGATGGAAAAATTCTGTTGATAGAAGAAATTGGAGAATACAAATACAGCATTGATCGAATGCTACAAAGCTTAAAAAGAGCGGGCTATTTTACACATGTAAAAGCAGTACTTGTTGGAGACATTTCTAACATTAAACCCAATACGACCCAATGGGGAAGTCCCATTGAAGCACTCATTTTAGACGCTCTTCCCAAAGATGTTCCCGTTATTTTTGATTTTCCAGCAGGACATGAATTCGATAACAGAGCTCTTATAATGGGGAGAAATATGAAAATCGAACCTTTAGAAACGAACTTAATACAGATACAATTTGATTCAAAATAGCGAAGCATTTATAGCCGATTTTGCCACTTTTATATGGGGAATTCCACTTTTGATTTTATTAATAGGAGGAGGAATTTATCTTTTAATACGCTCTCAATTTTTACAGTTTCGCCTTTTTGGACATGCTGTTCAGGTATTAAGAGGAAAATATGACAATCCCAATGACCCGGGTGAGATTAGTCACTTTCAAGCCTTAACAACTGCACTTTCTGCTACTGTTGGAATGGGAAATATTGCAGGGGTTGCTGTTGCAATTACGATCGGAGGTCCTGGTGCCGTTTTTTGGATGTGGATCAGTGCTATTATCGGGATGTCTACAAAGTTTTTTACTTCTACATTGGCAATCATGTACCGAGGTAAAGATAGCAACGGAGACATTCAGGGAGGGCCAATGTATTTTATTACAGAAGGCTTGGGGAAATCATGGAAACCATTGGCAATGATCTTTAGTTTTTGTGGGTTGATCGGTGCTTTGCCAGTGTTTAATGTGAATCAACTAACACAGGCGATCAACGATATTATTTTGGTGCCTAATGGTGTAGAGGTCGATTTTATATCCAACCTCATCATTGGAATTTCATTAGTTATTATCACCGCTATTGTGATTTTTGGTGGTTTAAATAGAATTAGTAAAGTGGCTTCTAAATTAGTTCCATCAATGGTATTGCTCTATTTTACGTTGATTCTTTTTATTTTGTTTTCAAACATTGATCAAGTTCCAACGTATTTAAAGCTCATTTTCACCGATGCTTTTTCGGCTGGCTTTATCAAAGGAGATTCAATCTATGGAGGGGTATTGGGAACCTTAATCATTTTAGGAATCAAAAGAGGGGCATTTTCTAATGAAGCAGGAGTAGGGACAGCTCCCATGGCTCATGGTGCCGTAAAGACATCAGAACCTGTTCGAGAAGGCTTGGTGGCCATGCTGGGCCCTTTTATTGACACGATTATTGTGTGTACCCTTACCGCTTTGGCAATTTTAGTTACCGGCGTATGGCAAACCTCAGACGCGAATGGTGTAAGTTTGACAGCCTCTGCTTTTTCAAGTGCCATGCCTGTTATTGGAAACTATCTATTGTTAATTTGTATTGCAATTTTTAGTATTTCTTCTCTTTTTTCATATTCCTATTATGGCACAAAATGCATGTCTTTCTTGTTTGGAGCAAAAAATAAAAAATATTATAATTACTTTTATGTGCTTAGCATTATTGTTGGCGCAACGACTTCTTTGAGTGCAATGATTAATTTAATCGATAGTGCATTTGCTTTGATGGCTATCCCTACAATGCTCGCGACCATCATTCTTGCTCCAAAAGTAATTAAAGAGACCAAAGTATATATCTTGAAAATGAAGCAAATGGAGGCATCAAAATTAGAATAGAAAACACTTTTTTTAACCTATAAGTATATGGCATCGCATAACGAACTCGGAACAAAAGGAGAACAGCTTGCAATCGATTTTTTAGTACATAAAGGCTATACCATCCGCGAAAAAAATTACCGTTATCTAAAAGCAGAGGTTGACATCATTGCTCAGAAAAAAAACATATTAGCAGCAATTGAAGTAAAAACACGTTCGAGCGATTATTTTGGAAATCCGCAAGATTTCATCACTCCTAAAAAAATAAAATTACTAGTTTCTGCGATTGACCATTATGTGGTCGAAAGAGATTTAGACGTATCAGTTCGTTTTGATATTATTGCCATTATTTATGATAAAAATAGACATAAAATAGAACATTTAAAAGACGCTTTTCTCTATTTTTAAAGCTGTTCTAAAAATGTTTTAAGATCCTCAAACAAGACAGGTCTTCCAATAATTTTTTTATCCTTGTCTAAGATGAAATAGTTTGGAGTAGAAAAAATTGTATATTTTCTAGCAGTTTCGTTTTCCCATCGACCCAATCCTAAAACATGTTGCCAGTTGGGCATGTCTTTTTTCATCTCTTCCCATTGGATTGCATCGTCTTCTAATGAAAAAGCAATGACTTTTATTTTTTCTACATCCTTTAGGAATTTATACAATTCAGGGATTTCTCGCAAACAATGAGAGCATGCGGTACTCCAAAAAACAAGCAGATAATTTTCGGCTCCTTGTAAGGCATGCAGCTGTTGGGTTACTACATTTTCTGTCCAGGTAAAATCGGGCGCAGTTCTACCAATAGCAGTATTAAAAAGCTTCATTTTCTCAGCAACAAATTCTGAATCTTGAAGCTCTAAGGGCAGTTTATTATAATATGAAGTGAATAATTCATCAATAATGTTTAACTGGTTTGTAGGTTCAAATTGTTCGATTAAAAAAGCAATCATTTCTTTTTTGTAACGAATGTCTTTTATTTTTGACAATACTGTGTCAATCGCCTCACGATACAATTCAAGTTGTTGTTTTTCGTCGTCTGAGTAGTTCAAATAAAACACAAATTCAAGTACTCTGTTGTTTAAAAAAGAGGAGTTGATGAGTGTTGGATCGGAAAAGTCGAAATGATCAAAATAGGTCTCCTTGATGTATGTCAAATATTCTTGAGGTGTTTTTAAAATATCAAGGGCATTTTTTTTCAAAGAGGCTCTGATAAAAGGCTGGATATACATTCCTTGGCTACGTGCTAAAAATTCTTTTTGAACGGTATTGACTTCTTTTAAGGCTTTTTTATAATCGGTGTTTAGATCTAGGACGTTGTTTCTTAAAACAGCAATTTGAATAGAATCTAGTTTCTGTTGTTTGAAAAAAATTTCGTTTTGATATGCTTTGTATATTTGATTTTCGCTAGACTCTATAAAGTTAATTGTAGCATCTGGAGC
Organism: Polaribacter sp. HL-MS24; assembly: GCF_032758595.1. Classification (NCBI taxonomy): domain Bacteria; kingdom Pseudomonadati; phylum Bacteroidota; class Flavobacteriia; order Flavobacteriales; family Flavobacteriaceae; genus Polaribacter; species Polaribacter sp. HL-MS24. The sequence continues at coordinate 1,020,668 of NZ_CP136415.1, read as the reverse complement.
GTCTGGTTGTAACTGAAAACGCACATTTTCTTTATTAAAAATAAAATCAATAAAACGAGCACCTTTTAAACGATAGGTAACTCTGTAGGTGCCCGATTCGGTCTCATTTGGCAATAGGAACTCAAAAGTGCTAATGGGCTTTTGAACTCCGTTTACGAACAATGAATCCATTTTGATACTTGTATTGGCGACAAAAACTTCTCGGTTGCTTTCAATTTTGTATAAGATGGCCCAATCATTTTTTATTGGCTTTGTAAGAATACCGTTTACAGAGAATTGTCCATAGGTACAAGTAACAGCAAAGAGGAGAAGGAGACAATATTTTTTCATTTCTATGGATTTTTAATTTTCAATTAGCAAATCAAAAATACTGTTTATCTATTAAAAACCCTATATTTAGATAAAAAACAGGAACATGAGTTTTTTGAATACAGTAATTTGGATTACCGGAGCATCTTCGGGGATTGGCAAAGCCTTGGCGATTGAATTCTCTCAACAAAACGTAAAATTGATAGTATCCTCTCGGAAAAAAGCTGATTTAGAATTGGTTAAAAATGCATGCAAATTTCCTTCAAATGTAGAGATATTGGTTTTGGATTTAGAAGATCATACTTCATTACAAGGAAAAACAGCGGAAGCGATGGCGCTTTTCGGAGGAGTAGATATTTTAATAAATAACGGAGGAATCAGTCAACGGTCTTTTGCACTAGACACCGATATTGCTGTAGACAAACGAATGATGGACGTGAATTATATTGGTACAGTTGCTTTGACAAAAGCAGTATTGCCCTATTTTATTGAGAAAAAGAGGGGGCATTTTGTAATTACCACCAGTATTGTTGGTAAAATAGGAACCCCGTTGCGTTCTTCTTATGCTGCTTCAAAACACGCTTTACACGGTTTCTTTGATAGTTTACGAGCAGAAGTCCATAAAGATCATATTCATGTAACCCTTGTTTGTCCTGGTTTTGTTAGCACCAATATTTCTTTTAATGCATTAACAGGTGATGGAAGTCCTCAACAAAAAATAGATGCTGCTACTCAAAATGGAATAGACCCAGCTCGTTTCGCAAAATTAATGGTGAAAGCGATTCAAAACAAAAAAGAGGAAGTTTATATTGGAGGCTTTAAAGAAAGACTAGCGGTGGTTGTCAAGCGATTTTTTCCAAAGGTGCTTTCGAAAATGATTCGAAAACTAAGTGTTACTTAAAAAAATTGAATGTTTTCAAAGTAACTAACGATGGCTTCTTTCATTAAAACCGTTTGTTCCCCTGCTTTTAAGTGTGGCAAATCGGTCAGGATTTTATAATGTGGCCATCCATCGGTGTCGTAATAATCAAATTCATAGTATCCATAAGGTTCTAGAAGTTTGCAAATGGCAATATGCATGAGGTTTACTTTTTCGTCTTTTTTAAACGTAGCGTGCCCTTTTCCGAGTTCTTGAATTCCAATAAGGTAGATAATTGAGTCTAAATCCAACGCATCTCCATCTGCAAATTGATTGGAAAGTTTCTCAACCAACACCTCCCATTTTTCTTTTAATGCTCTATTTTTTGACATCGCGAATTTTTATAATTGGTAAAGATACAAACGCCCTTTTTATAATCTGGGAAAAAAGATGTAGGTTTGATAAAAATTATTAGAAATGAATATTTTTGATATTGTAATTGCTGGTCTTTTGATTTTTGGTTTTGTGAGAGGGCTTATGAAAGGCTTCTTTGTTGAAGTAGCTTCTTTGGCTGCCTTAATCGCTGGAGTTTATGGTGCAATACACTTTTCATATTTTATTTCAGATTTTTTAAAAGACCTTGTATCTTGGAGTGAAGAGTATCTTTCTTTGGCTGCATTTGCGGGAACCTTTTTGATCATCATTGTTGTTATTTCTCTGCTTGGAAAACTTCTTACCAAACTGGCAGATTTTGCTTCTTTGGGCATTCTTAATAAAATTTTAGGAGGTGTTTTTGGAGCCTTAAAAATTGGACTCGTTTTAAGTGTTGTTTTTATTTTCTTTGGAAAAATGAACAATACCATTCCCTTTGTAAAGCAAGAAAATTTAGAGGAGTCTATCATGTTTAAACCCGTAAAGAGCATTGCTCCTTTTATTTTCCCATCCATCATTAAAGAGGATGCTATTGAAGAGCTTACAAATGAAATTCTTTAATTTTGAGAAGCCCTTTTGAAATTTAATTGAAAAGAATTCCTCGAGGATAATTCGTCTCAAGAAATTTTATTTCTCATTTTCTATATTTTTTTTGATCCATAAAATACTTTCCTGAAAGGACATAAAAATTTGACTTTGTGGAATAAAATCGGGAATAATATCGATTCTTTCCATCATATATCGAGGTTGTTTTAACAAGTTGACAAACAGAATTTCAATACTGTTTTTCTTCAATTCTTGTAACATATCTTCCATGGCGTATAGTCCCGACTGATCCATGTACTGCATTCTTCCCAATCGCATGATTACAATTTTTGCTGTCTTTGGGATTTGTAGTGAAAGTTGCTGAAAATCACTTGTAGATCCAAAAAACAAAGGTCCTTTGATATGTTTGATAAATACTTTTTGCTTTAATTGTTTTGGAAAGTCAACTTCGTCCGACCAGGATTCTTCTTTCAAAGGTTTTACTTTGGATCGTTCCGCTGTTAGGTCGCCAATTTTTTTCATAAACATTAAAGAAGCAATAATTAAACCAATTCCAACGGCATAAATTAAATCCCAAAAAGTGGAAAGCCCCAGAACAACTAACATAATAAGAACTTCTGAACTTAATTTTAATGGGCCCAATTTTAGATCTCTTGGCAAACTAGGGATCGCTTTTAAGCCCTTATAATCCATTACTCCGATTCCAACTGTAATTAAGATTCCTGCCAAAACCGCTGCGGGTATTTTAGAGGCTACATCTGCAAAAAGCATCATGATAATGAGTAGCATCACACCAGCAATCATTCCAGAAAGTTTAGTCTTCCCACCTGCGTTGATATTTACGACCGTTCGAATAGTGGCTCCCGCACCTGGGATTCCACCGAAAACTGCTGCTATTGAATTTCCGATTCCTTGTCCTACCAATTCTTTATTGGGGTTGTGTTTTGTTTTTGTCATATTATCAGCGACAACACTGGTTAATAACGAGTCGATTGCGCCTAGAAGTGAAAGGGTCAATGCGGTAAAAATATATGGAGTAATACTACCGAGGCCAAAGCTCGAAAAGATCTCAAAGTTGATTGTTGGGATCCCTGTGGGAATTGCTTCAATAGTTCTGTATTCTAATCCAAAAGCTACTGCAATTCCAGACATGACCACTAAGGCGACTAAAGTGCTCGGGACCACTTTGGTAATTCGTTTGAAGCCGTAAATAATAATGATGGTCCCTAGTGCCAGAAAGAATTCAAGCCAATTGATGTTTTGTAACGCCCGAGGTAATATTTTTATTGCTCCTATTGTTCCAGAAGCCTCTTTAGCAGCGAGGGTTTTGGATTCAGTTAAGATTTGCTCAGGAGTAATTTTTTGACCTCTTAAGATGGTTTCTTCAAAATTCTCTAGGACTAAAATTCCCTCACCAGCCTCTTCTTGTAAGATATTTTGAAGAATAACTTCCTCGGCATGTGGTTTAAATTGTTGTACATATTCGGTATCTTCTTTGGGATAATATCCTACAGAAGGGAGTATTTGTGTCAATAAAATGATCAATCCAATGGCAGTCATAAAACCAGAAACAACAGGATATGGAATGTATCGAATGTATTTCCCTAAGCCCAAGACTCCGAGACCTATTTGAAAGATTCCTGCCAATAAAAATACGGTTAGAATTGCAGGCAATGCTTTGGATACATTCCCATCGTTGGTAGCAATAATTCCAGCAATAATAACCATACTTACCGCAGTCATTGGAGCAGTCGGTCCTGAAATTTGCGTATTGGTTCCACCAAAAAGAGCAGCAAAAAAACTTATAAAAATAGCACCATATAAACCCGCTGCAGGGCCAAGACCCGAGGACACTCCAAACGCAAGAGCCAAGGGTAACGCAACGATTCCGGCAGTAATTCCACCAAAAGCATCTCCTTTAATAGTTGTAAATAATCTACTCAAAATCTAAATTTATGAGTATAAAATTACAATATTTTTTTAAAAAAAAACCAATCTTTTAAAAAGATTGGTTTGAGTATCAGTTTTGGAATGAATTAATAAAAAGTAACTGCTCCGTCTTTAATGTCATACATTGCTCCAACGATTTTAATTGTTCCTTCATCTTCCATTTCTTTTAAAACAGGACTTTGGTTTCGAATATTATCGATGGTTAAATAGATGTTTTTTTCTGCAACTGTATTTACAAAATCAATATTGGAAGAGTTTCTTAGGGTAGCATCTTTGGGTTCTGTAACTGCTTCAACAGCCGGTTTTATTTTTTGAATCAAAGCGGTTAAGTTTCCAAGTTTTGCATCGTCACAAGCGCCTTTTATTGCACCACAGGCTGTATGTCCTAAAACGACAATCACTTTTGTTCCTGCTAATTTAGTTGCAAATTCCATGCTACCCAAAATATCTTCATTCACAAAATTTCCTGCAATTCGTACACTAAAAATATCTCCTAAGCCTTGATCAAATACTAATTCTGCTGAAACTCTTGAGTCAATACAACTCAAAATTGTTGCAAATGGGAATTGGCCACTGCTAGTGTCATTTACTTGTTCAAGCAGGTTTCGATTTGCTTTCAAGTTATTTTGAAATCGTATATTTCCCTCTTTCAAAAAGGTCAAGGCTTTTTCTGGGGTTAGAGTTGCTTGTGTTTCTTTTGTATGTGCTTTCATATGTGTTATTTTTAAAATTGTGATACATTCCTTGAGTTATTTATTTGGTAATTAAAGTATTGTCATGAAGGGTGCACCCTATTCGTTTTATTTTTTAGGTCTCAATTGAAAAAATTCAAGATAACTTGAAGGGTTTTCTGCAATTCCTCTTTCTGAAATCAATTGAATATCAATCGATCGTTCTTTTGCTTTTATTGCAAAATCATCTAAAATTTCAATAATATCGTTGTCTAAATATCTGGTTTTACGGACATCTATTTCTAAATAAGTCTCTTTAGGTAAACGATCTAACTCGTTTAAGATAGCCCCTTTATTAAAGAAGGTAACTTCTTCCGCTAGAGTCATTTTAATTTTATGTTTCCCGTTGCTTTTGTTTTCAATATGAAGAAAATGAGAATTTTGGAAACTCTTAATCAAAATTACTACAATCCCAACAGCCAATCCTAAACCAATACCCACTAACAAATCTGTAAAAACGATTCCTAAAACGGTTACGGTAAACGGTAGAAACTGTTTCCAACCGAGTTGATACATTTTTATGAAGAGACCTTATTTCGCCAAATTATATCCAACAATCAACAAAATAGCTGCCAGTACAGAAAGTGGAATTTTGTTGAGTAAGGTAGGAATTAAAATTACAGAAATCAACAAAAAGAATCCGTGAACAATAGCGGATAATTTTGTTCGCCCCCCAGATTGAATATTGGCAGAACTTCGAACAATTACTTGGGTAATTGGCAACCCACCGATGAGGCCCGAAATAATGTTTCCAGTTCCTTGTGCTAGCAATTCTCTATTGGTTGGCGTTACATTTTTATGAGGATCCAATTTATCGGTAGCCTCTACACACAAGAGGGTTTCTAAACTAGCGACTAAGGCAATGGTAAATGCGACAATCCAAACTTCAGGATTGGCGATTGCTTCAAAATTAGGAAAACTAAACTGACCTAAAAACATGTCAAAATTTTCTGGAACGGGAACACTTACCAGATGTGAAGCATTGATTCCGAATTTAGAATTTGAATCGGTCATAAAGTAATAAACGATCCCAGCAACTACAGCAACTAAAGGGCCCTGAATTAATTGAAAAAAACGGCCTTTTTTCGACAGAACATTATTCCAAAGGATTAAGATCCCTAGTCCAATAATTCCAATAATTGTAGAGCCTAAGCTAATATTATTTATGGATTTAAAAATTTCTGAAAAGGTATTCTCTCCATCAATTTGGAGGAATGCAAAATCCCCTTCAGGATCTGCATTATAGCCAAAAAAGTGCGGAATTTGTTTTAGAATAATGATCAGCCCAATACCTGTCAACATTCCTTTGATTACGGATGAAGGGAAGTAATACCCAATAATACCTGCTCTTAAAACTCCAAAGAGTAATTGAATAATCCCTCCTAAAACGACGGCAACAAGAAAGTTTTCATAACTTCCTAGTGTTCCAATAGCAGTCAATACAATAGCTGCTAAACCTGCAGCTGGACCACTCACTCCAATTTTTGATCCACTTAAGCTACCAACGACAACTCCTCCAATTATTCCAGCAATTAATCCTGAAAAAAGGGGTGCTCCACTAGCCAATGCTATTCCTAAACACAAGGGTAATGCAACGAAAAACACGACAATACTTGCCGGTAAATCGCTTTTAATATATTTAAACATACAAGGTGTATTTTAAACTCTAAAAGGGTTTGTTTTAGAGTGTATTTTAATAATAAATGATTTATTTTCTGAACGAATTACTTATGAAGAAAGAGCTCTTCGAGGCGGGGGGGTATCGATATTAGCGTATTCGGAAATGTAAATTTTTGACTGAAAACGAATGTTTTTCAGTTCTTGAATACTATGTAAACTTGCTACATCACTTTGCGTTGAAGCAAACAATTTGATTTCACCATTTGTTTTCGATTCTTTTCCTTCTTTATTTTCTTCTTCTTCGTTTACGTCAAGGAAAATACTTACTTCTTGTGCGTTATCTACCAAACTGATAACAGTCGGTGTTACGAGCACAATCGTAAAAAGAAATGTAAAAAAAAGGGCAGTTATTGATCTCAAATATTTGGTTTTAAATTATTGATGACAAAGTTAGAAAAGAAAATGAACTTAGCTGTTAAATAAAATTTAAAATTGGGGGAGTAGTTGTATTTCTTTTGCGAGAATCCAACCAATCTTTCCATCGACAAGTTTTATTTTTTTCCAATCATCTACAGTATCCAAAACCTTTACCTTGGTTCCTTCGTGGAGGGTAAAAACTTCTTCAGAATTTGAAGTAGGCTCATTTTTGACAGTCGTTTTTTCTGTAAAGACAATTCCATAAATGGAGTCTTTCGCATAATTATATTGATGATAGGTGATTGCTAACGAAGTAAAAAAGAAAAGAATGCACAAAATACTTGTAACAAAAAAGAATCTTTTTTTAGAAGAAGAATAGGAAAAGTAAAAGAATAAAAAGAAGAGGGCTGTTAATAACGAAAAGACACAGCTAACGATTGCCCATTGATTGTATGAAATTTTCTGCAAGTATTTCTCATTCAGTTTTTCAAAAATTGATTTTGGCAATTCCTCAATTCTGTCTATGGTCAATCTTTTAGCAAACACTAAATTGTTTGCAGCATCTTGATTTAATGGATCTAATTGCAATGCCCGTTCGTAATTATAAATCGTAGCTCCTACTTTATTCAATTTATAATAACAGTTTCCTAAATTAAAAAACAATTCTGAAGAAATACGCCCCTGGTCTTCAATTTTGAGGTAGCTTTCTAAGGCCTTTTCAATATCCCCCTCTTTGTAAAAAGTATTTCCAGTTGCAAACAATTCTTCTGAAGTTTGTGCAAATGCAAAATGCGAAATGCATACCAGTAAAAAGAGTATTTTTTTCATCTTAAAATTGTTTGTCTAATTCAATTATAATTTCTTTTGCTTTTGCATATTCTTCCTTCATTTGGAGGTTGGTCGCTGGAGAGTAGCGTGCAAAATCACAATCTTGAAGGACTTCCATAAATTGATTGATTGTTGCCGTAGCCACTTTTTTCTCCTGTAACATTTGCGTGATTATTTCTTTGCTGATTTCTGATGTTTCAATGCCTAATTTTGCTTTTAGATAGTTGTGCAACGCCCGCTCCAGTGCTTCGTAAAATGCTTCTTTTTTGCCCAAATTTTTCGCAGCTTCGGTTAAGTACTTTTTTGCCAATCGTTCTGCCTTTCTCAACTTGTTTCCAATAAGATCTCGGTTTCGAGCCTCATTCTTTTTGGCGATAAAAATTCCAATTGGAACTGCAATAAATGGAAAAAACAATAAGAAGTAAAAGAGATTGGAACTAAAGAAATCATCTTGCTTTTTTGATGTAAAGGTGGAGGAGGTTTGAATATATCTAAAGTTTTTACCTGTAGATTTAATGGCTTGTTTTTGCACAAATCCACTATCAACAACGGCCAATTCCTTGCCTTCCAAAACATCTACAAAAAGATCTTCGGTAGAAATAGTTTTGTATTTCTTTTGTGAAGGATTGAAGTAAGAAAAAGTGACATTTGGGATTTTATATTTTCCTTTAAATTGAGGGACTACTGTATAGATATCACTAATAGATCCCGAAATTCCACTTGAAAGAATACGAACACGTTCTTTTCTTTCTGGAGCATATACTTCCAATTCTTTAGGGACAACTATTTCTGGAATCTCAAACAATTTCAAATTTCCTTTTCCTTTAACAGATACTTTTATTTGTGAACTTTCGTTGGATTTCAAGACACTCTTGTCTGTGGTGACTACAAACGAGTAGTCTCCAACAGCGCCTGTAAAACTTTCCGGTTTACCTTTCAAAGGAAGTTCTTTGGAATTGATGATTTTTTTTGCAGAAGCAAATTCTCTTCGAATATTTTTTGTGATTGGATTTCCAAAAAAATCACCTCTACCCGTAGGGACTCCAATCACTACTTCCATTTTCATTGGATCCAATGAAAGTCTGCCCGACTTTGTTGGAATTAAAAGAGATTTTTGAAGTGTAAAATATTTATAGGCTTCTCCATTATATGTCCCGTTTTTGGCACTTAATCCATTGATTTTAATTTCTTGGCTCCAAAATCCGTTATATTTCGGAGCTTGAATAATCCCTGCATCATAGACATTAATTTGATTGCTAATGTACAAGCGATATTCTACATAGACAGCTTCTCCAACATAGGGTTTGGTATTTGAAACCTCTGCTACCAAATGAATGTTTTGTTGAGCAATATAGTTCGGATCATTCGGGTCTTTTGGGATTTCTACAGGATCTAAAACGCGAATTTTTATAGGTTCAGATTGTATTGTTTTTCCATTGATAAAGATACTCGCTGAAGGAATGGTGAGCTCTCCTTTTCTGGTTGGCTGAATTACATAACTATACGATTTGTTAAAGCTAACTCTCCCATTGATATAAGATTGGCTTATGGACTGACTGGGTCCGCCTACGACTCTAAAATCATTAAAATTTGGTGGAGCAAAATTATCCGCACCTTTTTCATTGATCGAAAATTCTACTCGTAAACGCTGGTTCAAACCCAGCTTATTTTTACTAACAGTTGCCGTTAGTTTTGCCTCTTGTCCTACCGATGTAAGACCCAGCAAACTTAAAAACAATAATATGTAAAATTTATATTTCATAAGCTTTTTCTAGCTTCCTCTTTTTTGAGGAACAACAACTTCTTTATGATTCTATGAGATTCCTACCAGTCTTTCTCTTGTTTTACCTTTTTTCCTTTTGCTTTCTGAGCATTCATTTTTTTCTGAGTCTTTTTTTCTTCATTGTTCAAACTCTCTAACAATTGTTTTATTTGTTCAGGGGACATTTGACCCTGTTTTGGTTTCTGTTGTTCTTTCTTGTCCTTTTGATCCTTCTTTTTAGGATCCTTCTGATCGTCCTTCTTCTCGTCGCCTTTATCGTCTTTGTCCTTTTGGTCTTTGTCTTTGTCCTTGTCTTTATCTTTGTCTTTATCTTTGTCCTTTTGGTCTTTGTCTTTGTCCTTTTGGTCTTCGTCTTTGTTCTTGTCCTTGTCTTTGTTTTTGTCGTCTTTTTGATCCTGTTTTTCTTTTTCCAACAATTGTTGTGCGACTGCTAAATTGTAACGGGTTTCATCGTCTGTAGGATCATTTCTCAAGGCATTTTTATAGGCATCGACTGCTTGTTGATATTGTTTTTGTTCCAACATTGCATTGCCAATATTGTGATAACCATCGGCTTTTTCAAATTTGTCTTTGCTTGTCTTTACAGACAATTCGTATTGTGGAACAGCTTCTTTAAAATTTTTATTCTGATACATGGCATTTCCCAAATTATAGGTTGCCTTTTTGTACAAACTATTTTTATCTAAGGCTTTTCTGTAGGCAATAGCCGCATCTTCATAGTTCTCTTTTTGATACAATTTATTTCCTTCTCGCACTAAGGTTCTCGCTTCCCGTTGCGCTACAATAGAGTCTTGCTGCGCATAAAATACTGAAGACAAAAGCAATAGCAATACAAAAAGGAGGGTCTGAATTTGTTTCATTGAAATCTTATTTTTTGTTTTTTTCTTCATCAAATAAATCTACTTTTCGCAACCATTTTGTTTTCTTTTCAAAAAAGAATCCATCGATGATCAAAAATAATATTCCGATACCAATAAACCACTGAAATTGATCTTTATAATCGGAAAATTGTTTGGTTTCGAATTCGCTTTTTTGAGCATTTCCAATAAGGGTTGAAATTTCCTTAACAGGCGTTTCGGTTTTGTTACCATCAATATAAGAACCGTTAGAAGCGATTGCAATATCTTGTAAAACTTCGGAGACTCTTTTGGTAATTACCGTTTGTCCTTTGCTGTCTTTTTTATACCCAATCAATGAACCATTGAGTTTCATCGGGATTGGACCTCCTGTTTCTGTTCCGACTCCTATGGTATACACTTTGATTCCTTCGTTCGAAATATTTTGGGCTATTTGTTTGGTTTCTTCTTGATGATCTTCACCGTCAGAAATAATGATTAAAAAACGATTGGTTTGCTCATCATTATTATAATAGGTTTTTGCCAACTCTAAGGCTTCGTTGATGGCAGTTCCTTGGCTTGATACCATATCGGGATTTGCATTCTGTAAAAACATCTCTGCGGCGGCATGGTCGGTGGTAATGGGCAATAATGGATACGAATTTCCAGCATAGATGATAATTCCAACCCTGTCAGATCCCAGTTTTCCAATAATTTTTGAAATAATCTGTTTCGATTTTTCCAAACGGTTGGGAGCAATGTCTTCTGCCAACATACTTTTGGAAACATCTAGGGCAAACACCACATCTACTCCCTCCCTTTTTACCGTTTTCAATTGGGTCCCCATTTTAGGATTTGTCAATGAAACGATTAATAAAGAGACTCCGATGAGTAAAAAAACAAGTTTTAAAACAGATTTAAATGTAGAGGTATTGGGCGCCAATTGCGCCAATAAACTTTCGTTCGAAAAGCTTCGCTGTGTTCTTTTCTTCCAAATGAAAGCCAGTAAGAATACAACAATCATTACTGGGATGATTGTAAGAAAATAAAAATAAATCGGTTCTTCTATTTTATACATTTTTTATTATTGTGTAAATTTTTTCTCTTTATGTTCACTAATTTTCTTCTTATACCTCTTTTGAATTATCAAGCAATTGATCTAAAATGGGCTTTATCTTCATGTATTATTCTTGCTAATCCTTTTGCTAAATAAAACTCTTAAACACCGTATTCTTCAATACGAATTCTAGCAGTAAAAGTCCAAGAGCCAAAAGGACGATACTCCTGTAGTTTTCTTGATAATTGTAATATTTGAATTCTTCAATTTTTGTTTTTTCTAACTTGTCAATTTCATTATAAATTTCTTGTAAAGAAGCGTTGTTTGTAGCTCTAAAATATTTTCCTTGTGTTTCAGAGGCAATAAATTTTAAGAGTTTTTCATCAATTTCTACCTGTTGTTTTCTGAATTGAAGCTTTCCTGTTCTCGGGTCTTTACTCCATGGAAAGTCTGCCATTCCATTGGTTCCAATTCCAATCGTATAGGTTTTGATTGCCAATTCTTTTGCCAATTCTGTAGCAGTTTTTGGATCTACAAAGCCAGCATTGTTGACACCGTCGGTCAGTAAAATAATGACCTTGCTTTTAGCGGTGCTTTCTTTTAGGCGGTTCACTGCAGAGCCTAACCCCATTCCAATAGCTGTCCCTCCTTCCAATTGCCCCCACTTCAGTTCTGAAATGGTATTTTTTATGATGCCTTTATCACTCGTGATTGGTGTTTGTGTAAAACTTTCTCCTGCATAGACTACTATTCCAATTCGATCATTAGGCCTCCTGTTCACAAAATCGATTGCCACTTTTTTCAAAGCCTCAAGGCGATTTGGTTTTAGATCACGCGCCAACATACTAGCAGAGACATCGATTGCCATGACAATGTCGATTCCTTTATTTGACTTCGTTCTTTTACTAACAGAAACATTTCTGGGTCTTGCCAATGCAACCAATAAGAGTGCAAGAGCCAGCAATCGTAAAAAATACAAAAAGGGTTTTAGTTTTGGCAAAAAAGATTGTTCCGCTTGAAATCCTTTTATGCTAGGCATAGTTAATATGGCAGCATCTCTTTTTCGAGTAAAAAAATGCCAAAATCCTAAGACTGGGACGACCACTAAAAACCATAAAAAGCCAGGATTTAAAAATTCAAAATTATTCCACATTTTTAGTCGCTGTTTTTGATGAATGAAGTGCATTGGCTTCTTGTTCTATGAGAAGGGCTTTGTATTCATTCACTTTTGGTTGAATTTTTTTGATGATCAATTCTGCCGATTTTCTATCGTCTTCTATTTCAGTTGCCAATGGTTTCGATTTAGCAAACTTTACTAAGGTCGGCATTCTTTAACAAAGAATTTACCGTATCTAAAGTATCTCTAGTAAGACCTAGTTTTTTTGTTTTGTTTTGAACCTCGATCAATTCAATAATCTCATTTGAGGTTTTTTCAAAAGTCGGAATCTCAATATCTCTTCCAATATAGTTTCTAACGATTTCTGTGAGTTCACTATAGTACTCTTTTATTTTATTGTTTTGCCATAACAGTTTTTCATCCAATTGATGTAATTTTTCTAAAGCTTCTTCAAAAGCTGGAATTTTAGCGATCTCTTCTTCTTCTTCAACCCCCTTCTTTTTTCTAAACACAAAGAAATAGAGCAGTAGACCAATGATGATAATTCCGAGTAAAAGAATCCATAGATACCCTTTAAAGTCATCTAAAACATAGGGTTCGCTTTGAATCGCTTTTATTGGAAATTTTTTAATTTGTGTAGTATCTACTGCAACGCTTGCAACGTTTATAAGCAGTGAGTCAGTTAAAAATGCTTGGTTTTTAACAAAGATTTGTTGTTGTGGAATGTAAAAAGAACCACTGTCAAAACCGGTTAACAGATAGTTTTTAATCAACCCATTTTTGACGGTATCGACCTTTGTTGAATCAACAACTTCTAAGCCTTTTAAATTCAGTGTAGGAATGATGACATTTTGGGTTTCATTGACCGAAATTTTCAAATTGAACTGTTCTCCAATTCGAATAAAACTTGTGTCAATTTCTACAGAAACAAGAGGCTTTTGAGCAAAAGAGACAAAACTCGTCAATAAAAAAAGAAAAAAGCTGATCGTTCTTGTGCGGTTTCCTACAGAAAGTACAAGATTGGCGGTATTCGCTTTTTGAAAATGGATATGTGCGCTATTTTTTTTCAATTTTAAAGGATATTTTTTTGATTAGGTTTTGAACGGTTTTTCTTTCCTCGCGAAAGTGGGGAGGTATTTATCTTCCTTTGTGTTTAAAATAGCCTAATAATTTTTTTACGTAACTTTCACCAACTCGTGTATTGATTGTTCCTGCACCGCTTCTTTTAAAGGTATTTGAATAATACTCTAAGAGTCGTATCGCATTGGCCTTATAATTGGTTCTTGTTCTTTTGGAAGCAGTATTGATGAGTTGTAGGCTTCCTGTTTCGGAGTCTAACACAGGAACCATTCCTAAATTTGGAATTTCTTCATCGTGTTTATCATAGACTCGAATTCCCGTTACATCGTGTTTCTTTCCAGCGATTTTTAAGGTCTTTTCATATTCATCGTCCATAAAGTCAGAAAGCATAAATACAATGGCTCTTTTCTTGGTAACACTAGATAAAAATTTTAAAGCTTCAGAAATATTTGTTTGTTTACTTTTTGGTTTGAACTCGATGAGCTCTCGGATAATTCTCAAGACGTGACTCTTCCCTTTTTTGGGAGGAATGTACAATTCAATCGCGTCTGAAAACAAAATCAACCCTACCTTATCGTTATTTTGTGTTGCAGAAAATGCCAGTGTTGCTGCAATTTCTGTGACTGTATCTTTTTTAAACTGAGTGCTAGTTCCAAAAGATTCTGAACCCGAAACATCAACCATAAGCAACATGGTCAATTCGCGTTCTTCTTCAAAAACTTTAACATAGGGTTCGTTATAACGCGCTGTTACATTCCAGTCTATTGAACGAACATCGTCTCCAAATTGGTATTGTCTTACTTCAGAAAAGGTCATTCCACGTCCCTTAAACGAGGAGTGGTATTCGCCACCAAAAATATGATCGGACAAGCGTCTTGTCTTGATCTCTATTTTTCGAACTTTTTTAAGTATTTCTTTGGTGTCCATTTAGGCTGTTGGCTTTTTGTTGTTGAGCTAGGATTTGTACTAAAAGCAACTCACGAAACGCTTTTTATGGCACTTCAATTTCGTTAATAATAGAATTGATAATGTCTTCAGAGGTTACATTTTCTGCTTCTGCTTCGTAGGTAATTCCAATTCTATGACGCAATACATCAAATACAACAGCTCGTACGTCTTCTGGAATTACATATCCTCTTCTTTTGATAAACGCATAACATTTAGCGGCTTTTGCCAAGTTGATACTACCACGAGGTGAGGCCCCAAAACTGATCAAGTCTTTTAGTTTTGGCAAATTGTACTTTTCTGGATACCGAGTGGCAAAAATAATATCTAAAATATATTTTTCAATTTTTTCATCCATATAGACTTCATTAACCACCTTACGAGCGTTTAAGATTTGATCTACAGAAATGACAGGGTTTACGGTCGAGAATTCACCAGATAAGTTCTGACGCATAATGATTTGTTCATCTTGCAATTTTGGATAATCAATCACCACTTTCAACATAAAACGATCTACTTGCGCCTCAGGCAAGGGATAGGTTCCTTCTTGTTCTACGGGGTTTTGGGTCGCCATTACTAAGAAAGGTTCGTCCAATTTAAAGGTAGTGTCGCCAATAGTAATTTGACGTTCTTGCATGGCTTCTAATAGTGCAGATTGTACTTTTGCAGGAGCTCTGTTGATTTCATCTGCCAAGATGAAGTTGGCAAAAATAGGACCTTTTTTGATGGTGAAGTCATTTTCTTTCACATTGTAAATCATTGTTCCTACAACGTCTGCGGGGAGTAAATCGGGTGTAAACTGCACTCTGCTAAAGCTAGCTTGAACTGCTTTAGAGAGCGTATTGATGGCTAAGGTCTTTGCCAAACCATAAGCACCCCTTCTAATAAAATATGGCCATTTCCAAGAAGCCCAATTAACAAACTTTCGAGCATTTGTTTTTGACCAACAATTACCTTATTCATTTCTAAAGAAAGAACTTCAATAAAGGCGCTTTCTCTTTCAATTTTTTCATTTATAGCTCTTACGTCAATATCCATTTTTTATAGTTTATTAGGTGTTATTTTTTTAGAAGAACAAAGCTACAATATTAACAAAATGATTGTTGTTAAAAGAAGGTTAAAGATAATGCTTCTTTTTCATTTTCTTCTCGCATTGAAACATTATCACATGTTTAATTTTTTTGTTAAAATATTTTATTATTGAAAAATTTATATATACATTTATTTACTATTAACTCAAAAAAACATATTATGGAACAAAAGTTTTTATTAAAATTATGTACAGTTGTTTTTATGCTGATGCTTCCATTAGGATTAATGGCACAGACAGTAAAAGGAAATGTAAAAGATTCATCTGGTAATGGTTTGCCATACATGAATGTAGTTGAAAAAGGAACTTCAAACGGAACAACGACTGATGATTTAGGGGTGTTTACGATTAGGGTATCTAAATTACCAACCACATTAATTGTATCTTCAATGGGGTATGCGACCAAAGAAGTGAAGATTTCTAACAGTAATGATGTTACAATCGTTGTAAGTGAAGACAATATTTTGGAAGAAGTTGTTGTAACGGGAACAAGAACTCCTGCTAGGTCGAATACTAAAAGTCCATTACCAATTGATATTGTATCTGCGAAAGATTTAGTCTCAACAGGTCAAACTACTTTTGACAAGGCTTTACAGTACAAGATTCCTTCATTCAACACGGTACAGACTCCAGTAAATGACGCAACGTCTTTATTAGATCCGTACGAAATTAGAAATATGGGACCTAGTAGAACATTAATTTTAATTAACGGGAAACGGAAAAACTTAAGTGCATTGTTATATACACAAACTTCTCCCGGACGTGGTGAAACAGGAGCAGATATTTCTGGAATACCAACAGATGCAATTAAATCTGTTGAGATTTTAAGAGACGGAGCTTCTGCACAATATGGTTCTGATGCAATTGCTGGGGTAATGAATATTATTTTAAAAGATGCACCAAATGGTGGTTCTGCTACTTTAAGAACAGGAATGACTGGTGAAGGAGACGGTGAAATGGTGGGTGTAAGTGTAAACAACGGTTCTATTATTGGTGACAACAAAGGGTTTGTAAACTACACAATCGATTTCTCTAAAACTAGTTTATCAAACAGACCATAGGTACCGTAAATGTTGATGGAGAAGCTGCAGATTTTCTCTATACAAATCCGACTTCCTATAAAAGCTATCTGACAGGAGAAAGATATTTAGGAGGAGTAGATTTAAAGGGAATGAGCATAAACGATGCAGAAAAGCTGTTTAGCAATACTTATATGAACTCTGCAGAATATCTAATAAAAAATGCAGCCATTATTGCTGGTAATAGTGCTGTAAAACCTCAGGTAACAGAGTTTTTAGGACGTAAACCAGATGCAGGAAACATTAATGGTTCTCCTGAAACTGCTGCTGCTAAATTTTTAGTGAATGGAGCTTACGACTTAAGCGAAAATTCTGAAGTATATTTCAATGCTGCTTTTATCAATAAAAAAGTAAATTCATTTGCAAACTACAGAACTCCTTACTGGAGAACTGTTGATGATGATCCGTATTTAGCTAACTTTTTCCTGGAGATCACCCAACAAATGCTGGCGGATATGATGGGTATGTACCTACTTTTGAAGGAGATTTGAATGATTACAACGCAACTGTTGGATTCAAATCGGTAATCAACGATTGGAATGTAGATGCTAGTTTTACAACTGGTGGAAACTCACAAACCTATAAAGTAAGTGATTCTCATAACAGAAATTTTGTGTACTCACCTTCAACTTGGGTAGATAGTAACGAAAACGGTATGGTTGATTCTGGAGAAATTTCAGAAGGTTCTCAATTATACAGAGATAACTCTAAGAAATCTTTCGACCCAGGAGGAACTGCATTTTCTCATAACGTAGGAAATATGGATATTTCAAAAATATTATCAGATAACTTAAGTGTTGCTTTTGGGACAGAGTTTAGATATGAGACTTTTGAAGTAATTGAAGGAGAATTGGCTTCTTATGATGGAGGTGGTGCAGATTCTTTTGCAGGAAACAGTCCTGAAAATTCTGGAATATTTACACGGTATAACTTTGGAGGGTATGCATCTTTAAACTGGAATCCTTCTGAAAACTTAACCTTAGACGGAACTATTCGATCTGAAAATTATTCAGATTTTGGAAACGCTTTTGTATGGAAAGCGAGTGGTGCTTTTACAATTTCAGAGAAATACACTTTGAGAAGCTCTGTTTCCACAGGGTTTAGAGCACCTACCTTACACCAAATATACACACAAAAGGCTCAGTATAGCTTTGTTCCTGGACAAGGGATACAAGTTGGAGGTTTGATAAATAATGTATCCTCTCAAGCTGGATTATTAGGTTTACCTAAGTTAGATGCAGAGACCTCTACAAATTTTACAGTAGGGATAGGAGGTAAAGTAAACAACAACCTAAGCTTTACTTTTGATTACTACAATATTGCTGTAAAAGACAGAATTGTATTAAGTACTGAAATTGGTATGACAGAAACAGATGCATTAGGAAATCCTATTGGTAACAAAGCATTAGATCAGATTTTATCTAGCAATAACCTATCTGACTTAAGCTTCTTTGTAAATGCTTTGGACACAAAAACATCTGGAATAGATATTGTATTATCCTATAATAAATTAGGACTTGGTTTAGGAACCTTAGGGTTTAACTTATCTGGGAACTATACCATCCAAAACGAAAGAGATGGGGCTGTAAAAAATCCTACTATTGTGGCTGATGCTGGTCAATCCGTTGTAAATGACACCCAAGAAGCATTATTCTTTACCTCTCGACCAAAAACAAAGTGGATCTTAGGAACTACTTATGATATCAACAAATGGGGATTATCTTTAAACAATACGTATTTCGGTAAGACTACTTTCAAACAACAAGGAATGAGTTCTGATTTAAGAACTGAATTTACTCCTAAGATTGTTACTGATTTAGGAATTAACTACAACGCAACAGACAAATTGACTATTGCATTCAACGTAAATAACTTATTAAACGTATTACCAGAATGGGCTTTCAAAGCAGAAAATGCTGCTGGACAAGCTTTAATCGATAATACCACTCCAAATTGGTATGGCATTACTCCTATTCAAGAGCAATCTAACTTGATTACTTTTAACCAACGTTATTCTCAGATGACATATGATGGTTATCATTTTAGTCAATTGGGTACCATGTTTAATTTATCTTTAAACTATCAGTTTTAAAATAATAATCGTTGAATTTAAAGAGGCTGTCTGAAAAGGCAGTCTTTTTTTTGCAATGAATTTTTAAAACTAAAATAGAGAAAAGTTTCTTCTCTAATGTTTTTGAAACTTTTATGCAAATGGATCTTAATTGCTAAAAACCTTTTTAGTAAGAGCTTTGAAAAGAATAAAAAGGGATTTAAAAAACAGGACATTTAGAGAAATACTGCCTCTTTAGATCGAGTGTTTATTTAATAAAAATCCATTTTCAAACTCTCCATATGTATAATACTGAATCCAATCGCCCAGATTGATATAGGTTGAGTTTTCTTGTAAGGAGATCTTTAAGGGCAGGTGTCTGTGTCCAAAGACAAAATAATCGTAGTGCTGTTGGGTGAGTTTTCTTTTGCAGTATTGAACTAACCACTCATTTTCTTCCCCTAAAAATTTGGCATCTTCTTCTCCAGAAATCAATTTGTTTTTTACAGATAAATACTGCCCCAATCGAATTCCAATATCTGGGTGCAACCAACGAAATAACCATTTAAACAACGGAAAGGTAAACACTTTTTTCATGCGCTTATACCCCTTGTCATAAGGGCCCAAACCATCTCCATGCCCAATAAGAAACTTTTTATTATTGATTAAAAATTCTTGGGGAGCATGAAATACCGGTATCGATAGTTCTTTTTCGAAATAGTCATGCATCCACAAGTCGTGATTTCCTACAAAAAAATAAATTGGAATTCCACGATCTCGAATTTCTGCTAATTTCCCTAAAATTCGTACAAACCCTTTAGGGACCACGGTTTTATATTCAAACCAGAAATCGAATAAATCGCCCAATAAAAAAAGTACTTCTGCATCTTCTTTTATAGTGTCAAGCCAAAGAAGGAATTTTTTTTCACGCACAAAACTGGCTTCGGGTGTTGGTGCCCCTAAATGCTGATCTGAGGCA
Source organism: Polaribacter sp. HL-MS24 (assembly GCF_032758595.1). Taxonomy (NCBI): domain Bacteria; kingdom Pseudomonadati; phylum Bacteroidota; class Flavobacteriia; order Flavobacteriales; family Flavobacteriaceae; genus Polaribacter; species Polaribacter sp. HL-MS24. The sequence goes on along the minus strand of NZ_CP136415.1, from coordinate 1,000,960 downwards.
AAATACACTTTTTTGGTTGCTGAGGTTGAAATGGTAATCATTAGTACAAAGAAAGGTTATTCTTGATGATTTTCCAACTCCAATACTTTTTGAATCATCGGATCGTCTTTGTGTTGAATTTTATAAAATCCAACATCCCCAAAAATAGCGTTTGCAATGGTTGCAGTTAAGAATTTCTTAATCGTTTCTTTGTCTTTAGCAGCAGGCATGAATTCTTTGTTTTGGGTAAAAAAAGCATTCAAAATTTGTTCATCTGTGTCAAAATCAGTGCTAAATTGATCTAAAGTCCATTTTTCAGAAACTTCTTTTCGATGGGTGTCTACATACTCAAAAGCAAAATTGGTAATGGCGGTAAAGTAAAAGTTATTGAGGTATGAAGTTGTGTCAATTCCAACAAAAACATCTGGAATAATACCTCCGCCACCGTAGACAATTTTTCCTTTTGGTGTGATGTATTGCAACGAATCTATTACAGGAATACTGTCTTTATTCGTAAGTTCTCCGCTATAAACACGTTCCTGAAAATTTGAAAAATAATTTTCATCACCGTTTTTTGTATAGGGTTTTTGAATTGATCTTCCTGTAGGGGTATAATAGCGCGCAATGGTCAACCGAACTGCTGAGCCATCACCTAAGTCCATTTCTTGTTGTACCAGCCCTTTTCCAAAAGAACGACGCCCAATGATAGTTCCTTTGTCATTATCTTGCAAAGCACCCGCTACAATTTCTGAAGCGGAAGCAGAATTCTCATCGATAAGGACATACAGCCCTCCGTTTTCAAAGATTCCTTCTTCGGTAGCAAAAGACTCATTAATTTCATTTTTGTTGTTTTTAGTAAAGACAATTTTTTTTCCATCTTCTAAAAATTCATCCACAATTTGATTTGCGATGTCTATAAAACCACCGCCATTTCCTCTAAGATCTATAATCAAATCGGTCATTCCATTGGTTTTTAATTCTTGTAAAGAGGTTTTAAACTCTCGGTAAGTATTTCTCGCAAAACGATCGAGTTTGATATAGCCCACAGAATCGTTGATCATGTATGCCAAATCGACACTTTTGATATTTACTTTTCCTCGAGTAATTTCAACATTAAAAAGAGAATCATTTCTTTTTCTGTAAATCTGAAGGGTCACTTTCGTGTTAGGATTTCCTTTTAAGAATTTTGGAATGTTGCTACTTCGGATATTTTTTCCGTAAAGAGTATCGTTGTTTGCGACTAAAATTCGATCGCCGGCCAGAATTCCAGCTTTTATACTTGGACCTCCTTTGATGGGCTGAATTACGGTAACGGAATCTTTAATCATTCGAAACTGTACCCCAATTCCCACAAAATTTCCTTGCATGTTTTCTGTGATTGCCTGTAAGTTTTCTTTTGGAATATAGACAGAATGCGGATCTAATTTGTTCAACATTTGTGCAATGGCATCATCTAATAACTTGTCAGTATTTACAGTATCTACATAATCCCGTTGAATGTAGTCGAGCAGTTTTTTTATTTTGATTTCATTTTTAGAATTTGAAGAAAAGGCGCTGAGTGCAGTCGAACTTCCGCTAAAAAAAGAACCGATAAGGATTCCAAAAATGACGGCAATCGCAAAATAAATAGGAAGGTTGTTTTTATTCATAAGGCAAGTGCAATGTTAGTACTCCTGCTTTTTCTAAAAAGTCAAGACCCGATCGATCTCTGTATGCATTGGCATAGACCACTCTTTTTATTCCTGCCTTATGGATCAGTTTACTACATTGAGTACAGGGCGAAAGGGTAATGTATAAGGTGGCATTTTTTGCAGATTGCGTAGAGGAGGCTACTTTTAAAATGGCATTTGCTTCTGCATGCAAGACCTCCCATTTAGTGAGTCCCTCTTCGTCTTCGCAACAGTTTTCAAAACCCGTAGGAGTTCCGTTAAATCCATCAGAAATAATCATTCGGTCTTTTACAATTAACGCACCTACTTGTTTGCGTTTACAATGAGATAGTTTTCCCCATTCGTTTGCCATTTTTAAATAAGCAGTATCGTATTTTAATTGCTTTTTTTCTGTCATAAGAACGAAAGTAAAAATATTTGTAGAATAAAGGGCTTAATAATTTGACAAAATTTGAGATTTAATGGGAGGTTTTGTTATTCGAGTTTTTTGAATTACCAAAATACCCTTGCAATCATCATTTGCAATGAAAATCCAATTACAATAGAAGAACAGACCAATATCCAGTCTCTTTTGGTAACTTTGGTAATATACTGAAGAAAACTTCCAAGGATTAAAATTCCAAAAACAATACTAATTTGTGCTGCTTCAATTCCCAATGCAAATTCGATCAATGGAGCTAATTTATCCTCTTCTTTTCCAATCATCATTTTAAAGTAATTGGAAAATCCTAAACCATGAATCAATCCAAAAAAGAGTGCAAAAACAAGATTGGTATTTACTTTCTCAGTCGAGGTTTTTTTAGCTGTAAAAACATTGAAGCATCCGGTTACAAAAATGGTCACTGGGATTAAAAACTCGACGAGTTGGATGTTTACTTTTAAAACTCCGTATGCAGAGAGCGCTAGTGTTACTGAATGTCCAATGGTGAAAAGAGTAACCAGCCACAAGACTTTTTTCCATTGTTCAATCGTAAAAACAACCGCTAACACAATTAGAAAAAGAATGTGATCATAGGCGGCAAAATCCAACACATGATACAGTCCCATTTTAAAATAAAGGATAAAGTCTTCCATTTTTCGATTTGTTTTAACAAGAAATTCAAAGATATTAAAAAAGAAGAACTCTTTTGTAGAAATGATTTTCGAATCTTTGATGCCATTTTTTTGGGAGATTCAGTCTCTTTTATTGTGTAACATTTGTTACTTGAAAGAATTCTAAAGGCACGTATTTTTGTTGAAAATTGATACAAATTATGTTTGGAAAAGGGTCAAAGTTTAGGAGTATTGTTCGAATGAAATGTCCTCAATGTCAAAAAGGAAATTTCTTTAAAGGACATCCCTATAATTTGAAAAAAATGGGAGAGGTTAAAGAATCTTGCGAACAGTGTGATCTAAAATATGCTGTCGAACCTGGGTTTTATCAAGGTTCCTATTATGTTTCCTATGGCTTGGGAGTGGGTCTTTTTATTGTTTTGTGGATTTTAAAAATAATCTTCTTACCAAATTTAACGTATCTTTCTACCGTAATTTCAATGGTCGTTAGCTTAATTTTATTAGCACCCTTATTACTAGCATTTTCTAAAATAATATGGATAAATATTTTTGTCAACTATGATTCAGGAACTCAAAAATAACTTTGGTCATCTTTTTGAAGAGGCACTTCTAAACGAAATTAATCAAGTTGGAACCTATAAGGATGTTTCCGAAGGGTTTAAAATGATGGAAATAGGAGACTATGTTCGTTCGATGCCATTATTGGTTTCAGGCGCCATTAAAATTTTAAGAGAAGACAATGATGGGGATGAACTTCTACTCTATTTTCTTGAAAAAGGAGATACATGTGCCATGACTTTAGCTTGTTGTATTGGACATACAAAAAGTGAGATTAGAGCAATCGCAGAAACCGATGCAAGATTCATTATGATTCCAATTCAAAAAATGGAAGAATGGGCTGGAAAATATAAAAGTTGGAGAAATTTTGTATTTGAAAGTTACCACAACCGACTCAATGAAATGTTTACCACCATCGATAGCATTGCATTTTTAAAAATGGATGAACGGCTTTTAAAGTATCTAAAAGAAAAAGCAAGAATTTCAGAGGATCAAACCATCCACAGTACGCATCAAGAAATTGCCTATGAACTCCATACTTCTAGAGTGGTGATTTCAAGATTGTTAAAAAAGCTCGAAAATCTAGGCATCATAGAACTGCACAGAAATCATATTCTGATTAAAAATATGTAAGCTGAATGTAACCATTGTTACTGCGGAAGAAATATTCCCCCACTACTTTTGTGAAAAATATCGAATGTTAAAAAATATACTGCCTATTTTTCAATGGCTGCCTACCTATAAGAAATCCTATTTTGTTGGTGATGTAACAGCAGGGCTTACCGTAGGAATTATGTTAATTCCCCAAGGGATGGCCTATGCAATGATTGCTGGGCTGCCTCCTGTTTTTGGATTGTATGCTTCTTTAATTCCCCAAATTATATACGCCTTTATGGGGACCTCTAGACAATTGGCTGTGGGGCCTGTTGCGATGGACTCTCTTTTGGTTGCCGCTGGATTGGGCGCTTTGTCTTTGTCAGGAATCGATGAATACATGGCAATGGCGATTTTTTTAGCACTCTTTATGGGTGGAATTCAACTGCTCTTAGGGGTTTTAAGAATGGGGTTTTTAGTCAATTTTTTATCAAAACCAGTCATTAGTGGATTTACCTCTGGGGCTGCTATTATCATTGGACTAAGTCAGTTAAAGCATTTGTTAGGGATCGAAATCATCAGAAGCAATCAGGTACATAAATTAATAGCCAATGCATTTGATCAGATTCGCTTGACAAATGGATATGCCCTTTGCATTGGACTCTTTTCTATTGTGCTAATTCAAGTCATCAAAAAATTAAACAGCAAATACAACAAACGGTTCCCAGCCGCTTTGGTTCTGGTGGTCCTTGGGGTTACTGTGGTGTACTTTTTTGAATGGTATGAAGTAGGCGTTCAAATTGTAGGGGAAGTACCTAGCGGACTCCCTTCTTTTCAAGCTCCCGAAGTTCCTTTTGATCGAATTTCTGAATTGACACCCATTGCGCTAACCTTGGCACTAATTGCTTTTATGGAGGCCATTTCGGTTGCCAAAGCCATTGAAGAAAAACACAGCGATTATGAAGTCGATGCCAATCAAGAGCTCATTGCTTTGGGGACTTCAAACATTATTGGGTCACTCTTTCAATCCTATCCAACCACAGGGGGTTTTTCAAGAACAGCAGTCAATGATCAAGCAGGAGCAAAAACAGGAATTGCACCACTCATTAGCGCACTTGTGGTTGGATTGACCTTACTATTTTTAACCCCCTTGTTTTACTACTTACCCAACGCTGTATTGGCAGCAATCATTATGGTTGCAGTTTTTGGCTTGATCGACACCTCTTATGCGGTCTCTTTATTTAAACACAGAAAAGATGAATTTGGACTTCTTATCATTACCTTTCTAGTAACACTGATTATTGGAATAAAGGAAGGGATATTAGCAGGAGTTTTGCTCTCTTTGCTGCTTATGGTCTATCGAGTTTCGGTTCCTCATATTGCCGTGATCGCGAGAGTGAAAAATACCGATTATTATAAAAACATTCTCCGTTTTTCGGGAGTGGTCGAAGACCGAAAAGATATTTTAGCAATCCGATTGGATGCTCAATTGTTTTTTGGGAATAAGGATTTCTTTAAAAAACAGCTATACAAACACATCGAAAAAAAAGGTAATGAATTAAAACTGGTCATCCTAAATACAGAGTCTATCAGTTATATCGATAGTAGTGGTGTTTATGTATTGATCAAAATCATTGAAGATTTAAAATCAAAGAACATTCAAATGATGCTTTCTGGAACGGTAGGTCCTACAAGAGATATTGTGTTCAAAAGCGGAATTATTGAGGTGTTAGGAAAAGAGAACTTATTTTTAAGAACCCACGAAGCCGAAGATTCTTATGACGGTCGTTATAATAAAAATGAGATATCAACAAAAATAGCAGAACAAACAGAAAACTTTTTGAGATCTGTGTAACATATGTTACTGTGGAGGGCTCAAATAAGTCGTAATTTTGAAAAAATAAAAGAATATAAAATGAAAATAGAACAAATATACACAGGTTGTTTAGCGCAGGGAGCTTATTATATTGAAAGTGAAGGAGAAGTAGCGATTATAGATCCTTTAAGAGAGGTAAAATCCTATATTGAAAAAGCAGCAGACAGCAATTCAACAATTAAATATATTTTTGAAACACATTTCCATGCAGATTTTGTGAGTGGACATGTTACCCTCTCTAAAAAGACGGGTGCACCAATTGTTTATGGACCCAATGCAGAAACGAGCTTTGATGCAATTATTGCTACAGATGGACAAGTATTTCAACTGGGAGCAATTACCATAACAGTACTACACACACTAGGGCACACCATGGAAAGTTCTGTTTTTCTTTTAAAAGATGAAAACGGAAAAGATCATGCAATTTTTAGTGGTGATACCTTGTTTTTGGGAGATGTTGGGCGTCCAGATTTGGCGCAAAAAGCAGGAAGTATTACAGAAGAAGACTTGGCAGGCTATTTATTTGATAGTTTGCGAAATAAAATAATGCCGTTGTCAGACGATGTTATTGTATATCCGGCGCATGGAGCGGGTTCTTCTTGTGGGAAAAATTTAAGTAAGGAAACGGTAGATACTTTGGGAAATCAAAAGGAAACCAATTATGCTTTGCGTGCCGATATGACAAAAGAAGAGTTTATCGAAGAAGTTACAGAAGGTTTGACACCACCACCACAATATTTCCCTTTAAATGTAAAAATGAATAAAGAGGGATACGACGATTTTGCAGATGTTTTGGAACGAAGTGCACAAGGACTCTCTCCGGAAGCATTTGAAGCTGCAGCAAACGAAACAGAAGCGGTCGTTTTAGATGTTCGTCATCAAGACGCTTTTGCAAAAGGACACATTCCACGTTCAATTTTTATTGGATTGGATGGTGGTTTTGCTCCTTGGGTAGGAGCCTTAATTGCAGATGTACAACAACCCATTCTATTGGTCACTGAAGAAGGAAAAGAAGAAGAAGCTATTACCCGTTTATCTCGTGTTGGTTTCGATCAGACCTTAGGATTTCTAAAAGGAGGTTTTAACGCTTGGAAACAAGCGTCGAAAGAATATGATACGGTAAGTTCTGTTTCTGCAAAGACTTTTAAATCCTTAAGCGAAAGCGAAAATATTCCTGTATTTGACGTTCGAAAAGAAGGAGAATACTTGTCAGAGCACGTTATCGGGGCGAAGAATACTCCGTTAGATTATATAAATAACCACTTAACCGATTTTTCAACAGAAGAAACCTTTTTTGTGCATTGTGCAGGAGGCTATCGTTCTATGATTGCCGCTTCGATTTTAAAAAGCAGAGGGATTCACAATTTTATTGATATTTCGGGAGGTTTTGCCAAACTGAAAGAGGCTGAAATTTCTGTTTCAGAATACGTTTGTCCATCGACATTATAAAAATTAAAAAAAGATGAAAAACTTAACACAAGAAGATTGGAGAACTGAGGTTGCTAAAGATCCCAATGCAGTCATTATTGATGTCAGAACAGCGGAAGAATGTGCTTCTGGAATTGTGGAAAATGCGTTGATGTTTGATTTTTTTCAACCCGATTTCTTTCAGCGTGAAGTCATGAAACTTGACAAATCTAAAACCTTTTTTGTATATTGTAGAAGTGGAAATAGAAGCGCACATGCCTGTCAAATGATGGAAGCTTTAGGTTTCAACAACACGGTCAATTTGATGGGAGGAATGCTTGCATGGGATGCAGCGAAAGTTCGTCCATAGGGATCTAATAATGAATCAAATGATGAAAATAACAGGAGTATTACTTGTCTTATGGATGTCATTTTCTTGTTTTTCTCAGCAAGGGGAGGGTATAATTCCTTTAGAATACAAAGAATTTAGAACCCATATCCTTGGGAAAAAGGTTCAGCTGATAGATTTAAGAACCGATGCAGAATACAATGCAGGGTTTATTGAAGCGGCAATTCAAATGAATTTTTTAGAAACAGCCGCTTTTTTAAAGCAAATTGAATCTTTAGACAAAGAACAGCCCGTGTACATTTATTGTCATTCAGGGGGTCGGAGTCGAAGTGCAAGCAAAGTGCTTTTTAAAAATGGTTTCACAAAAATTTATGATTTTACAGGAGGCTACAAGTCCTGGAAAAAAAACCATCCAAAATGAAAACAAGTCTAGCCATTCAAAATCTAAAATGCGGAGGTTGCGCCCATACAATCAGTACCAAAATTTCTGCGTTAACTGGGGTTGAGGAGGTTGAAGTTGATGTTGAAAAGGCACTGGTGCATTTTAACTATACCAATGATGACGAGCGAGTACTTGTAATAAATACCCTTCACCAATTAGGATACCCTATTGTGGGAGCAAAAAACACAGTCGTTTCCAAAGCCGCTTCTTTTGTAAGTTGTGCGATTGGAAAAATTTCAAAGTAGTTTTTGTATTTTCAGACTAAGCTGTTTTCGCTTCTGAAAAATAGCATTTGACGCTTTCTAGAATTCGCCCTACTCTTTTTTAAATCCATATACATTTTGGCCGATAAAATCGGTTGGAAATGTTTGATCTCCTGAAATCCAAGGGGAACTTGTCCACTGGATTCTGGGATGTAATGGGTATTGAAAAGATAGTCCCAAAGGCTTAAACTGATTCCAAAATTTACTCCATATTTTCCTTCAGGCAATTCCGACGCATGGTGATATAAGTGCATGACAGGGTTGTTCAGAAGGTATTTTAGAGGCCCCCAAGTAATCTTGATATTTGAGTGATTGAAATGCCCGATGGTAATGGCTATAAAATGCACTATATAGGCCTGTTGTGGTTCCATTCCAAACAAAATTAGTACCCCAAAGGTTTTTAAGGGTTTGTATAGGATATTTTCCATCCAGTGGTATCGCAAATGGGCAGCAAATCCCATTTCTTTCACACTGTGATGTACTTTGTGAAACTTCCAAAAGAAGGGATACTTGTGCAATAAGGTATGGGTAAACCATTGTACAAAATCGAGTACGACAAAGAAAATGAGCAATTGCGCCCACATGGGTAATGCTGACGGATCTATGAGAGCAAAACTTTGATTATTAATCCCCAAATCGGCAAAGCCTACTTGCAACAGTCTGTAAAATCCACTAATAGCAATAGAGAAGACAAAGAAATTGAAGAACATATAAAAGCCATCCATCCAAAAATCTTTTCTAAAAACCGATTGTTCTTTTCGCCATGGAAAGGCCATTTCTAAGCCCCATACAAAGAGCGAAATTACTACGAGTCCCCAAAAGTAGTTGGTGTACCAGGGTACTTCAAAGAGAATTGATTTTAAAGTCCAATTTACGTTTCCGCGAAATGCATTTAAAAATGCGTCTAGATAGGTATTCATCTTTAGTTGATTATAGTTGTGATACTGTCTTTTTCAAATGGGTACTCGTTCATAGAACTCCATTCGATCCATGATCCGTCGTAATTTTTTACATTTTTGTACTGTAATAATTGTGTGAGTACAAAGGTAGTGTGTGCAGAGCGAACTCCACTATGACAATAGACAAAAATGGTGTCGTTTACAGAAGGAAGGTGTTTTGTGTATATAGATTCCAATTCTTTCAAGGGTTTTATTTTTTTGCCTCCGTGATAATCGATTGCATTTGCCCAATCTACAAATTTACTTTTCGGAATTCGACCTCCTTTAAATGCTCCTTTTTTATGTCGTTTTCCAGAATATTCATCGACAGATCTTGTGTCTAAAATGATGGTTTTCTGATCAATTGCAGCAAGCATTTCCTCTTTGGAAAGCGTGTATTTCATGGAAGGGTTTTTGGGCAATTTAAAGTCCGATTTTAAAACGGCAATTGTGTCTTTGGTTACACTGCCTTTGTGTGCTTTCCAGGCTTCAATACCACCATGTAAGAGCTTTACGTTTGTATAATCGTAATTCTGAAGAACCCACCACAACCGAGCCGAATCACACAGTCCGTTGTCGTCATAAATGACCAAAGTGTTTCCGTTTTTAATCCCTAAGCGACTAAATAATTTTTCTATTTGAGCGGCTGGCGCCATCATTCCACCGTAGGGAAAAGAAGGATTTTCTAGGTCCGTTCTCCAGATGTTTATTGCACCTTCAAGATGTTCTTTTTGATAAGATTCTGATTTCCTAAAATCCAAAATTGTAATGTTTGGCTCTTTTGCAATTTTTGAAAAGTCGGCGACTTCAATTAAATAATTGATTTCTGGAGAATTGATAGTAGCAGCAATTGTTTTCTTTGTATTGTCTTGACAAGAGGCAAAAGCGAGCACTAAAAAAATGACACTAATTTGTAACTTCATACCATTCAATGTTTGTTAAATTTTCTCGCCTCCCTTTGTCTATTGGAGGGTAGTTGGTGACTAAATAATTGACAATAATTTCTTTGTTACCTCCCAAATCCCATAGGTTTTGTGTTTCCTGCATCCATTGTATGGTTGCCTCCCAACGCGCTCTATTCATTCTATTTTGAATGACGAGTTTTGCCGAATGACAGTTGGTACAATTGTTTACTACCGTCATCAAGCCTTCGGCGTCGACAAAACCAGTCCGTATATGAATTCCATTTTCAATAGCATCTTCATCTATTTCAATAGCGCTATAAGAAACGGCAGTGTTCTCTTTTTTGAAAGTTGAAAAGCTAGGATCATAGACCAAGAATAGCAATAAAATGGAGGCGATACCTGAAAATAGAAGCGCTCCATTAGCAGTTCTTTCTGCTTTTTTAATTTTTTTATGATATTCAGGAGTGTGCTTCATTAGATCACTTTTATGGCGATTCGATGACAGGCATTGTTAAGGTATCCTTTCGGGTTCCACCCTGGTAAAATCATAGGTTGTGCATTTCCTTGACTGTCGGTAGCTCTAGCCCAAACTTCATAATATCCTTTGATTGGAAAGGCGATGTTGGTAGAAAAATGTTGCCACGCCAACCGGTTGACAGGGGACTCAATATTACAGCTGCTCCAGTTAGATCCAAAATCGATTGAATATTCCATTTTAGTTACCTCTAGTTCTCCTGCCCATGCATGTCCACGGATTTCGATGCTTTTTCCTTTTTTTAGGATTCCTCCAGATTTAGGGGACGTAATTAACGATTTAACAGGCATCGATTCAATGATCTTCATGTCTTCATCTTTCACTTTTTCATAAAGGTGCTACAGGAAATTTAGGAACTCTGTAGGCAGTGCCTTTCATTTTGCTTCCGTCATGTTCTTTATTTCGGACACTAATCCTGTTGACCCACTTTCCAGAAACTGATGCTGGCCATCCTCCTGCCACCAATCGCAAAGGATAACCATGTGCCAAAGGAATGTCTTCCCCGTTCATTTTAAAAGCCAAAAGAGTTTCTTCTTGCAATGCTTTTTCCATAGGAGCCCCTCTAGAAATAGGCTCTTTACTTGGGTCTCCACTCAGGTGTGTATCGGCAGAATGATACCCAATATAAACCGCATCCTTTTCAATACCAACATCTTCCAAAAGATCTTTTAACCGAATTCCTGTCCATTCGGCACAATGAACGGCACCGATAGTCCATTGATTTCCTTTTGCAGGAGGGTTGAATTCACTTCTTCCATTTCCTCCACATTCAAGTGTTAATTGATATGTATGGTGTTTGAATTTTGACTTTAATTCTGAAAGGGTATATGTTTTTTGTTGCTCAACCGATTCTCCATCGATGGTAAGTGTCCATTGATCTTCTTGAAGATCTGTAGGAAGTAACCCATTGTTTCGGACAAACATGTTCCTGTTTGGAGTGATTTTATCGTCTAACAGATGTGCTTTTGCTTCAATATTCCATGGTTTGTTGTTCAGAATCACCATTTCTTTATCTTTTAGAAATTGCTTAAAAGGATCTGTTTCTTGCAGTGCAATTGGAACGTATGCTTTGGGCATGGTAGCCCCAAAAACAATTTCGGCACCAATTAAGGTTGCAAGTGAACTCAGTGTGACTTTCTTAACAAAGTTTCTTCTTTTCATGGATAGATAGAATTTTAAGAATGTTAAAAATAGGGGGAATCCATCTAAAATACTGTAACAAATGTTACAAAGGTATTGGATAGCTAATTTTGAGTAGAACCCTCTTAATTTTCCCAATGCACAACGAACGCTTTTAGAATTGCAATGGATCTAGTTATCCATGGACAATCCTTTGTGCAGTTTTTTAGGAAACAGAATGAACTCGTAAGAAAAATTTTTTTCCAATGTAACATTGGTTACCAACCGTTGACAATCATTGTTGTTTTTTTGCATCTTAAACCCCACACACATGAACTGGATATATGAACCATGGCCTTGGTATGTAGCAGGCCCAATGATTACTTTTATTATGTTGCTACTCTTAATGGTAGGAAAAAACTTTGGAATGTCTTCAAACTTGCGCACCTTGTGTACGATCTGTGGTGCAGGGAATACGGCAGATTTTTTTAAGTTTGATTGGAAATCCCAAAAATGGAATTTAGTCGTTGTACTCGGAGCTATTATTGGCGGTTTTATTGGATCTCATTTTCTAAGCCTAGATAGTGCAGTTGTATTGCATCCCAATACCATTTCAGAGTTAAAAGCTCTTGGATTTGAAAGTGCTGGAACAGCATATCTTCCAACCGAGATGTTTGGTATGAGTGCTTTGTTGGATGTCAAAAATGTTTTGCTCTTAGCAATTGGAGGTTTATTGGTTGGTTTTGGAGCACGCTATGCAGGTGGTTGTACTTCGGGTCATGCCATCTCTGGATTGAGCAATTTACAAGGACCTTCACTGATCGCAGTAATCGGTTTTTTTATCGGAGGCCTTACAATGATTTACCTAATTTTCCCTATTCTATTTTAAGTCATGAGAACAATTATCTATTTATTTATCGGAATTATTTTTGGAATTACTATGTTTAAATCGGAGGCAGCCTCTTGGTTTCGGATCTATGAAATGTTTAGATTTGAATCATTTCACATGTATGGAATCATAGGCTCTTCAGTATTCTTGGGAGTTGTGCTCATTCAATTGATCAAACGATTCCAAATCAAATCCTTCTTTGGAGAAAAAATCAACTTTGTCCCAAAACAAAAGAGTTTTCAACGCTATTTATTTGGAGGAATTATTTTTGGATTGGGTTGGGCATTGGCAGGAGCTTGTCCAGGGCCTATGTTTACTTTGGTAGGAGTGGGGTATGTCCCAATTCTTGTGGTAATCGCTGCTTCGGTGGTAGGTACTTTTTTATATGGAGTCCTCAAAGATCGCTTGCCTCATTAAAATGAAATAGAATTTCTGTTGTGTTTCTTAAATGAAACACAGCAGAGGTCTTATTTTTCAGTAATTCTCAAAAAGACAAATACCTTCGCTTTTAGGGCATCAGAAAAGGGGCTCAGTTTGGAAAAGAAAATAAAGAAGGCTACAAAGAGCACAGCTCCAGCAATTGCTTGATAAGCAGTAAGTTTTTCTTTGATCAGGTTGTGTAGGCCCAAACCAACAATTCCACCATACAATACAATGGTATGCCATAGGTATACAAACAGGGTTTTTTGGCCTACTTCTAAAAACAATTTCCATTTGTGTGTAAACCAACCTTCGAGTTGGATAAAAATAAATGTGATCAGGAGTATTTCCGCCAATCGATTGTACAGCCATACAGCCCCATAGCTATTGGTGAGGTGTTTTAATATAAAAACACAGCTCAACAAGACAATGCTAAAAGGAATGCTTTTTATGCGCTCTTTAAAATAGTGAACAATTACACCAAACAGCCCTCCAAATAAGACAAACCCTGACCATGGGACTATTGGAAAAATTGCATGAGGGCCCCTAAACATATTTTGAAGGAGTTGAGGGCCGTTTTCAGGAAAGGCTTCTAGGAGGTTTAATTTTTTATAGATCGCAAAAATGACAATCCCTCCCCCTAAGTAATAAAGCCCTAAAGGAATTTTTTTTACAGCTTTGAACAGAAGGTACAACCCAATAATTAACAGCAAACTGACACCAATGCATTGCAATACATGGAATGCATAGATAATTGGAGTTTTGCTATAAAAGGTACTAAAGAAATAGCGCATATTTAGCTGTAGCAAATAGCCCCAAAAGATGAGTTCACAACTTCGAATGATTCCTTTTCTAATACGAGGATTCTTTTTTCCCGACTGATGTGTTTGCAAGAGTAAAAACACAAATACCAGACCTGTAACGAAAAAAAACAAGGGTGCAGTGATGCCTTTCATAAAATACCACCCATCAAAAAAAACAGATCCTGAGGTTCCAGTGGTTTTTTTAATAAGAGAGAGTTCCTTGAAGTTTTTGAAACTAAGTTGAATAAAATGGCCTTGCAGCATCATCAGAATTGCAAATGCACGCATCGCGTCTATAAAATGGAGCCTTTTTGATTTCATGGAATCCTTCTGGGAATAAGCGATTATCTGCTGCGAATTTAATAAAAGATTTTTTAGAAAATTGTTTGATGTACTTTGTCACTTAAGTGCTTACAATGAATGGCATCAATTGGTTAGTGGAGTTCAATTAATTTGGTGATTTTTGCACTCATTGGTTTGGTCATTGAATAAAAAACATCCATCAATGCCCCATTTTCGTCAATCAAATACTTTTGAAAATTCCATTTTACAGAAGAATTTCTTTTTCCGTTTTTCTGCTTCATTGTCAACCACTGATAGAGTTCATGTTGTTGTTTTCCTTTTACCTTTATTTTTTCAGTCAATGGAAAATTGACTCCATAGTTTAAGCGACAAAATGTTTGAATTTCTTGGGTGCTCCCCGGTTCTTGACCTCCAAACTGATTGCATGGCAAACCGATTACGACCAATTGTTCTTTGTACTTGTCATAGAGTTCTTGTAGACCGTCGTACTGATAGGTAAAACCACATTCTGAAGCCACATTGACAAACATTATTTTTTTTCCTTTGTATTGATGCAAATCAATAATCTCACCATCAATGCCTTCAATTTTAATATCGTAAATAGAAGAATTGGTGGTTGTGCTGTTTTGTGCGGAAGTACTGAAGAAGCTGAGGAATAGAATGCTCCAAATAATTTTTTTCATTGGTGAATTGTTTTTTTGTTTTAAGAAATGGGTGCTTTCATTTTCTTGAATATATAGCTAAAAAAATCTAAAAGTGCTTCTTTATGATTTCTCTGTCCAAATTACTTTCAATACTTATGTTCTTTTACTGTTTAAAACGTATTCTCTAACTTCTTCTGTAGTGTAGGTCTTTGCTCCATTATGCACACTTTCCCTGATACCATGAATATGCTTAACATATTGTTTTTTAGTAAAAGGTTCTCCTTTTGTAAAATAAGCTACAATTCCATCAGCTACAGTTTTTTTTAATAGCACTTACTTTGCTTAAGACGTCTTCGTTTACAATAAGAATCCATTGTATTCATTCGTTTCTTTTTGCTGTATATTGATGACCTCTAATATAATACTGTAAAAGTACCAAATTTACATCAATTTCCATACCCACCTACTGTATTACTAAAGGATTAAAAAATGCTATACCGTGTTGAATTCCTACAAAAAATAAATCCCGCCTACTAAGACAGGATTTTAGATATGCTTGGTCCAATGTTTAAAGATGCACAAAACAATACACAACTTTAAGCCACTTGCATTGTAAATATAGTTATTTTCTGTGGATTGGTTTTTAATGTCATTGGCATTTGTAGGAGTAGTAACGGCATCACTTACTCTTTTTAACTGATTGGGTTTGCCTGTTTTATAGTGATACGTTAAGGAATCCATTGTATTGGAGAGTACACCATTGATATCTTCTGTATTCTTATTTCTATGTAAGGTTTGTATGTTACCATTGGTGTTTCTAAATTCCAAGATTCACCATCATGAGACCAAGAATTTCCACCACCATCCAATACCGTACTTCCAAACTCTGGTCTTACACAAGCGTTTCCGTCTGCATCAGTACAACCTCCTGTTGGATCCATAGACATATTCCAACGATTATCCATAGCCATATAAGGTGAGTGATATTGTCCATAAGGGGAAATTTATAGTTTCTACTCTTTTATATTTTGTTCTTTTCTTTTTAATCTCTTTACCCTTTTTTTTACTTTTATTGTCACGAGTGGGACGCTCGCGCTAGCGGGGGAACCAATTACGGAACTACAAAAAATATTGTTAGGATTAAAATAAGAAATACAACAATACCTACGAGAGCATTTAAAAAATCTTGAGAATAAAAATCTTCTTCTTTTTTATCTCCTGATAAGTAATTAATATTTTTATTTATTCTTAATGCTTTAAAAAAAAAATATCTGGTGTAAAGACCCAATACTCTTACCAGTATACGTCTAAATATTATATCAAATAAAATATTCATAAAATCTTAATGATTACTTGAATGAATATTCTTTACTTCCAACAATATTCCTCCTCCTGATATCTTTGAGTTAATACTCTTAATTATACCATTATTTATAACTGTTTTGTTTATTAAACCCCTAGTTTTTGGATTTAGTTTACTTAAATTTCCTTTAAATATTGACGAAAACTTTGAAGCATTTATCTTTTTTACATACCCTAGTCCTTTAGCCCCTTTACCGAAAGGAACAACTGTTGATATAGTACCGACAAGAGCATCTGTTCCCTGTTGGCCCATTAAACCAGAGCCATCCAAATTAGTAACTTGTTTATCAAATGGATTAAGTGTTTGAGCAGTCACAGATAAATCATTTGCAAAATTATACGCAAAATTTTTCAAAATATTATCCGATTCTTTCCATTGCCCGGCTTTATTTGGTTTAAATTCCCTCATAAACCCATAGCCATTATTAAAATAATTAACATTATTTACTTGGTAACCATAATCTATTAATTCTTTATGACCACCATTATTTAACCCAAAATCAAAAGATAACCCATCATCTATTTCTCTTACAATTCCATACTTATGCCATGGTGTTCCTGGATTATCACTGTTAGTAAAACTCCCTTTAAAACCACTTCCAACCCAAGCCCAAAATCTTCCCCATTTGGTTTTATACCCACTATCAGGGCTAAATATTAAAATTTTAATAAAACTTATATCCAATATTTTAATATCAAAAATTCTACTACCTAAAAACGCCATACACTATCCAAACCATCGCAAAAATCGTAACAATACCTACTAAGACAGCATATGTGTTTGGAGAAAAAAATCAGAATACTTTTTTTTAAACCCACTACATACCCAAATAACAAAGGCACCTATTATTCTTAACTTATCTCTAACTTGTTTAGAAGTAAAGACAATAACTCCTACTATCGTGTTTCTGTTTTGTTTCTTACTCGATACGCCACTAGTTACAAACTATCGGGAGCTGGATTATATATCCGCGCTATCAGGTTTTTCCAATAGCTTTAATAAATTCTCTGCTGCTTGAGTAGCTTCTAATTGATACTTATTTTTAGATTTTACAATACCCTCTAACTCTAATTTAGATTTGTTTTCAAATTTTTTCATAAAGCTTTTTACTTTTTTTTCTAGTTCAATACTCTTATTGACAAGTTCATTTTTGAGGTTTACTCTTTCTTCAATTTGGACAAGAGGAAAAACCCTTCTTCTTTTTCTTATCAAACTCACAGGAATTCTTTGCTTTAGCTCGTTAAATAATAAGCAAGTTACAATTAATCTTTCTCTATTTTTCAATTTAATTACTGCATAATAGTATTCATCCCAAAAAAATAAACGCCATCGATTATCATAAAGTGGATAAGACAAATTAAACTCTATATAAGCTATCTCTTCAAATGTAAACTCCCTCTTTTTTAAAGCATCCTCATAAATAATTGCATTACTAGATATTTGAAAAATCGTATTCTTATTATAACTACGATAGTTAAAATATAAAATAAGCATTGGGCCTAAATAACCAACCAATGTCCAAGTTATTAAAACATAGAGAACTTTATAAAGTATATCTAATGGTGTTGTATATACTAAATAAATGGTTAATCCAGTAGCTATGGATAACATGATGAATAAAAACCTAAAAAGATATATCTTTTTATAAGGTAAGTTTTTATATATTTTATTATTTCCTGCTACCACCCTCCAAACCCTCTCATTATACTACCTGCATCTGTTGGTATCCAAGAACCAAAGTTACTCCAAACAGGCCCTTTAGGGTCTACCAAAACACCGTACCCTTCTTCAGCAGCCATTCCAGCAGTTCCTATGATAAGACCAAGGCCCTGCTCCTAAAAAATAACCTGCCGCAAATGAAGAGCCATTAACACCTGTTCTGTAACTAAACCTATGGACACTTATTTCTCCTGACATATAATCCCTTGAATCTAAGACAACAGATACAGCAGTTAAACCATAACCTAATCCATTAGCAACTCCCTTTATTTTGGTTAAATTTCTACCCTTACTTAAATTATTTGCAAAATCGAGTTTTGCTTGTTTTACAAAATCTCCAGAGACAGCACTATTTCCTCTAAAATTATTGTTCCAAGACACACTACCGCCATTATAAGTAGTCGAAAAAGAACCCGATGGTGTTTTCATTAAATTAGAATAATCCATGCTACTTAAACGAGCTCCAACTCCTACTGATATACTAGAATTAAG
This sequence comes from Polaribacter sp. HL-MS24, assembly GCF_032758595.1. Taxonomy (NCBI): domain Bacteria; kingdom Pseudomonadati; phylum Bacteroidota; class Flavobacteriia; order Flavobacteriales; family Flavobacteriaceae; genus Polaribacter; species Polaribacter sp. HL-MS24. The sequence continues at coordinate 982,639 of NZ_CP136415.1, read as the reverse complement.
AAAATTAAATCCTATCATAAGGTCACTATCAAAATCAGGCATAGAAAAATCACTACCCCCAATAACAATTTCGTCTAATTGATTTACATGACTACCCCCACAAGTTTCACCTGGCGGACAATCTGTTCCACCATCGGGGTCTATTCTATTTATAGGGCTGTTTCCCATTGCCATATAAGGACTTGCATATTGTTTGTAAGGATCGGGAGTCATCCATCTATTTATACGACAGTCGTATAATCGTAATTGAAAGGCAACTTTTCCAGTCTCCGCATCCTTCTCTTGCCCTTGAAAACTGTATCTATACGGTTGTCCACCAACAATTTGCCTTCCTGGCATCGCCATCCCGCCGGGATAATAGTCTGTAGCATGGGTAAGGGCAGCGGCGTTACCTGAGGCATCTTTCGCAATGACGGCACGCACATTGCCCAAATGGTCTGTCAATTGGTACAGACTGGTGTTGCTAAGTTTTTTGTAAATACCCAAACGGCTGGCACCGTAAATAGGCAGTTCAGTTTGTTGGTTATTTTCGTAAATAGCCATGGTATTCCCTGAAACATCGCGAACATAATGGGTGGTTTTTTCTACAGATGTGCCCTCTGTTGCATAGGTTTTCTTTAGTACTCTAAAACCTTTGTCGTTATATGAGAATTGGACTTTCAATTTGTTGTTGTAATATACCTTAGTTACCAAGCCACTGGCATTGTATTCATATTTTACGTTTTCGTCTTTATTTTCTATCAATTGCCCAATGGCATTGTAAATATAGTTATTTTCTGTGGATTGGTTTTCTGACAGCAATCGTTGTTAAGCGAGTACTGGTAGGAGCGTATTTTTGCATTTTGTCTGCCTCATTGTTGGGAGACTTTGCCCAGCGAGTATAGAAAAGTAAAACGCGTCGAGGTTTTTAGTCTTTTTTTCGGACGTAAAGAATGCAATAAATACAACTCATTAACAATCGTAAGTAGTTTTAGTTAGATCTGATCGTATGAAAATGGTGCATAAAGAATTGAAGAAAATAAAAGACCCTTGAAAATCAATTGATTAACAAGGGTTTTTGTACTCAAGGCGGGAGTTTAACCTATCTATTCTTGTTAAATCATATAAACTCAAATAATACAACAACAGTAGGGTTTTAAAAGGTTTTATATAATATGATATTTTGTGATACTTTAAATTAAATCAAAAAATAGGTACTAAAATAGGTACTAATCATTATATTTGCTTAAATAAGTTTATATGAAGATTGATATCAGATTTAGAAAGCAGAAAAAACACTCAATTAAAGAGCCAGTATATTTGCGTTTAAATCATTCACATAATGGTAAGCAAAAAAGAATTTGGTTTAAAACAGATTACTCATTAAAATCTGGAGAAAATATTGAAAAGGCGTTATCAAAAGATATTAGATATAATCTTCAAAGCTGTATCGAATTTATTGAAGATGATTTTTATAATAGAATAAATTTTGAACCATCTACAAAATGGTTGTCAGCAACTGCTAATAGTTTTTTTAATTCTAATAAAAAGAACGGATATCTTCTAAATGATGAGATGACTGATTTTATTGAAAAACAAATAAAGTTAGGGAGAGCATTTAACACAATTAAAGACAATAGGCAATCTCAAAACATTATAAAATCTTTCAGAGATAATATTGAATTAGCAGATTGTACATTTAAACTATTTGATGAATTTACAGATTTCTTAAAATTTGAAAAAGATTTTGGTGTTTCTAATCTGAATAGAAAAATACGTTTCTTAAAAACTATCCTTAAAGAAGCAAAAAGGAAATACCCCAATGAAGTTCCAGACGATTTTAGAGATTTAGAACCATTAAGAGAAACTAAAGCAGAAAAGAATAAGAAAGAGGGGGTGTATAAGGTAACTTTTACAAATGAAGAATTGACTGCTATCAATAATTTAAACCTCAAAAAAGACAGTTTAATTAATGCAAGAAAATGGTTAATCATTGGTGTTAATACTGCTGTTAGAGGAAGCGATTTGCTTAATTTAACTTTGAATGAGTTTGACATTGAAAATAAGCTGTTGAAAAAGCAACAACAGAAAACCAAATCATTCGCCTATATACCTATCCTACCACCAGTTCAAGAAATACTAAAGGATTTTCCTCATAAAATATCATTGCAGAAGTTCGATAAATATTTGAAAGAAATATGTGAATTAGCTGAAATGACTAATCTTGTTATATCTACTAAATCTGTTAAAACTACAAATGGTTGGAGGGTAAAAGTGGTAGAAGATAAAAAATACACCTTTTGTTCATCCCATATGTTTAGAAGAAGTTTCATTACTAACTATTTTGGGAAGTTACCAAATCAAGAAATAATGAAAGTATCTGGGCATAAATCTGAAAGAGAGTTTTTAGGATATGTTCAAGAAGTTAAAATGAACCATAAAATTTGGTTTGATATGTATGAAAAAGAAAAGGAAAATTGACGTCTTTTTAGAAAGTCAGTAAATTCAAGGGTTTACAGCTTTTTATAAAATTAAATAATTGATTTACAGATGATTGTAAATTACATCAATAATAAAAAATAGTATTAAAAGTTTATAAACGTTAAGAACTATGTGGGATTTGTTAAGAAGTAGTGTTTTTAAAAAGATACACAATGACATAACTTTGAATATCAGAAACGTGGAATAGTCCACAAACATAAAAAGAGCATCTCAATTAAGAAACACTCTTTAGGATTACTAAATAACTTTGGTCGGTACATTTAGTTCTTCAAAGATAAAGAGAATTTTTATATTCCAGATGCTCATAATCAAAATCAATATTATGAGTACATTTCAAGTAGTAACACCAAATGATTTATCAGTAGCCACGAAATCTTTAGAAAGCAAGTTCCAAGAGTTAATGGATATTGTTGTTAAAGAAAAATCAACCAAATCAAACGAGGAAACATTCCTAACCAAAGAAGAAACATCAAAATTATTAAGGTGTTCAATCCCAACAGTAAATAGAAGAGTTAGTCAAGGCATACTTTCAGCTTATAAGATTAAAGGAGACACAGTAAAAACTGCTGTTCGATTTAAGAAATCAGATGTATTGAACTTGTTTACACCCTCTTCTTATGATACCATTAAATAAGCCGAAAATAGACAGTTTAAGAATACGTGTTCCTTTATCTGAAGTTGAAATTAATCCAGAGCATAGTCAGTTTTTTAGAAAGCTAACAACTATAAATGACGATTTTGAAGTAATAGATGAACACGTTAAAACAAATTACTTTAATACTGAAGCAATCATCTCTTGTTCTTATGCTGTTAGAAGTTTTTTTGGAGGAGAAAGTTTATTGCATATAGGTTTTTCAAGTAAGCTACTGAAAGAGGATTACTTTCAAGGAATAAATAAATTAAATATTCAAAAATGCTTTGATTTTATTAATGAGGAAGGATTAATAAAAATATCTAAAGAAGTATTTTTAAATGCTGAATTTGTAGATGTTGACTTTTGTATTGATTATTATTTAGATACAGATGTAGGAACAGTTTCTTCAGTAGTATCTGTTTGTAATGATTTGACTAAACCAAACAAGCAGATTAATGTAATTCCTTACAGAAAAAAAGAGAATACTGGTATCCAATGGGGTCATAGAGATAAAGTAGGTAGGTCATATACAAAAAAACAGTTTCTTAAATATTATGCTAAAGCTATCGAACTGACATATAATAGCACTGATTTTTACAAAGAACATCTTCTCAAACCTTTAAATGAACCTTTAATTGATATTCAAGGTAAAGTTCTATGTGAAAAAAATAAATATTTCGATTTAGAGAAATTAATAAGAATTGAAACTACACTTAAAAATACGGAACATTTTAAAACATATGGCTATAATCCAAAAACCTTAAAAGAGTTATTAAACATTGCTTTAGATGTGAAGTTTTTAAAAGTTTTTACAAGACCAATGTCTACATATATGACTGGTTATAGAGAAATTAAACACGCAGATGAAATGACAATAAATCAAAGGACTAAATACTTGCTTTGTCTTTATACAGCCAAGCATAAGCAAATGAGTATTGAAGATGTTGTCCCATTATTAGCATATCAATTACATCCTAAAAACATAAGAGCAAGAAGAGAGTTAAAACTTCAATATTATAGCATTATAAATATGGAAGAAGTAGGTGTGAAAACACATAAACATAACACAGAGCATTGGAATAATTTTATTTCAGAAATTCAACAGAAAAACATAATTCCTTAAAAAAGGAATGAACGTACAATGATGTACGTACACAACAACGTAAAACAACGTCATTTTAAAACACAAATAATAATGAGTAATCAAACCCAAAACAAGCTATTCCATTACATTATTTCAAATACTGAAATAGATGATATCCAAAGCAGATTTATAAGCTATAAATTAGAATTAAATAAGGTTGAAAATATCATACAAATAGAAATGATAAAAGAGTATAATTTCACTTTTTATACAGACAATGGTTCTTTCAAAGTAACGACAGTTAATGTTCCTTTACCTATAAGTTCAGTTGTTAGAAATTAATTATATTTGAAAAACTTAAAAATCATTATGAAAAAACTACTTCTTATTTTATTATTTATTCCATTAATCTCTTTTGGGCAAGAAAAAACAGTTAATCTTAATGTTAAAAATGAAAAAGTTAAAAATAATAGAGGATATTCTTATATAGGGAATGGTATCTATTCTATAAAAATTCCAGCCGTCCTTTGGGGAAGTAAATCATCTGTAAAAAAGAAATTATTGAAAAAAGTTAAAGAGATTTCATCAAATCTAAAAGCTAATTATAATATAATAAACTATAATTTAGAAAAAACTTTTGCCGCCAGTGATTATAGAGGCGGTGTAGCAACATTTGAATTAAGAGATAAAATTGAAAATAACTTATTGATTAACAAAAATGAAGCAAAAAAAGAAATCCTTGAATTAAAAGAGTTTTTAGAGTTAGGTATCATAACTCAAGAAGAATTTAATACTAAAGTAATTGGTTTAAAGAAAATCTTGTTGGGCAATTAATTAATCACTCCATTTTAAAATACTTTAAAAACCCTTACTATTAATTTAGTAGGGGTTTTCTTTTTGATAAAAATCTATTGAATATACAAAGTGTGATACTTATAACTATATACTAATATAGAATGTCAAACAATGGTAAAATAACATAAATGTTTAGAGGTAAACCAAATTTACAAGGGAGAAAAACTGGTTCAATTAATAAAGTGAATTCACAAGTAAAAGGAATGATTGCAGAATTTGTTGAGAGTGAAGCATCAACCTTTAGGGAGCGATTAGAAAACCTTTCAGATGCTGACTATTGCAAAACATACCTCAAATTAATGCATTTCGTAATCCCTACAATGAGAAGCATTGATGCTCCAGTAGTGGAAAAAGAATTCCCATTTGATAAGATAGAAATAGAAATAATCGGAAATAATTCAAAGTGAAAACACAAAATGTATCACAAATACTGTTATATAAGTATGGCAAATGAAGTTTACATAAATAGTTACTGGGGAGATATCTCAAATGAAGATTGGGGAAATATTTACACCAGTATATTAAACAAATAGGAATGGCGGGAAATTCAAATAGTGGTAGAAAATCAAAGAGCGAAGAACAAGATGTATTGGAGAAATTATCTGTACTGGATGACTTATTCTTTTCTAAACTCGAAGAAGCAATGCAACAAGGTAAACCTTATGCAATGCGATTATTTGCAACCCATAGAATACCAAAGCCACAAAATTCATTAGAGATTACTGGAGCAGACGAAACACCCCTATTCAATATCGTTTACAATTCAGAAGACAGCTTTAATGACACACTCGATATAGGCATTGAAAATCAACTAATTATATAAATAATGACAGTCACACTTTTTGAAAACGTGACACAAAATAAAAACGCAGTTATCTTATTGTATGAAATTTAAAACAAGAGTTAAAGACGGTTCAAACCGTAGGAAGTCAGAAAGTAAAATGAAAGCAACCGAAACCTTAAAAAAGGTCTTGGAGCTGTTAACTAAAAAACCAACCAATGAGAAGTAAAATAAACGACTGCTTTATCACTTTAAGAATACCAAGTGAGATGAGAAGTAATCTCGAAACATTAGCTGTTCAGAACGAATGCTCAATTTCAAGCGTTGTTAGGTACGCTGTTTCAAATTTACAGTCAGATGAGTAGGTCAAGCATTAAGGATAGGGTTGCTCTTTTAAAAGAATGGAAGGGCAGTGAACTGCCAAAGAACATTTGGAAAAATACTAAAATTTATATCTATAACTATAACACCAAAAAAAATGAAAACACAGCAAATTAAAAAGTATTATGAAGCAAGATTTCAAAGAGAATTGCAAGAGTTAGAACCAGTCGTTCAAATGGCTGTTGAGTATTCAGACCTACTGGAACAGCTTGAAGTAAAATCAATCGGAGAATTTGAATTGAAAATCAATGAAAAATCTGGTTTTGTATCTGCAAGATTATCTGCTGAAGCATTTGGGTTTGAAGATGAATACAGACGTTTACTGCAACTCGAGAAACAAATCGATGGAAGAATTACCAGTAACGATTTAACACCAAACAAAGAACTTAAAAAGCCGTTTATAGACGCTATAAAAGAGAAACACACAGAATATTACACAGATGAAGATATCAAAACGAAAAACACTCTGGAGAAGATTATTGAGACATATAACGCACTTGATTTAGACCAAAGAAAACATATAGGTTTCTCAAGAGAGGGAAAATTAATGTTCAGTCCATTTTCAACACTATTGCACTAATGGGAGTATATACATTTAAGTTAACAAATACAGAAACTGGGAGCATAACAGAAGTTACTGCAGCATCAATTCAAACCATATTAAAAGCTATAGCATCATTTAGAAAGCAAGAAAACGAGCAACCAATTCAATATATGAGGAGTGGCAAAAGAATTCGTCAAGTCAAGGGATTACACTCAAAAGAAGAAGAAATGCATCAAGAAATTATCAAAGAAATTATCAAGTAGAAATAGGGTTTCCTATCTCACTAAAACAATATTCGCTTTTTTTCTTTTCTTTTTTGTGTTCTTTTGGTTTCTGTAAGGATGAAAATGGGGGTGTTTCTGAAATCACTCCCTTTTCATTTTTAATCTTCTTTAATTAAAATAGTGAATAAATCCAGTTAAAGAAAATCCATAATCCCCCCAAAATAAAAACACCTAAATAATATGTAAACATATCTATTACGTATTTTTTTAATCCACCTTTATCACTATACCAAAATATTGCTCTGACAATAATAATCAACCCCGCTACAATAAAAAACTGGTGTTTCTCGCTAAACATAGAATTATCAAACCCTCGATATATATAAACCCCAAAAAAACCTATCAAATAAACTAAAATTGGGAGGGATAATAATGGATAGGCAACTTTTTTTTCAACTCTCATAATCTTTATTTATTTTTTAAGGATAGGTAACCAAAAAAGAAAGTATTTAACATAGTAAAATTATTAGATTATAAATGTATTAAATTTAAACTGATATACTATGATACACAGTTAATCAAAAACCAATAAATTAAGCTGAAAATAAAGTAAATAGGTATTAAAATAGGTACTAACTTGAACGATAAAAACCCTTACACCCCTCACAATTAAGGGGTTAGGGGTTCTTTATTGTACTCAAGGCGGGAATCGAACCCGCACTTCCGAGGAAACTGGATTTTGAATCCAGCGCGTCTACCAATTCCGCCACTTGAGCATTTTGAAGTACACTGCAAATCTAATAAATATTTTTAGTTTTAATCTCCTATTTCTTATTCAAACTCATTAAATAATTTATATTTTTGTGAGCACAACAACAAAACACTACTAAATGTCTTCAAATCAACTTGCCCCAAAACTTTTTGCATGTTCTCAGAGTACCGAATTGGCTAAAAAAATTGCCAAAGAGTATGGTGCCGAATTAGGAAAAGTAACCACCACTCACTTTAGTGATGGAGAATTTCAGCCCGCTTTCGAAGAATCTGTAAGAGGAAGAAGAGTCTTTTTAATTGGGTCGACCTTTCCTACAGCCGATAACTTAATGGAAATGTTACTAATGATTGATGCTGCAAAAAGAGCTTCTGCTCGACACATCACAGCAGTGATGCCCTATTTTGGTTGGGCAAGACAAGATCGAAAAGACAAGCCTAGAGTCGCCATTGGCGCAAAACTCGTTGCCAACTTATTGCAAACGGCTGGTGCAACCCGAATTATGACCATGGACTTACATGCAGATCAAATTCAAGGTTTTTTTGAAAAACCAGTTGATCATTTGTATGCTTCTACGATTTTTATGCCATACATAAATAGCTTGCAGCTAGAAAACTTAACGATTGCTTCTCCAGATATGGGAGGATCTAAAAGAGCCTACGCCTACTCAAAGCATTTACATTCAGATGTTGTTATTTGCTATAAACAACGAAAAAAAGCCAATGTAATTTCTCATATGGAACTTATTGGTGACGTAGAAGGGAAGAATGTAATCTTGGTAGATGATATGATAGATACGGGGGGGACCTTAGCACATGCGGCCAATCTGATGAAAGAAAGAGGTGCCCTGAGTGTCCGTGCAATATGTACGCACCCAATCCTTTCGGGGGGGCTTATGAAAAGATTGAAAACTCTGCTTTGACAGAGCTTATCGTGTCTGATACTATTCCATTAAAGAGGGCTACTTCTAAAATAAAAGTGGTATCTTGCGCGCCCTTATTCGCTGATGTTATGCGCAAAGTGCAAGACAATACTTCGATAAGTGGACAATTTTTAATGTAAATTTTTAACAAAAAAAGTAATGAAATCAATTACAATTAAAGGATCAAAAAGAGAAAGCGTAGGTAAAGTGTCAACTAAAGCCTTACGTAATGCTGGTATGGTTCCTTGCGTTATATACGGAGGAGATAAACCAGTGCATTTTTCAGCAGAAGAGAAAGCATTTAAAAAGTTGGTATACACTCCAGACGTTTTTACTGCAAGTCTTGATGTTGATGGACAAAAAATTGGAGCAATCTTACAAGACATCCAATTTCATCCTGTTTCAGATAGAATCTTACATGTAGATTTTTATCAGTTATATGATGATAAAGAAGTAACAATGAATATTCCTGTAAAATTAACAGGAACTTCTCCAGGAGTATTAAATGGAGGTTCTTTACGTTTTACAAACCGTAAATTAAAGATCAAAGCATTGCCAGCAAACTTGCCTGACTATGTTACTGCTGATATTTCTAAATTAAGAATTGGAAATAAATTAATGGTAACCTCATTATTTAATGACGATTATACATTCATGCACCCAGACAATACCGTAGTTGTTCAAGTTAGAACTTCTCGTAATGCAACTGCAGAAGATTTAGAAGAAGAAGAAACTGAAGATGTAGCAGAAGCTACTGAAGCGACTGAATCTGCAGAATAAATTTTCAACACACAATTTAAGAAAGCGTTACTGAACTGTAACGCTTTTTTTTATGTCATTTTTTTTGAAGGTCATACACACCGTATTAATTAGTATTTTTGAAAAATGAATTTGAAAAAGATCTTTTCTAAATTATTCAGAGTAAAAGAGGATTGTAAAGAAGATGTGATGAAAAAATTTTTAATTGTGGGTCTGGGAAATATTGGAGAGACCTATACCAATACGCGCCATAATATTGGCTTTAAAATTGTAGATGAGGTTGCCGAAGAACACAAGGCAACTTTTGAAACGGATAAATTAGGAGATGTTTCTACCTTTCGGTTGAAAGGAAGAACGTTTGTTTTGTTAAAGCCAAATACTTATATGAATTTAAGCGGGAAAGCCGTCAAATATTGGATGCAGAAAGAAAATATTGGGATCGAAAATGTCTTAATTATTACCGATGATGTACATCTCGATTTTGGAACCATTCGCCTAAAAGCAAAAGGATCTGCTGGAGGACATAATGGACTGAAAGACGTTCAAGAAAAACTGAATACTCAAGAATATGCTCGTTTTCGATTTGGGGTAGGTGGAAATTTCGGAAAAGGAAGGCAGGTCGATTTTGTCCTAGGGCAATGGACCAAAGAAGAAACCAGTCTGCTCATAGAACGCCTACCAGTTTCTGTAAAAGTAATTACTTCTTTTGGTACCGCAGGCCTAGCCAACACGATGAATACTTTTAATGGAAAGTAGCACTGCTACATTAATTCTCACTTGCAAACCATTCGGCAAAACTCGTTTCGGTCTCTTGTAACTTCAGAGAAAAAAGTTTGATATTTTCGGGCAATCGGCTCTTTATTTTTGCGGCAAAATCGATGACCATCATTTCGCTTGTAGGCTGGTAATCGACCAAAATAACATGATGTCCTCTTATTTGCAATTCTTTTGCAAGTTCAACATGAGGGGTATTCTGATTAAAAACAGTCGCATGATCAAACAAATCAACAATTTCTTCTTTTACGATTTTTTTCAAATCAGAAAAGTCGATGACCATTCCAAATTTTACATTTGCAGTATCAGTAATGGGAGCTCCAGAGACAGTTACCGAGAGCTTATAACTATGTCCATGAACGTTTTTACACTTTCCGTCATAGCCGTACAAAGCGTGGCCAGTTTCAAAATTAAACTGTTTTGTAATTCTTATTGTGCTCATTTACGTCGGTTTCTTTTAGTTTTCAATTTGTTGTAAAAATACATCACTAGCACTCCTATAGCTAGTCCTGCAAATAAATAATCTCCTCCCATATCAATAGTGTTTTAAATCGTTTTGCTGTTTTTAGAACCATGGTGTTCTCATTATTTTTTAAATTTTGCCAACGCTTTTTTAGTGAAATCAGACAAGACCAGATTCCCTGAAATAGTAGCTCTTTCGAGTAAGAGTGTTTCCCAATGTTCCGTTCCTTTCCAAAGTATTTTTTTGAGTTCAACCAAGGCCTCCGGATTATAGGAGGCTAAATTCAAGGACAATACCTCTACAGCCGCATCTAATTCTTTGTCAGATTCAAAAACCTTGGCATACAAGCCTTTCTCTTTTGCCCAATAGGCACTTTTCCATTCTGTAGCTGCCATTGTCAATTCAGACAAACCAGCAACCCCTATTTTGCGTTCCACAGCGGGAGCAATTACAAAAGGACCAATTCCAATACTGAGTTCCGATAATTTGATTGCTGCTTTTTCTGTAGCCATAACATAATCGCAGGCTGCTGCCAAACCGACACCACCGCCAACTGTTTTTCCATGTACGCGACCAATAATCAATTTTGAACAAACCCTGATCGCATTAATGAGCTGTGCAAATCCGGAAAAGAAGTGGATTCCTTGAGTACTATTTGAAATTGCAAGTAGTTCGTCAAAAGAAGCTCCAGCACAAAATGCATTCTTGCCTTCCGATTGTAAAATGATCACCACCACTTCGTCATTTTGAGAAAGAGAATGAATTTCTTGAGTCAATCTTTCTAGTAATTCACTTGGAAAAGAATTGCTAGCAGGATGCCCAAATTCTACCGTAGCAATTTTCTGTTCTATTTTGGTAAACAAACTTCCGTTTTTGCGAGCTGTGTTCATTTTGGTGCTAATTTAGTTCAAAAGTAAGTTTTTATTCCTCAAATCTGTTTTATCAAAACACCGATTTATAATTTTTTTTCAGCAAGTGGAATGAATTTTCTTCTAAAAACGATGATTAACGGGAATCCACGAACAAGGATCCAAAAAGTAAATGCGATCCAAATAGCGTGTAGCTGATAGTTGTAGGTGTCAAAAAGAATTAAAACAGGAATAAATACCAGTCCAGTAGAGATGATTAATAGGTTTCTCAATATTTTCATTTCTCCCATTCCTTTGTAGATTCCGTCAAAAATAAAGGTAATTGCACAGAGGGGTTGCATGGCTAAAATGATCCAAAAGGTATCATAAAAGGGAGCTAATACTGCCGCTTCTTTTGTAAAAACAGTTCCTATTGCACTGTAGAAACTGAATCCGATTAAGGCTAAAAACACTCCCATTACAAAGGCATATTTGGTCAAGGTGTTGCTCAATTCTATCAGGGATGTATAGGCCTTTGCACCCAATAATTTTCCAGATAAAATATTGCCAGCACTCGAGTATCCGTCAATCATAAAGGCGGCTAAGAACCAAATATTGAGACCTATAGTATAAGCCGCCATAGATTCTTTTCCGTAGGCTGCAGCATAGGAGGTTCCAAAATAAAGAGCAATATTTAAGGCAATGGTTCGGATAAATAAGTTGGAAATCATCCCCAGCAATCGATTGATTTCTTTGTTGAGAGGGAATTGAATTTTTAAAGAGATTGGTGTTTTTTTTATCAATAAAATTCCCGCAAGAATGGCCATCGATATTTGAGAAATGACACTTGCATAAGCCGCTCCTTCGATATGCATTGGTGAGATAAATCCGTCAATACCATAAACCAAAGCAAGATCCAATACCACATTCAAAAGTGCACCCACAATTGCAATCATCATTGGGTAATAGGTGTTTTGCAGTCCTCTAAAGGTTCCAAAAATGGCAAAGACAAATAAGGAAAAAGGAAAGCCAAAAATGCGAATTTCAAAATACTTGACCGCATAGTCTAAGACCAATCCAGAGGCATTGTAAAACTCAAAAATAGGGGTTGCAAAGGGGTACGAAATCGCCAAAACAAACAAACTCCCTAGAAGGACAATGCCAGTAGCTTGTGCAGGTAAATCGCTTACTTCGTCTAATGCATTTGCACCCACATATTGAGAAATGATGGATGAAATAGCGCTTCTAATTTGCCCAAAAACCCAAACGAGCATAGAGACAAAGGCACCAACAATGCCAACGGCAGCCAGACTTTCTACTGCGTTTCTGTCAATATTTCCAATGATGGCAGTATCTGTAATGGACAATAAGGGTTCGGTAATTCCTGCAATGAGTGCGGGGATTGCTAATTTGTGAATGTTTTTAAAGCTGATGTCGGTTTTCAAAAAAAATAAAATTCAGTCACAAAGGTACACTTCTTGAAAACTTAAAAATGGGAATCGTGTAAAAAAATGTACCTTTGTGCCTATCTAAAACGATTCCTAATGAAACACATCTTAGTCCCTATTGGATCCACAGAAAACGCCTCTAATACCTTGCAGTATGCGATTGATATTGCAACGATCATCGAAGCAAAGATTTTTGTTTTTAGAGCCTATAATTTTCAAACCAAAGCAGGAACAATTATCAATATAGATTCGATTATTGAGCGAGAAACAAACTTGTACATGCGTTCTGTTGTAAATTCTGTAGATAGAAAGAACATTGAGATTAAATTAATTTCTGCAAAGGGAAGTGTTTTAGACACCATCGATTCAATTGACAATGAGATTGGAATTGATATTATTATTGTTGGACCTAAAAGTAATTCAATTAAAGAAGAGCTTTTCTTAGGAAGAACTACCGGAAGTATTGTAAAAAGGACTCAGATTCCTGTTTTGATCATTCCTAATGGTTATGCATTCCAACCCTTTACTTCGATATTGACAGCTTTCAAATCGGGAATCGTCAATAAAAGAAAAACACTCAAGCCCTTACAGCACTTTGCACAAATTTTTAATGCCAAGGTCAATTTATTGATGGTCAAAACTCCAAGTCATTCTGATGAAGATATGGTTTTGGATCCTGATTTAGATGCCTTGAAATCCACTCTTACAATTACAGAAAGTGCAACGACCTACCAAGGTGTTTTGGAAAACATTAAAGAACAAAACCCCGATTTGTTATGCGTATTTAGACGCAAAAGAGGCTTTTTTAAAAAACTCTGGGAGAAAAATGTGATCTTAAAAGAAGAATTTAATTGCAATGTTCCTGTTTTAATTTTACGAGGAAAACTTTAATACTTCAAATCGGAAGGTTCTATAAACGGGATATTGATATCGTAGATTTCTTGAATCATCAATTTGATTTCTTCAATAAATTCCGCCAATTTTTCTTCGGTAATTGAATGTTCTTTGACTCTTGAGGCAGAAAAATTGGTCGACAAAAAGCCGCTTTTTAAATTTTTAAAAGAAATAATCCCCGCTTCAAGAGGTGCGTTGAAATTGTAATTTTTACTTTTTGTAAAGAGATAGGCATAAAGTAATACTTGAATTGCTTTGTGATGTTTTTCCTCTCTAATTTTTGTAAAATCGGGAACTTTTAAATTTGTGTCCGCTACCATTCCCGTTTTGTAGTCGATAATTCTAGTTATTCCATTCAGTTCATCTACGCGGTCTACTTGCCCGTGAATTTTTATCGGAAAATCAAGTCCTTTAACGCTAATAGTCGCGGCTAAATTTTCTTCGGTAGCGATGATTTTTAAGCGATTGGTTGGATCTTGTAAAAGGGTTTTTTCTTGTTGTAAAAAATTTTCGACAAATCGATTGGAAACTTCAAAAATTAAGCGGTTTTTTCCAGTTTGTACATCTCCGTTTTTAAACCATACCTTAAAATGTTTGGTAACCAAACGGCTTGTTTTGGTCAGCATTTCTGAAATATCTTTGGCTGTGAGATATCTACCTACAAAAGGAGTGTACAGCTCGTCTAAAGTTTCGTGAACAACCGTTCCGAGGGTATTGAAGGCAACAGTCTCTTCGACGTCTTCCAGTTCTTTAATTTTTAAGACTTTTTGTTTGTAAAATCGCATAGGGTTGTACAAATAGCTCGTCAATGCCGAAGGAGAGATTCCTTTTTCTGCCAAATTTTTTAAGCTTGCTAAAATCGTTTCATTTTTTGGAATCTCTTTTAAAGCGGTTTTTTCTGTCACTACTTTTGGACTGATGATTTTTTGCTGAATATCATCGCGCATCATTTCTAATTGGGTTACAAATCGACTCTTTTCACCACTGCCAAAAACATCGGGTTCGGTATTATAAAGAAGATAAATATTTTTGGCTCGCTGTAATAATCTAAAAAAGTGATAGGAAAAAATAGCATCTTTTTCGCGATAGGTTGGCAAGTCAAATTCTACTTTTATATCAAATGGGATGAAAGATTGTTGTTGGCTATTGGCAGGCAAAACTCCCTCATTTACAGAGGTGATGATGACATTTTCAAAATCTAGAACCCGTGTCTCTAGCATGCCCATTAATTGCAACCCTTTTAGAGGCTCTCCCTGAAAGGACAAACTTTCTGTACCGATGAGTTGTTTAAAGAACAAATGCAAGGTCTTTAAATCTTGAAAATAGTGAAAGTTGGCATGCAGGTTTTGAAGCTGAATAAAAATTGTATAGAAGCGAAATAAAAATTCTTTGTCCAATTGATTTGCATCCTCTTTTAACAGGTGAATCAATTGAAGGATTCTTGTAATAAAATCATCAATTGTTGAAAAAGGGTTGAAGAGGGTCGTGATGGTTTTTTGAGTTTCTGCGTCCAGTTTTTTTAGAAAAGGATTTAGATATGCAACCCCAACAAAGGTGTTGTTTTCTATGGCAATAGCAGCGGTGATTTCATCTGCAATAGCATGTTTTTCTACCTGCAGCAGCTCATAGATTGCAGGCTCTTTAACAAAGCGAATCACATCTTTATGATAGAATAGATTTTCTGCTCTTTTTTGTAGTTTTTCCTGAGATAAAAAGAGTTTGAATATTGAAAAAATTAAATTTGAAGAAGGAATATCTTTTAAAGGATACCCCATGGTGATGTTGACTGCAGCTACATTTTTTGGCAACGAATTTAAGGTAATGGGCAACAAGGTTTCGTCAGACAATACCATGGCTGTATTGTGTAGTTTTGGAAGTTTTGATAGTATCTCACCAGCGTATTTTATCTGAGAAATATTTTTTGAAAGCCCAATGACTTCAATATTTTTTTCTTCAGAAAAGGTATTTCCTATGGTTTTGAAATCATTTTTTTCATAGTATTTCCAGGTACTCTGATATCTTTTGATAAAGCGTCCCGTCTGTTGATTTTTCGCTAAAAATGCTTGGTCGATGTCCCAATAGATATCGGTATTCTTTGCTGAAAGCATTTTTTGAAGCAAAAATTCTTCGGCCTTATTTAAGGCATTAAATCCTAAAAAGAAGAATTTTTTATGCTGATTATTTTCAATAAAAGCATCAATTTGAAGTGTTGCTTCTCTATAAATAAAGCCTTGGTAACCGATCTTGTTTTCTTTTAAAAAGGCGTATAACTTAGGGTATAGATCCCCCAGTTTTTCAATAAAAGAAAAGTGATCTTTGACCAGCGCTGTTTCTTTAAAAGTGCCAGTAACAGACCATTTTTTTAATCGTTGTATGTCACGTAAGTATATGAAAAGATCTTTTGAGTTGGTTAAATTTTGATCGATTTCGTTAAAATCTTGCAGCACTGTAAATGCCCATGAAGAAAATTTATCAAAGGGATCAGGATTTTTTTCAACACTTTTGTAGAGGGTGTAAAAATGAAACAATAGTTCAATACTATCAATCTTGTTAACTTCCGATACTTGCTCAATAAAGTCCCCAATATTTTGAATTTCGGGTAAAAATCCACTAGAAATCTTCTCTTTTAGACGTTGTTTGACAAAAATACCAGCCCTTTGGGAAGGCAATACAAAGACCACATTCTCAAATGATTTGGTGGTTTTTAAGATGGTATCTAAGGTTTCTGAAATAAAAGAGTGCATTCGTATCAATTTGAAAAACAATATACATTATTTATCTTATTTTTGAGGGAACAATGTTTCTTTTTATCTTATACAAAATGGCTTCAGAATTAAAAATTGCGATTCTTCAATCCGATTTAGTTTGGGAAAACCCCACTCAGAACTGTCTCAATTTTCAACAACAATTTGAAGGAATTTCAGAGGCTGTAGATTTGATTGTTTTACCCGAGATGTTTTCGACGGGATTTACTATGAATGCGGCAAAAGTTGCCGAAGCGATGGATGGCAAAACAGTTTCTTGGATGCTAAAAATGGCCGACAAAACCCAAGCAGCGATTGTTGGAAGTTTGGTGATTTCTGATTCAGGGCGATTTTACAATCGGTTACTGTTTGTTCATCCTTCTCAAAAAATTGATATTTATGACAAACGCCATTCCTTTACACTGGCAAAGGAGCATGAGGTCTATACTGCTGGAAATCAAAAATTGATTGTAAATTATAAAAATTGGAACATTTGCCCAATGATTTGTTATGATTTGCGTTTTCCTGTGTGGTCAAGAAATATCGAAAATTATGATCTGTTGTTGTATTTGGCAAACTGGCCAAGACCAAGAATCAATGCTTGGACCTCTTTGTTACAAGCAAGGGCCATCGAAAACATGTCTTATACAATTGGAGTCAATAGACTCGGGAAAGACGGCTATGGACTTGTATATAATGGACATTCTTCTGCTTATGATTACTTGGGAAAGCTGTGTGCTGATTTTAAAGAAAATGAAGCAGGCATAGCGGTATTCACTCTTGAAAAAAAGAGTCAAAACCAAGTGAGAGAGAAATTAGGTTTTTTAAACGATAGAGATGCCTTTCAAATTCAGGGATAAAAAAATCTCCTTGCAATTTTACAAGGAGATTTTAAGGTTTATATTGGATTCAACCATTTGAACTGAAACTTCGTATCTGGAATTACAATACGTTCCGTAATCCTAAACATTCTGTCTGGAAGTTTTAATAAATAGTCTCTTGCTTTTTCTGCTTCAGCAGTTAAGTTGGTAATTTTATCAATTTCTAAGGCGGTATTTAATTTTCTTAAAATATCAATATAATCAAAACCCGTGTATACACCGACTCTTTGAGCTACCGTAGAGAAATCATTAAAGATGCTTCCTTTAGCTCCAAAAGATTCTCTTAAGTGCATTGCTGGCATCACTATTTTATGTTTCATCATGTGTTGGAATGCCAACATCATTTCACTAGGATCGATTGCGAAAATTTGCTTTACAAATTCAGTATAGGCTATGTGATGACGCATCTCATCACCAGCAATAATTTTAGACATTTTTGCCAACGCCTTGTGTCCATTTTTCCGTGCAATTTTTGCCACATTATTGTGTGAAACGTAGGTCGCTAATTCTTGAAAACTGGTATACACAAAGTTTTTATAGGGATCGGATGCAGTACCAATATCAAACCCATCAGTAATTAAATGCTGAGTGGTAATTTCTACTTCACGCATATTGACTCGTCCTGAAAGGTACATGTATTTGTTAAGGGTATCTCCGTGTCTGTTTTCTTCAGAAGTCCAAGCGCGAATCCATTTGGCCCATCCATTGTCAGGATGTTGTGTAATGCCGTCTAAATCTAACAACCAAGATTCATAGGTTGGCAAGGCCTCCTCTGTGATCGTATCTCCTACCATCACAGTCCAGAAATCATCACTTAAATCTTTTGAAAGCTCTTGAATTTCTTTGATTTCATCGATAAAAGTATCTTTCTGTGAATTCGGTAAAAAATCGGTTGGTTGCCAAATTTTTTCTGCTGGAATTAAAAACTTATCGACAAAAGAATCAATATTTTTTTCAAGAGTTCTCATAACCTCTTTTCTGATATTTTGCATAGACATCGGGATGTTATTTTATATGGGATATAATTGTTGTTTCAACTTTTGCCATTAATTCGTCAAAAGGTAAGGAGTCTATTTTTATAGGCTCATGGGTTTTGATGGTAATCGGGCTTCCAATTCCAAGTGGAAATTTTCCGTATTTAAATACTTTCCATGAATTGTTTATCGTAACCGGCACAATATAGGCTTCTTTATTGTATTTGGCGATCATTTTAATGCCATTTGTCGAAAACTTCTTTGGCTTTCCTGTTTTACTTCGAGTTCCTTCAGGAAAGATAACTGCAGACCAGTTGTTTTTATGGATTCTTTTTGAAAATTCAGCCAATGCTGTCAAGGCTTGTTTAGGGTCTTTCCGGTCAATTAACGCAGCACCTCCATGTCTTAGGTTGTAGGAAATACTTGGAATCCCTTTGCCCAATTCAATCTTGGACACGAATTTTGGATGGTATTTTCTAAAAAATAAAATCAACGGTGGAATATCAAACAAACTTTGATGGTTGGCAGTAAATATCAGTGTTGTATTTTCAGGTAATGTATAGTCGTTTTCAAAATATACGGGTATTCCAAGAATCAAAAGTGATTTTATTGAAAACCAATTGAGAACATCAACGACGACTTTGTGAGCTTTAGGGCCAAAAATATTCATACTCAACCACTGTAAGCATTGAAAAATGACCAATAAGAGGAAAAACACCAAAATAAAAATTGGTGATAAGATATAACTAATCAATTTCATTGTTTACAACCAGTTATTCCATGGGATTCTTGAAAGGATTAACAAGAGAGCAGCACCGTAAAAGAGCACAAAGGTTTTAAACTTTGAAGCAGCTGTTGTTTTCTTTTTATGTTTAGACCAACCGATTGTAAGGAGTACAATTGCGATAATCATCATTATTGGGTGTTCTACGGCGAGGAGTCGAGTAGCTTTATCTGACATCGCAGAAGCACTGTTTGTTCTGAGTGCTTTGTACCAAGGAGACATAAAGTACCATCCCAGTCCGATTAATAATTGAATATGCGATACGATAAGGGTAAAAAGTCCAATACGTAAGTCTTTGTCTTTAAATTCTTTTTTTTGAGTAAGCCCAATTAGAGCATTGATAACAGCAAAAGCTAAAAAGGCTAAAACTAAATATGCCCAATACGAGTGAATGTCTTTCATAATATTGTTGGATGTTCTTAAGGTTTGGTAAAGTTAACAATTTATTGCATAAAAAAACCACCTCTAGGAGGTGGTTTTTTAAATCTATAATGAAAATCTTAGAATCTGTATACTAAAGATGTATTCCAAGTACGTCCAAATCCAAACCAAACTGAATTACGAACATCTACACCATTCCATGTTTCAGAAGAAGCATCAGCATGAATATTAGAGTTAGACTCTGCGATATACGTAGTGTCAAATAAGTTGTTAATATTTGCTCTGAAACTAAATCCTTTACCCAATTGAACGGTTACACCTGAGTCAACCAATCCATAAGAAGGAAGTTTTAAAGCTCCTTTATTGTCAGGTTGTGTGAATTGAGAATCAGTAATTGAATAATCTGCATATAGACCATCAACAAATCGATATCCAATATCAAAATTCCATCTACCCATTTTGTAATTAGCTTCTAAGTAAGATGTAAACTGTGCAGCATCACCAACTTTAGAACCATTGGTATATAGAGTACCTGTACCAATTAACTGTTGGTTATCATCAAATATTTCAGCTTCAAAATCTTTTGTATATTTCCAATCTCCGATTGAAAACATTCCTTTGAAAGTTAAATTATTAGTTGCTCTATATTTTCCTTCAAATTCTAGTCCATTGTGTAAAACATCCACATTTCTAAATTGAGCAGTACCGTCTACTCCCTGTTGATTAGATAATGAACGAGTTACAAATCTGTTCCCCCAAGAGGTACTGTAAACATTTACATTTAAATCAATTTTTGCTGAAGTATATCCGTATCCAAATTCTATTGAACGAATTTCTTCATTTTGCAAGTCTGGATTAATATCATTTCCAAAGTTTGGAAAAACAGCACCAAATTGTGGTTGTCTAGAGATAAGACCAACATTAAAGAATACGTTTGATTTTTCATTCAAGTTGTAGTTTGCACCACCTTTAATGTATCCACCACCTTGATTCTTTGTGTCAGAAATTGGGTTAGAAGGAACGTCAAATAAATCTTCTCTTTGGAAAGATTGATTAGACAATCCCCCTTGAAGTACAGCGGTTAACTTTCCTTCATCATTGTATTCAACTAAACCATTAACACCTTGCCATCCTACATTACCTATGTTGAAGTAATCAATTTTAGCTCCGTTAGTAAGACCTGTACTTTTAAAAGGAGAAGCTTCAATCGTTGTGTTGATGATTTGTCCTGCAGAATTTTTATTCCCTGAAGAATAATAACCGTCTAATCCCATCAAATCGTTTAATACGCGGTAGTGATATCCAGTATAAGAACGTAAGTCTACACCAATAGAATATTTAAATTTATCACTATTTATTTCTAAATTAGAAATAGCTCCAACCCAGTCATGTGAATTCATTGAGGCTCTTCTTACAAGAATTTCTCTGCTTACACCATCTTCTCTAAAACTATTCGAACCAATTAATTGACCTTCAAATCCACTAATTGCACCAGTATATGGAGTTGCTGCACTTCTGTTATGTGCTACAATTGCATCAAAGTTGATTGATCCATCAGCGTTTCTAGAACCTCTACCGTTTTCATTGTAGTGTTCTGTTAAATCTTTTTGGTATGGTAATATGTCTGAGGTTGCATTTCTGAAATTTGAACCACGAGGACCCGTTCCTCCACCACGACCTGCAGATCCATAAAATGATGTTGAAAGTTTTATATTATCCGAGATTTCATAATCCCAGTTAAATGTAGCTAAGGGTTTGTTATAGAAATTTCTTCTCATACTGAATTCCTTCCCATTCAATGTACCTCCGTTAGAGTTCCATGTTCTATCTATTCCTGCATCTCCAAAATTTTGGTAATCTCTAATAGAAACCCAAACATCTCTTTGGTGGTGCCACTGTCCTGCGCCTAAGAAAGAAAAGTTTAAATCATGCTTCGAACCTTCTGGCTTATATCCCACTGCAAAGAAATAGGTATACCCTTCACCTGAAGTGTTGTTGATGTATCCATCACCTTGCCATTTAGAAAACAAAATAGAGGAGGCCCATCCACGATTATTTTTCCCAGAATTGTAAGATATTGTAGATTTTAAATATCCGTCATTACCAGCCATTTGGCTAATTTTTCCTCCTTCAGATTTATTGGCAGCTTTTGTAAAAATTGAAACAGTTCCTCCTACTGAAGGTACTGCTAAACGTGAAGCACCAAGTCCTCTTTGTATTTGAATTCCAGAAGCAACATCTGTTAAACCTTGCCAGTTAGACCAATATACACGACCATTTTCCATATCATTAACAGGTTGTCCGTTAATAAGAAAAGATGTGTTTGTTTGGTCAAATCCACGAAGAGAAATTCGAGAATCTCCGTATCCACCTCCTTGTTTGGTTGCATAAACCCCAGGAGTTGTATTCATAATTTCTGGAAATTCCATGTTTCCTACTTTTAATGAAATTTCTCTTGCGGTAATTGTAGAAACTGCAATTGGAGTTTCTCTAACTTTCGCGATATCTATTACTCCAGAAGTAATAATAATTTCATCTAAAGCGTTGGCATCTTCTTGTAAGGTTATTGTTCCAACATTTGATTCAGTAGATGAATAATTAACTTCTACTGTTTTGTAACCAATATACGAGATTACCAATACACCAGAATTTGAATTTACGGTCAAAGAGAATGCTCCGTTAAAGTCAGATTCTGTTCCATTTAATGTTCCCTTCTCTAGAACACTAGTTCCAGGTAAAGATTGACTGTTTGCATCGACAATCGTTCCTGAAATTTTAGTCTGTCCTAAAATTGTAGCTGTTACAAAGAACATAGCTACTAAAAATAAGTTTTTAAAAGTTTTCATTGTTATATTTTATATGGTTAAATATGTTTTGCAAAAGTCCAATTTCTGGCGAGTTGCAATGTTAATTTAATGTTAACTTTTAACAAAAAATTAAGATATTTAAAATTATATAAAATTTATTCTTTTAACTGAAAACCAATTAATTACATGTTAACACTTTTATTAACAAAAGGAAAATGAATCGGAAGAGCCTTATTTTACTGTCTTTTTATGATTTATTTAACAATTTTGTTGCCAATTCTTTTCCTAATTCTACTCCAAATTGATCATAACTATAGATATTCCAGATGATTCCTTGCACAAAAATCTTGTGTTCATACATCGCAATGAGTTTTCCTAATGATTTTGGTGTCAACCTGTCAAACAAAATTCGGGTACTAGGTTTGTTGCCTTCAAAAACCTTAAAAGGGAGCAATGATGCAATTTTATCCTGATTCCCTGAAAACTTTAATTCTAAATGAACTTCTTCTTTTGATTTTCCAAAAGCCAAGGCATCCATTTGTGCAGTATAGTTGGCCATTAATTTTTGGTGATGATCGGTCAAACCATATAAAGATTCTTTGTACCCAATAAAATCACAAGGAATTAATTTAGTTCCCTAGTGTACAAGCTGCATAAAAGCATGCTGCATGTTGGTCCCTGTACTTCCCCAAACAATTGTTCCAGTTTGATAAGTGACCTTGTTTCCATTTCTATCAACACTTTTTCCATTACTTTCCATAATGGCCTGTTGTAAGTATGCGGAGAGCTTGGTTAAGTATTGTGTGTAAGGCAAAATTGCCTCGGTTTCTGCTTATAGTGAAAATTGTTATACCAAACGCTAATCAACGCCAATATTACGGGTATGTTTTTGTCAAAATCTTCATTCTTAAAATGAATGTCCATTTCTTCAGCTCCGTTTAAAAGCGATTTAAAATTTTCAAAACCGACGGCCAAACTGATGGAAATTCCTACTGCAGACCACAATGAAAATCGTCCACCGACCCAATTCCACATCGGAAAAATGTTCGCTTTGTCAATTCCGAAATCTTCTACAGCTTTCAAATTTGTAGAGACTGCCACAAAATGTTTTGCTACATCAAAGATCGTAGCAGGACATTTTTTTGCGACAAAAACCAATCCTTAATTGTATTGGCATTGGTAATGGTTTCTTGCGTAGTAAATGTTTTTGATACAATTACAAATAAAGTAGTTTCTGGATTGAGCCTTTTTATGATTTCAGAAACATGGTCTCCATCGATGTTAGATACAAAATGAGTATTTAAATGATTTTTATAGAACTGTAACGATTCGACCACCATATCGGGTCCTAAATCAGAACCACCTATCCCAATATTCACAACATCGGTAATTGATTTTCCAGTAAATCCTTTCCATTTTCCTGAAATCACCTTATTACTAAAGCTTTTTATTTTTCGTAAAGTAGTCTGAATTTGTGGCTTGATATTCTTTTCATTTACAAAAATAGGCGCGTCTGTACTGCTTCTCAATGCCGTATGCAATACTTCTCTGCCTTCAGTAGCATTGATGATTTCTCCAGAATATTGCTTTTCAATGGCATCTTTCAAATCGATTTCATTTGCTAGTGAAACTAATAACTCTAAGGTTTCTTTAGTAATTCTATTTTTTGAAAAGTCGACAAGCACATCATCGTGTTGAATCGAAAAATCGTCTTGCCTATTGGTATCTTTGTGCAATTCTTTTAGTGTAATCTTTTCGATTTCATTAAAATGATTTGATAATTTCTGCCAAGCGTCTGTAGAGGTGGGATTGATATTTTTTAATGCCATGTTTGGGTTTAATTTTGAGCAATTATTTCTAAAGAATCACTTTTCGTTTTAGTGATTTCTATATTATCTAACGTTGTTTTTAGCGATTGAATAAACGCTAGGTAGTGAACTTTAACTTCTTTTTTCAATGGTTTTGCCGCAGGTAATTTTTGCTTAAAAGGATCTACTTGCTTCCCGTTTTTCCAAAAACGATAACAAACATGTCTTCCCTCTGTGCTTCCAGTTCTTCCAACCCAACCAATAACATCTCCTTGTTTGACAAATTGCCCTTTTTTAACATTTTGTCTTCTCATGTGAAGATATTGGGTTTCGTAGGTGTTGTTGTGTTTAATTTTAACATACTTCCCGTTGCCTCTTCGTTGTGTGGATTCAGTTACTACACCATTTGCTGTCGCCATGATTGGGGTGCCTTCTCTAGCGGCAAAGTCGGTTCCTTTATGAGGTTTTATGCGGTATCCGTAATGCTTAATTCTTCTTTTTAAATTGTAAGATGAAGAAATTCTAGATCCAAATTTTATAGGTGATTTTAAAAACTGACGTCTTAAAATATCTCCTTCTTCATCAAAATAATCAATAAGTCCTTTGGTGCTATCTGCTAGATATCTAAAGGCATAAAAATTTCTGTTTTTGTGTTTAAATACGGCTGCTTTGATAGCGCCATAGCCTGCAAAGACAGTATCGTTGATGTATTTTTCTTCATAAATTAGTTTAAATTCATCTCCTTTTTGAAGCTTGTAAAAATCTAAGGTCCAAGGATAGATGTCATCTGCAATGGTGTTGGTCAATCCGGGATTTATATGAAGACTATCCATAGCAACGGACAAGCTTGAAAAAATTTTTCCACTAATTGATTTTTCAACAATTTTGATGGGTTTTTGATACCGATAGGCAGTAATTGTTGAATCGGCAAAATCTACAATGGTCGCGTTAATTTTATCATGCTTATAAATAAAAACGGATGCTTTTTGTGTAGAATCTTTGCTTGCCAAAATGGTGTAGGGTTTCCCTGCACGAATTCTTCTAACATCAAAAGTGTCTTTGATTGTTGTGGCAATTTTATTGATTGTAGGATACATTACGTGATGTCGATCTAGAATAATTCCAAAACTTTCTCCGCTCCGAATCGTATCTTTGATTACCGTATAATCTTTGATTGCGTACCCATATTCTTTGATAATTACGGGTGTTTTTTCAATTATTTCCATAGGTTTTTCTTCTTTTTTCTCACAAGAAAAAAAAAGCATACTAAAAAATAATAGAGAGATGATGTTTTTCAAAAAAACTAATTTCAATTGTTATTCTACATTCGGCATCAAAAGTACAAATAAAATGTAGTAATTTTTGAATGAATTTCAGGAAGTTCCGGAAGGTTTTTCTTTTTTAATCAAAAGATCAATCAAAAATTCTTTCAAAAGGATTTGCCAATCCCTTGTACGATTCTAACTCTGCTCTTAAAGATCCAACAGCTAGATTTGCACGCATTTTGATGGGGATTTTATTTTTATCGGCCGTAATCCAAATGGTGACACTCTCTTGAGCTCTAAATACTCTTCCAGCTTGGACGATAGGTCTGAATTTTAATGTTTTTATCTTTCCAACCTTCGTTTGTAAGGTTTCTTTTCCTAAAAAACGAAGCTTAAATTTGTATACTTGGGAATCTAAAAACATATCAATTGCTATCTCCTCTCCTTTGATTAAATGATCAACGTTTTGATTTCTTAAATAATAGAAAGAAGATAACATATCTTGAACATTATTGAAAGAAATAGCGGTGTCTTGCTGTTTAATGAAATCTTGAACGAATGCCTTTTTTGTTTCATAGTTAAAGGTGGTATTTCTATTTTTTTTATAGCCTCCTTCGTCTATTTTTCGTTTAAAAAAGTAGGGTTTTATTAATTCTTTGTCAAAATAGCTTTCATAGGTGTCATCTACTTTAAAAAACCATTTGATCATTCCTGAAGTCCATCCTTTACCTATAGAGTGAAGTACTTTTTTCCCTTCAAATTCTTCTTCTTTGAGTTCTAAAATCGCAGTTCCAGCACGAAAAAAACCACTATAACTCATTTTATAGCGAAGCCATTCACCATCTTTAAAAACAGGATCTTGTTTTTGACTAAATGTATTTAGTGTCAAAAAAAGTACTGACAATAGAAAGGTTATTTTTTTCATGGTTTTCAAACATATAAAAAACAATCGACATTTTTTGTTACAAAAAACAAAAAAGAATTTGAAAAGGAAGTTTTCGTTTTTTTTTATTCGACAGAAGTTCCCCAGTTTTTCAGTTCTTCTTCGCTCCACAAATAGGGATAAAAGATTCTTCTTTGGTATTTTGGGTGTAAATATTTTCGCCAACTACTACCTCCAGTTGCCTCGAGATCTTTCTCTTTCCTTCCTAAATATTTTCCAGCGGCATTGTAGTGTGCCATCACCCATTTGATATTTACAGTATAATCGTAATGACGCATTGCGTTGATTAATTCTGGATTTTCTTGAACATCCTTGGGTAGTTGTTTGAATTTTTTAGATAAATTAATTTCATTATAATCTTCCATAAAGTCAATAAAGTCTCCCAAATATTTTTTGTCAAACAATTTTACTAAGGTTGTTTTTTTTCCCGTTTGATGATGAATACCTGCGGCTTGCCAGTACAAGTGATCGTAAGCATTCTTAAACGTAGAATTTCTATCAATCGAATCCCTGAAGCGAGCATCGATTAAATTGATGAGCTCAGTAGAAGCAAACTCGATTTTTCGATATTGTGCTGATTGGAATCCACTTGCGGGAGTTAAGGTATTTCTGAATTTGAGGTATTGTTCTTTTTCCATTCCGTCTGCCATGACAGAGAAAGAACTGCACAGCATATCAAAATAGCGACTTATTCTATGGAGGTGCATCGTGAATTTTTCAGCCGAAACGGCTTCGACTTTGGCTACTTGATCAATTTCCCACAAAATCATTTTAAACAATAATTCATTGACTTGATGATACATAATAAAGACCATTTCGTCAGGTAGAGTAGTTCTAGGTGTTTGTAATCCCAAAAGGGCATCTGTTTGTATATAATCCCAATAAGTAATTGGGGTACTCCATAACAAACCTTCTAGCATTACGTCTACCGGAACACCAAGCTGATCATACTTTACCTCTATGGCTTTTATGATTTCTTCTCGATTCATTTTTTTTATTTAGTGATATAATGTACAATTGAAGCAAAAATAAGGACAAAATTTAACAACACTATAGATTGTAAAAACCGACTCTTAGAATTTTGTTTTTCAGACACAAAATAGTTTTTAATGAATATATCTGCAAATATTTTCACACCAAATTTCATTAAAAACCTACTTGCAAAATTTATAAGGTACCTCGTTTTGCTTGTTCTCTTTCTATCGATTCAAATAAGGCTTTAAAATTTCCTGCTCCGAAACCTTTTGCACCCATTCGTTGAATGATTTCAAAAAATAAAGTTGGTCGGTCTTCTAGCGGTTTTGTAAAAATCTGTAATAAATAACCTTCTTCATCTGCATCTATCATAATTCCCAAGCCTTTTAGCGTTTCAATATCTTCTCTAAGCTCGTGACTAAATTCTTCAAGCCTTGGGAACAGCCTTGTAATAGGCTTCTGGAGGCGTTGATAGAAATTCGACTCCATTCGATTTTAATTGAGAGACTGTTTTGATAATGTCATCGGTTGCTACAGCAATATGTTGTACACCAGCACTTTCGTAAAAATCTAAATACTCTTCAATCTGAGAACGTTTTTTCCCTTTTGCAGGTTCGTTTATCGGAAATTTGATTCGACCATTTCCGTTCGACATTACCTTGCTCATTAATGCAGAGTATTCTGTGTGAATTTGTTTGTCATCAAACGATAAAAAATTTTCAAAACCCATCACGTCTTCATACCATTTCACCCAAGTATCCATTTGATTCCAGCCAACATTTCCAACCATATGATCAATGTATTTAAGCCCTGCTGCGGGTGGATTGTAGTCCGATTCCCATTTTTGAAACCCTGGTAGAAAAACGCCCTTATAATTTTTACGTTCAATAAATACATGCACGGTTTCACCATAAGTATGAATTCCTGATTTGACAACTTCTCCAAATTCGTCAGATTCAACCACAGGTTCTAGATAGGATATTGCACCTCGTGAGAGGGTTTCCTGATAAGCTTTTCGAGCATCTTCTACCCATAGGGCAATTACTTTTACACCATCTCCATGTTGTACCAGATGCTTGTTGATTGGTGAACTACTATGTAATGGAGTGGTTAAAATAATTTTGATTTTGTCTTGTGTCAACACATAGCTTACAGCATCTGTAGCTCCTGTTTCTAGACCTTTGTATGCATAAGATTGAAATCCAAATGCGGTTTTATAAAAATGTGCCGACTGCTTTGCATTTCCAACGTAAAATTCTACATAATCTGTTCCTAGTAGAGGAAGGAAGTCCTGTGCTCCTTTAAATATTTTTTCTAATCCGTAGTTTACTGATTGTATTTCTTTTGCCATCTTTTGATGATTTTAGTTTTTTTAGAGCCCTCACAGGGTTTTAAGACCCCCTATGGGTTCTATGTTTTGGAAATTTTTTAATGATCTGAACCTTGAGTTTTAAGCGATCGTTTCTCTTGAGCTATCACTATCGGCTGTATTGGTTTATCGGCGTATTCTATTCCAACCACGATTTATAATACTCCTCATCTGCAATTTTCATTGCTTCTTCAGTTATTTGCAAGGGTTTGAACGTATCTACCATTACAGCCAATTCTCCAGTTTCTGATTTTCCAATACTTCTCTCTGTTGCTCCTGGGTGTGGACCGTGAGGGATGCCTGCTGGGTGCAATGAAATATGTCCTTGCTCTATATCATTTCTACTCATAAAGTCCCCATCTACATAATACAACACTTCGTCGGAATCGATATTGCTATGATTGTAAGGTGCAGTAATTGCGTTGGGATGATAATCATACAAACGGGGTACAAAACTGCAAATAACAAAGGTATTGGTCTCAAAAGTTTGATGTACTGGTGGCGGTTGATGAATTCTTCCGGTGATTGGTTCGAAGTCGTGAATTGAAAATGCATACGGAAAATTATACCCGTCATAGCCAACGACATCAAAAGGGTGAGAGGCATAAATCATTTCTATAATTTCTCCTTGTTTTTTCACTTTGATTAAAAAATCTCCCAATTCGTTATAGGTTTCTAACTCATGAGGTCTTCGGATATCTCGCTCACAGAAAGGAGCGTGTTCTAGCAGCTGACCAAACCAATTTCGATATCTTTTGGGGGTATAGACGGGTGAATAAGATTCTACAATAAAAAGGCGATTGTTTTCATCGTCAAAGTCTAACTTGTATATAATTCCACGAGGAATGACCAAGTAGTCCCCGTATTTAAAATCGATGTTTCCAAGATGAGTTCTTAGTTTTCCGGCTCCTTTGTGAATAAAAATCACTTCGTCGGCATCGGTGTTTTTGTAAAAATAATCGGTAGTCGATTTTTTAGGAGCCGCTAAAATAATATGACAATCGGAGTTAGTTAAAACAATTTTTCTACTTTCTAAATAGTCATTTTCGGGTTCAACTTGAAAACCTTTAAAACGGTAGGATTGAATATTGTTTGCTTTTGCAATTTTTGGTGAAACTGAATATTGCGCACCAATTTTTTTGACCATGGTAGGTCTATGTTCGTGGTAGGAGTTGGTGGACATTCCGTCAAAACCAATTGTACCAAATAATTGTTCGTAATACAGACTCCCGTCTTCTTTTCGAAATTGGGTGTGTCTTTTGGGTGGAATTTTTCCTAGCTGATGATAAAAAGGCATATTGCTAATGTATTAATGAGTTTATAACTATATAACAATTTCGTTTTAGAATTGAATTGCTACATTTTTACATTGAAAAAACGGATACATTAGGCCCTCATTCAGGATTGCGTTTGATTAAAAATTTTAAAAAAGTTAATAAATCTGCAAACATAGTAGAACATTTTAAGATTGTTCTTTACAAAGATACAGAAAACTATTTTGATTTTTGACAGCTCAATTAGGGCGCTTTTTTAAATTTTAGAAAGAAGAAGGTCCAAAAGGATTTTGAAAACTTGTGAGACCTTACGATCAAGATTTACTCAATTTTTTTAACAACTGCTTTGGGAGCTTCTTTACGGGTTCCATCAAAACCATCAACACCTCCAACAGTAGTGTATTTCATGACATATTTTTTATTTGGAAAAATACGTTGATAGGCACTTTGACACATTAAAGTGGCTTCGTGAAAACCACATAAAATCAACTTTAATTTCCTGGATAGGTATTTACATCTCCGATGGCATAGATTCCGGGGATATTGGTTTGATAGTCCAATGCGTTGTTTACTTTGATGGCGTTTTTTTCAATTTCCAATCCCCAATTTGCAATAGGTCCTAGTTTTGGTGACAGTCCAAAAAGTGGAATAAAATGATCGGTTTCTAGGGTAAATTCTTCTTCACCATTTTGGACAATTCGAACTCCCTCAACAGTATCGGTTCCAACAATTCCTTTAACCTCAGCAGGAGTAATCATGTTGATTTTTCCAGCATCTTTTAATTCTTGTACTTTATCAACAGAGTCTAAGGCCCCTCTAAATTCGTTTCTTCTGTGAATTAAGGTTACCGAAGAAGCGATGTCAGTTAAAAAAATTGACCAGTCTAAAGCTGAGTCGCCCCCTCCAGAGATTACTACTTTTCGATTCCTGTAAAATTCTGGGTTCCGAATGATGTATTCTACCCCTTTGTCTTCAAAATCGGCTATATTGGGAATGGGTGGTTTTCTCGGTTCAAAAGACCCTAATCCACCAGCAATCGCAACAATTTTTGCTTGATGTTTTGTTCCTTTATTAGTGGTAACAATAAAGCTTTCATCTTCTTGTTTTTCAATCGTTTCTGCGCGCTCTCCCAAGGTAAATCCTGGTTCAAATTGTTTAATTTGTTCCATGAGTTTATCGGTCAAATCTCCCGCTAAAATTTCTGGATAGGCAGGGATATCGTAAATTGGTTTCTTTGGATAGATTTCAGAACACTGTCCGCCAATTTGTGGCAGTGCGTCAATTAAATGACATCTAAGTTTTAATAAACCTGCTTCAAAAACAGTAAATAATCCCGTAGGACCTGCGCCGATAATTAAAATATCTGTGGTAATCATTTTCTTCAATTTAGACCCGGCAGCTTATGTACTACCTGTCAACTCTTTTCTTTTTCTGTGGTCGCATGAGGATTATATCCTTGCCGTATTTAAATTTTAAGCTACATTGATGACTTCCAAAATATGGGGTGCATATTTTTTAATCGTAGCTTCAACACCGTTTTTTAAGGTCATTTGGTTTACAGAACAACCATTGCAGGCACCTTGTAATTGTACTTTCACAATATTCCCCTCTATTGACAAAAGCTGGATATTTCCTCCATCGCTCATTAAGAACGGACGGATTTCTTCCAAAGCTTTTTCTACATTATGTCGTGTTTCTTTTGCTTCCATAAATTTAAAACCCTTAAAATCTTCCCTATAGGAGAAGCTGAAATTGGGTAATTTGAGTTTATACTATATTGATCAATAGAATAGCTTTTTCTGCTATCTTGTTTTCACACCAAGATTCCTTCTTTTGAAAGGTTTTGGTGGTTTTTTAAGAACTACATCCACTCATTGTTGTAATTCGTACAACTTCTGTCGGGGGTAAATTTTCATTTCTCTTCAATAGTTCGGAAACCATTTCTTTGGTAATTTCAGAAAATGACTTTTCTAAAACGGTTCCGTTTTGCAGTGCCACTGGATGCCCAACATCTCCTGCTTCTCGGATACTTTGCACCAGAGGAATTTCACCTAAAAATTTTGTTTGAATATCTTCGGCTAAGTTTTTTGCACCTCCTTGTCCAAAGATATAGTATTTATTATTAGGCAATTCTTCAGGTGTAAAATACGCCATATTTTCGATGATCCCTAAAACTGGCACATTGATACTTTCTTGTTGAAACATTGCAACTCCTTTTTTGGCATCTGCCAAGGCAATATTTTGAGGAGTACTTACGATTACGGCTCCACTGATAGGCAAGGCTTGTACAATTGATAAATGAACATCACCAGTTCCTGGAGGTAAGTCAATCAATAAGAAATCCAATTCACCCCAATCTGCATCAAAAATTAATTGGTTCAATGCTTTCGATGCCATTGGTCCCCGCCAAATTACTGCTTGATTAGGATTTGTAAAAAAACCGAGAGACAATAATTTTACGCCATAATTTTCTACGGGTTTCATTTTAGAACGTCCTTCGACATTCACTGACAAAGGTTTTGCCTTCTCAACATCAAACATGATGTGTTGAGATGGACCATAGATATCTGCATCTAAAACGCCTACACTAAAACCCATTTTAGCTAAAGTAATTGCGGTATTGGCAGTGATTGTTGATTTCCCAACACCTCCTTTTCCAGATGCAATTGCAATAATATTTTTGATGTTTGGAATCTCTTTTCCTCGAATGATATTCGGATCTTCCTTTGGAGTCGGTTTGACAACAGATACATTTACTTTAACCTCAATTGTTTCATCAATATTGGTTTTGATGGCTTTTGTGATTTCTGTTTCAATCTTCTTTTTTGCTTGTAAAGTTGGGTTGCTAATGGTAACATCAACTTCTACTTCATTGCCAAAATTGACAACATTGGTTACATTTTTATTTTCAATAAGGCTTTTTCCTTCATAAGGAGCCGTAATTGTTTCTAATGCTTTGTAGATATCTTCTTTTTTAAAACTCATTTTTTTGCTTTACGCTTTTCAGCAGTTGCTTCTATGTGAAATCTTTACAATGATCAAAGATTGACTACAAAGATACAGCTTACTGCTTAAAAAAGAAAGATTGTAGATTATGATTATTGATGGTTTGATAAGTAGAAATAATCGAGATATTTTTTAAGAATTTTCATTCATTGGATCCCAAAACACTTTTTCGAAATCCTGAATTTGGTTTTCTACAACAACAATCCCTTCATTTTCTAGGAGTTGTTGCATGAGGTTGCTGCCTTCAAAATGATGTTTTCCGGTGAGTAAGCCCTTTCTATTGACAACTCTATGGGCGGGGACTTGCTCTTTTTGATTGTGAGAATTGTTCATCGCCCAGCCAACCATTCTAGCAGAGCGTGCTGCACCAAGGTAGTTGGCAATAGCTCCATAGCTCGTGACTCTTCCGTAGGGGATTAAACGTGCTGTTTGATATACTTTTTCAAAAAAATTATCTGAATCTTTCACCACGTGAAGATAGGTATAAACATCAAATTTTTAAAATTTGATCAAATAGCTTTGGGTTTTGAAATTTGTGAGACTAGTACTTTAATCGAAATTGAATATAGGTAATTGGTTTTCCTACTTCTAAATATTGATTTTCGTAAAAGGTTTGGGTTTCGGTTACTTCTTTTGGAGATCCTTCATTTTTATACACATTATGATTTGCGTTTAAAACTTCATGTCCTTCTCCATGCAACAACCCTAATGTATAACCGTGCATAAATTCGCTATCGGTTTTAAGATTCACGATTCCATTTTCATTTAGAATATGATGGTATTTTTTTAGGAAGGAAGAATTTGTCATTCTGTGTTTGGTGCGCTTGTATTTGATTTGAGGATCTGGAAAAGTAATCCAGATTTGGGAAACTTCATTTTCTGCAAAAAGAAAATCGACCAATTCAATTTGAGTTCGCACAAAAGCAACATTGTTGATTCCTTCTTCGATAGCGGTTTTTGCACCTCGCCAAAAACGAGCTCCTTTGATATCGATACCGATATAGTTGGTATTCGGATTTTTACGCGCTAATGCGATTGTATATTCCCCTTTACCACAGCCCAATTCTAAAACAATCGGGTGCTCATTTTTAAAAAAAGAATGCCATTTACCTTTCAGAGCGAAGTTATTGAGAACCTCTTCTCTTGTTGGTTGAATGACATTTTGGAACGTTTCGTTTTCTTTAAAACGTTTTAATTTATTTTTACTTCCCAAGGAGTCTATTATTGTGCGCGGTCTTCGGTTCCTTCTCTCTTAAATTTGTATGATTCTTTTAACCAGTAACGTAAAAGGAATACAAAAACAATCATAAAAAGCCAGTTGACTCCGTTAGAAATCCACCATCCAAATTCTCTTAAGGCCAAATCAGAACGAAGAGTGTTAAAAGGAGTGAATAAATACTCAGTAAATAAAGCACCAATCCACTTAAAAATATTGCTTGTCATCATAACTTATTTATCTTTACGCTGCAAAAATAACAAAAGAAATAATGTTAGCCAATTTTTTAGGCAAATCAAACCCAATCAATTTCATAGTTTTATTACTATTATTTCTTGCTGTCTTTTTTTTTCAGCTTTTCACAGGATTTTATTCTACAAGAACAGGATTACATCTCTTGTTTGGAGTCCTTGGAATTTTCACATTGCTTTTCTTTGTAAATTTTATTGTCATAAAGAATCATTTAACCTACAACAATTCCTACGCCTTTTTATTTTACATCCTATTTATATCCTTTTTTTTGTCTTTTTTCTTAGACTATAAACCGCTCTTTATGGGTTTGGTTCAGCTCTTTTTCTTTAGAAAGATTTATAGTTTACGGACTCTAAATGATATTTTCAAAAAACTGTTTGATGCTGGTTTTTGGCTGGGAATTCTCTGTATTATGGATACGTTTTTGAGTATTTTTTTCGGGCTTATTTATGGTGCATTACTTGTTCACAAAATAGTTCGATTTCAAACACTTTTCATTCCTTTGATAGGCCTCAGTATCCCTATTTTTTTATTTTTCACCTATAGTTTGTGGTTTGAACAAATGGATCAATTTACAGCTCATTTTCTCTTGTATAGCCCTTATGACTTCAGTCTGTATTCAGAAAACAGGTTTTATGTCCCTTTAGCGCTACTTTCAATGGCCGTAGTTTTTGCCATTTTTATGAAAACAGGGAAGGCTCTTTTGGAGAATAATACCTTTAAGAAAAGCTGGATACTCCTTTTAATTCATCTTTTCATAGGCATTGCCTACATCCTTTTTGCATTTGAGAGAAATGGTTCAGAATTACTGATAGCCGCTTTTCCAGTAGCAGTGATTCTAGCCAATGGATTTGAGTTGGTTCCTAAGGGGTTTTTAAAAGAAAGTATCCTTCTTCTTTTGGTATTAAGTGCTTTTTTTGGCCCATATTTTTTATAGTTTAGTGCCAAAAGCCAAGTCTCCTGCATCTCCTAAACTAGGAACAATATATCCTTTGTCATTCAAGTCTGTGTCTATTGCAGCAATCCATAAGTGGGTGTTTTTTGGGAAATGTTGTTCGATGAAATCAATTCCTTCTTGAGAAGCTATAACAGCAACAATATGAATCTGTTTTGCTTCTCCATGTTTCTTGATTGCTTCATACACCGCTACTAGCGACTGACCTGTTGCCACCATTGGGTCTGCCAAGAGTACGGTTTTGTTTTTCATTGAGGGAGCTGCAAGGTACTCGACGACTATTTCAAATTTGTCATCATTATTAGGATGATGACGATAGGCAGAAATAAAGGCATTTTCGGCAGTGTCAAAATAGTTCAATAGTCCTTGATGAAGGGGCAATCCTGCTCGTAAAATGGAACATAAAATGATCTCATTTTCAGGAAGATACATCTTCTTTTTTCCTAAAGGGGTTGCAATTTCTGCAACGGCATACTTCAATTTTTTACTCAATTCATAACCGAGTATTTCACCGATACGTTCCATATTTTTTCGAAAACGCAGTGAATCTTTTTGAATGACTCGATCTCTAATTTCTGAAATAAATGTATTTAATATTGAGTTCTGTAAAGTAAGGTGGTGTATCTTCATTTTTATGGCTTAGAGATCCAAAGATACTTCAATGAAACAAAAGTTTCTTTTTGAGGGGTAATTATACCCTCCAATGAATGCACAAATTTGAAACTTTTTTGTGCATTTATCTAAAAATCATCCTCAACTTTGCAACTTGAAAAAATTAATTATTTTATGAATCAAAGAAGTATTGCTATTCTTTTGGTTTCTATTGCGACCCTTATTTATGGGGTAACATTCACGATTGCAAAGGATGTAATGCCCTTGTATGTCAAACCTTTTGGATTTATTCTAATCCGAGTTTTTGGAGCTACCGCTATTTTTTGGTTTATAGGCTTGTTTGTGAAAAAAGAGAAAATAGAAAAAGCAGATTACAAAAAGATTCTTTTAGCAGCTGTTTTTGGAATTGCATTGAATATGTTGGCTTTTTTTAAGGGATTAAGTATGACCACACCGATTAGTGCTTCGGTTATGATGGTAACTTCACCCATCATGGTCTTGCTTTTTTCGAGTTTTATTTTAAAAGAAAGAATCGTCAAAAGAAAAATTATTGGGGTGGTCATGGGGTTGCTAGGAACAATTATTTTAATCACCTACGGAAACAATTCGGATGATACCGCATCCAATTCAACTTTAGGAAACTTTCTCGTTTTTGTGAATGCTGCATCCTATGGGTTGTATTTGGTGTTGGTCAAAAATCTAATTTCAAAATATTCACCCATCACCTTTATTAAATGGTTTTATTTGTTTGGACTCATTTTAGTACTTCCTTTTGGATGGACTGAGATTTCAGAAATTTCATGGGGAACAATGCCGATATCAATTTTACTAAAAGTTGGATTTGTAGTCGTGTTTACCACTTGTTTGACCTACCTATTTAATTTGTATGGATTGTCGAAGTTAAAACCCACAACCGTGAGTGTTTTTATTTATTTACAACCTGTAATTGCTACCATTTTTGCATTGTCTGTTGGGAGTGATACGCTAAGTACTACCAAATTATTCGCTACAGGGATCATCTTTTTAGGGGTGTATTTAGTTACCAAACAAGCAGAAAATTCTACAAAATAAAACTATCTTTGCAACTCATTTAAAATGAATATTTTATGATTCAATCTATGACAGGTTACGGAAAATCTGTACTACAATTACCCACCAAAAAAGTAACCATAGAAATCAAATCCTTAAACAGTAAAACTCTCGATTTAAATGTTCGGATTCCTTCTTATTATAAAGAGAAAGAATTGGGTGTGCGAAAAAAATTGGCAAGCGCTTTGGTTCGTGGTAAAGTAGATTTTTCCATCTATGTAGAAATGACTGCAGACGAAACTTCTACAAGTATCAATCATGGGGTTGTTAAACAATACATGCAGCAATTAAGAAACGTTGTACAAGCTGGATCATCAGAAGACGTAGAATTGCTAAAGATGGCAATGCGAATGCCCGACGCCTTAAAAACTGAACGTGAAGAATTAGATGAAAATGAGTGGATGCTCATTAATGAAAATATAGACCTTGCAATCAAAGAGATCATTCAATATCGACTAGATGAAGCAGCTTCTTTAGAAATTGATTTCAAAGAGCGTATTTTGAATATTCGCAACTATTTAGAAGAAGTCAAAGCACTCGATGGAGATCGTGTAGAAAATGTAAAGGCGCGCTTAAAAAAGGCGATTGATGATTTAAAAGTTGATACCGATGAAAATCGTTTTGAACAAGAACTTATTTATTATCTAGAAAAATTAGACATTAATGAAGAAAAAGTTCGGCTGGCAAACCACTTAGATTATTTTTTATTAACTCTCTCTTCAGAGGATTCTAATGGGAAAAAATTAGGATTTATTGTACAAGAAATGGGAAGAGAAATTAATACTACGGGTTCCAAAGCCAATTTTGCACCCATGCAAAAAGCAGTAATTCAAATGAAAAACGAATTAGAGCAAATAAAAGAGCAAATATTAAATGTTTTATAAATAAAGTTTCAATGCGAGTGACCAGCTGATTTTAAGCTGTTTGGATTCGCTTGAGAAGTATTTTCAATAGTAGTACATGGAAAAAGAGTTTCAAGGAAAATTATTTGTGTTTTCAGCACCATCAGGTTCTGGTAAAACAACCATCGTTCGTCATTTGTTGAAACAAGAAAAATTCAATCTAGAGTTTTCTATTTCTGCGACCTCTCGAGAACCGCGAGGGTTTGAAAAAGATGGAGAAGATTATTATTTCATTTCGCTACAAGAGTTTAAAGATAAAATCAAAGAAGAAGCTTTTTTAGAATGGGAAGAAGTCTACAGAGATAATTTCTATGGAACATTAAAAACTGAAGTTGAACGCATCTGGGCTCAAAAAAAACATGTTATTTTTGATATTGATGTGGTTGGGGGATTACGAATAAAAAGTAAATTTCCAAAACAAACTTTGGCGGTTTTTGTTAAGCCACCAAGTATTGATGAATTAAAAATTCGTTTAAAGAAGAGAAGTACTGAAAGTGAAGATAAGATCAATATGCGTATCGCTAAGGCTTCCGTAGAATTGGCAACAGCGCCCCAGTTTGATAAAATTATTAAAAATTACGATTTAGACATCGCTTTGAAAGAGGCAGATGAGTTGGTCAGTGATTTTTTAGGATTGGACGAAACGCAAAATTAGAGAAATAAGGGATGAGTTTGCAATCTCATTGCCTTCCTCTTTTTTCGCACATCTTTTAGAATTATGAGCAAAATAGGATTGTTTTTTGGCACATTCAACCCCATCCATGTTGGGCATCTAATCATTGCCAATCATTTGGTAGAACATTCCGATTTGGATGAAGTATGGATGGTAGTTACACCTCATAATCCTTTTAAAAATAAGAGTTCTTTATTAAGCAATCACCATCGTTTTGAAATGGTATATAGAGCTACTGAAGACTACTCGAAAATAAAACCTTCCAATATTGAGTTTAAGTTACCACAGCCCAATTTCACCTCACACACCCTAGCGCATATTTCAGATGTGTATCCAGACAATGAATTTAGTTTGATCATGGGTGAAGATAATTTGAGAAGTTTTCACAAATGGAAGAATTATGAAACCATTTTAGAACATCATCACCTCTATGTATATCCTAGAGTTTCTGAGGGGAAGCTAGCAACACAATTTGACAACCATCCAAAAATTCATACCATTGAAGCACCTATTGTTCAAATTTCATCAACAATGATTCGAAATGGGATCAAATCAGGGATCAATATCCAGCCATTGCTCTCCAAAGAGGTATGGGAATATGTTGACGAAATGAATTTTTACAGAAAATAGAATCACTATTTTTTCGTTGTATATTTGTGAATCTTAAATCATCATTTTGTGAGTCAAAACAAAAAACAAAAAGGCAAGTTCAAGCAAAAGTTAACGGATAAATATCGGTTGGTGGTCTTAAATGAAGATACTTTTGAAGAGCGATTTTCATTAAAATTATCACGCTTAAATGTATTTGTTTTAGGAGGTTTTTTCTCCATTGTATTAATGGGTTTAACTTTTTCCGTTGTTGCCTTTACTCCAATCAAAAATTATATTCCAGGTTATTCTTCTACTATTTTAAAGGCGAACGCAATCAATGCTACCCTGAAAGCGGATTCTTTAAAAGTACAATTAGCAATTTTAGAAAATTACACTAAAGCTCTACGACCTGTCCTTACCGGAGAACTAGCGCCAGAAGAAATCGATTCTTTAGTATTACAGCAAGAACGTAGGATTATTGATGAAAGCCGATTGAATGCCACTAAAGAAGATTCTTTGTTCAGAGAAATGGTAGAACTGAGTGATCGGTTTCCTTTAGTTAGCAACATGGAATCAAATGTGAAATTGGTTTTTTTTGCACCTGTTAGCGGTCAAATTTCACAAGAGTTTGATCCAAGTGTAAAGCATTATGCAGTAGATATTTTAGCGAATATTGGCGCACCTGTAAAAGCAATAGCAGATGGAACTGTCATTTTTTCTGGTTGGACTACAGAAACGGGCTATGTTCTAATTTTAAAACACAGTAACAATTTTATTTCTGTTTACAAACACAATGGAAACTTACTCAAAGAAGCGTCTGATTTAGTTCAGTCCGGTGAGGCAATTGCCAGTGTGGGGTCTACAGGAAAATTAACAACAGGGCCACATTTGCACTTCGAACTTTGGAGTGACGGGTATGCAGTAGACCCTGTCAAATATATCGATTTTAAATAATGAGCATCAAATCTTTTTTTGCAATTCCTTTTGCTAAAAGTGTAACTAAAAAAGTGAAAAAGTGGGCAGATAAACCTCACGAAACACAGAAGAAAGTATTCAAAAACTTGATAGCTAAGGGGGGTAATACTGCTTTTGGAAAAGATCATGATTTTGAAAATATTCACAGCTATTCCGATTTTAAAAAACGCGTAAGCGTTCAAGATTACGAAGGTTTAAGAGCCTACGTAGATCGAATTGTTGCAGGAGAATCGGACATACTTTGGCTAGGAAAACCCTTGTATTTTGCCAAAACTTCTGGAACGACATCAGGCGCAAAATACATTCCTATTACCAAAGATTCTATGCCTACTCATATCAAGGCCGCCAAAGATGCTTTGTTGTTTTATATTGTCGAAAAAAATGACGCTAGCTTTGTCAATGGAAAAATGATTTTCTTGCAAGGAAGCCCTGTTTTAGAAGATAAAAACGGAGTGAAACTAGGACGTTTAAGTGGTATTGTCGCACATTATATTCCACAATATTTATTGAAAAACAGGTTGCCAAGCTGGGAAACCAACTGTATTGAAGATTGGGACACAAAAGTAAACGCGATTGTTGAAGAAACCATCGATCAAGACATGTCTGTGATAAGCGGAATTCCATCTTGGGTTCAAATGTATTTTGAAAAACTGATTGAAAAAACTGGAAAATCAATTTCAGAATTGTTCCCAAATTTCAATTTCTTTATTTACGGAGGGGTCAATTTTGAACCGTATAAAAATAAATTTGAAAGTTTGATCGGAAAAAAAATTGATTATATCGAATTGTACCCTGCATCCGAAGGGTTTATTGCTTACCAAGACTCGCTAACAGCAGAAGGAATGTTGTTACAATTAGATTCAGGGATCTTCTATGAATTCATTCCTGCAAGCGAATTTTTTGAAGACAATCCGACCCGAATCTCTTTGGAAGACGTGAAAATAGGCGTCAATTATGTAATTATACTGAATACAACTGCAGGTTTGTGGGGATATAATATTGGAGATACTGTTGAATTTACATCAACAGCTCCCTACAGAATCAAAGTAACTGGTCGAATCAAACATTTTATTTCTGCCTTTGGCGAACACGTTATCGGAAAAGAGGTAGAGAAGGCATTGAACGACGCAATAAAAGATACAGAAATTAATATTAGTGAGTTTACTGTAGCTCCACAAGTAAATCCTGAAAATGGATTGCCATACCACGAATGGTTTTTAGAGTTTGAAAATGAACCTGAGCATTTGGAGCAATTTGCCACAAAAATTGATGCTTCGATGCAAGCACAAAATATTTATTATTTAGATCTAATCGAAGGGAAAGTGTTACGCCCATTAGTAATTCGAAGGGTTAAAAAAGGAGGATTTCATGAGTATATGAAATCGATTGGAAAATTTGGTGGTCAGAATAAAATACCCCAATTGTCGGATAACCGTAAAATAGCGGATGTTTTACAAGATTTTTTGGTTGAATAACGAAAGCTCAACCCCAAGAGAAAAAATTGATATAGAGTATGAAGATCATTACAACCAACATTGGCGAAAAGAGAGACCTGATTTGGAAGGGCAAACCCGTTTCTACGGGGATATTTAAGTTTCCCGTTGCACAGCCCATATTTTTAGATTCTCAAGACGTACGAGGAGACGAAATTACCGATAGAGAGCATCACGGGGGAACTCTCCAGGCCATTTATGGCTATTCTTTAAAGCATTACAATTTTTTCAAACCGATGTATCCCAATTTAGAGTGGCAAATGGGAATGTTTGGTGAAAACCTAACCATCGATGATTTAGACGAAACCAAGATACATCAAGGGGATGTTTTTTCCGTTGGAGAAGCTATTTTAGAAGCTACTGTTCAAAGGAATCCCTGTTATAAATTAGGGATTCGTTTTGATGATATTCGGATTGTAAAACAATTTTGGAATACCACGATGTGTGGTGTGTATTTCAAAGTACTTCAAACAGGTTTTGTAAAAGCAGGTGATGTGTTTGAGCAATTAAAAAGCTGTCCTGAAAATCCAACAATAGCTGACTTGTATATTGAGAAAAGACTTGCAAAAGGATTAGAGTAAGAATCTTAAACGCTAGCTTCTTTTTTATGTAAAAAGCGAGTCAATTTCATTGAAAGATCTAACAAAATAATTTTTGCATTTCCGTTTCTTTCAATATGATATATTGCATCATTGAGTTCTTTTTCAATTTCTAAAATGTTTCCTGCGTGAACAAATGGAGCAAATTTAGAAAGGTCAAACCCAGTTTTGGTTTCCATAAAGACTAAGTTTTCTGATTGATAATTCAACAACAGCGCTTGTCTAAAAAACTGTAAACAATATTCTAAAAAACGTTTTTGAGTTTCACGCCCTGTTTTTGCAATGGTGTCTGACCAAAAAATCAATTGCTGAACAACAGACGCGTTTCCTTTTGCTTTAAAGGCAGTTCGAATCCAAGTCACAAACCATTCTTCAAAGACCACATCGGCATCATCATGA
Source organism: Polaribacter sp. HL-MS24 (assembly GCF_032758595.1). Taxonomy (NCBI): domain Bacteria; kingdom Pseudomonadati; phylum Bacteroidota; class Flavobacteriia; order Flavobacteriales; family Flavobacteriaceae; genus Polaribacter; species Polaribacter sp. HL-MS24. Next base: position 939,811 of record NZ_CP136415.1, on the reverse strand, counting down.
TGCATTAAATGTAGCGCTTTATTATAATTTCCTTCGGCTTGATGAGCAATTTTTGCCGCTTCGTTTTCAGTGCATTGTTCGTGTTCTACTAATGCTTTGGAAATATCTTGTTCTGCTAAAACAGGAAAATGTAAGGCTTGACAACGAGAGGTAATGGTATTGATTATCTGTTCTTCATTTTCTGTAATCAATAAAAACACTGTTTTTTGAGGTGGTTCTTCAATGAGTTTCAGTAATTTATTTGCAGCGGCAATATTCATTTTTTCTGCCATCCAGATAATCATCACTTTAAACCCTCCTTCGTAGGATTTTAACTGGAGTTTTTTGACAATATCTTGTGCTTCTTCTACTCCAATATTTCCTTGCTTATTTTCTACTCCTATATGTCGCAGCCAATTGAACAAGCTTGCATAGGGTTGTTCTTTTACAAAATGGCGCCAATCTTCTAAAAACAAGTTACTGATGGGGTGTTTTTTCACACTCTCATTGGTGGTTACTGGAAAGGCAAAATGCAAATCGGGATGCTGTAATTTGTTGCATTTGAGGGCACAGGCTTCAGGGCTATCAGAAAAATGACACAATAGAAACTGTGCATAGGCAATTGCCATGGGCAAGGTGCCACTGCCTTCTTTACCAATAAAAAGCTGTGCGTGTGGAATTCTACCATTCTCTGCAGAAGTCCGCAAATGATTTTTGATATGATCTTGGCCTATAATTTGGTTGAAAAGCATTAGCAAATATAAAATTTGTTCAGCACTAATGCATCAATTTTAGAACTCAAAAAATAAATTCTTTACAAAATAATGATGAGGAATGAACTTTACTTCTTGAATTCTGAACCATTGGAAGGCAGTAAAAATATTTAGCAGCAATAGTTTACTACGCAAACGATATCTTAATTTTTAAGTCCTCGATTTCTTTAAACCTAAAGAAATCGGTATTTTTGTGGAAAATAATTATCAAATGAAAACCTTAAAAGACTTTAATTTCGAAAATAAAAAAGCCATTATCCGTGTGGATTTTAATGTGCCTTTAAATAGTGAGTTTCAAGTAACAGATGCCACCAGAATCCAGGCGGCAAAATCGACCATTATCGATATTTTAGAACAGGGCGGAAGCTGTGTGCTAATGTCTCATTTAGGGAGGCCCAAAGGATTTCAACAAGAATTTTCTTTACAACATATTGTAAAATCGGTAGTTGATATTATCGGTTGTAATGTGAAATTTGTTGAAGATTGTGTTGGAGCAAAAGCTGAAGCGGCAGTTGCCAATCTAGTTCCTAGTGAAATTTTATTATTAGAGAACCTACGTTTTTACGAAGAAGAAGAAAAAGGAGCTATTGACTTTGCTGAAAAGCTATCCAAATTGGGAGACATATATGTGAATGATGCCTTTGGAACTGCACACAGAGCACATGCTTCTACTACTATTATTGCTCAATTTTTTGAAGGAAACAAATGCTTCGGAAATTTATTGGCAAGAGAAATCGAAAGTATCGATAAGGTGTTGAACAATTCAGAAAGACCAGTATTGGCAATTTTGGGAGGAGCTAAAATTTCTTCAAAAATCACTGTCATCGAGAATATATTAGACAAAGTAGACCATTTAATTATTGGTGGAGGTATGAGTTTTACCTTCATAAAAGCACAAGGAGGAACGATTGGAAATTCTATTTGTGAAGATGATAAAATGGAGTTGGCATTAGAAATTTTAAAACAAGCAAAAGCAAAAGGAGTTGAAGTTCATATTCCTGTTGACGTAGTTGCTGCTGATGATTTTTCAAACGATGCCAATACTCAGATCATTGATATTAATCAAATTCCTGAAGGTTGGGAAGGTGTCGATGCTGGACCAAAATCAAGAGCAAATTTTGATGCTGTTGTCAATACCTGTAAAACAATTTTATGGAATGGACCTTTGGGTGTTTTTGAAATGGAAGCATTTGCTGCTGGAACCATTGCACTTGGACATTCAATAGACAAAGCAACCAAAAATGGAGCTTTTTCTTTAGTTGGAGGAGGTGATTCAGTTGCTGCTGTAAAACAGTTTGGATTTGCAGAGAAAGTAAGCTATGTTTCTACTGGTGGAGGCGCCATGTTAGAAATGTTAGAAGGAAAAACATTACCAGGGATTGACGCTATTTTAAAATAGGAAGACCACTAGAAACAATCCTAGGAAGCGTGTAGTTTTTTTAATAGCTACACGCTTTTTTTAGCATTAAAATTTAAGTTTTTAACTTCGTAGCTTATTGAGCGATTAAAATCATACAATTTTATAACAACAAATGAAATATACAATACTACCCAACACCACCATCAAAGTTTCTAAAATTTGTTTAGGAACTATGACCTGTGGAAATCAGAACACCCAAGAAGAAGCCTTTGAACAAATGGATTACGCCTTAACACAAGGGGTCAATTTCTTTGATACTGCCGAATTGTATCCAGTGCCAGCAACTCCAGAAACCTATGCCGATACGGAAAGGATAATTGGGAATTGGTTTCAGAAAACTGGAAATAGAGATCAGATCGTTTTAGCAAGTAAAATTGCTGGTGGCGGAGATTATACCAAACACATTAGAGCAGGAGGATTTACAAAACAAAACCTTACAGAAGCGATAGAAGGCAGCCTTCAACGCCTTAAGACAGACTATTTAGACTTGTACCAATTGCATTGGCCTTCTCGAGGAGTCAATTGTTTTGGTGTCAGAGATTATCCGTTTGAAACATCAACCAAAGAAGCTGAAAATCATTTAGAGATTCTAGAAACCTTAAACACTTTTGTCAAAGCAGGAACTATCAAAGCGATAGGACTTTCCAACGAAACTCCGTGGGGTACCATGAAGTATTTAGAAACTGCAGCTACCCATAATTTAGTCAGACCCGTAACTGTTCAGAATTCGTATTCGATGATTCATAGAGCTTATGAATATGGAATGTCTGAAGTATCCATGCGAGAAAATATCGGTTTGTTAGCATATTCGCCCTTGGCACAAGGAGTTTTGTCTGGAAAATATTTAGATGGAAAGAGTCCGGAAGGATCTAGAGGAAATTTGTTTCCAAGATTTGTGGCGCGGTATATGGGCGATGGCTCTACTCAAGCCGTAAGACAATATGATGCAATTGCAAAGAAAAATGGATTAACGTTGTCTGAATTATCGTTGGCATTTATCAATCAATTACCATTTTTAACCAGTAATATTATTGGAGCTACAAAAATGGATCAGTTGAAAGAGAATATTGGAAGTATTGATATTGACTTGAGTGCTGAAACACTTGCAGAGATCAATGCAGTGCACGCAGAGATCCCAAATCCAGCACCATAATAGAAGTTTTAAAACGCATAAAAAACCCAAAAGAATATCTCTTTTGGGTTTTTTTATATTTGAATCGTTGTTTACAAATAGGGGTTGTTATAAAAAATAATCTGTTATTCTGTGATGGTAATTTTTTTAGCTATAAAACGTCCATTTTCAATAAGACCTCTTATTTCTGCTGTTCGAATTACTTCGCAAAATCCAGTTTGTTTGTCATGGGCATCTCCAAAATCGTCAATCCTAAATCCATCAACAAAATAAGCTTGATTCTCAAAACGGACCGCTAAACTACATCCGTTTTCAGAATCCATTTCAAACTGGCATTGCCCGCAAGAAATTTCGGTTCTAGTTGTAATTTCTTTTTTGTTTCCACATGAAGCTAGTGCTAGCAAGCATAAAATGAAAATTTTTTTCATAGATATCGAATTTTAAATAATCGTGTATTATGAACTACTCTCTACCACAGACCAATGCTATTGTCCACTTCCCCAAGAATCTCTCAGACCAACGGTCTTGTTGAATACTAAATTGTCGGAAGTAGAATCATCATCCACGTTAAAATAGCCCAAACGTTGAAATTGAAAACGTTCACCAATTTTTGCAGTCTGTAAACTAGGCTCTACAAAAGCAGTAATGATCTCTAAAGAATTTGGATTTACAAACTCCATATAATCTTTGTCTTTATGTCCGTCTGGAGCTTCTTCTAAAAACAAACGATCATAGGCCCTTACTTCAGCTTTTAGAGCATGTTTTATAGAAACCCAATGCAATGTTCCTTTTACTTTTCGTTTGCTTTCTTCGGTGTCGCTTCCAGATTTTGTAAGGGGATCATAGGTGCAGTGAATTACGGTTACTTCTCCGTTTTCATCTTTTTCACAACTTGTTGCCGTAATAAAATAGGCGTTCTTCAATCGAACTTCTTTTCCTAATTTTAATCGAAAAAACTTCTTATTAGCTTCCTCTCTAAAGTCTTCTCTTTCAATATAAATTTCTCTTGAAAAAGGAACCTCTCTATAGCCAGCGCTTTCATCTTCTTGATTATTCTCGGCAATCAATAGCTCTTCTTGTCCTTCGGGGTAATTGTCAATAATCACCTTTACTGGATCTAAAACGGCCATAACTCTGTTGGCTGTACTATTTAAATCCTCACGAATTTTAAATTCCAATAAAGCCACATCGATGATGTTTTCACGTTTTGAAACACCTACGGTTTCAATAAAATTTTTGATGGATTCTGGAGTATACCCGCGTCTTCTCAAACCAGAAATTGTGGGCATTCTTGGGTCATCCCAACCAGAAACGATGTTTTCTTCAACCAATTTCAACAACTTTCGCTTACTCATAATGGTATAGCTTAAGTTCAGTCGAGAAAATTCACGTTGTTTTGGGGGATTTGGCAAATCAGATTTGCTATATGCATAGACATGATCACGGAACCAGTTGTACAATTCTCGATGGGGTTTAAATTCTAATGAACACAAAGAATGTGAAACTTGTTCGATATAGTCACTCTCACCGTGTGTCCAATCGTACATCGGATAAATGCACCAATCATTCCCTGTTCTGTGATGTGCTTTGAACATAATTCGGTACATCAATGGATCTCGTAACAACATATTGGGACTCGACATGTCAATTTTTGCTCGTAAGGTGTGTGCACCTTCTTCAAATTTTCCATCTTTCATTCCCTGAAACAATTCTAAGTTTTCTTCTACAGAACGATTTCTAAAAGGGCTATTTGTTCCAACAGTGGTTGGAGTTCCTTTTTGAATTCGCATTTGCTCTGAAGATTGTGAGTCAACATATGCTTTTTCGTCTTTAATCAACAATACTGCCCAATCGTACAATTGCTGAAAATAATCTGAAGAATAACATTCGTTTGCCCATGTATAGCCTAACCAAGAAATATCATGCTTAATTGCATCGACATATTCTTGTTCTTCTTTGACAGGATTTGTATCATCAAAGCGCAAGTTTACAGGAGCATTGTATTTCTGTCCTAACCCAAAACTAATTCCAATAGCTTTGGTATGACCAATGTGTAAATATCCATTTGGTTCTGGTGGAAATCGAAAACGCAAATTTTCTTTTGGCATTCCATTTCCCAAATCTTCTTCAATAATTTGCTCTAAAAAATTGAGCGATTTTTTCTCTTCAGACATAAATTGTTGCGACAAAATTAGTACACAAAATTACACAAAATACTTCATTGGCATTGAGTGTTTTGTAACAAAAGTGTAAATTGAGCAACGAATAAAAAAACATTAGATATCATGAGCGATCAAATTAGAAACTACACTTGCCCAAAATGCAATTGCAAAACCTATAAGTTGGGAGAAATGCGCGCAACAGGAGGGACCTTGTCAAAAATATTTGACATTCAAAATCAGAAATTCACTAGCGTGACCTGTGAGCAATGTACCTATACCGAATTCTACAAAACTAAAACGAGCGCGATTAGCAATGTTTTTGATTTTTTCACGAATTAATACTCATTCCTAGTATAATTATTTGGTGTCTTTGTGTAGATGCGATTTATTGCATCATCAAATACATTTTGCGGATTAAAATTTCCATAATTTAGGAGGGAATATGCTTTTTATCGTATTTTTGCAGGGTATGAAAGATGAAGCAAAAAAACCAGATTTGGTTGTTTTTAATGACGAAACAAAGCAGTATGACGCTGCTTTAAAGCCTTACGGAACCTCTGCGAGCTCTCCCGTTATTACCCCATTGAATACTGCGAGTTGGAAAAACGATGGGATACAGCGTGTAAACAAGCAGTTGAAATCGAAGTTTGACGAGGTTAAAAAAGAATACGAAAGCTTATTGCTAAAGTTTGAGTACAACGATTTAATTTACAATGCAAAATTTAGTTTTGAGCCTATCTTTGGAGAAACCTATTACTTGTATAATAACAAGAATGCAGAGCCTTTTTTATCGATTATTTCACCCGATCAATGCAGTTTTGACTATATCGGTTCCTTTCGATTGAATACAGATAAAATGTGGGAAAAAATAGAGGAAAATAAATAAAGCTTTGAAAGGGGTTTAAACTCCTTTTAGGGTTAAAATACATCAAAATGGGAATTATAAAAATCAACAACATTAAGTTGTACGCTTATCATGGTTGTTTGGAGGAAGAGGCGAAAATTGGTTCCGATTATCGTGTTGATGTTGCAATTAAAGCAGACTTAAAAAAATCGGCACAATCAGATGTGTTAGCACATACGGTAGATTATGTACATCTAAATCATATCGTAAAACAAGAAATGGCTATTCGTTCAGAATTATTAGAAGTTGTTGCACAGCGAATTTTAGACCGTTTCTTTCAAGAACTTTCCATGATTCAAAAAGCAAAGGTTTCTGTTTCAAAAATAAATCCACCCATGGGTGGGAATGTAGAGGAAGTTGTGATCATTCTCACAAAAAAGCGATAACACAAAAAAAGACTTGCAATATTTGTAAATTTACGTAAATTTGCAATCCTTAAATTTGACAACCCATTGTAGGGGAATGCTCATGCAAGGTATCAGAGGAGACTTTGAAAAAACAATAAGGTGTCGTGGCCGAGTGGCTAGGCAATGGTCTGCAACACCATCTACAGCGGTTCGAGTCCGCTCGACACCTCTAAAAACTCCGAACTATAATTTATATTTCGGAGTTTTTTATTTTTAGAACTTCTCTGACACTTTCTTCAAAACAGACCACCTTTTTTTGAATTCTCGTTTTATTGTCTTTAATTTACAAGACGCTATGAAAATTCACGTCTACATGATACTAATAAATCGTCATTTCAAACCTATTTTTAAAACCTCCATTCTTTTAAAAGGAGTACTATTTATGATGTTCTGTTTTTCTGTAGTTTCATGTTCAAAAACTAAAAATCAAAGAGCGGTTTTGGCTTTTGAAATGCAATCTCTTTTGGGTGAAGGCGCTCTATGGGATTCCGAAAAAGAAGTTTTATACTGGGTAGATATTGATGGGGAAAAATTACATATCTATACGCCTAAAACAAATGAGAATCGAACTTTGGTGATGCCTTCGAAGCCGGGAACCGTTGTTCCTATTGATAGTACCTATGTTTTGGTTGCTTTGGAGGATGGAATTCATAGGGTAAATACAACATCGGGTTCAACTACACCGTTTGTCAATATGGCTGCAGATTTGGTTGGAAGCAGGCTGAATGACGGAAAGTGCGACCCAAGTGGACGTCTTTGGGTAGGTTCGATGCACTTTGATCAATTGCCTCAAAAAGCGAATTTATTTTTAGTAGATTCTTCTAGAACTGTTACAATCAAAAAAGATCGTATTACGATTTCGAACGGAATTGTATGGACTGCTGATAAGAAAACCATGTATTTTATCGATACGCCTACCCTCGAAATTAAGGGCTATGACTATAACGACACAACTGGCGAAATTTCAAATGAAAGAGTAGCTGTAAAAGTAGACTCTTCTCTAGGTTTTCCTGATGGAATGACCATAGATGAAGAAGACATGCTTTGGGTTGGAATGTGGAATGGGAATGCAGTGGTTCGATTCAATCCAATTACTGGAAACGTTGATCGAAAAATTGAAGTCCCTGCACACAATGTTACTTCATGTGCTTTTGGGGGTGATGACTTAGCAACCCTTTACATTACAACAGCAAGAGAAGATATGACTCTGGAAGAGCTGAACGAAAACCCTTTATCGGGCTCTGTTTTCAAAGTCATACCAGGAGTGAGAGGAGTAAAAAGTAATTTTTTTGGGCAATCTAACCACAGCAAATAAAATTAAAATAATGAAGGAGGTAAATTCCCTACAAAAGCTTTAGAATTTTATTAACAATAAAGTGCATTTTTTTCTGCATATTTGATCTCCATGAAAATATATCCAATAGAGACCGGAAATTTTAAGTTAGATGGAGGTGCCATGTTTGGTGTCGTTCCTAAAACCATTTGGCAAAAAACCAATCCTGCAGATGCAAATAACTTAATAGATATGAGCATGAGATGTATGTTGATCGAAGACGGTGATCGACTAATTCTAATAGATACTGGTTTGGGGAACAAGCAATCTCAAAAGTTTTTTGGATATTATTCGCTGTTTGGAGATTTCACTTTAGCGAATTCACTTGCAAAACACGGTTTCCATAGTGATGATATTACCGATGTGTTTTTAACACATTTGCATTTTGACCATTGTGGAGGAGTCATCGAATGGAATGCTTCAAAAACCCTTTTACAACCTGCATTTAAGAATGCTAAAATCTGGTCTAATGACAATCATTGGAAATGGGCAACCCATCCAAATCCTAGAGAAAAAGCTTCTTTTTTAAAGGAAAACATTCAGCCAATTCATGAAAGTGGACAATTAAATTATATCCATAGCAATGCAATAGACCAAATCGGTTTTGATGTACTGTTTATGGACGGACATACAGAAAAACAAATGTTACCAAAAATTCATTATCAAGAAAAAACGATTGTTTTTATGGCAGACTTATTGCCTACTGTTGGGCATATTCCACTACCCTATGTGATGGGCTATGACACCAGACCTTTACTAACCATAGAAGAAAAAGCAGCTTTTTTAAATGAAGCGGCAACTCAGAATTATTATCTATATTTAGAACACGACGCGACCCACGAATTATGCACTGTAGCGCATACAGAAAAAGGAGTTCGATTGAAAGAAACGTTTAAATTTACAGAAATCTTTAGTTAACAAAAAAATCAATTTAAAAATCGATAAGCAAATTTTAATAACAGGTAAAAAAAGCTTATTTATGACCACTAAAAATAATATTATGAAAATTCTAAGACCACTATTGTATTCGGCTGTTGCTGGATGTTTGTTCGCAAGTTGTAAAGCATCAATTACAACTATTCCTGTTCCTAATGGAAGCTCTTTCAGTATTAATATTCCTGCTAAAAAAGGAAATTTAACCGATGAGGAGATGTATCGATGGAGTCATGCTGATTTAGAAAAAGATTCTATTCCAGGATGAGTATCGCTAAAGCATATCAGTTTTTAGAAGGAAAAAAAGGAACCACCGTTGTTGTTGCCATTGCCGATTCTGGAGTTGATATAGAACATGAAGATTTAAAAAACGTAGCTTGGACAAACCCTAAAGAAATACCATAAAACAATATTGATGACGATAAAAATGGGTATGTAGACGATATTCACGGATGGAATTTCTTAGGAAATGAAGATGGTGATATTGTTGTAGCAGATCAGTTAGAAATTACACGTATTGTAAAAAAAGGAATGGATGTCTTTGGCGATAAAGTTGCCTCAGAAATTGCTGAAGAAGATCGCACTGAATATGAAAATTTTTTAAAAATACAAGAAGAGTTTAAATCTGTTTCTGATGCAAAAAAAGCAGAGATCGCTAACTTAGAGAAAACTGCAGAAAGAATACTTCAGATTGAAGAAAACTTTAAAGCAGTGAAGGAGTTGGTTGGAAAAGAAGACTTTACTGAAGAAGACTTAAAAGCACTAAAAACAGAAGACCCAAAGGAGGCTGTACAAATAGCGGATCTTATAGGTCTTTTAAGTAATGGGGCAACAGAAAAAGGCTTATTAGAATATAAAGCAAGACTTTTAGAGTACAAAGAAAGTCAAGAGGCTACGAAAAGTTACGATCTTGAATTTAACGAACGTCAATCATTAGGGGATGATTTGTATGATATTACTGATACATCGTATGGAAATAATAATGTCATTGGGTCTAAAGATTTAGAAAGTCATGGAACACATGTTGCAGGAATTGTTGCTGCATCAAGAAACAACAACAAAGGAGTTGATGGTGTTGCCAACCATGTAAAAATTATGGCAGTACGTGTAGTTCCAGACGGAGACGAACACGATAAAGATGTTGCTTTGGGAATTCGCTATGCAGTTGACAATGGGGCGAAAATTATCAACACGAGTTTTGGTAAAAAATACTCCCCAAATAAAGAATGGGTTTTTGAGGCAATTCAATATGCAGCCCAAAAAGATGTTTTAATTGTAAATGCTGCAGGAAACGATGGTAAAAATATTGATATTGAAAAAACCTATCCTAACGATTCAAAAGATTTGGTCAATGAAATTTCAGACAATGTGTTAACGCTTGGAGCCATGAGTATGTATTATGATGAAAGACTGCCTGCTAGTTTTTCCAATTATGGAAAAGTAAATGTAGATGTTTTTGCTCCAGGAGTCGGTATTTATTCTACAATACCAAACGATGACTATGCTTCTTACAATGGAACTTCTATGGCGGCACCTTCTGCAGCAGGTATTGCAGCTTTGGTTCGATCGTATTATCCACAATTATCCGCAAGTCAAGTAAAACATATTTTAATGAATTCGGGTATTAAAATTGATTTTGATGTTATCCAACCAGGATCTCAATCTGATGAAAATCCTACAGGAGATAAAATTCCCTTTGCAGAGATGTCTGTTTCTGGACGTGTAGTGAATGCATACAATGCTTTAAGAATGGCGGATCAAATAGTAAACGGAAAAAAATAATAAAAACAAACAGCGAGATTAACCTTGCTGTTTGTTACTTTTAATATTCAATTTAATTTTTATAAAATGAAGAAAATACTTTTAGTAACTCTTTCGGCAGTGTTTTTCCTTTCATGTATTCAATCAAAAGTTGTGGTTCACAAGCAGTCAAAGGATGTGTCCCAATATTGGCAACAACACATCGATTATACCATGGATATTGACGTTGATGTTCAGAACTATCAATACAAAGGGACACAGAAAGCGGTATATACCAATAATTCACCAGATGAATTGACAAAAGTATTTTATCATCTTTACTTTAATGCCTTTCAGCCTTAGTTCTCAAATGGATATAAGATCTTTAAATATTAAAGATCCAGACAGAAGAGTACAGGACCGAATTAGCAGATTACAGCCAAATGAAATTGGATACATCAAGGTACAAACACTAAAACAAGACGGAACCGAAGTTGCTTTTGAGACTGTTGGAACGATTTTGGAAGTTAGGTTGGATGCTCCAATTGCACCAGGAGAAAGTGTCACTTTTGACATGATTTTTGATGCACAAATACCTCTACAAATACGTCGAACGGGAAGAAATAACAAAGAAGGAGTTGCCCTTTCTATGGCGCAGTGGTATCCGAAAATGGCAGAATACGATTTTCAAGGTTGGCATACACCTCCTTATATTGCTCGTGAATTTCACGGTGTTTGGGGAAATTTTGATGTAACCTTACATCTTGATAAAACCTATATCGTAGGTGGAACAGGCTATCTACAAAATCCCCAAGAAATTGGCTTTGGCTATGAAGACCCAAGCAAGCCTTTAGCCATTCCTGATTCAGAAAAACTTACTTGGCACTTCAAAGCTCCCAATGTACATGATTTTATGTGGGCAGCAGATCCAGAGTACAAACACGATGTGCTTACAATGAAGAATGGGATAGATTTACACTTTTTGTATAAGAAAAATTTAGCTCCAGAATATTTGCAAAATTGGAAAGACTTACAAGAACCTACTGCAAAGTTGATGAAGTATTTTAGTGAACATGTTGGGCAATATCCGTACAAGCAATATTCGGTAATTCAAGGAGGAGATGGCGGAATGGAATATGCAATGTCGACTTTAATCACAGGACAACGAAAATTTGGAAGCCTTTTTGGTGTTACAGCTCATGAAATGGCACATACGTGGTTTCAATTTCTGTTAGCCTCAAACGAGAGTTTGCACCTATATTGGATGAAGGATTTGCTTCCTATATTTCCAACAAAGCTTCTGCAGAAATTTTAGATGCAGGAACTGGAGGGAATCCAAATACGGGTCCGTATAGAGGATATAACTATATCGTAAAGAATGGGTTGGAAGAGCCCTTAACGACACATGCAGATCGATACAATACCAACGCTGCCTATGGAACTGGAAGCTACGGAAAAGGAAGTATGTTTTTATCTCAATTAGAATACATTATTGGTGCTGAGAATGTTGCCAATGGATTGAAAAAATATTTTACCGATTTTAGTTTTAAACACCCTACTCCAAATGATATTAAAAGAACAATGGAGAAGGTTTCTGGGATTCATTTAGGGTGGTATTTGAATGAATGGATTCAAACTACGCATACAATAGATTATGGAATAAAATCGGTCGATGGCAAGCAAATAGTTCTAGAAAGAATTGGAAAAATGCCAATGCCTATAGATGTTGAGGTAAGGTATACGGATGGTTCTACAGAAGCATTTAATATTCCTTTAAGAATGATGAGAGGAAGTAAGCCAACTGATGCAACAGTTCTTGAAGACTGGGCTTGGGCACATCCAACCTATACATTTACAGCCTCAAAAACGGTTGCAGCTGTTGCAATTGATACCAGTAAGTTGATGGCAGATATCGATGATGAAAACAATGTTTTTGAAGTAAAATAGTTTTAATTAAAAATAGCTCAAATAAGCGAGGCGAAAGCCTTGCTTTTTTTATTCACTCATTTGTATAAAACCATCTAATTTTTCATTGGGGATAAACCCTTTTAGCATTAAGATGACTCCACTAACAATTAATAGAATTCCCATAATTTTTTTTACACGAAGAATTACTGGAGCGGTCATTTTACTTTTCAATTGTTTTGCTAAAAAAATCTTTCCTAAATCCGTCATAAAGTATCCAACTAGGATGGTTCCAAAATACCAAAAAATAGCTGTTTGATTCATTTTAAGTGTCGGGCCAATCAACAGTACAATACCCAGCCAAAAGGCAAGGACACCCACGTTGATAAAGTTCAGAAAAAAACCTTTGATAAAAAGTTTTAGGTAGTTGTTTTGAATTGGAACATTAACTATGTTTACAGAAGCCAATGCTTCTTTTTTATTTTCTTTTTCTAGATAGGTAATTAAACCATAGATAATCAAAACCAAACCACCGATGAAGAAAAGTCTTGGGTCATCTTTTATTTTTTCTAGCAAAGATCGGCTTCCATAATACGCGATTAAAATAAAAGCCAAGTCTCCTAAAATAACACCTAGATCAAAAGCAATAGCCGCTCTTGCACCTTTTATTATACTGGTTTGGATCAGCATAAAAAAAACAGGACCAATCATGAATGCCATGAAAAACCCAATAAAAAAAGCATTTTTAAAGTCGTAAAAATCCATTGTTAAAAATAGGGATAATAATTTTGATTCTAAATTCTCTTTTTCAAGGGAGTCCAAATCCCTGAAAAAAAGGGATGAAGATCGAATTACACCATTTTATACATCATCAAAATCAATGGTGATGCTAGCTGTTGTTGGATGCGCTTGACAGGTTAGAATAAACCCATCTGCCAGTTCACTATCCGTTAGAATAGAGTTTTTAACCATTACTGCTTTTCCTTCTGTAACTTTTGCCAAACAAGAGCTACAGACACCTCCTTGGCAGGAATAAGGTGCGTCAATGTCGTTTCGTAAACTTGCTGCCAAAAGATCATCCGTTTGAGACATGGTAAATGTCAGTTCCTCATCGTCTAAAATGACTGTAACTGCTGTAAGTCCTTCTTGTACTTGTGCTGCTTTTTCAACATCTACTGTAGCAGTAAAAAGTTCAAAATGAATATTCTCTTTTTTGATGTTGTTTTTTTCGAGAGTTTTTGAAGCTTCTTTAATCATTTCTTCAGGACCACACAAAAAGGCAGCGTCAAAAGAAGTTTCTTTGTACCTGTTTTTTACGATATAATTGGTCACGTTTTCGTCAATTCTTCCACGTAAACAATTTTTCACTTCTTCTCTGGTGAAAATATAATGAAGATTGAATCTGTCAGTATATCTTTCTTTTAGACTGTTTAAGGCGTCATAAAAGATTGTATCAGCAACCGTTTTGTTTCCATATACTAGGGTGAATGTTGCGCTAGGTTCGGTTTCTAAAACTGTCTCCAACATTGAACGTAGTGGAGTGATTCCAGAGCCTGCTGCAAAACCAATATAATTTTTGTTTGCTCCGGGGCTCAGTAAAAAACGTCCTTCTGGGGCAGAGATTTCAATCGAATCTCCTGCTTTTAGTTTTGAGGTAGCATAGGTAGAAAACACTCCTTTTTCAACGGCTTTGATAGCTACACGAAGTTCTCCACTTTTTGGTGTTGAACAAATTGAATAGGCTCTTCGAATCCTTGAACCGTTAATTTCTAGTTGAAGTGTAATGTATTGTCCTGCCGAAAAAACAAATTCAGATTGTAAATTTTCAGGAATCTCAAAAACAACAGAAACCGCATGAGCGGTTTCTTGTTTTATTTCTTTAATATGTACTTTATAAAATGTTGCCATTAAAATTGATGTTACACCAAATTATTTGCAATCAAATATTCGGCAATTTGAATTGTGTTGGTTGCAGCTCCTTTTCTAAGGTTGTCAGCTACAATCCACAAATTTAAGGTATTTTCTTGAGATTCATCTCTTCGAATACGCCCAACAAATACTTCGTCTTTATCGAAGGCAAGTATAGGCATCGGATAGATGTTGTTTGCCAAATCATCTTGCACAATAACTCCTGGAGTATCCGATAAAAGTTGACGTACTTCTGTAAGATCAAAATCATTTTCAAACTGTACATTTACTGCTTCAGAGTGTCCTCCAGCAGTAGGGATTCTCACTGCAGTTGCTGTTACAGAAAAAGAATTGTCACGTAATATTTTCTTTGGTTCTTTGACCAATTTCATTTCCTCTTTGGTGTATCCGTTTTCTAAAAAAACATCACAATGAGGCAATGCATTTCGACCAATTTTATGTGGATATGCCATTTCTCCTTCAATACCAGCTTCTTCATTGTCTAATTGTTGGACAGCTTTGACACCTGTTCCAGAAACAGATTGGTAGGTAGAAATCACTACACGTTTCATTGTGTATTTTTTGTGTAAAGGCGCTAAAGCCATTACCAACTGAATGGTAGAACAGTTTGGGTTTGCAATAATTTTATCATCACCAGTCAATACATCTCCATTGATTTCTGGAACGACCAATTTCTTTGTTGGATCCATTCTCCATGCAGAAGAGTTGTCAATAACAGTGGTGCCAACTTCAGCAAATTTTGGCGCCCATTCTAAAGAAGTTTCTCCTCCTGCAGAGAACAATGCAATATCTGGTTTCATTTGAAGAGCATCTTCCAAAGTCACCACAGTATAATCGTTTCCTTTGTACGATAGTTTTTTACCTGCAGATCTTGCCGATGCAACTGGAATGAGTTCCGTTATGGGTAAATTACGTTCTTCTAATACTTTCAACATTACTGTGCCAACCATACCAGTTGCGCCTACAACAGCTACTTTCATAAGTGATTATTTTTTGGGTTCCACTTTCGCGGAAATGACAATTATTGATTTTGTTTGCTGCTGCAAAGATGCTAAAAAAAAGAACAAAATAAATCAGTTAAAAGGGTGTAAATCAACGAAAGTTTAAAATTACTATAAAATTTTTTTTGGTGTTTAAAATTAAACTTTCATTTAAAAATGGTAAATTTGTATTCATTTTAAGTGCATTACTTAAAATTGAACAAAATCAACGTACAACTTAAAAAAGTATAGCATGCAACTGTACAACAAGTTAAGCGCCAAAGAGCGCGCAGCTTTAATCGACGAGGCTGGCAAAGACCGTCTCACCATTTCTTTTTATCAATATTCTAAGATTGAGAATCCACAAGTGTTAAGAGACAAATTATTCTTAGAATGGAACGCATTGGAAGTTTTGGGCAGAATTTATGTTTCTTACGAAGGGATCAATGCACAATTGTCTGTTCCATCAGAAAATTTGTATGCTCTAAAAGAGCAATTGGACCAAATTTCTTTTTTGAAAGACATTCGGTTGAATGTGGCAATAGAGCAATACAACAAATCTTTTTTGAAATTGAAAATAAAAGTAAGAGACAAAATTGTGGCTGACGGGCTCAATGACTCCACTTTTGATGTGACCAATAAAGGGGTTCACTTAAATGCCAAAGAATTTAATGAAATGTTAGCTCGTCCCGATACCATTTGTGTCGATATGCGAAACCATTACGAAAGTGAAATTGGACATTTCGATGGAGCAATCACTCCCGATGTTGATACATTTCGAGATTCATTGGATATTATTGAAGCCGATTTAAAAGACCACAAAAAAGATAAAAATTTATTGATGTATTGTACGGGTGGTATTCGTTGTGAAAAAGCATCTGCTTATTACAAACACAAAGGGTTTCAAAACGTTTTTCAATTAGAAGGAGGAATTATTGAATACGCTCGGCAAGTGAAAACAGAGGGCATCGAAAATAAGTTTATCGGAAAGAATTTTGTCTTTGATCACCGAAGAGCAGAGAAAATAACCGACGACATCATTTCTAGCTGTCATCAATGTGGAGCCCCTTGTAATACACATACAAATTGTGCCAATGAAGCTTGTCATTTGTTATTTATTCAATGTGATGACTGCTCAGAAAAGATGGAAAACACATGTTCTGTTCATTGTCAAGAGGTAATTCAATTGCCCTGTGAGGAACAAAAAGAATTGAGAAAAGGCAAAGGGAACAGCAATCAAATTTTTAAAAAAGGACGCTCTGAAGTGTTGCAATTTAAGAAATAGAAATTCTGTTTTTTGAACTGGATCTATCACAAAATAAAAAAACCCGCAACAAATAGGTGCGGGTTTTTTCTTGATAAAAAATTATTGCCTTTACTTAAAAATAGTTTTAGCTCTTTGAAGCTTTAAATCTAAAGTATAAGTAGGTGTAAGCGTCTCTAGGTATAATTTTAATCCACTTTTTATGTTTCAAGTACCATTTAAATCGAATAGATGATACTCCTTTTGTTAGATACGCAGCAATAAAAGGGTGCACGTGAAGGCTGATCTTTTTATTACTATTGCTTAAAAGAAACTTATCTAAGTCTGCTTCTAATTTATCTAACAGCACTATTGGTGCTTCTACTTCTCCATTTTTATTTGGATTGGCTTCGGTAGTTTTAATACTCAACTCTGGTCTTACCCGTTGTCTAGTAATTTGTATCAAACCAAATTTACTCGGAGGTAGAATCTTGTGCTTTGTTCTATCAAAAGACATTTCTTCTTTTAAATGCTGATAGAGTTTGTTTCTATTTTCAGCCGAATGCAAGTCAATAAAATCAACAACTATAATCCCTCCCATATCACGCAGTTGTAACTGTCGTGCTACTTCGGATGCAGCTATTAAATTTACTTCTAATGCAGTGTCTTCTTGAGAGCCCGCTTTGTTGGAACGATTTCCACTATTCACGTCTATAACGTGCAAAGCTTCTGTGTGTTCTATTACCAAATACGCACCTTTACTCATAGAAACTGTTTTTCCAAATGACGTTTTAATTTGTCTCTCTATTCCGTATTTCTCGAAAATAGGGATTTCAGATGTGTGGAGTTTCACGATTTTTTCCTTTTCAGGATAAATTTCTTGTAAATACTCTTTAATTTCAATCTGAAGGGTTTCATCATTGGTTACAATATTTGTAAAAGATTCATTCATAATATCCCGAAGGATAGAGGATGCTCTGTTTAATTCACTCAATATTTTTGTTGGTGTGTTGGTGTTCGCAATGCGCTTGCACGTGGTTTTCCAACGTTCTAGTGAGTTTTGCAAATCTTTGTCAAGTTCTGCTACTTTTTTGCCTTCGGCAACAGTTCTTAAGATTACACCAAAACCTTTGGGTCTGATGCTTTTTGCTAATCTTTTTAAGCGTTCTTTTTCTTTTGGGTCTTCTATTTTTTGAGAAACCGAAACTCTGTTAGAAAAAGGAACTAAAACTAAAAATCTACCGGCGATAGAAAGCTCTGAGCTTAATCTTGGGCCTTTTGTAGAAATTGGTTCTTTTACAATTTGTACCAACAGATTTTGACCTGTTTTTAGTACTTCGTTAATACTACCGTCTTTGTTAATGTCTCCCTGAAACTGGAAGTTCTTTAAAGTGAATTCTTTATACTTACCTGTGCTTACTTTCTTAATGAACGAATTTAATGAGTTTACTTGCGCTCCCAAATCGTGATAATGTAGAAATCCGTCTTTTGGATATCCAACATTCACAAATGCTGCGTTTAAGCCCGTTAACACTTTTCCTATTTTGGCTAAAAAAATATCGCCAACAGAGAATTTGTTACCAGTTGTTTCATTATTTAATTCAATAAGTTTCCCATCTTTTAATAAGGCAAAATCAATATCAGATGAATTTGTACGAATTATTAGTTCTGTTCTTTTCATTCTGAATTTGGTTTTAACACTACACAAGAATTGTGTAGATGGATTAATTGTGTCAGGTATTTGTAAATACCGTGTGAAGATTTACCGCGCTTGCAGTTTTAAAATCTTCGGATGTCAATGAACTTTTCTTTTCGCTAAACTATAAACGAAAAAGTAAGCAAAAGCTTACTTTTTCTTGTGTCTATTTGCTCTTGCTCTTTTCTTTCTTTTGTGTGTAGAGATCTTAGCTCTCTTTCTTTTTTTACCACTTGGCATAATGCGAGTTGTTTTTGTAAATCAATTAAGATTCAGATTAATGTTTTATTGTACAGTTACTTTATTCTTTACTCCTTCCGTAAAAGTTTTAGCCGGTTTAAAAGCTGGTATGTTATGTGCAGGAATCTTAATAGTTGTATTTTTTGAAATATTTCTACCTGTTTTTTCTGCCCTTGTTTTGATAATAAAACTACCAAAACCTCTTAAATAAACGTTGTCACCACTCTCTAATGCATCTTTAACTTCAGTCATAAATGCTTCAACAGTTGCTAAAACATCGGTCTTTTCTATACCCGATTTGTCTGAAATTTTTGATACGATATCTGCTTTCGTCATGTCTTTATTTTTACTATATTTTTATTATATTAATTTCAAAAATGCGGATGCAAATATATGATAATTAATCAACTCCAAGAAAATTAAAGCCTAAATTTGTGCGAAATTTAAAATGTATTTTTACAAATCGATTTTTGAAGCATGAGTTTTTCTAAGACATTAATATACTGGTATTTACAAAACAATAGAGATTTACCATGGCGCAAAAGTAAAAACCCCTATTTCATTTGGTTATCAGAAGTGATGCTTCAGCAAACAAGAGTTGCTCAAGGGTTGTCTTATTATCTAGAATTTACAGAGACATTTCCAACCGTTTTCGACCTCGCCAATGCTGACGAAAGTACTGTATTGAAAATGTGGCAGGGATTGGGGTATTATTCTCGTGCTAGGAATTTACATTTTACAGCCAAATACATTGCGAACGATCTTAATGGGGAGTTTCCCTCAAGCTTTAAAGAAATTGTAAAATTGAAAGGAATCGGAGATTATACTGCTTCTGCTATTTCCTCAATATGTTTCGATGAAGCTGCTGCAGTAATTGATGGAAACGTTTATAGGGTGCTTTCTCGTTACTTCGGCATCCACACCTCCACCAACTCCTCTGCTGGAATAAAAGAGTTTAAAGCTCTCGCACAATCGTTAATTGATCCAGCCCAGCCCGGGACCTTCAATCAGGCCATTATGGATTTCGGAGCCTTGCATTGCAAACCTCAAAATCCGCTCTGTGAATCATGCCCTCTGGCTGGTAGTTGTTTTGCTTTTGAACAGAAATTAACCAAAGAGTTGCCAGTAAAAGATAAAAAAATCAAAGTAAAAAAACGATTTTTTAATTATCTAGTGGTGCATACAGAGGACGGTAAAACTATTTTAACCCAGCGAGAAGGAAAGGGGATATGGCAAGGATTGTATCAGTTTCCATTAATAGAATCGGTTAAAAACATCGATGGAAAAGAGTTGATTTCTAACCCTGAGTTTGTGGATCTATTTCCTGATAAAGTTACCCTGTCTTTGTTTAATAAAAAGGAAATTGTACATAAATTATCACATCAGCATTTGCACACACAGCTATGGATTGTCAAAACAAAAAGTTCTTCTGTAGCAAGGGTTAATTGGGGCGATATTGAGAAGTATCCTGTTCCTGTTTTAATTGCCAATTTTTTGAAAGCGTATAAAGATGAAAACTAATTAATTTTTTTAGTATATTTGATATAGATTAATGGGTTGTCAGTTCACTTGAGCGCTTGAATTGATAACAAAATAAAATGGGATCAAAATTATGGCAGGAACAGTAAACAAAGTAATTTTAATTGGGCATCTTGGCGATGACATGAAAATGCATTATTTTGATGGTGGAAATTCTATTGGAAGATTCCCCATTGCAACCAATGAAAGTTACACCAACAAACAGACAGGTGAAAAAGTAACAACTACCGATTGGCACAATATTGTAGTGAGAAACAAGCTTGCGGAAATTTGCGAAAAATATTTATCCAAAGGCGATAAAGTATATTGTGAAGGAAAATTGAAAAATAGACAGTGGGAACAAGATGGTGTGAAACGCTATTCAACAGAGGTCTATGTATCCGAAATGACTTTTTTATCCACTAAAAAGAGTTTAGATAAAACGACAACACAATCCACTCCTTCAGCTCAAACGAATCCACCCTCAGCAGAAAAGTCGATTGCACCAGAAGAAAATGACGATTTACCATTTTAATATATTAAAACTTAAATTATAAAATTTGGACCCAGATCCCGAACCCTTATTTAGTTCTTTTTTAGCCATCGATTTTATGGCACTACTCAATTGTATTGTACTGATCGTATTACTTATTTGTTCTGCGTTGATTTCTGGAACAGAAGTCGCTTTTTTCTCCCTATCGCAAGTGGATATCGATGAGCTGTCTTCAGAAAATGAAAATAATAGTACTGTAAAGCTAGTTGAGCAGCCAAAGAAATTATTGGCAACAATTTTAATTACCAATAATTTTATCAATATTCTTATCGTTTTGCTTTTTGCCGCTTTGGGCGAACAGTTTTTGGGCGATTTTGAGTATTCCATTTTTGGTTTTAATGTTCGTTTTTTAATAGAAGTAGTCCTCATAACCTTTCTAATTCTTTTATTCGGTGAGGTATTGCCAAAAATATATGCATCTAGAAATGCAGTCCGTTTTTCAACGTTGATGTCGAGACCCTTGAGTGTATTAAATACGTTGTTAACCCCTTTGAGTTATCCCCTAATTAACTTGACAAATATTGTAGAAAAAAGTCTCGGAAGTAAAAATCATATTTTTTCAGTAGAAACCTTGTCGCAAGCTTTAGAACTTACTTCAAAAGGGGCAACTACAAAATCTCAACAAAAAATTTTAGAAGGAATTGTAACTTTTGGAAATACCGAAACGGTTCAAATCATGAAACCAAGAATCGATATTTTTGCACTCTCCGATGATGAAAGCTATGAAGTTGTTTTAGAAAAGATTTTAAAGATGGGCTACTCTAGAAATCCTGTATATCGCGAGAACATAGACACTATTATTGGCGTCTTATATGCCAAAGATTTATTGGCACATTTGGATAAGAAATCTCTTCAATGGCAAAAATTGGTTAGAGAACCGTTTTTTGTGCCTGAAAATAAGAAGTTAGACGATTTATTGGCGGAGTTTCAAGAGAAGAAAAATCATTTGGCGATTGTTGTTGATGAATATGGCGGCACCAGTGGTTTGGTTACTTTAGAAGATGTTATCGAAGAGATTGTTGGTGATATCAATGATGAATTTGATGAAGAAGATATCTCCTTTTCTAAAATTGATAAAAACAACTATCTTTTTGATGGAAAAACGAATATCAAAGATTTCTGTAGAGTTTTAGACGATGAAGACGAAGCCATTTTTGAACAAGAAAAAGGAGAGTCGGAAACTTTAGCGGGATTGATTTTAGAAATCTCTGGGAAATTCCCAAAAAAAGGAGAGAAAATAATTTTTAAAAATTATACGTTTACTGTTGAGTCTTTAGATAGAAAAAGAATCAAACAATTGAAAGTAACTCGAAATGCGTAGTCTGATCTTTTTTTTAGGCGTTTTTGTTTTTGTTTCTTGCGATCCACAGACTCAGCCAAAACCCAGCGCTTATTTAAGTTTGGAATATCCCGAAAAAGTATACCAAAAAATATCAATTTTAAGACCCTATTCTTTTGAGGTACTCGCAAGTAGTAAACTAATTGATGAACAAGAAGATTGGCTTAAAATTCAATATCCAGCATTAAAAGCCTCCGTGTCTATTACTTACCGAAAAGTAGATCATAATCTGGGAGAACTGCTCTCTGAAGCCGAAAAATTAGTTTTTAAACACACTTTGAAAGCCGATGAAATTATTTATAAAGATTTTTCGAATGCTAAGAAAAGAGTTTTTGGAAGTATATACGAAATCACAGGAAATGCCGCTTCTCAAATTCAGTTTCATGCAACAGATAGCACGAATCATTTTATAAAAGGATCCTTGTATTTTTATACAACACCCAACTACGACTCCATTCTGCCAGCTGTTGCCTATATTGAAAAAGACATTTTTCATTTGATGGAAACATTAGAGTGGAACGACTAAGAATTATATTCCTTAGTAGCGATTTCAAAATCTATTCTCTTTATGTTTCCCTTTACAGCTTGACAGGGATAGCATTCCTGCTTTGCAACCACAAATAAAACTGCATTCCGAATAGGATCGCCCCTGACAACAAGTGAATGGCCTGTGTACCTATTGGAAATTCTGCATAATACATTAGAATTCCAGTAATGGCCTCTAAAAAAATCAAAAAGACAATCCAGTTTACCAATTTGTACCCTAAGTTTTTCAGTTGATTTAAATATAAGAGTCCAAAATTGACCAATACGATAGCGATGGTAAATGATCTGTGAAAGTAGAATTTAAAACTAGGGTCTAACAAACTATAATTTTTATTTTCAAAGCCAAATAGTTTTACTTGTTCATCGATAAACTGACGGACCTGTGTCCCCATGGCAATTTGAATTAATGAGAAGAGTACAGAAATAAGGAGTAATTTATTAAAAAGTGAGTTATAGATGTAGTTCGTTTTTTTCTCAGAAACCACAAATTGTAATTTCAATAAAAGGGCAATGATGATGAGTCCAACGACCATATGAATAGTTATGATTGCAGGGGTTAGGTTGGTATCTACAACTGTTTTTCCTAGCTAAGGCTTCAAAGAGCATTAAAAAAAAGGCTGTAAATGCAAGAATTGGAATTATTTTTTTTTCTCTTCTAAATTGATAGGCACCTGCAATTAAAAATAAAAACACAAAACCAGCAACAACTGAAACCAAGCGATTTATATATTCGGTCCAAGTATGGTATTTGTTGAATTTTGCGTAATCGTGTTTTGTATAAGTTTCCCAGTTTTCAGCATTGAACTCCATTCCCGTTTTTAAATCTTGCTTGGCAACAAATAATTCTTTGTTTTTGATGATGATCATTCCTTCTTCAAAAACTGAGGAAGGTTTCCAAGTGATTTCTTCTTCTGAAGTTGGCGGAATATAATATCCAAAGCACTTTGGCCAATCGGGACAGCCCATTCCAGAACCTGTCATTCGAACAATGGCGCCTGCTAAAAAAATTAAATACAGTGAGAGGATGGTGATTTGTACGATGGTAGGAAAATTTTTCTTCACAGCTTATTATCTCTAAATATTCACTACAAAGATACGTTAAAAGGCATAAAAAAAGGCTTCTAAAATTAGAAGCCTATTCTTTAGAATTGGTATAAATTATTCTTTTTTCTCTTTATTCATCTCACATTTTTGTTTGCAAGCATCGGAGCAAGAATGTGCTTTTTTTGAAGTTTCAGAAGCTTTGTACAGGTCGCCTCCGGCAATTCCGTCTATAAAGGCAATCAAGTCTGTTTTTGAAGTTTTAGTAGCGTCAAATTTGATGGTGGCAATACTATCAGAAAAAATTACTTTAGCGTCTAGAACACCTTCTTTTTTAGATAATTTAGATTCAATTGTTTTTGCACAGCCAATCTCACAGGTCATTCCTGATATTGCTAGAGAAATATTTTGTGCATCTGCGGTTAAAGTTGTGGTTGTTTTTGTCATCGTTTTCTTTTCAGAGTTGCAGCTGGTTAGTGTACAACAAGCAACAAGGAGTGTAAATATTAATTTTTTAGCATTCATTTTTTGGATGATTTTATTTTTTTACAAATTTATCAAGAATATCGTTGATTTCTAAAGATTTATCGGATTATTGCAGAAACTTTAACATTTGTATGAATAGTCAACAAAAAAAATGGGCATATCTCTCTTTGCTTTCCTTGGTGTGGGGGAGTTCTTTTATCTTAATGAAGAAAGCACTGATTGGTGTTTCTCCAATGCAGTTGGGAGCTTTGAGAATGATTATTACAGCTATTTTTTTAGGGTTAATTGGATTTAAGAGCCTGAAAAAAATTCAAAAGAAACATTGGATTTATATTGTTTATACGGCGCTTTTAGGAACATTTATCCCTGGTTTTTTATTTGCCTACGCGGTCAACGTGATTGATAGTTCTATTGTTTCAATCCTAAACTCATTCACGCCTTTCAATACCTTGATTTTTGGAGCTCTCTTTTTTGGATTTGCATTCAAAAAGCAACAGCTTATTGGTATTGTAGTAGGGCTCTTAGGCGCTTTGGTGTTGATCTTAGAAGGGGCGGTTTTGAACCCCAATCAGAATTATTGGTTTGCATTGCTAATTATCATTGCATCTGTTGGTTATTCCTTTAATGCAAATATTGTAAAGAAACATTTGCAAGATTTAGATGCCTTGGCCATAACTACTGGAAATTTTCTGTTATTGCTGATTCCTGCACTTATCGTATTGATATGTACCGACTTTTTCACAACCTTTGAAACGACAGATGAGGGAATTGAATCGCTGGGTTATATTACAATTTTATCAGTTGTTGGAACTGGAATTGCTAAAACGATTTTCAATAAACTAGTCCAAATTTCGACACCAATTTTTTCCTCCTCAGTTACCTATTTAATTCCTGTAGTAGCCATTTTATGGGGAGTGATTGATGGAGAAAAACTGAGTTGGATTCAGTTTCTAGCAGGGATTGTCATTTTATTTGGAGTCTATTTGGTAAATAAAAAAAAGTAGCTTTTGATCAATAGTGAATTGTGCTTTTTTACATGTAAAATGAAACTCAGAAAGTAGATATTGTTCAGGATCTTCTTTTAATCACTAATATTTTCCTTTTCGGCTATTGTTCTTTTTAAAAAAGATGTATATTTGCATCCGCATTTTCAGCAAGAAAGTGCTATTAATCAGTATAAATACGCAAAACAAATAGTATGTACGCAATCGTAGAGATAGCAGGGCAGCAGTTTAAAGTAGCAAAAGACCAAAAAGTATACGTACACCGTTTACAAGGAGCAGAAGGATCAGAAGTAACTTTTGAGAATGTAATGCTTGTTGAAGACAAAGGAAACGTAACTATTGGCGCCCCAGCTATAGTAGGAGCCACAGTAACGGCTAAAATCTTAGGTCACCTCCAGGGTGATAAAGTTATCGTTTTTAAGAAAAAACGTAGAAAAGGTTACAAAAAGAAAAATGGACACAGACAAGCTTTTAGTGAGATTCAGATAGAATCCATCACAGCATCTGGTGCAAAAAAACCAGCAAAAAAAGAAGCTGCTCCTAAAAAGGAAGCTGCTCCTAAAGCTGAGGTAAAAGAAGCAACAACAGATTATAGTTCTATGACTGTTGCAGAATTAAAAGCAGCTGCTAAAGAACAAGGTATTTCAGGATACACTTCTTTAAAGAAAGCTGAATTAATCGAAGCTTTAACTAAATAAAAATTCAATTTTAAAACCATCGTATCATGGCACATAAAAAAGGAGTAGGTAGTTCGAAGAATGGTAGAGAATCAGAATCGAAACGTCTAGGAGTAAAAATATTTGGAGGACAAGCTGCTATAGCAGGAAATATTATTGTTCGTCAGAGAGGAACCACTCACAATCCAGGAGAAAACGTTTACATGGGAAAGGATCATACCTTACATGCAAAAGTTGACGGAGTTGTTGAGTTTAGAAAGAAAAGAAACAACAGATCGTATGTTTCTATTACACCTTTTGAAGCTTAGTAAATAGGCCCTCATCACTTAAAAATCGCTCAAACAATTATTTGTTTGAGCATTTTTTCGTTTTAGAAGATTCCGTTTTGTATTTTTACCCATATGAAAATTGTGTACAACTGTATTGTTTTTTTTGCATCCCTACTGTTGCCTGTTGTCGCGATTTTCAATAAAAAAATTAAACTTTTTGTTGATGGAAGAAAACAAACCTTTTCTAAAATTGCAACATTAAAGAATTCAAAGACAATTTGGTTTCATGCTGCCTCATTAGGAGAGTTTGAGCAAGCGATCCCGCTTATTGAAGTCCTCAAAGTGACGCATGCAGAGTATAAAATACTAGTCACTTTTTTTTCACCTTCAGGATACGAAATTCGCAAGCACTTCAAGTTGGCAGATGTCGTTTGTTATTTACCGCTTGACAGTCGCTCAAATGCAAAGTTGTTTGTTGAAACTGTAAATCCAGCTTTTGCGATTTTTGTAAAATATGAATTTTGGCCCAATCTTCTTTTTGAATTAAAAAGGAAAGAAATTTCTACAATTTTAGTTTCTGGAATTTTTAGAAAAGAACAAGTCTTTTTTAAAAAATATGGAGGGTTTATGAGAGTGCCATTAAAGTCCTTTGCACATTTTTTTGTACAAGACAACTCTTCGAAAGAATTGCTAAGCAGCATCCATTTTGACAATGTTACTGTAGCAGGAGATACTCGTTTTGATAGAGTTTCAAAGATTTTAGAACAAGAGAACACTCTTGATTTCATCAATGAATTTAAAGACGGGAAATATACACTAGTAGCAGGAAGTACTTGGAAGGAAGATGAAGTACTACTCATCAACTACATTAATAACGAGGCTTCAGAAGACGAAAAATTTATCATTGCACCTCATACTATACATCCTACTTCTATTGTTGAATTGCAAAAATCCATAGACAAAAAATCCGTTTTGTATTCAGAAAAATCCGATTACGATGTAAAAGAGTCTCAAGTTTTTATTATCGATACTATTGGTCTATTGACAAAAATTTATGCGGCTGCTGATGTTGCCTATGTAGGGGGCGGTTTGAAAACTGGCTTGCACAATGTCTTAGAACCGGCTACTTTTGGGATTCCAGTCGTAATTGGAAATATCATTAGTAAATTTAAAGAAGCAGTTGATCTGGTAGAATTGAAAGGGTGTATTTCGATTGAAAATACAGAAGAATTGACGACAGTTTTGCGAAAGCTAAAAACTGAAGATTTATACAGAAAAAAGACAGGAGGCATCAATAAAAAATACATTCAAGATCATTTGGGAGCCACGCAATCGATCATAAAATTTATCAACGACAAATTGTAAATATGGAATTTATTACACAACCTTGGCCATGGTATGTTGGTGGGCCACTCATCGCATTGATACTATTTCTGATGTTTTATTTCGGAAAAGAATTTGGCGTTTCGACTACTTTAGAAACCTTTTGTAGTGTTGCAGGAGCAGGTAAATTATCAGAATATTTTAAAGTCGACATACAACAAAATAGCTGGCGCTTTGTCTTTGTTTTAGGAATTCTTCTTGGTGGATTGATTTCCTCAGCATTTTTAATGAGCTCGCAAGGAATTGACTTACATCCAGATACAGTAAAAGAATTGGCCGATTTAGGCTTTGCTAATGCAGGGGGTTCCTATTTGCCAGAAGAAATTTTTAGTATGGAAAACCTGTTCTCTTTAAAAGGATTTCTCATTCTTATTGGAGCTGGAATTTTAATTGGTTTTGGATCTCGCTATGCAGGTGGATGTACTTCGGGTCATGCAATATCAGGATTAAGCAATTTGCAATTACCTTCGTTAGTAGCCGTCATTGGGTTTTTTATCGGGGGCTTGGTGATGATCTGGTTTTTATTCCCATTCATTTTTTTGTCAACAAAATAAAGCCATATGAAAAACATCAAATTTTTATTCATAGGAATACTCTTCGGAATCATTCTAAGTAAAACAGAGGTAGTTTCTTGGTATCGAATTTACGAAATGTTCAAATTTCAATCCTTTCATATGTATGGCATCATTGGTTCTGCGGTGGCTATTGGAATTGTGGTAATGCAGCTTTTCAAAAAAGGAATTATAAAAGATTATTTGGGAAATCAAATCACTCCCAAAAAAAGGAGAATGGGACAACCAGCACCTTAGTTGGAGGAATCATATTTGGAATGGGTTGGGCCTTAGCAGGTGCTTGTCCCGGACCAATGTTTGTTTTGATTGGACACGGAGCACTTGCAATTCTTATTGTCTTGCTAGGAGCAATCTTAGGAACATTTATTTTCGGAATCTTACACAAGAAATTATCAAACTAAATGCGCACACTTACAGATAATTTTGGAAGACAAATAGAATATGTACGGTTGGCGGTTACCGATCGTTGTAACTTGCGATGCCAATATTGTATGCCTGCACAGGGGATTGATATTGTTCCCAAAGAAGAATTACTTACTTTTAAAGAAATGTATCGTTTAATTCGGGTGCTCACAGAATTGGGTGTGAAAAAAGTTCGTTTAACAGGTGGTGAACCTTTTGTTCGAAAAGATTTTGTGGGTTTTTTAGAGATGTTGTCTTACAATGATTTGTTAGATGCGATTAATATTACCACCAATGGAGCACTAATTTCCAAACACATTTCTACCATTGAAAAATTAGAAAAAGTAAAAAACATCAATTTAAGTATTGATAGTTTACGTGCTGATCGCTTTAATGAAATTACACGAAGAGCTGTTTTTGATGAGGTTTTTTCCACTTTGGAAGCTTTAGAGAAAAGTCGCTTGAATTTAAAGTTAAACGTGGTGGTGCAATCTGGAATCAATACCGATGAAATTAGAGATTTTGTAAGGTTTACAAAAGACAAAAATATTGGTGTTCGTTTTATTGAAGAGATGCCTTTTAACGGGAAAGGGCTTCGTGAAACACAGGAAAATTGGACCTTTAAAAAAATTTTAAACGAAATTAAAACCGAGTTTAAAGTACAAGAAATTCAGTCTGAAAAATCTTCAACTTCAAGAAATTATTCTATACAGAATCATCTTGGTACGGTGGGGATTATTCCTGCCTTTACACGGAGTATTTGTAATGATTGCAATCGAATTAGAATTACCTCAACGGGAACGTTTAAAAATTGTTTATTTGATGACGGTGTTTTTAATTTGCGAGATTTTATTCGAAATGGTGCCAGTAATGAGGATTTGAAAGCACTTTTTTTATCGTTGGTTAAAGAAAAACCTGAAAACGGTTTTATAGCAGAAGCAAATCGAACAAAAGGGGGAGTTTCTGAAAGTATGAGTACTATTGGAGGATAGATCTCAGTATTTTCGCAAAGCATAAGTATGCAATTTTACATTTTATAAAAATGATATCAGTAACAGAAGCCTTACAAATCGTTCTATCTACAGCCCAAAACTTTGGGGTTGAAGAGCTACCTTTTATAAAGTCTGTAGGAAGGATTTTGAAAGAAGAGCTTCGTGCCGATAGAGATTTTCCTCCTTTCAATAGAGTTTCGATGGACGGAATTGCAATCGACTATGCCTCTTTTAAAAAAGGACAACGCAGCTTTGCCATTGAGGGTATTCAAGCTGCAGGAAGTGTACAGCTTACTTTAAAAAATGAACAACATTGCATTGAGGTGATGACTGGAGCTATGCTGCCAAATCAAACGAATACCGTAATCCGATATGAAGACCTTATCCTCGAAAACGGTGTTGCAACCCTATCTGTAGACACCATTACAAAGGGTCAAAATATTCATGCAAAAGGGAAAGATAGAAAAAAGAACGACGTCTTAATTAATGAGAATACCAAGATTTCTGCCGCAGAAATTGGCGTTTTAGCCACTGTTGGAAAATCGGTTGTAAAAGTTGCTAAACAGCCTAAAGTACTCATCATTTCTACAGGAGACGAGTTGGTGGCGGTTGATGAAATGCCTATGGATCATCAAATTAGAAGATCCAACGTGTTTAGCTTAGTGTCGTTGTTAGAAAGAATTCAAATTTCTTCTGATATAGCCCATCTTACAGATGACAGATTGATATTAAAAAAGAAAATTGAAATTTATCTACAAGAATATGATGTTTTGCTTTTTAGTGGAGCAGTCAGCAAAGGGAAGTTCGATTTTTTGCCTGAAATTTTAAATGAATTAGGAGTAGAAAAACTATTTCATAAAGTTGCGCAACGACCTGGGAAACCTTTTTTCTATGGGACAAAAGAAGATTGTACGGTGTTTGGATTTCCCGGAAATCCAATTTCTACTTTTGTAAATTGTAGGCTGTATTTTTATTCATGGTATTACAAATCTGTAGGTTTACAAAGTGATGATGAAACTGCAATTCTAACAGAAAAAATTTCTTTTAAGCCAAATTTAACCTATTTTTTGCAGGTAAAATTAAGCTACAGATATGGGCATTTAACTGCAACACCAATTATAGGAAATGGTTCAGGAGACTTAGCAAGTTTGGTCAATGCAGATGGGTTTATTTTCTTGCCTGAAGATCAAACAGTATTTGAAAAAGGAGGGGCCTATAAGGTCATTCGGTATCGATAAAATAAATTTTTTAAGTTTTATGTTAGTTCAAGATTTTTTTAAGGGACTTAAAAAATTGGATCAAGGACGTATCTGAAGTTCTTAAAGAATAGAAACGCCACATCATAATGTCATCTGCTATAAATTGAATAAATTTGTATTGAGAAATGAACAAAATATTAATGAACAACCATAAATAAAACAGCTAGTGAGTAATTTTTCACACATCAACAAAAAGAACAATCCGAAGATGGTCAATGTTTCTGATAAGAAAATTACCAAAAGAACTGCCATTGCTAGCGCAATAATGTTTTTAGGAAAGGAAGTAATATCTCATTTTTCAAATGAAGAATTAACGACCAAAAAAGGACCTGTTTTTCAAACAGCCATCATTGCAGGAATTCAAGGAGTAAAAAAAACCTCAGAGCTGATTCCGATGTGTCATCCGTTACTCATCAATGCAGTAGATGTTGACATTCAGATTTTAGATTCGGAAAGCATAGAAGTTTTGTGTAAAGTAATTATTGAAGGAAAAACAGGGGTAGAAATGGAGGCCTTAATGGGTGCTACAATTACTTGCTTAACTATTTATGATATGTGTAAGAGCATCAGTCAGGAAATGCTTATCAAAGAAGTGAAATTAATAGAAAAAACTGGAGGGAAATCAGACATCAGCAAAAAAAATCAGTAAGAAAATCCTCCTAACATATTGAAACAAAAAAGAATTTGAAAAAACACCAAAAGCATACTCATTTAGAAAGAAGAGATACTGATCATTTTGCACCCAACGAAATTGGAATTGTAGGAAGTAATTGTAAAGTGATTTCTAGTCTTGTTCAACAAGTATCCCAAAAACTTAACAGTTATCGCTTGGCGTATTTTGATGCTTCGCATGCAAAAGAGGTGAGTCCAAACCTGCTTTCAACATTTACGTTTCATCATGAGGGAAATGTTCACATATCCACACTGGGAAGTATAAATCCTTATGAACAGCGCTTGCAATTTGCGCAATATGATTTAGTGTTTGTCAATGGAAATCATTACCAAGGAGCCAAACAAATTTTACTCTTAGATCCCGAAAAAGAGGCTTCAGTCTTAAAAAGACTTGATCAATTGGATCAGATTCAGTTTGTAGTCAAATTACAAAAGGATATGGATTATTTTCCTTTTTTGGAAGAACGGTATCCAACTATCAAAAACTTAAAGTGCTATGGCATTGACGAAATCGATCAGATTACAAATCATTTGGAGAGTTTGATTCAAGAGAAAACACCCACTGTTAGAGGATTGGTCCTAGTGGGAGGCAAAAGTACTCGAATGGGAACCGACAAGTCTGAACTCGATTATCACGGAAAACCTCAAAAAGAGTTTCTGAAAGAATTGCTAGAAAAGAACAACCTAAAAACGTATTCTTCAGTGGGGAGTGCTACAGGAAAAGAAAATGAAATCTCAGATACATTTTTACATCTAGGTCCTTTTGGCGGAATCTGTTCTGCCTTTCAAAAAGACCCAAATTCTGCGTGGTTAGTGCTCGCAACGGATGTACCATTTGTAAATGATTCTGTGATTCAGACTTTGATGCAAAGAAGAAACCCATCAAAGGTTGCTACGGCAATTAAAGGAAAAGGAAAGGAATTTGTAGAGCCGTTAGTTACAATTTACGAACCAAAAGCCTATCCAATTTTATTACAATATCTAGCGCAAGGTTACTCATGTCCTCGTAAAATGTTGATCAATTCGGAGGTGGAGATTGTAGAAATTGAAGATCATTATATTCAAAATGTCAATACGCCTGAAGAGTTTGAACAAGCCAAAAATCAAATAAGAAATACATAAATTCTTTCTTGGGGAGGAAGCAGATACCAATGAAACCAAGTTCAAAGCAACTTTTTATACGCCAAACTACTTTGCCAGAAATTGGTGAAGTGGGTCAGCAAAAACTACAAAACGCATCTGTTTTGGTGGTGGGATGTGGCGGTTTGGGAAGTCCGATTGCAGTTTATTTGGCAGCAAGTGGAATTGGGAAAATTCATTTGGTCGACTTTGATACGGTTTCATTCAGTAATTTACATCGACAAGTTTTTTACACATTGGAAGATGTGGGGAAACCCAAAGCGGAAGTTCTAGCGTCTTTTTTAAAAGAAAGAGCTCCCTTTACAGAAGTGAGTTTTAGCAATCAACCTATTTCAAAAGATAACATCTTTGAATTGATAGCATCCATTGATATCGTAGTGGACGGAACGGATGCATTGCCTATAAAATACCTATTAAATGACGCTTGTGTTCTTAAGGGAAAACCACTCGTATATGGTTCTTTGTATAAGTATGACGGTTATGTAGCCACCTTCAATATCAAACAAAAAGATGGGACCTATTCTACAAACTTAAGAGATATTTTTCCAGAGATGGCAACCGATGTCCCCAATTGTGAAGAAGCGGGAACTCTAAATTCTATTGTTGGGATGATAGCCACTCAGCAAGTAAATGAAGTTTTAAAGGTGGTTACTGGAATTGGATCCCAGTTGACAAATCAGTTATTGATTTATAATTCACTTGAAAATACTCAGCTAAAAATGAAGATCACTTCCCTAGTATCGAAAGAAAACATTGAATCGATCTTTCTGAAACACTCTTATATTGATACTGCCTGTGAATATCAAAATGAGGCATTACAAATTTCTCCCGCAGCTTTAAAAAAATTAATAGAATCTTCATTAAACGGTGTAGAAACCGAGCATAATCTTGAAATAATTGCAGTATTACCCAATTTAGAGCTGCCATTTCAGGTGCATCAAACCATTCCGATTCAAGACTTTGCTGTTGAAAAGATCAAGATCGATTTTAATAAAACCCATGTCATGGTTTGTCAACTGGGCTTTAACAGCTATAAAGCGACAGAAATGTTAAAGAAACGGTATCCAAAACTTGTAGTATATAGTTTAACAGGGGGAATCTCGAGTTACTAACAAATTTTCTTTGCAGATTCCAAAATCACAATTACCCATTCTTGATTGTTCGAAAAGTAGCGAGTTAATTCGGTAAAACCCACTTTTTGATGTGCATTCATAGAACGGGAATTACTCGCATCAATTTCAGTAATGATGGCAGTGTATTTTGAAGCAAATGTTTTTTGCATCAAAGCATAAAGACCTTTAAAAACACCTTTCCCTCTATAGTTATGGTCAATACAAATTTGCCCCATTACGATATAGGGGTCGTAATAGATGGCATCAATTTCGTCAAACATTGGTCTTAGAAGCTCAATATCACCCTTGCAGCTTATATCCATAGAGAGTGCATATCCAACCAAGATATTGTTGTCTTTGGCAATAATATGTGGGTAGATATCGTGAAATTTTTTTAACTCCTGAAAAGAGTGCTCTAAGGTAACAAAACCTTGTTCTTTTTTTTCTTGGGTGCTAAGGTTTTTGGAGAGATTTTGTTGTTGAAGAGCTAAAATCTGTTCTAGTTCTTTCGCTGTTGTGGTGAGTTGATATTGAATCATTTTTTTCTTTAAGGATGTGCATTTACCCATACTTCCCCATCTTCAAAAAATTCTTTTTTCCAGATTGGAACCGATTCTTTTAAAGTGTCTATTGCAAATTCACAGGCTTCAAAAGCAGCTTTTCGATGTTTTGCAGAAGCAGTTATAATAACGGGGATTTCTCCAATGTTTAACATTCCTTCTGCATGATGTATAGCTATTTTATAAATCTCAAATTTTTCAAGCGCGAGAACTGCAATTTTTTGCATTTCTTGAACAGCCATCGGCTTGTAGGTTGAAAAATCTAGTTGTATTACCTTTTTGTTTTGAGTGTCATTTCGAACGGTACCTACAAATGCTGCAATTCCTCCACAAGAATCGGCAGTGACAAAATCATAGCATTCTTGCAAGTCAAGTTTTTCAGAAGTAATTTTTATCGATGTTTTGTCCATATAGAATCACAAAAATAGGAAATCAAAACCTATCTTTGTTTCACTTATTTAAGAAGTTGAAAAAAATGAATACTATTTTTAGAATTGTTGCTTTTTTTGAAGGGTTGTCTTATTTGTTATTGCTCTTTATTGCAGTGCCAATCAAATATTTTCAAGGAGATGATTCTTATGTCAAAATGTTAGGAATGCCCCATGGAATGCTGTTCATGCTCTATATCATTATCGCAATAATGTTGTTCAAACCCATGAAGTGGAGTTTTAAAACACTCGGAATTGTTTTAATTGCTTCTATAATACCCTTTGGTACTTTTTATGTTGATAAGAAATATTTAAAACAGGCTTAGGGCTAGCCACCACTTACGGGAGGTATGATAGCCACCACGTCATTTGCTTGAAGTTTTACTTCATCCGATGCATACTTTTCATTAACGGCGATGGCATAGGATTTTAAATTTTGGAGTTGTACGAACTTGGAGAGCAATGCAGTCTTTAAAGCTTCCACAGTAGTGTTTTCTGAGACTTCAAAATCTAGGGTGTTTTTCCCAATGAGATCTGCAGTAATTCCAAAAAGTAAGAGATTGATTTTCATAGGCCCAAAGATAAAAACTAATTGAACATACTCAAGCCAAAAAGCCAATCACTTCTTTGGATACCTCCAAAATTAGATCGAACATAATCTACGCGTAAAAAACGCCATTTGCCCCACCCAATATTATTCAGTCCAATAGAGTATTCGCTGTAAGGTTTTCTGTCAGCGGTAAATAAGGCTTTTCCTCCAGTAACCAACTGAAGGTTGAGAAGATTTATTCCTGGGATTTTTCCCAAAATGGCTCCTCTAAATTCGTGTTGTAGGTGCATTTCAGCATAGCGATCGTTGGAGAAAATTTCATAATAATGTAGCAATCCAAAACTATTGATGTATGAAATGTCAAGAGGAAAGGTGAATTGATTTCCATTAGGTTGAAAATAGTCCATAAAGGCAATATTTTTCTTTTCCAAGAAAATTCCTCCTCTAATATTATAGGAAAGTCTCCCATAATTTCCAGCATTGACATTTTGAGTTACTCTTCCAGTAAGTGCATCTGAATTTAGTTCTGAATTTTCTGCTCCAAATGTTTTTCTGTAATTAAGATGAAGGCTCGGGTATTTATCATTCCCAAGGTTTTCTTTTTCATGGGGGTAGGATAGGTATTTTTGACCAATAACAAAACGTGCACCCAAGTTGAGGATTGCAATTTCATGTTCCTGAAAGGGAGCGCTTACAAAATTGGTATCATCCAAAGGGTTGTTTGAGCTGTAAGAAACATTTTTATATTTAAAAGAGAAATTGGTGGTATTGTACAAAGGTTTTCTATTTGCATATTCCAAGGAACTATTGAGATAAATCCCATTACGGATCTCTTCAGAGTAGTCTATTTTTGCAAAAGTTTTTTCATATATTTTTAGATAACTATTTTTCCTAAAAAGAGTACTGACGCTATTGTTTAAGGGTAAAATTGGATTCCTATTGTTAAATTGTGCTGTCGTAATTCCTCCACTAATTCCGATTTTGGGTCTTGAAATATTGTTCCATTTTTTGTTAAAAAAGAAGGACGGTCGAAATTTTTGATCCGAAAAGCCATAGTTGAGGTTGATTCCACTGTTCCACCATTTCCCATATTCATTGAGCCTTTTAAAGTAACTGATTTCCACAGAAGTATGAAAGCCTTGTACGGGGTTGAAATTGGTTCTTGCTAAGGGGCCGCCATATGAGAGATTCCAATCTTTATAAGAATTTCGGTAGGTATATCCCATGATTGGATTCATCCATCCTATAGTATTTCTTGTGGCATCCAAAGAGTCTAAATATTTTTTTGATTTCCGAATAATTTTAAGGCTATCTTTTAAGGCATAATCGTTTACTTCTTCCATTGTTAGCGGAACTGGGCGAATTTTTTTCCAGTAAACAGTGTCTTTTTTAGTCGCCTCTTTCTCAAAGGTTAAAACTTCATTTGTAAATGTTTTTTTGGTGCTTTTGGGTGAGATTTTATAATCTGTATAGACATAAGAAAATTTTCCTCTGGGTTTGAATCCGAAAAGTTGAATGTCGAAATCGATGGTCTGAGTTCGCAAGGTCCATAGGTCGATTTTGCTTGAATAGGCATAGCTTTGTTTTAGTTTTAAG
This sequence comes from Polaribacter sp. HL-MS24, assembly GCF_032758595.1. Classification (NCBI taxonomy): domain Bacteria; kingdom Pseudomonadati; phylum Bacteroidota; class Flavobacteriia; order Flavobacteriales; family Flavobacteriaceae; genus Polaribacter; species Polaribacter sp. HL-MS24. Next base: position 902,936 of record NZ_CP136415.1, on the reverse strand, counting down.
GAATTGACCATTGGCAAACCTATTTGAGCCCCGTTGGTAGTTAGTTCTGCTCCATACAATGCCCAGTCATCTTCTACAACATAGAGGTGTCCTTCAAATACTCTCGCTCCTTTTCGTTTGGGAATGATTTGAATTTTATTGATGAGTTTTCTGTTTTCATCATAAAAAGTTCCTTCCAATCGGTAGTTATAATATCCAAAAGCATTGGTAGAAATTGGAGAAATTAAATCATTAAAAATAGGAATGCTATTCTCGTACAAATTGATGTTGGACTCTTCAGCCCTGTTAAAACTCACCCCATTGTCTTTTCCAGAAACTTTGGAAGCGATAATTTTTTCTTTAAATTTTTTTGGCTTTTTTTGAGAAGTAATTTCAGAGATGGTTTCAGAGAGATAGACAATGCCACTTCTGGTAGAGTCCAGTCCTCCACCAAAATCTCCCGTTTTCATTCCTAAAAAACTTTCAGGAGCATTTTTAATTTTAGTCAGACCTCGTGAATAAAAATTTGCTGTATAATTTGCCAGTTTGTTGGTGTTTTTTTCTTTGGAGGCAATGGTATTTCTAATAATTGTATTTGCAGGATTGTCTTTGCTAGAAATTGAAATTGCTTCCAAGACGATACTTTCTTCTTCTAGTGTGGCATTTAACACAAATGGGAACACCTTTATAAAAACAGTCTTTTTCAAGGTTTTGTATCCTAAAAATTGAAATAAAATCGTATAATTTCCGGGTTTTTTAATATTCAAAATATAGTCTCCAGCATCATTTGAGGTGGTTCCTAGAGTGTTTTTTTCAAGGTAAATGCTCACAAAAGAAAGTGGGTTTCCAAAGGAGTCTGAGATGTTCCCAGTTACTTGTGCTAAAAGAGAGGAGTTTGTTAGTATAAAAAATAAGAAAATAATTTTTTTCACTGCAGATTTTTTTGATTAGACGTACGAATATCCTCTTTGTTACAAAGAAACGATTATTTAAAAAAACTCCGCGCAAAGGTTGTACCAATTTATTTTTTAGCTTATTTTTTGAATCAAATGACCTTCTGGAATCCCTAGTAAAAGAATCAAATAAACATTTGCTCTTGGTTTGAAAACCTTATATTTGCTCGTTATTAACCAACGATATTTTTATGAGCGATTCTAGAAAAAGACATGAAGCTTTGCTATACCACGCAAAACCCAAACCTGGAAAAATTGAAGTAGTTCCAACAAAAAAATATGCGACTCAGCACGACTTGGCTTTGGCATATTCACCCGGTGTTGCAGAACCATGTTTAGAAATTGCAAAAGACAGAAATAATGTTTACAAATACACTGCTAAGGGAAATTTAGTTGCTGTAATTACAAATGGAACCGCTGTGTTGGGCTTGGGAGATATTGGACCTGAGGCCTCTAAGCCAGTAATGGAAGGGAAAGGATTGTTATTTAAAATCTTCGCAGATATCGATGTTTTTGATATTGAAATTGATGCAACCGATGTAGATAAGTTTGTAGAAACCGTAAAAGCCATTGCGCCCACTTTTGGTGGAATTAATTTGGAAGATATTAAGGCTCCGGAAGCTTTTGAAATCGAAAGAAGATTAAAAGAGGAGTTGAATATTCCTGTAATGCATGATGATCAACATGGAACAGCAATCATATCTGCAGCAGCTTTAAAAAATGCAATAGACATTGCAGAAAAAGAATTTGCTACAGTAAAAATTGTTGTCAATGGTGCAGGAGCAGCAGCAATTTCTTGCACAAAATTGTATTTGAAATTAGGCGCTAGAAAAGAAAATATTGTCATGTGTGATAGCAAAGGGGTCATTCGAAAAGATCGTGCAAACCTTACTTCACAAAAAGCAGAATTTGCTACTAGTCAAGATCTTCATACATTAGAAGATGCGATGCACAATGCAGACGTTTTTATCGGGTTGTCTACAGGAAATATAGTGACACCAGAGATGCTTTTGGTAATGGCAAAAAACCCAATTGTATTTGCGATGGCAAATCCAGATCCAGAAATTGAATATGATTTAGCCGTTGCAACCAGAGATGATATTTTAATGGCTACAGGACGTTCAGATCATCCAAACCAAGTGAATAACGTATTGGGTTTCCCATTTATTTTTAGAGGGGCTTTGGATGTGAGAGCAACAAAAATTAACGAAGAAATGAAAATGGCAGCCGTACATGCCTTAGCTGACTTGGCTAAAAAATCGGTTCCAGAACAAGTAAATATTGTCTATGATGAGGTAAGCCTTACCTATGGAAAAGAATACATTATCCCAAAGCCTTTTGACCCAAGATTGATTTATGAAATTCCTCCAGCTGTTGCAAAAGCAGCGATGGATTCGGGAGTAGCTCTAGAGCCTATTGAAGATTGGGATCGCTACCGAGAAGAATTGATGGAAAGATCTGGAACTGGACGGAAAGAAATCAGATTGTTACACAACAGAGCAAAAAGCAAACCAAAACGAATAGTATTTGCTGAAGCAGATCATTTAGATGTGTTAAAAGCTGCTCAAAGAGTGTTTGATGAAAAAATTGGGCATCCGATTTTATTAGGAAGAAAAGAAGTTATTTTAGAACTCAAAGAAGAAATTGGGTTTACAGCAGATGTTCCGATTATTGACCCAAAAACAGACGAACAAAAAGAACGTAGAGATCGTTTTGGTGAGGTTTATTGGAAAAGCAGACAACGCAAAGGAAGAACTTATTCTGAAGCTGTAAAATTGATGCGTGAACGTAATTATTTTGCAGCCATGATGGTCAATGAAGGAGAAGCAGACGCATTAATTACAGGGTATTCAAGACCATATCCAGCAGTTGTTAAACCGATGTTGGAACTGATTGAAAAAGAAAAAGGTGTTACCAGAATTGCCGCTTGTAACTTAATGCTCACAAAACAAGGACCCTTGTTTTTGGCAGACACAACAATCAATGTGAATCCTTCTGCTAAAGATTTGGCAAAAATTTCTCAAATGACCGCCAATTTTGTTACCCGTTTTGGAATGAAGCCCAATATTGCAATGCTTTCCTTTTCTAATTTTGGATCTTCTAATACAGAAACTTCAAAGAAGATTCGTGAAGCAGTTTCTTACATACACCGCAATCATCCAAACGTGGTAATTGATGGAGAAATTCAAGCCGATTTTGCTCTGAATCCAGAGATGTTGGCAAAAGAATTCCCTTTTTCTAAGTTGAATGGAAAAAAAGTAAATGTGCTCATTTTTCCAAATTTAGAATCTGCAAACATTACCTATAAACTCTTAAAACAAGTCGATGACGCAGAATCTATTGGGCCTGTTATTTTAGGTTTCAGCAAGCCTGTACATATCATGCAATTAGGAGCGAGTGTTGATGAAATGGTAAATATGGCAGCACTGGCAGTTGTTGATGCTCAGGAAAAAGAAAAAAACAGACAAAATAAAATTTTTATATTAGCGGCTCAAATAGAACCTATGATTACACAATTAAGAGGAAGACTTGTTGAAAAAAACCCAACCTATGTAGTCGTAGATTGTAATGGAGTTGGATATTTATTGCACATTACATTAAATACTTTTTCAAGCCTTCCAACAGATGAAGCCGTTCTTTTATATACTCATCTTTCGATTCGTGAAGATGCGCATACGCTGTTTGGATTTATAAATAAAACCGAGCGAGAAGTTTTTAAATTATTAATTTCTGTTTCAGGAGTTGGACCTAGTATAGCAAGAACCATGTTGTCTTCAATGACATCTGAAGAGATTCAACAAGCCATAGCATCCGAAAATGTGCCTGTTATCCAATCCGTAAAAGGGATTGGAGCAAAAACTGCACAAAGAATGATTGTTGATCTGAAAGATAAAATATTAAAAACGTTTGATTTGGATGAAGTTTCTGTCTTCACTAACAATACGAATAAAGAAGAAGCGTTATCTGCTTTAGAGGTTTTAGGTTTTGCACGAAAACAATCTGAAAAAGTAATTTCATCAATTTTAAAAACCCACCAAGAAGCCTCTGTTGAGCAATTGATAAAATTAGCATTAAAGAATTTATAGATCCTTGAATACAAATATGAAGAATATATTTTTGTTTGTACTGTTTGCTTTCTTAGCAAGCATTTCTTCCTTTTCACAAACAAGTTCAGAGAATGATTCTACAGCGGTTAAAAAAGATTCAATAGAACTAAGGTACAACTTCAAAAATGACCAAACAGGGGGTTTGTTTTTAGATTATTTAGCACAAAAAGAAATTATTTTTGATAAGGTACTCAACAAATACGTAATTGTTGAAAAAATTGGAGCGTATGCAACTAGAACTCCCATATACTTAACCGCAGAGGAATATGCAAAATATCGATTAAAGAGAGATATGTTGCTTTATTTTAAAGAAAAAGTAAGCGCATCTAGTGGTAAAAAGAAAGGAGCAGAAGCGGCACAGAAAAATTTATTACCTACTTATTATGTTAATTCAAAATTTTTTGAAACTGTTTTTGGAAGCAATGCCGTTGAGGTAATTCCTACAGGAAATTTAAATTTAAAATTAGGTTTTACGTATCAAAATACTGAAAATCCACAAATTTCTGAAGAAAATAGAAGCAATTTCACCTTCGATTTTGACCAACAAATTAACGCAAGTATTCAGGCAAAAGTAGGAACACGACTTCAATTTACGGCCAACTATGACACCCAGGCTTCTTTCGATTTTCAAAATTTGGTGAAAATTGAATTCATGCCTGTAGAAACTCCAGGGATCTTAAAAGGGGTCAACAACAAAATAGGAGGTTTAAGCGACAAGTTAGACGGATACAGAGATCGTTTGACAAATAAAGCAGATGGATATAAAGACGATTTAACGAATTTTTCTGAAGACGGAATCATTCAAGGAATTGAAGCAGGAAATATTTCGATGCCCATCAAAAACTCTTTAATCAATGGAGCGCAAAGTTTGTTTGGTATCAAGACTGATTTAAAATTTGGAAATACCAACATTACCGCTGTTTTTTCACAACAAAATTCAGAAAGTAAAACAGTTACTTCTGAAGGAGGAGCCTCTATTCAACCTTTCGAATTAAGAGCAACAGATTACGATACAGACAGGCACTTTTTCTTAGCTCAATATTTTGTAGATAATTACGCGAAATCGCTGTCACAATATCCTTTGATCAGCAGTCAGATTAATATTACCAGAATTGAAGTTTGGATTACCAACCGTAATGCCAGTACCGAAGATTTTAGAAGTATCGTTGCCTTTGCCGATCTTGGTGAGGAAGGTGCATCGAATTTGACAAATAGGAATCCGTTAAATATTACTCCCAATGCAGACCGCCCATTTGCGTCTTTGCAAAGCATTCCTTCCAACAATACTAACAATATTTCTGACTTATTGACAGAAGGAAGTGCTATTAGAGATGTGGGAACCATCAATACAGTTTTGCCTGTTGGGCCCTATAATATGGAGGAAGGAAGAGATTATTCCATGCTTCAAAATGCAAGAAAATTACAAGAAAACGAGTATACCTTGAATCCACAATTAGGATTTATATCACTGAATAGAAGGCTCAACGACGGGGAAGTTTTGGCAGTTGCTTACGAATATACCGTTGCAGGAAATGTGCAAAAAGCAGATGGATCTCCAATCGAGCAAAATTCTTTTAAAGTAGGTGAATTTTCAAATGATGGAATTCAAGCTCCCAATAACCTAGCAGTAAAGCTATTGAGAAGTGAGGTGCTGACCACAAAAAGAGAGAACGGGCAAGGTGGTTTTGAACCATTTCCTACTTGGAGGTTAATGATGAAAAACGTTTATGCTTTAGGTGCCTATCCACTCTCACAAGAAGGCTTTCGTTTCGAAATTCAGTATCGAGATGATGCCACAGGAATTCCTTCAAATACCCTTCAGAATGCAAAAACACTAGAGATCTCTAACAAACCCTTGTTGCAAGTATTGCGATTGGATCAATTGGATCAAAGTCAGTTTCGAGATGCCGATGGGTACTTTGATTATGTAGAAGGTGTTACTGTGAATTCTCAAAATGGATTGATCTTTTTCCCAGAACCAGAACCTTTTGGAGGAAATCTAGACGATCAATTAACAGATCAGAGCGATAAAGAGACTTTCGTTTTTAAGGAACTCTATTTAGATACGAGGATCAATATCAAAAACAATTATCAAAATAAAGATAAGTTTTTCTTAAAAGGGTATTTTAAATCCGAGGATTCTGGCGGAATCCCCATAGGTGCTTTTAATGTTCCTCGAGGATCTGTAAAAGTAACTGCTGGAGGAAGACAGTTGGTGGAAGGTGTTGATTATGTGGTTGATTATTTAGCAGGGAAAGTACAAATTATTGACCCTGGATTACAAGCTTCTGGAGTGCCTATTAGTGTTTCTACAGAAAACAATGCAGTTTTCAATCAGCAAAGAAAAACGTTCATGGGGATCGATGTAGAGCATCGTTTTTCAGATGACTTTGTTCTGGGAGGAACTATTTTAAATGTTGAAGAAAGACCACTGACACCCAAAGTGAATTTTGGATCAGAACCCATTAACAATACCATGTTAGGGTTGAATGTAGATTATGCTACAGAAGTGCCTTTTTTCACAAAACTAGCAAACAAGCTTCCTTTTGTCGATACCGATGTACCGTCTAATTTGTCTGTAAGAGCAGATATGGCTTATTTATTACCAGGACACCAAGTGGAATTGATGTGGCGGGTGCAGCCACTTCTTATATTGATGATTTTGAAGCCTCACAAGTACCAATTTCATTATTATCTCCTTTGCAATGGTATTTGGCGAGTACTCCAAAAAATACTGTCAACGACGTTTTTAATGGAGGTAACAATACCATTGAGTACAATTATAAAAGAGCAAAATTAGCCTTAGTACACCATTGATCAAGTTTTCTATGGTTTGGGTGCTACCCCACCAGGAGTCAGTGCAGATGATTTGTCTAGAGCAGAGACCAGACAGATTAACTATAGAGAATTATTTCCAAATCAACAATTGGATATTACACAGAATAGTTTGATTCGAACGCTGGATTTGGCTTACTTTCCACATGAAAGAGGTTCTTACAATTTTGATACTGGAATCAATGTCAATCCCGATGGAACTTTTAAAGATCCAGCAACTCGTTGGGCAGGAATTACCCGTCCTTTAACCACCAATAATTTTGATCAAGCCAACGTAGAATACATTCAGTTTTGGATGATGGACCCCTATGAAAATTATTCGATTAGCACCGAAGAAGGTTTGCCCGAAGGTTTGGATTGGAGTGACGCCTCCAATCAAGTTGGAGATTTATATTTCAACCTTGGAAATATCTCAGAAGACATCAATAAGGACAATCGAAAAATGTATGAAAATGGCTTGCCAGAAATTGGTGGGACAGAAAATACAACACCTACTCTTTGGGGGAAAGTTCCTGCCAATCCTTCTATTATTTATGCATTTAGTGAAGAAGACGCTGCACGAGCCAATCAGGATCTTGGTTTTGATGGACTGAGTGATCAAGAGGAAATTTCAAAAGCAATATCAGAATTTAATATTACAGATTCTCAAATTTCTGCAATGTTTAAGGGAGATCCCGCATCCGATAATTTCCAGTTTTTTAGAGGAGGGTCACTGGATTCAGAAGGTGCTTCAGTCATCAAAAGGTATAAAAACTTTAACAATACACAAGGGAATTCTCCTACAATCAATCAATCACCAGAAGCTTATCCAACAGCATCTACATCGTATCCAGATGTCGAAGACATCAACAGGGATCAAACCATGAATACCATTGAAAGTTATTTTCAGTATAAAATTTCTATGAACAAAGCCGATTTGGTCAAAGGAACTAATTTTATTGTTGATGAAAAATCGACTACTGTTACCTTAGAAAACGGTGAAAAGCAAACCTCAAAATGGTATCAATTTAGAGTTCCTGTTCGGAGTGGAGTTCCAATTAATGGAATCTCAGATTTTAACAGTATTCGATTTATGAGAATGTTTGTTTCTGGATTTAAAATGCCTGTTGTTTTACGTTTTGGGGAGTTGGATTTAGTTCGAGGCGACTGGAGGCGTTATGTCAGAACCCTAGACCCAAACATCAATCCAGACCGCGATTTAACCCAGACTGAATTAAACGATTTTGAAGTTGGAGTTGTGAGTATTGAACAGAATGAAGGTAGCTATGTATTGCCTCCAGGAATTGTGAGAGAACGTTTGCAAGGAAGTACCACTGTTCAGCAACAAAACGAACAATCGGTAACCTTAAAGGTTTCGAATTTACAACCCAACAAAACAAGAGCCATTTATAAAAATATCAGTGTCGATTTAAGGAGATTCAAACAGCTTAAAATGTTTATGCATTTAGAGGAATTAGAGATTGGCAATACGATTTCTGACGGAGATATGGCGGCTGTAATCCGATTGGGAACCGATTTGAAAGACAACTTTTATCAGATCGAAATTCCGTTGAAAGTAACTGATAATAAAGCTATTTCTGCTTTGGATATATGGCCTGAAGAAAACAATTTAGATGTTGCGCTTGAGAGTTTAGGGAAGATCAAGTTGGAAAGAGATGTGTCAAATGCGGCTATCAATGAATTGTATACCTCTATCGTTGAAGATGTCAAAGTAAGTGTAAAAGGAAATCCAACCCTAGCGCAATTAAGAACCATCGTTCTTGGGTTGAAAAATAACACCACTTTGCCCAAAAGTGCAGAAATTTGGTTCAACGAATTGCGTTCAGCAGGATTTGACAACAAAGGAGGCTGGGCTGCAGTTGTGAATGCAGATGCCAACTTTGCAGATGTTGCCAATGTTTCTCTTTCAGGAAGCATGCAAACGGTAGGTTTTGGAAATGTTGGGGATCGTGTAAATCAACGAAGCTTAGACGAAACTAAAGAGTATAATTTTGCTACTACAGTTCAATTGGGTAGTGTGTTAACACCCAAAAATTGGGGCATTCAATTGCCAATGAGCTATAGTATTGGTGAGCAGTTTATCGATCCAAAATTTGATCCGCAATATCAAGATGTTGCTTTGGCAGATGCGATCGTACAAAACCCAAATAGCGAGTTTTCTAGAGATTATACCAAAAGAACTAGCATTAGTTTTAACAATGTAAAAAAGAATCGAAACCCTAGTTCTGAAAAAAAACCACAACCTTATGATGTGGAAAATATTTCTGTATCCTATGCACACAACAAAGAGTTTCACAGAGATTATAATATTGAAAAATACCTCAATGAAAGTGTGACAGCTTCCGCGGCTTATAATTTTAATTTTCAATCCAAAGGAATTACTCCTTTTAAAAATTTAGATTCTTTACAAGGGGACTATTGGCAGTTATTAAAAGACTTTAATTTTAATTTAGTGCCCAACTCTTTAGCCATAAATTCTAGAATTAATAGACAATACAGTGCGCAACAATCTCGGAACTTGGTTGAAGGACTGTCTGCACAGCCCGAATTAAAACAACGCAGATTTTTGTTTGACTGGGACTATGCCATTGGTTTCGATTTGACAAAATCAATCCAACTTAACTTCAATGCCACCAACAGTCATATCTATGATGCCTTTGGTTCAGGAGAAGATTTGGAAGTTTTTGATGATTTTTTCAATACGGGAAGACCCAACAAATACCATCAAAAATTAAATGGGACCTATAAGTTGCCAATAAATAAAATTCCGTTTTTAGATTTTGTAAAAGCAGACTATGCCTACACTGCAGATTTTGATTGGCAAGTAACCTCTCAAGACAACACGATCAACGAAAAAATTGGAAATGTCATTCAGAATGCCAACACCCACAATTTAAACACAACGTTTAATTTTGATAAGTTTTACAAAAAACTTGGAATTGAAAAATTGTTTCTTAAAAAATCACAGCGAAATCGAAGTGCTAGAAGTGGGGCAAACATTCAGGGAGCACCAAGAGGCGTTGCAAAAAGCAAAAAATTACCTTTGGGAACACAAATTTTGAAAGGGGCATACAATCTGGTTACTTCTGTAAAACAAGGTAAAATTAGTTATTCAGAAAACAATGGACAATTGTTACTATAGGCTATAATGAAACCGTTGGTTTTTTAGGCGGAGCACCGACATCATTTGCTTTTGGGAGTCAAGTAGACATTCGAAATAAAGCCTTGATCAATGGTTGGTTGATCGATCCAAGAAATCCCGATTCAACAGATCCAGACCAAGGCGTATTTTAATAAGACCTATCGGAAAACACATTATAACAAATTAGATTATTCCTATACGTTAAAACCGTTTCAAGATTTAAATATTGATGTTATTGGAAATAAAATTCAGACTCGAGATTTACAGCAACAATTAGATGTAATTGTAGACACCAACAATCCTGCGAATACCTTTGGAGTTCTAGATGCAAGAGCTGCCGCTTTTGAAACAGGGAACTTTAGCACTAGTTATGCAATGATCGGAACTTCTTTTTCAAATGGGGATGCCTTGTTTCAAAAAATGAAAGACCATCGAGGAATCGTTGCGAAGAGATTATCTGAAGAGAGTGGTTTACCTATAGACGGTTTTGGTGAGAACAGCCAACAAGTTCTATTACCTGCTTTTATGGCGGCCTATTCAGGAAGCAATCCAGAAAAAGTAAGTACGGGACTCTTTAGAGATGTTCCAATTCCTAACTGGACCTTAAGGTATAACGGTTTTATGAAGAAAAAATGGTTTAAGAAAAACTTTAGCACATTTGTGGTTTCACACGGATATCGATCTTCCTATACCGTTTCAAGTTTTACCAACAATCTTCAGTATAGTGGAGATGCATTAAATCCAAATATCAATACAGCAAAAAATTACGAACCGGAATTGTTAGTTTCTGCAGTGACATTGGTCGATGAATTTTCGCCATTATTAAAAGTAGACATGAAAATGAAGAACTCATTTTCTTTTCGAGGAGAAGTTAAAAGAGACCGCACCTTAACGATGAACTTCAACAATAGTACTTTAACAGATATCAAAGGGACAGAATATATAGTAGGGATGGGGTATGTCTTTAAAGACGTGAAATTTAGCACCCGTTTTACAGGAAAAAAAGAAACTTTAAAAGGAGATGTCATCCTAAGAGGAGATATTTCTTTTAGAGATAATTTAACGCAAATTCGATCGGTAGATATCGACAATAATCAAATTAGTGGTGGACAGCGATTATTTTCATTAAAATTTACTGCAGATTATAGATTAAATAGTAATTTAACCGCGTCGTTTTATTACAATCATCAAACGTCAAAATATGCGATTTCTACCACATTTCCAAGACAGGCAATTAATGGTGGGTTCAATATTATTTACAATTTAGGAGGAAATTAATAGCAACTATAAACACATTTTAGCATGAATATCCCATCAAATTTAAAATACACAAAAGATCACGAGTGGATTAAAATTGAAGGCAATATTGCCACTGTAGGTATTACCGATTTTGCACAAGGAGAATTAGGCGATATAGTCTATGTAGACGTTGACACATTAGACGATACAGTAGAAGAAGGAGATGTTTTTGGTTCTGTAGAAGCTGTAAAAACAGTATCCGATTTGTTTATGCCTTTAACTGGTGAAGTTTGTGAGTTTAATGAAGCTCTAGAGGATGATCCAGAATTGGTCAATACAGATCCGTATGAAAAGGGGTGGATGATTAAGATTGCTTTTACAGACGATTCTCAAATAGACGCCTTATTAGATGCAGATGCCTATAAAGACCTTATTGCAGGATAAGAGTATTTGGCTTGCGATTGCCAGTACACTAGGGATCGCCTTTTTAAGTCTCATCAAAACGAATGAGTTACCAGTAGTTCATCTTTCAAATATTGATAAACTGTTTCATGGGATTGCTTATTTTGTTTTAACGATGAGCTGGTTGCTGACTTTTACAAAAAGACACTACAAATACTACATTCTTCTAGCCTGTATTATTTATGGCATATTTATTGAAGTATTACAAACAGTATTAACAACATATAGAACTGGCGATTTCATTGATATTCTAGCAAATACAACAGGAGCTCTACTTGCATTGTTATTTTTCAATCTTTTTTTTGAAAAAAAACAGTAAAATAAGTGGAAGTCTTGCAGATAAATCAATAATTTAATTAAATTAGCCAACTATTAAAAACCTTTTACGATGGAAATTAAAAAAAATCCAAAATCTAATTTAGAAAACTACAGTAAAATTTTTATGCAAATAGGCCTAGTATTAGCTCTATTCATAACATATGCTGCCATAGAAAAGAAAACCTATGATAGAAATATCGGAGATTTAGGTGTGGTGAATATGAATGCTGATATGGAAGAAGAAACCGTTATTACAGAGCGCATTGAAGAGGTGAAGCCAAAAACTCCGCCACCACCAGCTCCAGAAAAAATTGAAATTGTAGAAGACGAGAAAGAAGTAGAAGAAACTGTAATTGAAAGTACAGAAACAGATGAATCTGAAGAGATTGTTGTTGAAGAAATCGTAGAGGTAGAAGAGGCAGAAGAGGTTGTAGAGGACGTAAGTTTTATGATTATTGAAGATGTTCCTGTTTTTCCTGGATGTAAAGGAAATAAATCAGAATTGAAATCCTGCTTTAGTAAAATGGTTCAAAAACATTTTTCTAGAAAATTTGATGCAGACTTACCAAACGAATTGGGTTTAAATCCAGGACGTAAAAAAGTATTCATCGGTTTTAAAATTGATAAAAATGGAAACGTTGTAAACATTCAAGCAAGAGCTCCACACCCAAAGATTAAAAGTGAAGTTGTAAAGGTGATGAAAATGTTGCCGAAAATGACACTATGGAAGACAGCGAGGAAAAGCAGTAGGGGTGAAATATAGCATCCCATTTACTTTAATCGTAGAGTAACTTAAAAAAATAGTTTTTAAAAGCGCAACCGTTTGGTTGCGCTTTTTTTTATGGCATGTTCTTTGGTTTTATTTCAGGGTAACCTTAAAACAGTCGAATGATGAAAAACACAAAAAAAGTACCTGCCAAACAATTAGAAAAGTTCTCTTCGGTATTTATGCAGTTGGGCTTAGTCCTATCGTTATCTATTGTTTATGCGTTTTTAGAGCACCAAACCGAACAACAGCTGTACGTTCAAAATTCTCTTTCCAAGGAACTGACAATTCGTTGTTTTCCTAGTGAGCCCCAAAATAGCCACTTCCAAAAAGAACCCAAAGTAATTCCTACAAGAAAAGAAAGACCCCCTCAAGTATTTGATTTAGATGATTTCAAGGTTGGAGATGACACAGTCATAGAAACGTTTTTTCCTGAAACTATAAATGAAGATCCTGTTATTTTGGATATTAATACTGTAACCTATATAGATGAGTCTAAAGGTCCAGAACCAGAAACTGTCCCATTTATACTCATTGAAAATGCTCCTGTGTACATGGGCTGTGAGGGCTTATCAAAAGAAGAAAATAAGAAATGTTTTGGCAAAAAGATGACTCGATTTGTTGTTGAAAATTTTGACTCAAATTTAGCACAAGAATTAGGATTACACTCAGGAAAGCATAAAATGCATTCGCAATTTGTAATTGATAAATATGGAAAGGTGATCGATATTAAAATCAGAGCTCCCCATCCTAAATTAGAAAAAGAAGTTCTAAGAATCATCCAAAAACTACCTCAGTTCACCCCTGGAAAACAACGAATGAAACCCGTTAAAGTTCGCTATACGCTTCCAATTTCCTTTCAGGTCGAATAAAAAGAATTCAATATTGTGTACTTTTGGCCAATGGAAATTCATCAATTTTTAGACGCGACCTATTTGAAGACTGCAATTCAGGGAGGAATCTCTGAAGAAAAAAATTTGGAAAATGTAGTGGAACTCACTCAAGAGGCAATTCAGTATCAGTACAAATTAGTTATGATACGCGCAGAATATATTCCTGTGGTAAGAGATCTTTTGAATCAGTCAAACTCAAAGACATTAATAGGGACGGTTATCGGGTTTCATGATGGAAGGGCAACAGTTTCAGAAAAATTGAAGGAAGCTCAAAAAGCCATTGATTTAGGAGCAGACGAGCTCGACTTTGTATTGAATTATACAGCATTTAAAAATGGAAATTTAGCATTGATTGATGAAGAAATTATCCAATGTACAAAACTGTCTTTAGGCAACATGAAAGTTGCGAAATGGATTATTGAAACCGCTGCTTTAACAAATGAAGAAATAGTCGTAATTTCACAACGGATAAAAGAACTGGTTTTGGCTCATTTTAAGCAAGACGCTGCACAGCGTGTTTTTGTAAAATCATCAACAGGATTTTATTGCACAGAGAACAATGAACCCAATGGGGCTACTTTAGAAAATATACCCTTGATTGTTGGCAATGCAAAACCATTGCAAGTCAAGGCAGCTGGAGGTGTTCGAGATTATCAGATGGCAGAAAAAATGATTGCTTTGGGAGTCGATCGGATAGGAACCTCATCGGCTAAACAAATTTGCACACAGGAAAACACAACAACGAAAAACAATTTATATTGAAACAATATTTCGCACATGAAACGGCTGTAATCGATCCAAATTGCAATATTGGTAAGGATACAAAAATTTGGCACTTCAGTCATATCATGCCAAATTGTACTATTGGTGAAAGCTGTACTATTGGTCAGAACGTTATGGTATCTCCACAGGTAGTTTTGGGGAACAATGTCAAAGTGCAGAATAATGTTTCCATTTATACAGGGGTTCAATGCGAAGACGATGTTTTTTTAGGACCTTCGATGGTTTTTACAAATGTGATCAATCCAAGGAGTGCTCTCAATAGAAAAAGTGAATATCTAGAAACACGGGTAAAAAAGGGGGCAAGTATTGGTGCCAATGCTACCATTGTTTGTGGGAATATCATTGGTGAATATGCTTTCGTAGGTGCAGGTACCGTGGTCACAACAACAGTAAAACCCTATGCACTTGTGGTTGGGAATCCGTCCAGACAAATAGGTTGGGTAAGTGAATATGGACATCGTTTAGATTTTGACAATACTGGAGTTGCAATTTGTAAGGAATCTAAACAGAAATATCTATTGAAGAACAATCATGTTTCAAAAATGACCTAATCAATCTCATTTACTCGTTAAAAAAAACGTTAACACTTTAGTATAGATCTCTTATTGTCTTTGATGTGTGGTTTAAATCACACTTTTTCTTTTTCATAGCAATTTTCCCATTCAGAAGAGATTCTTTTCTGTGTGGGTTTTTCTTTTTAAGCATAAAAACTCATTGTAAAGTCATATTTATGAAATATCTTTGCAGTCAAGTAAATAGATCATGAATTCTACTACCATTTCGGAGAATAATACATCTTTAAAAACAACAGTTACAGATCTAAAGCAGCTTATTAAAGTTGGTTTGTCTTTAAGTGTAGTTTTTTCTTCAGTGGCAGGGTATTTATTAGCCGTAGAAACAGTCGATTACACCATTCTATTGTTGCTTGCTGTTGGTGGATTTTTAATGGTAGGTGCTTCAAATGCTTTCAATCAAATTATTGAAAAAGATACAGATGCATTGATGCAGCGTACAAAAAATCGACCCTTGCCAACGGGTAGGATGTCTGTTCAAACAGCATTTTTCATCGCCATTCTTTTTGCAGTTGTAGGCTTAAGCATCCTTTATTATATCAATGCGAAGAGTGCTTTGTTTGGCGCTATTTCTATTTTCTTATATACAAGTGCCTATACACCCTTAAAACCTGTAACTCCTCTAACTGTTTTTGTTGGTGCAATTCCCGGAGCCATTCCATTTATGTTGGGCTGGGTTGCGGCCACCAATCAATTTGGAATCGAAGCAGGAATCTTATTTATGATTCAATTTTTCTGGCAATTTCCTCACTTTTGGTCTATTGGATGGTTGCAATATGAAGAGTATAAGAAAGCCGGTTTCAATATGCTTCCGATGAATACGAAGGATACGGGGGCAGTAAAGCAAATAATTTTTTACACCGTGATTATGATTTTGATCTCCGTTGCACCTGTTTTAAGAGCTACAGGAGATTTTTATATCTACCCTGCAACTGCTATAATCGTTGCATTATTGGGTTGTTTAATGCTGTATTATGCAGTGCAGCTCCATAAAACATTACAGAACACCGAGGCTAGAAAGCTAATGTTATCGAGTGTTTTGTACATAACATTGGTTCAAGTGATTTATGTGGTTGATAAATTTTTACATTAAGAAATGATAACAGAAGAAAAATTACAAGAAGAATTATTAGTAGCAAAACGCAAATCAGCAAAACCAATGTTATGGGTTTCCATGATTAGTATGGTGATGTTCTTTGCAGGACTGACGAGTGCCTACGTCATTAGTATGCGGAGAGATGACTGGGTTTCTTTCGATTTACCAGAAGCATTCTATATCAGTACAGTTTTGATCGTTTTGAGTAGCATTTCCTTGTTGTTATCGCAGCGATTTATTAAGAGCGACAAAAGACAACTTTCTTTATTTTTTGTAGTACTTACACTTGTATTGGGACTTGGTTTTGTTTGGCAACAATATGTAGGCTTCAATCAACTAAAAAGCATTGGCTTGTTCTTTACAGGGCCCGAGAGCACCGTATCAACATCGTTTATCATCGGGATTACATTTTTGCATGTTTTACACCTATTGGCAGGGGTAGTTGTACTACTTGTTGTTATTTATAATCATTTTAAATATAAATACAAACCAAATGATTTCCTAGGCTTTGAACTAGGTGCTATCTTCTGGCATTTTGTAGATATATTATGGATTTATCTATTTTTCTTTTTCTCTTTTATTAAGTGATGAAAAATGATTAATTTTGGCGAACTATTAAAAAACTATTTAACAGAATAATAATATGAAATCAAATTCAGCGGTAACTTCTAACAAAAAAGAAACCTGGGATGGAGGTGGTATAAAACCATTTGGCGCAAGTTACGGTAAAATGATGATGTGGTTTTTTATCGTTTCCGATGCTTTAACCTTTTCTGGGTTTTTAGCAGCGTACGGTTTAACACGTTTTAAATTTATTGACTCTTGGCCTATTGCTGATGAAGTTTTTACTCACGTTCCTTTTGTACACGGTAATTACCCAATGATTTATGTTGCAATTATGACATTTATCTTAATTGTCTCTTCTGTTACCATGGTTTTGGCAGTAGATGCAGGTCATAAAATGCAAAAAAATAAAGTTGCTTGGTACATGTTTGCAACCATTATTTTTGGAATCATCTTTGTAGGCTCTCAAGCTTGGGAATGGAAAACATTTATCAAAGGTTCTTATGGTGCAGTGAAAACGACTGAAGGAAAAATTCTACAATTTGTAAATGCTGAAGGGGAACAAATCGCGTTGTCTGATTTTGTCACTACAAAAAGAACAGATGGTAGAGAACAACACACAAAAGAAAATGGATTGTGGTTTGAAAAAGAACCAACGATAGCGACCTACTCGGTAGATCAAATTATTGAAGCTTATAACACGCACCCTGAAGTTCAAGTAAGGACAGAATTGATCAACTTAGAAACAAAAAAGAAAACTATTTTGTCAAGAGAAGAGGGTTCTGCACAGTTAGCTAAAACAAGATTAGTCGTAGAAGGAGCAAATTTAGAGGTAAATGAATATGGAAATACCATTTTTGCAGATTTCTTCTTTTTCATAACAGGTTTTCATGGTTTTCACGTATTCTCTGGAATTCTAATTAACATTATTATTTTCTTTAATGTCATTGTTGGGACGTATGAGAAACGAGGTCACTACGAAATGGTAGAAAAAGTAGGATTGTACTGGCACTTTGTAGATTTAGTTTGGGTTTTCGTATTCACATTCTTCTACTTAGTTTAATAAAATAAATAGCATACAAATGGCACACGCACACGAATCGAATACAAAGAAAATTTGGATAGTATTAATCATCTTAACCCTAATTACGGGTGTAGAAGTATGGTTAGGAATTATAAAGCCCGATTTTTTATATCTATCAAACCTTTTAGGAACAAGTTGGTTAAATTGGATTTTCATTATCTTAACATTAGTCAAAGCATATTTTATTGCTTGGTCTTTTATGCACTTGGAAGGAGAAAAAAAATGGTTCAGACGTGCGATTGTTTGGACGCCCATTTTTCTAATCTGTTATCTTGTAACCTTATTATTGATAGAGGGCGGTTATGTCTATGACACCTTAGGGCCACTCGTTAAGTGGTAATACATATAGAAGGTGGTTTTATAACCACCTTTTTTTTGCTTAAAACAATTATCAAATGAAAATATCCAAAAAAAGAGTTGTCCTTTTTTTACTTTTTATATTTCCACTAATGTTTTATTTGGTCCTTTCTACAGGGATTAATAATTTCGGAAAACTACCTGTAGTTACCAAAAGTGTGATGGACGTCTCTCTGATTGACACTACAAAACAAGTTTCATTGGATCAAAAAATTTCGATTGTTTGTTTCTTAGGAAATGATATAAAAGGAATTCAAGGAGGAGTTTTTAACTTAAATCAAAAAATATACAAACCATTTTATGGGTTTAAAAATTTTCAATTGGTAGCGGTTTATCCAATAGCTCAAGCAGCAGAAGTTGCTCTCTTAAAGAAGGAAATTGGTAATTTCACTAACATGGTCAAATGGAAGTTTGTCGCTGCAAATGAAGAAGAGATAACTCTTTTTCACGAAAGCTTTCAAACTGGAACTCCATTGAATAACCTTCATAGTCAAAATGCTTTTTTAATTGATAAAGAAATTAATCTTAGAGGAAGATTGACCGATGAAGATAGTTTTGAAGGAAAATTGTACGGGTATAATATGAATTCTGTTTCTGAATTGAATAAGAAGATGAAAGACGATGTGAAAGTCGTACTGGCAGAATACAGATTGGCATTAAAAAAGAATGATGCGGATAGAGAGATCTAGCCTAAAGTTATCAAAAATGAACAAAAAAAACTCTTATATTGGTATCACTTTTATCATCTTGCTTTTTGGAATCTATACGGTGCCCAAAATAGCTGAACGATTTGGGAATAAGGAACCTCTTTCCTACATCGCATCAATTACCTCCGAAGATGAATATCGCAAAGTTCCTAATTTTGAATTTGTCAATCAAGAAGGTCAAAAAATAACCAACAAAACTTATGCAGGAAAAGTATATGTGGTTGAATTTTTCTTTTCAACGTGTCCAAGTATTTGTCCGATTATGAACCGTAAAATGCTTAGCATTCAAGATGCCTTTTTCGGAAATTCTAATTTCGGAATTGCTTCAATTTCCATTACTCCAGACATAGATACCCCTGAAGTACTAAAAGCTTACTCAAAGGATCAAGGAATTACACACCGAAACTGGCATCTTCTGACAGGTGCCTCTGAAGAAGCTGTATACGCATTATCAAACAATGGTTTTTCTCTATATGCAGGGAAAAGCAGTGGAGAGCATGGAGGCTTTGAACATTCAGGCTTATTTGCTTTGGTTGATAAAGAAGGCTATCTTCGTTCTAGAAAAGACGAATTTGGAAATCCAATTATGTTTTATCGCGCCTTGGAAGAACATCGTTTTCCAGACCAAATAAGTGAATTAAAAGAAGATATTAAACTGTTATTAAATGAATAAGAATCTAGCCTTAGAGAAAAAGTATAAAAAAATCATTACTGCTTTATCCATTATAATTCCAATTGCAGTTGCTGCTTTGTTTGGTATAAACTTACAAAAATTGGGCTTTGATGTAGCACCGATGAATTTTTTACCTCCAATTTATGCTTCCGTAAATGGTTTGACTGCAATTGTTTTAATTGCAGCTGTTATAGCAATCAAAAAAGGAAATCGAAAATTACACGAGAATCTGAATACGTTTGCAATTTTCTGTTCGGTACTTTTTTTGGTGATGTATGTTGCGTATCATATGACTTCAAATTCCACACCCTTTCTTGGTGAAGGATTTGTCAAATATGTATATTATTTTATTTTAATTACGCATATCATACTCTCTGTAGTTGTCATCCCTTTTGTGCTTACAACCTATATGAGAGCAAAATTAACAGATTTTCCAGCCCATAAAAAAATTGCAAAAATTACATTTCCATTATGGTTGTATGTAGCGGTAACAGGTGTAATTGTTTATCTAATGATCGCTCCTTATTATGTGCAATAAAATAAAACTCTTTACGCTTTTCTTAATCTTTAGCTCAATGGAAAGCAGCGCACAATGTGCTATGTGTAAAGCTGTGGTAGAAAATGGGGATCCTTCTTTGGCTGAAGGAGTGAATGACGGAATTGCCTATTTAATGGTTTTTCCATACCTTTTAATTGGAGTTCTTTTTTACTCTTTATATCGCTATAAAAAGAACTACAAAAATTAACATTTCAAAAAGAAGCTATAACTGTAACATTTTCTACTTTTATTCGTCTTATTAGAACTTATTAGGGACTTGACTTTTTGTTTTTTATAAGAATCATAAAGATACCAATTCAAAAATATTACATATTGAAAACTAAAATCATAATTGCAGTTGCTCTATTTACTTCCATTGTCAGTTTTTCTCAAAAAAAATGGACACTTAAAGAATGTGTAGATCAAGCTTTAGAAAGAAATATTTCTGTTCAGCAAAACAAACTCAATGTTTTATCTGCCGAAAAAGATGTTTCCATTGCCAAAGGTAATTTTTTACCAAATTTAAACGGAATTACTGATGTAAAATTAAATTTTGGCTCAGGAATTGACCCTGTTACCAACAGTAGGGTTTCAACAGGTTTTTTTGGAGGACCTTTAGGATTGGATGCTGGTTACACAATTTTTAATGGTTTTAGAAATACAAATACCTATAAGCAAGCACAATTGGGTGTAGAAGCGAGTCAATATGATTTGCAAAAAATGGAGAACGACATTTCTCTTTTTGTAGTTCGAGGATATTTAGATGTCTTATTTGCCAAAGAAAATTTGAATGTGGCTCAAGTTCAATATGAGATTAGTAAAAAACAAATAGAAGCAGTACAAAGCAGATTTGAAGCTGGTGATGTTGCGAAAGGAGAGGTTTTAAATACCCAGTCTGCAGCAGCCTCCAATTTTCAAGCGGTAGTTGCGCAAGAAAATATTTTAAGCATTGCCCTATTGAACTTGGCACAAGCAATTCAAGTGCCGATTCAGGATTTTGATGTTGCTACCCTAGAGTTAGAGACACCTTCATCAAATTTATTTTATAACAATTCAGAGTCTGTTTTCGAAAAATCATTGATCAACAGACCTGAAATAGAAAGTGCAAAATTGGCAATTGAAAGTGCCGATTTAAGTATTGAAATTGCAAAATCTAATTTTTTACCTACGATTAATGCTTCAGCAGTGGTTTCTACAAATTATAGATACAATCTTAATTTGCCTTACGGATTTTCAAACACCAACTTGCTAACTCAATTGAATGATAATTTTGGATACGGATTTGGGTTCAAAATAAGTGTGCCAATTTTTAATCGCTTTCAAACAAAAAATAATGTTGCGAAATCAAAAATTAGTAAGGAAATTTTCATCACCCGATTAGAGAGTGAGAAAATACAATTAAAACAAACTATTGAACAAGCATTTTTAGATGTAAAAGCCTCTTTTAACAGCTATCAAGCAGCAAAAATTTCTCTAGCAGCCCAAGAAGAAGCCTTTAAAAATTCTCAAGAGAGATACAATTTTGGAGATATGTCTTTGTTCGATTTTGATCAAGTAAGAACTCGATTGGTGAATGCACAGGGTGCTTTGATTCGTTCAAAATATGATTATGCATTCAAATCAAAAATATTACAATTTTATTCTGGGGAATTGATTTTAGAATAACCGATTCTTGAACATACAATATAGAAGACCTCGCTTTTTGCGGGGTTTTGTTTTTTGTAAGAGTTATATTTGTAAAAAATTTTAAAAGTGGCGATTATTTTAAATATTGAAACAGCAACAAAAAATTGTTCTGTAAGTATTGCTAAAAACGGAGAAGTCCTTATTTTAAAAGAGTTAAACGACCTTAATTACTCTCATGCAGAGAAGTTACATCCGTTTATCAATGAGGCTTTAAAAGAGGCAAAAATTGAGATTCAACAGATCGATGCAGTAGCGGTTAGTAAAGGGCCAGGTTCTTATACTGGACTCCGAATTGGAGTTTCTGCTGCAAAAGGGATTTGTTTTGCCATCGATAAACCTTTGATTTCTATTGAAACTCTTGCTTCACTATCAACCTCAATTTCGATTGCTGAAGGTGTTATTGTGCCCATGTTAGATGCACGAAGAATGGAAGTTTATGCTGCTATTTTTTCTGCAAACCATCAACCTCTTAGAGCAATTCAAGCAGATATCATAGATGCAACTTCTTTTTCTGACTATTTGGAAGCAGGAAAGGTGTATTTTTTGGGAGATGGTGCCGAAAAATGCCAAGCGATTCTTACTCATAAGAATGCTGTTTTTGTTGCAGATAAATTTCCATCAGCAGCCCAGATGGCTCAACTTTCGTTTGACAAATTTTCTCAAAGAGATTTTGAAGACGTCGCTTATTTTGAGCCTTTTTATTTAAAAGACTTTATCATTATCCCAGAAAAAAAAAGAAGCCTACTTATTAATATTGACTCGATGAGGATATGGAATTTCAATGCCAGCTGTATCTAGGGCAATTTTTGTATTCTCTCTACTATCAAAATACACTTCCCAATAATCCTTAGTTTTACCCAAGGCCTCACAGTATAATTAGATAAAGAACCCTGAAGTGCTAAACCAACCGCCAAACCAGCAGCTCTAATAATGGTTGTAAATGAAGTAGTTGTAACCCCTAACTTTGAAATTGCAGTAATAAATAACAAGGCTTTTAATGTCCATCCGATGAGGTTTTCTAAGAAAGATTGTCGCGTAAGGTCTACGCCATTTTTTTTCATTAATTGGCGACTTTCTTTAACAATAATTTTAATAGCATACATCCTAATAACTAAAATAGCCAATGCACTTAATACTGTTGGTGCGTGTTCTGTAAGGACTGCTTTGAACTTTTCAAATAGTATAAATTCTTATCTATAACCTCTAGATTTTTGACAAAGAAATTGCTAAACAGAAAAAGGATTTATTTTAAAATTTCATTAGACGATAAAAAATGGATTTTCATTGCAATGTTAAATTAATGTTACCAAAATGTTTGTTAATTGTAATTAATTTATTAAATTTGATTCAATAGGAACTTAAAAAACAAGACTACCATGAAAAAACTACTGTTATTGGCATTGCTCATGACTGGATTTGTAGGATTATCTCAAGAAAAACAACCCAGTTATACTGTTGAAGGAGATTTGGTTAAAGCAACATATTATTATCAGGATGGATCAGTTAGCACCACTGGTTTTTTCAAGGATCAAAGGCTTACTGGAGAATGGACCCGTTTTGATAGAAAAGGGAATACTATTCAAACTGCATTTTATAATGAAGGAAACAAAGTAGGAAAATGGTTGGTTTGGAGTTCAACTGCTTTAAAAGAGATACACTATGAAAACAATGTAATAGTAGATGTGAACACGATTACATCAGGATTCAATATTGCGACTTACGAATAGAAAAGATTTTCATTCATAAAAAAACAGGCTTAAAAAGCCTGTTTTTTTATGAATAGTTGATCACTTTTATTTAGAAGCTGTATCCAGTCCAAGCAAAAACACTAGTATCTGCACCTCCTGTTGTTCCAGCAGATAAGGTGATAGTTGCATTTCCAGAGGTTGTGTTTTTAACATCAGCAATGTCAAGTCCATTCGCTGTATCGGCAACTCCTAAAATAGATGTAGTATCCGTTGCATCTCCTTTACTGTCTTTTAAGTCTACTACATCTGCAAAGGTTGCATCCGCTCCTAAACGAATAAATGCATTGGTAATTGTAGCAGTAGCCCCACGTCTTATTTTTATTCCGTCAGATAGATCTACATTTGCTGCATTGTTAATAATGGTTACTTTATCGATGGTAAATACAGATTGATTACTGTCTGTTGGTGTATTTCCATCTAAATTCCCGTCTGCTTCAATTCCTCTAGGATCGGAAGTTACTGCTGTAAAACCATTTTCTCGAACACCATATAAGTTGGTGCAAGTTCCTGTATAGCCTTGTGTAAAATCGAACATATCATCTTTTGCATTGATCACTAAAATGTTTGTTGCATTTACAGTTCCTCCAAAGAATTCAATAGCATCATCATCACCATTCAAAATTGCAATATTAGAAATCACCGTACCAGATCCTACACCATTAAGTGTAAGTCCATTGTGTTCTGCTTCGTCATCAATTCTGGCTCCCGAGTATTCAATTTTCACATAATCTAAAATACCCGAAGTATCATCTGCAATGTTTCCACCATATAAAATCGAGGTATTCACTTCTGAGGCCGAGTTGCTTTCAGATCCACTTTGTCTACTTAAAGGCGCTTTCCCGTTTAAAATAATTCCTCCCCAATCTCCTGGTTGTGGATTGGTTGCATTTGAAGTAAATATGATTGGGCTGTCTATAGTTCCATCAGCAATGATTTTCCCTCCTTTTTCTACCATAATATAGACATCGGTTCCTCCTGCCAATGCATTGATTCTTGTTCCTGCATCAATAGTTAAAGTAGCTCCGTCTTTTACTAAAAGGGCACCAATTAAATTGTGTGCAATTCCAGAGCTAAGTCGTAAGTCTGTGGTCAAGTTTCCTGCTAAATTTTGAGCAGTCACTTCATTGTTGGTGTTTCCACCAGTGTTTTGATCATCGTTGTCTAATGAACAGCTTGCGCATAAAATGGCTGTTGTTGCGAATACTGAAAGTACTAATTTTTTCATTTTTTGTTTTTTTTAATTTGTTTATATGTGTACTGCAAATTTGCAATGAGAATGTTTCTTTATGATTTCTTTTTTTTAAAGAATTGTTATTAAAATTGGATTTTCCTTAGAATTCGTAAGAAATACCCACACTTAGATTTACCCCTTTTTTATAATTACTTAACACCACAGAATTTTCAGTCGTACTGGCTCTACTTAACTGAAACGAAGGATTTAGTAAGTTTGTAGCTTTGATGTTCAAACGGTATTTTTTGTGAAGGGTATAAGACGATACAATATCTAATGTTGGAATTCCTTTTTCGAAAATATTTTCAAATCCTCTTGTTCCAATAGAATAGACGCGGTCGCTAGAATAGTTAAAAACAACAGTTCCTGTAAATTCATTATTTTCATATTTTTTATTGAAAGATAGATCTGCATTCATTAAAAAGGGAGTAGCACCTTCTAGCTGTGAACTAGCTTGTTGAAACTGAGCGATAGAACTACTGTCTAAGTTTACTTTAGAATTTAAGTAGGATGCATTGAAACCAGCATTTAAAGAATATTCGTTATCGGAAAGGACTTCGCTTTTTAAAATATTTTTTCTAGCAGCTACTTCTATTCCTAAAATAGATGCATCTGCACCTACATTCAAGTAGGTCAATGTGTTCCCTGCACTTGATATTTCACTTCTTGAAATTGGGTTTAAGATGTGTTTGTAAAACCCAGTTAGCGTGATTAATTCATTCGAAGACAAGTAGTATTCGTATTTCAGATCCAAATTATAATTATCTGAAGGCTTTAAGTCTGGATTACCTTGACTTGCAAAATTGATCTCCTGATATTTGAATGGAGCCGTTTCTTTAAATTGTGGATAGGTATAAGTTTGACTGGCCGCCAATCGTAAAATATGATCTTCAGTGATACTGTATTTCATGTTGAAGCTCGGTAAAACATATGATCTATTAATGTTAGATGGACCATCAAGAGCGCTATTTCCAATGTTGGTTGCATAGGTAACTCGTTGTATCGATTTTTCAAATTTGATTCCACCAGAAAGAACGAATCGGTTACTGGCTTCATAGACAAGATTCGTAAATGCGCCACTTACCAAACGTTTTCCTCTATAGGTAAACGGTACAATTTTATTAGGGTCAGATGCTTTTACATTCAAAGAGGTTAATGAAAATATACCTGTATCTATTCCATTTTGATTGAAAATAGCATCAGGGTTGTCTACAGAAATGAGCGGCCCCTTTCCAGTAAATCGGTGGTTAAAGATGCTAGCTGAAAATAAACGTTCTGTGTATCTATAATCTAACCCAAAATCGATACTGCTTATATTTTCTTCATCTGCATTTAACTTGTAGCTTATTTTTCCTTTGGCTGCATAGTCATTTTCTTGTAGTTTAGAAAAGTAGCGTTCATTGGTTCCATCAGAATTTGTATTGGGCCTCGTTTCTCCATTTCGAATTAAGTATTCGTTAGATCTTCTGTCAGGTTCATTTCCTCTGATACTATTGAAAGCTCCTTTCGCTTCGAATTGTAAACGGTCTGAAATTGAATAATTTCCAATAAGCTGATTTACATACAGCTCATTATTATTGGTTTGTTGTCTTCTTAGAAACGAAAGATCTCCTCCTTGTTGTGGATCATCGGTTCCTAAATAATCACCAATAGACTGTTTGTTGTTGTGAATAAATAAATGATTGAATTCTAGTGAATAAAATTCAGATTTAAATTTTAGATTCCCCATCAATAGTTGAGAAACAGTGTAGGAATATTTTGAAAATTCCTAGTCTCTAAAAACGGAACCACCGTTGGTATTTTGTTTGATGTTTCCCTCTTGATATTGATAATTTCCAGAAGAATTTCCTACTAGGAACACACTGAATGTGTTGTTGGTTCCCACCACAAATTTTTTGCCATATTTAAACGAAGCACTCTTATTTATTTGTAAGTTTTGACGATTTGGTTGGAAAGAGTTTTTAAAATTATATACTGAAAAATCTGTAATTGAATGGGTCAATTTTTGAGTTCCAAATTTATTGGCTCCATCAATGGTTAAAAATTCTTTGGAAACTGTTTGTGAATTGATGCCAGACCCCAAACGAATACTTGCTTCTTTTAGTTTGTTGAGTTCTTTCGATACAATATTGATATTGGCTCCTCCAACATCTCCAGCATTTGCGCTTGAAAAAACTTTGTTGACTCCAATATTTTTGATGATGTTGGTATCAAAAAAGTCTAGTGATATATTTTTGTATTCTGGATCTTCAGAAGGCAAAGGCAATCCATTAAGTGTGGTAGAATTGTAACGATCTCCAAGTCCTCTTACGATTACGTTTTTAGCGCCTTTTGAGACTCCTGCAGTTTTTGTAACAGCAGCAGCAGCATTGGAAACTCCTTTCTGAGACAATTCTTGAGCTCCAATGGTTGTTTGTATCGAAACGGCTTTTTTCTGTTCCAAAATCAATGCAGCTACTTTTTCTTTATTGACAGTAGACTTTATAGTGATTTCTTCTAGAGCAACTCCTTCTTCTGCAGACATTAGTTGGTCTATGGTCACCGTTTCATTAGCAGTAAGGATTATCGACTTCTCTATAGTTTTGTATCCTAAAAAGCTAAAAATAATAGTATGATTTCATGGTTCTAACGATAAGGTGTAGATCCCATCAAAATCGGTAGTAGTTCCTAATGTGGTTCCCTTTATCAGTACATTTGCAAAAGGCAAAGGGTCATTGTTATATTCCTTATCTGTTAAAACACCCGTTACGGTTCCTTTACTTTGTGCATTTCCAATGAGGGATATAAACAATGCAACAACAATTAAAATTTTTTTCATATTC
Source organism: Polaribacter sp. HL-MS24 (assembly GCF_032758595.1). NCBI lineage: Bacteria > Pseudomonadati > Bacteroidota > Flavobacteriia > Flavobacteriales > Flavobacteriaceae > Polaribacter > Polaribacter sp. HL-MS24. The sequence goes on along the minus strand of NZ_CP136415.1, from coordinate 875,381 downwards.
ATGTTAAATTATATTTGCAAAATTCTAACAACAATGTAAATTTTTAGGGTGTTGAAAATTATGCTTGTGTTATAGAACCTTTACCGAAAGGTTAAATCCATAAAGACAGTTAACATTTTTTTAATTTTCAGGAAACTATACGTTGACAATGAAGTATCATATTTGTAATGTTCTTTAAAGAATTATTGTCAACATAATTTTTAGTTTTTGTCAACTATTTTATTTGACGAACTGCCTTTGATCAAGGCAGTTTTTTCTTTTTAATAATGATTCATTAACATTGAGTTAACATGATTATTGGTTATTTGCAGCGACAAAAACTAATACTTATGAATTACAAATCATTACCTATGATTTTGTGTATGATTGTTTCTTTGGGGATCAATGCACAAGAAACAAACGCACCAAAATTTGGAAAAGGATTGTTTAACCTGGTTGGAAAAGACAATACTTTTTCAATGAATATTAGTGCAAGAATGCAATTTCTGTCGACTTCTCAATGGGATGCAGACAATGGTTTATCGAACCCAACATCTTCTGCTCTGGTAAGAAGATCTCGTTTAAAATTTAGTGGATTTGCCTATTCACCAAAATTGACCTACAAATTAGAATTGGGATTATCTAATAGAGATATTGGAAAAGCCTCTTCATTTACCAATAATGCTCCAAAATATATTTTGGACGCTGTTGTAAAATGGAATTTCTCCGGGAACTTGGTTTTATGGTTAGGACAAACAAAACTTCCTGAAACAGAGAACGTGTTATTTCTTCAGGAGATTTACAACAAGTAGATCGTTCTTTATTAAATAGTAAATTTAATATTGATCGTGATATGGGGGTACAGTTAAGACACCACTTTAAGCTATCGGATAGTTTTATTGTAAAAGAAGCCGTTGCCATTTCTCAAGGTGAAGGACGAAACGTTACTACTGGAAATCTGGGAGGTCATCAATATACCGCTAGAGTAGAGTTTTTACCATTCGGAAATTTTGCAAGCAAAGGAGATTATAGAGGAAGTGATTTAAAGTTTGAGGAAAAACCAAAATTTTCTTTAGGGTTTGTATATGATTTTAATAACGATGCGGTAAAAACTAGAAGTAATCAAGGGTCTTATATGGCAAATGATACAGGAGGCTTCTATACTACCAATATTTCTACATTTTTTATAGACACAATGTACAAGTACAAAGGTTTTTCATTTATGGGTGAATATGCCAACAGAGATGCAGCTGACCCCTTTGCAAAAAATGAAGATGGTACACTTACCGGAGCAAAGGTAGAAGTCGGAAGTAGTGTGAACTTACAAACAGGATATTTATTATCTAAAACCGTAGAGCTATCAGGAAGATACACCAATATTGAATGGGACAAGAGTGTTACTGGAAAAGGTTCTGATAATCAATACACGATAGGGCTTTCTAAATATATAGTTGGACACAAATTGAAAGTGCAAACCGATGTAAGTTATACCGATATCGGGTTTAAAACCAATCAATTATTATACCGAGTACAAGTAGATATTCATTTTTAAAAGATAACATTAACGTAACATAGATAGTTTTTAAAGACTATAAATTTGTACATCTTAATTTAAATAAACCAATGGGAGATCCATATATTTTAATGTTAGTTGCTTTGGCTGTTTTAGCTATAGTAGACTTAGTAGTAGGAGTGAGTAATGATGCTGTCAATTTTTTAAATTCAGCGATAGGTTCAAAAGCAATTTCAGTAAGAAATATAATGATCATTGCCAGTTTAGGAGTGTTCTTCGGAGCCATCACTTCTAGTGGTATGATGGAGGTTGCTCGAAAAGGAATTTTCAATCCAAACATGTTTATGTTTCAGGATATCATGTTTATTTTTATGGCGGTCATGATTACCGATATTCTTTTGTTGGATATTTTTAATTCGTTAGGTATGCCAACATCTACTACAGTTTCAATTGTATTTGAATTGTTAGGAGCTGCTGTTTGTATTTCTTTGATTAAAATTTATGGCCCTGATGGAACAAAATCTTTTGTAGATCTTTGGACTTATATCAACCATGAAACCGCAACAAAAATAATTTTTGGGATTCTACTCTCGGTTGTAGTAGCCTTTTCTGTTGGAGCGATTGTACAATTTGCATCGAGACTGATTTACTCTTTTAATTTTGAAAAAAGAGCCTCTTACATCAACGCCCTATTTGGTGGTTTTGCAATTACTGCAATTACCTACTTTATCATTATTAAAGGATTAAAAGGAACTCCTTTTTATAAAGATGTTAAATTTTTAATTGAAGGAAATACCTTCACGATAATTGCTGGAAGTTTTGTGGTTTGGTCATTGATCTCTCAACTATTAATTCAGTTTTTTAAAGTAAATGTTTTAAAACTAATTATTGGAGTAGGAACGTTCTCTTTAGCGATGGCTTTCTCTGGAAATGATTTGGTTAATTTTGTGGGAGTACCTATTGCAGCATGGAATTCATACCAAGCATGGGAACTTTCAGGTATTGGGGCAGACGCATTCTCCATGGGAGTACTAGCCAAAAAAGTGCCTTCTAATATCTGGTTGTTATTGTTTTCAGGAGGAATTATGGTAGTTACATTGTGGACCTCAAGCAAAGCACAAAATGTAATTAAAACAGGAATCGATTTATCGAGGCAAGGAGAAGGGCATGAAAAATTTCAACCGAACCCTTTGTCTAGAGTAGTCGTTCGGGCAGCTATGACCATCAATAAGGGAATTAGTTATGTGATTCCACAAAAAACACTAGCTTTTGTAGATGCAAAGTTTCAAAAACCAGTCATTGCATTGCCAAAAGATAAAACCTATGAATTGCCTGCCTTTGATTTGGTGAGGGCAGCTGTAAATTTAATTGTTGCGGGTATTTTAATCTCTATTGCAACTTCAATGAAATTACCATTGTCTACTACTTACGTAACTTTTATGGTTGCCATGGGTACCTCTTTGGCCGATAGAGCTTGGGGAAGAGAAAGTGCAGTGTATCGAGTTGCGGGAGTTATCAATGTTATTGGAGGATGGTTTTTAACAGCAATCACAGCATTTTTAGCCGCTGCATTAGTTGCCTATTTAATTAGCTGGGATATGGTGATGATTCCTATTCTTCTAGCTTTTGTTGCCCTTTTAATTGGAAGAAATACCTTGATTCATAGAAAGAAATCGAAAGAAGTTAAAAAACAAGAATATATAGAAAGAGCTGATTTAATTACCATCAATGGTGTGATTGAAGAGAGTTCTGATCATATTTCTGAAGTTGCAGCTCGTGTGAATAAATTGTATACAAATGTTGTTGACGATTTGGCCAGTCATGATTTGAATAAATTGCGAAAGACTGACAAGCATGTTGGGAAATTGAATGATGAGATTGATGGATTAAAAGACGGTGTGTTCTATTTTATCAAATCCTTAGATGAAACTTCGGTACCTGCAAGTAGATTCTATATTATGGTTTTAGGATATTTACAAGATATAGCGCAATCTATTAGTTACATCTCTAGAGCTAGTTATAAGCACGTAAATAATAATCATAAGAATTTAAAGAAACCACAATTAAAAGATTTAAAAGAAATTGATAATGAATTAACTTCTTTACTGAACAAAGTGAGTGAAGTATTTCACAACAGAACTTTTGATCATTTAGATGCAGTTTTAGTTGAAAAACAAGCCTTATTCAATGATGTTTCGAAGTCTATAGAAAAGCAAGTTGAAAGAATTAGAACGGATGAAACAAGTCCTAAAAATACTTCGCTATACTTTAGTATTTTATTAGAAACAAAAGATTTAATATCTGCTTTGATGAGTTTGTTACAAACTTATGAAGAGTTTCATTTAAGTACTAAAGAAGTAAAATAAATTTATTTTAAAGTATAAAAAAAACCGAGCTATGCTCGGTTTTTTTGTGCCTAATTTTAAACGTGTTGGTCAATTAAAATTGGATTACCGTCTGGGTCAATAAGCATAAAGCGTCCGGGTCCTGAAGTTCTTTCGTTTACGGTAGATTCTAGTTCAATACCTTCTTTTAGCAAACGCTTTTGAAGAACTCTTACATCCTCAAAGTCTTCCAGCTTTTGAGCGTTCTCATCCCATCCAGGAGAAAAGGTTAGGATGTTTTTCTCAAACATCCCTTGAAACAATCCAACTAGAGAATTGCCATTTTTTAAGATGAGGTAGTTTTTTTCTGGTTGACCTGCAAAAACAGAAAACCCAAGTTTTTCATAAAAATCTCTCGATTTCAGAAGATCTTTTACTGTTAAACTCATCGTGAATACACCTAATTTCATAAAGCCTATTTTTATGGTTGATGTACTAAAATTAAAAAATAAAATTGAATTGAGTTTCTTGTAAAAGAATAAAGTGAAGAGTACCTCATGTTTGGTATTCAGTTTTTGGAAGACAGAATAGGGGGGATTTAGAGATGGAAACTTAATTTTCCATAGATAACAAAACCATTCGTAACTCCATAAAAGTAAATTTTTTTGATACTTTTTCTTTGAGTTCGGTGAGGTTTTTAAAGTCTGTTTCTTCAATCGCTTTCAGAAGCTCTTTATACTTTTTTACAGGAATCAATTCTAAAACATCTACATCACCAGATGGAATATAACTTGCTAAATGACTTTCGATAGTCCCAGTCGTAAGGCTTCGCTCTTTGGCAATTTCTTTTATAGAGAGCCCAGATCGGAACAATTCAAAAGTAACCTGTTTGGTTGGTTTCTTATATTCTTTTTTCTGTTGGTTGAATTGATCAATCCTGTTTTCTAGACAGTATTGTTCAATTACTTCTAAGATTTCTGAACCATATTTAGTGACTCGAATTTTCCCCATTCCAGGAATTTTTAAAAGCTCTTTTTCATTTCTTGGCAACGCATCACATAAGGCATATAAGGTTTCTTGAGTGAAAATTTGAAAATGCGGAATCTGATGATTTTTTGAGATTTCATCTCTTAGTTCTCGTAATTTGATTGTTAAAATCGGATCTCGCTTGGAGGCTATTGTCTTCTTTTTAGTAGGCTCACTTTTTTGCAAAACTGCTTTGGCGCGAATTTGCAAAAAGTTCTGAACGTTGAAACCGTCCGACATTTTTTCAAGTGAAAATAGTTTCTCTTTTAACTTTTCTTGTAAGGAGTCATATTGTTTGCTAAAATCTTTTTTGACTGCTTTATTATCAGTAGCAATCGCTATTGCATCCAGTGGTTTCTGAATATTGTTTCGGGTTTGTGTCAAAAAATATGAAATAGCCTTTGAAAACCGCTCTTGTACGGTGCTGCTATTTTCTGGGAGAACAGCATCTTCTGAAAGATTTACCAATTGATGTTTAAATCCAGCGGAAACCTTCATCAAAGCAACAATCCCTTCATCTTTTATCGTGTGTAGATGCTCAATAACTTCCCCTTTGATACTGGTTTGATTTTTATAGAAAATATCAATTAAACGAGTGATAGGGTATAAGAATGATTGATAATCCAACAATTCTGAAATGAGATTCAATTGAAATTCTTTTTCAGAAGCTATTAAAATTTCTTCATTTGGGGTATTTTCTTCTACCTCTTGATTGAACAGACTCACCGTTTGATCATTGATGATTGCGCTACTAGTGATAGGGGTTTTTAAAACCAATCCTTCTAGGGAAGTGCATCGACTCAAAGCCACATAGGTTTGCCCGTGTGCAAAGGAAGCTTCGGCATCGATCACCGCTCTCTCGAAGGTCAATCCCTGACTTTTATGTATTGTAATTGCCCAAGCCAATCGCAGAGGAATCTGTTTGAAAGAACCAATAAGATCTTCTTTGATCTCTTTGGTTTCTTCATTGATGGAATAATTGATATTGTCCCATACTTCTTTTTCAGTAACAATTTCATCAATTTCATTGGCACATTGTACCGTAACTGACTCTCTTGATATATCGGTAATAATTCCGATTTTTCCGTTGTAATATCTTTTCTCTGGAGAAGAATCATTTTTAATAAACATGACCTGAGCACCGATTTTAAGTTCTAGTTTTTCTGAATTTGGGAATGCATTCTCATTGAATTTTCCTGAAATTTCTGCTTGATAATAAGTGCTTTTATTGTTGAGTTTGTTCAGCTCAGAATCGTTGATTAAATCGGCTCTTCTATTATGAGTGGTCAAGGTGATATAACCTTCATCTTTGCTTGGTGAAAAATTAGGGTTGAAACGTTTATTTAAAATTTGTGTTGATTTCTCGGACAAATTATCATTTCGAATCTCATTTAAGATTGTGATAAAATCTTCATTCTTTTGTCGATAAATGTGCTTCAATTCAATAGACACTACATTGGCTTCTTGATAGGCTTTTGAACTGAAAAAATAAACCGTATTGTAGTGCTGTTGCAGTAAGCTCCATTCATTGGGCCTTACTACGGGAGCCAATTGTTGTAGGTCCCCAATCATTAACACTTGAGCACCTCCAAACACTTTATTTCGGTTTTTGTAACGGCGCATCACTTGGTCAATTCCATCCAGCAAATCTGCTCGAACCATACTGATTTCGTCAATAATGATTAAATCTAAGGATTTGATAATGTCAATTTTTGTTTTTGAAAATTTACGCTGTTCGTTGGACGTATTTGCAATCTGATTGGGTAGAATCGGACCAAAAGGCATCTGAAAAAAAGAATGAATGGTTACTCCTTTTGCATTGATTGCTGCGACACCTGTAGGTGCTACGATGACCATTCTTTTTAGGGATTCTTTTTTAATTTGGTGTAAAAAAGTAGTTTTTCCTGTACCTGCTTTTCCAGTGATAAATAGATTTCGATCTGTTTTATCAATAAATTGTAGGGCAAGCTCTAATTCAGGATTCTTTGGCATTTGTGCTTTTTTTTAGCAAGATAAAAAATTGGTTCCTAAAATTTGAATGTATTTTGTTTTTTTCGAGAACAATTAGACAGCCAACAAACCAAAATCATTGAGTGTTTGTATTGGTTTTGAAAACCAGAACAATTCAAAATCTTCAAAATGAATTTCAAAATCGTTTTTTAATTCTAAAAAAGTGGGTAATTTTTTTTGTGAAGGTTTTAATTCCTCTAGGATTTTTAAAAACCATTCCCCTTTGTCTTTGTCTACTTTGATTTGAATTGTTTCCGTTTTGTCGTGAAAGGTCATTTGAAGAAACGTGTTTTGAAAACCTTTTTTATTTTTTGAAAATTCGCGAACCAGAGGAGACCCACCTAGCCAGACAATTTTAGCTGTTGGTTTTAGGCTTAGCTGACTGTTTTCGGTCAGGCAGTCTTCAATATAAAAGGGGGTGATTGTACTTTGTGGAATTGTAAAATCAAACCATTCTTGTAAGTCCATATCAAAACCAACATTGTGCATATAGTTGAAGAGAGATTTTTTTAATCCTTCACTAAATAGCTGATGATTAATTCCTGTGTGATCAATAAAATCAACATCATTATTCGCAAATGTAATGTCTTTGTAAGTAGGTGTAATGCCATATTCAGAAGGGTTTAAACCCACTGGACTATGTGCAGTGAGGGCAAATTGATGCCAAAATCCAGATTGAATGATGCCAAGTTCAAAAAGTTGTCTTACCATTTCCAAACTATCTATCGTTTCTTGAATAGTTTGTGAAGGATATCCGTACATTAAATACGAATGCACCATGATATTTGCTTCTGTAAAATTGCGAGTAACCTGTGCTACTTGTGAAACCGTAACTCCTTTGTCTATCAATTTCAATAAACGATCTGAAGCGACTTCCAAACCTCCAGAAACGGCAATACATCCCGATGCTTTTAGGAGCAAACAAAGATCTTTGGTAAAGTTTTTTTCGAAACGAATATTCGTCCACCATGTAACGGTTAACTTTCTTTTTAGAATTTCCAAAGCCAAGGCTTTCATTAGGGCAGGAGGTGCAGCTTCATCGACGAAATGAAATCCATTTTCTTTAGTTTGTAAAATCATTTCTTCCATCCTGTCTACAATAAGTGCAGCAGCTACGGGTTCATAAAGTTTAATATAATCTAAAGAGATATCGCAAAAGGTGCATTTTCCCCAATAACAGCCATGAGCCATAGTTAGTTTGTTCCAGCGGCCATCACTCCACAAACTGTGCATCGGATTGGCGATCTCGATCACAGAAATATAGGCATCCAATGTTAAATTGCTGTAGTCTGGTGTGCCAACTTCTGCTTGTTTGTAGTCTGGTTTTGTGGTTGTATTTTTATAAGAGATTTTCCCATTTTCTAAAAGAAAGGTTCTTTTAAATTCTGTTGAATCTGGGTTTTGAACTTTTGCGTGTAAGAGTTCTATAGGTAGTTCCCCGTCGTCGAGGGTTATGAAATCGAAAAACTCAAATACACGAATATCCGAAATAGAACGTAACTCTGTATTAGGGAATCCACCACCCATCGCTATTTTTAGTTTGGGGTAGTTTGCTTTAATATATTGAGCACAGCGAAAGGCGCTGTATAAATTCCTGGAAATGGGACAGAAAAACATACCAACTTTGGGGCTGTTTTTTTTAAAGCATCTTCAAGAATTTGAAGCGTGATATCATCGATAAAACTTTGCTCTTGTTGCAAGCTGAGATACAACTCATCAAAACGATTTGCACTTCTTCCTAGGCGTTCTGCATAGCGACTGAAACCAAAATTCTCATCGATACATTCCACAATAAAATCAGATAAATCTTCAAGATATAAGGTAGAAAGATGTTTCGCTTTGTCCTGCATTCCCATTTCGCCAAAAGCCCATTCTAAATCGTCTAACTGTTCAAAACGAGAAGCTCTTGGTAAAAAATTGTGCGTACAAATTTGTCTCGCTAAAGTGTGGTTTTTGCCTTGTAAAAAGAGAATGACATCATCCAATGTTTGTAAATAGGCCTCTTTTAGCGCATAAATTCGCTGTGAATTTTCTGAAACAATACTGTCATTATTAAATGCAATTTCAAAAAGTGTTTCAAAGGTTTTCTTCTTGAATAGTGCCTGAATTACTTCAATGCCCAAATCAATTTGAAATGCAGAGATCTCTTTTGTGTTTAAAAAACCTTTTAAATAGGCAATTGCTGGATAAGGTGTATTTAATTGGGTAAAAGGAGGAGTTATGAGTAAAAGGTCTTTCAAGATGTTGTTTTAAATGATAAAAAAGGAGAACTTAATTTCCTGTTTGTACTTTTTATGTGGACTGTGCTTTTTTAAAAATTGAAGCGACTGCTTGTTGATATTTTGCTGGATTCCCTGCTTTTTTAATGGTTTTGTAGGTTTTTTGTGGATTTGAAAAGGATTGTGAAAAGTATTCCCAAAAGCCTAACATTTTCATTTTTATTGGAGTTGGTCCCGATAAATAGTCATCATATTCTTTGTAGATCGTATCATGAAATTCAGCAAAAATTTCCCACCTATTTTTGGGATAGGTGGTTGAATTATTTTTGATCAAGCTCGGTAAAAAGGGATCTGCGATTAAGCCACGACCTATCATAAAATGATCGATACTTGGAAAGCGCTCTTGAATATTATTAAAAGCCTTTACAGAGGTGATGTCACCATTGTAATACAGTTTGTGCTGGGTGCTCTTCATGCAACGATCAAAGGCTTCTAAGTTGACAGGACCTTTGTACAGTTGCTTTCCAATTCGAGCATGAATGGCAATGTTCTTGAGAGGATATGCATCTAAAATCGGAAATGCGTCTAATATTTCTTCTGCATTTTCATAACCCATTCGCATTTTCATTGAAACTAAGATGTCGGTTTCATTATGTGCTCTGTGTAAGATTTCGTCAATTCTTGACGGATTGCAAATCAATCCAGATCCCATTCCTGATTTGGTGACCATCGGATAGGGGCAGCCTAAATTCCAATTCAACTCTTTATAGCCCAAACTTTGTACATATTTGGCAACAAATAAAAACTCTTCGGCATCGTTGGTAATTACTTGCGGAATTACTTCTAAGCTCGCATTGTTTTCGGGCAACAAATCGTTTTGATAGGATTGCTTTATTTTCAACTTCCCGTTCAAGCGGATATAGGGTGCATAAAAGGTATCGATACCGCCAAAATAGTGATGAAATGCATTTCGGAATCTGAAATCGGTAAAACCTTGCAAAGGGGAGGACAGTAAAGTTGGAGCCATTTTATGATTTAGTTAAGCAAAGATAGTGGTTTTGAAAACGATTTTGGAGTACGATTTTAGGTTGGTTTCCCTATTTTAACGAAAAAAATCCTGAGTATTTTACTCAGGATTTTTAATGGGGATATTTTCAAACTTCCTCACGTTCCGTTTGAAGCAAGTTTACATTTCCAATGCTTTTGTAGGATTGTTGTCCATTAACAATTCAACAGGGTTTTCAAGGGCTTCTTTCACCGCAACTAAGAATCCAACAGATTCTCTACCGTCAATAATTCTGTGATCGTATGACAGAGCCACATACATTATCGGTTGAATTACAACTTCACCATTTACTGCCATTGGTCTGTTTACAATATTGTGCATTCCTAAGATTCCACTTTGAGGTGGATTGACAATTGGTGTCGATAACATCGATCCAAAAACTCCTCCATTGGTAATGGTAAAGGTTCCACCGGTCATCTCATCAATGGTAATTTGACCGTCTCTTGCACGGATGGCCAAACGTTTTACTTCTGATTCCACTCCTCTAAAAGAAAGGTCTTCCGCATTTCTAATTACAGGAACCATTAGACCTTTAGGCCCAGAAACTGCAATTGAAATATCTTGAAAATCGTGTTTTACCTGAAAGTCTCCATCTATCATTGAATTGACATCAGGATACATTTTTAAGGCTCTTACCACAGCTAAGGTAAAGAAAGACATAAAGCCCAATCCAACACCGTGTTTTGCTTTAAAGGTTTCTTTGTATTGGGTGCGTAAATCAAAAATTGGCTGCATGTTTACCTCGTTAAAGGTTGTTAACATCGCAGTTTCACTTTTTACGGCAACCAAGCGTTCTGCTACTTTTCTACGTAGCATTGACATTTTTTTGCGTTCGGTGCTACGAGATCCATTTGCGGGTTGAGTTCCCATAGAAGGAACTGCTTTTATCGCATCCTCTTTGGTAATTCTTCCATCTTTCCCAGTCCCTTTAACATCGCTTGTATCGATGCCCTTTTCGGCCAATACTTTCTTTGCCGCAGGCGAAGCAGTTCCTGTAGCATAGCTTACTGTTTTTGGCGCTTCTGGTTCTACTATTTTTTCAATTGCAACTGGTGTTTCTGTTACTATAGGAGCATCACCGGTTGGTTTGGCTGCGCTGGTATCGATCAAACAAACGACTTCACCGACAGCAACTGCATCTCCCTCTTCAGCTTTTAAAGTGATAATTCCACTTTCTTCAGCAGGTAACTCTAAGGTCGCTTTGTCAGAATCTACTTCTGCAATGGGTTGATCTTTTTCAACATAATCTCCATCTTCAACTAACCAAGCTGCAATTTCAACTTCTGTAATTGATTCCCCTGGAGAAGGAACTTTCATTTCTAAAATCATCAGTTCTTAATTTAATTTCGCTGTAAAACAGCATTTAATTTTTTTATTTTCAAATCCTTTTCAGACTGTGTTCAGTACTTTTTTGTTTTTGATAGTTGACTCAAAAAAGAAAATAGTGAAAAAATCGATTTACCTATTCTGTTCTGAAAACACTATCGATTACTTCTTTATGACGTTTTTTAAATCGTGTACTAGAACCCGCTGCTGGTACTGCATAATATTTACGTGAGCGAACGGTCAATTGAACTAGGTCAAATCGCTCTAATAGATAACTCCAAGCCCCCATATTACGTGGTTCTTCTTGCGCCCAAACATATTCTTTTACGTTAGGATATCGATCGATTGCTTTTTGTAATTTTTCCAAATGCAATGGGAATAGTTGTTCTATTCGAACCAATGCAATATCTTCTCTTCCTAGAATTTCGCGTTCTTCTAATAAATCATAATAGAATTTACCCATACAAAAGACCAATTTGGTTACTTTTGAAGGATTGATTGTATCGTCAATAACTTCTTCGAATTCACCAGTTGCTAAATCTTTAATTGAATTGACAGCTTTAGGATGACGTAATAAACTCTTAGGTGTAAAGACAATCAACGGTTTTCTATAATCGCGTTTCATTTGTCTTCGCAACAAATGATAAAAATTTGCAGGAGTTGTACAATTCGCCAAGGTCATATTGTCAATTGCACACAATTGTAAATACCGTTCAATTCGTGCAGATGAATGTTCCGAACCTTGTCCTTCATATCCGTGAGGAAGTAAGACTACAATTCCATTTTGTAATTTCCATTTGTCTTCCGCTGCAGAAATATATTGATCAAACATGATTTGAGCTCCATTCGAGAAGTCTCCAAATTGGGCCTCCCAGATGGTCAATGTGTTTGGGTTTGCCATGGCATATCCATAGTCAAAGCCCAAAACTCCGTATTCAGATAATAACGAGTTGTAAATCGTCATTTCCCCAGTACTATTTGGGTTTTTATTGAGTAAGTTGATTCGCTCTTCTGTGATTTCATCACGAATAATTGCATGTCGATGCGAGAAGGTTCCTCTTTCAACATCCTGTCCTGAAATACGCACATTGAAGCCTTCTTCTAGTAAACTTCCGTAGGCAAGATTTTCTGCCATTCCCCAATCAAGTTCATTCGTTTCGAAAGCCATTTTAGCTCTTCCCTGTAAAATACGTTCTGCTTTTCTGACAAACTGAACATTTTCGGGCACTGTAGAAACTACTTTTGCGATGTTTTTTAATTTGTCTACGGCATAGGTTGTGTCAACCATTTGCAACATCGCATCCAATCGTCTACGCACATAACCTGTCCATAAGAGAAGGCATGAATTCGTTTAATTTTGAGGTGCTGTCTTCTTTGGATTTATCGAATTCTAAAGAAAGCATCTCTTTAAATTCAGTGGTAATTTCGTCCAAATAGGTATTGCTAATTGCCCCTTCTTGTAACAATCGAGCAGCATAAATATCCTTTGGATTCTGATGCTGAGCAATAGCTTTGTATAATTTTGGTTGTGTAAAACGAGGTTCGTCACCTTCGTTATGCCCGTATTTTCGGTATCCCAATAAATCGATAAAAATATCGGTCTTAAATTTCATTCGAAACTCTAATGCCATTTCCATCGCATGACAAACTGCTTCTGCATCGTCTGCATTTACGTGTAAAACAGGCGATAGAGTTACTTTAGCAACGTCTGTACAATAAGTACTTGAACGTGCATCTAAATAATTTGTAGTAAAACCCACTTGGTTGTTGACAACGATGTGAATGGTTCCTCCTGTTTTATATCCGTTCAATTTAGACATTTGTGTAATTTCATAAGCAATTCCTTGCCCTGCAATTGCAGCATCTCCATGAATTATAATAGGGACTATTTTACTGTTATCTCCGTTGTATTTTCTGTCAATTTTAGCTCGGGTAATCCCTTCTGCTACAGCCGCTACTGTTTCTAGATGTGATGGATTTGGAACTAAGTTCATCTTCATTTCCTTTCCATCTCTGTACGTTTTGCTGAGTGTTATTCCTAAGTGATACTTGACATCTCCATCGATATTTTGGTCTTCAAAATCCTTTCCTTCAAATTCACTGAACAATTCACGAACTGGTTTTTTAAAAATGTTAACCAAAGTGTTTAAACGGCCCCTGTGTGCCATTCCGATTACACATTCTTCAACACCATATTTTTCAGAGGCGTCTCTAAGGATAACACTAATTCCAGGAATAAGAGTTTCTCCACCTTCTAACGAAAATCGTTTCTGACCTACATATTTGGTTTGTAAAAAATTTTCAAAAGTAACTGCCTGATTTAATTTTGTTAAGATGTATTTTTTAGCGTCGACAGAGTAATTAGGATGATTATCGTTTATTGTCATACGATTTTGCCACCACTTCAGTTTCTCTGGATTTCGCATGTACATATATTCCACACCAATAGATTCGCAATAAATCCTTTTCAAGTGTTTTATAATTTCCGAAAGTGTCGTTTTCCCAATTCCTAAAACCTCTCCAGCAGAGAAGGTTTTGTTCAAATCGTCTTGAGACAATCCAAAATTTTCAATTGCTAAGGTAGGTTCGTATTTTCTACGCTCTCTTACGGGGTTAGTTTTTGTAAACAAGTGCCCACGAGTTCGATAGCCATTGATGAGGTCTACCACAAAAAATTCTTTTCTAACTTTTTCTGGAATGTCTGCTGAAACCGTAGAATCCTGGTTTATTTCATCATCTGTAAGAGAATAGTTCTCGTTGGCCAAATCATAGCCTTGAAAAAAACTTCTCCAACTAGGTTCAACTGCGTCGGGATTTTGTAAGTATTGGTCATATAAATCGGCTATAAAGCCAGTATGTGCTGCGTTTAAGAACGAAAATTTGTCCATATAATAGTTTGTGCCTTTTTTGTAAGCATATTCTGGCTGTAAAAATACAATTTTTGTAATAAATAGAATTATTTTTAGTGCTTATCTAGCATGAAAAAAAAATATTATTTTAATGCAAAATATTTGGTGATACTCTAAAAAGATATATATTTGCACTCGCTAATCACAAATGTGAAGCAAACTCCTCCTTAGCTCAGTTGGTTAGAGCATCTGACTGTTAATCAGAGGGTCCTTGGTTCGAGCCCAAGAGGAGGAGCAAAAAGTTCTTTAATAAGACTAACAATGACTGCGAAAGTAGCTCAGGGGTAGAGCATCACCTTGCCAAGGTGGGGGTCGCGGGTTCAAATCCCGTCTTTCGCTCTATTTAGCAGTACCATGCTGAAGTGGTGGAATTGGTAGACACGCTGGACTTAAAATCCAGTGGTCAGTAATGGCCGTGCGGGTTCAAGTCCCGCCTTCAGTACAAAACCGTAACATTCATTTGTTACGGTTTTTTTATGCCTATTTTTTTTGTAAAGTCGTTTTTTGAATCTTCTTTTAAGCTTGTAAATTTAACGAAGGAAGACCTCAATGTTGAGGCGAATTTCTTTGATTCTACGATCCGATTGGTTTTGACGAGTCTCAAAAACAGCTTCTTTATCAATAGATAAAATTAGAGAAAGTTCTTTTTGAAGTTCTTTTATTAAAATTTCTCTTCTTTTCTTAATAGCCCCATAGCTTTCATTTGGATCTATCGTAATTGCTTTATTCAACTCGACAAGTGGTAGAAATTCATATGGATTTTCCATTAAAATTTTCAAGAGTTCTTTTTTAGGCTTTGTCAGTTGTTTTAGGACTCTACCGTTATAGATAAAGGTGTTGGACCCCGACTTGTACACAAGCTTGTTTTTGTATGCCGTTTTTTTATAATTATTTTGAAGTACCCAAACCACAACAAAGGCGGATAGAACAAGGATGACTAATAGTAATTGCGTAGTTAACTTATAAGTTGCAAAAAAGGATCCTTTTTGGACAAGATCTCCCTTAAAAGAATTGTATGGTTCTGTTATTGCTATTAGTTTTCTGTTTGCTTTTACATATACATAGCTAACCTGATCTGTTTTGGAATGGTAAACAATTGCTTTGATATTTTTGAAATTTTTTTGACGGTACATGGCAACTTGATCTTTCTGAATGTCAATCTCGAAAACATCTTCTTTAATTAGAACCAATGCGTTTTCACGTTCAAAAACAAATGCCTCGCCAATTTTATCCAGTGTAACATATTGATCCATTCCATGATTTCCAGATTTTTTCCAAATCTTTTGAGCGATATCAAATTCCCAAACGGTATTGTCTAGAAAGGTTTTTTCATTTACAGCGCTAAAGTTTTTGCTGTATCCTCCAAAGAGGTAGACTTTGTCTTCTATTTGTACATGTATTTTTGAAGATTGTGCTGGAGGTAGTGTTTCTTCAAGGCCTTGTTCTGCTTCAGTCCATTCTCCGCCCTTAAAATCATATCTGGTGAGTATTTGTTTATAGGAAAAGATGCCGTATCCGCCCCAAAGATACATCTCGTCTTCTTTCTGAAAAGGAATTCCTCCAAACTGATTTTGATGCCTAAATGACTTATCAATGCGAGTGAATTTTCCGTCTTCGTATTGAACAACAGGGCCATTTCCTGCATCGACGAGGTAGGTGTTCCCTTTGACTTTGTATTGATTGAAATTGAAAAATTCAGTATCCAATTCTTTTGGGAAGGCAGTTCTTATTTTTTTTGTAAAATGAAAACCAGTTGCTAAAGTGCTATCGTTATACATTAGAACGGGCTTTCCATTTTTTGCGTCTTCAAATAGTAAAAAATTAGATTCAATTTCAAAATCGGTTTGAGCAGCCAATTGTAAAGAGAAGAAAAGCACAAATAAGAGCAGTTTTTGGGGAGTTTTATTCAAAGCTTTAATATTTTGTTAACTCCCTAAAGGTATGGATTTGTTTTGAAATGTACCTAATTTTTATAATTAAAAAACCGATACAAACGTACTTTTTAAAATATAGGCGAAACTCTATTTTCGTCTATTTATGTCCTTGTAGGGGTTGGGTTTCAGTTTTTAGGTTCGCTATTTTTTTTAAAATGGAGAGATTCTAAAGGGGTTCGTTATTATGTAGAATTTCAAATTAATTTACCAAATTTGATTCTCATTTTAAAGTAGAGAGCAATATTTAATGATTGTCGATTTTATAGAAATTCTCAAAAATCGGTAGTTAAAGGAAATTAGAAGAATCTTCACAAAACTGTGGTAAGCATATTATGAAGAAGGAAGATAGAAATCGTAACACCCCATAGCAGTGGGGTGGGTTTCTTAACTTTGTTAAAACAAACTTCAATAGTCACTCAATACAGTATTAAGTATTGTATGTCATGTAAAAGTTTAGCAAATACTAAAAAAAACAAAGAGAAGAACTGTAGAAACAGTCCTTCTCTTAAAAAACAATTAATAAATTCCCCAACTTACAATTGAACTAATTATACTAAATAAATTAAAGTTATTAATTTACCGTTTAACCATGTTCAAATGTAGAGATAATGCCAGTCTCAATTTAAACTTTTCGATGAAAGAGTATTTTGTGTCGACAAACTGGCGTTTAATGTCGATGAAGAGGAGTTTATAGTAAGTTAATTCGCTTCATCAATTCTTTTTTACTACCGCGACTCATTGGAATTACATTCTTTTTGATCAAAATACTATTGTCTTCAATGTCTTCAATCTCTGAAATATTGATAATGAACGAACGATGTATTTTAAGAAATGTGCTAGGAGGTAGTTTTTCAAGAATTTTTTTGAGTGTGGAGTGAACAATATAGGTCTTTTCTGAAGTTTTAATATTGATATAATCTCCGTTTGCCTCGACTAAATATATTTTTGAAATGTCAATTTTAATCAACCTTCGATCTAAGCTAACATATAAATAATCTGAATGATCTAGGGGGGTACTCAGGTTATGCGTATTTGGAATTTCTTTTATAGTAGCTTTTTCAATGGCTTTACTGAATCGTTCTTTTGAGATGGGTTTTACCAAATAATCGATGATACAATGATATTCAAAAGCTTTCAATGCAAAATTTCTATCCGTAGTTGTTAGAATTATTTTAGGAGGTGTTTTTAGGGTTTGAATAAAATCAAAACCCGAAAATGAGGGCATATAGATGTCTAAAAAAATGATGTCTATAGTAGTGTTGTTCAGGTATTTTATTGCTTCAATAGCGTCGGAAAACTCCTCAAGAACTTGTATGTTTGGATACCCCACACATAATTGTTTTACAATCAAGCGGGATATTTCATCATCGTCAATAATGATACATTTCATTGTTTTTGAGTGTATTATAGCGATTTTATATACTGATCTATTTTTTCTAAAATACCTTCGAACTTGGGGAATAAATCAACGCATCCAGATTTGACCTCACATTCAAAATAGGTAGCTAGTTCAAAGTCTTCCTCTAAACCCATTAAGCTAAATTTGTATTTAATTTTATGGATAATGTTCGCAGTTTCTTTAAAGTCTTTCGAATGATAACTTTTATAGAATGCTGCCATCTCAATGGGGAATTCTTTTTTAAGAATAGCAGTAATACTTCGTTTAAAAGACTCATCTCCATCTGCCAGTTGATTGATATAGTCTAAATTTGGTTCATCCATAGAATTGTATTGATTTTTCAAACTAAAGAAGTGAAAAATTTGTATTCTGGGGCGTTTTTAGATCTTCAGTTAATACTTATAAGGTATAAATATAAAAAAAATAGAGAATACAAACTGTATTCTCTATTTTTATTTATACTAATATGTATTTATCTTTTTTTACTCCATTACGAAGTCTTCCATAAATTTAGTGGTATAGTTCCCTGAAACATATTCTGGATGATCCATCAGCTGTCTGTGGAAAGGAATGGTAGTTTTGACTCCTTCAATAACAAATTCGTCTAAGGCTCTTTTCATTTTATTGATTGCTTCTTCTCGTGTTTGAGCAGTTGTAATCAATTTTGCAATCATTGAGTCGTAGTTGGAAGGAATTGAATAGCCAGCGTAGACGTGAGTATCAATTCGAACTCCATGACCACCAAGGTGCGTGTAAAGTTGTAATTTTTCCTGGAGAAGGTCTGAAATTATTATAGGGGTCTTCAGCATTGATTCTACATTCGATTGAGTGCATTTTAGGGTAGTAATTTTTTCCTGAAATTGGAGTACCCGCTGCTACTAAAATTTGCTCACGAATTAAATCATAATTGACCACTTCTTCTGTAATTGGATGTTCTACTTGAATTCGGGTATTCATTTCCATAAAGTAGAAGTTACGATGCTTATCGACTAAGAATTCTACCGTTCCTGCTCCTTCGTATTTAATATATTCTGCCGCATTTACAGCTGCAGTTCCCATTTTTTCTCTCAATTCATCTGTCATAAATGGAGAAGGAGTCTCTTCTGTTAATTTTTGATGACGACGTTGTACTGAACAATCTCTTTCTGACAAATGACACGCTTTTCCATAAGAATCTCCAACAATTTGGATTTCTATATGTCGTGGCTCTTCAATGAGTTTTTCCATGTACATTTCATCGTTCCCAAAAGCTGCTTTTGATTCCTGTCTCGCAGAATCCCAAGCCTCTTTTAAGTCTTCAGGTTTCCATACTGCACGCATCCCTTTACCACCACCACCAGCAGAAGCTTTTAGCATTACAGGGTATCCTGTTTCTTTTGCTGTTTTCTCACATTCTGCGAAATCTGCAATGGTTCCTTCACTACTAGGAACACAAGGAACTCCGGCAGCTTTCATGGTTGTTTTTGCGTTTGCTTTATCACCCATTTGATCAATCATCGCACCCGTTGCACCAATAAATTTAATATGATGCTCTTCGCACAAGTTTGAAAATTTTGCGTTTTCTGATAAGAAACCGTATCCAGGTGAATAGCATCTGCATTTGTAATTTCTGCAGCAGCAATAATATTGGACATTTTTAAATAAGATTCAGCACTTGGAGCAGGGCCAATACAAACGGCTTCATCAGCAAATCGGACGTGAAGGCTATCTGCATCTGCTGTAGAGTACACAGCAACTGTTTTGATTCCCATTTCTTTACAGGTACGGATCACACGAAGTGCAATCTCACCCCTATTGGCAATTAATATTTTTTTAAACATGTTTTTTAGCATTTAAATTTTAAAAAGCGCAAAGTCAAACAACTATTGTTTGCTCTGTTACATCTAAAATGAACTGTTTAATTGTTTAAGATGGATCTACTAAAAATAAAGGTTGATCAAATTCTACAGGAGAAGAATCTTCAACTAAAACTTTTACAATTTTTCCAGAAATTTCTGATTCGATTTCATTAAAAAGCTTCATTGCTTCAATGACACATACCGTATCCCCTTCGCTAATTTCTGAACCAACCTCTACAAAGTTTGCTTTGTCTGGAGATGGTCTTCTGTAAAAAGTACCAATGATTGGCGACTTTACAGTGATGTATTTGTCGGTATCATTCGCTACTTCTACAGCAGCAACCGGACTTGCAACTGGTGCAGCTTGAATTGGTGCGGCTTGAATTGCTCCCATTGGTGCAGCTTGAACAATAGTGGTTTCTGTTTTTTCAGAACCAGTCTTGATGGTAATCTTGATGTCTTCCATTTCTAACTTTACCTCGCTAGCGCCAGATTTTGCTACAAATTTAATAAGATTTTGAATTTCTTTAATATCCATTTTTCTTATGATTTAGTTGATTGTTTTTATGAATTATATGCCCATTTTAGATAGATTGCTCCCCACGTGAAGCCTCCACCGAATGCGGCAAATATTAAGTTATCTCCTTTTTTTAATTGACTTTCGTAATCTGCTAATAATAACGGTAATGTTGCCGATGTAGTATTTCCATACTTTTGAATATTCATCATTACCTTATCTGCTTCTACCCCAACTCGATTTGCAGTGGCTTCAATAATTCGTTTGTTGGCCTGATGAGGTACTAACCATTGTATATCCTCTTTGGTAAGATTGTTTCGGGTTAACATCTTTTCTGATACATCTGCCATGTTCGAAACAGCGTGTTTAAATACCGTTTTCCCTTCTTGATGGATAAAGTGTTGCCCGGTTTTTAAAGTCTCTTCTGAAGCGGGTAGTAAAGAGCCGCCAGCATCAATTTTCAAGAATTCTCTTCCAATTCCATCACTTCTCAAATATTCGTCTTGCAGTCCTAGGTTTTCGGTATTGGGTTCAAATAAGGCTGCTCCCGCTCCATCACCAAAAATAATACAAGTTGTTCGATCTGTATAGTCTATAATTGAAGACATCTTATCGGCACCTATTAATAGGACTTTTTTGTATCTTCCAGACTCAATATAGCTTGCTGCAGTAGACATTCCGTATAGAAAACTAGAGCAGGCAGCTTGTAAATCGTATCCAAAAGCATTTGTAGCACCAATTTCTGTAGCCACAAATACTGCCGTTGAGGCAACCATAAGATCGGGAGTTGCGGTAGCAACAATGACCAAGTCAATCTCTTTGGGGTTTATTTTTGATTTTTGAATTAGTTCTTCGGCGGCTTTGATAGCCATAAAGGAAGTCCCTTTATTTTCACCTTTTAGGATTCTTCTTTCTTCGATTCCTGTTCTGGAAGTGATCCACTCGTCATTGGTATCAACCAATGTTTCTAATTCTTTGTTTGTAAGAATATATTCAGGAACATATTTCCCAACTGCTGAAATTGCTGCAGTGATTTTTGTCATAATGTCTATTTCTGTCGAATGAAAATTTCGAAATCAAAGAAATGAAATTTATTTCAATTTTTGATTAAAAACAGCAAAAAACACTCGTTTTATGCGTTTAAACATAAAAAAACCCTCAGTTTTGAGAGTTTTTTTAATAATGTAAAATATTTTTTAAGCTTCAGCGACTGCAGATTCTAATACGATTTGTCCTCTGTAATAGAGTTTTCCTTCGTGCCAGTGCGCTCTGTGGTACAAGTGTGCTTCACCAGTTGTTGGATCTGTTGCAATTTGTTGAGAAGCAGCTTTGTAATGTGTTCTCCTTTTATCTCTTCTTGTTTTAGATATTTTTCTTTTAGGATGTGCCATTTTATGTATTTTTTTCTGTTGTTATATTCTTTAATTTATCCCACCTTGGGTCTGTTTCCTCTGAAACTTTTTTTTCTGTTGTTATTTTTAGTTCTTCTAATTTTGACAATGCCTCGGACTGCATCGTACCATCTAACACATTTGGATGGACTCTCTTCTGAGGAATTGATAAAATAATCATTTCGTAAATATACTGTGAAACATCAATTTTGTTTGCTTCATAGGCTATTGTTATAATGTCTTCGTTGTCATCATTAAACTCAGGGCCAAATTTCACAATCATTGATAAGGTAGGACTTACCTCCATATCAAAGGGTTCATTTGTCGTATCACAAGGAATAGTAACACTTCCTGTAGCACTAAAATCAAGCTCAAAATGTGTGCTTTTTTTTGTAAAATTTAAATCGATTTTAATTGCTGAACTTAAAAATTCATCATAATTAAAAGCTTCAAAGAACGTATTGTCAATTTCATATGAAAATAAATGAATTCCTTCTTTAAAACCTACAAAGTGGATATTAAATTCCTTCAAGTCTTTCATTATCAATTATCAATTGAGCGTGCAAAGATATAAAAAAATGTATTCATACCATCTTTTATATTAAAAAATCTATGCGTTTGTGGCTATTTTGTTTTTAGTGGGTTTCTAGTCAGCTCTTGGTATTCTTTTCGAGATTTAAAAATTGCTATTGCACGAAACACCGCTTCTTTAAATGAAGATGGATTTGCCGTGTTTTTTCCTGCAATTTCAAATCCTGTACCGTGATCTGGAGATGTTCTGATTTCTGACAAGCCTGCGGTATAGTTTACACCATTGCCAAATGATAGCGCTTTGAAAGGAGCTAAACCCTGGTCGTGATACATGGCTAAGATTCCATCAAATTGCGTGTAGGTTTTCGCACCAAAAAATCCATCGGCAGCATAAGGTCCATAGACCAATTTTCCACTTTCTTTGATTTCTTCTATGGCTGGTTTGATGATTTCGTCTTCTTCTTTCCCGATGACTCCTTTATCTCCACAATGTGGATTCAACCCCAAAACAGCAATTTTTGGCTTATTGATGCCAAAATCTTGTTGTAAGGAATGATGTAAAATGGCTACTTTTTCTTTGATCAATTCTGGACTAATGGTGGAGGCGACTTCCGAAATGGGGATGTGACCAGTGATCAATCCTATTTTCAATACATCTGTCATTAAAATCATCAAGCTTTTTCCTTCCAGTTTTTCTTCTAAAAACTCCGTATGTCCTGGAAAATTAAAGGATTCGGATTGGATAGTTTCTTTGTTGATGGGTGCAGTAACCAACACATCAATTTTCTTTTCTTTGAGAAGTTCTACTGCAATGTCTAAAGATTTTGCGGCATAGACCCCAGAGATCTTCGTTTCTTTTCCTAGTTCTATGTCTACATCCTCTTTCCAAATGTTGAAAAGATTTACCTTGCTGTGGTTGATTTGATTGATTTCTGTAATTCCATTGATTAGAGTTGGACTGTTTAGAGCCTTTTTATGAAAGGATACAACTTTTGTAGACCCAAAAAGAACCGGTGTACAGAAATCCAACATTCTTTTGTCTTCAAATGTTTTTAAAATTACCTCAATTCCAATTCCGTTTAAATCTCCTACAGAAATCCCTACTATTATTTTGTCTACTTTATCCATTTTTAATCGCTAATATTCGTATTTTTGAACGCTACAAAAGTAGTTAAAATTTACGGATATGTTTACAGGTATTATAGAAACCCTTGGAGTGGTTGTTGGTGTTGAGAGGGATCAAGAAAATCTTCATTTGCGCATTCAGAGTAAGATTACAAAAGAGTTGAAGGTCGATCAAAGTGTTGCACACAATGGTGTTTGTTTAACAGTTGTGGCGATTGTTGAAGACATCTATACTGTAACTGCCATAAAAGAAACTATTGACAAAACCAATATCAGTCATCTGCAGGTAAACGATATTGTAAATTTAGAAAGAGGCATGAAATTGGGAGACCGATTGGACGGTCATTTGGTTCAAGGTCATGTTGATCAAACAGGAGTCTGTACTGCAATTAAAGACCAAAATGGGAGTACAGTTTTTACCTTTTCCTACACTTCTAATCAAGGAAACATTACGATCGAAAAAGGATCCATTACCATCAACGGAGTTAGCTTAACCGTTTTTAATTCGAAAGACACCGAGTTTAGTGTTGCTATTATCCCGTATACTCTCGAAAATACGATGTTTAAAAATATGCAGGTTGATTCGGTTGTCAACCTCGAGTTTGACGTAATTGGTAAATATGTAGCGAGACTTACTCAGAAATAGCATTCATTTTTCTGTGGAAGTATGGAGTTAAAAACAACTCTTGAAAAATTTTAGGCTGTTTTTTATTACAAAGAACTACATTCAAATAGGCTTGGTATCTCTTGTGTTTAAAAGGAATTCTAGCACTAAAAAGCAGTAGAATTCCCGAGATCTCTATTAATTTCTAAAGACCCTCCGTATTTACATCTTTTTGTGAAGAGGGATAGTTTTCTTCTTTTTGCTTTCTGTTAGAGTAAATGATGTTCCATATAGTTAATCCCATATATGTTGCAAAAATAACACCACCCACTATGAAGAATCCGATACTCATTATACTTTTTTTCTTCGTTGTCTAATTGCAATTGCAAATAGTAATATTGTTCCAGCCAATGTGCTGAATACTGAGCTTCTTCGTACATACCCAATATTCCATAGGTTACGGAATAAATCAAACATAAAAATGCTAAAATCACTGGATACCAATTGTTGATAAACTTCATAAGGTTTTTAATTTAAAAAATTATTAATTAGTACAATATACAAAAATTAAAGCCACAGTCATTAACTAATTTGCATAGAAAAAGATAAAACTTCCAGAAGGATTTTTTATGAGAAGCTATTTTTTAAAAAAAACAGGTTCCCTTGAAAAGCTATCAAAAGCAATGAAGTATTTCTCTATCTAAAGTGAACTATGCATAGCGACTCCTTTCAAAATTAATATTGAAATGGTCTTAAACAAAAAAAAACCACTCTAAATAGAGTGGTTTAAGTGGTCCCACTTGGGCTCGAACCAAGGACCCTCTGATTATGAGTCAGATGCTCTAACCAGCTGAGCTATGGGACCGAAATAGTGGCTGCAAATGTACTATTAATTTTAAATATTAGATCATATAATTCAAAAAAAAAATTATACCGATCGATTCATTAACCAAAGTCCAAATTGCTTTAAATTTTGTTTACCAGTGGCCTCCATTTCCATGTCTGACAAGGTTTCAAATGCCTTTTCGGTATAGCTATTGATCTGCTTCTGAACCAAGGAAGGAATGTCGTATCGTTCAAATATCTGTGTAACTTCCGTTATCTTCATCGAATTTTCTTGGAGCTTTTGTTGATAGAAAAATGTTAATTTTTGTTGGTCTTCTTCGTTAGCAATCTCCAAACATTTAAGATATAAGAATGTTTTTTTATTTTCAATAATATCGCCTGCAATTTGTTTTCCAAAAGTTTCTGGATCACCAAAAGTATCTAAATAATCGTCTTGTAGCTGAAATGCCAATCCCAAGTTGAGTCCGAAATCGTAGATTAAATCGGCATTTTCATCTGAAGTTTCTGCAACAATAGCACCCATTTTTAGGGCAGCAGCGACTAGGACCGATGTTTTAAGACGAATCATATCGATATAAGCAGGAATCGAAACATCGTTACGGGTTTCAAAATCTACATCTAACTGCTGACCATCACAAACCTCCAATGCTGTTTTGCTAAATAATTTTGCAAGTTTTTGAAAAACAGACGGTTCATAGTTTTCAAAATACTGATAGGCCATAATTAACATGGCATCTCCAGAAAGAATTCCTGTATTAAGGTCCCACTTTTCATGAACCGTTGCTTGGCCTCTTCTCAGTGGCGCATCGTCCATAATGTCATCATGCACCAGCGTAAAGTTGTGAAATACTTCTATGGCAAGTGCAGCAGGAAGTGCCTTTTGAAAGTTTCCAGAAAAAATATTTGCAGCCATGAGTGTTAGTATGGGGCGAATTCTTTTCCCTCCTAATTGTAGAATATAATCGATGGGTTCGTAAAGGTTTTTAGGCTCTTGAATCCAGTTTTTAGACTCTAAATAGTTTAGAAACGATTTTTGATAATGTAGTATGTCCAAGGGATAATTTTTTGTAAAAATAATATAAAGAAGTCGCTCCTTGAAACTTATCGCAAAAAAAACGAAAAACTATGGAAACTTTTTTTGTTTCTAAAGTTTCCATTTGTATATTTGCATTCCAAAATTATGAAATCAATTATTGTAGACAAAGCAACCGAGCTCTTTTTAAACTTAGGTTTTAAGAGTGTCACCATGGATGAAATTGCCACTGCTATGGGGATTTCAAAAAAAACCATCTATACACATTTTGCTACAAAGAGTCTTTTGGTAGAGGAAGTTGCATACAATGCCTTTCATACAATTTCTCAAGGAATTTTTGAAATACAGGCACATGAAGAAAATCCGATTTTGGAAATGTATGAGGTGAAGCGCTTTGTAATGACGTTTTTGAAAGATGAAAAATCATCTCCTCAGTATCAATTGCAAAAATTCTATCCCAAAATTTTTCGCGATTTAAAACAGAAGCAATTCGGTTTTATGCAAAGTTGTATCAAAGAAAACTTGCGAAAAGGGATCGAACAGCATCTTTTTAGAGCTTCTATTGATATTGATTTTATTGCCAGAATTTATTTTCATGGAATGATGGCTACCAAAGACAGAGACCTGTTTCCTTTGCAACAGTTTTCAATGAACGAGTTGACGGACTATTATTTAGAATATCATTTGAGAGGAATTGCAACTGAAAAAGGACTCAAACAATTAGACCAATTAACACAAAAATAAAAATGAAAAAAACACGACTGCTATTTTTTGCGCTTGCTTTTAGTCTGGGAGCAACTGCTCAAGAAAAAAGCCTGCATTTGTCTCTTGAAGAAGCGATTCAATTTGCTTTAGAAAACAGTTATAACATACAAGCCACCCAAAATGATATTTCTTCTGCAAAAAAAGTCGTATGGGAAACAACAGCTAGTGGTTTGCCGCAAATTAATGGAAGTATCGACTATCAAAATTTTTTAAAACAGCCCGTTAGTTTGGCTGATTTTGATGGAGATGGTGTTGACGAGCAGTTTGTTTTTGGGCGAAAACAAAACTTAAGTGCTTCTGTAACAGTTTCTCAATTGCTTTTTGATGGTTCCTACTTGGTGTCTCTACAAGCGTCCAAAGCCTATCTGAAAATCTCAGAACAAGCCAATGAAAAAACAACATTGTTGACTCGTGAGGCTGTGATAAATGCCTATGGAACTGTTCTCGTTTCGGAAAAAAGTATCGAAATTTTAAAGGGAAATTTAGAAATATTAGAAAAGAATTTACAGGATGCTCAAAAAATATACGAGAATGGATTCAACGAAGAAGAAGATGTAGAGCAGCTTGAAATTACAGTGGGAACTGTAAAGAATCAACTGAACAACATTGTAAGAATGAAAGCAATTGCATACCAGATGCTGAATCTTGCTTTGGGAAGTGCTATTGACACCGAACTGATTTTGACCGATGATTTGGATACCCTAGCCGAACAACATGTCAGTTTGGAAATCATTACAGAACCTTTTGAGGTTTCAAATCATATCGATTTCAAAATTGCTGAAAATGATCGCGCAACAAAAAAATTACTGATGAGATTGGAACAAAGCAAAGCCTTACCAAGTATCTCTACTTTTGTCAATTATGGAAGTCAATCGTTTTCGGACTCATTTTCCTTTTTCAAAGGAAGTCAGCAATGGTTTGACTCTTCCCTGTTAGGCGTCAGTTTGAAGCTGCCAATTTTTAGTAGTTTAGGAAGAAAAGCAAAAATTGCTCAAGCCAGAATTGCTCTAGAGACGTCTGATTTTAGATTGGAAGAAACCAAGCAACGATTAAACCTTCTTGCTCAAAAAGCAAAAAGTGATTATCAACTGAGTGTTGGCAATTACCTCACCGCAAAAAGAAACGTTGGTCTTGCTGAACGCATCGAAAAAAAGCAACGCTTTAAGTTTTTTGAAGGAATTTCTTCAAGTTTCGATTTATTACAAGCGCAAAATCAATTATATACTCAGCAACAAAATTACGTTCAATCGATGTTGGATGTCATTGCTAAAAAAGCAGCCCTAGAAAACGCATTAAACTTATCAATCAAAACAAAAAAATAACATGAAAAAGATATATTTAGGAATCTTCACCGCACTTATGATTACTTCTTGTGGAACCAAAAAAGAAGCTTCTGTTGACGAAATTTTAGCATCTAACAATGTAGAATTGATGCAAGCTGAAAAGGCAAAAATTGAAGGGAAGCTCCAAGAATTTTCGGTTGATTTGAAGAAATTGAATGAGCAGCTATCACTTTTAAGCGAAGACAAAAACATTCCGTTGATTACTACGTTTACCACAAAAGAGGAGGTGTTTACACATCTTATCGAATTGCAAGGGAATGTACAAACCAAGCAAAACGTTTTGGTCTATCCAGAAATGCCGGGAATCCTAAGAGAGGTTTTGGTAACCGAAGGACAGCAGGTTGTAAAAGGGCAAACCTTAGCGAGTATTGATGACGGGGGATTGTCTCAACAAGTAGCACAGATGGAAGCAAATGCACAACTTGCAAAAACCACTTTCGAACGTCAAAAACGATTATGGGATCTTAAAATCGGTTCTGAAATGCAGTTTTTACAAGCAAAAACCACCTATGAAACTCAGAAAAGTGCGGTTAGCCAACTGAAACAACAGTTAGAAAAAGCGACAATCAAAGCCCCTTTTTCTGGAATTATTGATGGTGTTTTTAAAGAAAAAGGAACGGTTGTAGTACCCGGTCAAGGCGCTGAAATTTTTAGAATCGTCAATCTTTCCAATATGTATATCGAAACAGATGTCCCTGAAAACTATATTGGTAGTATCACAAAAAACAAAGAAGTGGTTGTGCATTTTCCAGTACTTGGCGAAACCCTTCATTCCAAAATTAGACAGGTGGGCAACTTTATCAATCCCAACAACCGCTCATTTAAAATTGAAATTGCAGTACCCAATTCAAAAGG
The DNA here is from genome assembly GCF_032758595.1 of Polaribacter sp. HL-MS24. Classification (NCBI taxonomy): domain Bacteria; kingdom Pseudomonadati; phylum Bacteroidota; class Flavobacteriia; order Flavobacteriales; family Flavobacteriaceae; genus Polaribacter; species Polaribacter sp. HL-MS24. The sequence goes on along the minus strand of NZ_CP136415.1, from coordinate 846,828 downwards.
AAACATCAAACCCAACCTCACTGCAAAATTAAAATTAAACGATTATACAAATTCCAAAGCAATTTTAATTCCGCAGTCGATCATTTCTGAAAATGCAAAAGGAGAGCAGTTCATTTATATTATTAAGGATAAAAAAGACAATCAAGAAGCCGTTGCCAAAAGACTGGTGATTGAAACTGGAAAAACCCAAGGAGATTTTATCGAGGTTCTTAAAAATCTTGTTTCAGGCACAGAAATTATTATGGAAGGGGCAAGAAGTGTCAACAACGGTCAGGTGGTAAAAGTGATTAACAAAAAGTAAACAATGGGCAATACAAACAAACAAGTAGACAAAGAGTTTAAACTTTCTTCTTGGGCAATCCAAAATAAAACAACCATTTATGTTTTAATGTTCCTGATTTTATATTTAGGAATCTCGTCCTATTTTAGCATGCCTAGAGAGAACTTTCCAGAGATCAACGAAACAAAGATTTACATCAGTTCGGTGTATCCTGAAACACAGCAGAGGATATTGAAAAACTAATTACAAATCCCTTAGAAGACAAGTTGAAATCGGTGAGTAATGTGATGAAAATTACTTCAACCTCCCAGGAAGATTACTCCATTGTTACGGTAGAATTTGATGAAAACATTTCTGTTGACAAAGCAAAACAGAAAGTAAAAGATGAAATAGATCAAGAAATTGCAGGAGAAGATTGGCCAACCTTTAACGGTGCAAAAGTAACTCCCAATGTTTTTGAATTGAGTATTTCTGAAGAGGTTCCCATTTTAAATATCAATATTTCTGGAAATTATCCAGTTTCAAAACTAAAAGAATACGGAGAGTTTTTACAAGACGAAATTGAAGACTTGACAGAAATTAAGAAAGTTGCTATTCGTGGTGCTCAAGACAAAGAAGTAGAGGTTGCGGTAGATATTTATAAAATGATGGCTTCTAAAGTAAGTTTTGATGACATTACCAATGCGATCAATCAAGGGAATATCACCATGTCTGCGGGAAATTTTATTACCAGCCAGCAAAGAAGAACACTTCGAATTCTTGGAGAAATCGAAAAACCTTCTGATTTAGGAGATTTTGTCATCAAAGCAGAAAATGGAAATGCAATTTATTTAAAAGATATTGCCAAAATTTCTTTCAAGGATAAAGACAAAACAACCTATGCTAGAGAAAATGGTGCCCCCGTTGTAATGTTGGATGTAAAGAAACGATCAGGTGAAAACATGGTGGCTGCTGCAGATAAAATTGGAAATATAGTTGCAGAGGCTATCCAAAATAATTTCCCTCCTGACTTAAAAGTAAGTATTACCAATGATCAATCCCCGAAGACCATCGGTCAGGTTGATGATTTGGTCAACAACATTATTTTTGGAGTTATTTTAGTTGTCATTGTATTGATGTTTTTTCTAGGTTTTAAAAACGCCATTTTTGTAGGTTTTGCCATCCCAATGTCCATGTTCATGTCGTTAATGATTTTAGGTGGATTGGGTTATACATTAAATACTATGGTGCTTTTCGGTCTGATTATGGGGCTAGGAATGCTGGTAGATAACGGGATTGTTGTGGTAGAAAATGTCTACCGATTGATGGATGAAGAAGGAATGACACGTGTTGAAGCGGCTAAAAAAGGTATTGGAGAAATTGCCTTTCCAATTATTATTTCTACAGCAACAACGGTTGCAGCTTTTATTCCTTTAGGTCTTTGGTAGGAATTATGGGGCAGTTTATGGTGATTTTACCCATTACCCTATCCATCGTATTGGGATCTTCATTATTTGTTGCCATTTTCTTCAACTCGGTGTTGGTCTCTCAATTCATGAGTATTGAAGATAAAAACATGCCTTTGAAAAAAATTATCCGTCTTACATCGATCATGTCAGCTATTGGTTTGTTCATCTATTTTTTTGGGGGCGATCATCATGCTTTAGGAACCTTAATTATTTTCACAGCAATTATGTTGTGGGTCTATCGATTGTTCTTAAGAAAAGCTGCCAATTACTTTCAAAAAAACACCTTGGTCTCTCTTGAAAACTGGTACGAAAGACAATTAAAAGCAGCTCTTACAGGCTGGAGACCTTACATTCTGGTTCTTGGAACGTTTGTTCTTCTATTTTTTGCTTTTGGAAGTTTTGGATGGTCGCTAGGAGCTCAAAGAACAAAAGTTGAGTTTTTTCCGGACAATAAGCCCAATCAAATTGTTGTATATATTGAATATCCAGAAGGAACAGATATTGAAAAAACCAATCAAATTACAAAGGAAATTGAGCAAAAAGTAGCAGGGGTCTTAAATCAAGAAATGTATACCGACAATGGCTTCAATTTTTTGGTAGAGAGTACAGTTTCTCAAGTAGGTGAAGGAGCGGGTAATCCGCAAACAGATGGAGGTTCTTCTGCAGAAATGCCACACAAAGGAAAGATTACCGCTTCAATGCGAGAGTACAAATACCGAAGAGGAGAAGACAGTGAGGTTTTACGTCAGAAAGTCCAAGCAGCTTTGGTAGGAATCTATCCAGGAGTTTTGATTTCTGTTGAAAAAGATGCAAATGGACCCCCAGCAGGATCTCCTATCAATATTGAATTGAAGGGGGATGATTACGAAGAATTGATTTTCACTGCAGAAAGCATGCGCGACTATTTAAATACTCAAAGTATTTCTGGTGTGGATGAATTGAAAATCGATGTCAACAAATCTAAACCTGGAATGCAGGTTTTGGTCGATCGAAAAAAAGCGGGTGAATTAGGAGTAAGCACAGGACAAGTTGGACAACAATTAAGAGCGGCTATCTTTGGGAACAAAGCTGGAATTTATAAAGAAAATGGAGAAGATTATGATATCTATGTTCGTTTCAATAAAGATGATCGCTATAATAAAAGTGCTATTTTCAATCAGAAAATCACTTTTAGAGATCAAGCAACAGGAAAAATAAAAGAGATTCCTGTTTCGGCAGTGGCATCACAAATGAATAGTTCTGGCTTTAGTGCTATCAAACACAAAGATGTCAACAGAGTCGTTACGGTCTATTCTGCTCTTTCTCCTGGAGAAACCGATGCAGGTGCTGTGGTTGCAAGAATTCAGGGAGCTATGAAGAATTTTAAAGACCTGCCCAAAGGAATCAAAATTGATTATACTGGGCAGATTGAGGAACAAAACAAACAAATGGCCTTTTTGGTTGGAGCTTTTTTTACGGGTTTAATGCTGATATTCTTTATCTTAATTTTTCAATTCAATTCTGTTTCAAAACTAGGAATCATCATGCTGGCAATCTTTTTAAGTTTTATAGGTGTTTTTGGTGGTTTGGTTATCTCAGGAGCCCCTTTTGTAATCATGATGACTATGGTAGGAATTATTTCTCTCGCAGGAATCGTAGTAAACAACGGGGTGGTTTTATTGGACTATGCAGAGTTGTTAATCGATAGAAGAAAAATAAAAGACGGCATCTCTAGTGAAGATTACCTCCCGTTAGAAAGTTTGTACGAATCTGTGGTAAAAGCAGGGAAAGCACGTTTGCGTCCCGTTTTACTTACTGCCATTACGACGATCTTAGGGCTGATTCCGTTAGCAATTGGCTTAAATATCAATTTTTTCACACTCTTTAGCGAGTTTGATGCACATATATATATGGGTGGAGACAATGTTGTGTTTTGGGGACCTTTGGCGAAAACAGTCATCTATGGACTTTTTATTGCCACCTTCTTAACCTTAATTGTAGTACCTATTTTATTCTTCCTGATTACCAAGTTTAAAATGAAATTGAAAGAACAATTTCAGCCAGCACAAACGTCAATAGAGTAGTACTTAGTTCATAATGAAAAAAAGAGGATGGAAGGGTTTTGGTTTCATCCTCTTTTTGTATTTTCGAAATCATGATTCAAAAGAAAAAATCGTTTACGGTAGATGAAATCAAGCGCAAACTTGAATTGTATTGTGTTTATCAGGATCGATGTCACAAGGAAGTAGAGCAAAAAATGCACGAATACCAGCTCATTCCGGAAGCCAGAGAACTGATTTTATTAAGCTTGATGAAAGAAAATTTTTTGAATGAGGAACGTTTTTCTAAAAGTTATGCACGAGGGAAATTTCGAATTAAAAGCTGGGGAAAACAACGAATTGTGAGTGCGTTAAAGTTTCGAGATATTTCTGCCTATAATATTAAAACAGCACTAAAGGAAATTGACGATGATGCATATATAGAAACGCTCTATCGAATTACAGAAAATAGAAATGCAGTTATTTCTGAACCCAATATTTTCAAAAGAAAGAAAAAACTCATCGATTTTTTAATGCGAAAAGGATTTGAAAACGAATTGATTTACAAAGTCGTCAATGAAGTTCTAGCATAAATTGTCCCTCCGTTAAGGTTTTTAAGAAGAAATGAGTTAGGGCTTAAATTGTGCTAAAAAAATGGAATCGTTTTTTTTCTTGGCAGCAATGACTGCCTGTATGTCTTCATTCGGAATTGGAACGGATAGTACATAGTGTTTTAGCGTCCATGTGGTATCGGTTTTTTCGAGAACCCCAGAACCTCTACAGGTACCCATCCAAGTTGTTAACAGTTCATCAAACCAAACGATTTCTTTGTGTTTTCCTATGTAGATGTTTCGCTCTAAGGTCTTAAAATCCCAGGCTTTCCCTTTGTCAAAATAAGGTTTGCTAAATGCTTCAAACTGTTTCTTTGTCCAATTTTCTGTAGCATCTGTTCCGATAAACACAGAAGCTACATTTAGAGTAGAAAAATAGTCTTCAAAATGAGCATCTGTTGCCGCTTGATGCCAATTGTTTAGGAGTTTGTCTACTTTTTCTTTGATAATAGTCTCTGTCTCGGGTGCTGTTTGATGTTGACAATTCAACAATAAACTGCTTACTAAGAGTATAAAAAATAGGCGTTTCATGGAGTTGTACTTTTTTAATTTTCGATCTCTCTTTTTAGATTTTTTTTCCCGTTCCTATTTTTTTTGAATTTAGGTAGCTTTTGGTTTGGGATAAACTTTTTTACGGGTGGTTTTTTGTCAATATCTGAAAGGGTTTTTTGTGAGATTGAATCCATTTTACTTCTATCCAATCCAATATTATCTGATGAAACTGTAATTTCATCTTCAAATTTTTTCTGAGACAATACCGCATTTATTTTCGAATTAAACGCTGCAAATGCTTGTACTATTTTTTCAACTTGGGCATTGATTTCTTCTTTTTTGACCACAGGAATAAAGGTAATGTCGGCAAGTCTTTCGGCTTCATTATAAAGGACATTTACTCTTGCGTCAAAAGATGGACTCTGAAAAACAGCAGGTTTGATGCTGTCTTTTAAGCTTGTAACGACATTTTTCAATTCAAGGGCATTGCTCAAGGCTTCATTAGGAGATGTCTTGTAAAATTTCACCATAAACTCTTCAAGAACTTTGTACTCCTTCCATTCTTCAACCTCTTTGACAAATTCAGAATGGATCTTCGTTTTCAAGGGATGTTGTTCAACCTCGCTCGATTTTTCCTTTTTTACGGGTTTTTTCGGGTCTTCTTGAGTCTTAGATTGACAAGAGTATGCAACAAGGAGTACTAAAAGGGCATATATTTTTTTCACAAAAAAGATTGTTTGATCTGCTAAAATACTCATTATTAAAATATCTTATTTGTCTTTTTAAAGTTTAACAGAAATGAATTAAAAAGGAGTATTTTTTATAGATACTATAATTTCGATTTTGTTTTCTAAGAATACTTAAAATAAGTACCTTTGTTTCTGTATAAAATTGAATTATAGATAATGGGAGAACGCATTTTAATTCTTGGAGCCTGTGGTCAAATTGGCACAGAGTTGACTCAAAAGTTACGAGAGCTATACGGGGAGGATGCAGTCATTGCTTCCGATATCAAAAAAATGGATTCAGAAAACATTCATTCTGGACTTTTCGAGATTTTGGATGCTTCGGATAAAGAAGCCATTTTACAGGTGGTACAAAAATATCAAATTAACCAAGTATATTTGCTAGCGGCGATGTTGTCTGTGACAGCAGAACATCACCCAAAGAAAGCCTGGGAGCTCAATATGACTTCTCTTTTTGCAGTTCTAGATTTAGCAAAAGAAAAGCATATCCAACAAGTATTTTGGCCAAGTTCTATTGCTGTTTTTGGCCCTACAACGCCAAAAATAAATACTCGTCAAAAGACCCTTATGGAGCCCTCTACGGTCTATGGAATTAGTAAATTGTCTGGAGAATTCTGGTGTAATTATTATCATCAACACTATGGTGTTGATGTCCGTAGTTTGCGATACCTATGAATCATCTCATGGAAAACAAAACCTGGTGGAGGTACCACCGATTATGCAGTTGAGATCTTTTTTAAAGCAGTGAAAGAGCAGCGCTATGAGTGTTTTTTATCCAAAGAGACCCGTTTACCAATGATGTATATGGAGGATGCCGTTCGCGCCACCATTCAGTTGATGCAAGCAGAGGTCAGTAGTATCAAAATAAGAACTTCATACAATATTTCTGCTTTTGACTTTACTCCGGAAGAAATTTCTAAGGAAATTCAAAAATACATTCCCGAATTTACAATACGCTATGTCCCCGATTTCAGACAAAAAATTGCAGATAGTTGGCCACAGTCTATCGATGATTCGAGTGCAAGAATTGATTGGGATTGGCAACACAGGTTCGATTTAGAAACCATGACCAAAGATATCATATCAATTCTTCAAAAATAAATTTTGCTCAATGGAAGCTGTAAGTTTTAAAATATTTAGGTCTAATACTAGGAATTCAATATTCAAATTTTTATGAAAAAAATAATACAACAAAGTTTGGAGCAGGCAATCTCTTATCAAGATTATAAAATCCTTGTTAGTGATTTGTTAGCCCGAGGAAAATCGACAGGGCCAGATCAATCTGAGGCACTTACCAATTACAGTTTGTTGAATGACAAGCGAATGAAACGCTTAGACAGAACAATCAAAATTTTAAAGCAAACCAAAGAAGTCATTCAACAGGTCAAGCAGAAACAAACGTGGTTAATCCTTACAGAGGGGTGGTGTGGTGATGCTGCTCAAAATTTACCTGTGATCAATAAGATGGCTGAAGAAAATAACAACATTGACTTGAAGATCGTTCTTCGAGATGATCATTTAGAACTCATGGATTTATTTTTAACCCACGGAGCAAGAGCCATACCAAAATTAATTGCTCTTGATCAAGAACAGAACGTACTTTACACCTATGAGGGCCAAGGCCTACGGTAGCTACTAAAATGGCAGAAGAATACAAAGCCTTGCATGGTGATTTAGACCCTGAGTTTAAACAAGAGTTACAAGTTTGGTACAATAAAAACAAGGGGCAAAGCATTCAAGAAGATTTTGTAAATCGTCTAATCTCCAATGTTGTTTCGGGAGGCAACAAATCGAAATTTTAGTTTTAGTACAAAGTTTTAAGAAACCGTTTTCTAAATTCATACCAAACGGTTTTTCTTTTTAATATCTTTGCTTTTTACTTAAAGCAGAGAGATGTACGTAGACTATAATTCATTACCAGAAGACTCAAAAGTATGGGTGTATCCTTCTGATAGAAAGTTTTACCCAAATGAAATTGAGGAAATCGAGGGAAAAATTAAAAACTTTATTGAAAATTGGAAATCTGATAATGAAAACTTCAAAGCTTCCTATCAATTTTTATACAATCGTTTCATCATTTTTGCAGTTGATGTAGAATCCTATCAACTTACCAATGAAGATATTGACATTTCTGTTTCTTTTATTTTAGAATTACAAGAAACTTATCATGTATCTCTTTTAGACAAAATGAATGTGTGTTTTAAGCAAGGGGAATTTGTCCAGTACAAAGAATTGAAAGATTTTAAAAAATTACTCAAGAACAAAGCACTTACAGGGAAGTCAATCATATTTGATAATCTTGTTTCGAACAAAGAAGATTTGGACAATCATTGGGAATTGGCAATTGAAGATAGTTGGTACAATCGATTTTTGAGATAAAAGCATGAAATACGATTATATTATTGCAGGATCGGGATGTGCAGGACTAAGTCTATTGCACTCATTACTGAACACGCCTTCTTTGCAAAATACATCGATTTTAGTGATCGACCAAGATCAAAAACAGCACAATGATCGAACTTGGTGTTTTTGGGAAAAACAACCTTAGTAAGTTTGAGTCTATTGTCCATGCCCAATGGAAAAGCTTAGAATTTATAACTACTGATTTTAAAAAAGAATTAGACTTAGGTGCATATACCTATAAGATGATTCAGGGAATTGATTTTTACAATTTCGTCCTCAGCATTGCAAAGAAATTTAAAAACGTAACCTTTGTTCAAGAAACCATTATTTCGATGGATGCTGATGCAGAAATAGCCGTTTTAAAAACAACAGAAAATAGCTATTCAGCTAGATATATTTTCAACTCTACAGCTCTTTTCAGCCCAGAGATTACCGAAGAAAATTCGCTATTACAACATTTTAAAGGTTGGGTGATTCAAGCTAAAGAGCCTGTTTTTAATCCCAAAGTTGGAAGGCTTATGGACTTTAGTTTGTCTCAAGAACATGGAGCAACTTTTATGTACGTTTTGCCCACTTCCCCCACAGAAGCCTTGGTAGAATACACACTCTTTAGCCCGAATTTGTTAGAAAAAGAGGCGTATACAGTTGCTTTGAAAAAGTACATTCAAGAAACGTTAAAGATTGAACAATATACACTTTTACATGAGGAGTTTGGGGTCATTCCAATGTCTTTGGCACGGTTTGATAAAAATCCTAAAAGGGCTATTGTGAATTTGGGGACTGCTGGTGGATATACAAAAGCAAGCAGCGGCTATACATTTCAGTTTATCCAAAAAAATGTTGCAGATATTGTAGAGAATTTAAAATCAGGTAAAAACCCAAACCAACGCAATTCATTGAAGGACAACATCTATCAATGGTATGATCGTACTTTAATTGATGTGCTATTGACTAAAAAATTAACAGGTAAAGAGGTGTTTGCAACCATTTTTCAAAAAGTGCCTGCCGAAAAAATACTTGCTTTTTTAGGCAATGAGAGTTCGCTTGTTGATGATTTTACAATTATGAAAAGCCTTCCTTTACTTCCTTTTTTAACTTCAGGAATCCAACAACTCGGCGCAAGAAAGTCTTAGAAAAACGAGAGTCCAAATCCAATTGAAAAACTGTCTAGCCGATTGTTTTCAAAATTTAAAATTGATTTCCTGTGGTATTTCAAACGAAAGCTGCTACTCCTATTTGATGTGCTTTCCAATTCAAATCCAATCCCAATACCGGAATAATTTCCATCGCTAAATCTTTTGGTGGGGCGCCACAATTTTCCATAACTAGTTTCTACAAAAAAAGCAGCTCCATCGTTTTCTGTAATATTATAGCGAAGGGTTCCATATCCTGGATTGCAGTAATATCATACCCCCAATGATGGTCAAAGCCAGTGTGTACACTCAGTAATATCCTTCGATGTAATTGATATCCAACTCCCATTCTGAGAATGATAGAGTTAGGAATTAAAAAAGGTTCTCCGTCGTCAGGATCTAAGGTGTAGTTCTCATTGATGGTAAGCGTGGTTGCAAGAGAGGTCGTAAAAAAAGGTCTTTTGTAGGTTTCTTGTGAAAAGCTGAGTTGCACCAAACCAATTAGTAGAACAAGGAGAAGTGTTTTTTTCATTGGAGTTTCTTTCTCATCTTTTAGCCAAAAACTATACCATTTCTAACGTTTTGATAAAATCTTCGATTGATTTTGCATCTGAGACTTTGAATTCTCCAATTTTTGTTCTTCTTAAAGCGGATAAATGTGCCCCAGATCCTAAGACCTTTCCAAAGTCAAATGCTAACGAACGAATGTAGGTTCCTTTACTACAAACGACTCTAAAATCGACTTTTGGAAAGTCGATAAGGGTTATTTCAAATTCGCTAATGGTAATCTTTCTCGATTTAATTTCGGCAGTCTCTCCTTTTCGTGCAAGTTCATACAGTCGTTTTCCTTCCATTTTGATAGCAGAAAAAATAGGAGGCTTTTGATCAATTTCACCCAAAAATTGTTGGGTGGCAGCATGAATCTTTTCGGGAGTGATATGGGCTGTTGGAAAAGTTTGGTCGACCGCTGTTTCTAAATCGTAACTCGGTGTGGTAGCCCCTATCGTAAAGGTTCCTGTATACTCTTTGATTTGCCCTTGGTAGGTATTGATTTCTTTGGTTTGCTTTCCAGTGCAAATAATGAGCAATCCAGTGGCTAAAGGGTCTAAAGTTCCTGCGTGGCCTACTTTAATTTTTTTTATTCCAAAACGCTGTTTGATGTGCCAGCGAATTTTATTGACCGCCTGAAATGAAGTCCATTCAAGAGGTTTGTCAATCAGTAAAACTTGCCCGTTTTTATAATCTTCTTCTGTCATTTATTGAAGTAAAGCATATGAAATTGCAGCGAGCCCAACCAGAGCGCAGTACAATGAGAAATAAGATAGTTTGCTTTTTTTAACCAAAGTGATCATCCACTTACAGGCCAACAATCCAGCAACAAATGCCGCAATAAAACCTGCTAAAATTGGAATGATTTCTGAAGATTGAAAATTCAAATCACCACTAATGAGGTCTTTTCCAATTTTCCCAAAGATTAACGGAACAACCATTAAAAATGAAAATCGTGCTGCTCTTGTTCTGTCGATGCCAAGTAATACAGAGGTTGAAATGGTTGCACCAGATCTCGATATTCCTAGCAGCATTGCGATAGCTTGGGAAATTCCAATGAGTACAGCGTCTAAAAAGCTTACTTTTTTGTTGGTGCTTTTGGCCTTGTCTGCCAATAGAAGCAAAAGAGCAGTAAACAAAAGCATGACGCCAACCAATACTATTTTTCCTCCAAAAAGAGCTTCTAATTGTTGTTCAAACAACAACCCAATAATGACTGCTGGAATCATTGAGAGGATGATTTTTACAGAAAATTCAGAAGCATCATTCCATTTGAATTGAAACAATCCTTTTACAATTTCGAGAACCTCTTTTCTGAAAATAACCAAGGTGCTTAATGCTGTTGCAAAGTGTAAGACTACAGTAAAAGTTAAGCTTTCTTCAGGGACAGACGTGTCTCCTAAAATTACTTTTGCCAATTCTAAATGCCCACTAGAAGAAACAGGTAAAAATTCGGTTAAACCTTGAATGATTCCAAGAACCATTGCTTCAAATACAGTCATCGTTATTTTTTAGGATTTGCTAAAATAGCATAGATTTCAATCGCTAGTCCAAGTAGGACTAGGGTTGGAGCTAGGCGAATTCTTTTCCAGTTGTAAATTTCCTCATTAAAAACAGTAGGATCTTCACTGCCACCGCCAGCCATAAACATAAATCCGATGGCAATGACCACCAAACCAATCACCATGAATAGGTAATTTTTTTTACCGAATAAAAATTCTTTCGTTGTTTCTTTTGGAGTATTCATCTTAATAATATAATTCGTCTGTTTGTAGATTTAAAAAACGTTGTGTTGCAAAAAAGGTACTGATCAAAGTAATTAAAAATGCAGAAACAACGACACCACTTACCAAATAGACTAAAGTGATATAATCTTTTAGCAACTCTAAAGCAGGAATGTATTTGTCTACATAATAGACAATGATCGCCAACCCAATTAAGGAAAGCAGTGCTCCTAACATGCCTAGTTGGATGCTTCTCCAAAGAAAAGGTTTTCGGATAAACGATTTGGTTGCTCCAACCATTTGCATGGTTTTGATATTGAATCGTTTTGAATAAATGGTCAGTCGAATGGAGCTATTGATCAACAGAATGGCAATTAGGGCAAAAAAGCTGCTTAACACGAGCAGCCAAAAACTGATTCGTTGTATATTTTTGGTAAGAAGTTGGATCAGAGGTTTGTCATAAGTCACGTCTGCAACAAAGGCATTTTTTTGAAATCTTTGTTCCAAAGCGAGCATTTTTTCTGAAGTAACATAATCGGCTTTTAGATAGATATCCACTCCATTTTTAAGAGGGTTCTTTCCTAAAAAGGTTAAAAAATCTTCTCCGATTTCTCGGCTATAATCTCTAGCTGCTTGACTTTTTGAAATATAAATCACTTTTTTGGTGAAGGGTTCTTTTTCTAAAAAAGCAGTAAATCCTCGAATTTCTTTTTTAGAGACTTCATCTTTTAAGAAGAGATTGATGGCTACTTTTTCTTTAAAATGATTCGCTACTTTAGTCGATTTTAATAAGATCAATCCCAAAACACCTACCATAAATAAGACGAGGGCAATGCTAATGATTACAGAAAAGTAAGACGACTTTAAGCGTCTTTTTTGGTATGTATCAAATTTTGAAGACATGTGTATGGTAGCGATTAATCCTTCGCAATATACAAAGAAGCTTTTAGAAATTTAATCTGATGTAAAACAGATTCTCTTAATTAAACCTTAAATGTTAGGGTACGATTTCTTGGCAAAGTTCAATCAAAACGCCACTTGTAGATTTGGGATGTAAAAACGCCACTAATTTATTGTCTGCGCCTTTCTTTGGAACCGCATTTAAAACAACAAAACCTTCTTTTTGTAAGCGTTCAATTTCTGATTCAATATCATCGACTGCAAAAGCGATGTGATGAACTCCTTCTCCTTTTTTTGTGATAAATTTTGCAATTGGACTCTCTTGATTTGTAGCCTCTAGAAGCTCAATTTTATTTGGCCCAGCTTTGAAAAATGAAGTTTTGACTCCTTCACTTGTTACTTCTTCAGTTTTGTAATGAGACGTTCCCAATAGGGCTGCAAATAGTTTGTTTGATGCGTCAAGATCTTTCACTGCAATGCCGATATGTTCTATTTTATTCATAGTGTCAACGTAAAAAAAAACGGTTCTATCAATAATCCCTTTCAGGGGTTTAAACCCTGAAATGGATGTTGTTATACAATGAATTTATGCGAAATAAATATACAAACCAATCACGATCATACAAATAATTCCTCCTACAAGTTTGGTATATTTCCAAGGAGTAATGTCAACTTGCTTTGTGTATTCATGTACAAATGCTTCTTCTCTAGGGTATAATTTCCCGATGAGCAGCATGATTGAAATATTCAATACAAATAAGATTGCCATGATGTCCAAAAAGTGAGGATATGCTTGCACTTTAATTAATGCCAATTGAGCGGTATCGACAATTCCTGCTAATGAGGCTTCTTGTAAGGCATTGTCAATGAAGTAATCTTTCAAAAAGAACTGACTGATAATATACAAGACACATCCAGAAACAAGTCCAATTTTTGCGGCAATTGCAGGGACACGTTTGGTTAAATATCCTACAATGATGATGGTTAAAATAGGAATACTATAAATTCCGTTAATTTCTTGAAGGTAATCAAATAGACTTCCTGCATTTGCAATCAAAGGAGCAATAAACATCGCGGCAAAAGCCAGAGCAACCCCAAATGTTTTCCCATATTTCACGACTGTTTTTTCATTCGCATCTTTGTTGATGTGTTGTTTGTAGACATCGATTCCGAAAAGGGTGACAGAACTATTTAAAACACTATTAAATGAACTTAAAATAGCACCAAACAATACCGCTGCAAAAAATCCAACCCAAGCTCCTGGCAATACTTTTTTTACCAACATTGGATAGGCACTATCTGCAGATTCAAGATTTCCTTGAAATAAATGAAAGGCAATCAAACCAAGGTAACACCACAATAATCGGCCCTAATATTTTAATGAACGAAGCCAATAACAATCCTTTTTGACCTTCTTGTAAATTTTTTGCTCCTAAAGCTCTTTGAATAATTTGCTGATTGGTTCCCCAATAAAATAACTGTACCAGCATCATTCCTGTAAAAATGGTGTAAAAAGGCACCGGATCTGTTGGGCCTCCCATCGATTTAAACTTGTCAGGGTTTTCAGTGACTAAGACAGCTAATCCATCCAAAACACTTCCATCTCCAATTGCAATCAATCCAAAAACAGGGATCAAAAGACCTCCAATTAATAACCCAATCGCATTGATCGAATCTGACACAGCTACCGCTTTTAACCCTCCAAAAACAGCATAGATAGAACCGATGATTCCAATTCCCCATACACAAATCCAAATAGATTGTGTATGTGTCACTCCCAATAATTGAGGGATATCAAACATCCCACTGATTGCGAGAGATCCAGAATATAAAATAACAGGAAGTAAAACAATTACATACCCAGAAAGAAACAAAACTGAGGTTAAGGTTTTTGTAGAGGTGTCAAATCGTTTTGCTAAAAAACCAGGGACTGTAGTCAATCCGCCTTTTAGATATCTTGGTAAAAGAAAAAGGGCAGTAACAATCATGGCAATTGCTGCAAGAGATTCCCAGACCATTACCGATAATCCACTTTGATATGCCGCACCATTCAATCCTACAATTTGCTCTGTAGATAAATTGGTAAGTAACAAAGAACCCGCAATTACTCCTGCAGTTAAACTTCGTCCGCCCAGAAAATAGCCGTCTGATGTGGCTTCTTCGTTTCGCGTTTTGTAATAAGCAATGATGGCTACTAAAGCCGTAAATCCAATAAAAGTAAAGAATTGCATAGTTTGTTAGTTAGTATGGTTTGGTTAAAAAGGGAAGCCTTATTTTTCAAATATAAGTACATTCTCTTTTAAAAGGGTATTTTTTATTTTGGGGCAAGATAAGTTTTTTTATCAAATACTACATTTCGTATTTTAAGAGGACTTATTTCTTATGGATGTCCTTCATTTTTAGGGGATACTCCCTGTTTTTTATGGTTTGGAAATCATGACGGAATGTAAATTTGTCGTAAATTTGCCGAATGGAAGAAACGAACAGACAAAAGAAAATCGCAGGAGTACTACAAAAAGATTTGGTAGACGTTTTGCAAAAAGCGGCACAGGAGGGTATGAAAGGAATCATAATATCTGTTTCTAAAGTCCATGTAACTTCCGATTTAGGGATTGCAAAAGTATATTTAAGTATTTTTCCATCCATCAACAGAGATGCAATTGTAAAAGGAGTACAATCCAATACGCCATTAATTCGACATGAAATGGCAAAAAGAACCAAAAATCAACTGCGTAGAATGCCTGAATTATTATTTTTCGGAGATGATACGTTAGATTATATTGAGGAAATTGACAAGTCATTAAGAGGTCAAGACGAAGATCCAATCAAAAATCCTTCTATTCTTCCAAAAAGGAAAAGAGGCTAGTAAGTCAATTTTAATTGGTATATTTCAACATTATCAAATCAAAAAATTGAATTTTTCCTACTATATCGCCAAACGGTATTTATTTTCAAAAGCGAGTAATAATGCCATCAATATGATTACGATTATTGCCTCTTTTGGTGTAATTGTAGGATCGTTGGCCTTGTTCATAATTCTTTCAGGTTTTTCGGGTTTGCGTACCTTCAGTTATGCCATGTTGGACGCTTCAGATCCCGACATCAAAATTACCGCTTCCAAAGGAAAGTCATTTGTTTATTCACCTGATTTTGCCGAGGTACTTTCCAGTAATCCTTCAGTAGTACTTACTTCAAAAGTAATTGAAGAACGTGTTTTTTTAAAATACAATCAAAAAGATGTCATTGCCTATTTAAAAGGGGTGGATGCGAATTACAACCAAATTACTCAGATCGATTCAGTATTGGATATTGGAACTTGGCTGGATGGAGATTATTTGAATACCGCTGTTATTGGAAACGGAATTTCCTATAAACTTTCATTGGGAATCCTTAATTTTGGAAAGCCTTTAGAAATCTATGTTCCCAATCCTGGAACCCAGTTTTTGACTGAAAGCAATGCTTTTTCTAAAGTAGATGCACAAATTATCGGGACCTATTCTGGCACAGAAGAGTTTGCCAACAAATATGTTTTTGTAAACATCGCTTTGGCGAGAGCGCTGTTGGGTTTCGAGCTCAATAGAATTACAGCAATTGAGTTAAAACTTCTCGCAGATGCTGATGCTGATGCAATTGCAAGTCAGTTGCAAAATTCTTTAGGTGAAGCATATAAAGTAGCAACCAAAGCCCAATTGAATGCCTTGTATTATAAGGTTATCAATACGGAAAATTTTGTTTCTTATCTTATTTTTACCCTGATTGTCATCATTGCTTTATTCAATGTAATTGGTGCTCTTATTATGATGATTATCGAAAAGAAAAACAATCTGAAGACACTCTACAGCTTAGGAGTAGGAATCAATGAAATCAAACGAATTTTTGTTTTACAAGGATTTTTACTCACTTTTTTTGGAATGTTGGTCGGGCTCAGCCTTGCTATTATACTGGTGTTTTTACAACAAAAATTTAGCTGGTTTATGATTACTCAAAACTTTGCTTATCCTGTTGAATTTCGATGGACCAATCTAGGGATTGTGGTGTTCACCATTACTGTTTTGGGATTCTTTGCTTCGAAAATTGCAGGAAGTAGAATTTCTAAAGAGTTCATAGAAGGGTAGCAAAAGGGTTTTTTTGAAGAGAAAACAGACCGTTATTCAAATTCAGGAATTTCTAAATGCCCAAATTTTTCTTGTACTTCGTCAAATGCAGCAAATACACTTTGTGAGTCGTCAGAAGTAACCATTTTCATTCGGTGTTCTTTAAAATGAGGAATTCCTTTAAAGTAGTTGGTATAATGTCTTCGGGTTTCAAATACGCCTAAGTTTTCACCTTTCCAGTCAATTGCCATTTTCAAATGTTTTCGTGCCATTTCGGTACGTTCTGCAATGCTCGGTTTTTTCAAGTACTCGCCCGTATTAAAAAAGTGTTTTACTTCTCTAAAAAACCAAGGATATCCTATGGCAGCTCTACCAATCATTGCGCCATCTAATCCATATCTATCGCGCATTTCCATGGCTCTTTCAGGAGTATTTACATCTCCATTTCCAAAGACCGGAATGTGCATTCTTGGATTGTTTTTTACGGCAGCAATGGGTTCCCAATTTGCATCTCCCTTGTACATTTGTGCACGGGTTCTTCCATGGATGGAAATAGCTTTACAACCTACATCTTGCAACCGTTCTGCAACTTCAACAATACGTATAGAAGCATCATCCCAACCCAATCGGGTTTTAACAGTAATGGGTATATTGGTATGTTTTGCCATGGCTTCTGTAAGAGAAACCATCAAGTCGATATCTTTTAAAATTCCGGCACCAGCTCCTTTGGAAACTACTTTTTTAACAGGGCAACCAAAGTTAATGTCAATGATATCTGGATTTGTTTTTTCTACAATTTCAATCGAACGCAACATGGACTCTAGATTGGCTCCGAAGATTTGAATTCCTACAGGACGTTCTTTTTCATAGATGTCTAGTTTCATTACACTTTTAGCGGCATCTCGAATAAGTCCTTCCGAAGAAATAAATTCGGTATACACAACATCCGCACCATTTTCTTTGCACAAAGCTCTAAAAGGGGGGTCTGAAACATCTTCCATTGGAGCTAATAAAAGTGGAAAATCGGGGAGTTCTATGGTTCCTATTTTTACCAAAACAGATTATTTTTTTGCAAAATTAGTGTTTTTAATCCTCAAAACCCAAATTCCGTAGCCTCCAAGAAAAAGTTCTGCAAAAGTTCCAAAAAGATACCCAAAGGTCGGTGTGCCATCTATAAAAAGACTGACCACCCTGCCGAGGCCTAAACCCAACATAAAAACAATATTGGAGTGCAGTGCTGTGTTTAGATACTGCTCTTTTAAAATCCCTAAAATCCAAAGAACTGTGCAGCCTAAATACAAGCCCATAATGGCTTTAAAAAAATTATGTTCATCAATAGTTTGTAATTGAATATCGAATTGAGATGCAGGATTGAAACCATATACCCACGCAATTGGAATTACAATGATGCTAGAAATTAGTAAATGTATTTTATAAATAAAATTGTGTTTGGTTTTGAGCATGATTTTCTTAAAAATTGATTTCCTTTTCTATTTCCACATCCCCTCTTTTTATGACAGCTTTTGTTTGGTCTCCTTTTTTGTAGGTTGCTAAAGCTTTCATATAACTCATCATGTCGACCACCAGATGATCTCCCAATTGAATAACAATATCTCCTTTTTGAAGCCCTGCTTTTTGCGCTGGTTTATTTTCTGATACTCCATCAATCCGCATTCCTTTTCCATCAAACAAATAATCTGGTACAACTCCAAGACCAACTTTAAACCTGGGAGTTTCTTCACTTTCATTCTTTGTTTTTCGAAAAGGGAGCTTTCCATTGGAATCCAAATCAGAAACAATATTAAAAATATAATTGCTGATGGTTTCCATCCCCTCATAATTCAGTTTGTCTGAATCATCACTAGGGCGATGGTAGTCGTCATGCTGTCCAGTAAAAAAATGCAATACGGGAATGTCTGTCAAATAAAAGCTCGTATGATCACTAGGTCCCACACCAGATGCTCTTTGAATGAGTTTGAAATGCTCGTTATGTGCTTGCAAGACTTGTTTAAATATCGGAGAAGTTCCCGTTCCGTATACCGCCAAAGCACTGTCTTTTTTCAAACGACCTACCATGTCCATATTGATCATATAGGAGATTTTCTTTGCGTCGATGGTTGGGTTTTTTACAAAATAATTAGAGCCTAGCAAGCCCATTTCTTCACCAGAAAACGCCATAAAAACATAATTGTTTTTCGAAGGTTGATTTCTCAATTTTGCGGCTAAGTTTAAGAGTATGGCAACTCCAGAGGCATTGTCATCGGCTCCGTTATGAATGGCTTTGACAGAATCTCTATACAATGACCCTTCGCCACCATAGCCCAAATGGTCGTAATGAGCCCCAATAACTACAGTATTCGATGCGTTATTATCGATCATTCCAAGAACATTGTTGCCCGTAATTGTACCGTCACCATTCACATCAAATTTGATTTCGTCATGTGGATTTGTTTTAGGTCTAAACGTAAATGGTTGCATAAAGCCTTTTGTTCCTTTAGGTGACAGGCCCAATTCTTTAAATCGATTTTGAATATAGTCTGCTGCAATTTTTTTCGCCCTTTGTTCCAGTTTGTCTTCCTTCCAACCCATCGGAAGCTAAATATGCAACGTCTTCTTTGATGCTATTTTCTTGTTGAATTTCTGATTTACAGGAAATTAAAAAACAGAAAAAGATAATAAATAGGAGGTTTCTCATGACGATAACTATTATTTTTGTAAAGTTAATTAATAAAAAAGAAAATGAGAATTGTTTGTCTATTAGTATTTGCTTTGTTTTTTGCGTCTTGCAAAAAGACTCCTACAACTCCTGAAATAAAAGCAGTAGAAAAGGTCGTTACTCAAGATTCCTTAATATATCCTGAAGAAGTTCATTTTAAGAGCCTCCGACAAGTGACTTTTGGGAGTGACAATGCTGAAGCTTACTGGAGTTTTGACGATGCCCAATTGGTTTTTCAATCGAACAACAAAAACTGGAATGTAAGTTGTGATCAAATGTTTTTAATGAACGCGAATGCTTCATTTAAAGACCAAATCCCTCCAATGATTTCAACGGGAAAAGGACGTACTACTTGTGCCTATTTTTTGCCAGACAACAAACATATTATTTATGCTTCAACGCATTTGGTCGATGATGAATGCCCAGAAGTTCCATTGCGTAAAAACGGAAAATACATTTGGCCAGTTTATGATAGTTTTGATATTTTTAAGGCAGACCTTCAGGGAAATATTGTACAACAATTGACCAACGAAAAAGGTTATGATGCAGAGCCAACCGTATCGCCAAAAGGGGATAAGATTGTCTTTACGTCTACTCGTAGTGGAGATTTAGAGTTGTATACCATGAATATTGACGGATCGAATGTGCTGCAAATTACTGACGAATTAGGGTATGATGGAGGTGCTTTTTTCTCGCCAGATGGGTCAAAAATCATCTTTCGATCATCGAGGCCAAAAACAAAAGAGGCTATCAAAGCGTATACAGATCTATTAGCCGATGGAATGGTTGAACCTACCGAAATGGAATTGTATATCTGTAATGCAGACGGTTCTGAGTTGCGTCAATTGACCGATTTAGGAAACGCAAATTGGAGTCCATTTTTTCACCCTTCCGGGAAGAAGATTTTATTTTCTTCAAATTTTGAAGCAGAAAGAGGTTTCCCATTCAACTTGTATTTGATCGATTTGGATGGTAAAAATTTAGAAAGAGTTACCCATGGAGAAACCTTTGACGCGTTTCCTGTGTTTTCAAACGATGGAAAAAAACTGGCCTTTTCTTCGAATAGAAATAATGGAGGTGGGAGAGACACCAATTTGTTTATTGCAGAATGGCAGGACTAACAGGACTGCCATTCTGAAATACAGCAATCAGAGACACCAATTTGTTTATTGCAGAATGGCAAGACTAACAGGACTGCCATTCTGAAATACAGCAATCAGAGACACCAATTTGTTTATTGCAGAATGGCAAGACTAACAGGACTGCCATTCTGAAATTCAGTAATCAGAGACACCAATTTGTTTATTGCAGAATGGCAGGACTAACAGGACTGCCATTCTGAAATACAGTAATCAGAGACACCAATTTGTTTATTGCAGAATGGCTAGACTGATTTCAATAGGATAATTTGAGTTTGTTTTTTGATTCAAGAGTTGGACATTCTATTCAAAATATAGGTGTTTTTGGCTTTCTTTGAACACCAATACTTATTGTTGTTTTGAGATTGAAAAAACCTATCTTTGCAACCACTTTAGAAATCAAATTTAACAGATGAAGAATATTAGAAACTTTTGCATTATCGCACATATTGATCACGGTAAAAGTACATTAGCAGATAGATTGTTAGATTTTACAAAGACTGTAACCGATCGGGAAAAGAAAGCCCAGTTGTTAGATAGTATGGATTTGGAACGCGAACGCGGGATCACTATTAAATCCCATGCCATCCAAATGGATTATACTCATAATGGAGAACAGTTTATTTTGAATTTAATTGACACTCCTGGACACGTAGATTTCTCGTACGAAGTTTCTCGTTCCATTGCAGCTTGTGAAGGCGCTTTGTTAATCGTAGATGCAGCTCAAAGTATTCAAGCACAAACAATTTCAAATTTATACTTGGCACTTGAGAATGATCTAGAAATTATTCCTGTGCTAAACAAAGTAGATTTACCTTCTGCAAATCCAGAAGAAGTAACTGACGATATTGTTGATTTGTTAGGCTGTGACCCAGAAGATGTAATTCATGCAAGTGGAAAAACTGGTTTTGGTATTGAAAATATTTTAGAAGCTATTATCAATAAAATTCCTGCTCCAAAAGGAGATCCCAATGCACCTCTACAAGCCTTAATTTTCGATTCAGTGTACAATTCGTATCGTGGAATTGAAACTTATTTTAGAGTTTTTAATGGAGAAATTAAAAAAGGACAGCGCATTAAATTCATGGCAACCGATAACGAGTATTTTGCCGATGAGGTAGGAACTTTAAAGCTGAGTCAAGTTGTAAAGCAATCTGTCAAAACAGGAGATGTAGGGTATTTGATTACCGGAATAAAAACAGCCAAAGAAGTAAAAGTAGGAGACACCATAACCGATGCAGTAAATCCAACTACAGAAATTGTTGATGGGTTTGAAGATGTAAAACCGATGGTTTTTGCAGGAATTTATCCTGTAGACACTGAAGATTACGAAGAGCTTCGTTATTCAATGGAAAAGCTTCAATTGAACGATGCTTCCTTGGTCTTTGTTCCAGAAAGTTCTGCTGCTTTAGGCTTTGGTTTCCGATGTGGATTTCTAGGAATGTTACACATGGAGATTATTCAAGAACGATTAGAGCGCGAATTTAATATGACGGTAATTACCACCGTTCCCAACGTGTCTTATCACGCTTATACGAGGAAAGATCCAACGGAAATGATTTTGTTGAACAATCCTACAGACCTGCCCGATCCTTCGAGATTGGATCGAGTTGAGGAACCATTTATCAAAGCTTCAATTATAACGAAGTCTGACTTTGTTGGACAAGTAATGGGGTTGTGTATTGAAAAACGTGGAGAAATCACCAATCAAACCTATTTAACAACCGAACGTGTCGAGTTGACTTTTGACATGCCGTTGGCCGAAATTGTATTTGACTTTTATGATCGTTTGAAAACCGTTTCAAAAGGATATGCTTCTTTTGATTATTCTCCTATCGGAATGCGGGAGTCAAAATTAGTTCGTGTAGATATTTTATTAAACGCACAACCTGTTGATGCACTCTCAGCCTTATTGCATGCCGATAATGCTTACGGTATCGGGAAGAAAATTGTAGAGAAATTAAAGCAATTAATTCCAAGACAACAGTTTGATATTCCTATTCAAGCTGCAATTGGTGCCAAAATTATTGCCAGAGAAACGACCAAGGCCTTGCGTAAAGATGTAACAGCAAAATGTTATGGAGGAGATATTTCTCGAAAGCGCAAGTTGTTGGAAAAACAGAAAAAAGGAAAGAAGAGAATGCGACAAGTGGGGAATGTTGAAATTCCGCAAGAAGCATTTATGGCAGTTTTAAAGTTAAATGACTAAACGTTAGCATGCTAAATTTTATACTTTTCAAATACAAAAAAACCTTTTTGAGCAATCGAAAAGGTTTTTTGCTTGAAGGAATGCATAGCTAGTTTGAAAGGCGATTAATGAAGGTCATAGTGTTCAAGATTCCATAGTTTAATCAATGTTTAAAATTTATTGGCCATCTCGAATTCGATCTTCTTCATCAGTATTGGTGTTTCTGGACGCTTTCTTTTTTCCAAATTTAGAACCAAAATTGTAGATGAGTTTTAACTGAATATTTTGTCTTGAGTCAATGCTCTCAATGGCAGCAATTCCGTTCCCATAATCGATATTTCCAACAAAACCTCTGTTGAGCATTTTGTTAAACCCAAGATTTACTTTTAAGGCATCGTCAAAAAATTTCTTTCCAAAAGAAAAATCCAAACCAGCTAGCCATTCAACTTCAATTTGTCCTTCCAAAGCACCCGTTCCATAATTTCCATTCACTTCAAAATTCACCTCCCATGGCAATTGATAATTTGCTTGTAGAAACCAAATGAAGTTCCATTGATTCAAATCAATAGTAAAATTAGATGACTGATAATCGGTATTGGTTACAATCACACCTGTATAACCTTCTAAGCCCTTGAGGAAGTTTACAGGAGCAAATAAGCGAAAGTTCCAATTGGAGTTCTGTTCTACATTGACTTCTTGTTGACGTATTTGTGCGGTCGTATTGTCTTGCTTAATCAAGTCAAAAATTACATCGTCGGTTTCTTGATATCCAATGGTAAAAAAAGGTTGGTTTTTATAAGTTAAATTGAATTGGTAATTATGGGTATAAGAAGGAGTCAATTGTGGATTTCCTTCTCCAGCAGAATAGGGATCTAAATAGGTCGTAAAAGAATTCAAACTATTGTAAGAGGGTCTTTGGATTCGATAACTATAAGAGACACTCGCACCCAAAATATCTGTCAATTTTTTACTGAAGGAGGCACTTGGAAATAGTTTTTGAATTGGTCTTTTTTGGACTTCTGAAGTCAGTTCTTTATTCTTAAGAAAGGTAGAGGTTCCGTCGGTTTGACTATCTTCATACCGCAAGCCTCCAGAAAAAGACCAGTCGTCTATACTGGCATCTATTTTCGTGTACACTGCAAAAATACGTTCATCAATAACAAATCGACTGCTCTCAGCTTCTTGAGGCTCAAAATTGTTGTTAATTTCTAAAAAAGATTGT
Organism: Polaribacter sp. HL-MS24; assembly: GCF_032758595.1. Taxonomy (NCBI): domain Bacteria; kingdom Pseudomonadati; phylum Bacteroidota; class Flavobacteriia; order Flavobacteriales; family Flavobacteriaceae; genus Polaribacter; species Polaribacter sp. HL-MS24. The sequence continues at coordinate 823,165 of NZ_CP136415.1, read as the reverse complement.
AAGTCATTATCTGTTTTCACAACAGCATATCGAGAGCCTGCACTCAATTTATAATGATCTGAAATGGTTTTTGAGTAATCGATACGGTAGGTTTGGATTTTATAGTTTCCATTTTGAATATACCTACGATCTTTAAAAGGGACGGTACTCCCAGCTATGTCAGACAATATATTGGTATTGTCGTTGGTAAAATCTACATAATTAAAATCAACAACGAGTTTGTCACTGTCTGTTTTGTATTCATAATAGGGGTTGATGTTGAAATCATTACGATCTCGATCAAACGAATTTTCAGAAAATAGTGTATTGGTTTGAATGTCATCGGAGATAATCGTCCGGCTACTCGCTATTCTTGTCAATTTCATAGTGTTTAGGCTTGTGCCAATTCCGATGGAGTGATTTTGATGAATATAGTAATCGATGCCTCCACGTATGGTAAAATTATCAGGATCGAAAGGCTCTGTGCTTACTTGATCATAGACCTCATTTCCAACGGTTCTTACTAAAAATAAATCTTTTCGCCAAGTAGGTTGTGAGTAATTAACACTCGTTTGCCAATTTAATTTGTTTTTATAACTAGCAATAGAAAATCCAGAACCCCATTCAAAACCTTGATCTTCACCCATCCACGAATTTACAGTTCCATGAGTTCCTAATTTGACGTTCTTTTTTAAAATAATATTGATAATAGCACCGCTACCCGTAGCTTCATATTCAGCACTAAGGCTGTTCTACTACTTCAATTTTTGAAATATTATCTGCAGGGAAATCACGAAGTAAGGTTTCAATATCCATGTAGGCCGTTGTTTTCCCATTGATTAAGATTCGAACACCACTGTTTCCTGCAATTGAAATGCCGGAGTCGGTGACCAAAACTCCTGGGATCTTCCGCATTACATCCTGCAAAGAGGTGTTGACCATTTCCGATTTTTCTAAGTCTACAATTAATTTTTCGGCAGTTTGTTTTATCACTGGTCGCTTACTCTTAATGATGACTTCGTTTAGTTCTGTACTTTCTTCTTTTAAGATGATGGGTAAGATTTTGTTAGCCTTTAGTTCAAATTCCTCAATATTTTGATTTTCAAAACCTAAGCTCGAGATTTCGATGCGGTAGTTTCCTTCAACGATTTTCTGAAATTCAAATGCTCCATTCTCATCAGAAACAGTTCCTTTTGGATTTTTAAGATCGGTAATGGAATATAGAACTATATTGACATAAGGCAGGGGTTGCTCTTGAGAATCGGTAATCTGTCCCTTAATTGAATATTGAGAAAAAACAGAATTCATTCCAAACAGGAAAAGTAGTACAATGGAGATTAAAAATTTCATAGGTTTTTTATTAAAGGACTTTTAAAACGCCAATTTGTTACATTCGGAATTTTAAGTCGCATAGAATTTGAATCACTTTGTTGCTCTTTTACAACTGTTAGACGTGTGTAGTTTAAGAAAGGTTGCATCAAAAAAAAATACGTTTGAAATTCAAACGTATTTTTAGCTTTCTAAACAAAAAATCTACTCAGTACCTAGATGAAATCAATCTCGATTTCCTAAAATTTGCAATCCCCAATACAGCAACATAGCCAAAGAGCCCAAAGCAGCAACCAAATAAGTTCTTGCAGCCCATTTGAGTGCGTCGGTGGCACCTGCCAATTCTTGTTGAGAAACCATGTTTTTGTTTTGTAACCATGCCAATGCTCTATTGCTCGCGTCATATTCTACAGGAAGGGTAATAAAACTAAATAAGGTGGCAAAGCCCATAAAAATTAATCCCGCAACAGCAATATAAAATCCAACGCCTGTTGCGCCAGAAGCAGCTCCTAAAATGATTCCTCCAATAACCAACCATTGAGAGAATTTTGAAGTGATACTTACAATGGGAACTAATTGAGAACGCATTTGCAACCATTGATAAGCACGTGCATGTTGAACTGCATGCCCTACTTCGTGGGCCGCAACAGCTGCTGCTGCTGCATTTCTTTGATTGTAGACCCCTTCACTCAAATTGACTGTTTTATTTTGAGGATTGTAGTGATCTGTTAGCTTTCCTGGAGTAGAAATGACAGTGACATCCGAAATACCATGATCTACTAGCATTTTGGAAGCAATTTCAGCTCCACTCATTCCATTTCGCAATTGAATTTGAGAATATTTTTTAAATTTATTTTTCAAGGTATTGCTAATTGCCCAGCTTGCCAATGAAATTACGCCAATCAATAGATAAAATTCCATCATAATTTTTAATTTTTAAAATTGTAATTCATTTTTGTTTGATAGCTTTACAGCATAAAGTATTCCATTCTATCATTTGGAGTGTAAAAATGACAAAATGACAAATAAAACCAACATATTAATTGTCTACACTGGGGGTACCATTGGGATGGTTAAAGATTATAAAACCAATGCTCTTAAAGCTTTTGATTTTATTCAGATTGTAGAGAAAATTCCAGAATTAAAACAATTGGATTGTAGTATCGATAGCATTTCGTTTGAAGAGTTGATCGATTCCTCTAATATGAATACCGAATATTATGTACAGATTGCAGAGCTGATTGAAGTAAATTATGAAAAATATGACGGATTTGTCGTCTTGACAGGTTCTGATACCATGTCTTATATTTCCTCTGCCATTAGTTTTATGTTTGAAAATTTACAGAAACCCATCATTTTTACGGGGTCTCAATTACCTATTGGAGATTTGAGAACCGATGCTAAAGAGAATTTAATTACTACTATCGAAATAGCCGCTGCGAAAATTAATGGAAGACCAGCAGTTTCTGAAGTTTGTTTGTATTTCGAATATAAATTGTACCGAGCCAATAGAACCACCAAAGTAAATGCTGAACAATTTGAAGCTTTTACTTCCTTGAATTATCCTCCCTTGGCAGAAAGTGGGGTGCATTTGAATTTTAATGAGCATCTGATTCATCACCAAAAAAATCCTAAAGAAAAACTAATAATTAGAAAAAAATTAGACACTAATATTGTTGTCTTAAAATTATTTCCAGGGATTACTGAAACTGTTGTTGCGCATATTTTGTCAATAAAAAATCTTAAAGGAGTAATTTTAGAAACCTATGGAGCAGGAAATGCACCAACCAAAAAATGGTTTCTTGATTTAGTAGCCGATACAATCCAAAAAGGAATCCATATTGTGAATGTGACACAATGTGCCGGGGGAAGTGTTGTAATGGGTCATTATGAAACAAGTCTTGCTTTAAAAGAAATTGGAGTGATCAATGGAAAAGATATTACTACAGAAAGTGCAATTGCGAAATTAATGTACTTATTGGCTGAAAATTTAGAGGCATCTACCTTTAAAATGTTCTTTGAAAGCTCTTTAAGAGGTGAGATTTCTTAAGATAAGGAGTTTTGGAAATGTTAAATTTTAATTTATTTTTCTTCAATTCACAGAAAAATGAAATTATTCCGTTAAATCTTTATAAAAACCTTTCATTTTTTTTTAAATGTTCAACATTTTTTTGTTAATTGCCCCTTCTTAACAACGAATGTGTTAAAAATGTGTTTTAAAATAAACTCCTTTTTATAATTTGTTTTTTTAGAATCGAAAATGAATACCTTTAACCCGTTAATTATTAAAATTTAATTATAACCAAGATGAAAAAAGTAGTAAATGTCCTAACTGTAGCAGGATTTATGTTTTTTGGAGCTATTCAATCAACTTTTGCGCAAGAAGCAGTAACTGAAGAAAAAACTTTTCACCAAGAATTAAAACAACGTTTTATTGAAGGTGACCCACAATTTATGGGAATTGTATTAGTAGCCCTAATATTAGGTTTAGCCATTGCAATTGAAAGAATTATTTATTTAAACATGGCAACAACCAATACCAAGAAATTAGTAGCGAGTGTAGATGAAGCTTTAAGTTCTGGTGGAGTTGAAGCTGCAAAAGAGGTTTGTAGAAATTCAAAAGGACCTGTTGCGTCAATTTTTTACCAAGGGTTAGATCGATTAGATGAAGGAGTTGAAGCTGCTGAAAAAGCTGTAGTTTCTTATGGTGGTGTTCAAATGGGACAATTAGAGAAAAACATTTCTTGGTTATCTTTATTTATCGCTTTAGCACCGATGCTTGGTTTCATGGGAACTGTAATTGGAATGATAAAAGCGTTTGATATGATTGCAGTAGCGAATGACATCTCTCCTGGAGTAGTTGCTGTAGGGATTAAAGTAGCACTTTTGACAACTGTATTTGGATTAGTTGTAGCAATTATTTTACAAATTTTTTATAATTACATCGTATCTAAAATCGATAGTATCGTAAATAATATGGAGGATGCTTCTATCTCTTTAATCGATTTGTTAGTCAAATACAAAAAATAATTATCATTATGAAAGATAATAATTTAGCAAAATATTTAAGCATATTCGTAGCCGTTATCGCTGTTATAGGTGCTGTACTTTTCATTAGAGTTTTTATGGAAGATACAACTGCCTTAGAGAATGACCCAGCTGTGCAACAAAGTGTGATCAACCCTATTGTATGGTTTTCAGCATTTCTTTTGTACGCTTCCGTTATTATCGCATTGGTACTATCGGTCTGGAGTATGATTAAAAATCCTCAAAACCTAAAGAAAATGGTTTTAGGAGTAGGTCTTTTAGCCGTAGTATTAATAATATGTTACTTTATGGCAGACAGCAACGCAGTACTTGATACACAAAATAAAGTACTAGAAGGCGGTGAGGCTGGAACAGCAACAAACCAATGGGTTGGAACTGGAATCTGGTTTAGCATTGCTTTAGGATTGGTAGCAAGTTTATTCTTTGTATACGATTTAGTTAAAGGATTAATAAAATCATAAATTATGGCAAGAAGAGAGACTCCAGAAATTAATGCAGGCTCAATGGCAGATATTGCTTTCTTGTTATTAATCTTTTTCTTAGTAACAACGACTATGAATGTGGATTCGGGTATATCTAAAAAATTATCTGAAAAGCCACCAGCAGATTATGTTCCTCCAGTAATTAAGGAGAAAAACATCTTTGAAGTGAATATTAACAGGAATAATGAACTCTTAGTAGAAGGGAACAGGATGAATGTTAGAGAACTAAAAGATGCTGCGGTAAAGTTTATAGACAATGGTGGAGGTGAAGGTAAAATTGAAGATGGTGTAGCTACAGGACCTTGCGACTATTGCAAAGGTGAACGAAGCAGTACTTCTTCCGATCACCCAAACAAAGCCATTATTTCTGTTCAAAGTGATCGAGGAACTGATTATGGGACCTATATCGTTGTACAAAATGAGTTGTTGAAAGCTTATACAGAATTAAGAAATAGATTGTGTCAAGAACGTTATAGAATGTCTTTTACAGAGCTTGAAAAAGCTTATAGCGACGATAAAAATAACGAAGAGTTAAAGAAAAAAGTGGAGGATATAAAAAGTGCATATCCTCAAATTATTTCTGATGCTGAGCCAACATCGGCAAACTAATTTTAAAATTTAACACGTATGTCTAAATTTAAAAAGAGAAAAAAAGGAATCCCTGCGGTAAATACAGCAGCCTTACCAGATATCGTTTTTATGCTATTGTTTTTCTTCATGGTTACAACAACTATGAGAGAAACAAGCTTACAAATTGATACTCCTTCCTTACCCTCTGCTACAGAAGTAAAGAAATTGGAACATAAAAGTTTGGTAAGTACCATATATATCGGAAAAGCAAAAGACGCTAAATATGGTGTTGGTTACAATAAGATTCAATTAAATGATAAGATCGCTTCTGCTGATCAAGTTCCAGCATTTATTATCAATGCTAGAACCAAAGTTTCAGAAGCTGAGGTTCCATTTATGACGACTTCTATAAAAGCAGACAAACAATCGAGTGTAGGTACTATTATTGATATTCGATTGAAATTAAGAGATGTAAATGCGCTTAAAGTAAGTTATTCAACCAATACGGGTTCGGATATAAAGTAATTCTTTGTATCGAAAACAAAAAAAAAGCAATCCTTTCCTGGATTGCTTTTTTTTTGGATAAATTATTTTGAGACGGATTCTTGAGTCGAATTCGTGAAAAAGTGTATCTTTAATATTCGTTTCAAAAATATGAATAAAGTACTTCTCCCTTTTCTTCTTTTTTGCAGTGCATTCGCACTTGCTCAAAAAGATTCTTTGCAACTAGGCGATCGATATGCTGACGATCAATTGTATGCCATGATTACCTATAATCAAATGTACGATCAACCCAGTACAATTTCACGAAGTGGTTTTTCTTATGGGATTTCAACAGGGTTTATGAAAGATATCATTCTTAACAAGGGAGGAACAATTTCAATTGCACTAGGAGCAGGGTATGGATTTGATTTCTATAATCACGAATTAAAAGTACAAGAATTCAATAGTGGCACAGTCTTCTCTGAGGACTATACACTCAATTCAAATACCTATTTTTCTCACAATATTGAAGTTCCCTTTGAACTTCGATGGAGGACTTCAACAGCCAACAAGTATCAATTTTGGAGAATCTATACAGGGGTGAAACTGCTGTATAACTTTTCAAATCGTTTTCAGTATATCGATGCAAATGAGCTTCAGGCCTCCTATTCAAATATTAATGACTACACCAAATTACAGTATGGATTGACCCTTTCTGCAGGATATGATGCCTTTAATTTTCATCTTTTTTACGGATTGTCACCAATCTATAAGGAGGGAAGCATTGCCGGTGAATCCATACGAACCAAAGCTCTTAAGTTTGGTTTGGTGTTCTATTTTTTATAAGAAGACGTAGGTGCTTATTTGCGTTATGATTCCAAAGAAAAAACCTAAGTATACTTCTCGGGGTGTATGTGCCTTTAAATGCAGTCGAGAACTCCCTAGAAAACCAGATAGCAATAGCAGTAAAACAAGTATTGGGATCATAGAGGTCATGTATTCAATTCCCATCATCATAAAGAAACCGACCATTGCTCCCATTGAAAGTAAGTGCAAACTAACTTTTAGATTCAATTTTGAAAAGACATACACAAGGATCAATCCAAATGATGTTCCATAAAAAAGCATTCCAAAATCTTTGAAGACTGAAAGTTTTATAAAAATCCCCCCTAAGATGGTAAAGAGTAAAATCATTATAAAAAGTGGAATTTTACGTTCTTTTAAGGTAGGGAGCTGAAAAGAGTGGATGAGTTTCAATCCCTTGAGTACTGCTAAAATTGTTAAAGGAACGATATAGGTAAAGAGAAATATGAAACCAAGAAAGTATTGTCTTTGAATACTTCTTATGGAATGAGGAACCACCAAAAAGTAGATCAAAACCCCAATTGTTGGCAATACGATGGGATGCAAGATGGCAGATATGAATTTCTGGAATCGCATTAAATTTCTTTTCGTAAACGGGCAACTGGGACTTCCAATTGTTCTCGGTATTTTGCAATGGTTCTCCTTGCAATAGGATAGCCTTTTTCCTTTAAAAGGACTGCTAGTTTTTCATCAGTATGAGGTTTTCTTTTGTCCTCTTCAGAAATAATAGATGCTAAAATGTTCTTAATTTCTTTGGTTGATACATCTTCACCTTGATCGTTTTTCATCGATTCGGAAAAGAACTCTTTGATCAATCTCGTGCCGTAAGGAGTCGATACATATTTACTGTTTGCAACTCTTGATACTGTAGAAATATCCATCTTTATTTTATCAGCAATATCTTTTAAGATCATCGGTTTCAATTTGCGTTCATCACCTGTTAAAAAATAATCATATTGATAATGCATAATCGTATTCATAGTAACCAATAAGGTTTGCTGACGTTGTTTGATTGCATCTATAAACCATTTAGCAGCATCTAGTTTTTGTTTGATAAAGAACACTGCATCTTTTTGCGACTTGCTTTTTATGTTGGCTTCCTGATAGCCTTTAAGCATGTTGCTGTACTCTCTAGAAATATGCAATTCTGGCGCATTCCTAGAATTTAAGGTCAAGTCCAACTCGCCATCTAGAATTCGGATCGAAAAATCGGGAACAATCTGTTCGGCTATTTTACTATTGCCGGCAAAGGAGCTTCTGGTTTAGGATTGAGCTTAGAGATTTCAATGGTTACCTCTTTTAGTTCTTCTTCAGAGATAGAAAATTTTTCTTGAAGTTTGGAGTAATGTTTTTTGACAAAATGATCAAAAGCAGTTTCTAAAATCTGTATGGCTAAATCTCGAATTTTGTTTCTTTCTTTTCCTTTTAATTGGATAATCAAACATTCTTTGAGATCTCTAGCCCCCACTCCAATTGGATCCAGAGTATGTACCACTTTCTTGAGAAGGAAAACCACTTTTTCTTCAGTAGTAAAAATGTTAGACGTAAAAGCCAAGTCGTCCACTAAGTCGATAATTTCTCTACGGATATAGCCGCTGTCATCAATACTGCCCACTAAAAATTCTGCAATTAAGCGTTCTTCTTCGTCAAGGCGAAAGGTATTCAATTGAGTTTTTAAAGATTGATGAAAGGTTGTGCCTGATTCGTATGGCATATTTTTTTCTTCATCATCTGCTGAATAGTTGTTGGCTTGTGTTTTGTAACTTGGGAAGTCGTCATCACTCAGATACTCATCGATATTGATATCATCGGTATCTATTTTTTCTGTGCCAGCATCGTCATATTCGTCGTCTAAAGTTTCTTCAAAAGAATCAGGTTCTTCTTTGCCTGTATCTAAAGCAGGGTTTTCTTCAATTTCTTGTTTCAAACGCTCTTCAAACGCTTGTGTAGGCAATTGAATGAGCTTCATCAACTGAATTTGTTGAGGAGATAATTTTTGTAAGAGTTTGTATTGTAAACTTTGCTTTAGCATATTTTAAAGATACAAAAATCTAATTAAAATTCTGCATTTTGAGGAGTTCTTGGAAATGGAATTACATCTCTAATATTGCTCATTCCTGTAGTAAATTGTACCAAGCGTTCGAACCCTAATCCAAAACCAGAATGTACAGCAGTTCCAAATTTACGTAAATCTAAATACCACCACAATTCTTTTTCATCGATTTTTAATGCTTTCATTTTTTCAACCAAAACATCATAGCGTTCTTCTCTTTGGCTTCCTCCCACCATTTCTCCAATTCCAGAAATAAGACATCCATGGCTCGAACTGTTTTTCCGTCTTCGTTCAGACGCATATAAAAAGCCTTTATATTTGCAGGATAATCAAATAAAATCACTGGGCATTTGAAGTGTTTTTCAACCAAATAACGTTCGTGTTCCGATTGCAAATCCGATCCCCATTCGTCAATAAGATATTGAAATTTCTTCTTTTTATTGGGTTTGCAATTGCGCAAAATATCAATAGCTTCGGTATATGAAACACGCTTAAAATTATTGTCTACTACAAAATGAAGCTTTTCTAATAGAGACATCTCACTTCTTTCTGCCTGAGGTTTTGTTTTTTCTTCGTCAGTTAAGCGTTGGTCCAAAAAGGTCAAATCGTCTTTACAATTTTCGAGTACATATGTCAAAACAGATTTGATAAAATCTTCAGACAAGTCCATGTTTCCGTCCAAATCCATAAAAGCAACTTCCGGTTCAATCATCCAAAACTCTGCTAAATGGCGAGTTGTGTTGGAGTTCTCGGCTCTAAATGTGGGTCCAAAAGTATAAACTTTCCCCAATGCCATGGCAAAGGTTTCTGCTTCTAGTTGACCAGAAACCGTTAAGTTAGTTTCTTTTCCAAAGAAGTCTTTTGCATAATCAATCTTTCCTTCTTCTGTTAGGGGAGCTTTGTTGTCTTCAAAGGTTGTAACTCGAAACATTTCACCTGCGCCTTCTGCATCTGAACCAGTAACAATAGGGGTATTGACGTAGTTAAAACCGTTTTCTTGAAAGTATTTATGTACACCAAAAGACAAAGCAGAACGAACTCTCATTACAGCTCCAAAGGTATTGGTGCGCACACGTAGATGTGCATTTTCTCTTAAAAATTCAAAACTGTGTTTTTTAGGTTGTATTGGATATTCATCTGGATTTGAATCTCCAAGAATTTCTATTTCAGAAACCTGAATTTCTACCGATTGTCCCTTTCCTTGACTTTCGGCTAAGGTTCCTTTGATAGCGATTGCAGCTCCCGTTGTAATTCTTTTTAAAGTTTCTTCTGGGGTGTTTTCAAAATCAATGACACACTGAATGTTATTAATTGTAGAACCGTCATTGACTGCAATAAAGCGATTGCTTCTAAAGGTTCTAACCCATCCATTTAAAGTTACTTCTTGTAAAATTGTACCCGATTTTAAGATCGTGGCAACGCTGCTATGTATCATCTTTTTATTTTATTATGTGCGCGAATAAAATCTGTTCAATAAAGAAACAAATATACTTTTTTTGAAGTGAAAAAATGTAATAAAACGAGGCTCTTTAAAGCATTGTGTTATTCACTTTCTTCAGTGGTTTCATCTGAATTAGGGAAAATTTTTATCGATGGTTCTTTAAATACCTTTTTATTGGCAATTTTCTTTTCGAAAGTTAAAAGGAGTGAGGGTAACAAAATTAAATTCGAAACCATTGCCAAAAGTAGAGTCACAGAAACCAATCCTCCCAATGCGATCGTACCTCCAAAACTGGAAAGCGTAAACACCAAGAACCCAAAAAACAAGACGATGGAAGTATAAAACATACTGACTCCGGTTTCTCGCAGTGCAGCATATACAGAGGGTTTAATCCGCCAATTATTTGCAATTAACTCCTGCCTGTATTTTGCCAAAAAGTGAATGGTGTCGTCGACCGAAATTCCAAATGCAATACTAAAAACTAAGATGGTAGAGGGTTTTATTGGGATGTCAAAAAAGCCCATGAGTCCAGCAGTGATCAATAGGGGTAAAATATTTGGGATTAATGAAATAAGAATCATTTGTGGTGATCGGAACATCCATGCCATAAACAATGCAATCAATAAAATGGCCAATGAAAGAGAAAGTACCAAATTGGTAATTAAATAGTTGGTTCCTTTGATGAAAACCAATGCTTTTCCAGTGATGGAAACAGAATATTTATCTGAAGGAAATTCTTTGTTGATGACGGACCTCAAACGCTGTTGGATGACATCCATTTTGTCGGTTCCAATATCCTTCATAAATGTTGTAATTCTAGCATAGCGTCCTGTAGAATCCACAAAAGTCTTGAGCATACTCGCATCGCTATTTGAATTTTTGGTATAGGCAAAAATATAGCTTTGTTCTTGTCCAGTTGGAAGTTGGTAATATCTCGGGTTTCCTTTGTAATAGGCCTGTTTCGAGTATTTTACTAAATTCACCACAGAGATGGGTTTGGACAATTCTGGGAACGTTTCAATGGCTTCATTAATTTTATCCATCTTTTTTAAGGTAGATAATTTCATGACTCCTTTGTCTTTCTTCGTGTCTATTAAAATCTCTAAGGGCATGATTCCTCCAAATTCTTTTTCAAAGAAACGAATGTCTTTGTAGAAGTCCATTCCTTTTGGCATGTCTTCAATCAAACTTCCTGAAACTCTAATTTTATAAACTCCAATAATACTAATTACAATAATAAGTACGGTTGCGAAATAGACCGTAATTCGATGATTTCTCACCATTTTTTCCATCCAATTGACCACATTTTCAATCCACTTTTTTTCTAAGTGATTCAAATGTTTTTTCTTAGGAAGTGGCATAAAACTGTATAAAATAGGAATGATTAACAGTGCCAAAATAAAAATACTAATGATGTTCACTGAAGCCAAAATCCCAAACTCTCTCAAGAGATTACTTTTGACAAAAACAAAGGTTGCAAAACCCGATGCAGTCGTTATGTTGGTCATCAAGGTCGCGTTTCCAATTTTTGAAATTACGCGTTGCAAGGCTTTTGCCTGTTGCCCATGTTTCTTTATTTCCTGCTGATATTTGTTAATCAAGAATACAGCATTAGGAACCCCAATCACAATAATTAAGGGAGGTATTAATGCAGATAGAACCGTAATTTCATATCGAAAGAGACCGATAAAACCAAATGCCCAAACAACTCCAATTATCACCACCAAAAGAGTGATAAAAGTTGCCCTAAACGAACGGAAAAAGAAAAAGAAAATCAGTGCTGTAATTCCAAGTGCACCTCCCACAAAAAGTTGAATTTCGTCTTGAATATTTTGTGCGTTTAAGGTTCTGATATAGGGCATTCCAGAAATACGAACATCCATGCCAGTCTCTTTTTCAAAAGCTTCAATAGTGGGTTTGAGGTAGTTGAAAATAAAATCTCTACGCAGTGGCGTATTAATGATCGCTTTTTTAATATAGATTGCAGTTTGCAGAGTTCCGGTTTCTTTATTGAACAATAAATTGTCATAAAACGGAAGCTTTTCAAAAAGTTGTTTTTTGATTGCCAAAACCTCTTTAGTAGTCGTTGGATCTTCCTCATACAAAGGCTCTAGAACAAACTTTCTTTTTTTGGTATCCTTTTTTAATTTTTTAACATCGGCTATAGAAATGGTAAAATCGATTTCTTCTCGATCATCAAATTTATTGACTAAATTATTCCATGCGTTGAATTTTTCGGGAGTAAATACGGTTGAATCTTTGATTCCTAAAATCACTAAGTTTCCCTCTTCCCCAAAAATTTCTAAAAATTTATTGTACTCTAGATTGGCTTCGTGGTTTTCTGGTAAGAGATTCGCTTCTGAATATGAAAATTTCATATACTTGGTCTGCGAAGCTAAAAAAGCAGTAATACCAGCAATAATGATTAAAACTAAAAAACGGTTTCTTAATATAATACCCGCGACTTTTGTCCAAAAGTTCATCCAAAAAAATTTCTACAAAGATAATGAATTACTAAGGGTGGTCGAAACAAAATAAGAGGGTTTCTAAAAAGAGGAAATTGCTAGGTAAAAAATAAGCCTGACGAAGTTTTTGATATGATAATCAAGAACATTTCGTCAAGCTGGTAAGTATATGGATGCCTCAAATGTCTTTTAAAAGCTTCAAAAGGGAGGTTGAATTAGATTGTCATAATTTCCTTTTCTTTGACAGCAAAGGTTTCGTCGATTTGCTTTACATAAGAATCGGTTAATTTTTGTACTAAAGCTTCCGAATCTTTTTTCAGATCATCTGCGATGTCTGTTTTTTTGATTTCGTTGTTGGCATCTTTACGCGCATTTCGAATTCCTACTTTGGCGTGTTCCGCTTCTGCTTTGGCTTGTTTCGACAAATCGCGTCTTCGTTCTTCTGTCAATGGGGGTACATTGATTAAAATAACATCTCCATTGTTCATAGGATTGAAACCAAGATTGGCAATCATAATGGCTTTTTCGATGGGTTGAAGCATGTTTTTTTCCCAAGGCTGAATCGAGATAGTCCTAGGATCTGGTGTGCTGACGTTGGCAACCTGACTTAAAGGTGTTTGCGCACCATAGTAGTCCACCATTACATTGACCAACATAGAAGGAGCTGCTTTTCCTGCTCTAATTGCTCGTAATTCTTTCACTAAATGTTCCATAGCAGCATTCATTGCTTCTTTCGCGCTGTCTATGATAAATTCAATTTCTTCATTCATTTTGGTACTAATTTTAAAAGGGATGATTATTTATTGCTAACGACCGTTCCAATATCTTCTCCGGTAATTAATTTTAATAAATTTCCATTGGTATTCATGTCAAAAACGATGATTGGTAAATTGTTTTCTTCGCTTAAGGTAAATGCAGTCATGTCCATTACTTTCAACCCTTTTTCAATCACATCTTTAAATGTAATGGTTTCAAACTTAACCGCATTTTTATCCTTTTCTGGATCTACATTGTAAATTCCATCTACACGAGTACCTTTCAAAATGGCATCGGCATTTACTTCAATAGCGCGTAAAACCGCTGCAGTATCTGTGGTGAAGTAGGGATTTCCTGTTCCCGCACCAAATATCACAACGCGTTTTTTTTCCAAGTGGCGAATTGCTTTTCTCTTGATATAAGGTTCTGCAATTTCCTTGATTTCTAAGGCTGTCTGCAAGCGTGTAATAACGCCTTCATCTTCCAAGGCACTTTGGAGGGCTAGTCCGTTGATACAGGTTGCGAGCATCCCCATATGGTCGCCTTGTACGCGATCCATTCCGTTTGCGGCACCTGCAACTCCTCTAAAAATATTTCCACCTCCAATAACAATGGCGACTTCGATTCCTAATTCTACAACTTGTTTGATTTCTTTAGCATATTCAGCCAGACGTTTAGGATCAATTCCATATTGTCGTTCCCCCATTAGGGCTTCTCCACTTAATTTTAAAAGAATTCTTTTGTATTGCATAGTATTTTCTATAGGATTAGACTCCCACTTCGTTGGAAACAAGTGTCGCGCAAAATTACGTTTTTTTTTTGAGTTTTTTTTGGGAATTCAAGGGGTCCATTAATTTTTTCGCAAATCCATTCTACAATTTATCATCCACTTAATCTCATTGGGTTCTTTGAATCGCATTCTTCATGATGCGCGAACCAAAATTCACCTAAAAAATGTGTTGTCAATAGTGAAGAATTAGTAGTGAATGCCCATCTTCTTTTAAAACAAAAAAACCTCACAAAAATGTGAGGTTTTTCAATAGGTTCAAAAGGAAGTATTATCCTAAAGTAACTCTTTTAAAGCCAGTGATAGAAACATCACCATACGAATCAACGTATGCGGCTACATTTTTCTTTTCGTCTTTGATAAACGCTTGATCTAACAAACATTGTTCTAAGTCTAAAGTCGTGTTATCTGCAATGAATCTTTCCATTTTTCCCATAAGATACGATCCCAAATTTGTTCTGGTTTTCCTTCGGCTTTTAATTCTGCTTTAGCAGCTTCTTCAGCACTTGCAATGACCGCGTCAGATAATTGAGACATTGAAATATATTGAGGAACGTTTTTCAAAGTTTTCCCTAATCGACCAAGTTCAATATTATCTTTTTCGATGACCGCAATTCTTGCTTCCGTTTCTGAAGCAACAAATGCAGGGTCAAAATCTTTGTAAGACAGTGTAGTAGCTCCCATTGAAGCAATTTGCATTGCTACGTCTTTTGCTAGGGTATCTGCACCTTTAACAGCACTTGATAAACCCACTAAAGCAGCAATTTTACCAATGTGTGTATATTCGCCTACATACGCAGCTTCAATTCTTTCAAAAGCAGTGATTTCTAATTTTTCACCAATCACTCCTGTTTGTTCAATCAATTTGTCAGCGACAGTCATTCCTCCAAAATCAGCAGCTAAGAAAGATTCCTTATCTGAATAATTTAAAGCGATGTCTGCAAATTGACCACCCAATGCTACAAAAGAATCGTTTTTACCAACAAAGTCAGTTTCACAAGCCAATACGATCGCAACACCTGTGGTGTTGTCAGCGTTTATTCTTGTTACAGCAACTCCTTCAGTAGAATCTCTATCTGCTCTTTTTGCTGCAATTTTCTGACCTTTTTTACGTAAAACATCAATTGCCTTATCGAAATCTCCAGCAGCTTCTACTAATGCCTTTTTACAGTCCATCATTCCAGCTCCTGTCGCTTCTCTTAATTTTTTAACATCAGCAGCACTAATCTTTACTGGTTCCATGTTATATCTATTTTAAAGTTGTACTTATTTTGTTTCTTTGGCTGGAGTTTCCGCTTTCACTTCTTCTGTTGCAACTTCTTCAGTTTTCACTTCTTCCGCTTTCACTTTTTTCACCTTTGCCTTTGGAGTTTCTTCTGTTGCTACTGCTTCCGCTTTTGGCTCTTCTTTAGTTTTGTCTTTATCTGCTTTTCTGCTAGACAAACCTTCAGCGATTGCTTCACTTACATGAAATAAAACTTTTTCAATTGATTTTGAAGCATCATCGTTTGCTGGAATTACATAATCTACTAATCTAGGATCAGAGTTTGTATCTACCATTGCAAAGATTGGAATATTCAATTTTTGAGCTTCTGCAACTGCAATGTGTTCTTTCTTGATATCTACTACAAAGATTGCTCCAGGTAAACGAGTCATATCAGAAATAGAACCTAAATTCTTTTCCAATTTCTCTCTCTGACGATTGATTTGTAATTTCTCTCTTTTTGACAATGCATCAAAAGAACCATCTAACTTCATTCTATCAATCGTTGCCATTTTCTTAACAGCTTTTCTGATAGTTACAAAGTTGGTCAACATTCCTCCTAGCCATCTTTCAGTAATGAAGGGCATGTTTACTGCTTTTGCTTTTTCAGCAACGATATCTTTTGCTTGTTTTTTGGTTGCAACAAATAAAATTTTACGTCCAGAGTTTGCAATTTTTTGCAATGCATCTGCACTTTCTTCTATTTTTGCAGCTGTTTTATACAAGTCAATGATGTGTACACCATTACGTTCTGTATAAATATAAGGAGCCATGTTTGGATTCCACTTTCTTGTTAAGTGACCAAAATGCACTCCATTTTCTAATAATTCTTGAATATTTACTTTTGCCATTTTATAAATGTGTTTACTTTCTGTTTTGTATCAATATAGGAGTAGTCTTTCGAGTCTTCTATATTTAGATGCTAAACTGTTTAATATTAAATTATATAACAGTCTCTTAAAAATTAATTTAGAAAGAATTCTAAGATTAACGTTTAGAGAATTGAAATTTCTTACGAGCTTTCTTCTGACCAAATTTCTTACGTTCAACCATTCTTGGATCACGAGTCAATAAACCTTCTGGTTTTAAAACTAATCTGTGCTCTTCGTTGATTGATACTAATGCTCTTGTGATTGCCAAACGAATTGCTTCAGCTTGACCTGTAACACCACCACCATATACATTTACTTTGATATCATACGATTCTAAGTCTCCTGTAAGCATTAATGGTTGTTGCACTTTGTACTGTAAAGTCCCTGTGGTAAAATATTTTGTATACTCTTTATTGTTTACAGTGATATTTCCTTTTCCTTCAGAAAGATAAATACGAGCAACCGCTGTCTTTCTTCTTCCGATTTTGTGAACTGTCTCCATTATTTATAATCGTTTAGGTTAAAAACTTTCGGTTCTTGACCGGCTTGTTTGTGCTCTCCACCTGCATATACATACAAGTTTCTGTAAAGCGCTGATCCTAAAATATTTTTAGGCAACATTCCTTTTACTGCTTTCTCGATCAATCTTGTAGGATCTTTCGCGAACATTTCTGTTGCAGATAACGATCTTTGTCCACCTGGATATCCTGTGTGACGGATGTAAGACTTGTCACTCCATTTTTTACCAGTTAAAACAATTTTTTCTGCGTTGATAATAACCACGTTGTCTCCACAATCTACGTGAGGAGTAAAGTTTGGTTTGTGTTTACCTCTAATGAGCTTTGCTACTTTAGAAGCTAGACGACCCAACGTTTGCCCGTCCGCATCAACTAAAAGCCACTCCTTGTTTACGGTAGCGCTGTTTGCTGATACTGTTTTGTAACTTAATGTGTTCATAATTACACTATTAGTTTTTGTATATTTATATAAATTAACTTTTCCTTAAAAAAGGAGTGCAAATGTACTGTTAATTATTTGATTCTCAAACAGTCAATTCCATTATTTTTGGAGAGTATTTATTTTAAGCCCTCCATTCTTAAAGAGCTCATATGCAGATTGGTAGTATCCAATGGTTTCCCGAAGTAGTAGTGAGTCCGTTTTGATGGAGCTCAGCTGGTTTTCTTTTTGATTCCATGTATAGGTAGCATGCTTTTTTTGTGTTTCCAATACGGTCAATTTCTTGTCTTTTAAAAGTCCTACCTTTCTGTGATTTCCAATAAATGCGCGTTCTTCTTCAGATGTCATTAATGTGATATCTTTTCCAAAAAAATTGTTCAAATAATTCCAATTCAAATATCCAAATAGGGTAGGAAAAATATCGATTTGCGAGGATAATTTATCTACCTCAATAGGGGATTGTGCTTCCATATTGTAGATAAAAGCAGGGATGTGGTGGTTCTTAATATTGATTTCTGTTCTTCCAGCACTGTAAGCACAATGATCTGCCATAAGCACGAAAACCGTATTTTTAAACCATGGCTTGGTTTTCGCTTCTGTAAAAAAATGCTCCAATGCCTTGTCAGAATATCGGACTGCATTATTTCTGGTTTTCTCGTTGGAGTCGATGACGCCTTCGGGAAATGTATAGGGCTGGTGATTGGAACTGGTCATCACAAAATTAAAAAAGGGTTGCTTCTTTTCGTACTGTGTGTCGGCGACTTGTAGCAGTTTCGTTAACAGATCCCCATCGCAAGCTGCCCATGCATTTTCAAAACTCACTTCGGCATCTGAGAGGTGATCTCGTTTGGTATCGATGGCAGGGGTTACACGGTGCCATTTTTTTCGATCTACGATGTCAAATCCGTTGTTACTGAAGTAATTCAGCATATTGTCAAATGCTGCATCTCCACCATAGATAAAGGTTCTAGTATAGCCTTTCTGTTTGAAAACAGCTCCTATAGTAAACAAGTTTTCATTGTCTTTTCTTTTAACAATACTTCTTCCAGGGGTTGGTGGAATAGACAAACTGATTGCTTAAGGCCTCGAATGGTCCTTGTGCCAGTGGCATACATATTGGTAAAGGCAATTGATTTTTTGTGAAGCGCGTCAATCGTTGGTGTTAGGTTTTGGGTGTTTCCATAGCGCTCTAAAAAACTAGCATTCATGCTTTCTAGACCGATAAAAATAATATTTGGTTTACGTTCTAAGCCCTCTTGAGAGACCTTTCGTAAAATGCTATTTGAATTGTTGATATATTGCTCATTTTGAGATTTTAGATGCTGTCGTGCAATTTTGAAGTGGTCTTTTTGGAGAGCTGTTTGATAAAATTCATTGAAGTTTAATTCATTGCTTTTGTATGCTGAAAAAAATGAATACAAGCCCGATTTTGCCAATTCATTTTCGTTGATGTTCTCAAAGACTTCTGCTTGATTATTGTATACATACAGATGGAAAACGCCCATTACCATCAGGGTGATTGAAGTTGGAACAAGTCGGGAAACAAAGTCATCTGTATTTTGAAAAGTGGAGTGATATGCGAGTTTTCGTTTGGCAAAAAGAATACATCCAATGAGAAGTAAGGTGATAAGAATTAATAGAGCTGGCATTGGAAACGACTGGTGGATATTTTCCAGAACTTCATAGGTGTATAGCAAATAATCTACTGCAATAAAGTTGTACCTACGCTGATATTCTTGCCAAAAAGGAATTTCTGCTAAAAATGAAAAGAGAAGAAGAAAGAGCAAAAACCCATAGGTAAATTTTGTAATGATCCTATCGATTTTACTTCCAATATACTTTTTAGGGACAAGAAGTAGGTAACAAGCATACAATGCTAAAAAATAGGATAAAGCACCGATGTCGAAGAAAAATCCGATACCGAAAATTTGAAATAAGTGTACTGGATGAAAAGTGAAATATTCAAAACTTAAAAAATACAGCACAATCCTGACAATACCTGATATAAAAAGAAAGGTAATGGCAAAGGTTTTTAATAATTGAAACCGTTTTGGCAGCCGAAAAATAGTAAATGGGCGCATATAATTTTAAAAAGTAGGACAATTTAAGAAAATTTTATAAAAGACCCGTTTTCTGTTTTTTTTGATTTTAAAAATCAGGAGGAACTCGAAAGCTCATTTTTTCTTGAGTAGTTGGGTGTGTAAAAGCAATAAATTCTGCATGTAAATGCAATCGATTTTGTTTGGTTCCATACAAATCGTCACCGAGAATCGGATGGTTCAATCCATTTTTATGGGCTGCATGAACTCGTAATTGATGGGTTCTTCCTGTAATTGGGTACAAATACACTCGAGTTTTTCCTTGTTCTCTGTTGATGACTTCCCAAATAGTTTCTGCGTTTTTGCCATGTTCAAAACAAACCAATTGTTTGGGTCTGTCATCAAGATCCAATCGCAAAGGCAAGGAAATTTTTCCTTTTTCTCCAGATACATCACCCTCAAGCAATGCGATGTACCTTTTTTTGATGGTCCTTTTGATAAACTGACTTTGTAATGCTTTGTTTGCTTCTTTGGTCTTGGTAAGCAACAGTATTCCCGATGTAGACATGTCAAGTCGGTGAACAATTAAGGGCCCTGTAGCATCTGGATATTGTTCTTTGATGCGCGTATAGACAGAATCGCTGATTTCTTTTCCGGGAACCGATAAAAATTCTGCAGGCTTATTTACCACAATCAAGGCATCGTCTTCGTAGATAATTTCCAGTGCTTTGTCTGTAGAAATCTCTTTAAGAAGTAGGTTTTCATCCATCGTAATCCCGTCTAACATATGTGTTAAAATGGGTTTGCATCGACCTTGACATGCAGGATAGAAATTTTGATGTTTTTTGATGTCAGAATTTGGAGAGACTCCCCACCAAAACTCGGCCATACAAATGGGAGTAAGCTCATTTTTAAAAGCGAATTGCAATAATTTTGGAGCAGCGCATTCTCCAGAACCCGCTGGAGGTTTTATTTCAGGATTGTTAAAAATATCGATGAGAGCTTTGGATTCTTTTTTGGAATTTAAAAATTGGAACTTTTCAAACAAGGTTTTTTGCAACAATGCAGAAGTATCTTTCCGAAGCTTTTTTAGGGTTGTAATTTGAGTTTCATACGAGAGAAATTCTTTTCTGTTCTGATCAATTTTGAGGGTGTAATAGGCAAGTAGTTCTTTGTAAAAAAATTGATCATTAAAACTTTCTTGGGTTAGTTTAGTCGTGAATATGGCGAAATCTTTTGCAGTTAAATTTTGAGCAGCAGTATTTTTGCGAAGCTTTCGTTCTTTTTGAGAGCGTTTCATCTTTTTTCGTTGCAGCTCAAGGTCTTTTTCAATTTCTTTGGATTTTTTTTGGACATTTTTTTTCAAAAGGAGGTATTTTGGATCCTTTTTTAATGCAGTCAATTGTTGGTTGATATTTCCGATTTCTTCTTCTCCTTTTCGATAAAAACTATGAGGAGTTCTTAAATCAAAAACCGGTGGTACAAATGTCTCCGGGCAACTTTCGTCTTCCAATTTACCTGAAAATGCAGCCAAATAGCCTAATTGACCATTTTGATTTTTCACGACTAGTACTCCAAACATTTTTCCAATGGCATTTTTGGAATCATTTGCATCGAATCCGAAATTGTGAATAAAATCAGTTTGAATTTCTAAGTAATCTTGCAGTTCTTTAGCGGCTAATTTTGCGAGCCTATGTGGTTCGTAATAAAACGGGAATGTGAACCTTTTAGGAAGTTCAATTTTCGAAACATCAGATTTAAATAGATGAAAAAGACTCAAAATTAGTGTGGTATGGTTCGTAAAAGCAAAAATACTTTTTTTGGAAACTAATTCGTTTTTTTAATGTCTTAATTATGGTTTTGTACCCAAAAGAGCTGTTTTCTTTTTCGTAGTTAAAAATTTTCATGACCTTATTTTAGGCAATATTCACATTGAATAAATGACCAACAGCGGCGGTCAATCCCATTGCAATTGTTCCCCAGAAAGAAATTCTTAGAACTGCTTTTCCAATACTTGCTCCTCCTGTTTTGGCAGATACGGCACCCAAAAGGGCTAGGAAAAATAAGGCAAAACCGTACAATGAATATTCCATACTTTTCAGAGGGAGAAAGAGGGTAACTAAAAAGGGTAACATTCCTCCAACGGTAAATGCAGCCCCAGAAGCAAAAGCTGCTTGCATGGGGTTGGCCTGACTTATTTCGTTGATTCCTAGCTCGTCGCGAATGTGGGTTCCGAGAGCGTCATGGGCTGTAAATTCTTTTGCAACTAGCATGGCCGTTTCTTTTTTTAGGCCTCTATGTTCGTAAATTTCAGCGAGTCTTTGAAGTTCGAGTTCAGGCATTTCAAGAAGTTCTTCTTTTTCCCGTTCTATGTCTGCTTTTTCAATATCTGTTTGAGAACAAACGGAAACATATTCTCCTGCTGCCATAGACAAAGCACCCGCAACTAGCCCTGCCAGTGTTGCCAATACTACCGGCTCTCGAAAATCACTTGCAGCGGCAACACCAATAGCAATACTTGCGGTTGATAAAATTCCGTCATTGGCTCCAAGGACGGCTGCCCTCAGCCAATTGCTTCTGTGTATATAATGATTTGCTAAATAGCTCTCTAATTCTTTTGTATTTTCTCCCATGGGTAATTTATTTCGGGACTAATTTAATCAAAAAAAAGAAATGTATTTTGTTCTAAGTGACTTTGAAATTGAGTTTTTTCGTTTCGACAGCAAACTTTAGTATTTTAAGTGATATTGGCGGCTTCCTTAAAAAAGAGAAGTTTGTAATAGCAATTGCTTATAATTTAAAAAAGTACCTGAAATGATTGGCCTTACAAAGCTCTTTCGGTCTTATGGAAGCCCTTTAAAACAGTACAGTACATTCGTGGGCTTGTGCAACGGTTACGATTGTTATGCCATATTATTTTTTCCAACAGAAGTGCGAGTCTGTTTTCAGTTACTTTATCATTATTCCAAAAATTCAAAACACAGCTTACATAATTTTCTCTCACTTTTGTTGCTACATAACAAATTGTCAATGTTTTAGCCCCAGTCATTCCAGCTAATAAAGATTTCACACCCCTGAACAGAATTTTTAGATTCCTGCTCAAAATCGGGTCTTACTTCGTTTTTGAGATACCGTTTTTCAAAAAGGATGGTTTGATATTTGAAAAGGAGCAAATACACCCTTAGACAGGGAGCTATTTGTTAGGGATGAAATATTAATGCGCTTCGAGCCAGTTGTCTCCCAGACCCACTTCTACATCCAAAGGGACCGACATGGTAAAGGCGTTTTCCATTTCGTATTTGATTATGGGTCGGATGATTTCGATTTCGTCTTTATGGGCGTCAAAAACCAATTCATCATGTACCTGTAAGAGCATTTTAGATTTGAAGTTTTCTTTTTCAAATCGCTGGTGAATGTTGATCATCGCCAATTTGATAATGTCTGCTGCAGAACCTTGTATGGGCGCATTTACAGCATTTCGTTCGGCACCACTTCGCACCATTGCGTTTTGAGAGTTGATGTCTTTAAGATAACGACGTCTTTTTAATACCGTTTCTACATAGCCGTGTTCGCGAGCAAAATCTATTTGCCCGGACATATAGGCTTTCAGTTTTGGATAGGTTTCGTAGTAGGTGTCAATCAATTCCTTGGCTTCACTTCTGCTCAAATCGGTCTGATTGCTCAATCCGAAAGCAGAAACTCCGTAGATAATTCCGAAATTAACTGTTTTTGCATTGCTACGCTGTTCACGAGTTACCTGTTCCAAAGGCACTCCAAAGACTTTTGAGGCTGTAGAAGCATGAATGTCTTCGCCATTTTTAAAGGCGTTCATCATGGTTTCTTCTTCGCTCAGTGCCGCAATAATTCGCAATTCTATTTGAGAATAATCTGCCGCTAACAACACATGATGCTCGTCTCTTGGGATAAAAGCCTTCCGTACTTCTTGTCCTCGCTTGGTTCTGATAGGGATGTTCTGTAAATTCGGATTGTTCGAACTCAATCTTCCCGTAGCCGCGACTGCTTGCATATACTGGGTATGAATTCTTCCTGTTTTTGAATTCACCTCATTGGGCAAGGCATCTACATAGGTGCTTTGCAATTTTTTATACTGTCTGTATTCTTGGATGTCTCGAATAATTTGATGCTCTTTTGCCAAATAGGACAGCACGTCTTCTGCTGTAGAATATTGACCTGTTTTTGTCTTTTTGGGTTTGGCAACCAATTGCATATTTTCAAACAAAACGATTCCCAATTGTTTGGGTGAAGCGATATTGAATTCTTCCCCTGCTTGTTCGTAAATTCTTTTTTCTAGCCTATTGATATCATCAGTCAATGCAACAGACAATTGGTTTAAGAAAGGGACGTCAATATTGATTCCTTCAATTTCCATCGCCGTTAAGACCGATACCAAGGGCAATTCTACCTTGTTGAATAATTGGGTTACATTTCCACTTTCTAATTCTTTGGTAAAATGCTCCTTAAGCTGAAACGTAATATCGGCATCTTCCACCGCATATTCGGTTTGGTCTGCTAGTGGAACCTCCCGCATCGAAAGTTGGTTTTTTCCCTTTTTACCAATCAATTCCGTAATCGATACGGGCTGGTAATTCAAATAGGTTTCCGCCAACATATCCATTGAATGGCGCATGTCTGGATTGATGAGGTAATGAGCAATCATTGTATCAAACAAAGGACCTTTGACAGCCATGGCATAGTTGGACAATACTTTGAGGTCGTATTTTAAATTGTGCCCTACTTTTTCGATGGTTTCCGACTCAAAAAAGGGACGAAATTCTTCTAAAATAGTTTGGGTTTCTTCTTGGTCTTCTGGAAACGAAACATAATATCCTTTGCCAGTTTCGTATGAAAAGGCAATGCCAATTAGTTCCACTTCTAAAGCCTTTAGACCAGTAGTTTCAGTATCAAAACATACCGATGTTTGCTGGAGTAATTTTTTTAACAATAGTTTTCTTGAAAAGGCCGAGTCGATGTGCTGGTAAAAATGACTGGTATTCTCAATGGTTTTAAACCCTGAGGCTACGTCAGCTTCGGAAATATTTCCAGTTCCTGGAGCTGCAAACAAATCGAATTGACCGTCATCAGCAGGAGCTTTTGCTTTTACAACAGGTGCTACTTTCACACTTTCAGTTGCTGTAGCCACTTCTGTTTCTGAAAACGTTCGGGTGAAGTTCACCAATAAATTTCTGAATTCTAACTCGTTGAAAAGTTCGGTTACTTTTCCTAAATCAGGAGCGTCTAGCTCAAAGTCCCGAGCGTTAAAGGTAACTGGCACATCCAACATAATGGTGGCAAGTTTTTTGGAGAGCAGTCCCAATTCTTTGGCAGCTTCTACTTTCTCTTTCATTTTTCCTTTTAGTTCATGGGTGTTTGCCAACAAGTTTTCCATAGAACCATAGGTAGCTAAAAATTTCTTCGCTGTTTTTTCGCCCACCCCAGGCAGTCCGGGGATATTGTCACTCGCATCTCCCATCATTCCTAAAAAATCAATCACTTGCAAAGGATCTGTTACCCCAAATTTCTCTTGAACTTCGGGGATACCCCAAATATCATAACCTCCTCCAAAACGGGGTTTGTACATAAAAATATTTTCGGAAACCAATTGGGCAAAATCTTTATCAGGAGTCACCATATACGTTTTGTAGCCCTCTTTTTCTGCTTGTTTGGATAAGGTTCCAATGACATCATCGGCTTCAAAACCGTTTTTGACCATCACTGGAATGTGCATGGCTTTTAGTATTTCTTGAATATAAGGAACGGCAATTTTAATAGCTTCTGGAGTTTCATCTCGGTTGGCTTTATAGGCTTCAAACATTTCTACTCGGTCAACACTACCACCTTTGTCAAAACAAACTGCCAAATGATCGGGTCTTTCTCGTTTGATTACATCTAGTAGCGAATTCATAAAACCCATAATAGCAGACGTGTCTAGACCTTTGGAATTGATTCGTGGGTTTTTTATAAACGCGTAATATCCTCTAAAAATTAATGCAAAAGCATCTACTAAAAAAACTCTTTTTTGGTCTGACATTGGGTTGGTATCTGTGTTAAGGATTTTTTTTCTTGACGAAAAACAATGTGTTTTCTAAAGAAAAAGAATCACAGCAGTAAAGCTACAAAACTTTAACAGGATGTTAAAATTGATTTGTGTTTTAACAGGTATATTTGTCAAAATTTTTAAAGACTTCAGGGATATGCGTTGGATTGTGAGGATAAGTGTTTTAGTGATCATTATGGTGGTGCTCGAATTGTATGCTTTTCAGGCGCTCAAAACGGTGTCTAAAAGCAAATGGATTCGATATTCGTGGGTGATTATCAGTTTGGTTGCCTACTGTAATTTTTTATATGTCATGATCACCTATGACCGAAGCCAGGGGCAAACCCCCCAATTCCAAATGGCAATGGGGACTATGTTAACGGTCTTATTACCCAAATTGGCAATTCTCTGTATTCTTTTTGGAGAAGATGTTTACCGATGGATTTTAAAATTCTTTTCTGTAATTTCTTCTGGAGAAACACAACCTCTAGCTGATAGAAGGAAATTCCTCTCTCAACTCGCTTTGGGGTTGGCAGCGATTCCTTTTGCCTCCTTTATTTATGGAATCATACAAGGAAAATACAACTATAAGGTGGTCAGATACACGCTTACTTTTGATGATTTACCTGCCGCTTTTGATGGGTTTACGATTACCCAAATTTCAGACATTCATTCGGGAAGCTTTACCAATAAAGAGAAAATTGAATACGGAGTTGATTTGATCAATGAGCAAAAATCGGATCTGCTTTTATTTACCGGAGATCTTGTAAATAATAAAGCCGACGAAATGGACAGTTGGATTTCTGTTTTTGACAAATTGGAAGCCAAACATGGAAAGTTTTCAATACTTGGAAACCATGATTATGGTGATTATATGGACTGGAAAAATCCTGAAGA
Source organism: Polaribacter sp. HL-MS24 (assembly GCF_032758595.1). Lineage (NCBI taxonomy): Bacteria > Pseudomonadati > Bacteroidota > Flavobacteriia > Flavobacteriales > Flavobacteriaceae > Polaribacter > Polaribacter sp. HL-MS24. The sequence continues at coordinate 796,824 of NZ_CP136415.1, read as the reverse complement.
CAAGGTCAGAAACTTTCAGGAAGTCAAAAACGTACATCAAAAAATTGGTTTTGATTTGTTGTTGGACGAACACCGATATTTAGAAAAAGAAGGTCAAAAAATAGCCTTATTGGGCGTTGAGAATTGGGGAAAAGGATTCAATCAAGCGGGGGACTTAGAGCGAGCTTCTGCAGGGATTCATCAAAATGATTTTAAGATTTTAATGTCTCACGACCCTAGTCACTGGGAATATAAAGTAAAACAAGATCCGTTCAATTATCAGTTGACCTTGAGTGGGCATACGCACGGTTTGCAGTTGGGTATTGAAATTCCGGGTTGGATCAAATGGAGTCCCTCAAAATATGTTTACAAACAATGGGCAGGTTTGTACGAAGAGGCTGGAAGATTCATAAATGTAAACCGCGGTTTTGGTTATCATGCCTTTCCAGGTAGAGTAGGAATTTGGCCTGAAATTACCGTCATTGAACTGAAAAAAGGTTGATACTCAAAGGATTCATTAAGATTTCGTATATTTGTAGATTAAGAATTCGATAATTTATACGTTTTTGCCCCATATAAATTTTATGTTATGACAAAATTTGGTGAATTAATTAGTGTTCAGAAGCCTGTTTTAATAGATTTCTATTTCGATTGGGATGAGGTTGATAATGGTGTGGAAACACTTCGTGATGTTGCTGCTGCTTTGGGTGATCGTGCCAAAGTGATTAAAATTGACATCAAAAAGAACGAACCTCTTGCAGAAGCTTTGCGTGTCAAAGGAAATCCTACTTTTATGATTTATAAAGATGGCGAAATGAAATGGCGCCAAACAGGAGAGCAAGATGCCAATACGCTGATTGGTCTCGTACAACAATACCTTTGATTTTTTGATTTTTATAAAATTTCCTGCCTTCGTCTGAACGGCAGCAGGATTTTATTGCTTTTTAGTCTTTAAAAAGATCAGCATCCCCAGCAGTTTCTTCTTCTTCAGCAGGCATGATATGGTTGAATAAATCCAGCGTTCCATTAAATTCGTCTTGTAGTTGTTTCAAGTATTCAAATTCGGGATCATTCTCTTGCACCTGCTCTAATACTCCTCGATACAAATAGCGGAAGGTCATGTCAAAATCCTCAAAAACCAAGTCGAAGTCATTTTTTGAAAAGCTACTGTGCCAAATGAGTTTTTCTCTAAACAAATCAATCAATATCTCAGCAGTTTTTCTAGCTTTTTCAACTTCGCCCAGGCGATAGTACATTTCTGGATATTCTAAGGACAAACTATAATGGTCAAAATCTTTGATGGGTAGTTTGTCTAGAGATAGGTCTAAAACCTCAATGGCTTTTAAAGTGTCCCCTTCCTGTGCGAAGGCTGAAGATAAGCGCATTAAGCTATTTCGCATTGAAATGGCATTTCGTTTGCTTTGTTCGTCCAAATAGATTTTTCCATCGTTGATGTTGCGCCAATTCCATTTTTGAACATTACTGTACATTTTTTCAGGATCGATTCTCCCCATGTCAAAAAGGCTCTTTTTTCCAATTGGTGTTTTGATTGGAACAAGTTTGTATCCCAATCCATCTAGCTGAAGATAGTCTTTTAACCAAATGTATTCTTCATCTGCATTGGAACCACCGGTAAAGTATATCGGCTGTTTCCAATCGTTATTGGCTAGGATATCTAGCATTAAAATTCTGTTTTTGGTAATTCCGCGATCTATTTTAATGTCGATATAGTCCACAATTTTATCCGCATCTTTGGGTTGTACAATTCCTGTCACCAAGACATTTTCTTTGTTGACAGGAATTCGGATATTGTTGGAGGGTAATATTTTTTCGGGAATACCATCCTCATCTAAATCGTAAAAAGTTCGACTGTTTTTGCTTTCTATCCAACGCATGAAGTCTTTGATAGAAATGGTAGAGTCTTTTGGGATGGCTCTCAATTCATCAAAATAATATGCAACATCCAAGCTTCCAAATTTGTATAAATCATGGGTCAATTGAGATGGAATCGGAGGTGCATCATAAGTAGCACGTTTCATTTGATCGATGTACCAGTCGGTTGCAAACAAACTAGTATTGATCAATTTGATATCGGTTCGAATGCCTTCTACTTCTTGCATATACCAGAGCGGGAAAGTGTCATTATCGCCAATGGTAAACATAATGGCATTGGGGTCACAAGATTCTAAATAGGCCTGTGCATTCAGGTGAGCAGTAAATCTGTTAGAGCGATCATGGTCGTCCCAGTTTTGCTGTGCCATTAAAGCAGGTACAGCAACGAGTGCGATCGAACTGATGACAATTGCTACTGTTTTTTGGTTTGCACACTTTTTAAGCGCTTCATACATGGAGAGCACTCCAAAACCTATCCAGATTGCAAAAATATAAAAACTACCGACCACGGCATAATCTCTTTCTCGAGGCTCGAATGGTTTGGGGTTGGTGTAAAAAATGATTGCCAAACCTGTAAAAGCAAAAAAGAGCAGTAAAGTGAAAAAGTTTTCCTTATCCCATTTGATCTGGTAGAGGAGACCAATCAATCCTAACAGAAAGGGTAAAAAATAGTAGGTATTTCGTCCTTTGTTTTCAAGAACATAAGATGGAAGGTTTTGTTGAGAACCGATTCGCGCTTCATCGATGAAATCAATTCCACTCAACCAGTTTCCGTTGTTGATATCAAGATTTCCTTGAATGTCATTTTGTCTTCCAACAAAGTTCCACATAAAATATCGTCCGTACATGTACCCAAACTGATAGTCGATCATAAAGGTCAAGTTCTCCCCAAAAGTGGGTCTTCGTTCGCTTTTCTGAGGGATTCCAGCAATGGCTTTGTAACGCTTAATGACTGCAGGAGAGGGGTCTACCATTCGTGGAATAAATCCTTTGTGCTTGTCGGAATAATTTGGCAATACATCTTTGTAATGATTTACTATAATATATTTTCCGTCTTTCTTTTCGTATTTTGGTTTGTCGTCCTTAGAAGGAGTGTCTCGGTCAATTTCTCTTTGGTAAGAATTTGAATAATAGGTATCATAAAAAACATTGGCGTCTCCGTATTGTTCTCTATTGTAATAGGCGAGTAACTCACGTGCGCTCGATGGATTATTTTCGTTAATTGTAGTATTGGCATTGGCCCTTATGGGTAACATGATCCAAGAAGAGAACCCAACCATGATAAATAACAAGGACAATAGGAATGTATTAAGCGCTATTTTCTTCTTTTTTCGAGTCCATTTGAGCCCATAATAAAACAAAGCTATCAAAATAATTCCTGCGATAATGGTGCCCGAATTGTAAGGCATTCCGATAGAGTTGATGAAAAATAATTCGGAAGCACTAAAGAATTTTAAAGTAAATGGAAATAGAAATTTAAAAACAAGCATCAATATCACAATCGCAATAAAGGTTGCAATCGCAGTTGTTTTTAGGGTGATTTTTGGATAGGTTTTAAAGAAGTACAATAAGACAATGGACGGAATGACTAATAAGGATAGAATGTGAACACCAAAGGAGAGGCCCACTACAAAACTGATTAGAACCAACCATTTGTTCCCCCGAGGGAGGTGCATTTCGCTTTCCCATTTCAAGCCCAGCCAGAACAATAACGCCATTAAAAAAGAAGACATTGCATAAACCTCACCTTCTACGGCGCTAAACCAAAAACTGTCCGAAAAGGTATATGCTAAGGATCCAACAAGGCTACTTCCTAAAATTGCAATGTATTTTCCCTCGGTTAGTGCACCCGATTTTAATGCCAATTTTTGACTCAAATTAGAAATCGTCCAAAACATAAAAAGAATGGTAAATGCACTTGCAAGAGCAGACATGAAATTCACCATTTTAGCAATTTCTGAAACCTCTGTTGTAAACATCGCAAAAAAGGCCCCTAGCATTTGAAATAGAGGTGCTCCAGGAGGATGACCCACTTCAAGTTTTACAGCTGTTGAGATGTATTCTCCAACATCCCAAGAACTTACGGTAGGTTCTATGGTTAAAGAATAGGTAATTAAAGCTATAGTAAATGTGGTCCAACCTAAAATTAGATCCCATTTTTTAAAGTTGAATGATGTCATGATTTGTAAAATATTGTGTTGCGAATTTACTAATAAATCCGAATAAAATGCTCGTAAATAGCGGGAACCCCATTGAAAATTTCATAAAAGATTGTTAAACCGAATCTTTTTTTAGAAAATGCTTGTAGAATTGAAACTTTGTTATAAATTTGCACCCGCAATAAAGCATTGGCCTATGGTGTAATTGGTAACACACCGGTTTTTGGTACCGACATTCAAGGTTCGAGTCCTTGTAGGCCAACAAAAGCAGCTTTTAATCCCTTTTGAACTGTTAGTTTGGAAGGGATTTTTTTTTTCTGTTTAAAGGTACTATTTTTTATTCTTTTAAACAGTGGGGTTTTAAGGGCTGCTTACAGTTATTACTATGAACTATTTGCTATTCAATGCAAAGCCCTTTGTAGCCTCCTCTTATGGAGCCTACTTGTCCACACCATGGGCAATCTCCTCCTATCATTTTTGTCCATTATTGCAAAAGCAAGTTGCTCCTCCAAATCCTCCAGTCAACAGGGTTGTTTCAACAAAAAAAGCAAGGAGAGTAAAAATGAAATAAAAAAAACAAAATTTAAATATTGTATCTATTATTTCAGCTAAAATACAAAGCGATACTGAAAATTATTATATAAATATGACTTTATTTAAAGCTAGATTAGATGTAGGGAATTTAAATAATTCAAAGCATAATATCACTCATTTCTAAAAATAATATTGTTTAAATGAATATTATTAAATATTAGTAAAAACATATATATTTACTTATATTTACTTAAAATTTACGATAAAAACAATAACCGTAGAAGAATGAAAATAGCATTGTACTTGAGGACATACGCTTTGTTTGTTGTTTTAATGTCAGTTTGCTTGCCCTTAAATTCTCAAAGTTTTAATCCAGAGATAGAAAATTATTCGATTAAAGATTATAATGCGGATAATCAAAACTGGGGAATTGATGTTGATTCAGATGGAGTTGTTTATGTAGCAAATAACAAAGGACTTCTAATGTATACTGGAGAGGTTTGGAAACTTTTTGAGCTTCCAAACAATACAATTGTGCGTTCAGTTTTGGTAGATCAAAATCGAATTTATACAGGCTCTTATGAAGAGTTTGGTTTTTGGACAAAGAATAGTTACGGAGGTATAAAATACACATCACTTGTTAATAAGTTTGATGCTTCACATGATTTTACAAATGAACAATTCTGGCAAATAACTTCGTATAAAGAAAAAATATTTTTTAAATCAATTTCAGGTGGAATTTATGTATACGATGGAGATGCTATTAAGTATATTGAAAATAGCGTAGATACTTTTGATATGGTGGTATATCAAAACAAATTGATAATTGGTAATAGAAGTAGAGGACTTCTCCAAGTACATAATGATAAATTAATTCCTTATAGAGGTAGAGAGGATGTTTTACCCAAATTGGATTCTATAAATAATGTAGCTTCCGTAGGAGAACAATTGTTTTTTTTCGACCTTAAAAATGGAGGTTTTTTATACAATTCGACTTTAAAAAAAGCTAAATCACTACCAAAGAAAATAAATTTATTTCTTTACAAAAGTATTTTAAATAAAGCCACTTTTTTAGATGAAGACACATTAATTTTTGGCACTATAAAAGAAGGGTTAATTCTTTATAATATCAAGTTAAACACACTTAAGCAGATAAATAATATTTCAGGGTTAAATAATAATACGGTTTTAGATTTAAAATTTAAACAAGGGTTACTTTGGGTTGCTTTGGATAATGGACTAAGTAAAATTAATTTTAAATCACCTTTTCTTTTCTATAAAGATGATACAGGTATTTTAGGAAGAGTTTATGATGTAGTCTTTTTTAAAAATAAATATTATCTGGCAAGCAATACAGGTGTTTATATGCTTTCAAAGACTAGAGAGTTAAAATTAATTGATAATACTGAAGGTCATGTTTGGAGTTTAGATATAATAAATAATCAATTATTTGTTAATCACAATGAAGGAAGTTTTGTAATAAATTCAGACACTATCTCTGAAAAAATTCATTCTGACGGAGTCTATAGAATGATAAAGGTACCAAAAAAAAAGAACCAATACCTACAAAGCACTTATACAGGAATAAGGTTAGTTCGGAAAAATGAAAAAAGTTGGTATTCTGTTTCAGTAAAAAATATTTCTTTTCTAGTAAACAAAATTGTATTTGAATCGGATTCTGTTATTTGGGCTTCACATCCATATAAAGGAGTTTTTAGAATACAACTTAATAAAAACTATACAGAAGCTTTAAAAATAAAAGCTTACGAGAAAATCCAAAATCACAATCTATATCAAACTAAGATTTGTAAAATAAATGATACTATTTTGTTTTATAATTCCGGATTATGGTTTACTTATCTAAAAAACAAAGACAGTATTGTTAGTTATGAGAGGTTTCAAAAATTCAATAACAAAGCTTTAATTTCATATGGAGATAAAGGCGGTTGGTTAATAGATAAGGAGAATAGAATTACTTATTTTGATGAAAATTACCTTGAGATCAATCAAATTGATATGTCTGAGGTTAAAAGAAGATCTGTAAGTGGTTTTGAGAAAATTAAAGCTCAGAACGATTCATTAAGAATTATAAACCTTAATGATGGTTTTGCTCTCTTTACTATGAATGAGATAGAAGAGAAAGATAATAAAGAGGTTAAAACCCCCATTATTAATAGGATCTATTCAAAAAATAAAGAGTTCTCTATAAATGAGTTTAAATTACGGATTCCTTATAAAGACGCTCAATACTTATCTTTCGAAATTAGCACACCTTATCTATATGGTGGAGGTAAGTATAGTTATAATTTGTATGGAAAAATAAACCAAAATGAATTGTTCAATAAAGGCAAACTAACCCTGCAAAATTTAGCATATGGAGATTACGTTTTAGCTATTAAAAATAATAGTATAAAGGAAAAAATTTCTAAGATAAAAGAGCTTCATTTTACAGTACTTCCACCTTAGTACTTATCATTGTTAATGAAGTTTATATATGTATTACTGCTACTACTAGTTTTTTATTTAATTTATATTTTTAATAAAAATAAAATGAAGAAAAAGCAAATAGCACTTGAAAGAAAATATATTAGCGAAACTCAAAATAGAATTAACAAAATTGAAAAAGAAAATCTAAAAAAAGAAATAGAGTCCAAAAGAAAAGAATTATTGAATACTACTGATGCTGCAATAAGAAAAAATGAGTCAATTATGATATTAAGAAATGAGCTCAAGCGATTTGTAGAAATCAGTCCTAAAAAATCAGTAAAAACTAAAAAAATTCTTGAAATAGCAGAAAAAAATATTTTTAATAATAGGGATTGGGAAATATTTGAATCAAATTTCAATGAATTAAATCAAGATTTTTTTAAAAAGCTTACAGATATACAACCAAAATTAACAAAGAAAGATTTAAGGCTTTGTGCATATGTGAAAACTGGTCTTACTTCTAAAAAAATTGCCCCACTTATGGGTATAAGTGTTAGAGGAGTTGAATTACACAGATATAGATTAGGGAAAAAATTAAATATTACTATTGAAGAAACCCTTGCTAAATTTTTGCTTAAATTTTGATATGTTTTTTTAGAGATAGTTCTTTTTAAGGTGTAATTTTATTCATCTCCATCTCATTTTTTGCCTTATTTTCTACATCATTTTCTACATCTAAAAGTTAAAAATTAATATACGTATACGTGCTAATACATTGTATTTCAGTTTTTTACGCTTTCTTCTAATTAAGAGACTAAATATATCATGTGTGTTTTTGTTAATTTTACATTAAACAAATTATGAGTGTAATCAATTTAATTCAATTAATAAGGAAAGATATGAAAATTAAAATTTTGTTAATGCTGTTTTTCACATTTTCGATGCAAAGTGTATCAGCTCAAAAACAATTTAATGGGACTGTTTCATCTAACGATGGCTCTTTTTTACTAGGAGCAACTATTGTTGTAAAAGGAACTCAAAAAGGTGTTGAAACAGATTTTGACGGGAAGTTTTCAATTACTGCTAAAGTAGGAGACGTATTAATCATTAGTTATGTAGGTTATAAGTCTAAAGAAGTGGTATTAACAACTTTTAGTAACTATGCAATTATTTTAGAAGAAGGAATAAATCAGTTAGATGAAATCGTAGTTATTGGATATGGAACTCAGAAAAAAGCTATTCTAACAAGTTCGGTCACGCAAGTTAAAGGAGAAGATTTAGCAAAAGAACCAGTAGTAAATGCGATACAGGCTTTACAGGGGAAGGCTGCAGGTGTGCAAATTATTGCTTCAGATGCTCCGGGTAGAGCATCCACTATTGTGATAAGAGGGTTAGGTACTGTACAAGGTGGTCGTAGCCCTATTTATGTGGTTGATGGATTAATTACAGATAACATTGATAATATCAATTCTTCAGATATAAAATCGATGAATGTTCTAAAAGATGCAGCTTCATTAGCTATTTATGGTAATAAAGGGGCTAATGGTGTTATTGTTGTGACTACTAAAAAGGGTCATGAAGGTAAAATGAAAATAACATATGACAATTATACTGGTTTTAGAGATATACTAAGTAGAGTGGAAATGGCTAATGCTTCAGAATACGTAATTTATACTAACGAAGCTATTTTAAGAAGTTTATCTAATGACAATGATGTTAGTTCGTTTTTACCTACAAATCAACCTTATAATACTGATTGGTTAGATGTAATTACTAGAATAGGTAGAGTTTCTAACCATAATTTATCACTTTCTGGAGGTACTGAAAATTTGCAATCTTTTTTTAGTGCAGGATTATACGAAGAAGAAGGTATCCTTAAGGACAGTGATTTCAACAGGCTTACCCTAAGAAGTAATTTAAATTATAAAATAAATGACAAACTAGATTTTTCACATAACATAAATGTTCAATTATCTAGTTCTAGTCCCACAATAGATAGTAGGTTTACTACAGCTTACAAACAAGCTCCAATCATTCCTGTGAGAGATGATCAGGGGAGATATGGATCTTCTAAAGCAATTAACAACGTAGGAAATCCTGCAATTATAGAATTCAATGAACAACAGGAGAAAAGATTTAGATTGCAAGGAGCATTTAAATTAGATTATAAATTATTAGAGCCTTTAACATTCACATCTCGTTTTACGATTGAATCAGAGTATGATCGTTTTCGTGATTTTAGGAATCGTTTAGGTTCTTACTTAGCATCTAACCCTGATAATACAGAAGCCAAATTTGAAGGAGGAATCGATAACCCGGCAAAAACAAGGTTAACCATGTCTAACTTTAATAGTTATAGATGGTTTGTAGATAACTATGTAACCATTAATAAAACCTTTAACGAAGTGCATAACATTAATGCTACTTTAGGGATAACTGCTGAAGAGCGTGGTGGTGAGTTTTTATCTGGAACTCGAAATAATGTGCCTATTGATAGAAACTTAAGATTTAATTTAGGAACTGGTGATTTAGATACTACTCAAAAGTCGGATGGTAATTTAAACGTTCAGCATAGACTTTATTCATATATCGCAAGGGTAAATTATGATTATAAAGACAAATATCTTTTAAATGCTTCTTTTAGAAGAGATGCCTCTAGTAAATTCCAAGCAGGTAGTCGTTCTGGTGATTTCTTTGCAGTTAGTACAGGATGGGTAGTTACAGAAGAAGATTTTATGCAAGATGGTTTGTTTGATGTTCTTAAACTAAGAGCAAGTTATGGAGAATTAGGAAATGATAATGTTAGATTTAATGTTTTAACTGCAACTACAGGAGCTGGTGGTTTTTATCCTTTCGGTTCAGGGCAAAACGTACAACAAGGTATTACAATTTCAGGAGCAGTTCAAGAAGATTTAACTTGGGAGGTAACCAATGAGTTAAATTTAGGAGTTGAATTTACATTGCTAGATCGTAAATTAAGTGGAGAAATTGATTATTATAAAAGAGTCAATACTAATGCTACTTTAGAGATACAACTGCCAGATGTGGTAGGTTATCTTCCATTTAATTCTCACGTAGGAGAAATTCAAAATAAAGGTGTTGAGGGTTCTTTATATTGGTCTGATGCTATAAGCGATGAATTTAAATATCATATTGGAGGTAATTTTTCATACAATAAAAATGAGTTGACTAAAGTGTTAAATCCATTTTTTAATGAACAAACAGGTGGAAATATTGATAACGGACAATATACAAAGCGAGTTGCTGTTGGACAGCCATTAGGTAGCTTCTTTTTATATGATATTGAAGGAATAGATGATAGAGGTGAATTTGTTTATAAAGATGTTAATAATGATGGAACGATTGATGAAACAGATAGACAATTTTTCGGGTCGTATTTTCCCAAATATTTTTTTGGAATTAACCTAGGATTTGAGTACAAAAATTTCGACTTTAATGTTGATACTTTTGGAAACTTTGGAAACAAAGTATATAATGGTAAAAAAGCACAACGTTTTTCGGGTGAAAATATAGAGAGATCTACCTTTAATAATCGTTGGACATCTGGAAGGGCTAGTAATACAGGGCCAATTGCGTTCAATGCAGTGCCTTTATCTTCTACTTATTATTTAGAGTCTGGTGATTTCTTAAGAATCAATAATATTACATTAGGATATACTTTGCCTCAAAATATTTCGAAGTATTTTTCAAAAATCAGAATTTACGCTTCTGCTAAAAATCCATTTATATTTAAGAAATTTTCAGGATTTACTCCAGAATTGGCTGGTAGTGGAAATGGAGATCCTCTAGGGACAGCAGGTATTGAGTTAGATGCTTACCCGACTTTGAAATCATTCTACGCAGGATTAAACTTGTCATTTTAAAAAAAAATAAAGAGATGAAACATATTATAAAAAACAATCTTGGAAAAAAAACATTAGCATTTTTAATGCTTCTGCTAATTGTATCTTGTAGTGAAGATTTTGTTAATGTCAAAACTAATCAAGAAACAGAATCTGCATTAACTGCTGAAAAAGCACCAGAATTAGTAAACGCAATATATAATCAGTTTTTACAATGGCCTACAAGTACATTTTCATGGATAGGGATATCAAGTATTACATCTGACGATGCATCTAAAGGAAGTTCAGCTGGTGATACTGGTACAGATAAAAATCTTTTAGATGGTTTAGAAATTGATGCAACATTGTTGTCAGTTAGAGAGGTTTGGAGTTCGCATTATGCAGGAATTCAGAGAGCAAATCAATCTTTGAGTAGATTGCCTTTGTTTGATATGGATGAAGATTTGAAAAATAGATTAATTGGAGAAGCTAAGTTTTTAAGAGCATTATTCTATTTTAGGTTGGTAAAAACATATGGTGGAGTGCCTTTATTAAAAGCTATAACAAGCATAGAAGATGTAACTCCAGATATTTTAGCAAAAGCGAGTAAAGAAGACACTTATGCTTTTATTGAACAAGATTTAAAAGACGCTATTTTAGTTTTACCAGAGAAAAGTGCTTACCCAAATTCTGAACTTGGGAGAGCAACAAAAGGAGCTGCAAAAGCCCTTCTAGCTAAAGTTAGTATGTACCAGAACAAATGGCAGGAAGCAAAAACTTTAACTGATGAAATTATTTCATCTAACGAGTATGGGTTAACACCTAACTATGAGGACATTTGGAAAGAAACGAGTGAAAACAATATAGAGTCTATATTTGAAATTCAAGCTAGAGCAGATCAACCTGCAGCAGGTGTTCAAGGATACAGTGTTTCCCAAGGAGCAAGAGGCGATGGTGGTTTTGGATGGGGTTTTAATACTCCAACACAAGATTTGGCTGATTCTTATGAATCAGGAGATACTAGAAGAGATGCTACTATCATGTTTAGAGGAGAAATTCTTTTTGATGGAAGAGAGATTAATGTAAATGCTGTGAATCCAATGTACAACCAAAAAGCGTATTCAAGTGAATTTTCTGATGCATGGGAAACAGGGAAGAATATAAGAATTCTACGTTATGCAGAAGTGTTATTAATAAATGCAGAAGCAGCTACTCAGATAGGTGGCGATGCAGCTACACCTTTAAATTTAGTACGTAATAGAGCTGGGTTAACAGATATTGCGAGTCCTACACAAATGGATGTTTGGAAAGAAAGACGATGGGAATTAGCATTTGAACATGATCGTTATTTTGACTTAGTGAGACAAGGTAGAGCTGGTGATGTATTGCGTTCAAAAGGAATTCCTTTTGTTGATAATAAGCATGAGGTATTTCCAATTCCTCAAGAGCAAATTGTTAAATCTGGAGGCGTGCTAATTCAAAATCAAGGATATTAATTAACGATAAAAAACTAAAAATTGCTCCTCCCAATTATTGTTTTGGGAGGGCTAATCTCTTTTTAGGTGAAATTTTAAAATTGAACGCAATGAATAACAAATTATTTATTAAATATTTAAGTGTAATAGTTATACTATTTAGTTGTAGTTCAGAGAAAATAACACCTCCACCACCAGATGTTGGAGGTGGAGATAACAACCCTGTTAACAAAATTACTTTAAACGAACTTTTAGACATAGTTCAGGAAAGAACCTTTAAGTATTTCTGGGATTTTGCAGAACCAGTGAGTGGTTTAGCTAGAGAACGTTCTCAAGATAATGCTTATGGAGGAGAATCTCCTAGAATTGTAACTATGGGAGGCTCAGGTTTTGGTATATCAAGTTTTCCTGCGGGAGTTGAAAGAGGTTGGATAACCCGAACTGCAGCCATAGCTCGTCTTAAAAAAATATTGACTTTTTTAGAGTCTGCTGAGACTTATCATGGTGCTTTTTCACATTGGTATTATGGCGATACAGGAAAAACAAGACCTTTTAGTGCTAAAGATGATGGAGGAGATATAGTGGAGACTGCTTTTTTAATACAAGGTTTATTAATTAATAGACAGTATTTTAATGGTAATGGAGATGAAAAAGATATTCGAGATCGTATAACGGCTATTTGGGAAGCAGTAGAATGGGATTGGTATACTCAAGGAAATAAATCGATTACTTGGCATTGGTCTAAAAATTTTAATTTCGAAAAGAACCATATAGTTAGTGGTTGGAATGAAGCTTTAATTCTATATGTATTAGCAGCTTCTTCACCTACTCATAGTGTAGATAAGTCAACTTATATAAATGGTTGGGGACGAAATGGTGCTATAAAAAATGGAAAAACATTTTATGGTATTAAACAACCGTTAGGATGGGATAGAGGTGGACCTTTATTTTTTTCTCATTATTCATTCATAGGATTAGACCCAAGAAATTTGTCAGACCAATACGCTTCCAATTATTTTGAGCAGAATAAAGCACATTCACTAATTAATTATGAGTATTGTAAAGCTAACCCAAAAGGCTATAAAGGTTACAATGGTGAAAGTTGGGGGTTAACAGCAAGTGATAATCATCAAGGGTATTCAGCCCACGAACCTAACAATGATTTAGGTGTAATAACTCCTACGGCAGCTTTATCTTCTTTTCCTTATACACCTATAGAATCAGAGAAAGCATTAAGGTATTTTTATGGGAATCTTAAAAGTAATTTATGGGGTCCATATGGATTTTATGATGCACTTTCTGAACACCATAAGTGGTACTCAGATGGGTATTTGGCTATAGACCAAGGACCTATAGTTGCCATGATAGAAAATTATAGAACACAGTTGTTATGGAATCTTTTTATGAATGATCAAAATGTAAAAGACGGTTTAACTAAGCTTGGCTTTACTTTTTAGTAATCTTTAAAGTATTTGTATGATAATTAAAAGGAAAAAATATAAAATCAACTTGATTAAAAGGCATAGCTTACTATTACTATTGTGCTTTTGTATATTATTTTGTCTTTTTAATTGTAAGCATAAAGATACCAAAAGTAAAGAGATTACAAAAGTCAATATTGAAGCAATACCATTTGAAGATTTATTGGATTCAGTTCAAAAAAGATCCTTTAATTATTTTTGGGATTTTGCCGAGCCAATTAGTGGTTTAGCAAGGGAACGTTCACAGAAAGATTCTTTTGATGGTAAAGGTCATGATATTATCACAATTGGAGGCTCAGGGTTTGGATTATCCTGTTTTCCGATTGCTGTTAATAGAGGTTGGATTACGAAGGAAGAAGCCATTTTTCATTTGAAAAAAGTTTTAACCTTCTTGGAGAAAATTGAAACCTATCATGGGGCTTATTCTCATTGGTATATTGGAAAAACAGGGAAAACAAAACCTTTTAGTGGTATAGATGATGGAGGAGATATAGTAGAGACAGCATTTTTAATTCAAGGGTTGCTTATAAATAGACAGTTTTTTTCTGAAAATAATTCAGAAGAAAATGAGTTGAGAAATCGAATCACTAAAATATGGGAAAATGTAGAGTGGGATTGGTATACTCAAGGGAATAAATCGATTACTTGGCATTGGTCTAAGACCCATGATTTCAAAATTAATCTTAATATAAGTGGATGGAATGAAGCGTTGATAGTTTATATTCTTGCAGCTTCTTCGCCTTCTCACTCAATTAGTAAAGAAGTTTATTCTAATGGCTGGACCCGAAACGGAGACATGTATAATGGAAAAACTTTTTACAACCATAAATTATATTTAGGAGAAGATTTGGGTGGGCCACTATTTTTAGCTCAGTATTCATTTATTGGACTGGATCCAAGAGGACTAAAAGATGAGTACGTAGAAAATTATTTCGAGCAAAATAGAAATCATACACTTATCAATTATGAATACTGTAAGTCTAATCCAAATAATTTCAAGGGATATAGTGATAGCTGTTGGGGCTTAACAGCAAGTGATAATCATACAGGATATTCAGCTCACCACCCAGGTAATGATTTGGGTATAATAACACCAACTGCAGCATTATCCTCTTTTCCGTATACACCCATAGAATCCAAAAAAGCTTTAGAGCATTTTTATTACGATCTCAACCATAAACTATGGGGGCAATATGGGTTTTACGATGCCTTTTCAGAGCATCATAATTGGGTAGCAGATGGATATTTGGCCATTGATCAAGGACCAATAATAGCAATGATAGAGAACTATAGAACACAACTATTGTGGAATCTTTTTATGCAAGATTTAGAGATACAAAATGGATTAAATAAACTTGGTTTTTCAAGCCCAATAATTTAATGAGAATTAAAACATACATATTAATTGTAATTTTTTTTATGAATTATAATAATGAAATAAAGGAAGCTAAACTTGATCCAAATTTTGAGATGGAATCAAAAATTGATGCCTTAATGTCAAAAATGACCTTAGAGGAAAAAATAGGGCAAACAGTGATGTATTCTAGTAGTATGGACATCACAGGTCCTGTTTTGGATAAGAATTATAAAAATTATATAAGAGAGGGATATGTTGGTGCAATTTTTAATGCAACAGGAGCCGCATATACACGAAAACTTCAAAAAATAGCAGTTGAAGAAACCCGTTTAGGTATTCCATTATTATTTGGTTACGATGTTATTCATGGTTACAAAACTATTTTCCCAATACCATTGGCAGAATCATGCAGTTGGGATTTAGACTTAATGGAGCAAACTGCAAGAACTGCAGCAATAGAATGCACAGCAGTAGGGTTGCACTGGACCTTTGCTCCTATGGTTGATATTTCTAGAGATGCACGTTGGGGGAGAATTTCTGAAGGCGCAGGAGAGGACACCTATTTGGCAAGTGAAATAGCTAGAGTAAGAGTAAGAGGTTTTCAAGGCGATCTAGCAGATAACAATACAGTACTAGCCTGTGCAAAACATTTTGTAGCTTATGGAGCTGCACAGTCTGGAAGAGACTATCATACAGTAGACATGTCAGAGGTTATGTTGCACAATGTATACTTACCACCATTTAAAGCAGCATTAGATGAAGGAGTCTCTACGTTTATGACGGCTTTCAACGAACTAAACGGAGTTCCAGCAACAGGAAATAAATTTCTTTTTGATGATATCTTAAGAAAAGAATGGGATTTCAATGGTTTTGTGGTTACAGATTATACATCTATTAACGAAATGATACATCATGGCTATGCAAAAGATTTGAAACATGCGGGAGAGTTAGCTATGAATGCAGGTTCAGATATGGATATGCAAGGAGGTGTGTATAAAAACTACATGAAGCAATCCATAGAAGAAGGAAAAATTTCTATAGAGCGATTAGATGAAGCAGTAAGAGATATACTTAGAATGAAATTTAAAATAGGGTTATTTGATGATCCTTATAGATACTGCGATGAAGTTAAAGAAAAG
Source organism: Polaribacter sp. HL-MS24 (assembly GCF_032758595.1). Lineage (NCBI taxonomy): Bacteria > Pseudomonadati > Bacteroidota > Flavobacteriia > Flavobacteriales > Flavobacteriaceae > Polaribacter > Polaribacter sp. HL-MS24. The sequence continues at coordinate 780,538 of NZ_CP136415.1, read as the reverse complement.
AATCTTGTTCTTAATGAGACACATCTTGAATTAGCAAGAGAAGCAGCCAGAAAGTCAATAGTACTTCTTAAAAATGATGATGGGATTTTACCAATAAGTAATACTAAAAAAGTAGCTCTTATTGGTCCTTTAGCAGATGACCAATCACATATTCTTGGGAGTTGGGCGGCACATGGACATAAAAACACAGATGCCATAATAAGTGTAAAAGAAGCGTTAGATACCAGAGCTATAGATTACAAATATGCAAAAGGCTGCGAAATTATTGGTGGAGACACATCAGGGTTTAAAGAGGCTATAGCAATAGCAGAAGACTCAGATGTTGTGGTTATGGTTATAGGAGAAGCAGCTCATATGAGTGGGGAAGCGGCAAGTAGAACCAACATTAAATTGCTAAGGACACCAACAGGAGTTGATAGCAGAAATTAAAAAAACATTAAAACCAATAGTATTGGTTTTAATGAATGGAAGACCATTAGACCTGTCTTGGGAAAGTACTACAGTAGATGCCATGGTAGAAGCTTGGTTCCCTGGTACAGGAGGAGGTCACGCCATAGCTGACATATTATATGCCGATTACAACCCGTCAGCAAAACTAACGGTATCGTTTCCTAGAAATGTAGGGCAAATTCCAATTTTTTATAATCAAAAAAATACTGGAAGACCTAAAGATATAGAAAATGCTGATCCAAGGTATACCTCAAAATATTTAGATGTAGATAACAGTCCACTATATCCGTTCGGATATGGGCTAAGTTATACAACCTTTGAGTATAGTGATGTTAAGCTAGATACTCATACACTCACCTCAGAAACACCAATAAAAATATCAGTATCCGTAACTAATACTGGAGATTATGATGGCGAAGAAATTGTACAATTATACATTAAAGATGTTGTGGGAAGTATTACCAGACCAATTAAAGAACTTAAAGGATTTAAAAAGGTATTTCTTAAAAAAGGGGAAACAAAAAAAGTAGAATTTGTTATTACTGATAAACTATTAAAATTCCATAACAATAGAGGTGAGTTTATTATCGATGAAGGAGAATTTCAGTTATTTATTGCTGGACATTCGAATCACGAATTTACCAACAAATTTTATTACAAAAAATTTTAACTAAAAAATAAAAACTGTAAAAAAAGAATAATTAACAACTTAAATTTAATAAATCTTATGAAGACAATCAAAATTTTTCGAAGTATACTAATGCTTTCAGCTATTGTTTTGTTAACTTTTTCTTGTGAAGAAGAGCTAACAGAATACCCAACAATAGTATACCAATCTTGTGATGACCCAAATGTTGTAAAGGATACAAATATTCTTACTGATTTTCAATGTCAGGCTAATGTAGAATTGACAGGAGTTGAAACTGTAAGGAATCCTAGTGAGTCTGGAGTTAATAAAAGTAAGTTTGTTGGTAAAACAATTGATGGACCAGATGCATGGGATGCATTGGTCATAGACTATGGTTCTCCTATTGATTTATCTACACATGGTGTTTTTAAAATGAAGGTTAGAACTGAAGTTTCAGGAATACTAAAAGTAAAGTTAGAAGGTGGTACATCTACCCCAATAGAAAAAGATAATACTATTGAGTTAGATAGTGGTTGGACAGAATATGAATTTAATTTTAGTAGCGAAGCAACTGAGAACCATACTAAATTAGTAATCTTCTTTAATGCAGGAGTTGAAAGCAGTGGTACAGATGAATATTTTATCGATGATTTATTTTGGGATAAATCTATTGACCCTTGTGAAGGCGTAACAGCAGACTTGAGTATTATTAGTGATTTCCAATGTCAACAAAATAGATTTTTAGGAGATAAAACGAAAGAAACTTCTGCTCCTGTTGTAGATAATCCAGATAAAAGTGGAATTAATGAAAGTGAATTTGTAGGGAAATATACAGATGATGGAACAAATGCATGGGATAATTTATTAATTGATTTTGAAGAAGAAATTGATTTATCTACCAATTCTCAATTAAAAGTAAAAATACATTCAAGTAAAACAGTTCCATTATTAGCTAAGTTAGAAGGTGGTACAGCTATGGAAATTTGGGGAAGTATAGATCAAACGGATAAATGGGTTGAATATACTTTTGACTTTAGAGCTGCTGCTGGAAATGGTAATACAAAAGTAGTACTTTTCTTTAACGGAGGAAAAAGCGATGGTGCAACTGAAGATGTTTATTATATAGATGATTTAAAATTTGCTCCTTGGGTAGACCCATGTATTGGTATCCCAGCAGATTTAAGTATTATTAGTGATTTTGAATGCCAACAAAATTATACTTTCCAAAACGATAGTGCACCCGTTGTAGCAAACCCAAATAAAAGTGGGGAGAATACAAGTGATTTTGTAGGTGAATTTACAGATGATGGAACAAATGCATGGGATAACCTTCTTGTTGACTTTGGAGCAGAAATTGATTTATCTTCAAATAATCAATTAAATATCAAAGTGCTTTCTGATAAATCAGTGCCAATTTTAGCAAAACTAGAAGGTGGAACAGTTATGGAAATCTGGGGAACAATTGATGTAACTGGAGATTGGAAGAACTACACATTTGATTTTAGCGCTGCTGCAGGAAATGGTAATACAAAAGTAGTTTTATTCTTTAATGGAGGGCAAACTGATGGTACTGCTACTGACAAGTATTACATAGACGATTTCAAGTTTTCACCAATGGATTGTAGTGCTATTGTAGAAAACTGTGCTGGTGTTACTCAAGATTTAAGTATTGTTAACGATTTTGATTGTCAACAAAACTTTGATGGAGTGAATACGATACCTATAGTTACAAACCCTAATGCAAGTTGTGAAAATAGAAGTTCTAACGTAGGGAAATATACAGATGATGGAACTAATCCATGGGATAATTTGCTTATAGATTTTGGAGCACCTATTGATTTATCAACTAAAAATCAACTTAAATTTAAAGTATTGTCAACTAAAACAGTTCCAATTCTAGCTAAAATAGAAGGGGGTACAGCACAAGAGATTCGGGCTAATATTACAGTTGTTGATAAATGGGTTGAATATGCTTTTGATTTTAGTAGTTCAGCAGGTGCTGGAAACACAAAATTAGTATTATTCTTTAATGCAGGGGAAACTAATGGTACCGCTACAGATGATTATTTTATAGATGATATTAGATTTGAAGCGCCTTGATATAGAAGGAAAAGAATTTATAATTAAGAATGTATAATTTAAATTAGTTTGATTTTAGTAGTTTGATTTAAAAAGGAGAGCATATTATATTCTCTCCTTTTTTCTTTTAAAAAATTAAAGATTAGCCAATAATTATCAAGTAATTAATAATATTAAAAACAAAACACAAAGTTATTATGGGTAGTCAAGTAAATGACGTAAAAAGTGTTGTAAGACAAAAAAATCGTATACCATTCTTACAGTTAGTATCTTATGGTTTTGGAGGTATTATTCCAATAGCTTTGTTTAATATTGCAGGGCAACTAATTGGGCTAATAGGGAATATTAGCTTAGGTTTAAGTGCACTTTGGTTAGGAGTTATTTTAATTATTCCTAGACTTTGGGATGCTATTTCCGATCCTATAGTTGGTCATTTTTCTGATAACTTCAGAAGCCGCTGGGGTAGACGCCGACCATTTCTACTTGTTGGAGGCATTGCAGTAGCCGTTAGTTTTGTGCTTATGTGGTGGATACCGGATGGAGAATGGATTCATAGTTTATTCCCAACAGAGTCTGGATTTCAATGGTTTCAATTGTTTTATATTTTATTTTGGTTGCTAATTTTCTTTACTGCATGTACAATTTTTGAAATTCCACATGGTGCATTGGGAATGGAAATGACCACGGATTCTCACGAACGCACTAGGTTATTTAGTGCAAAAAGTTTTCTTGGAAATCTTTTTGCTATGAGCACACCATGGCTTTTTGCTTTGGCAAATATGGAATATTTCAAAGGCGCTGGAGGTAATGAAGCAGATGGAATGAAGTATGTTTCCATAATGGTCGCCGCAATATTGATTCCGCTTTCTTTTTGGTGGTTTTTTAAGGTAAAAGAACCTTACTTTAAAGCTGCTTCAAAACAGAAAAAAACAGCTTTTTGGAGTGACGTTAAACATACTTTTAAAAATAAAACATTTCTTAGGTTAGTTATAATAATTTTCACATTGGCCATGGGCTTTAATTTTGTTAATTTATTAGGCTATTATATTCCTATTTTTTACGTTTTTGAAGGAGATAAAGTAGCTGCTTCAACTCTCTTAGGTGTAAACGGAACGGTTTGGGCTATTACTGGGCTTCTTGCTGTATTTCCATTAAATTGGTTGAGCCCAAAAGTAGGAAAGCGTAAAACATTATTGATTGCGATTGGACTAATGTGTTTGGCTCAGCTTTCAAAAATTGTATGTTATAATCAAGAGTATCCATATTTAGTTGTGATTCCAACTATACTGCTTTCAGCAGGAATGCTTTTTTTCTTCACATTAGGTTCATCAATGGTAGGTGATATATGTGATGAAGACGATTTAAAAACGGGTCGTCGATCAGAAGGAAGTTATTATTCTATTTTTTGGTGGTTTATTAAAATGGGAACCGCTTTAGCAAGCTTTGTAGCTGGAGTATTAATTGTGTTTACTCAATTTGATGAAAGTCAGGTAACTAGTGTGGACCAACTACAAGGTACTATCAATGAAATACAAGATAAAAGGGAGGCCTGGAAAACTAATTTAGAAAATTTAGAAGACACACCAGCACAATTAGTAGAAAGCATAAAAGCCTTCAATGTAGTAGCATTAGAAAAAGCAACTGAATATAAAAAGCAATTAGAAAATGAGATTTCTAATAGTGAAATCAATTCAGTATCAGAGCAAGAAGGTTTAAAAAACTATTTATCACAAATAATAACAACAAATCAAAAACTTGAAGTATTTCAAAGTCGTTTAGATAACCCAAATCTTCACAATCAATCTTCAGAATTAGAAGATATAGTTAAAAGGCTAAACCTAACTTTAACAGAAGTAGATTTAATAAAAGCCCGAAATAGTGGCGAACAACTCTTGTTACACTTAAAATCTAAATTATTAGAAAACACAAAAAGTGAGGAACATTATCAAAAGCTTATTCATAGTATAACTAGTATTAACATAGGTCTTACAGATTTGAAAAATACTGATAACCTAAATGTTTTTGATAAAAAGCTTGTAGAAATTAAAGATCGTATACCAGTATTAATACTACAGTCGCCCTATACACTTTTTATGATGAGAGCCGTAGAAATAGGCTTGCCATTAGTATTATGTATAATCTCCATCCTATTTACGCTGAGCTATACCTTAACAGAAGAGCGATGCCTAGAAATAAAAGAAGCATTAGAAAAAAGAAACCAAGCTAAAACTTAAATAGAAAGTATACTAATGAGCAATTATAAAAATCATAAAAAAATAGTATTGGTTTTCTTTATGTTGTTAGTAACAACTAATACCATCAATGCGCAAGACTCTTATGATGAGCATATGTTTTTTGACAATGCTAAGCATGGTAGTAACTACCATTATAGTTATGGAGAGTACTCCAAACCAAGTAGTCTAAAATTTATAGATACTAAACTACTAACAGATAGTATCACCTTTTTAAGTGCACCTAACAGTTTAAAATTACAATGGAAATCAGGTCCAGGAGGAAACTGGAATGTATCGATAAATAAAAAGAGATGGAGAGGGCAAGCTAATTATATTGGTGATACACTATCCTTTTGGTGTTTCTCAAAAAAGAAAATTTCAGTTGATAAGCTTCCGGATTTGTCATTGAAAAACCGTAAAGGTGGGAGGACACCCACTGTTGCATTTAGAGATTTAATAGATGACAAAGTACTTCAAGAAGGTAAGTGGATACACATAAAAATTCCATTCAATCGTTTTGTTTACGACCCAGAAATGGCACAACCCACATATGATTTTGATTTTGACCATTCCCTAATGAATACAATTACCTTTTCACAAGGCATTGATGATAATGAAGACCATATTATTTACATTGATGATATTGTTGTTATCAATGGAAATTCATCTAAGCAATTAGAAGCACCGAGTAATTTAAAAGCACGTAGTTATGATCGTCATATAGATATTACATGGGAATCTGTTGATGGATTAGTCAAGTATTATAAAATTTATCGGTCAAAAGACGGGAAAAAGTTTAAAGATATTGGTATACAAAGACCAGAATTTAATAGGTATAGTGATTATGTCGGATTAGACAGAGCCCCATTTTATTACCGAATAACAGCCGTAGACTACAATCAAAAAGAGTCAGAGATTTCTAATTCGGTTACTGCATCGACTAGGGAGTTGTCAGAAGAAGAATTATTAACAATGGTTCAAGAAGCAGGGTTTTTATATTATTGGGAAAGTGCAAATTCCAATTCGGGTTTGGCAAGAGAAAACATCCCAGGGAGAAATAATTTGATTGCTTCCGGAGCATCAGGATTTGGAATTATGGCATTACTAGTCGGGATTGAACGTAATTTTATTTCTAGAGAAGAAGGTAGAGAGCGAATTATTCAGATTTTAAACTTTCTTGAAAAGTCTGATCGCTTTCATGGGGTTTGGCCTCATTTTTTAGATGATGCTACAGGAAAAACGATTGCACTTTTTGGACCTAAAGAAAATGGTGGTGATTTGGTAGAAACCTCTTTTTTAATGCAGGGCTTATTAACTGTTAGGCAATATTTTGACAGAAACAACAAAAAGGAAAAAAGTATACGTTCACAAATTACCAAACTATGGGAAAGTATAGAATGGGATTGGTATCGAAAAGAGCCCACAAGTGATTTTCTTTATTGGCATTGGTCTCCTGATTATGAATGGGCAATCAATCACCCGCTTGTGGGTTGGAATGAGACTATGATTACTTATTTGTTGGCCATAGCTTCACCAACACATGCAGTACCAGAAAGTATGTATCATACTGGGTGGGCAGGACAAAGTGATGTAGCAATAAAGTATCGGCAAGACTGGGGTAAAACCAGTCATGGAGACCATTATGAAAATGGAAACACCTATTATGATATTCGTCTGGATGTTGGTGTCGGGTCAGGAGGTCCTTTGTTTTTTACCCACTACTCTTTTATGGGGTTTGACCCAAGAGACAAAACAGATAAATACACAAACTACTTTGAAAATAATAGAAAGTTAGCATTAATAAACAGGGCCTACTGCGTAGATAATCCAAAAGGGTATAAAGGATACGGAGAAGATGCCTATGGGTTTAACAGCAAGTGATAATTACAAAGGATATTTGGCGCATGACCCATCGCAAAAAAATGATAATGGAACCATAACCCCTACAGCCGCACTTGGGGCAATGCCTTATACACCTAAAGAGTCCATGAAAGCACTAAAACATTTTTATTACAATAAAGGAAAAAATCTTTGGGGTATTTATGGTTTTAAAGATGCTTATAATGAGACGGAAAACTGGGTTTCAGAAATTTATATGGGGCTTAACCAAGCACCTATAGTGGTAATGATAGAAAATCATAGAACAGGATTGCTTTGGAACCTTTTTATGTCCCATCCAGATATTAAAAAAATGTCAAATAGTTTATTCAAGAATGAGTAGAATATATATAAAAATTTATTTAACGGTAATGCTGGTAATTTCAAATGCTTGCGAAATGCCTCAAGAGTATTTTGTGAGTGCTCCAGAAGGTCAAGTTTCTGTTCAGTTTAGAATTGATAAAGGAGTACCACAATACAATATTATTAAGAATAATAAAGATATTATAAAACCATCAAAATTAGGCCTTATACTAGAAAAGGATTCATTAAACAACAACTTTGAAATAATAGAAGTAAAACAAACAAGTTCAAATGAAACCTGGTTTCCGGTTTGGGGACAGTACAAAGAAGTTGTAAGTAATTATAATGAGATACAGGTATGTTTGCAGCAAAAAACGAATAGGAAGTTAAAACTCAATATCATCTTCTGTGTATTTAATGACGGAATAGCATTCAGATATGAATTTCCTAAGCAAGAAGGTTTAGAAGAAGTAGTTGTTTTAGATGAAAAAACAGAATTCAACTTAACAGGAGATCATGAAACCTTATGGATACCTGCCAACTATAACAGCTACGAACATCCAACAGTTAATTCAAAAATAAGTGATATTCAAGTTACAGATGAGCAGCTCAATTATTTTTTGGTAAAAGGCATAGAAAACCAAAAAGCAGTCCATACGCCATTAACTATGAAAACAGATGCTGGTAATTATATAAGTATACACGAGGCTGCATTAGTGAATTATCCATCAATGACTTTGGAATTGAACGACAGTAAATATGGCTTTAACTGTGATTTAGTGCCAGCTTCAGATGGCACAAAAGCAACATTGCCATCATCATTTCAAACACCATGGCGAACCATTCAAATAGCAGATACACTAGGAGAGTTGGTTGAATCATCGATGGTTCTAAATTTGAATGCGCCTAATAAAATAAAGAATACTGATTGGATTCAACCCACAAAATATATGGGTATTTGGTGGGGCATACACATAGGAAAGTACACTTTTGAGCCCGGACCAAACCATGGAGCAACCACAGAAAATGCTATGGCATATATCGATTTTGCCTCAGAACATGGCATTAAAGGACTTTTGATAGAAGGCTGGAATAAAGGCATTGAATATTTTGTGGGTAAAAGTAAAGAGCTGCCTAATTTTCAAACCCCAACAGCAGATTACGATTTAAAAAAAGTAGTAGCCTATGCCAAAGAAAAAGGAGTAGAATTAGTTGGCTACCATGAAACCGGAGCTCATGTGTTGAATTATGAAAAGCACATGGATGCTGCTATGGCATATTTAAAAGCACATGGTATAAACTACTTAAAAGTGGGCTTTGTAGGTAACATAATACCAAAAGGAGAACACCATCATGGACAATGGATGGTAAACTTTTATCAGAAAATGGTAGAATCAGCAGCCAAGCATAAAATAATGCTTATAGTTCATGAGCCTATCAAACCAACAGGGTTGAGTAGAACCTAGCCCAATATGATGACGCGAGAAGGTGTGCGTGGGCAAGAATTTAACGCTTGGAGCGAAGGAAATCCACCAGAGCATACGGTAACTTTACCTTTTACAAGAATACTTGCAGGACCAATAGACTATACACCCGGGATATTCAACTTAAAATTTGATGAATATCGAAAGGATAATACTGTAAGAACTACCCTTGCACATCAACTGGCATTGTATGTCGTGTTGTATAGCCCTATACAAATGGCAGCCGATTTACCAGAGCATTACCAAGAGCATTTAGACGCTTTTCAATTCATAAAAGATGTTCCAGTAGATTGGGATGACACCAAAGTATTGAATGCTGAAATAGGTAAATATGTAACCATAGCTAGAAAAGATAAAAATTCGGAAGATTGGTTTATAGGCAGTCTTACAAATGAATCCGAAAGAGAATTGGAAATCACTTTAGATTTTTTAGAAGAAGGTTTAGAATATGAAGCCATCATTTACCAAGATGGAGAAAATGCACATTACGAAACCAACCCAACAGCATACGAAATAAAAAGAGTTCGTGTGAATTCAAAAACGCATCTAAAAATCCAATTAGTTAAAGGTGGTGGAGCGGCTATTCATATTAAAAATAAATAAAGTTAAAAGTAATGAGAAAAATAACTACAACTTTTGTGTTAATGATAAGTTTATTGGCAAATGTGCAAGAAAATAAAGATTTTATTAATGAGTCTCAAGATGAATTTAATGCTAGGATAGAATGGGTTGGTAAAGCCAAATATGGAATGCTTATTTGTTTTGGTCTTTCTGCACAACTAGGAGGAGTTTGGAAAGGAGAGCAAATAGAAGAAGGGTATGCTGAATGGATACAAGCATCCGCAGATATTACACCACAAGAATACGCTATGCTAACCCATACATTCAGTCCTAAAGATTTTGATGCAAACTTTATTGTAGAGACTGCAAAAAAAGCAGGAAACCTTTTATTAAATATCGGACCAGATGGCAATGGTAAAGTTCCTGAAGAAAGCATAAAAATACTTTTAGACGTTGGATAAATATTAAAAAATTGAATAAAACAGCAGGGTTCTCTATAAAATAATTATTTTTTTAAACATCGTAATCATGAAGAAACTAAAATTTTTAATAATAATATTATTTGCTTTTGCATGTACTAAAAAAACAAAAAAAAGCAATACACCTGTAATTTCTCACGAAAGCATAGCAGAAAATTACACAACACCAACTTGGTTGGCAGATGCAAAATATGGTATTTATACCCATTGGGGAGGAAGTACTTATGGAAACCAATTTAATGATGGTTATGCCTATGGGTGGTATGCCCGTCAGATGAATTTCGAAAATGATCCAGCCTATCAGTACCATCGTGAGTATTTTGGTAATCAAAATGAAGTTCCTTATCATGAGTTACTAAAACAATTCAGAGGAGCTAAGTTCGATGCTAATGCTTGGGCTGATTTGTTTGCGGAGTCAGGAGCTAAATTTGCTGGTCCCGTGGCAGTGCATCATGATAATTTTTTAATGTGGGACTCTAAATTATCCCCATGGAACTCGGTTGAAATTGGCCCTAAAAGAGACATTTCTGGAGAATTGAGAAAGGCGATTCTAGGAAATGACATGAAATTCATGGCCTCTTTTCATCACGGATTCAGCTATCGGTTTTATGAAAGCGTGCCAAGGAATATTGTAGCTCAAGAGCCAGATTTGTATGGTCCAAAGCGCCCGGATAATTTTTACTCAGGTCCTAGTGAACAAGAAAATCCTGATGTATGGAGAAGTATTCCCCGTGAGGTTCAAACAGATTTCGTAGATAAGGTTTTGGAGTTTACCGGTAAGTATGATCCAGATTTAATTTATTTTGATTTTGGGTTGGGTTGGCATGATGAAGACATCAAACTAAAGATGTACAATGGTTATTATAAGCATGCAAGAGAGAATGGGCAAGAATCCACAGTGGCTCAAAAAGTTAGGGAATCAATCCCTGAACATCAATATTCAACTTTGGATTTAGAGAGAGGGGGAATTGCATTTGTTGCTAATCATGTTTGGCTTACAGATAATTCACCAGGGTCTTGGTTTCATTCACGTGGCGCCCAATTTGAACCTACTAATAAGATCATTGACAGATTGGTAGATATTGTTTCTAAAAATGGGGTTTTCCTTTTAAATGTAGGCCCTGATGCAGATGGTGAAATCCCTAAACCGCTTGTGAAAATTCTAAAGGAAATTGGTGAGTGGAATCTCATTAATGGAGAAGGTATCTTTGGAACTCGGCCATGGTACAATTATGGAGAAGGAATTAAATCAGCATCAACAGGATTTAATAAAGCAGTCAATACTGAGATGCACTATGAAGAAGACTACACTGAGCGAGAAATTAGGTATACCCGCAGCAAAGATTTCAAGAAGGTATATGCTTTTATTATGGATTGGCCAGCAAATGAAAAGGTTGATTTGAATGCGATTCAAATTACTGGAAAAGATAAAGGGAAAGTCCAACTATTGGGATATGGTGATATACCTTATACCATAAACGAAAACCAAACAATATCATTGGATTTGACAGGAGTAAGGTCTGATAACTTGAAATACGCATATTGTTTTAAGTTAGAAGGTTTTGAAGCTGTTTGGCAACCCTACGGACATTTTATTTTGCCAAATGCTTTTCATTGTCCAGCTGAGTTATTCACAAATAAAGACGGTAAAACTAACGTAACGATAGGGCTTAACCATTCCGAGCGAGGAATCGATATTGCTTTAAAAAGTTCTACAAAACCTAAGGGCAGACTAAAGGGAAGAATTAAAAAAGAAAATGGTGTTGTTCTCATGGAAATTGACAGTGAGCTTGAAAACATTCCAAATTCTAATCTATACAGAATTGCCACTGCAGACTTTATCGATAAACAAGGTGTCTACGTATTGGAGATTGATAACCCGGAAATATTGGAGAATACTATTGAAATAGTATCTACTGTACAACGTGCATTAACGGTTCACAAGATTGGTGAAATAATAGATTAAATATATGAATAAGATAAAATTGTGTTTTATTTCAATTTGTACCTGCTAATTTCTTCAATGCTCATATGGGCAGTGGCAACAAAGCTTTGATGTTACAAATGAATCCGAAAGAGAATTGGAAATCACTTTAGATTTTAAAAATACGATACAAGAAACAGCCACAAAAAACCACTTGTATTACAGCCAGATATACAATGGTGCAGGAGTAGAAATCACACGTTATGATGCTTGAATTGGTTCTGTTCTAGGAGATGGAAGTAATAATTTTAAAGCTGTTTCTCCAATAAAAAGTGGTTTTTATGTTCCTTATCATAGTAGGCATATTAATCTTATAAAAACACAGTAATAGTCACAAATAATAATAACGTACCTACTGTTTTTTATTAGCAGTAAGGAAAAAAGTCAAAAATGAATAAGAGTACTAATTTAAGAATTAAAAATAATTTAGGTTTAGAATTTAAATTTTTAGAAAGTGGATTGATAAAAAGTATTGATGCCTCACCCATTCGAATTAGCTTAAAAAAGGCTTCTCTGTTTTCAAAAGCAGGAGCTAATATTTATCTTAGAAAAAAATCAAAAGAAGGTTATAAATATAAAGCACTTTTAGGTGCAGAAGATAAAAATGAATTCACAATTGAAAACAATACTTTTTTTGTTCAAGGTGTATGGGAAGGTGTTATTTACACTTGTAGACTTATCCTCTCACAAAAAAGTACAAGTTGGCAATGGATTATAACAACAAAAAACACGAAAAAAAATGATGTGACATTGGATTTGATTAATGTTCAAGATGTTGGTTTGAAGAAGATATCAGATGCATTGGTTAACGAATATTATGTGAGTCAGTATTTAGAGCGACTTATATTAAAGGATGAAGTTTATGGTCCGGTCATTTGTTGTCGTCAAAATTTTAAAGATGATTTAGAGACGCCATGGTTACTATTAGCTTCTAAAAATGGAGCATCTGCAAGTACTGATGGGATGCAATTTTATGGAAAAACGTTCAGAGAAAAAGGGATGCCTGAAGGTTTGATGAAAGATGATTTAGGTGGAGAGTGCTCTGCTGAATTGAGCATTGTTGCGTTGCAAGAAACCCCTTTTACTTTAGCTTCAGAAGAAAGTCATACGAGTGTTTTCATAGCTAGTTATGTTAGTGATCATCCAGAAGCAACTAGTCGTAAAGATTTAGATTGTTTACCACAATTAATGGAAGAATTAAATGAAGAACCATCTTCAAAGGGAGAAGGAAACTCATTTATTGTCCATGGCAATAAGTTTAATTCGGCTTCTTTTTTACCAGTTAATGATTTAAATTCGAATGAAATAGATTCTTATTTCAGTGAAGAAAAGAGACACGTAGAAGAAAAAGAAAGTCAGTTATTATCATTTTTTTATAAAGAAAACAGTCATGTGGTGTTAAAAGTTAAAGAGACCTTGGTAGATAGACCACATGGACATATTTTACAAGCGAAAGCTGGTTATACACCAGATGAAAATATTGTGTCTACAACAGCATATGCTTGTGGGATATTCAACTCACATATTACACAGGGAAATACCAATTTTAATCGTTTTTTGTCATTAAGTACAAGTCAGTTTAATCTAGAAAATGAAACTGGTCAAAGAATATTTGTTACCTTAAAGGGAAAAACCTATTTATTAGGGATTCCTTCAGCATTTGAAATGGGTTTAAACCATTGTAGGTGGATTTATAAAATTGGAGATTCGTGTTTTCAGATTCGAACTTGGACATCAAAAGAAGCTCCACAAGTTAATATGGATTTTAAAGTCCTTAAAGGAGAAAAAATAGATTTATTGATAACCAATAATTTTGATGAGTCAATTGATTGGAAAATTATTGCATTGGAATCAGATCAAGAGTTTATCGCTAAACCAAATAAAAAAAGCTTATTGGTAAGCAAGTTTCCTAATGCTCAATTTAGGCTAAAAATACAATCGAAACAAGTACGTTATCAAACTTTAGGAAGTGAATCACTTTATTTTGATGGCAAAGCCCATGGAGGTTCTTTTCTAAATTTTAAGGTTGACAATGCTACTCATTTTTGTATGAGTTTTTTAGGTGAAGTAGTTACAAGTAGTGATTTTGTTACGATTGATGATGCCGATTTACAATGGAATTCAGATTGTGTTCATGTACAAAAAGATTGGAAAAAACTATCATCTAACCTACAGTTAACTAGTAATGAAAAGGATATCAGTGTTATTCAAGATATTTTACCATGGTATGGAATAAATGCTTTGACGCATCTTTTGACACCACATGGCTTAGAGCAGTTTGATGGTGCAGCATGGGGAACGCGAGATACTACTCAAGGTCCATTTGAATTGTTATTATGCACCGAAAAATATGATGAAGCAAAAGAAATTTTACGTATTATATTTTCACATCAAAATAGTGATGGTGGATGGCCACAATGGTGGATGTTTGATAGCTATTCAGAAATAAGAGCTGGGAGTTCTCATGGAGATATTCATCATTGGTGTATTATAGCCTTAGCAAATTATATTAAAGCCACAGGAGATATAAATTTTTTAAGTGAAGAATTACCATATTACCACGAAAAAGGTGAAACAGCAGCAGAAAAAACACCATTATTAAAGCATGTAGAACGCCTCATAGATATGTTGATAGCATCATTTATACACAATACAGCCTTAGTGCCATTTGGAGGAGGCGATTGGAACGATTCTATGCAACCAGCAAGCAAAACATTAGCAAAATGTTTAATATCGAGTTGGACAGTAGCACTCAACTATCAGGCATTTACAAGCTTTCAAAATGTTTATGAAGTATTGGGAGCTACAAAAAAGGCAACCCGATTAAAAGATATCTCAGCACAGATAAAGTCAGACTTTAACAAATACCTGATAAAAGATAATGTAGTAGCAGGACATGGTTTGTTAGAAGATGATAACAGTATAAGTCTCTTATTACATCCAACAGATTCTAAAACCAATATTCAATACCGTTTATTACCAATGATAAGGGGAATAATTAGTGGTATTTTTACTAAAGAACAAGCTATGTTCCATCAAAACTTAATTGAGATACATTTAAAGGGACCTGATGGAGCAAGATTAATGAATCGACCACCTAAATATAATGGAGGTATACAAACCATTTTTCAAAGAGCTGAAAGTAGCTCTTATTTTGGACGAGAAATTGGTATCATGTATATGCATGCTCATTTGCGTTATGCCCAAACTCAAGCAATCATGGGTAATGCAAAAGCCTTTATCAAAGCACTTAGACAGGCAAATCCAATTGCTTACAACGAAATTGTTACCTGTGGAGATTTACGTCAGTCTAACTGTTATTACAGTAGTTCCGATGTTGTCTTTAAAAATCGTTACGAAGCCGATGAGCGATATGAGGATTTAAAAGACGGCAAATCTCTGTTGAAAGGAGGTTGGCGAATTTATTCAAGCGGTCCCGGAATTTATATGGGATTAGTAGTATGGCATTTGTTAGGGTTGCGTACCGAATTCGGAAAAACCATCATTGACCCTGTGATTCCAAAAGCATTAGATGGCTTATCGGCATCATTAGTGTATTCAGGGTATCCATTAAACTTAAATTTTTCATTAAAAAAAGAAACTTGTCATCCAAAGACAATTCATATCAATGGAAAGGCTATAAACTTTACTTATGAAGACAATCAGTACAGAAAAGGAGGCGCAGAAATTGAAACAAAAAAATTTCTGGAGTTATTGACCTATGAAGAAAATACAATTGACATAGTACTATAATCACTTTTACAGAAGCATCACATGGAAGCATCTATTGTAACAAAGAAACTGACACAACAAAATAAAGCCTTTTATAAATCCTATGGTTATTTGATCGTGCCAAACATCATTAACCAACAAGAAATAAACGAATTAAAGAAAGAGACATTAAGCATTGTAAAAAGAGAACGAGGACATGTAGAAGGTTTGATAGATGATGTAGATTGTCTATCAGATAAAGAGCTGCTTAAAAAATACAGTGCCATCCACTTTCCGCATAAAATTTCACCATTAATAAAAGCCTATGCAGCAAATAAAAAAATAGCAGCAATTCTATCAGGATTAATAAGTCCAAATATGAAGTGCTTACAAACTATGCTGTTCATGAAAGGCCCAGGTAAAAAAGGTCAATCTTGGCATCAGGATGAATATTTTATTCCAACAAGAGACCAATCGTTAGTAGGTGTATGGATGGCATTAGATGATGCTAAACAAGACAATGGATGTCTGTGGGTAATTCCGGGGTCGCATAAAGAAGGTTTTATAAGAAGACGGATAGAAAATAACAATCAGGAATTTGCTGATGTAGATGTAGCAGACATAGGAAATTATACACCAGACGATTTTGTAAAAGCAGAAGTAACAAAAGGGAGTGCCATAATATTTCATGGCTATTTATTGCATATGTCACTTCAAAATAAAACAACAGATAGTTTTCGTAGGGCATTAGTATCTCATTATAGCAGTGCCGAATCCATGTTACCTTGGAATTTTGACGGAAACTCTAACCACATTATAGATTTTAGAGACATCTTTATGGTATCAGGAAAAGACCCTTACGCCTATAAGGGCTTACAAGACCTTACAAGACCGGTAGTGCGTCCAGATGTGTTGGATTTTAATGATGACTACCTTAAAATAAGCGGTAAATAATAATAAAATGAAAATAAAATTTTTTCACTTACCAAGGTGTCACTAACATCTCCTTTGGATTTCATTTTTGTTTCGGATATTTGAGAATTCTAATCGAAAAAATTCCTCGAGACTTTGCCTTGGGGTTTTCATTGAATGAGTATCAACCTCCCTGTGGAATTTTCCTATTGCAAAGACCTGACGGTCTACTCTATGCTTTGAAACATCAAGTAAAACTAGAGATTGAATACAGAAAATAAAGAAGTTGTCTATAAATGAATTCAAGTCTTTTTGATAATTGGCAAACATTTAGTATCTTTGCAGCGAAATCAGTACAATTGAGAAAATGAAGGGGACCAAAAGTCCCCTCTTTTTATATTTTAAGATGAACGAAAAGGTAAAAGATTTATTAGAAGAAGCACTAGCACTCAACGAATCTTTGTATTTGATTAGTTTTGAGATTTCAACAAATAATAAGATTCAAATTGTTGTAGATGGTGACAATGGAGTGCCGCTAAGTGAATGTATTCGTATCAGTAGAAACATAGAGCACAATATCGATAGAGAAGTCTATGATTTTTCTTTAGAGGTTTCAACCCCAGATATTGCACACCCTATAACAGTAAAAAGACAGTACGTTAAAAATATCAATAGAATTTTAAAAGTAACGACTGCAGAAGAGGATTTTGAAGGGACTTTGGTTAAAACAACAGACAATGAGATTGTTCTAGAGTGGAAAGCAAGAGAACCCAAGCCAATAGGTAAAGGAAAAGTGACTGTGGATAAAACAGCAACGATTCTGTATACAGATATTAAAGAAGCAAAAGTGAAGATTGTATTTTAAGAAAGAATGTAATGGAAAATATAGCATTAATTGATTCGTTTTCGGAATTTAAGGATAACAAAAGTATAGACAGGGTAACTCTTATGTCTATTTTAGAAGAAGTTTTTAGAGCTGCCTTAAAACGAAAGTTTGGTTCTGATGATAACTTTGATATCATTATCAATCCAGACAAAGGAGATTTAGAAATTTGGCGAAATCGAGTTGTTGTCGCAGACGGTTTTTCTGAAGATGACAATGAGGAAATAGAACTAACCGAAGCAAGAAAAATTGAACCCGATTTTGAAATTGGTGAAGATGTTTCTGAAGAAGTGAAACTAATTGATTTAGGAAGAAGAGCGATTTTAGCCTTACGCCAAAATTTAATTTCTAAAATTTACGAACACGACAGCACCAATATCTTTAAGCAATTTAAAGACTTAGAAGGAGAATTGTACAGTGCAGAAGTGCACCACATTCGCCACAATGCGATCATCTTGTTGGATGACGATGGAAACGAGATCGTATTGCCAAAAAGTGAACAGATTCGTTCCGACTTTTTCCGTAAAGGAGATTCAGTAAGAGGAGTGATTAAAACGGTAGAATTGCGAGGAAACAAACCCGCAATTATTTTATCTAGAACCTCTCCTGATTTTTTAAATAAATTATTTGAACAGGAAATTCCTGAAGTTTTTGATGGTTTAATTACGGTTGAACGTGTAGCAAGAATTCTTATGAAAAAGCAAAAGTAGCAGTTGATTCTTATGATGATCGAATTGATCCAGTAGGAGCCTGTGTCGGTGTAAAAGGATCAAGAATTCACGGAATTGTACGTGAGTTGGGGAATGAAAACATTGATGTGATTAATTTTACCAAAAACGAACAGTTGTTTATTTCAAGAGCCTTGAGTCCTGCAAAAGTGACTTCAATGGAGATTGAAATGTATGAAGAAGAAAAAAATGGAAAGAAAGGACGTGTAAGCGTACTTTTGAAGCCAGAAGAAGTTTCCAAGGCGATTGGTAGAGGTGGAGTGAATATCCGTTTGGCAAGTGAGCTAACAGGATATGAAATCGACGTCCAGAGAGAAGGTTTGGAAGAAGAGGATGTTGAGTTGACAGAATTTACCGATGAAATAGAAGATTGGATCATTGTTGAATTCAAAAAAATAGGTTTGGATACTGCAAGAGGAGTAATGGACGCGAGTGTTGCAGAATTGGTAAAAAGAACCGATTTAGAAGAAGAAACTATTATCGATGTTCAACGAATTTTGAAAGAAGAATTCGAAGAATAGTCAACCAAAATTAGAATTAAAGTAAAAGGTTTATTTTTACAGAATTAAAGGTTAAAAAATATTATATGTCTGAAGGCAAAACAATGAGGCTTAATAAGGTTTTAAGAGAATTAAATATTTCTCTAGATAGAGCCGTAGAATTTCTAGCAAAAAACGGACACGACGTTGAAGCAAGACCTACGACTAAAATATCTGGAGACGTATATCAAGTTTTGCTTGATGGTTTTCAAACTGACGCAAGCAAAAAAGCTGCATCTAAAGAAGTTGGCGAGGAAAAGCGAAAAGAGAAGGAAGCGATTCGTTTAGAATATGAAGCAAAGTTAGAGCAGAAAAGAGCTGAGGAAGAGAAGAAGGAAGAAGTTGTTTTAAAAGCCAGAGCAGAAAAATTAGAGTTCAAAACCGTTGGTAAAATAGACATTAGTAATCCAACAGGCAAAAAACCTACTGAAGTTAAAGCAGCCCCCCTACCATCGTGAAAGAGGAGGTTCAACCTATTGCAGAAACACCAAAAGTTGTAACAGAAACACCAAAAGAAATTGAGGTTGTTCCTGAAGCGCCTAAGACAGTTGATGAAGAAGTTGTAAAAGCAGTTGAGAAGAAAGATGTAGTAGATGTGATCAAAGAAGCTTCAGAAAAAGGAGCTCCCGTAGTCAATACCGCTCCAAAAGGAAATCAGCAAAAACCAGTCGAAGAAAAAGAGGTAAATGCTGAAAATGCTGAAGCAATTGTTACACAATACAAAAAGTTAGATGGACCTAGAATGACTGGGAAAATTATCGACTTAAAACAATTTGAAAAACCAAAGAAGAAAAAGCCAGAGGTACGACCTGCAAATTCTAACGATCCTAGAAAGAAACGTAAAAGAATAAATAAGCCAGTAACTCCAGGTGCAGCTACCCCTAGAAGTGGAAGCGGAAAACTTCCTCCAAGAAGTGGAAGTGGAAAACTCCCATTTAGAAGAGGAACCAATCAAGCATCCCCAGTCAAAAAAGAAGAGCCTACAGAAGCAGAAATCCAAAAACAAGTTAGAGATACCTTAGAAAAACTTCAAGGAAAATCTAGTCGAGGAAAGGGTGCAAAATATCGTAGAAATAAAAGAGATGCTCACAGAGAGCAAACCGAAGCAGAATTAGAGGCGCAATCGTTAGATAACAAGATCTTAAAAGTAACAGAATTTGTTACTGTAAGTGAGGTTGCCATCATGATGGATGTTCCAGTAACAAATATCATTTCTTCCTGTATGATGCTAGGAATGATGGTTACCATGAATCAGCGTCTAGATGCAGAAACCTTGGTAATTGTTGCAGAAGAATTCAACTATAAAGTAGAGTTCATAGGTGCAGAGGTTGAAGAAGCTATTGAAGAGGTAGAAGACAAGCCCGAAGATTTAATTACACGTGCTCCAATTGTTACGGTAATGGGACATGTAGATCACGGAAAAACATCTTTATTAGACTATATTAGAAAAGCAAATGTTATTGATGGAGAGAGTGGAGGAATTACACAACATATTGGAGCGTATTCTGTAGCCGTAGGAGATCAACAAATTGCATTTTTAGATACACCATAATCACGAGGCCTTTACCGCAATGCGTGCTCGTGGTGCTCAAGTAACCGATTTAGTAATTATTGTTGCCGCAGCAGACGATGATGTAATGCCACAGACAAAAGAGGCCATTTCGCATGCCCAAGCAGCAGGAGTGCCTATTATTTTTGCAATTAACAAGATTGACAAACCAGACGCCAATCCAGACAATGTGAAAACACAATTAGCAGCTATGAATTTATTAGTTGAAGATTGGGGAGGGAGCATTCAGTCGCAAGATATTTCAGCAAAAACTGGAGAAGGAGTTCCAGAATTGTTAGAAAAAGTCTTATTGGAAGCAGAAGTTTTAGAATTAAAAGCAAATCCGAAAAAAAATGCAGTTGGTGCTGTTGTTGAAGCATTATTAGATAAAGGACGAGGGTATGTTTCTACTATCCTAGTACAAGCAGGAACTTTGAAAATTGGAGATTATCTTTTAGCAGGAAAGCACAGTGGAAAAGTGAGAGCAATGTTTGATGACAAAGGGAACAACTTAAAAGAAGTTGGACCGTCAACACCAGTTTCAATTTTAGGATTGGATGGTGCCCCTCAAGCAGGAGACAAATTTAAAGTATTTGATGATGAACGTGAAGCAAAACAAATTGCCTCCAAACGTTCTCAATTACAACGTGAACAATCTGTTAGAACTCAAAAAACATTAACGTTAGATGAAATTGGACGTAGGATTGCATTAGGAGACTTTAAAGAATTGAACATTATCTTAAAAGGAGATGTAGACGGTTCTGTCGAAGCCTTAACAGATTCGTTCCAGAAATTATCTACCGAAGAAATTCAAGTAAATATTTTACACAAAGGAGTTGGAGCCATTACCGAAAGTGATGTCTTATTAGCAACTGCTTCAGATGCAATTATTGTTGGTTTTAACGTTCGTCCGCAAGGAAACGCAAGAGTTATTGCAGACAGAGAAGAAGTAGATATTAGAACTTATTCGATTATTTATGACGCCATTGGTGACTTGAAAGATGCGATGGAAGGCATGTTGTCTCCAGATATGAAAGAAGAAGTAAGTGGTAATGTAGAAATTAGAGAGGTCTATAAGATTTCTAAAGTTGGAAATATAGCTGGGTGTATGGTCATCTCTGGTAAAATCTTTAGAGATTCTAAAATTAGAATCATTAGAGACGGAATCGTTGTACACGATGGCTTCTTAACTTCATTGAAACGTTTTAAAGATGATGTGAAAGAAGTCGCTAAAGGATACGATTGTGGACTTCAAATCAAAGGATACAACGACATTGTTGAAGGAGATACTATTGAAGCCTACAAAGAAGTAGCAGTAAAAAAGAAATTGAAATAATAATAATTCAATAATAATCATAAAAAAACGCCGCAATTTGCGGCGTTTTTTGTGTTTGTAAAAAGGAGTTTTTATTTGCCAATTGGAATGACAATAGCCCCTGAGAATTTCAAATTAATTTCAACCATCGCCTTGTCGGCTTCCAAAGTTGTTTTGTAATTTCCAACCTGTATTTTCCATTCTGGAGCATTGTATATTAGGTGTGTTTCAATGGTAGGAAATTCTTCTTGAAATTGAGTCCGAATTGCTTTTGAAAGATCCTCACTTCCATTGTAAAGTTGAATCCGATATCCAAAACCTTTTCTCTTATTATAGTCTCGTTTCTTTGTTATAAATCGCTTAATTTTATCAGAATCAGTAGTTTGTGACTGTGCATGACTTGTATAGCTACCAAGGACTACCATGAAGGCAAGTGATATGAAAATTGATTGTAAGTTCATCGTTTCTAATCTTTTTACAAAAGTAACAACTTGTATCAGAATATCTTGATAAAAATCTTATTTAGAATTGGTATAAATTAATATTTAAGATTCCTTTCGCTTTTTAAAATTTAGCAATATGTAGTACTTTTGTACAACTGAAACATACGTCAATTTTGAATCAGTTTTTAACTAGAATAATATATATAGTTTACAAATATGAAAAGTGTAGCATTGCACATTAGACTTACGAGATTGCTTCTTAAAAGTTTTACATTTCTTTTATTTTTGGGGATTACTTTTTCCTTAAACGCTCAAGATGTAGATGAGGCACGTCAAAAGGAAGGGAAAAATTTATTCAAATCACAGTGTGCTTCATGTCACAAGTTAGATAAAAAACTTGTAGGACCTGCACTAGGTGGTATTGAGAGTCGAAGAGAGAATTCTTGGTTAAAAGCTTGGATTAAAAACAACGCAGCATTGAGAGCTTCTGGAGATGCAGATGCGATTGCGGTGTACGAAGAGTATAATGGTTCTTCCATGACTGCTTTTCCAGCGTTGTCAGATCAAAATATCGATGATATTTTGTACTATACGACCGTTGGAGAACTGCAAAAACCAGTTGAAGCCGTTGTAGCTGGCACTGAAGGAAGTTCAAGTGGAGGATCTGCTCCTTCATGGGTAATCTTTATTTTAGCTGCTGCAATAGTTGTTGCTTTTATTATGATTGCTTCTTTGTTAAAGCAAGTCAACGAATTAAAAGGGAAGAAAAAACCAGAAGTAACTTCAGATCTTAAAAGAGATCTACATGAATTATGGGAAGGGATCAAACAGAATACCTTCTTGAAAGCGATGTTTGTCGTCTTTGCTTTGTTAATGTCTGCCTATGTTCTTTTTGGAACTTTATTTAAGGTAGGTGTCGATCAAGGATATCAACCCGTACAGCCGATCGTTTTTTCTCACAAAATTCACTCAGGAGACAATAAAATTGATTGCCAATATTGTCACTCATCGGCAAAGCATAGTAAGCATTCAGGAATTCCTTCTGTAAACGTTTGTATGAACTGTCATAAAAATATTGCTGAAGTTGCTGAAACAACTGTGGTAGAATTGGAAGATAGAACTTTAGGTAAAGCAGAATTAGATAAAGAAATTGCAAAAGTATACAAAGCTGCAGGCTGGGATGCTGATGAGTTGGAGTATACTGGGAATACGAAGCCTATCAAATGGGTTCGAATTCACAATTTAGCTGATTTTGTATATTTCAATCACTCACAGCACGTAACTGTTGCAGGGGTAAAATGTCAGCAATGTCATGGTCCAGTTGAAGAAATGGAAGAGATGTATCAGCATTCTCCTTTAACAATGGGTTGGTGTATTGACTGTCATAGAGAAACCAAAGTAGATTTAAAAGGAAACGAATATTACGCAAAAATTCACGAGCAATTGGCTGAAAAGTACGGTGTAGAGAAAGTTACAGCTGCACAGTTAGGTGGATTAGAGTGTGGGAAGTGTCATTATTAATCAAAGAAGAAATATGTTTTTGTTGTCGTGAAAACGAACAGCGCAAACTAAAAACTAATACCAATAAGTAAATGGCTTCAATCAAAAAATACTGGAAAAGTGTTGAAGAACTAAAAGATAGTTCTGTTATTGAAACGCTAAGTAAAAATGAATTTGTAGAACCTATTCCTACAGACGAATTTTTAGGTGATAAAGAAACTCTTGAAACTACTTCTACTTCACGTAGAGATTTTTTAAAGTATGTTGGATTTACTACAGCAGCAGCATCTTTAGCTGCTTGTGAAGGACCGGTAATCAAATCGATTCCCTATGTTGTAAAACCCAATGATATCATTCCAGGTGTTGCAGATTGGTACGCAACCACTATTGCTGATGGATATGACTTCGCAAATGTTTTAGTAAAAACAAGAGAAGGACGTCCTATCCAGATCATGCCTAATAAAGATGTTCACGGAACTACCAACGCAAGAGTTCAAGCTTCGGTACTTTCCTTATACGATGAACGTCTTCGTTTAAAAGAACCTACCAAAGGAGGAAATGCGATTTCTTGGGCAGATGCCGATGCGGAAATTGGTGCTACTCTAGCAGAACTGAAAGCTCAAAACAAACCTGTAGTTTTACTGACAGGAACATTGGCAAGTCCTTCTACTGATAAAATTGTTAAAGAATTTACTGCAGCTTATCCAAATGTAAAGCATGTCGTATATGATGCAATTTCAGAAAGTGGAGCTGCTGATGCATTTGAAGCAACGTTTGGAAAAAGAGCCTTACCAAATTATCATTTAGACAAAGCAGAAGTGATTGTTTCTTTTGGAGCAGATTTTTTAGGAGATTTCCACGGAGGATTCGAAAAAGCTTATGTTGCTGGTAGAAAGCCAGAAAACGGAAGCATGTCTTACCATGTGCAGTTTGAAAGCAACATGTCTTTGACAGGTGCAAATGCCGATAAACGTTTGGTAGTAAAACCATCTGATCAAGTATTCGCTTTGTTGAATCTATACAATGCAGTTTCTGGAAATAAGGTTGCTTCCAAAGCAACTTCCAAAGATGCAGAAATATTAAAAGTAGCAGCAGCTTTAAAGAAAGCAGGTCCTAAAGCAGTTGTCATAACTGGCTTGAATGACATAAATGCGCAGTTAATTGCATTAGAAATCAATAGAATTTTAAAGAGTGAAATTATTGATGTTGTACAAACCTTAAATATCCGTCAAGGAAATGATACAGCGGTTGCGCAATTAATTTCAGATTTAAAAGCAGGAAAAGTTGCAGGAGTCATTTCTTACAACGTAGATCCTGTTTACAGCTTAGCAAATGGAAATGAATTTGCTGAAGCATTAAAGAATAAATTATCAGTTGCGATTGCAGTAGAGAATAGCGATACTGTAGCAGCTTCCAATTATGTATTACCAGCAACTCACTTTTTAGAGAGCTGGGGAGATGTTTCTATTTCTGAAGGAAATTACAGTTTAGTTCAGCCGACAATTCAGCAGTTATTCAAAACACGTCAGCTTCAAGAAATTTTATTGCAGTGGTCTGGAAATACAACTTCATACTACGATTATTTAAAATCTTTTTGGGCAAGCCAAATTTTAGGAGGCTCGTCATGGAGTACTGCATTGCATAATGGATTCTTCTCAAAAGAAGTTTCTAGCAATGTGACTATGAAAGAGATTTCAGTTTCAGATGTAGCAGCAAAACTTTTCAGTTCTGTAAAAGCATCCGAATTGGAATTGGTTCTGTATGCAACCACTGGACTAGGAGACGGAAAACAAGCCAACAACCCTTGGTTACAAGAATTTCCAGATCCTATTACAAGAGCAGCTTGGGACAACTATATCACCATGTCGATGGCAGATGCCAAACGATTGGACTTTACAAACCCAATAAAAGATAATGGAGCTATTGATGGAGATTATGCAAACATTACGGTAAACGGAGTTACGCTTACCAATGTGCCAGTATTAATCCAACTAGGTCAAGCACCAGGATCCATAGGTTTGGCCTTAGGATACGGGAGAACATTAGGTCTTAAAGAAGAGATGCAAGTAGGTGTAAATGCCTACCCATTATACAAAGACGGAAAGACTGTACAATACGGTGTTTCTATTGAAAAAGTAAGCGGAACACATAAATTCGCTTGTACACAAGTACAAAAAACAATCGCAGGTCGTCATGATATTTTGAAAGAGGTTTCTTTAAAAGATTATGTAAATATTGAGCCGAAAGATCACAAAAATGGTTGGAACATTCCAGCAATGGTTTCTTACGATCATCAAGAAGTTGAGGCAAAATCGATTGACTTATGGGCAGAACACAACAGAGAAATAGGTCATCACTTTAACCTATCCATCGATTTGACTTCTTGTACAGGATGTGGATCATGTGTCGTTGCTTGTCATGCCGAAAATAACGTACCTGTAGTAGGGAAGAATGAAGTACGAGTAGGTAGAGATATGCACTGGTTGCGTATTGATAGATATTATTCTTCTGGCGTTGAAGAAGAATACAGAGAGGCTACTGGTCATGAACCTACCTCACCAAAAGTTAGAAAGTTTGCAACTGACGAATTAGGCTTAAGTAGAGCTGAAATGTATGCGGCAATTGAAACTGAGGCAGAAAACCCTCAAGTAACTTTCCAACCAATGATGTGTCAGCACTGTAACCACGCTCCTTGTGAGACGGTTTGTCCAGTTGCTGCAACAACCCACAGTAGACAAGGTCAAAACCACATGGCATATAACAGATGTGTGGGTACAAGATATTGTGCAAACAACTGTCCGTATAGAGTTCGTCGTTTTAACTGGTTCAATTACTCAAACAATAATGAGTTTGACTTCCACATGAATAACGAATACGGTAAAATGGTGTTAAATCCAGATGTTGTGGTTCGTTCTAGAGGGGTTATGGAAAAATGTTCAATGTGTATTCAAATGACACAGGCAACAATCCTGAAAGCCAAAAAAGAAGGAAGAAAGATTGAGGCTGGAGAATTTGCAACAGCATGTTCCTCTGCTTGTACAACTGGATCTTTACAATTTGGAGACGTGAACAATGAGAAGGAAATTGTTACGCAACTGGCAGCAGATAAAAGAGCATATCACGTGTTAGATTATCTACAGACCAAACCGAATGTAGTGTATCAAGTGAAAGTTAGAAATACAAACGAAGCGTAAAAGAGTGAAAAAGTAAAAAAGCTTAAAAGTAAAAAAGTCATCAACCTCGGTATTTGACTCTTCAACTCTTAAAGCTAGAAACTTTATAACGATAAATAAAAACTAAGTAATCAATATGTCTCATTACGAAGCATCCATCAGAGAACCTTTAGTATTAGGTGATAAAAGTTATCACGATATTACGGAAGATATTGCAAAGCCTATTGAAGGTCAGGCAAATAAAAATTGGTATATAGCTTTCTATATTTCCTTAGCAGCAATGCTATGGGGATTTGGATGTATCTTTTATACTGTTGGTACAGGTATTGGAGTCTGGGGATTGAACAAGAACATTGGATGGGCTTGGGATATCACAAACTTCGTATGGTGGGTTGGTATCGGTCATGCCGGAACTTTAATTTCTGCTGTACTATTATTATTCCGTCAAAAATGGAGAATGGCGATCAACCGTTCTGCGGAAGCCATGACTATTTTTGCTGTTTTTCAAGCAGGATTGTTTCCAATTATTCACATGGGTAGACCTTGGAACGCATATTGGGTTTTGCCAATTCCGAATCAATTTGGTTCATTATGGGTAAACTTTAACTCTCCATTACTTTGGGATGTATTTGCAATTTCAACATATCTATCAGTTTCTTTAGTATTCTGGTGGACTGGTTTATTACCCGATTTTGCAATGATCCGCGATCGAGCAGTAAAGCCTTTTCAAAAGAAAATATATTCATTATTGTCATTTGGATGGTCGGGAAGAGCAAAAGATTGGCAACGTTTTGAAGAAGTATCATTGGTGTTAGCAGGTTTGGCAACTCCCTTAGTACTTTCTGTACACACGATTGTATCGATGGATTTTGCTACGTCAATCAACCTAGGATGGCACTCTACCATTTTTCCTCCTTACTTTGTTGCTGGAGCAATTTTTTCAGGATTTGCAATGGTACAGACTTTATTAGGGATCATGAGAAAAGTGACCAACATGGAAGACTATATTACTAGGTTGCACGTTGAGTATATGAACATCGTTATCATCCTAACTGGAGGTATTGTTGCTGTAGCCTATGCGACAGAATTCTTTATTGCATGGTATACGGGTTCTCCTTACGAAAACTACACTTATTTATCTGTAGGAGCAGCAACAGGACCTTATGCTTGGGCATTCTATTCGCTATTATTTTTCAACATCTTAACACCACAGATTTTATGGTTTAAGAAGATTAGAAGAAGTTTTATCTGGTCTTTTATCATTTCAATCTTTATCAATATTGGAATGTGGTTTGAGCGTTTTGATATTATTGCCATTGTACTAAGTAAAGGACATTTACCATCTACTTGGTGGCGTTTTGAGCCAACTTTCGTAGATGTGGGTATTTTTATCGGTACCATTGGATTTTTCTTTGTGTTATTCTTATTATACGCAAGAACATTTCCAGTAATAGCACAAGCGGAAGTAAAAACAATCTTAAAATCTTCTGGTGAATTTTACAAGAAGAGAAGTGAACAAGGAATCCCAACCAAACCGGCTATTGTAGTTTTAAACACAACAGCTTCAAAGGAAGATTCTGATAACAATTTAAACGGATAATTATGGAATCATCGAAAGTTATTCACGCGTTTTACACAGATGACGAAATTTTGTTAGATGCTGTCAAGGCAGTCAAAGCAGAACATCATCATATTGAAGAAGTATTCTGTCCTTTTCCAGTCCATGGACTAGACAAAGCAATGGGATTAGCTCCAACACGATTGGCAATTACTGCATTTTTGTATGGGATTACGGGTCTTGCAATTGCTATTTGGATGACCAATTACATGATGATTGACAACTGGCCACAAGATATTGGTGGAAAGCCAAGTTTCAGTTGGATTGAAAATATGCCAGCCTTTGTGCCAATTATGTTTGAATTGACCGTGTTTTTTGCAGCTCACTTAATGGTAATTACTTTCTATATGAGAAGTAGAATTTGGCCATTTAAAAAAGCTGAAAATCCAGATCCAAGGACTACAGATGACCATTTTTTAATGGAAATTCCGGTACATCACAATATTGAAGCATTGACTTCTTTATTAAGTAAAACAGGCGCAGTAGAAATTAATGTAGTAGATAAGCACTAATCAATAGATAATGAAGAATTTTAAATTAATTATCGTTTTAGTATTTGCAGCAAGTTTAGCTTCTTGCGGCGATAAGAGAACTCCACAGCTTCAATACATGCCAGATATGTATGAGTCTATCCCATACGATGCTGATGCAGAAAATGGTTTGCTAGGAAAACCAGTGAATAGTAAACCTGTAGCAGGCACAATTCCAAGAGGAGGACATCCTGCTTATGACATTGCGGACACTAATGAAGGGTATGAAAAAGCAAAGACAACATTGAAATCGCCTTTTGCCAAGAGTGCCGAGAATTTAGAAAATGGAAAAAAAATGTATGCCATTTATTGTGCTACCTGTCATGGAACTAAAGGAGATGGAAATGGTTATTTATCGCAAGCAGATAAGTTTTTAGGAATTCCAAACTATAAAGATAGAGATATTACAGAAGGGAGTATTTATCACGTTTTAATTCATGGTAAAAACTTAATGGGTTCTCACTCATCTCAATTAACATATAAGGAGCGTTGGCAAATTGTACAATACGTAGAAGTATTGCGTACAAATTTGTTAAAATAAAGTTTAAAAAGAAAGAATACGAAAGATATGTATCAATTCTCAGGTAAGTTAAAAACAGTCTCATTAGCACTAATCCTTTTTGGATTTTTAGGATTAGCATATAGTTTTTATGCGGGATCTCAAAATACATTAGAAGACGCTAAGCATGCAATAGAAGCAGCTAGTAATGATGGTCATGGAAATGGTCATTCAGTTGCTGTTGATACGCATCAAACACCAGTTGCGCACGATGCACACGCTGAAACAAATGAAGTACATGCAGAAGTGCATGATGACAAACATGCCATTCATGTGTTGCACCAACTTCAAAATAGACCTTGGTCAGCATTTTATGTCGCCTTATTTTTCTCTTTAGGTGTTACACTTTTAGTGTTAGCATTTTATGCAATCCAAAGAGTTGCTCAAGTAGGATGGTCCGTTGTAATTTTAAGAGTCATGGAAGCGATCACTGCTAATTTATTGCCAGTGTCTATTATCATGATACTTGTTTTAGCTGCTTCAGTAATGCAACTCAATCATTTATTTCCTTGGATGGCAGAAGGAACTTTCGATCCAGAAAGTGAGCACTATGATGCTATTATTGATGGGAAATCTTGGTGGATGAACTCAACAGGATTTTTTGTAAGAAGTATTGCTTATTTATTGATTTGGAATGCATATCGCTTTTTTATCCGCAAAGGATCTATCAAAGAAGATACAGCTAACGATGGAAATAAAACGTACAAGAAAAACTATAACTTATCAGTAGTTTTCTTATTCTTGTTTATGATCACAGAATCCATGATGTCATGGGACTGGATTATGGGATTAGATCCTCACTGGTTTTCAACTTTATTTGGTTGGTATGTACTAGCAACTTTATTAGTCAGTGCATTAACAGTGATTGCATTTGTAACGATCTATTTACGTTC
Organism: Polaribacter sp. HL-MS24; assembly: GCF_032758595.1. Taxonomy (NCBI): domain Bacteria; kingdom Pseudomonadati; phylum Bacteroidota; class Flavobacteriia; order Flavobacteriales; family Flavobacteriaceae; genus Polaribacter; species Polaribacter sp. HL-MS24. The sequence continues at coordinate 750,105 of NZ_CP136415.1, read as the reverse complement.
AAAAAATGCTTTACCTGGAATTAATGATAGTCATATTCACGATTTGGCAAAATTCATGTTTGGTTTTTCTGTATTCTGGACCTATTTATGGTTTGCACAATTTATGCTCATCTGGTATGCAGACATTCCAGAAGAAACTACCTATTTTGTAGCAAGATTTACAGAATATAAATTACCGTTTTTAGGGATGGTTGTGATGAACTTTGTATTTCCTATTCTACTTCTAATCAACAGTGACTTTAAAAGCAAGCCATGGTTTGTTTTTATTGGAGGAGCGGTTATTTTGATAGGACATTATATTGATGTTTTTGTCATGGTAATGCCTTCAACTGTTGGAGCTCAATGGTCTATAGGTATTCCCGAAATCAGTGCATTATTTTTCTTTATTGGATTGTTTATGTATACAACTTTTACTGCATTTGCGAAAGCGAATCCAATTGCAAAAGGAAACCCATTTTTAAAAGAAAGTGAGCATTTTCACTATTACAATATTGAACACTCAGGAGAAGGATCTGGAGATCACCACTAATAATAATTGAATTAAAAAATTAAGACAAAATACATATGTTAGCTCTATTTTATATTTTTATAGGTGTTGCAATTGGAGTCAGTTTTTGGCAGATAACCAGAGTAATGGACTTACGAACCGTTATTGCAGACGATCGTGACAATGACAAACAAGGAAAGTACTTTTTAGTATTTACAGTTTTCATTTATGCAATGATGATTTATTGCTTAATTGCAATGAATGTAATAATGTTACCCGAATCTGCTTCTATTGAAGGTGAGCATGATGACAACCTCTTTAATATTTCTTTTTGGTTGATTGGAATTGTGCAATTTGTAATGCAATTTTTAATCTTCTTTTTTACTTACAAGTACAGAGGAAGACAAGATCGAAAAGCAAAATTCTTTGCAGATAGTCACAAATTAGAAATTATTTGGACCATTATTCCTGCTGTTGTATTAGTCGTTTTGATTGGGTACGGATTATGGCAATGGAACAATGTAATGGACTTATCTGATGAAAAAGATGCAGTTGTTATTGAAGTTTATTCTCAACAATTTAGATGGGATGCTCGTTATGCAGGTGAAGACAATACTCTAGGATTAGGTAATGTAAATTATATTGACATCAATAGCCTGAATACAATGGGAGTTGACATGTCGGATAAGAACTCACAAGATGACAAGCAAGTAACAGAGTTGTACTTACCTAAAGGAAGGAAAGTACACTTTAAGTTCCGTTCACAAGATGTATTGCATTCTGCATACATGCCTCACTTTAGAGCACAAATGAATTGTGTTCCAGGAATGGTTACCGAGTTTGGTTTTACACCAAAATTCACTACAGAAGAAATGAGGTTGAATCCTGAGGTCATGGCAAAAACAAATGCTATTAACAAAATTAGAAAAGCAAAAGGGGAAGACCTCTATGAGTTTGACTATCTCCTTTTGTGTAATAAAATTTGTGGGCAATCTCACTACAACATGCAAATGAAAATTACAGTAGTGGAAGAAGATGAGTACAATGATTGGATTGCAGCTAGACCAACGTTATCAGAAGTAATAAAAAACTAATTTAAAGACACTACAAATACATAAGATTATGTCAGATCATCATCATAAAGAAACATTTGTAACAAAATACATTTTTAGCCAGGATCATAAAATGATTTCAAAGCAATTCTTGGTGACAGGAATGTTCATGGGAATTATTGCGGTATTAATGTCGATGTTATTTCGCTTACAATTGGCTTGGCCAGATACCTCATTTACCATTGTTGAAGCATTTTTAGGCTCTCACCAAACCGATGGAATTATGGATCCAGATATTTATTTGGCTTTGGTAACCATTCACGGTACCATTATGGTATTCTTCGTTTTAACGGCAGGTTTGAGTGGAACATTTTCAAACTTATTAATTCCATTGCAAATTGGAGCTAGAGACATGGCTTCTGGATTTTTAAACATGATTTCTTACTGGTTGTTTTTTATCTCGAGTGTTGTCATGGTTATTTCTCTATTTGTGGAAGCAGGACCGGCTTCAGCAGGTTGGACAATTTACCCTCCACTTTCTGCCTTGCCACAAGCGATTCCAGGTTCCGGAGCAGGAATGACCCTATGGTTAGTCTCAATGGCGATTTTTATTGCTTCCTCTTTAATTGGAGCACTAAACTATATCGTAACGGTTTTAAATTTACGGACAAAAGGTATGAAAATGACAAGATTGCCACTGACCATGTGGGCTTTCTTTATCACTGCAATTATTGGTGTGGTTTCATTTCCAGTCTTATTATCTGCAGCCCTACTATTAATTTTTGATAGAAGTTTTGGGACTTCATTCTACTTATCAGATATCTTTATTTCAGGAGAAGTATTGCATTATCAAGGAGGTTCACCAGTATTGTTTGAACACCTGTTCTGGTTTTTAGGTCACCCTGAAGTTTATATTGTATTATTACCAGCACTGGGAATTACTTCCGAAGTAATTTCAACCAATTCAAGAAAACCAATTTTTGGATATAGAGCAATGATTTTGTCAATTATAGCCATTGCTTTCTTGTCAACAATAGTTTGGGGTCACCACATGTTTATTTCTGGAATGAACCCTTTCTTAGGATCTGTATTTACTTTTACAACCCTATTAATTGCCATTCCTTCTGCTGTAAAAGCATTCAATTATTTAACGACCTTGTGGAAAGGTAACTTGCAATTAAATCCCGCAATGTTATTCTCTATTGGTTTGGTATCAACATTTGTAACAGGAGGTTTAACTGGGCTCGTTCTAGGAGACTCTGCCTTGGACATCAACATTCATGATACCTATTTCGTAGTTGCGCATTTCCATTTAGTAATGGGTGTTTCTGCAATCTTTGGAATGTATGCAGGAATTTATCATTGGTTTCCAAAAATGTATGGGAGAATGATGAATAAAACATTAGGATATTGGCATTTCTGGATAACGATTGTTTGTGCTTATGGTGTTTTCTGGCCTATGCACTTCATTGGATTAGCTGGTTTACCGAGAAGATACTATACCAACACCAATTTTCCAATGTTTGACGATTTGACTGACATCAATGTGGTCATCACACTCTTCGCATTAGTTGGAGGTATAGCTCAGTTAATTTTTATTGCAAACTTTTTCATCTCAATGTACAGAGGTCCAAAAGCAACTCAGAACCCATGGAAGTCCAATACATTAGAATGGACAACTCCTGTAGAACATGTTCACGGAAACTGGTCAAGGTAAAATCCCTGAAGTACACCGTTGGGCCTATGACTACAGCAAACGTGTAGATCCAAATGATGACGATAGTGATTTCTTACATGGTCAAGATTTTGTTTTACAAACAACACCACCATTAGAAGGTGAAGAACCTTCTTAAAAAAAGTACTGATTCTTACTAGAAAAGAAGCGGCATTTAAATATTCAAAAACCTTTCCACTTTCGGAAAGGTTTTTTGTTTGAAATAAAATCCTAAATTATTCACTACAATTAATAGTATCTTTGTATTTATGAATGAGCATTTAAACCCTGAAAATGACAACTTATCAAATGAAGAACTAGACGTAGAAAAAAAATTACGGCCACTGTCTTTTGACGATTTTTCAGGACAAGATCAAGCAATTGATAATCTTAAGATTTTTGTAGAAGCTGCCAATCAGAGAGGCGAGGCTTTAGACCATACCCTTTTTCATGGACCTCCAGGTTTAGGGAAAACCACTTTGGCACACATTCTTGCCAACGAATTGGAAGTAGGCATCAAAGTTACATCAGGACCTGTCCTTGACAAACCAGGTGATCTAGCAGGGCTACTTACCAATTTAGATGAAAGAGATGTGTTGTTTATTGATGAAATCCATCGTTTAAGTCCCATTGTAGAAGAGTATTTGTATTCTGCGATGGAAGATTATAAAATCGATATTATGATCGAATCTGGACCCAATGCAAGAACGGTTCAGATCAATCTAGAACCATTTACTTTAATAGGGGCAACCACACGGTCAGGATTGCTAACGGCTCCTATGAGAGCGCGCTTTGGTATCAATAGTAGATTGCATTATTATACCACAGAATTACTAACAACAATTGTACAAAGAAGTGCCGATATTTTAGACGTTCCGATTTCTATGGAAGCTGCTATCGAAATTGCAGGGAGAAGTAGAGGAACTCCAAGAATTGCAAACGCGTTATTGCGTAGGGTACGAGATTTTGCACAAATCAAGGGGAATGGATCTATTTCCATAGAGATTGCAAAGTATGCCTTAAAAGCCCTAAATGTTGATGCACACGGTTTGGATGAGATGGATAACAAAATCCTAACGACCATCATTGATAAGTTTAAAGGAGGGCCTGTTGGACTTAGTACCATAGCGACTGCTGTGAGTGAAAATACAGAAACGATAGAAGAAGTATACGAGCCTTTTTTAATTCAGCAAGGGTTCATCATGCGAACCCCACGAGGGAGAGAAGTCACGGAATTGGCATACAAACACCTAGGAAGAGTCAAAGGAAGGAATCCAGGAGAATTATTCTAAGAAATAAGAATGAAGTAGTACTTCGTAGAAGGTACATTCCCGAATACAAATTGCAATCAATAAAATGAATTTAAAAAAGAACATTCCAATTTTTGATTGGCTCCCTAATTATAAAGCCTCGTCGTTCAGAGGAGACCTAATTGCAGGAATTACCGTGGGAATCGTTTTAATCCCACAAGGGATTGCCTATGCTTTAATAGCGGGCCTACCCCCAATCTATGGATTGTATTGTGCCTTATTACCTCAACTAGTCTATGCTATTTTTGGTTCGTCCAGACAAGTCTCAGTTGGGCCAGTAGCAATGGATTCTTTAATTGTTGCAACAGGAGTTTCTACCGTCGCTTTAGCAGGATCTGAAAGTTATATTGCCATTGCAATATTTTTAGCATTAGTAGTGGGAAGTTTGCAATTCTTAATGGGGGTATTTCGCTTAGGTTTTATTGTTAATTTTTTATCAAAACCAGTCATTCTCGGTTTTACTTCAGCGATAGCATTGATTATTGGGATGAATCAATTTCGAAATTTATTTGGGGTCAATTTTATTCAAAGTGACCAAATCCATGTTCTTGTGGCAGATTTTTGGCATCAATTCGCAGACTTTCAGATAAACACTACCCTTATAGGTCTCTTTTCGATAGTATTGATAGTCATTCTCAAGAGAATCAATAAGAAATTACCCAGTGCATTGATTGTTGTTATTATTGGAATTATACTATTGAAATTCTTTGGAAATTCTTTTCCTCAAGTTGATATCGTGAAAGAAATCCCATCGGGTTTGCCGAGTTTTGGAATCCCTGAAGTTGATTTCCAATTAGTCAAAGATTTATTGCCCATTGCATTTACGTTAGTGATGGTGGGGTATTTGGAAATTATCTCAATGGGAAAGACGTTGGAAGCAACCCAAGATGAATATCGTGTACGGCCTAATCAAGAGTTAATTGCCTTAGGGTTGAGTAATATTGTGGGATCTTTTTTCAAAGCGTATCCTTCAACATCCAGTTTTTCACGTTCTGCCATCAATCAAGAGAGTGGAGCAACAACAGGTATGGCTGCGTTAATTTCGGTTGCAATGGTCGTTATCACTCTCCTGTTTTTAACTCCTTTATTTTACTTTCTACCGAAGGCGGTATTAGGAGCAATTATTATTGTGGCTGTTTTTGGATTAATCAATTTTAAAGAAGGTCGTTTTCTTTGGAATACGAACAAACTTGATTTTTGGTTGATGTTGGTGACTTTTTTTGCAACCTTATTTCTAGGGATCGAACAAGGAATTTTTGTGGGAGTTTCATTGTCTTTGATTGTCCTAGTATTCAGAACTTCACGACCTCATGTTGCCGAATTAGGAAAAGTTCCACATGCCGATTTTTATCGCAACAAAAGCCGTTTTGAAGAAGTAAGTATCGAACATGATATTTTGGTATTTCGATTTGATGCACAATTATTTTATGCCAATGCTGGTTATTTTAGAGATTCTTTAGATCAAATGGTTGAGGAAAAAGGAGCTGCATTAAAACTGATTGTGTTAGATGCAGAAAGTATCAATAGAATTGACAGTACGGGAATAGAAATGCTAAAAGAACGGGTTCGCTATTATCAAAAAAAACATATTATCTTTTATTTCTCAAGTTTAAAAGGACCTGTGAGAGATTTGTTATTCAGAGCAGGTTTGTTGGATAGTATCGATAAGACTCATTTTTTTATACGTACCCATGACGCAGTTGAATATTACAAAACGGGTGATGGATCACAACAAGAAAAACATGCAAAATACATTCATCAATCCTATGAGTAACCTCCCCTTAAAAAAGCAGTTTACTGTTTTAGAAAACTACTTTTTTTACGAGGGAATTAGCAACATCCACCACCATCATAATGGAAGGTAGATTCTGAAAAGAAAAGATCATCTCTTCCCAAAGCTTTTAGTGCAGCGGCAGTTTTATCACAAATTGCAAGAGGCTGGTTTTTCAATAAGGTATGTCCTTCTCCGTCGTCAAAATAGTCTTCGCTACCATAATAAATGGCGGCTTTTCCCGTAAAAATACAGGGACCGTCTGCAGGCATGGGGTCTTTGATAGCAGCCACTTCAATAGATTCGATATAGATCAATTCATCGGTAGGGTAATTCTTGGGATCTAAAATTCTGTACGGTTTTCTAGCTCTAATTTCTATAGTTCCAAATCCAGCGTCTGTAAGTGCTTTTACATAGTCTGCGATAGACAAACTTCCACTTAAACACAAGGCTCGCAAACGGGCATCATTTCGAAGTGCATCATTCATTGGCTGTTCACAGGTTGGATCGCTCATTACTAAACGACCGTGGGGTTTTAAAACGCGGTACATTTCTGCTATGGCCTTCTTTAAATCATCAGATTTAAAAATATTGAACAAACAATTTTGTGCAGCAACATCAATCGAATTATCTGCAACAGGCAAATCCATTGCATCACCTTTTCGAAGGTCGACAAAATCGCTCTGAAACCAATCGTTTTGCTCTTCAGCAATTTTAAAATTGTTTCTGGAAGCTTCTAGCATTTCGTCTACCACATCCAGTCCTATTACACCGCCTTTGGTTCTATTGAAATAAGAGAATTGCAGCAATTCCATTCCGCCGCCAACACCTACATACAACATTTTAGGGTTGTTGGTCAAATCTCTTGCATGGACTGTAGAACCACAACCGTAGTTCATTTCTTGCATGATGCGAGGGATTTTGAGACCTGGAAATTCCCAAATAGGATTGGTGGTACAACAAAGCCCAATATCGGGGGTCAGTGCTGCTTGTTTATAAACGTCGTTCGTGGTTTCTAAGTAACTCATAGTTTGGATTTCAGTAAGTCTTTATAGTTGTATTAGGATGTAAAAAACTGTATGTTATATAATTTTTATCAATTCTTTAAAAAGAAGAATCATTTTTGGTTCTGCTTTTCCAGCAATTGCAATGATTTCTGAAATATCTACGGGTTGTAGATTTTTAGGGTCGCATTCGTCTGTCAATACCGAAATGGCTGCACAAGGAAGATTTAATTGTTTGGCAACGATGACTTCTGGTACCGTACTCATTCCTACAGCATCTGTTTCCAGAATTTGTAACATTCGATATTCTGCTCGGGTTTCTAGCTGTGGCCCCACCACACTGGTATAGATTCCTTCGTGTAATAGGATGTTATTTTCGAGGGCGATTGTTTTAATTTTTTGGTTGATTTCTTTTGAATACGGAGCCAACATATCTGCAAAAATATTTCCAAAAACATTTGCCCCTTTAAAGGCCAAAGGGGAATCTCCTTGTAAATTGATGTGGTCTTCAATCAACATTAATGTTCCTTTTTTGTAGGATAAATTGATAGCGCCTGCTGCGTTTGAAATAAGTAAATTCTGAATCCCCAATGCGTGCATGGTTCGAATTCCATAGGTTACTTCCCAGAGATCGTAGCCCTCATATTTATGAAAACGTCCAGCCATGACTAGCACTTTTTTTCCAGACAGCTCGCCGTAAATTAATTTTCCAGAATGAAACTCCACTGTTGCTTGAGGGAAATTTGGTATTTCCGCATAGGCAATTTCTTTTTCAATTGCTATCTCGTCGACCAACTTTCCTAAGCCAGTTCCCAGTACAATTCCAATTTTTGGATTTTTTATTCCTGCTGATTTTAAAAAAGCGACAGTTTCATTCAATTGTTGTTGTTTCATTTTGCTAGACTTCGTGATGTTTTTAAAAAGTTGGATGGTAAAAGGCGACTAATTATTCTAAAAATTGTTCCAAAGAAGGGTGCCCTTTGATATCTTCAAAAACATCAATATCATTCAATGTTTCTAACAAATGTACTTTTTTATCTTTTAAATCGGACAAGGTTTCGCTTCTTACTGATGCGGTTCCCCATTTTTTATTAGTAAAGAGCTTCGGTTCAAGTTCTTTCAGGCCCAACAAATAGTAGCCCCCATCTTCTGCAGGACCGATAACCACCTCGTTGCTGTCTAATTTTAAAAAAGCAGTTTCAATAAGTTCTTCGGACAAATCAATTAAGTCACTTCCTATAACAATTACTTTTTGATAACCAGCGTTAAACGAATCTTGAAATGCATTTTGCATTCGGATCCCTAAATCGGCTCCAAATTGTTGTTTTTTGAGATAATGAGTAGGATTCCAAAGATCATGGTCTCTCACTTTTACAGAATAGTAAACCGCCTTATCACAGGAGAGGTTTTGAGTCACTGCATGGGTATGGTTTAATAAAACAAGATAGATGGAAAGTGCTGCTTTATCACCAATGGTCTTTGCCAAACGAGTTTTTACTGCTCCCAGTTCGGGGTTTCTTGTAAAAATGAGGAGTAAGTTTTTAGTCATTTATTTTTTCGCCTTTAAGAAGCCACTTACTCCATTCGTGATTGAAGGTATGAACTTTATTGGTTTTATGGTGATTGGAGGTATACACCGGATTTCCTTGATTTTTCCATTCAAAAATTCCTCCATATAAATTGAAAACTGTCGAGTACCCTACTTTCTTTAGTTGTTCACCAATGTCTTCGGAACGGATTCCTAAAGAGCAGTATACGACGATAGGGGTTTCTTTATTTGGATGTTTTTTTAACGTTTGAAGAATGTTGAAATTATCATAACCCACAAAATTTGCATCTTGAATGTGACTAATTTGAAACTCTTTCTCTTCTCTCGTATCAAAGAGAAGTATTTTCTTGTTATCGTAAGAGGAGACAGACGACTTTTCAAGAATCGCTGCTAAACTGTCCACCGAAATATAAGGAATGCTTCCTGAATTGTGTTTTTCCAATAGGGATTTTAGTGTTTGCTGTGCAAAGGTATTGATAGAAATCAGTAAGAAAATAAGGATTGGTTTTTTCATTTTCAAGGCTATTTTAGGCAATTACACCTTGACAGCTACTTCCTGCACCCGCTGTGCAACCATAACAGTGTTGATTGATGATGATATTTCGATCCTGTAAAATAGCTTCATTATATGCTGAAATATGATTTGCCTTACTGGCTACTTTCAGATTTAACATTTGATTGAAATCACAATCGTACAGCCAACCGTCCCAGCTTACTGAAAGGGTATTGGTGCACATCACGCTTTCTACTGCAGAAGGGTTGTAGGCTTCTACCAAAGAATACATGTAGTCTTCGTAATTTTCTGAAGCGATTAAGTAATCTAAAAAACGACTAATAGGTAAATTGGTAATGGCAAATAAGTGATGAAAATCAATATGAAACTCACTCTTTAATGCCATTTTAAAATCATTTTCTAAAGCTTTTTGATCGCCTGGTAAAAAGGCCCCAGAAGGATTGTAAACCAAATCTAATTTTAAGTCGGATCCTTCGATTCCGTAACCGACTTTGTTTAACATTTGTAATGCCTTGATTGATTTGTCAAATACACCATCGCCTCGTTGTTTGTCTGTTTTTCCACGTGTCCAATGGGGCATCGATGAAACAACATGAATGGAATGGCTCCTAAAAAAATCGGGCAAATCGTGGTATTTTTTATTTGCTAGGATTATGGTCAAATTGGATCGAACAATAAAATCTTTAATTCCCACTTTTGCTGCTTCTTCAACAAACCATTTAAAATTCGGATTCATTTCGGGGGCTCCTCCTGTCAAATCTAAGGTGTGAGCTCCTGTGTTTTTGATAACTTCCAAACATTGCTGCATGGTTTCTAGCGTCATGATTTCTTTCCGATCTGGGCCAGCATCTACATGGCAATGTCCACAAACCTGATTGCACATATACCCCAAATTGATTTGAAGTACCTCTAGTTTTTTTGGACGCAGAGGAAGTTGATTGGTCTCCTGAATTTTTTTAGCAAATGTGGATAGTTTCCCTTCAGCAAAAATTCCGTTGGATAAAATTTCTAACTGACGAGCGGTATTTGCCAAATCGTTATTTCTTGCGTGTAATGATTTTATGGACATTTTTACATTTCTAATTGATTCACTTTCTTCATCATTTGAACTCCATGAACCAAGGTTGCGCCACTTTTTATGGCAGCACCAACATGAATGGCCTCCATCATTTGTTCTTTGGTAATTCCGCGTTGGAGTCCATCTTTGGTATAAGCATCGATGCAATACGGACATTGTTCTGTATGTGCTACTGCTAGAGCAATTAAAGATTTTTCACGAGCTGTCAATGCCCCTTCTTCAAAAACTTTTCCATAATAATCGAAGAACTTAGTCCCTAATTCTTCACTCCATTCTGTAATTTCTCCAAATTTTTTCAAATCGGAGGCATCATAATAAGGCTTTGCCATAATTTATTTTTTGTTTAAAGTCCAATCGTAATTTTGATAATGTATTGTTGCATTTTTGTCAATCGGGATATTTGAATACTGATTTAAAAAATCAATAAGACTCCCTTTTTCTGTGAAATCAGATTCAAACCAGTTGAAAATTTTTGAAATTATAATGTTTTTTGTTGTGATTGTATTTTTGGTTGAATCATTGATAAAGGCAATCATTAATTTCTCTAATTCACGGTCAATATTTTCTTCTGTAAATGCTTTGTTGGATAATTTTGGGCATGACTTCGAAGCGCAATTGACGCCAACATGTATTTTAGGGTCTTTGAAGTTTTTGCGTAAAATTTCGTGTTCTACTTGATCAAGGGTATATGTATGGTCTCCTATTTTTACAAATGGAATCTTCCATGCAGATTTCCCCTTTCTTTTGATGTCTAAAATACTATTTTTTAGCTCTTTTGAATTTCTGGCATGTAGCACCAAATAGATCGTATAGGCATTGTAAGTATTGATCCAAAAAGCTTTTTGTTTGTTGACAGACCAGCTGTGATCGGGTGAATTTTTTTCTAAGGAATTCAAATAGCGACGTAATTTTTTTCCATTAAAATTCATATAATCAACGACTCCTTTATCACTCACATAGGTACTTAGCAATTCATTGAACAAAGAATGTTGTGCAAAAAATTGCGACGGGAGAAGCGTGAGTAAGAGAGTCCATACAATTTTTTTCATAATAATAGTTTGGTGCTAATGGAGACGAACCGAAAGGCGATACTTTGCAAAAAAGGATCCCAAACGAAAATACTAAATTCTACTCAGACTTTGAATAGAAAGTGGATGTTTATAAGGCTGTCTTCCATTGATTTTCGCAATTGTTAATGATTTTACAAAAAAAAAGTTCTATTTTTTGGATTCATAAGAAATCAAAAGCTAGATTGTCTTCTCCTAAAAATCATTATTTTTGTCGTTAATTCAAGAAATAACAAAAACAGTTTAGATGAAAGCATATATTTTTCCAGGTCAAGGAGCACAATTTACGGGTATGGGTTTAGACCTGTACAATGCTTCTGCTTTGGCACAAGAGTACTTCGAGAAAGCAAATAAAATTCTAGGATTTTCAATTACAGACATCATGTTTGAAGGGACAGCCGAACAATTAAAAGAGACCAAAGTTACCCAGCCAGCTATTTTTTTACATTCAGTTATTTTAGCTAAAGTTTTGGGAGATTCTTTTCAGCCAGAAATGGTTGCAGGACACTCTTTAGGAGAATTGTCCGCTTTAGTTGCTAATGGTGTTTTATCTTTTGAAGACGGTTTGCAATTGGTTTCAAAACGTGCGTTGGCAATGCAAAAAGCTTGTGAATTAGCACCTTCTACCATGGCAGCTGTTTTAGGATTGGACGATCAGATTGTAGAGGAAACCTGTGCTGAAATTGAAGGTGTGGTCGTAGCTGCAAACTACAATTGCCTAGGACAGTTGGTGATTTCTGGTGAAATTGAAGCTGTTGAAATTGCTTGTAAAGTGTTGACTGAAAAAGGAGCAAGAAGGGCTTTGATATTGCCTGTAGGTGGAGCATTTCATTCACCAATGATGGAGCCAGCAGCAGCCGAATTGGCTGCAGCCATAGCCGCTACTACTTTTAGTGCCCCAAGCTGCCCTGTATATCAAAATGTACCTGCAAAAGCAGTCACGAATCCAGAGGAGATAAAAAAGAATTTGATGGCTCAGTTAACAGCTCCTGTAAAATGGACACAATCTATTCAGGCAATGATTGCTGACGGAGGAACTGAATTTATTGAAGTAGGTCCTGCAAATGTATTGCAAGGCTTACTCCGAAAAATTGACCGAAGTGTTTCGGCAAGTGCTGCAACATTTGCGGTTTAATTTGAAACTTGTGTAAAAAATATAATCCCGCTTTGAGCGGGATTTTTTATGTGGTTAAGATTGTTTTTGTTGCCATTTCCATGCAGCACTCAATCCCTCTTCCAAACTTTTTTCTGTTTTCCAGTTCAGTTCCTTGTTTGCAAGAGTCGTGTCTGCATAGGCAGCTGTAATGTCACCTTCCCTTCGGGGTTTGATGACATAATTTAACGAGCTTCCTGAAGCTGTTTCAAATGCCTTGATCACGTCCAAAACCGAACTCCCTGTTCCAGTTCCTACATTGAAAAATTCAAAATTAGAATTATTTTTTTTATGAAGGAGTCTTGTTAAAGCACTGAGATGTGCCTTTGCAAGATCGACCACATGAATATAGTCACGGATAGCTGTACCGTCTGGAGTGGGATAATCATTTCCAAAAACGGACAATTCTTTTCGGATACCTGCTGCGGTTTGTGTAATAAAAGGGATTAAATTTTGGGGAACTCCTAAAGGCAATTCTCCAATCTTGATACTTTCGTGAGCGCCGATCGGATTGAAATAGCGCAATGCAATCGCATTCATTCCATAGGCATTACAACTTTCTGCAATGATTTCTTCTCCAATTTGCTTGGTGTTTCCGTAGGTAGAAGAAGCTTTTTTAATAGGGGCATTTTCGTTAATAGGTAAGGAGTCTGCTTGTCCATAGACGGTGCATGAAGAGCTAAAAATAAAATGGTCGAGAGCTCTATTTTTCATCTCTTGTAGTAAATAGACCAAACTCCCGATATTATTTTCATAATAATCTAAAGGCTTCTGCATACTTTCACCAACGGCTTTAAAAGCCGCAAAATGGATGATTCCGTCAATCGCTACTGAATTAAAAAAGCGGTGAACATCTTCTTTTATTCGTAAATCAATTTGATGAAAATCGGGTTGCACACCTGTGATTTCTGTGATCTTTTCTAAAACGTCAATTTTTGAATTCGAAAGATCATCAATAATGACCACCTCATAACCCGCATTTTGCAATTCTACAACTGTATGTGAGCCAATAAATCCTAAACCTCCAGTGACAAGTATTTTTTTCATAGGTGTTATTTAGCCAACAAATTCTAAAATTGTTTTTGTGATAAATTCTAATTGCTCTGTATCCAATTCGGTGTGCATCGGTAAAGAAATGACCTCTTCAATTAATTGATTGGTTATTTTAAAGTCATCTTCTTTATAACGACTGTCTTTGTATGCCTTTTGGGCATGTAAAGGGACTGGGTAGTAGATAGCGTTGGGGATTCCATTCTCTAACAAATGGTTGTGCAAGGCATCTCTTTTACCCGTTTTGATTTGTAAGGTATATTGGTGAAAAACGTGACAATCACAACTGTCGCAAAGTTGTTCACAATTAGAGGTATTGTTCGATTGTGTCGTAGGTGTCACTATTTTTGGGTTATTTTCAAACGCTTTATTATAAAAACGTGCAGCATCTCTTCTGGAATCACAATAGGCATCTAGTTTTGGTAATTTAGCTTTTAAAACTCCAGCCTGAATAGAGTCCAATCTAGAGTTGACTCCCACTACGTCGTGATAATAGCGAGTATACATTCCGTGATTTACAATTCCTCTTAGCGTATTGGCTAGTGTGTCATCATTTGTAAAAATGGCACCACCATCACCATAGCAGCCTAAATTTTTTGAGGGGAAAAAAGAGGTCGTCCCAACATGTCCGATAGTTCCTGCTTTTTGCTTTCGACCATCTTTAAAGGTATAGTTTGCTCCAATTGCTTGCGCATTGTCTTCAATCACATAAAGGTCATGTACTTTGGCAATTTCCATGATCGCTTCCATATTGGCAACTTGTCCAAATAAATGAACGGGAACAATTGCTTTTGTTTTTGGTGTAATTGCTTTTTTTAAGGCATTTAAATCGATGTTAAAGGTCTTTGGGTCTACATCCACCAAAACGGGAGTCAATTTTAAGAGCGCTATGACTTCTACAGTTGCGGCAAAAGTAAAATCGACCGTAATGACTTCATCGCCTTGTTCCAATCCCAATCCCATCATTGCTATTTGCAAAGCATCCGTTCCATTTGCACATGGAATGACATGTTTTACAGCCAAATATTTTTCTAAATCTGCCTGAAATTCATGCACCAAAGGACCGTTTATGTATGCAGAAGTATTGAGTACTTGTGCGATAGAATCGTTAACCGTGTCTTTGATTTTAGCATATTGACCTTGGAGGTCTACCATTTGGATTTTCTTCATAAAGGATTGTTTATAATCAATATCAAAAATACGATATAATTCTAGTATCTTTGAGTATATCAAATAGATTTCTATGAAAATAGTTAAAAATATTACCAAATATATTTTCCTTCTTATACTTTTTGTATCGGTTGGATTTTGGTTGTATACCAAAACATTATACCCTGAGTACAAAGGTGATATTGCGCTAGAAAACCTTGTCGAAGAAGTTGAAATTTATTATGACACCATTGGGGTGCCACATATCAATGCCCAAAATCAACACGATGCCTACACGGCCTTAGGATATGTGCATGCACAAGATCGATTGTGGCAAATGGAATTGATTCGTAGAATTTCGGCAGGAAGATTGTCTGAAATTTTTGGTGAAAAGTTAATTGACACTGACAAATTTATGTCTGGCTTAGGAATTGAAGAAAATGCCCAAAAAACCATACAGAATTTAGACAAGAATTCTGAAATGTACCAATTGTCAATGGCATATTTAAATGGAATAAATCAATACATAGAAAATGGAAAAACTCCATTGGAGTTTACGTTGGTAGGAGTAGAAAAAGAAAAATACACCCTAAAAGACATGTACAATGTATTTGGATACATGGCATTTAGTTTTGCAATGGCCCACAAAACCGATCCGCTTTTAACAGAAGTAAAAGAGGTTTTAGGAGAAGCCTACTTGAATGAATTAATCGGTGCCGAAACTCAAAATTTAACACTCATTCAAACCCAAAAAAATCCAATTTTAAAAGGAGCGTTGGGAAGTGCAATGCAAAAGCTATTTAATGCGTTACCGATTTCTCCTTTTATAGGAAGTAATTCATGGGTGATAGGTCCAGAAAAAACAAAAAGTGGTAAAGTAATTTTTGCCAACGACCCACATATTGGTTATTCACAGCCTTCGGTTTGGTATCAATCGCATATCAAAACTCCAAATTATGAAATCTATGGGTTCAATTTGGCCCTAGTGCCTTTTCCTCTTTTAGGTCACAATAGAACCTATGCTTATGGGTTGACTATGTTTGAAAATGATGATGTCGATTTTTATACGGAAGAAAATAATCCAAACAACCCAATGGAATACAAAACACCAAACGGGTATGAAAAATATAGCTTGGTTGATAAACGGATTAAAGTTAAAGAAGGAGAAGATCTAGTATATCAAATAAAAGTGAGCCAACATGGTCCTATTATCAATGATTTGGTCACACATATCGATGACGAAAGACCTATTGCAATGCAGTGGATTTATACCAAGGCAGAAAATAAAATTTTAGATGCTGCCTATGCAATCTCGCATGCCAAAAGTTTGGAAGATTTTAAAAAGGGAGCCAGTAAATTGCATGCTCCAGGTCTGAACATGATGTATGGAGATGCACTCAATAATATTGCATGGTTTGCCTCGGGAAAATTGTATCGATATAGAGACTCTTTATACACAAAAACCTATTTAAATGGTGCTTCTGGGAAGGATGAAATTTTAGAGTATTTGGATTTTAAACAAAATCCACAAGCTGTGAATCCTAGCTCGAATTATGTGTATTCTGCAAATAATCAAACGGAGTCAATAGATGGTACATTGTATCCTGGGTATTATTTATTTGAAAACAGAGCCAAAAGAATTGTGAATTTGTTAGAATCCAAAAACGACTGGACAAAAGAAGAAGTTGCAACCATGTTGAATGACGTTACCTCACTTTCTGCACCCAAAGTTCTTACTGATTTTATCAAAGAAATTGATCAAAAAGGATTCTCTCCTAGTCAAAAAATCGCCCTTTCAAGTTTGAAAAAATGGAAAGGAAATTTTGATACTTTCGAAATAGGGCCAGTTATCTATAACCGTATTGTCTACGAATTTCAGAAAAACACTTTTAGCGATGAGTTGGGGGATGCTTTTGAACAATTTACAAATACCCCTCTGATCGAAAAGGTATTGCCAGTTCAAATGGCGAGAGAAAATTCGGTTTGGTGGGATGATGTTTCTACCAAAGATAAGGTTGAGACCAAAAAAGAAATTATTAACAAATCGTTTCAAGATGCTTTTTCTTTTTTGCAAAATCAATTGGGCGAAAATGTTGTTAATTGGACTTGGGATCGAGTGGTTTCTGTTGAACATAAGCATGCGTTAGGTCAGGTTGATGCCTTAAGAATGTTGTTCAATGTGGGGCCATTTGTCACTTCTGGAGGAGATCAGGTAATTAACAATCAAATTTATGATATTGATGCTACCGGATATTACAAGGTAAAAGCAGGGCCTTCTACAAGAAGAATTGTCGATTTTTCAGATATTGAAAACAGTATGGCAATTATACCAACAGGACAATCGGGACGTGTTTTTAGTGCGCATTACAAAGATCAAGCAGCTAAATATTTGAATGGAGAATTTGTTAAAATGGAAATGAATCAAGCCATCATCGAAAAGAGTCCCAACCGATTGGTATTATACCCAAAAAAGTAAAATTTACCTAGAAGAGTGATTGGTCGAATTCATAGAAGGGTTTTGAGATTAAATTTCTTTATAAACCTCCTCAAAAGGAATTCTAAAACGTTCCCCATAGATCCCTTTTTCATCTCTAATTCCGCAAGAAACAATCATATTTATTTCTGCACCAGAGGGCAAGTTTAATAGGTTTTTTACTCTTAGGGTATCGGAGCCTTCCATAGGACAGGTGTCATATCCAATTGCAGCCATAGAGATCATAAAGTTTTC
Organism: Polaribacter sp. HL-MS24; assembly: GCF_032758595.1. Classification (NCBI taxonomy): domain Bacteria; kingdom Pseudomonadati; phylum Bacteroidota; class Flavobacteriia; order Flavobacteriales; family Flavobacteriaceae; genus Polaribacter; species Polaribacter sp. HL-MS24. Next base: position 732,479 of record NZ_CP136415.1, on the reverse strand, counting down.
AGCTGCCAATCCACAGGTTTTGTGCGCTACGGTTCTTATATCGCTTCCTTTCACTTGTCGATAAATAGGTTTAAAGATTCCAATTGCAAAGACAAAGAGGTATTTGAAAAAGCCTAAAATTCCAAAAAAATCTGCATAGGCAAACGGAATGATTTTTCCGTAATAGTTTCGAATCACTTTCTCCCTGCTACTTTGTTCTTCTTTGGGTTTCTGTGGAAAAAGGGTGTCTACCATTTCCAAGTTGGCCTTTGCGCGTTTTTTCCATAGATCTTTCCTAGTGATAAAAATCACTAATTGTTGTGCTGTTTTTGCTGCATTTTGGTTGAAGCATAAAGGGGCAAGTTGGGCAATTGTTTCTTTGGAGGTAATATGGTAAAACTCCCACAATTGCATATTGCTACTATTTGGTGCCAATACAGCTAATTTGAGGCATTCTTTGACAAGACTGCTGTCAAGGGTTTTTTGGGCGTCGTAAACTCTTACAGAGCGCCGATAGTGTATTGCTTCTGACACTGTTTTTTCTGAATTCATATACTAATTTAAGAAATTGAGTTGATTTTTTTATGCATCACTAAAAACCACAAAGGAGGTAAAAATGCAAGAATCATCATGCCTTGGATAACCCGTAGGCATTTGCGGACTCTCGGGCAATGATTTTAAGAGTTGATACTGTTTTGAGCCATTGTAATGGTGGTCTGAATGACGCGATAAATTAAACAAGAGCATTTGTCCAATTTGATGATCTGAGTTCCAAGAATGATTCCTTTTTACCTTTTCATAACGCCCATTTACATCCTGTTTTCTTAGAAGTCCATAGTGTTCAATATAGTTTACAGTTTCTAGCAAAATAATTCCAGAAATAGCGGCTATTAAAAAAGAGATGCAAACGAATTTTCCAAATAAAAAATAGATTCCGCCAACCAAAAGGAAGTTGCAAAATGTATAGATGAGCATTCTATTTTGAGGGTGAAACCAGTTTCTACCACTTGCTTGAAGACGCTTGTTTTCGAGCCTCCATGCTTGTACATAACTCATGCAATGAGAGCGAATCCAAAATAAAAAAAGGATTTCATTTTTTCTTGCTGTTGCTGCATCTTTGGGTGTTGCTACATGTAAATGATGTCCACCGTTATGGTAGGGTAGAAAATGTGTGTTTAAAGACGTGAGCAGTAGGATTTCTCCAATCAGTTGATCTCCACGATGGGGTCTGTGGCCAAGTTCGTGACCTACATTGATCCCAATGACACTACACATGATTCCCATTCCAAAAATACGCCCGACCAATTCTGAGGTTGTCAACCCAGTTTCTTGAATTGCATATAAGAAGAACCCTAAAAAAATCAATTGGAGGGGGAGTGTTGCATATAATATATAGGTATAGTTTTTGTTTTCTTTTTCGATTCTAGCTTCCTCTGCCGTAAAATTTTCTTTGTTTGGTTGAATGAAGAGTTCAAGAAATGGAACCAGTCCGAAGAAAACGATTGCTGGGAGATGTGTTAGCCATCCTTTAGAAGTAAAGGAAATATAAACAACAATAGGTAAAATTAGTACTGAGAGGTATTTTAGTGACTTCATTTTTGGGAAACTTTTGTCTAAATATACAAAAATTAGACACAAGCGTTCCAAATGCTGTCATTGGGTGTGTTCGCGGTAATTTGAATTTCTTCTTTAGTTACGGGATGGATAAAGCGAATTTTTCGAGCGTGTAAAGAAATGCTTCCGTCCTTATTGCTCCTTTCAAAACCGTATTTTAAATCTCCTTTAATGGGGCTTCCAATGTGTGATAGTTGGGTTCTAATTTGATGATGTCTCCCAGTTTCTAGGTCAATTTCTAACAACGAATAATTGTCTAATTTTTGAATGACTTTGTAATGTAGCGTTGCTATTTTGCTGCCTTCAATTGCCTTTTTGTATACAAAAGACTTGTTTTTTTTACTGTCTTTTTTTAGGAAATTTGTCAAGCTGTCGGCAATAATTTCAGGAGTTTTTTTAACAATCGCCCAATAGGTTTTTTGGATGGTTTTGTCTCGGAGCATTTTGTTTAATCGCTCTAATGCCTTCGAAGTTCTTGCAAAAATTACAATTCCAGAAGTAGGTCTGTCCAGACGATGTACTGTTCCAATAAATACATTTCATAGTTTCTTATATTTGTCTTTTATATACTCTTTGACAACATCACTGAGGGGTTTGTCGCCAGTTTTATCCCCTTGAGTTATATCTCCAGCTCTTTTGTTGACGACAATAAGATGATTATCTTCAAACAAAACCTGTAAATTTTCTTTGGTGGATTGCATAAATATGAGGGGCTATGTAAAGTCTTTCGCAACGTCTTGGTTGACGCCATCGATAAATTCTAAAAACTCCTTTCTTCCCAACCCACTTGAAGATGAGGTTAGAAAACACGTCGGTAATTCTTCCCAGTGTTCTAATAATTTTTTCTTGTAGGTCGAAATTTGCTTGTTCAATTTTGAGCTTCCCAGTTTATCAGCTTTTGTAAAAACAAGGCAAAATGGAATTTGATTGGTTCCCAGGAACTGCATGAACTCGATGTCAATTTTTTGAGGATCATGCCTCGAGTCAATCAATACAAAAGTACAGACCAATTGCTCTCTTTCTTTAAAATAATTTTCTATAAAATATTGAAAAATAGTCCTTTTTTTCTTTGAAATTTGAGCGTATCCATATCCAGGTAAATCAACCAAAAACCAAGAATCGTTGATGATAAAATGATTGATCAGTTGTGTTTTTCCGGGTTTTCCAGAAATTTTCGCCAAATCCTTTCGCTCCATTAACATGTTGATTAACGAAGATTTCCCTACGTTAGATCGCCCAATAAATGCGTATTCTGGAAGACGCTCTTTGGGTGCTTTAGTAACATTGCTGTTACTCATTATAAATTGAGCAGATTTTATTTTCACAATAACAAATTTGGTTGTTTAATACCTAAAGGAACAAAAAAATAGAATTATAGATTTCTATCTTTTAGCCAATTGTGTAAAATGGAATTAAATTCCTCAGGTCTTTCCATCATTGCTGCGTGTCCACATTTATCAATCCAAAATAAATCTGAATTGGGCAATAATTTATGGAAATCATGAGCAACTTCAGGAGGCGTAACTGCGTCTTGTTTTCCCCATATGATGCAGGCTGGCATATTCATCTCAGGTAAATCATTTGCCATATTGTGTCTGATAGCACTTTTGGCAATGGCAAGGGTTCTGATGACAGAACTCCTGTCGTTTACGATTTTAAAAATATCGTCGACCATTTCTTTGGTTCCAACAGCAGGATCGTAAAAGACACTTTTTGTTTTTTCTTCGATGTATTCGTAGCTTCCTCTTTTCGGAAAACTGTCTCCCATTGCTTTTTCGTACAAACCAGAACTTCCAGTGAGTACTAGTGCAGTGACTCTTTCCTGATAGTGTTTTGTAAAATATAAAGCAATATGTCCACCTAAAGAGTTTCCTAATAAAATAGCATTATCTATTTTCTTATACTCCATAAATTCCTGCAAGAAGTTTGCTAAATTCTTGACATTTGTTTTCAAAAGAGGGAGTGAATATAGAGGTAATTCTGGGATTACAACGTTGTAACCATTTTTTGAAAAATGATTAAAGGTGTCTTCAAAATTGCTAAGAGTCCCCATCAGTCCGTGAAGAACTATGATTGTAGGTCCTTCTCCAGCCTCAGCGTACGTAAATTTATCTTCAATCTTTAAATAATCGGTCATTCGGGTTTTACAATTTACTGAATCGCAAATGTACTTCTTTTTTGTTACATAGTTATTTTTTTAAAATGGAGTTATTTTCATTGTTTAAATGACTCTTGTGTTAAAAAAAGACAAAGTTATGAACAAAGTGGTAAAAAGTGGTAAAATGTGGTAAATTTTATTTATTTTTGATATCTATAAATTGTTTTTTTTAATGGTGAATCTCATTGGGACATACGAGTGTAAAGCAGATGCTAAAGGGAGGGTGATGTTGCCATCAGCTTTCAAGAAGCAGTTACATGCAGTGTTGCAAGAAGGCTTTGTGGTAAAGCGTGCTGTATTTCAGCCCTGTTTAGAGCTGTATCCCATGAGTGAGTGGAACCTAATGATGGAGAAAATCAATAAGCTCAACCGATTTGTGAAAAAAAACAATGATTTTATTAGAAGATTTACTGCCGGTGTAAAAATGGTAGAATTGGATGCTTCCGGTAGAATTTTAATTCCTAAAGATTTGTGCGATTTTGCAGGAATTCAAAAACAACTTGTATTGTCTTCTGCAGTCAATATTATAGAAATTTGGGACAAAGAGAAATATGAAAAAGCCATTGACGATGCTTCTGTAGATTTTGCAGATTTAGCCGAAGATGTAATGGGAAATACCGATGCCGATGAATTATCATAATCCAGTATTACTAAAAGAAAGTGTTGATGCGTTGGCGATCAAAAAAGATGGAGTCTATGTAGATGTGACTTTTGGTGGAGGAGGACATTCAAGAGAAATTTTGAAACAGCTTGGTCCTGATGGAAAGTTATTTGCATTTGATCAAGACCCTGATGCTTTGGAGAATAAGATTGATGATGATCGGTTTGTATTGATTCCTGAAAATTTCAGATTCATTTCAAGATTTTTACGGTTTTACAGAATCAAGAAAGTTGACGGTATTTTGGCAGATTTAGGAGTTTCTTCACATCAGTTTGATGAGGCTGAAAGAGGTTTTTCAACTCGTTTTGATGGTGATTTAGATATGAGAATGAATCAAAAATCCAAGTTATCTGCAAAAGAAATTATCAACAAGTATTCTGAAGAAAAATTAGCAGAAATCTTGTTTTTATACGGTGAATTAAGGAATTCAAGAAACATCGCAAAAACTATTGTAGAAAAACGAGCAGAGCAAAAAATTGAGACGAGTTTTCAGTTAAAGGAAGTGCTTCAAAAGTACCTGCCAAATGCGGTAGAACATAAAATATTGGCTCAAATATTTCAAGCCATCCGAATTGAAGTTAACGAAGAGCTGGATGCATTACGAGATTTTTTGGTACAAATACCGAGTCTTTTAACAGCAGAAGGGAGATTGAGTGTGATTTCGTATCATTCTTTGGAAGATCGATTGGTGAAAAGGTTTATCAGCACTGGAATGTTTAGCGGTGAACTAGAAAAGGATGTTTTTGGAAACACCAAAGAACCGATGCAGAAAATAGGCAAGTTGATTGTGCCTTCTGCAGAAGAAATTAAAATCAATAATAGAGCAAGGAGCGCAAAGCTTCGAATAGCAACATTAAAAAAAGAACGCATAAAAGCTTAATTGATAATGTCTAAAGTTAAAAAAGGATTGTACGGGTTTTTGCGCGGGAGTTTCTTAACTGACGATTCGGCATTTAAAAATTGGAGAGTCATCATTTTTATCGTTGTGCTCTTATTGATAATGATATCGAGTGGACATCAAGCCGATCAAAAAGTAATTCAAATTGCAGCTTTGAATAAGCAGAAAAGAGAATTGCGAGAGGCTTATGTAGATATGAGTTCGAGGTTAGAGCGGATGAAAATGGAGTCGAGTATTCGGAGAAGAGTTCAGTCTTTAGGGATAGCGCCCTCGACAACACCTCCAAAAAAAATAAAAGTAACAATTAAAGAATAATACATTGGCAACTCAAAAAAATGGCATATTGGCAAAATTCTACTTGGTAGCTGCTTTTATGACCCTTTTTCTAGTGTTCGTAATGTTTCGAGTATTCAATCTTCAATATGCACATGGAGATAAATACAGGAAACTTTCCAAAGATCTTACCGTAAGAGAATTCACCATTTCTGCAAACAAAGGAAACGTTTATGCAGCAGATGGAAATTTATTGGCAACTTCCTTGTCGAAATTTACAATCCGAATGGATTTGGTAGCAGTTCAAGATAAAGTGTTTGAGGAAAATATTGTTGGGTTGTCCGAAGCACTTTCTGAAATGTTAGGGAAGTCTTCAAGCTATTATGAACGAAGTCTTCGGAATGCAAAAAAAACCAATAAGCGGTATTTTTTCATTGCCATAATATTGGGTACAATGATTATTTGAAGATGAAAAAATTTCCAATTTTTAAATTGGGTGTTTACAAAGGTGGATTTATCGCCGAACATCATACGGTTCGAGAACACCCTATTGGAAAAATTGCAGAGAGAACTATTGGTTATGACGATGAAAGCGGAGGCGCTGGAATAGAGGGTGCTTTTGCTGATTATATGAAAGGTGAAGATGGATTGCGATGGAAGCAGAAAATCGCAAAAGATCAATGGAAACCGATCAATGATATCAACGAAAAAGAACCGATAGACGGTCATGATATCATCACGACTATCGATGTTAATATTCAAGATATTACCCATCATGCACTATTGCGTCAGATGGAAGATTTTGAAGCAGAACATGGCTGTGCAGTAGTAATGGAAACCGCAACGGGAGAAATTAAAGCCATCGCTAATCTTGGAAGAACTTCACAAGGAAAGTACTACGAGAAAAGAAACTATGCCGTTTGGGAAAGTCACGAACCAGGTCAACATTTAAATTGGCAAGCTTGATGGCTGCCTTAGACGATCAAGTAATTGACACATCAACCGTTGTTGATACCGAAAAAGGAAGGATTTTCATTCACGGTTCTAAAGTAGAAGATTCGAAAAGAGGAGGCTATGGCAAAATATCTGCTGCAAGAGTTTTTGAGGTGTCTTCCAATGTTGGAATTGTGAAATTAATTCGAAAACATTACGATCATCAGCCTCAAAAATTCATCGACAAACTAGAAAAATATGGTTTTACAAAACCCATTGGATTTTCAATTAAAGGAGAAGGAAACCCAATTGTTCCAAAACCAAACGATAAAGGCTGGAATAAAATTTCTTTAGAATGGATGTCATGGGGATATGGCGTTTCAGTGACGCCTATGCAAACCTTAATGTTTTACAACGCTGTTGCCAATAACGGAGTAATGGTAAAGCCTCGATTTATTAAGGAATTAAGAAGTCAAGACAAAATAGAAAAAATATTTAAAACTGAAATTGTACACCCAAAAATTGCTTCAGACACAACCTTGGAAAAGATTCGGAAAGTGATGGAAGATGTGGTGATTAAAGGAACAGCTGAGAATATTTATTCTCCAAATTTCTCTATGGCAGGCAAAACTGGAACTGCAAAAAAATACATTTCTACTTATACAAATAGCAAAGGAGAAACCATTTCGGGGCATTATTCTTCTAAGCATTATACAGCATCATTTGTGGGTTTCTTTCCAGCCGACAAGCCAAAGTATTCCTGTATTGTCGTGATTCATGATCCAAAGAAAGAAAAAGGATATTATGGAGCCGTTGTAGCAGCGCCAGTTTTTAAAGAAATTGCCCAAAAAATTTATACGACCACTCCAGAAGATCATCAGTCAGTATCCGAGATGACTCAGTTTGCAGCTATTAATCAAAAGTATTTAGAATACGATAACCAATTGGTTGAATCTCATACGGAAGTTCCAAACGTTCAAGGGATGTCTGGGATGGATGCCTTGTCTTTGTTGGAGAATATAGGATTAAAAGTACAGATTACAGGAATTGGAAAAGTAGCATCACAATCCCTCAAAAAAGGAGAAAAGCTCGTTAAAGGAGCAACCATTATTTTAAAATTGTCATAAGTTGAAAAATTTAAAAGACATACTGTCTCAGGTTGCAATACTTCAATTATTTGGTCAAACAAATATTGAGGTAAATGCCCTTGTTTTCGATTCAAGAAAAATTTTACAACAAGATATTTTTGTGGCTCTAAAAGGAGTTTCTGTTGACGGACATGCATACATCGCCAAAGCCATTTCTTTAGGTGCAACGGTCATTGTTTGTGAAACGCTTCCAAAAGAAATTCATAAAGGAATTACCTATGTACAAGTAGCAGATGCAAATAGTGCTTTGGCAGTAATGGCAGCCAACTATTACAAGCATCCCTCTCAAAAACTTTGTCTAATAGGAATTACAGGGACCAACGGGAAAACAACAATAGCCTCTCTGTTGTATCAATTGTTTCAAAAGGCAGGATACAAAGTGGGATTACTTTCTACAGTCAAAATTTTGGTCGATACTGTCGAATTTAAGGCAACCCATACCACACCTGATTCTGTGACTATCAATCACTATTTAGATGCCATGGTTGAAGCAGGTGTTGAGTACTGTTTTATGGAAGTGAGCTCTCATGGAATTCACCAAAAAAGAACAGCAGGATTAACTTTTGCGGGGGGAATTTTTACCAACCTATCTCACGATCATTTGGATTATCACGAAACTTTTGCGGAATATAGAAATGTAAAAAAACAGTTTTTTGATGCCTTACCCGAGTCGGCATTTGCATTGACAAATATTGACGATAAAAACGGCAACTTTATGTTGCAAAATACCATAGCCAAGAAGAAAACCTACGCACTAAAAACCCTTGCGGATTTTAAATCCAAAATCATTGAAAAGCAGCTTTCTGGAACTCTAATTTCTGTCGGAGGTGTTGAGGTTTGGACAAAACTGATTGGAGTTTTTAATATCTACAATCTGACAGCCATAATTGCGACCGCAGAATTATTGGGCATGGAAAGGCTTGAGGTTTTAACCATTATAAGTCAGTTAGAAAGTGTTAGTGGGCGTTTTGAATATGTGATTTCAAATGACGGAATTACAGCAATTATAGATTATGCACATACGCCAGATGCTTTGAAAAATGTTTTAGAAACAATCAATGATATTAGAACGGGAAATGAAAAAGTGTACACTGTTGTTGGTTGTGGTGGTGATCGTGACAAAATCAAAAGACCCCATATGGCGCATATCGCATCGCAGCTAAGTACTCAAGCAATTTTTACTTCAGACAACCCGAGAACCGAAAATCCACAAACGATTTTAGATGAAATGGAAACGGGAGTTTTGCCAGAAAATTATTCCAAAACACTCACTGTTTTAAATAGAAAACAGGCCATTAAGACCGCTTGTAAATTCGCAAAAGCGGGGGATATTATTTTAATAGCTGGAAAAGGCCATGAAAATTATCAAGAAATCCATGGCGTTCGCGAACATTTTGATGACATGGAAGAGGTGGAAGAATGTTTTAATCAATTAAAAACCAATTAAGAATGCTGTATTATTTATTTGAATATTTAGAGAGTCAGTTTCGTTTTCCTGGCGCAAGTGTGTTTCAATTCATCACTTTTAGAGCCGCAACAGCATTTATGGTTTCCTTATTGATTTCTTCCATTTACGGAAAGCGAATCATCAATTTTTTAAGAAATCAACAAGTTGGAGAAACGGTTCGAGATTTAGGGTTGGATGGGCAAAATCAGAAATCAGGAACGCCTACTATGGGAGGATTGATCATCATTTTTGCAACATTAATCCCAGTGATATTATTTGCAAAGTTAGAGAATATCTATATCGTTATTCTGATTATTACTACGGTTTGGATGGGTTTGATTGGTTTTTTAGACGATTATATTAAAGTATTTAAAAAAGACAAGGCAGGACTTAAAGGAAAGTTTAAAGTTTTAGGACAAGTGGGGCTTGGAATTATTGTGGGCTCTATGTTGTATTTTAATGATGGCGTAACGATCAAAGAGCAATTGCCAACAACACAAAGAGTAGTTCAAGAAAATGGGCGTGTCAAAGTTTTTGGAGAAGCACACAAATCGACTAAAACAACAGTTCCTTTTTTTAAAAATAACGAATTAGATTATTCGAAAGCATTGAGCTTTTTAGGAAAAGGATACGAAGCCTATGGTTGGATTGTGTTCATTTTTATTGTGGTTTTTATTGTCACAGGAGTTTCAAACGGTGCAAATTTAACGGACGGGATCGATGGTCTGGCAGCCGGTTCTTCCGCGATCATTGTCATTACACTCGCAGTTTTTGCATGGGTTTCAGGAAACATCATTTTTGCCGATTATTTAGACGTCATGTACATTCCTAATTCGGGAGAAATGACGGTTTTTATCTTGGCATTTGCAGGAGCTTTGATAGGGTTTCTGTGGTACAATACATTTCCAGCTCAAGTTTTTATGGGAGATACTGGTAGTTTAACCATTGGAGGAATTATCGCAGTGATTGCAATTGCAATTCGAAAAGAATTGTTGCTGCCAATCTTAGCTGGAATTTTCGTAGTTGAAAACCTATCAGTCATTCTTCAAGTGACTTGGTTCAAGTATACTCGAAAAAGATTTGGAGAGGGAAGACGAATATTTAAAATGGCGCCATTACACCATCATTATCAAAAAGAAAGTTACCACGAAAGTAAAATCGTAGTTCGCTTTTGGATTGTAGGGATTCTGCTGGCAGTATTGGCAATCGTAACATTAAAATTAAGATAAGATTGAAAAGACTTGTAATTCTTGGTGGAGGTGAAAGTGGTGCAGGAGCGGCAGTACTGGGCATGCAAAAAGGATTTGACGTTTTTGTTTCCGATCAAGGTAGCATTGCGAAAAAATACAAGGAGGCTCTTTTGGAAAGCCATATCGATTTTGAAGAACATAAACATACAGAAGCAAAGATACTCAACGCAACGATCGTCGTAAAAAGCCCTGGAATTCCAGACAGTGTTCCGTTGATTGTAAAACTAAAGAAAAATGGAGTCAAAGTAATTTCTGAAATCGAATTTGCTGCCGCTTATACCGACGCAACAATTATAGGGATTACGGGATCGAATGGAAAAACAACTACCGCTCTGTTAACACACCATCTGTTGAAAAATGCAGGAATGAATGTCGGGATTGCAGGAAACATTGGTGATAGTTTTGCACAGCAAGTAGCAGTTCAATCCTATGACAATTATGTTTTGGAGTTGAGCAGTTTTCAATTGGACGGAATTGAAAACTTTAAGAGTCATATTGCTATTTTAACCAATATCACTCCCGATCATTTAGACCGATATGAGTATGATTTTAATGCCTATATCGCATCAAAATTTAGAATTACAAAGAATCAAACAGCTACCGATTATTTTATTTATGACGCAGACGACGACGCCATCAATAATTGGTTAGCAAACAACCCTATAAAAGCAACATTAGTTCCGTTTTCATTAGAAAAAAAAATTGAATACGGTGCTTTTATTGAAGACCAACAGATTATTATCAACATTCATAAAGAAAAAATACAGATGCCACTATCTACACTATCATTAAAAGGAAAACACAATACGAAGAATGCAATGGCTGCTACTATGGCTGCTCAATTGTTAAAAGTTCGAAAAGAGGCTATTAAAGAGAGTATGGCAAATTTTGAAGGTGTTGAACATCGATTAGAATTTGTTGCAAAAGTTCGGGGGGTAGAATATATCAATGATTCTAAAGCAACCAATATTAATGCCGTTTTTTATGCATTGGAATGTATGGATAAAAATACTGTTTGGATTGTAGGGGGTGTAGACAAAGGAAATGACTATCAAGATTTATTGCCTTTGGTGAGAGAAAAGGTCAAAGCGATTGTTTGTTTGGGTTTAGAAAATGAAAAAATTAAAGATACTTTTGGGAAAGTAGTTGATATGATTGTTGAGACTGCTGGTGCCGAAGAAGCGGTGAAGGTAGCCCAAAAATTAGCAGAAACTGGAGATGCTGTTTTATTGTCTCCTGCTTGTGCGAGTTTCGACTTGTTCGAAAATTATGAAGACAGAGGACGTCAGTTTAAAGTTGCAGTTCGAAACTTGTAAATTGGATACTTCTAAGCGTGCTATTTTTTAAAATTTTAAAATTAAAAAGTGAAAACCATTTTTCAACACATACAAGGAGATAGAACTATTTGGGCACTCGTAGCTATTTTGGCGATATTCTCTTTCATGCCAGTATATAGCGCCAGTACAAATTTGGTATATGTTGTTGGATCGGGTTCAACGATTGGTCATTTGGCAAAACACATTGCATTGTTAATTATTGGTTTTGGAATTATTTATGGAGTGCATAAAATTCCGTACCGATATTTTTCTGGGGGTTCTGTTATCATGATACCGATCGTAATTGTCTTGTTGATTTTTACACTTGCACAAGGGACTACCATTGGTGGTGCTAATGCGAGCAGGTGGATCCGTATTGGAGGAATTGGGTTCCAAACATCTACACTAGCTGGGTTGGTTCTCATGGTTTATGTGGCGCGTTATTTAGCAAAAAATAAAGAGAGTGTTATTAATTTTAAGGAAAGTTTATGGCAGCTGTGGTTACCTGTTTCTCTCATTTTAATTCTTATTTTACCTGCTAACTTTTCGACTACAGCTATTATTTTTACCATGGTTTTACTTGTTACCTTTATGGGTGGCTATCCTTTAAAATATCTTGGAGTTATCTTAGGCACAGGCATTATTGCCCTTGCTATATTTGTTCTAATTGCTAAAGCATTTCCCGATGCAATGCCCAATAGAGTTCAAACTTGGCAAAGTAGAATTGAGAGTTTCTCAAACGAAGAAGGAAAAGATGCATATCAAGTAGAAAAAGCAAAAATAGCCATCGCAACTGGAGGTCCTTTCGGTTTGGGTCCAGGAAAAAGTGTACAAAAGAATTTTTTACCTCAATCTTCTTCCGATTTTATTTTTGCAATTATCGTCGAAGAATACGGTTTGATGGGAGGTTTAGGAATTATTTTTATTTACTTCTTATTACTCTTTCGAATTTTTGTGGTGGTCAAAAAAACAAAAACAATTTTTGGAACTTTGCTGGTCATTGGTGTTGGAGTGCCAATCATTTTTCAAGCAACCATCAATATGGCTGTTGCTACGAGTCTTATTCCTGTTACTGGACAAACACTACCACTCATTAGTAGTGGTGGAACTTCAATTTGGATGACTTGTTTTGCACTCGGAATGATTCTAAGTGTTAGCGCTTCCAAAGAGAAAACAGAAGAAGAGATCTTAGATGATAACCCTTTAGATATTTTACATGAAGCAATCGATTAACATATTAATTTCTGGAGGTGGAACAGGTGGACATATCTACCCAGCAATTGCGATCGCAAATGAATTAAAATTGCGATACCCAGCGGCGAAGTTTCTTTTTGTGGGCGCAAAAGACAAAATGGAAATGGAAAAAGTTCCGCAAGCAGGATACGATATTAAAGGCCTGTGGATTTCAGGTATTCAGAGAAAAATAACGCTTAAAAACCTATTGTTTCCTTTCAAGCTTATCAGTAGTTTATTGAAATCAAGAAGGATTATCAAACAATTCAAGCCACATGTAGCCATTGGTACTGGTGGGTTTGCAAGTGGTCCTGCATTGTTAATGGCGTGCAGATATAAAGTACCAAGTATTATTCAGGAGCAGAATTCTTATCCAGGAATCACAAATAAACTATTAGCTAAAAAAGTTGCTAAAATTTGTGTTGCTTACGATCATTTAGAACGCTTTTTTCCAGCAGATAAAATTTTAAAGACTGGGAATCCCGTTCGACAAGATTTATTGCAAATTCACACTAAAAGAGCGGAATCCTTCGATTTCTTCAATTTAAAGAGCAGCCAAAAGACAGTCCTAATTTTGGGCGGAAGTTTGGGAGCAAGAAGGGTCAATCAGTTGATTGAGGATCAATTGAATTTTTTCAAGGAACAAGAAATTCAAGTAATATGGCAGTGCGGAAGATTATATCTTGAAGAGTATCAAAAATACAATGATGTACCAGGGGTTCAAGTGCATCAATTCATCAATCAGATGGATGTTGCCTATGCTGCTGCCGATATTATTATTTCAAGAGCAGGAGCAAGTTCTGTTTCCGAATTGTGTATTGTAGGAAAACCCGTCATCTTTATTCCTTCTCCAAATGTTGCAGAAGATCATCAAACCAAAAATGCCAAATCGGTGGTAGACCATCATGCTGCAATTTTATTAAAAGAGAGTGAATTAGATACTTTTTCAGTAGTTTTTGAAACCCTTTTAAAAGACAAAGGAAAACAAGAAAGCTTATCGGAAAACATCAAAGCATTGGCTTTACCTACTGCGACAACTGACATTGTTAACGAAATTGAGAAATTACTAAAGAAGTGAATTTAAAAGAGATACATAGGGTTTATTTTGTTGGTATAGGAGGCATCGGAATGAGTGCCCTTGCACGGTATTTTGTGGCTCAGGAGAAACAAGTAGCTGGCTATGACAAGGCACCTAGCAAAATAACAGAGGTACTTTTTGATTTAGGAATTTCTATTCACTTTGACGATGCAATTACAAATGTGCCGAGTTCTTTTTTAGATTCAAAAGGGACTTTGATAGTCTACACTCCAGCTGTTCCAAAAAATCATTCCGAATTAAATTACTTTCTCGAACATGGTTTTTTGGTTGTAAAACGCGCCGAAATTTTAGGGAAAATTACTGAAAATTCATTTTGCTTAGCCGTTGCAGGAACCCATGGTAAAACAACAACTTCGGCAATTTTAGGGCATTTGATGCAGTCGAAGATGGCAACTTCATTTTTAGGAGGGATTGCAGAAAATTACAATTCCAATTTAATTTTAGGAGGAGCCGCAATTACAGTGGTAGAAGCCGATGAATTTGACAGATCTTTTTTACAACTTTCACCCGACATTGCTTGTATTACTTCGATGGATGCAGACCATCTAGATATCTACGAAAACCCTGCTGCCTTGGAAGAGTCTTTTGTTGCCTTTGCAGAGAAGGTAAGTCAAACCTTGATTGTCGCCAAAGGATTGCCAATAAAAGGGTTGACTTATGCAATTGATGCACCTGCAGACTATCGAGCATCTCATTTAAAAATTGAAAGTGGAAAGTATATTTTTGATGTTCAAACCCCATCGGGAAGTGTAGAGAACATCCATTTTCATCTTCCTGGGAAGCACAATGTGATGAATGCATTGGCTGCTTTGGCGATGGCAGATGTATACGGAGTTCCGCTTGAGGAAATCAAACAACAGTTAGCTTCTTTCAAAGGAGTACAAAGAAGGTTTTCTTATAAGATAAAAACAGCAGATTTTGTTTTGATTGACGATTACGCACACCATCCTACAGAAATCAGGGCAGTAGAGCACTCGATACGAGAGATGTATCCAGGCCAAAAGGTTTTGGTAATTTTTCAACCTCATTTATTTTCTAGGACCAGAGATTTTATTGATGATTTTGCAAAAGTCCTGTCAAAATTTGATGAAATTGCCTTATTGGATATTTATCCAGCAAGAGAATTACCAATCGAGGGAGTCGATTCTTCTTGGTTGTTGAGTAAGATAGATACTGAGCATAAAAAATTGGTACAAAAAATTGATTTAGTAAAAGTTATTAAAAATTCGACCGCAAAAGTTGTGGTAATGTTAGGGGCTGGAGATATCGGAGTAGAGATCAACCAAGTGACAGATCACTTATTAAACAGCATGCACCATGAGGCTTAAAAGAGCGTTAAAATATTTGTTTTTTGTACTATTTGTAATAGGTTTAGGGATGCTTTACAGTTTTTCTTCTGCACGTAACTTACGCCAAAAGGTAGAAAATATTGAGATTGAATTTGAAGGAGAAAACACTCATTTTTTAACAAATTCAATGGTTGATAAATTGTTAATACAAAATGCGCAAACAGTAAAGAATTTACAAAAATCTGTAATAGATTTATATGGTTTAGAAAACCAAGTGAATCACAATCCATATGTAGAAAATTCTTCGGTTTTTTTACATATTGATGGTACGCTAAAAACAATCGTAAAACAACGAACTCCCATCGCAAGAATTATTGATAAAGAGGGATCTTATTATATTGATACACAGGGAGTGAAAATGCCTTTGTCCGACAATTATTCTGCAAGAGTATTGTTGATATGGGGGGTAAAGAAAGAGGAAAGTTACAAAGAAATTGTTGCTTTGGTCAATCGAATTTTAGAAGATGATTTTTTAAAGAAAGAGTTGGTAGGGATTCATCAATTAGACAACAACGAGTATCAATTTGTTGTTCGAAGTGGAAATTATACGATCGATTTTGGAAAATTAATCAACATTGACGTAAAATTTAAAAAGCTAAAAGCGTTTTATAACAAAGCTTTTCAAGACAAAACCATACAAGAATATAAAACGATTAACGTAAAATTTCACAACCAAGTTGTGTGCACAAAATAAATCAAAATGGAAAACAGTAAAATAGCAGTTGGTTTAGATATTGGTACCACCAAGATTGTTGCCATGATTGGGCGTAAGAATGAATACGATAAAATAGAAGTTTTAGGAGTTGGAAAGGCAAAAAGTTTGGGTGTTAAAAGAGGAGTGGTTAGTAATATTACACAAACCATTCAATCAATCCAACAGGCGGTTGATGAGGCAGAAAGTGTTTCAGGACAAAAAATCGGAGACGTTGTCGTTGGGATTGCAGGGCAACACATTCGAAGTTTGCATCATTCAGATTATATTACGAGATCTAATGCTGATGAGGTGATTGATGAAAATGACATTGACAACCTAGTCAATCAAGTTCACAAATTGGTAATGCTCCCCGGAGAAGAAATAATCCACGTATTGCCACAAGAATTTAAAGTAGATTCTCAAGCAGATATCAAAGAGCCTATCGGAATGTATGGAGGACGATTAGAAGCCAACTTTCATGTGGTTGTAGGACAAGTTTCCTCGATTAGAAATATTGGACGCTGTGTGAAAAGTGCTGGATTAGATTTGTCAGACATTACCTTAGAACCTTTAGCTTCTGCATCTGCTGTATTGAGTCAGGAAGAAAAAGAAGCAGGAGTTGCACTGATTGATATTGGTGGAGGAACTACTGATTTAGCCATTTTTAAAGACGGAATCATTCGACACACTGCAGTGATTCCTTTTGGAGGAAATGTCATTACTGACGATATCAAAGAAGGCTGTTCAATTATTGAAAAACAAGCCGAATTATTGAAAATAAAATTTGGTTCAGCCTTACTATGGAGAGAATAAAGAATCAGAAATTGTCTCTATTCCCGGATTGAGAGGTAGAGAGCCAAAAGAAATTACCCTTAAAAATTTATCCAAAATCATTCATGCGAGAGTTCAAGAAATTATTGAGCATGTGTATTTAGAGATCAAAAATTACGGGCACGAAACCCAAAAAGGGAAACTCATTGCAGGAATTGTTTTAACAGGAGGAGGTTCTCAATTAAAGCATTTGCGTCAATTGGTAGAATATATTACAGGAATGGATGCCAGAATTGGGTATCCAAACGAACATCTTGCTGGAGATTCAGAAGATGCCTTGTCGAGCCCTTCTTATGCAACCGCAGTTGGTTTGTTGATGGAAGGGTTGAATAGCCAAGGAAAAGAAGAGGAAATTGTTGAACCAAAAGCTGAGCTTTTAGATCAACCAGAGGTTGATGTAGAGGTTACTGAAGTCGCTCCAGAACAAACAAAAAAGGTTACTAGAAATTTCTTTAAAAAGTTTACCGACGGTTTGAAAGATTTTTTAGATAATGCAGAGTAGCATTGTAAAGTTGCTAAGCAAAAAAAAGAAGAATAAAATTAATAAACACTAAAAAATAAGTACGTTATTATGAGCACAGAATTTGATAACATATTATTTGACATGCCAAAAACACAATCCAATACCATTAAAGTGATTGGTGTAGGAGGTGGAGGAAGCAATGCAGTTAACCACATGTTTACTCAGCACATTAAAGGCGTTGATTTTGTGATTTGCAACACAGATTCGCAAGCTTTGGAAAATAGCCCAGTACCTAATAAAATTCAGTTAGGGGCAAATTTGACTTCTGGCTTAGGAGCTGGAGCGAATCCTGATGTAGGAGAAAAAGCAGCGCAAGAGAGTATTGAAGAGATTCAAAAGATGCTCAACACACAAACGAAGATGGTTTTTATTACTGCAGGAATGGGTGGGGGAACCGGAACGGGTGCTGCGCCAATTATTGCAAAAATTGCAAAAGACATGGATATTTTAACGGTAGGAATCGTTACCATGCCCTTTCAATTTGAAGGAAGAATGCGTGCCAAACAAGCTCAGATTGGTATCGACACTTTGCGCAATAATGTAGATTCTTTAATTGTTATCAATAATAATAAATTAAGAGAAGTCTATGGAAACCTCGGTTTTAAAGCTGGTTTTTCTAAGGCAGACGAGGTATTGTCTACTGCAGCTCGAGGTATTGCAGAAGTAATTACTCATCACTATAAACAAAACATTGACTTACACGATGCCAAGACAGTTCTTTCGAATAGCGGTACCGCTATCATGGGGTCTGCAAAAGAAGAGGGTACTAGTAGGGCTAAGAATGCCATTGTAAAGGCTTTAGATTCCCCTTTACTGAATGACAATAAAATTACAGGTGCAAAAAATGTCTTGTTATTGATTGTTTCTGGAACCAACGAAGTAACCTTGGACGAAATTGGAGAAGTCAACGATTATATCCAAACCGAAGCTGGATATGAAGCCAACATTATTATGGGAATTGGCGAAGATGAATCTTTAGGAGATGCCATCGCAGTGACTATTGTTGCTACAGGTTTTGCGTCTGATCAGCAAAGTACAATTACCAACACAGAAGTAAAGAAAATTGTCCATACGTTAGAAGACGAGCAGAAAGCAACCTATAATTTTACGGAGAACACAGTTCAGAAAACTTCAGCTTTTGATGCACCATTATCAAGCAAACCTACTCCAAAAATTGTTCATATTTTAGAAGAGGAAGTGGAAGAAGAAGCGCCAAGAACGAATTTGGTTGCGACGACGGAAACTATCAAAAACACTCAAGTCGTTTTTGATGAGATTGCTCCTGAGGAAGTTTCTGAAGATGAATTCGTCATTACAGATGTGACCCCAAAAGAAAACCAAATTGAAGAAGAAGTTTTAGAATCTCCAATCATGCAACAAGATTTGTTATTCGATCTGCCATTGAATTCGTACACTGAAATTACACCTACTAATGAAATTCGTTTTGAATTGAATGAGGAAGAGGAAATCTCAGCAGTTGTCGATGTAAATGATATGGAGGTATTTGGTGCTGAAGTAATTACTTTTGAAAAACCTGTACAAGAAACAAGATATGTTTTAGAAGATTTTGATGCAAAGCCAACGATTGGAAAGAGTTCTTCAATATCGTCAGCACATGCAGAGGAAGACGCTATGCAGTTTGAACTTAAAACAACGATACCTCAAGCAGAAATCAATCAAATACAAACAGAAAGTGAAGAAGTCTCTCCTTTGAGTTTGACCATTACAGAGCTTCAAAAAAGAGCTGAAGAACGAAGAAAAACCATGAAAGGGTTCAACTATAAGTTTTCAGATCAAATGAATAAAAATATTGATGATATCGAACGTCAACCTGCATATAAAAGATTGGGAATCGATTTAGACGCTGTAGATTCTTCTATTAGCAAATCGAAGACCAGCTTGAATTCAGAGAATGATGAGATTCAGTTAAAATCGAACAATTCTTTTCTACATGACAATGTAGATTAAAGGAAGTTCAATAAGAATAGTTTAAAAATCATCTCATTTGAGGTGATTTTTTTTTAAACATTTGGTTCACAAACGAATCAAATCAAATTCGCTCTGCGCTGCAAATTCTGCTGACTTTGATGCTCACAATTGCCCCTCTATGATAAAAAAAACTCCCAGTTTCCTGAGAGTTTATAGAATAATAAGAAATTTCAATTAGCTTAGTGCGTCTTGAATTCTCTGAATAGCTTCTCTTAATTGAGCTTCTGATGCTGCATAAGACATTCTAATGCAATTTGGTGCACCAAAAGCATCTCCTGTTACGGTAGCAACGTTTGCTTTCTCTAATAAGAATAAAGAAAAGTCATTTGCATTTTCAATTTTGAATCCTTTAATGGTTTTTCCGAAAAAAGCAGAGACATCAGGAAAAATATAAAATGCTCCTTCTGGAACATTCAGTTTGAATCCTTCTACTTTTCCTAATAAATCTAAAACAATATCTCTACGTGTTTTAAATTCATCTACCATGTATTGTACTTTTTCCACAGGAGCTAATACTGCAGTAATTGCAGCTCTTTGTGCAATACAATTTGTTCCTGAGGTAATCTGACCTTGCATCTTTGTACAAGCTTTGGCAATCCACTGTGGTGCACCGATATACCCAATTCTCCATCCAGTCATCGCAAATGCTTTTGCAAGTCCGTTTACTGTAATGGTTCTATCATACATGCTTTCTATGGCAGCAAAACTAAAAGGCTTTGCTCCGTAATTAATATGTTCATAGATTTCATCAGATAAAACATAAATTTGTGGGTGGTTTTCTAAAACGGCCGCTAAGGCTCTGTATTCTTTTTCGCTATAAATAGATCCACTTGGGTTATTTGGCGAATTAAAAAACACCATTTTTGTTTTTGGAGTGATTGCTGCTTCTAGTTGCGCAGGTGTAATTTTAAAATCATCATCAATTGAAGATGGAATTTCAACAAATTTTGCTTCACATAAGATCGCAATTGCAGAATAGCTTACCCAATAAGGTGCAGGAAGTAATACTTCATCTCCAGGATTTAGCAATACTTGTGCAATATTAGCAATTGATTGTTTTGCTCCAGTAGAAACAACAATTTGATTGGGTTCATACACCAAGTCGTTATCGCGTTTAAATTTTGTGCAAATAGCTTCTTTTAATTCTACATATCCATCCACGGGTGAATAGGAGTTGTAGTTTTGATGGATGGCTTCAATAGCCGCATCTTTAATGAAATCGGGGGTATTGAAATCGGGTTCTCCCAAACTTAAACTGATAATATCGATTCCTTGACCTTTTAATTCTCTTGCTTTCGCAGCCATTGCTAAGGTCTGAGAAACTGGTAAACTGTTAATTCTGTCCGATAATGGATGTGTCATCTTTAATAGTAGTTGGTTGTTGTTTATGCTAATTCTGGTTTCCGACCTAAAGCTCCTAAATGGCTAAAATGCGCTACAATGGCTTTGGTCATCGTTTTGTATTCATTGTAAGGCAAGTTAAATTCTTTCGCTGTTTCTTTGACAATTTTAGCCAATTTTTTATAATGTACATGAGAAATGTGTGGAAAAATATGATGTTCAACTTGATGATTTAGACCTCCAGTATAGAAGCTTACCAACCAGTTCGTAGGGGCAAAGTTCGAAGTTGTATACAATTGATGGACTGCCCAAGTGTGTTCTAAATTTCCATCTTTGTCTGGTAAAGGCATTTCTGTTTTGGGTACAATATGTGCCAATTGAAAAACAAGACTTAAAATCATCCCTGCGGTATAGTGCATTACAAAAAATCCTAATAAGACTTTCCACCACGCAATATCTAAAACCAACAAAGGCAAAACAATCCAAAGTGCATAATAGACAATCTTGGAAATGATTAATTTCGTCCATTCTACTTTCGGGTTTGGAAATTTACCATAGGATAATTTACGTTTTAAGTAATCGTGCATTTGTTTGATGTCCGTGGTGATTGCCCAGTTAATGGTCAGCAAACCGTATAAAAAAATGGAATAGTATTTTTGAATTTTATGAATCTTCAACCATTTGGCATGTTTTGAAAAACGAATAATTCGTCCTGCATCGATATCTTCATCATGATCTTTGATATTCGTAAAGGTATGGTGTAGTACATTGTGTTGTACTTTCCAATTGTAAACATTTCCAGCAAGAATATAAATACTACTTCCCATTAATTTGTTGACCCACTTTTTACTCGAAAAAGATTCGTGATTGCTATCGTGCATAACATTCATTCCAACACCTGCCATTCCGATTCCAGTAACTACCATCAAAATAGCCATAAGCCATTGAGGCATAGAGATTGTCAAAACCAATACAAAAGGCACCAAAAATGTTAAAAACATGATAATCGCTTTGGTATACAATTTCCAATTCCCAGTTTTTTTTATGTTATTTTCATTAAAATAAAAATTCACCCTTTTATTTAAAGTCCTGAAAAATTTAGTTTTGTCTACTCTTGAAAAATTGATTGTTTTCATTTCGTATTTAATTTAACCACAAAAATAATCTATTTGAAATCGTTTTAAATGATAAATGTTAGTTTTTGTTAGGAAATGTTCTGTCACAAATAACTATTTTTGCCGCCGAACCTTTATTTTTTTCATGGAAATCATTCAGAAATACTTTACAAACCTTACAGAAACTCAAGTTGCTCAATTTTCTAAGCTCCAAGAGTTGTACCAAGATTGGAACTTGAAGATCAATGTAGTATCTAGAAAAGATATCGACGAGTTGTACTTACGACATGTATTACATTCTTTAGGAATTGCAAAAGTAATTGAATTCAAACCGGGGTCTAAAGTAATGGATGTAGGTACAGGTGGAGGATTTCCGGGTGTTCCATTGGCGATTTTATTTCCAGAAACACAATTTCATTTGGTTGATTCTATTGGTAAAAAGATCAAAGTGGTTAATGAGGTTGTAGAAGGGTTGGGTTTAAATAATGTAAAAACAACTCATGGAAGAGTAGAAGATGTTAAAGATACCTATGATTTTATTGTAAGTAGAGCTGTGGCGCAAATGGAAACCTTTGTTCGTTGGACCAAAGGGAAAATTTCTAAAAAGCAACAGCATGAATTGAAAAATGGCATTCTTTACTTGAAAGGAGGAGATTTGTCAGAAGAACTGAAAATCTATACATCTGCTACCATATTCGATTTACCCCATTATTTTGATGAACCTTTTTTTGAAACCAAAAAAGTGGTGCACCTTGGCATGAAATTCAAATAAGAGTTTTAAAAGTCAAAGAAGAAGATAGTACATTAAGACAATCCAGAAATAACACCATTGTCATCAATGATCATGTTCTCGGAAGCAGGAACACGAGGTAGGCCTTAGCATGCGCATCATTTTCCCTAAAATTGGAATTAAAAACTGGGCACCTGCTGCGATTTCTATTTCCCGAACAGTAACCGTAAAACCCGAGGGTCTCCCAATTAATCGTTCATTGTCAGAAAAAGATTTCTGTGTCTTCGCCATACAGATTGCGAAATTATTGAATCCGAGACGATCTATTCGTCTTAAATTTAACAGTGCTTTGTTGTCATAAGCAACGTGAGTTGCGCCATATATTTCTTTAGCGATCTTTTCTATTTTTTCTTTCACTGGAGTTTCCCAGTGGTACAAAGGATTGTATTGAGTAGCTTTGTGTTCTACAATATCCACCACAGCATGAGCAAGTTCTTTGGTGCCCTCTCCTCCTTTTTCCCAGCCTTCAGACAAGACTGCATGCACACCTAAATTGGCACAGGCATTGATTACATACTGAACCTCTTCCCTAGAATCAGAACTGAATGAGTTGATGGCAACTACGGGTTCGATATTGAATTTTCGAATATTTTCAATATGTTTTTCCAAATTTTCAAAGCCTTTAGCAACCAATGCTAAATTTGGAGTGTTATAGGCTTCTTTAGGAGCACCTCCATGATGACGCAAGGCTCTGATTGTAACAACCAGAACAACACATTTTGGATTCAATTTTGCGAAGACAGATTTAATATTTAAGAATTTTTCGGCACCCAGATCGGCACCAAATCCAGCTTCTGTAACTACGTAATTAGAGAGCGAAAGGCCCATTTTGGTTGCGATAATGGTATTGGTTCCTTGTGCAATATTCGCAAAAGGCCCACCATGTATAATCGCAGGATTTTCTTCTAAGGTTTGAACTAGATTTGGTTTGATGGCGTCTTTCAAAAGTATTGCCATGGCGTTTTCTGCTTTTAAGTCTCTGGCAAAAACAGGTCTTTGGTCATAGGTAAATCCGACCAAGATATCCCCCAAACGTTGTTTTAGATTGTTAAAATTGGTTGCCATACAAAGAATAGCCATTACTTCGGAAGCCGGGGTGATGTTGAATCCGTCTTGTCTAGGAACTCCATTAGCAGTACCTCCCAAGCCAATAGTAATGTCTCTCAATGCACGATCATTCATATCAATAACACGTTTCCAAAGAATTGTTCTCGGATCGATATTCAAGGGAGAGGTCTTGCTTTGAATTGCATTGTCAATTAAAGCAGAAAGCAAGTTATTTGCTTTTTCAACAGCATTGAAATCTCCGGTGAAGTGTAAATTAATGTCTTCCATTGGGACTACTTGAGAGTATCCTCCACCTGCTGCACCGCCTTTGATTCCAAATACAGGACCTAACGAAGGCTCTCGGAGTACTACGGTAGCTTGCTTTCCTATCTTGTTCAACCCCTCTGTCAAGCCAATAGAAACTGTAGTTTTTCCCTCGCCAGCAGGTGTTGGTGTCAATGCTGTTACTAAGATTAAATTATTAGTTGCTATTGCAGTGTCATCAATGAGCTTTAAAGGGAGTTTTGCTTTGTATTTGCCATACATTTCTAAATCATCCTCTTCAATGTTTAATTTTTTTGCAATCAGTTTGATGTGTGCTATTTTTTTTTCTTGTGCAATTTCTATGTCTGATAAATGGTCCATATGAATCTTCCTTTAGTTGATTCTTTATTGTTACTTCCGAATTTCTAAAAATCCTTTATTAACGCCCAGTTGATTGCCGAAAAGGACTTTCCTTATTTTTGTGGTTTTAAATTTAAAATACTGATTATAAATATAAGAAAATAATTGGTTGGGCTGTTATGAAATACTATATTTGCACGTTTTAAACTAAAAAAGTCGACATAAAATATAAATTAAAGATGCAAAACAAAGGCCTTATTAAGTTATTTGCTATCCTGTTTGGATTAGTAAGTTTATACCAATTATCATTCACTTTTTTCGCAAGTAAGGTAGAAGAAGATGCTGCAAATTATGCAACAAAAATGGTGCCAAGCAATGATGCTAGACAAAAAGCTACTTTCGAAAGAAAGTACTTAGATAGTGTCGCTAATATTGAGGTTGTAGATTTAGCAATAACAAAGTATACCTACGATGATCTTAAAGACAAAGAGATGAATCTTGGTCTTGATTTAAAAGGAGGTATCAATGCAATCTTACAAGTTTCTGTAAAAGAAGTTTTGAAAGGATTGTCCAATGATTCTCAAAATGAAATCTTTAACAATGCATTAGCAGCTGCTGATCAAAGTTTGAAAAGCAGTAATGATACTTATTTGGATTTATTTTTTACCGAATTTGAAAAAATTGCTGGAACTACCAAGTTGAGTGACCCTACAATTTTTGGGACAAAATCGTTACGAGATAAAATCAAGTTTGATGAAAGCAACGAGGTTGTGAAAGAAGTTTTGCAACAAGAAATCAATAGTTCTATTCGTACAGCATTTGATGTTTTGCGAAGTAGAATAGATAAATTTGGAGTAACTCAGCCGAACATCCAAAGAATTGGAAATTCTGGTAGAATTCAAATTGAACTCCCTGGAGCAAAAGACATCGAGCGAGTTACCAAGTTAATCACAAGCAAAGCGGAATTACAGTTTTGGGAAGTGTATTCAAATGCAGAAGTACAAAACTATTTCTTTACAGCGAATGCTAAAGTTGCTGAGCTATTAAAAGAAGATACCACAACAGAAGAATCTACTAAAGAAACTGAAAGTGATGACCTCGATGACATTCTTGGAGAGACTACAGATTCTACAAAGGTTGCTCAGAAAAACTTATTCACTTATTTATTTCCGAATGTAGCGCAAAGCCAACAACAATTGAGTTCTTTAGTGGCACAAGCGAGAGTTTTAGACACTGCTCAAGTAAATCAATTACTTAGAAACAAAGAAGTCAAAGATTTGTTGCCAACAGAACTAAAGTATGTGAAATTCTTATGGGATTACAAACCATCAAAATCAGCTGATGGTACAGAATTGATCGCTTTGTACGCAATCAAATCAAACAAAAAAGACAAGGCACCTATTGAAGGAGATGTAATTTTAGACGCATCTCAAGAATTTAGTCAATTAAACAAACCAGAAGTAAGCATGACCATGAATGGGTATGGTGCAAAACTTTGGGAAAAAATGACCACTGAAAATGCGGGAAGATTTGTTGCCGTAGTCTTAGATGATTATGTCTATACAGCTCCTTCCGTAAATCAACCAATTACAGGAGGTAGAACTTCAATTTCTGGTGGATTAATGACTGTTGCTGAAGCAGAAGATATTGCAACTGTATTAAAGGCAGGTAAATTACCTGCAACTGCAAGAATTATTGAAGCAGAAGTAGTAGGGCCCTCTTTAGGAAAAGAAGCAATTGATTCTAGTTTTTTATCTTTTGGTTTGGCCATCTTATTGGTGTTGCTATGGATGACTCTTTATTATGGAAAAGCGGGTTTGTATGCAGATATCGCTTTGGCGGTAAACATTCTATTCATTTTTGGAATTCTAGCCTCTTTCAATGCAGTATTGACATTGCCGGGTATTGCGGGAATCATTTTGACAATTGGTATGTCGGTAGATGCGAACGTAATTATCTTTGAAAGAATTAAAGAAGGTTTGTTCAAAAAGAAAGGATTAAAACAATCTGTAGAGGAAGGTTTCTCTGTAAAGGGAGCTTTGTCTGCAATTATTGATGCAAACATCACCACCTTGTTAACGGGAATCATTTTATATATTTTCGGTACAGGACCTATCAAGGGTTTCGCCTTGACATTAATGATAGGTATTGGAACATCATTATTTACTGCAGTATTTATTACTCGTTTATTAATAGATGGAGCGGTCAAAAAAGGATCAAAGTTAACTTTTAATACTACGATTTCTAAAGGATGGTTTCAGAATATGAATATTGAGTTCTTAAGAAAACGTAAAATAGCATACATCGTTTCTGGAGCAATTATTTTAGGAGGAATTGTATCCATCTTTTCTATTGGATTAAAACAGGGAGTCGACTTTAAAGGAGGACGTTCTTTTACTGTTCGTTTTGACAAGTCGATGAACGCTACGGAAGTTGCTGAAACGTTAAAAGATGCTTTTGGAACTGCTCCAGAAGTAAAAACATACGGTACTGACAATCAATTAAAAATCACAACGGTTTATAGAATTGATGAAGAAGGTGAAAATGTAGATGAAGAAGTGCAAAATGCATTGTTCATTGGTTTGCAATCGTATATCGGAGATACATCCTATAATGACTTTAAACCTGGTTTTGAAAAAGCAAAAAATGCGAGTGGAATCATGAGCTACCGTAAAGTTGATCCTACCATTGCAGATGATATCAAGACATCGGCACTATGGGCAGTATTTGCTTCTTTATTGGTTGTGTTCTTATATATTTTATTGCGTTTTAGAAAAGTATCCTTTTCTATTGGAGCTGTAGTTGCAGTTTTTCACGATGTTTTAATTGTATTAGGCGTCTTTTCGATTACCTATAACTTCATGCCTTTTGACATGGAAATTGGACAATCCTTTATCGCAGCGATCCTAACTGTAGTAGGATATTCATTAAATGATACCGTGGTTATCTTTGATAGAATTAGAGAGTTTGCAGGGTCACAATCTAATTGGAAATATAGTCAAGTAGTTGACAAAGCATTAAGTTCTACTTTAGGAAGAACCATTAATACCTCTATGACAACATTATTAGTAATGTTAGCAATCTTCTTATTTGGTGGAGATTCGATTAAAGGATTTATGTTTGCATTAATTATCGGTGTTATAGTTGGTACTTATTCATCACTATTTGTTGCAACTCCGATCATGTTTGACACTACAAAAAAAGAAGAAAAGAACAATTAGTTCTATTTTAAAATATAGTATAACCGTTTTGCTTTTGCTGAATTGATTTCAGGAACTACAAAGCGGTTTTTTTATTCAAGGTCAAGACAGTACCTTTGTAATTAGAAATATAGAACATCTTCCAGGTAATTTTATGTTTCAAGTAAGCAAG
Source organism: Polaribacter sp. HL-MS24 (assembly GCF_032758595.1). Taxonomy (NCBI): domain Bacteria; kingdom Pseudomonadati; phylum Bacteroidota; class Flavobacteriia; order Flavobacteriales; family Flavobacteriaceae; genus Polaribacter; species Polaribacter sp. HL-MS24. Next base: position 704,795 of record NZ_CP136415.1, on the reverse strand, counting down.
CAAAAAATTTTATTTTTTTCGATCTCAATTTGCGATGAATATGTTGGTTAGGATTTTAAGAATAAAAAAGAGATTCAGGTTGAGATTGAAGTTTTGAGAGCTTTTAGTATCGGGAATATCTGATAAAATTGAGGGATTTGAATCTAAATGTGACATGAAATTCTCAGAAACATTTTCTGTTTTGACTTACATATTAGATCCTAAAACAGAAAAAAAGAACCGATTAGAATTGGATACAAATAATGGAAATTATAAAACTTCACGATTTATACTTTAAGCCTTTTATAACAAAGGACGAAATCGTTCATATTGTATCTTCGCTAGCAAAGCAGGTTAGAGAGGATTTACCCGAAGGAGAAGTTCCTGTTTTTGTTGGGATCCTAAATGGATGCTTTTTATTTGCAGCAGATTTTATTAGAGAATTTAATCAAGATTGTGAAGTTTCTTTTGTAAAGTTGGGCTCCTATGAAGGTACTTCTTCAACAGAAAATGTAAAACAACTCGTTGGTCTCAATGAGGATTTATCGGGGAGAACCGTTATCATTTTAGAGGACATCATTGATACAGGTACAACCTTACAGGAAATTTACAATATTTTCAGAGATCAAAACGTTCAACAATTAAAAGTAGTTACTTTATTTTTTAAACCCGACGTCTTTAAAAAAGAACTTCCAATAGACTATATAGGAAAGAATATCGAAGATAAATTCATCGTTGGCTATGGTTTAGATTACGATGGTTTGGGTAGAAATAAAGCAGCAGTATATCAACAAACAACACCACCTACTATGAAAAACATTGTATTATTTGGCCCTCCTGGAGCAGGAAAGGGTACACAGGCAACCTTATTAAAAGAAAAATACAATCTAGTACACATCTCTACAGGAGACGTTTTTAGATACAATATCAAAAATGCAACTGAATTGGGCGTTTTGGCAAAATCGTACATGGATGATGGGAACCTAGTCCCCGACGAAGTAACGATCAACATGTTGAAAGCAGAGGTTGAAAAAAATGCCGGCGCCAACGGATTTATCTTTGATGGCTTTCCTAGAACTGAATCTCAAGCAAAAGCCCTAGATGCTTTTTTAGCTGAAAAAGGAGCAAAAATAAATGGAATGGTAGCGCTTGAGGTGCCTGAAGATTTATTAGTGAATCGCTTGTTGGAAAGAGGGAAAACCAGTGGAAGAACAGACGATACTGATGAAGAGAAAATTAGAAACCGCTTCAATGAGTACAATACAAAAACAGCGATTCTAAAAGAATTTTACCAAGAACAAGGCACCTATTATGGAGTGAATGGTGTAGGTTCTATAGAAGAGATTACCAAGAGTTTATCAGCAGTTTTTGATACTCTTTAAGTCGTTTTCTGTACAAGTCGCAAATGAAAATAATGACCAAAGATTTAAAATTATCTACTGATCAACCCTAGGTTGTTCCTCGATTTTAATCAATCTTTTAAATAAAATATAATGACAGAAGGTAACTTTGTTGATTACATAAAAGTATATGCTGCTTCAGGAAAAGGTGGTCAAGGTTCTATGCATTTACATAGAGAAAAGTTTATTACCAAAGGCGGACCCGATGGAGGTGATGGAGGACGCGGTGGGCACATCATTTTACGTGGTGACAAAAACATGTGGACCCTATTTCATTTAAAATTTAAAAGACACTTTAGAGCCGATTCAGGAGGTTCTGGAAGCGCAAGTAGAAGTACGGGTGCCGATGGAGCCGATGTCTATGTAGATGTTCCTTTAGGAACGATCGTAAGAGATGCCGATACCGATGAAATTATCTTAGAAATTACCGAACATCAAAAAGAGGTGGTATTGCTTCGTGGAGGAAAAGGAGGACTGGGAAATTGGCACTTTAAATCTTCTACAAATCAAACCCCAAGATACTCACAACCCGGAATGGATGGTGTTGAAGCTTGGCTTCGTTTGGAATTGAAATTACTTGCAGATGTTGGCTTAGTTGGTTTTCCAAATGCTGGAAAATCTACCTTATTGTCTGTATTGACTTCTGCAAAACCTAAAATTGCAGACTATGCTTTTACCACACTTAAACCCAACTTAGGAATCGTAGAACATAGAAATCATCAAACTTTTGTCATTGCAGACATTCCAGGAATCATTGAAGGAGCTGCAGAGGGGAAAGGGCTAGGACATCGATTTTTAAGACATATTGAACGAAATTCTGCCCTATTGTTCATGATAGCTGCCGACAGTGACGATATCAATAAAGAATACGATATTCTGTTAAATGAACTCAAACAACACAATCCAGAATTATTAGACAAAGATCGTTTGTTGGCGATTTCTAAGTCGGATATGTTGGACGAAGAACTCAAAGCAGAAATTGCTGCTGATTTGCCAAAAGGGGTGGAAACTTTATTCATTTCTTCTGTGGCAGAATCAGGTTTGCAAGAGCTGAAAGACAAACTTTGGGAGATGTTGAACTAAAGAATATTTCCAATGAAAACTCTCTAATGGTGAGAAATAGTATTTTATTCCTTTAGCTGAATTTTGATAGGCAATCGGTATTTGGTCGTAACAGGAATTCCTTGTTTGATTGCCGATTTGATTTTGGGTAACTCCTCAATACTTTTTCGAAGTATTTTGTCTAATTGGGGTAATTCTTTTTGTATTTTTTTAGAGGACTCAATTTGCTCTAAAGAAATGACTCCTTTGGTACTGATCAACAAGTCAACATAAATCACTTCATTGATTGAATCCTGAATCGTAAAATGCTCTCGGATTAACTCATTGCTGATTTTTTGATGAATGGTGCTTCTAAAGCAAAACGACTTTGGGGTTTTGTCAATAATAGAATCACAGACCTTAAAAGAAGGAGATACATCTACCACTGAATAATCTACAATAGTGTCTAGTACTTCCGAATTTGAGCTGCCTATACCCATGAAATGGTCACAAGAACTGCAAAAAATGAACACACATAAAAAAGAGAGGACACGCAATAACATAGAATAAATTATTGCGTGAAATTACTAAATTTTATTGAGAAGTATTCTAGAGATTTCTCTGTTAAATAGGATTCCTTTTTATCTGTGATTTTTTTTTAATACTAAATGATCATTAAAATTGGCAGTATTCAATTTAATCAGAAAGCAATTTCTAGTTGAGTCCATTCCCCAATACATCATAAAATAAAAATTTTCCTTTTTAATCAATCTATATTCATGTATTTTCGTAGTGAAAATAAGAATAAGCCATGGATATTTTTTTAGTAGTACTTGGATTTGTGTTGGTTCTTCTCGGAATTGTAGGTTCTTTTTTACCCGTCTTGCTAAGGTCCTTTGACTGGATGGTTTGGACTTCTGGTCTTGCACCTTACGAGTGTAATTCCTATGAATTGGACTTATTTAGGAATTACTTTAGCTGTAGCAGTATTCATTTGGATTCTCGATTATATCATTCCTAGTATGGGAACTAAAAAATTTGGAGGCAGCCGCTATGGAGTCTATGGAACAACTATTGGTTTAATTTTGGGGTTACTTTCTCCGATTCCTTTTGGAATTTTAATTGGTGCATTTTTAGGAGCCTTTGTTGGAGAATTGATTTATGACAGCAAAGATACACGTCGAGCCCTAAAGGCTTCTTTAGGTTCTTTTATTGGACTACTGGCTTCTGCGACCATGAAGTTTTTTGTTGCTGCAGTGTATGTAGTAATGTTTGTTCTTAAATTCATGGAGTATAGTACTGATTTCTTTTAAGTGCAAAAAAAAAAGCGTCCCATTTCAGGGAAGCTTTCCATTGGTTAACAAAACCATGACACTTTTGTGAAAGTGCCAAAACAACACAACTAAATGTTACTTTTGTATAAAAAGTAGTCCACAAAGATACACTTTTTTATAGATGCAACAATTCATTTTCTTTTTATTTGCGCATTGCCTAACTCTTCAATAGATTGTATCTTTGTTCACTTTAATCGTTATAAGCAAACAAAGACCGCAAATGCAATTATCAGAACAAGAAGTTGTACGTAGAGAAAAGCTATCCAAATTACGTGAATTAGGCATCAATCCATATCCTGCAGATTTATTCCCAATCAATTCAAATTCGACAACAATTAAAGAAGAGTATGTTGAAGGGAGACCTGTAATTATTGCGGGACGTTTGATGGCTATCAATATTCAAGGAAAAGCATCTTTTGCACAATTACAAGATGGAGTAGGAAGAATTCAATTGTATTTTAATCGTGATGAAATTTGCACTGGAGAAGATAAATCTTTGTATAACAATGTTTTTAAGAAACTCTTAGATTTAGGAGATTTTGTAGGGATTGAAGGGACATTGTTTACGACTCAGGTGGGCGAAAAAACAGTCATGGTCAAAAATTTTAAATTGCTTTCAAAAGCATTGAAGCCTTTGCCAATGCCTAAAGTAAAAGACGGAGTTACTTACGACGCCTTTACCGATCCAGAAATGCGGTATCGACAACGATATGCCGACCTTATGGTCAATCCACATGTAAAAGAAGTATTTGTAAAGCGAACAAAATTGTTTAATGCCATGCGTTCGTTTTTTAATGATGCTGGTTATTTTGAGGTAGAAACGCCTGTGTTGCAGCCCATTCCTGTAGGAGCAGCTGCAAGACCTTTTATGACCCACCACAATTCTCTAGACATTCCTTTGTACATGAGGATTGCCAACGAATTGTATCTTAAAAGATTGATTGTTGGTGGGTTTGATGGTGTGTATGAGTTCTCAAAAAACTTCAGAAATGAAGGGATGGATAGAACCCACAATCCCGAATTTACTGCAATGGAAATCTATGTATCTTACAAAGATTACAATTGGATGATGGATTTTTGTGAGCAATTGTTAGAACATTGTGCAATTGCCGTAAACGGAACTTCAGAAGTCACTTTTGGTGAACATACCATTAATTTTAAGGCGCCATATGCAAGAATTACGATGGCAGATTCGATCAAACATTTTACTGGTTTTGATATTCATGGAAAAACGGAAGATGAAATTAGAACTGCCGCAAAATCAATGGGTATAGTTGTTGATGAAACCATGGGGAAAGGTAAATTAATTGATGAAATTTTTGGTGAAAAATGTGAAGGAAACTACATTCAGCCTACTTTTATTACCGATTATCCTAAAGAAATGTCCCCTTTGTGTAAAGAACATCGAGACAACCCTGAACTAACAGAACGTTTTGAATTAATGGTTTGTGGAAAAGAAATCGCCAATGCCTATTCGGAATTAAACGATCCAATTGATCAACGTGAACGTTTTGAACACCAATTAAAATTGGCACAAAAAGGAGATGACGAAGCCACCGAATTTATCGATCACGATTTCTTACGAGCCTTGGAATACGGAATGCCTCCAACCTCCGGTATGGGAATTGGTATGGATCGCCTCATTATGTTTTTAACCAATAATCAATCCATTCAAGAAGTTTTGTTTTTTCCTCAAATGCGACCAGAGAAACAAGCTCCTTCTATCGAATTGAATGATGATGAAAAAGCAGTACTCGCCATTATCGCCAAAACAGAAAAAATAGATTTAAACGACTTGAAAACTCAATCGGGATTTTCCAATAAAAAATGGGATAAAACCATCAAAGGATTGACTAAAAAAGAGGTTGCCAAAGTATCAAAAACAGCCGAAGGATTGTTTGTAGAAGTGGTCTAAACTTTAGTAATAGTACTATTCAAAAAGGAATTACAGCAATGTAGTTCCTTTTTTTTTAGCTTCAAGAATGAGTTTCTTAAATTTAAAAATGATAAATTGCTCCAAATCGTTCCATGACCTGTAAATTGTGAGCGGTACCAATAAATGATACTTAAAAACAAGTGATATGAAAAAAATACTGGGAATCTGCATCTTATTTTTATTGATTGGTTGCAAAGAAGGCCTGTTACAAGAGCCACAAGAGTCAAAATCGGCTTCTGGTTGGGGGTTTGGTCCTTTTGAAAAAACAGATAGTATCAACCCTATTTTAAATCCCAAAGCAAGTTTAACATTTACAGATCCAATCTCTCAGAGAAAAGTTTCTTGGGAGGAGCGGAACGTTTTAAATCCCTCTGCGATTGTTAAGGATGACAAAGTCTTTTTATTCTATAGAGCTCAGGACATTAATGGGACTTCTAGAATTGGATTAGCAATCAGTTCCGACGGTTTGCATTTTGAAAAAAATCCAAGTCCTGTCTTTTATCCAGACAACGATGCCATGAAAGTGTATGAATGGAATTATAAAAAAATGGAAAACGAAACCTATGAAAAAGAATGTAAAACCTGTTATTTTGATGGGGTAGAGGATCCTAGAATTATTGAAACCAACGATGGAACCTATCTCATGACCTATACTTCGTATGACGGAAAAACGGCAAGATTGAGTGTGGCTTCGTCTAAAAATTTAACCAATTGGACCAAACACGGATTGGCTTTTAAGGATGAGAAATACAAAGATCTTTGGAGTAAAGCAGGTGCAATTGTAGTAGAAGTTTTGAATGGAAAAAACATAGCAAAGAAAATTGATGGGAAATATTGGATGTATTTTGGAGACACCAATATCTTTATAGCTAGCTCTCTAGATTTGGTTAACTGGCAGGTATGTGAAAATGAAGAGAGTAAAAAAATGATCTCGGTTTTACATCCACGTATGGGCTATTTCGACAGTAGATTGGTAGAGTCAGGCCCCTATGCAATGTATAAAGAAGAAGGAATTGTACTGATTTATAATGCGAGTAATGCCGCCAATTTTAATGATAAAAGTCTTCCAAAATTTACCTATGCCGCTGGACAGGCACTTTTTGATAGGAATTCTCCTTATAAATTAATCGATCGAAAAGAAAATCATTTTATTTATCCTGATAAAGAGTATGAAAAGATTGGTGAAGTAAATGAAGTTTGTTTTGTTGAAGGACTGGTTCGTTTTCAAAACAAATGGTTCCTATACTATGGAACTGCAGATTCAAAAATTGCTGTTGCGGTCAATAGTAGCAACTAAGAAGAAATAGATTATCTATTCAGAATTACAAAAAGTAGATATATTTACTTTTTTCAAGACGAACTTTCAATTTCATAATTCAAACACATGATGCGTTTTATTCTATCCTTTAGTATTTTCATTAGTTTTTGGTGCACTTCATGTACAAGTTCAACGGATAGCGCTGATACCATACTTCAGAATGCTGTTATTTGGACTGGAAATTCCGATCAACCTATCGCTGAATCGTTTGCAATTCAGGGAAATTCGATCCTTGCCATTGGGACGCAAGATGCAATGGAAAAATACAAAGGAATACATACAAAAATCATCAATGCTCAAGGGCGTTTTGTCCTTCCTGGGTTTATAGATGCACATGTTCATTTATTAATGGGAGGAAACAGTCTTTTAAATGTTGAATTAAGAGATGCCAATACCAAAGCTATTTTTAGTGACAGAATTACTTCCTTTGCAAAAACACTTCAAAAAGGAAGTTGGATTGTTGAAGGAAATTGGGACCATACACTTTGGGGAGGTGAATTGCCAAATAAGGAATGGATAGACCAAGGCACATCCGACAATCCAGTTGCAATCTATAGACTGGATGGGCACATGATTCTGTGCAATTCGGCAGCATTAAAAATCGCAGGAATAGATCGAAATACACCCGATGTTAAAAACGGAGAAATTGTTCGGAATTTAGACGGAACTCCTACAGGAATTTTAAAAAGTGAAGCCATGTATTTGGTGCTAAACAAGATTCCAGCTTTGACATTTAGAGTGAAAAAAGAAGCTATAAAATCTGCTCAAGAGTATTTGCTTTCCAAAGGTGTTACTTCAATTCATGATGTTGATAGTTTGGGGAGTTTTCAGGTTCTAAAGGAACTTTACATGGAGCAGGCACTAAAAATTCGAGTGTATAACGCAAATCCTATAGATCAATGGGAAGAGGTTACAAAAGGAACTTCATTGGATACAACTTGGTATAAAAAAGGAATGTTGAAAGGTTTTGTTGATGGTTCTTTGGGGTCGCATACGGCAGCTTTTAAAAATGTCTATTCAGATAAACCTACCGACAAAGGAATTTTCATCAATAGTATTGAAGGGTTGTTTGATGATGCGGTACAAGCTGATGCAAAAAACTTACAAGTGACAATTCACGCGATAGGGGATCGAGCTAATGAATCCTTATTGGATATGTATGAGCGAATCATTCAAAAATCAACGTTAAAAGATAGAAGATTCCGAATTGAACATGCACAACACCTCGATAAAAAGGACATTCAACGGTTTGCTTCCCTAAACATCATCGCAAGTATGCAGCCATATCACGCAATCGATGATGGGCGATGGGCAGAAGAATTAATTGGAACAGAACGAATAAAAACAACCTATGCATTCAACTCTCTGATTAAGGCAGGTGCTGTCGTAGCTTTTGGAAGCGATTGGCCTGTTGCTCCAGCGTCTCCATTATTTGGGATTTATGCTGCGAGTACAAGACGAACTCTAGATCATAAACATCCTGGAGGTTGGGTAGCAAAAGAAAAAATAACGGTAGAAGAAGCGCTCAATGCATATACAAAAAATGCAGCATTTAGTTCTTTTGATGAAAAGATCAAGGGAACTTTAGAGGTAGGGAAATTAGCCGATTTTGTTTTGTTAGATGCAAATATTTTTAAAATACATCCCAATGAAATTAAGAATGTAAAAGTAATTGCAACCTATGTAGGAGGGAAAAAAATGTATGGAAACGAATAGGCTTATTTTTTGATTGTTTCCAAGATCGTTATGAATTGATAATCTTTAAAAAGAAAAAATCCAGCATTGAAGCTGGATTTTTAAGAAGTCTTTCGTTTAAAAACGAGGACTGTATTTTACAATTCCAATAAGCTGTTCGTTTTTGCAACACCTTCTGCTGATTCTTGCAAGTGTGCTTTTTCCGCATCTGTTAAGTTGATTTCAATAATTTTTTCGATACCGTTTTTTCCTAAAACAACAGGAACTCCGATACATAAATCATTCAAACCATATTCCCCTTCTAATAAAACAGAACAAGGGAAAACTTTCTTTTGATCACAAGCAATAGCTTGTACCAATCCAGAAACTGCAGCACCAAGGCGCATACCATGCAGAAGTACCCAGCAATCCTGTTAGGGTAGCTCCACCCACCTTGGTGTCTTGTAAAACTTGTTCTAAACGTTCTGCTGAAAGAAATTCAGAAGCAGGAACAGAGTTTCTAGTTGCTAAACGTGTTAAAGGCACCATTCCTTTATCAGAGTGTCCACCAATCACCATTCCGTCAACATCAGAAATTGGAGCTTCTAAGGCTTCTGCTAAACGATATTTAAAACGAGCTGAATCTAAAGCACCACCCATTCCAATAATTCTATTTTTGGGAAGTCCGGTTGTTTTGTGAACCAAATAAGTCATTGTATCCATTGGGTTCGAAACCACAATAATAATAGTGTTTGGTGAATGCTTCATCAAATTAGCAGAAACCATTTTTACAATTCCGGCGTTAATTCCAATCAATTCCTCACGAGTCATTCCTAGTTTTCTAGGAATTCCAGAAGTAATTACACAAATATTGGAATTTGCAGTTTTCGAGTAATCGTTTGTGCTTCCTGAAATTTTTGTATCAAAACCATTTAAAGAAGCAGTTTGCATTAAATCCATGGCTTTCCCTTCTGCGAAACCTTCCTTGATGTCTAAGATTACCACTTCTGAAGCGAAATCTTTTATAGCAATGTATTCAGCACAACTTGCACCCACAGCGCCAGCTCCAACAACCGTAATTTTCATATTTTTTAGTTTTTATTAAAATGAGAATAATGCTGTAAAAATACAAATTTTACAGCATTATTAAATTAATTATGAGTTAAAAATAGTCTCTAAACGAGATGCTTTTTTTTGTTAAATTTTACTTTTTTTTAGCGAATACTAATTGCCATACCTAGGTTTAACGTATTGTATTCTTGAAGGGTATAACTTCCGAAAATTTTAAAGAATCCCAAGCTTAATCGGGTACCAATCGTTGCTGCCAATCCACTTGAATTAAAATCTAAGTTTGAAGGAACATCCAAGGTTTCACTTATAGAAATTATTGGTGCAGTTGTGGTTGAATAGACTCCAGTGTAGGTTCCTTGTGAACTATAGCTTGCGGATCCATTGTTATATCCAATTCCTCCATAAAAATTGATGAAGGGAAGATTTAAAGATGCGATGGCTTGCGCAGTGAAAGAAGTTAACTTGAAAGAAGCCAAACCATTTTTAATTTCTAAATTGCTTGTAGAAACATCTCCAATTCCATATTGTACATCCATAGAGGAATAGGCTGCCAGCAACGAAATATGCAGAGGAGTTTTGCCGATAGGGCCAAACCAATCTGTAATTTCTTTCTTAAAACCTATTCCAAACATGTTTATAGAACCTCCGTCATCAAAATTAATTTCGGGAGAGATTCTTACCATTGTCTCCAAATCCCAAGGCAATCCAACAGCTATTTGAACGCTTGGTGCTGGCACTACATTTGCAGGTAAATCTTCAATTATTCCACCTGAGGATTTAAAATCTGTAGAAACAACTTGTCCGTTAATTGTCCGATTCACAGTCATCGTAGTTCCTTCACTTGAACCCGCAAAGGTAGGCGCAGTAGTACTTGAAGAAGAAACAGAGCCTAAGTTTAATGCTGAAATAGTAAAGAGTTCTCTTTCAGAAGGAATAAAGGCACCACTGACTCCAATCGTTACATCAAACCCTAAGGTTTTATGAACTTTTGCCGTGTGGTACCATCCACTATTCATTGCATTGATAAAACCTTCAATTCCTGGAGCAAAATAAGCTTGCATCAGTTTTTGAGAATCGGCTTTGTCTGCTAGTAAAATAGCTTCAAATCCACTTTGTGCTTTTGTGCTAAATGAAAGTGCGAAAATACTTAGAGACACTAGTAGGTGTTTTTTCATTGTTTTTTAATTTATAATTAATAGCTTTTTTTAATTAACACAAATATATAAAAGTTTTAACATATTTTATGTTAGTTTTTATCAATAAATTTTAGAAGTTTAAGAAAAAAAAGCCCTACGAAATCGTAAGGCTTTTAAGCTTCAACAAGTTGTTAAACATCGATATTAGCATATTTTGCATTTCTCTCAATAAAATCCCTTCTCGGTGGAACTTCATCTCCCATTAACATTGAGAAAACACGATCTGCTTCAGCAGGACTTTCTATAACTACTTTACGGAGAGTTCTAAATTCAGGGTTCATTGTTGTGTCCCAAAGTTGCTCAGCGTTCATCTCTCCCAAACCTTTGTATCGTTGAATGGTTACTCCTCCTCCGAGTTTTTGAGCAATTAGATCACGTTGATTGTCATCCCACGCATATTCTCTTTTTTGCCCTTTTTTCACTAGGTACAAAGGAGGTGTTGCTATATAAACATATCCTTGTTCAACCATTTCTTTCATGTATCTAAAGAAGAAGGTTAGGATCAACGTAGCAATGTGAGAACCATCTACATCGGCATCACACATAATCACTACTTTATGATATCTTACTTTTGTTAAGTTTAAGGCTCTTGGGTCTTCTTCTGTTCCAATAGAAACACCTAAAGCGGTATACATGTTTTTGATTTCTTCGTTTTCAAAAACTTTGTGTTGCATTGCTTTTTCAACATTCAAGATTTTCCCACGAAGTGGTAAAATTGCTTGAAAATTTCGATCTCTACCTTGTTTTGCAGTTCCTCCAGCAGAATCTCCCTCTACTAGGAAAATTTCACATTGTGATGGATCTGTTTCTGAACAATCAGATAATTTCCTAAGGCAAACCGCCAATAGACATGACCGTTTTACGTTGAACCATTTCACGAGCTTTTCGCGCTGCATGTCTTGCGGTAGCTGCAAGAATTACTTTTTGAACAATGATTTTTGCATCGTTGGGATTTTCTTCCAAGTAATCAGTTAGCATTTCGGAAACGGCTTGTGAAACTGCTGAAGTCACCTCTCTGTTTCCTAATTTTGTTTTTGTTTGCCCTTCAAATTGTGGCTCTTGAACTTTTACTGAGATAATAGCGGTCAAACCTTCTCTAAAGTCATCACCAGCAATTTCAAATTTTACATTTTTTAACAGTCCAGATTCATCTGCATACTTTTTTAAAGTACTTGTCAAACCACGTCTAAAACCCGACAAATGGGTCCCTCCTTCATGAGTGTTGATGTTATTTACATAAGAATGTAGGTTTTCTGCATACGAGGTATTGTATACCATTGCAACTTCAACGGGAATTCCATTTTTTTCACCTTCCATTGAAATGACATTTGCTGTCAACTGCTCGCGGGTAGAATCTAAGTACTTAATAAATTCTGGTAAGCCTTCATCACTATGAAAAGTTTCTGTTGGAAATTCTCCTTCATCATCTGTTCTTCGTCTGTCGGTTAGGGTAATGGTTATTCCTTTGTTCAAAAACGAAAGCTCACGCATACGTGTGGCTAAGGTGTCGTAATTGAATTCAGTAGTTTGTTTAAAAATGGTTTTGTCTGGTGAAAAAGTAACAATGGTTCCTGTAAAATCGCTTTCTCCAACAGTTTTAACAGGGTATAAGCTTTTTCCTTTTGAATATTCTTGTTGCCAAACCTTCCCTTCCTTGTGAACGGTTGCAGTTAAATGTTCCGAGAGTGCGTTTACACAACTCACCCCAACACCATGTAAACCTCCAGAAACTTTATAAGAGTCTTTGTCAAATTTACCTCCAGCACCAATTTTTGTCATCACAACTTGTAATGCAGATACTCCTTCTTTTTTGTGAATTCCTACAGGAATTCCCCGTCCATTATCTTTGGTGGTTACAGAATTGTCTTCATTGATGGTCACATTAATAGTATCACAGTAGCCTCCCATTGCCTCATCGATTGAATTATCGACAACCTCATAGACCAAATGGTGCAACCCTCTAACGCCTACATCTCCAATATACATGGATGGACGCATTCTCACATGTTCCATTCCTTCTAATGCCTGAATACTGGATGCATCGTAGTTGTTTTTTTTGTCTTCGCTCATTATATAGTGAATTTTTAAGTTTTTTTAATTGAAAATCATCCATAAGAGACGATTTTATGATACTCAAATTTACGAATTTTCACTCTTTTTTTTTGCGATTTCAGCAAGGAAATTTTCAAATTATCAACATTTGTTGAAAACACAAAAGTGGCTTAAATGGCTTAAAAATGACCTTAGAAAAAGAGTTCGAAATTTTCTACATGCTTCTAAAAGGTATCGAAATCAAAAGCTGCTTAAATCTTTTATTTTGAATTTGAATTTTATTTATAGTAATTAAAATAGAGCGACTTTTTTCGCGAGTAATTGGGAGGAAATTACCATTTCAGGGTTGTTAAATAATAAAAATGAAAAATGATGTTTAATAACTGTTCACTGTTTGTGCTGTAAATTATCATATATATAATTAAATTTCAATATTTTATAAATAATGTAATGCTGAAGTGAAATGATAAAAAAGAGTATCTTGTAGCATAATTTCTACCTATATTTGTCCGTATAATACATATGATACAGAATAATAACAATCGTAATTTCAATAATCCTAATACATAGGACGGAAGGTTGTTGTTTAAAATATAGATAAAGCCTTCCAAAATTGGAAGGCTTTTTTTTGAATCTAAAATTAAAGAAATGAGTAAAATTATGACAGTAGACATTTTGTCTAGTATTAAAGGAGCTAAGCCATCGGAATCGGTGCGTACACTATTCGATGTAATTAAAAATGCAAATCAGAATACTATTGCCCCAAATACGTTGCATTCTTCAGCGGTTTCTTTAGATGATTTGAGAGAGGATGTCGTTTTGGAAAGTTCTTCTTTGGAAAAAGAGATTATTAGAGAAAATTTTCCAAAAGAAAAGAATGGATTTTTAGTGGTTGCTAAAGTGATAGAAGATTAATATGGAGTCACAAATTATAAGGATACATCAACAATTGATGCATAAAGAAATTTCTTGTACAGAATTAGTGCAAGAAAAGTTAACGCTACTAAAGCAAAACACCCATCATACGGTAAATTCTTTATTAGAAACATCTGCTTTGACTTTGGCTAAAAAAGTAGATGCTAAAATTGCAAATGGAGAAAAAATCGGAATCTTAGAAGGCATTCCTTTTGGAGTGAAAGATGTGTATATGTTACAAGGAACTTATACAACCGCGAGTTCTCAATTTTTAAAAGAATATAAAGCTTCCTACACGGCAACTTCAATTCAGAAATTATTAGACGCTGGAGCGATTCCTATCGTTAAAGAAAATTGTGATTCTTTTGGTCATGGTTCTTCTTCTGAGAATACTATTTTTGGTGCCGTTCTAAATGCCGTACACCCAGATTTGGTTGGTGGAGGTTCAAGTGGAGGATCAGCCGTAAATGTGGCCAAAGAGTTTACTGCCTTTTCAATTGGAGGAGATACAGGAGGTTCTATCAGGCAGCCCGCAGGGTACAATAAAGTATATGGTTTCAAGCCCACCTATGGAAGAATTTCTCGTTACGGATTGATGGCATACGCATCTTCTACCGATTGTGTGGGGCCGATTGCAAAATCTATTGAAGATATCCGAATTGTTTTAAATACAATGAGTGGAAAGGATGTAAAAGATCAAACGACCTATGGTTCTGAAGTAATTTCAGAAGATTTGAATTCTTCAAAAAAAATAAAAACAGTTGGGTATTATCGAAATTTTATTGAGAATGAAGCGATTTCAAAAGATGTCAAAGACGATTTTCTTGCAATTATTGAAAAAATAAAGGCAACGGGAATAGAAGTAAAAGCTTTAACTTTTTTTGATGCTGATATTTTAGTTTCCACATACTATACATTGGCAATGGCAGAGACAGCTTCCAACTTATCGCGTTTAGACGGTACCAATTATGGAGCAAGAATTGAAGGTGAAAATTTAAAAGACACCTATTCAATTACGCGTTCTGAGAATTTTTCTGAAGAATCAAAAAGAAGAATTGTTGGTGGAAATCAGGTTTTATCTCAAGGTTTTTCAGATGAGATTTATCTAAAAGCACAGCATTTAAGGAATCAAATTTCAGCAAGGTTTAGTGAAGATTTTAAAGAGGTCGATGTAATTGTGTCACCAGTAACCCCCTCAAGCCCCCCCAAAATAGGTGAAAGTTTAAATGATCCTTTGGCGATGTATTTGTCTGATGCTTATACTGTAGGTTTTAGTCTGGGAGAATTACCCACGTTAACAATTCCAAAAGGGACTTCAACAGGAATTCAAATTACAGCTGACAAGAAACAAGATGCAGAAGTTTTACAATTTGCTAACTTCTTAAACGATATTTTATAATGGAATTAGCACAGTTAAATGATGCTTTAAAAGCACATGATTTAGAATTGATTATCGGTATAGAAACACATGTTCGTTTAAATACGAAGACAAAATTGTTTTGCTCCTGCCCCAATGAAGAAACAGAAACGCCAAACACCAATATTTGTTCCGTTTGTACAGGACAAATGGGGGTGTTGCCTGCCATTAATAAAGAGGCGATTGTAAAGGCCATTTATTTTGGAAAAGCAGTGAAATCGAGCTTTTCAAATGAGATAATTTCTTGGGATCGGAAACATTATGAATATCCAGACAATCCAAAAAACATTCAAATTACCCAGTTTCATAACCCCGTAATTCCCGATGGTGAAGTTTCTTGTTATCGAAATGACGGATCTCAATTTACAGTAAGTTTAACCCAAACTCATATTGAAGAAGATGCGGCAAAATTAATGCACGAAAAGAAAATTTCTTTGGTTGATTTTAATAAAGCTGGAGTTCCCTTAATAGAAATTGTAACAGCGCCTTGTATTCGTCATATTGAAGATGCATCTACTTATGCACAATACATTCAAAGAATTGTTCAAAATTTAGGAATTTCCGAGGCCAATCTAGAAAAAGGAGAATTCAAATCGGATGTTTCTGTCTCTCTAAGAAAAAAGCACACCTATGAACTCAATCCTAGAACAGAAATCAAGAATTTAAATTCTTTTAAGTTCATGGTGGAGGCATTGAAGGAGGAAATTGAAAAGCAGTTCAACTATTATATTGATCACAAAGAATTTCGACCCGACCAAACGACGGTTCTATGGGATGCTGATTTAAAGCAAACCAAAACAATGCGAACCAAAGAGTTTGAAGCGGATTATCGTTTTATTTCTGAGCCAGATCTTCCTTTTGTTTCCATAAAAGACGTGGTTGAAAATATTAAAATTGATACAAGTGCGTTGCCCTATGCCGTCGAATCTATTTTAATCAAAGGGGGTGTTTTGCCTCAAGACGCTAAGTTTTTTACTGCCGATGCAATTCGATCTAAAACATTCATGACAATGAATTCTGCAATTCAAGACCCCTCTTTTGTCGCAAAAACATTGGTGAATACAATAGGCGCAGATGATTATGAAAGCATTCATGACATCGATCATTTAATTGAAATTTTTCAACTATTTAAAGAAGATAAAATTACCTCTGTTTTAGTTCAAAATGGAATTACAACGTACTTAAAAGACAGAACTTTCGATTATAAAAAGTATTTTGAAGACCACACAATTTCTGAAGATAAAATTACTGAAGCAATTGCAAAAGTAATTTCTGAAAATGAAGCGATTGCAAAAGATATTCAATCAGGAAGTCAGGGAAAAGCAGGCATTCTTGTTGGAAAAGTAATTGGAATTATAGGAAAAGGAGCTTCTGGGAAAGTAATTCGGGAAGGAATTCTGAAACAACTTTCTGGAGATGGTTCAAGTACCAAGAAAGAAGTAGAGCACCCTACAGAGGCCAAAAAGCAGGATGAAATCCATATTCAAGAAGAAATTTTCCCACAAATTCCAATCATCATTAAAGATGAATACAGGACGCATAAAATTTCTCAATTATCTGAGAGCTCTATTAACCAAGAAATAACACTTTCAGGATGGGTATCAAGTGTTAGAGATCATGGAGAATTAATTTTCATTGATTTACGAGACTCAAGCAATCAAATTTTTCAAGTTCGTTTGAGTAGAGAATCGTTTGCTAATATTGACGAATTGGTGAAATTAAAACCAGAGTCTGTAATTTCTGTAACAGGAACTGTGATTCAACGAAATGAAAACGATTATAATGCCGGTTTGCGAACTGGAAAATTAGAGCTGGAAACTTCCGGTTTGGAAATAGTAAACCTTTCTAAGACCTTACCCTTTGAAATTAAAAGAGCTGTCAAATCCAATGAAACTGTTCGTTTTCAATATAAATTTTTAGACCATAGGAATGATGAGGTTCGCAGAGCTATCGTAAACCGCCATAAAGTTATAAAGTTATTACGTGATATTTTAGATGATGAAGAGTTTTTAGAAATTGAAACACCAATTTTAACAGCAGGAACAGACGAAGGCGCCAAGGAGTTTATTGTGCCAACAAGAAAACAATCAGGTTCTTTTTATACACTTCCACAAGCGCCACAACAGTTTAAGCAAATGTTAATGGTGGGTGGTTTTGAAAAATATTTTCAAATTGCACGTTGTTTTAGGGATGAAGATTCTCGTGGAGACAGACAACCCGAATTTACGCAATTAGATATTGAGATGGCGTATGCTAGTATGCAGCAAATCATCGATTTAAACACAAAACTCTTTAATGAAGTAGTGCAAAAAATCTATGGTAAAAAATGGGTTTTACATCCGTTTGAAGTCATTACTTATAAAGATGCGATGGATAAATATGGTTGTGATAGACCTGATTTACGTTTCGGATTACAAATGCAAGACATTACTGAAATTGTAAAAGACACCACGTTTCAAGTTTTTAGCAAACCTATTGAAAAAGGTGGAATTGTAAAGTGTATTAAAGTTTCTGCAAAAGAACAAGGAAACAAACGCATGTCCAAAGGACAGATTGAAAATTTGACAGCCATTGCACAGCAAAATGGGCTTGGTGGATTGGCATACATTATTGTGAATGAAAACGATTTACAATCGCCAATCATAAAGTTTTTAGGGGAAGAAATTGCCGCAAACATTATCAAAGCAACAGCTGCAAAAATTGGAGACATTGTATTTTTCTCTGCAGCAGATTATGCCACTGCAAATAAAGCGTTGGATATGGTGCGTCAAGAAATGGGACGAATTTTAAAGTTGATCAACCCTAAGGAATTAAGACCTGCTTGGGTAGTTGATTTCCCAATGTTCGAAAAAACAGACGAAGGCCGTTGGACCTTTACACACAACCCTTTTTCAATGCCAGCAATTTACGATTTGGAAAAGCATATGAATGGAGAAGGAGAGGAAATAGGTACCATCATTGCTCAACAATATGATTTAATTTTAAATGGTTATGAAATTGGAGGAGGCTCTGTTCGTGCACATAAATCAGAAATCCTAGAGGCGACCTATAAAAATATGGGCTATGACAAAGAAGGAATGCTAAAAAGCGTAGGAACAATGTATAAAGCGTTTCAATATGGAGCGCCACCTCATGGAGGAATTGCATGGGGAATTGATCGATTAATGATGATTTTAGAAAAGAAAGCATCTATTAGAGAAGTAATGGCATTCCCAAAAACAGGTTCATCAGAAGACTTATTATTTAATGCACCTTCACAGCTATCCGATAAAAAGGTAGAAGAAATGAATGTGAGAATTATTAGAAAATAAATCATTTTAAAGGTTGTCTATTTTAAAAATCTACCTTATTTTTGTGGGAGAATGAAAAATAATACAAACATTAAATGGTGGTGGAACTCTCTTAATTCATAAGTGAGAACTTTTCCTATATGTAGACATATAAAAAAGACTTATCTCACGATAAGTCTTTTTCATTTTTAGAAAAATAAGTTAGTGAGATAAATTCAGCATAAATGAAAGAAATACAATTTAAAACAACCAGTACTACTAGGATTTCAGATACCGTTACGCCAGTTGGATTGTATTTGCGTTTTCGAGATAAATATGCAAACACCCTCTTATTAGAAAGTTCCGATTATCACAGTAAAGAAGAAAGTTTTTCTTTTATCTGTATAGCGCCAATGGTTACCATGAAGGTCGAAGATGCCAGATTTACTGTATCTCACAAAGGGGTGCAAGTCGCTGATCACCAAGTCGATAAAAACTTTTATGAGCTGTTTGATGTGTTTCAAAAATCCATTGCATTGGATTGTCCAAAAGAGCTTAAGTCCTTCAATGGTTTGTATGGATATACAACTTTTGATAGTGTACAGTATTTTGAAAACATTAGGTTTAAAAATAAAAAAGCACCTTCTGCAATTCCAGAAATGCAATATAGCTTCTATCGTTTTATTATTGCCATAAATCATTTTAACGATGAGATGACCTTGATTGAAAATATGGAAGAAGATGGAACTTCTAGAATTTCGGAAATTGAAACGATTATTGATGTCCAATCGTTTAATACCCACAAATTTGAAATTGTAGGTGCTGAAACTTCCAATTGTACCAATGATGATTTTAAAGAATACGTAGCAAAGGCGAAAGCTCATTGTAAAAGAGGGGATGTATTTCAGTTGGTGTTATCGCGTCAATTTCAACAAGAATTTAAAGGAGACGAGTTTAATGTATACAGAGCTTTGCGGTCAATTAATCCATCACCGTATTTGTTTTATTTTGATTATGGGAATTTTAAATTGATGGGTTCTTCGCCAGAAGCACAAATAAAAATTTCTGGAGGAAAAGCAACAATCAACCCAATAGCAGGAACTTTCCGAAGAACGGGAGAAATGGCAGAAGACATCAAGTTGGGAAAGAAATTATCTGAAGATAAAAAAGAAACGGCAGAACATGTGATGTTGGTTGATTTGGCACGAAACGATTTGAGTAAACACGCCGATCAAGTGACCGTAGAGGTGTTTAAGGAAGTACAATATTTTAGTCACGTCATTCATTTAGTATCCACCGTTCAAGGAAAAATCAAAGGAGAACCAATTGAAATTGTTGGAGATACTTTTCCTGCAGGAACATTAAGCGGGGCTCCAAAATACAAAGCGATGGAGTTGATCGATAAATATGAAAATCAGTCTCGAGGGTTTTATGGAGGGGCAGTTGGAATTATCGGATTAGACGGTTCTGTCAATTTAGCCATTGCCATTCGTTCTTTTGTAAGTAAAAATAACGTCTTGTATTCACAAGCAGGAGCAGGAATTGTAATTCATTCTGATGAAGAAAAGGAATTACAAGAAGTCAATAACAAATTAGCCGCCTTAAAAAAAGCATTGATTTTGGCTGAAAACATTTAAAAATACCTTTTAGCAGTTTGCTATTGGCAAATTCTTAAAAGCTAAAAACTATAGTATGAAAATATTAATACTAGATAATTACGATTCGTTTACTTACAACCTGGTTCATATGGTTGAGAAAATTACAGGAAATTTCCCTGCAGTCTATAGAAACGATGAAATTAGTGTCGAAGATGTCGGGCAATACGACTTGATCATGCTATCACTAAGATCCTGGGATTCCAGAGGAAGCAGGGATCTTAAAAGAAGTCATTCGCAGTTATGCAGGCATCAAACCAATATTCGGAGTTTGTTTGGGTTTGCAAGCAATTACCGAGGTTTTTGGTGGAACCATCATCAATTTAGACACTGTATATCACGGAGTAGCTACTGAAATGAAAGTGACCGATTCAAGTGCTGTTATTTTCAAAGAAGTATCTGAAGTATTTTTAGCAGCACGCTACCATTCTTGGGCAGCAACCGATGAAGGTTTTCCTCAAGCACTGAGAGTTACGGCAAGAGATCAGGAAGGCGGTATTCAGGCCATACAACATAAAGAATTTCAAATTAGTGCAGTACAATTTCATCCAGAATCAATTTTAACCGATGTTGGAGAACAATTGGTTCGCAACTTTATAGAAAGTGTAAAAAAGTAATTAAATTAAAAGTTTTTAAGTTTTAGGCAAAAAGTACTTTTCAACTTGACACTTTCAAATTTTTAGAACTGAATTCGAATGAAAGCAATATTAAACGACTTATATCAACACAAGAAACTGTCTAAAGAAGAAGCAAAACGCATCTTAATTGAGATTGCTTCCGAAAAATACAATGATGCGCATTTGGCATCGTTTATGACGGTTTTTATGATGCGCCCAATTACCGTTGACGAGCTTTCTGGATTTAGAAGTGCTTTGCAAGAATTGGCGATAAAAGTTGATTTTTCAGACTATAATACCATTGATATTGTGGGAACTGGTGGAGATGGAAAAGACACGTTTAACATCTCTACATTAACTTCTTTTGTTGTAGCAGGGACGGGGCAAATGGTAGCAAAGCACGGAAATTATTCCGTATCTTCCCAGTCGGGTTCCTCTGATATGTTGGAGAGTTTTGGCTATGAGTTTACCAATGACGAACACATCCTAAGAGCACATTTGGAAAAAGCAAATATTTGTTTTTTACATGCGCCAAAATTTCATCCAGCAATGAAAGCAGTTGGCCCTACAAGAAAGGCATTGGCTTTAAAAACTTTTTTCAATATGCTAGGCCCTTTAGTCAATCCAAGTTCTCCCAAAAATCATTTATTGGGAACCTTTAATTTGGAAGTCGCGCGTTTGTATAATTACATTCTTCAAGAAGAAAAGGAAATTCAATATGGAATAATTCACGCAGTAGACGGCTATGACGAAATTTCTTTAACAGGTGGATTCAAATTTTTTACCAAAAAAGGAGAACAGCTAATCAATCCAGAAGATATCGGTCAAAAAAGAATAGCTCAATCTGAAATATTTGGGGGGAATTCAGTAGCAGACGCAGCAAAAATATTCACATCAATTCTAGACGGAAAAGGAACTGAAGCACAAAATAATGTAGTGCTTACCAATGCAGCCTTTGCATTAAAAATAGTCTCAGAAACGAAGAGTTTTGAAGCTGCCTATGAAGAAGCAAAGAATTCTTTGTTTGGATTGAAAGCAAAACAATGTTTGAAATTGTTAACTAAGAATTAGAATTATTAATAAAAGAGATAAAGAAATTTTAAATAGTATTGAAAACATCTATAAGACCGTTCAAAATTGATAATTTAAAATTCGTAATTACATATTATTCATGACCATACTAGATAAAATTATTGCATTTAAAAAGAAGGAAATTGCTAAGATCAAAGCAGAAGTTCCTGTCAAGAAATTAGTTGAAAGCCCCAATTTTGGAAGAACTGTTTTATCATTAAAGAAATCGTTGTTAGAAGTGGGTTCTACGGGTATTATTGCGGAATACAAACGCCAATCTCCTTCCAAAGGAATTATCAACGACAAAGCGACTATTGCTGAGGTTACCAACGGATACCTAGATGCTAACGTTGCTGCGCAATCTATTTTGACAGATACTTCGTTTTTTGGGGGTACCATGGCAGATTTGATGGAAGCCAGAGTGATCAACCAACAGAAGCCAATTTTACGCAAAGATTTTGTTGTTGATGGATTTCAAATAGTAGAAGCCAAAGCAATTGGTGCCGATGTGATTTTATTGATTGCCTCATGTTTGACTCCATTAGAATTGAAGAATTTTGGAAATTTGGCAACGGATTTAGGAATGGAAGTTTTGTATGAGGTGCATACTCAAGAAGATTTAGACAAGATCAATGATTTAGACAACAAAATTATTGGGATCAATAATCGAAATTTAAAAACCTTTGAAGTAGATTTAGAGCACTCGATGAGGTTGGCAAATCAAATTCCCACCTCTGCTATCAAAATATCAGAAAGTGGAATTTCAGATCCTAGAATTATTACAGGATTAAAAGAATTTGGTTTTCAAGGATTTTTAATTGGAGAGAATTTTATGAAAGAAGAGGATCCAGAAAACGCTTGTAAAGAATTTATCAGTCAAATTCGATAGGAATGAATACATGTGGAAGCGTGAATCGTATAAAGAAATATTTAAATAGACTATAGGATGAAATTGAAAGTTTGCGGAATGAAATATGTAGAAAACATCCAACAAGTTGCTGAATTGCAACCTGATTATATGGGCTTTATTTTCTATGACCAATCGAAGAGAAACTTTGAAGGAATTCTTCCAGAGCTTCCAGCTACCATCAAAAAAACTGGTGTTTTTGTCAATGAATATCTTGAAATTGTAATTTCTTTAGTAGAAGAATATCGTTTGGATGCAGTTCAATTGCACGGAGATGAATCTGTCGAATATGTTCAAGAATTGCAAGCGGCTTTAGCTCAGAGACGCGCGTTATTTCTTGAAGAAAATCGTTGTCAAAAAAAGAAAAAAACAAGCATGTTCTTTCTGCAGAAAAAGTAGAATTGATCAAAGTGTTTGGTATCAAAGACACTTTTGATTTTGAGAGTTTAAAACCTTATACAGCGGTAGTTGACTATTTTTTATTTGACACCAAAGGGAAAGACAGAGGTGGAAATGGTATAAAATTTGATTGGGCCGTTTTGAAAAACTATCCTTTCGATAAACCCTTTTTTTAAGCGGTGGAATCGGTTCGGATGATGTGGAGGAAGTTCAAAAATTAATCGCTTCAGATTTACCAATTTATGCCCTGGATGTTAATAGTCAATTTGAGATCGCGCTAGGAATGAAAGATTTTAAGCAATTACAACAGTTTAAAAATAGGCTATCGAACTAATTTAATATTACATAATAATACAGTTACACTATATAGATATGAAATCAAAATTTCAACCCGACGAAAATGGATATTTTGGACAATTTGGGGGAGCATTTATCCCAGAATTGTTATATCCTAATGTAAAAGAATTAGAAGATAATTATATTCAAATTATCGAGTCAGAAGAATTTCAGAAAGAGTACAAATCGTTGCTAAAAGATTATGTTGGGCGTCCAACTCCCTTGTATTTGGCCAAGCGTCTGTCAGAAAAATACGGAGCGCATATTTATTTAAAACGCGAAGATTTAAACCATACGGGTGCTCATAAAGTAAACAATACGGTGGGACAGATTTTGATTGCTAAGAAATTAGGAAAAACCAAGATAATTGCAGAAACTGGTGCTGGGCAACACGGAGTTGCTACTGCCACAGTATGTGCCTTAATGGGTCTAGAATGTACTGTTTTTATGGGTGAAAAAGACATTGTACGGCAAGCACCCAATGTTGCTAGAATGAAAATGTTGGGAGCAAAGGTAGTGCCTGCAACCAGTGGGAGTAAAACCTTAAAAGATGCTACTAACGAAGCAATTCGATATTGGATACAGAATCCAGAAACTTTTTACTTAATAGGTTCTGTAGTTGGCCCGCATCCACATCCAGATATGGTTGCACGTTTGCAAGCTGTAATTTCGGAAGAAATGAAATGGCAGTTGAAAGAAAAGACAGGCAAAGAAAATCCAGATACCATTATTGCTTGTGTAGGTGGTGGGAGTAATGCTGCAGGTGCTTTTTATCATTATATGGAAGATGAAGATGTGGAGCTAATTGCTGTGGAGGCGGCAGGAATGGGTGTCAATTCTGGAGAAAGTGCTGCGACATCTCAATTAGGACAAGTTGGAATCATTCACGGTAGTAAGACCATTTTAATGCAAGATGAGTATGGACAAATTGTTGAGCCTTATTCTATTTCTGCAGGATTAGATTATCCTGGCGTTGGACCACTACACGCTTTTTTGTTTGAAACTAAAAGAGCGAAGTTTATGAATGCAACCGATGAAGAAGCATTGGCTGCTGCCTATGAATTGACTAAAATTGAAGGGATTATTCCTGCTCTAGAAACAGCGCATGCTTTGGCAGTTTTGCCAAAAATGAAATTAAAAAAAGACCAAGTGGTCGTTATTAATTTATCGGGTAGAGGAGATAAAGATTTAGAAATATTTATTAAATACTTAAAAGAATAATGAATCCTAATATTGATTTTATAGAAAACGAAATAGCGCCTTTAAGAGCGCAGTTAAAAAACCATTCCCTTTATAAAAATCTTCAATCACTTCATGATGTCAGACTTTTTATGGAAAATCATGTTTTTGCGGTTTGGGATTTTATGTCTCTTTTAAAAGCTTTACAAATTGAGCTAACCACTGTAACGACCCCTTGGGTTCCAAGAAAAAATGCAGTCCTCGCTCGTTTTATTAATGAAATAACGGTAGCAGAAGAAAGTGATTTTGATAAAGATGGGGTAGTTAAAAGTCATTTTGAAATGTATCTTGATGCCATGCGAGAAATTGGAGCAGATACCTCAAAAATTAACGCCTTTATCAAACAAATTGAGTTGGAAGCTTCTGTAGAAAATTGTTTAGAAAAGACTTCTATTCACACTACTGTAAAGGATTTTGTATCTTATACTTTTCAAATAGTAGATTCTAAAGAAACTCACAAAATTGCATCGGCCTTCACTTTTGGAAGAGAAGATGTGATTCCGGATATGTTTCTAAAAATTGTAGCTGAAGCAACCTCTGAACAACATATTGGTTTTGAAAGTTTCACCTACTATTTGAACCGTCATATTGAGTTGGATGGTGACGAACATGGACCATTGTCCTTGCAAATGGTTACAGAATTGTGTGGCAATGATGCTCAAAAATGGGCAGAGGTATTAGAAGTTGCCAAAAAATCACTAGAAGTGCGAATTCAATTGTGGAGTGGCATTGAAGAAGAACTCAAACGTTTCAAACAAGAACTGGTATAGTATGAAAAAGTTACATTCATTATTGTCGGAAAAGAAAAACGTATTATCCATTTATTTCACCTCAGGTTTTCCAAAGTTAGGAGATACGACCAAGGTTATTGCTGCTTTAGAAAAAAGTGGAGTCGATTTTATTGAAGTGGGGTTGCCGTATTCAGACCCTTTAGCCGATGGGCCTACTATTCAGGACAGTAGCCAGAAAGCCTTGGAAAATGGAATTAATTTAGATGTTATTTTTGAACAACTCATGACGATTAAAAGCACGAATACCACTCCTTTGGTATTAATGGGCTATTTAAATCAAATGCTAAAATATGGGGAAGAAAAATTTTGTCAAAAAGTAGTAGATTGTGGTATAGAAACCCTAATCATTCCTGATTTGCCAATGGTAGAGTTTGAAAATCACTACCAAGCATTGTTTGATAAGTATGGGCTGACCAATGTATTTTTAATCACACCCAATACAGAAGTTGAACGCATTCAGAAAATTGATAGTTATACCAAAGCATTTATATATGTGGTTGCTTCTTCTTCAATTACTGGAGCAAAAGGAGAAATTTCAAATCAGCAAATTGCCTATTTTGAAAGAATTCAAGCAATGGGATTGAAAAGTAAATTAATTGTTGGTTTTGGGATTTCAGACAAAACTACCTTTAATACTGCTTGTTCTTACGCCGATGGAGCCATCATTGGTTCTGCCTTTATCAAATACCTAGACCACAACGGAATTGAAAAAATTGATGATTTTGTTAAGCCAATCAGAAGCTAAAAAAAAGCGAAACTTTAAAGTTTCGCTTTTTTTTTATCATAAAATCGCATGTTTTAATTCACGCTGATTAAATTGATGTCGAATACCAAAGCAGCCCCTCCAGGATCGAACTATTTCCACGATCACCATAGCCAAGCTTTGATGGGATTAATAAAACACCAGATCCACCTTCCTTAAAAAGCTGAATTCCTTCGGTCCATCCTGAAATTACTCGATTCAAATTTGTGGTATATCCGTTCTGATTTTGATCAAAAACATTGCCATTTAAAAAATATCCTTTATAGGCTACTGTAACGTTTGAGCTACTCGTAGGTCTTGCTCCATTTCCTAGCTCATTTATCACATAAAACAATCCAGAATTGGTTCTTTCAGCAGATAAATTGTTGTCTTCAATATATTTCAGAATGTCAGCTTCTGTTTGAGCGCCAAAATTATTATCATCGTCTTTAGCACAAGAAAGAAACAGAAAAAAGGCGAAAAATATGGGAAGGATTTTTTTCATTGAAATGTGTTTTAAATTTGTTGGCAAATATAAGATTTTTAATAAACTTTCTCTCCGTTTAAATAGGTGTGAATCACTTTTGTTTTCGGAATTTCTTTGGTTTCAATTTCCATAATATTTTGATCGAGGATGACAAAGTCTGCAAATTTCCCAACCGAGATACTTCCTTTTTCGTTTTCTTCAAAATTAGCATAAGCAGCCCAGATAGTCATCCCTTTTAAGGTTTCTTCCCTGCTCAACGCATTCTCCATTTGAAAGCCCTCTTTGGGATATTGGTAGAGGTCTTTTCGTGCGGTAGCTGCATAGAAGGTTAAAAATGGATTTACCTGCTCTACAGGAAAGTCAGTTCCTAAGGCAATTTTTCCATATCGATTCAACAAGTCTTTGAATGCGTAGGCTCCTTTCATGCGAGTTTCTCCAATTCGATCTTCTGCCCAATACATATCGGAGGTAGCATGGGTAGGTTGAACTGAAGGAAGTATATTGTTAAAATTTTTGAAATCCTCGGGAGCTATGATTTGTGCGTGCTCAATTCTCCATCTTCTATTTTTTGCATTTGCTAATACTTCTTTATAGACTTTCAACATCCAGTGATTTGTAGAATCTCCAATAGCATGGGTATTCATTTGAAAGTCGGATGCTGCTATTTGTTTGGCAATCTCTTGATATCTGTTTGGCGGATAGATCAAGGCTCCAAAATGATGTTCTCTATCGGAATAAGGACTGCGCATGGCTGCACCTCGAGAACCCAAAGCACCATCTCCATAGACTTTAAAAGAGCGTACATGTAAGTTGTCTGTTTTGAGAATTCCTTTGTTGATATAATAATCCAAGGCTTCTTGAGAATCACCTGAAACCATCGCATATATTCTCATTTTTAAATCTTTGGTTTGTTGTAAACTGTCAATCAGTTCGATGGTCTGTCTTTCAATACCCGCGTCGTCAA
Organism: Polaribacter sp. HL-MS24; assembly: GCF_032758595.1. Lineage (NCBI taxonomy): Bacteria > Pseudomonadati > Bacteroidota > Flavobacteriia > Flavobacteriales > Flavobacteriaceae > Polaribacter > Polaribacter sp. HL-MS24. Next base: position 676,985 of record NZ_CP136415.1, on the reverse strand, counting down.
CAGTAGTCAATCCATAAGAAAAAGAGATTTTTTGGGCATCCAACAGTCCTTGAATTGCTTCTTTTTTTGAGACCTTCGGGAACTTGATGAAATCCATGGCAGCATCGATTAAAACTCCTGTCATTTTGCCGTTTTCAAGAATAATTTCTCCTCCAGAAACTGGGGAGTCTTTTGTAATTCCCGAAAGCTCAATGGCTGCTTGATTGACCAATAAGGCGTGGCCATCTACTCTTCCAATTGCTACTGGAGTATTTGGAAATAAAAGGTCTAATTTTTCTTTGGTAGGAAATTCTTTACTCTCCCAATCGTTCTGATCCCATCCACGACCCGTAATAAATTCTACATTTTTTTCTTTCTGAAAGGCAACAATTTTTTGGAGTACTTCTTCATAACTTTTAGTGCCCTCTAAGCTTACTTTTTGTTGTTGCAGTCCCATTCTATAAAAATGACAATGTGCATCAATTAATCCTGGAATAATGGTGCTGTTTTGAGCGTCTACAATTTCTTTTGGCTTGTATTTTTTTTGAATTTCTCGATTGCTTCCAATACCAATAAATTTCCCATCTTTGATTGCAAAGGCTTCTACTTTATCAAATGAAGGATTCACTGTATAGGCATTCGCATTGATTACGATTAGGTCTGCGGTTTCCTGTTTGCAAGAAAGAATAGTAAATACAATACAAATAATGGTAGTTATTTTTTTCATGAATGTGTATAGATTAGATAGGAGAGGTACAACAATACAAACTGAAAGGGAATCCTAATAATGGCGAGTTTTTTGGAGCCAATGGCGGGTCTTTCTTTGGTAAGATCCCAAATGTGAATGGGTAAGAAAAACCACATTAAAACAAAAATTCCCATGGCAGCTTCTTTCACAGTTTGATTAAAAAACAAACCCATTCCCAAAGCAATTTCGATGATTCCAAAAATAGAATTCACCGCTCGTTTGGGTAAGAAATTCGGGATAAAATGTTTGAAAAATTCGGGCTTTATCAAATGCATGATTCCTGCATAGCTAAAAAAAACTCCAAAAATGATTTTTAAACTTAGAATGAAATACTCCATGTTTTAAGGTTTTATAGGGGTGTTGTTGTATAGGTATTTGTCCATTAGGTATAAGAAACTCGCCATCGATGCACTTCCCAATTCTAGTTCGCGTTTGTTTACCTTGTCAAATGTATCAATGCTTGTGTGGTGGTAGTCAAAATAACGTTGACTGTCGGGACGATATCCAACAAGAGTCACTGTTTCTGCTTTAAGAGGTGAGATGTCGGCACCAGAACCTCCTTGTTCGAGGTCATGTAATCCGTAGGGAGCTAGTAATTTTTTCCAGCTTTGCAGCAGAGTTGTATTGGCAAGGTTTGCATCAATTGAAAATCCTCTTGGTGTATGTCCACCGGCATCCGATTCTAAACCTCCAATATGGTTTTCCTGATTGAGTTTTGCCAATTCAGCATATTTTTTTGCACCCCGAGTTCCGTTTTCTTCATTCATAAAGAAGACCACTCTTAAGGTGTTTTTGAGACGAAAATTATTTTTCTTAAACAATGCCGCGACTTCTAAAGACTGTACGATACCAGTTCCATCATCGTGAGCACCGTCACCTAAATCCCATGAATCTAAGTGACCGCCAACAACCATTATGTTTTCGGGAGTTTCACTTCCTGTAATTTGCCCGACCACATTAAAAGAGGGTGCATCGGGTAACGTTTGGCAACTTTGTTTAAAGTAGAATTTCAAGGTAGGGTTTGCTTTTAGGTCTGCACTCAAAATAGTTGCAGCCCGAGAGCTAATGGCCGCAGTTGGAATGTATTGTTCGGGTTCTAAATCGCCATAGCTCATGGTTCCTGTATGCGGATAATCATCTATAGCATTTGTCATAGAACGGACAATGACCCCTTTGGCTCCATATACCCCACAAACAGCAGCCCCTTGAACCCGTTGTCCTACACAGCCTCCATAGGCTGCAAAGGTATTGATGAGGGTATTGTCAAAAGGTCGATTAAAAAACACGATTTTGCCACGCATTTTTTCTCCCAAAGCTTTGGCTTCCTCCAAACTGTGTACTTCAATTACTTCTGCAGAAAGTCCTTCCTTTGGGGTGGCTATTGAAAAACCTAAAGCACAAATTGGAACATTTATTTGTTTTCCATTATTCAAATAGTAAGCAATTTCCTTTTCTCCACGAACCCAGTGGGGTACCATTACAGGTTGCAGCCATACAGAGTCTAAACCCACACTCTTCATTAATTGTTCTCCCCAAACGACTGCTTTTGCGGCTTCTGGCGAACCGGATAGTCTTCCTCCAATAGTTTGTGTTAAATCTCGTAACCATTCATAAGACTCACCTTGGGTTAGGGCAGCATTGAAAAGACTTTTGATTTTTGTGGAATCTATTTTTTCTTCTTTGGATAATTGGGTAGAAGAACTAATTTTTTCTTGCTGTTGAAGACAAGAAAAAAAAACGAAGGTGAGTGCAAGGAATAGAGAGGATTTGTACATTTTTAGTAAATTGATTAAAGTCTAAATTTACGAAAATGAAATTGAATAAAAACCTGCTTTTTTTTATTTTAAAAATCAAATTGATAAGTCAAACCTCCTAGGGCTTGAAAACCCTGTACATCGAAGTTTGAAAATTGTTGATAACTGCTATTGAGGATGTTGTTGAGTTTTAAAAATACCGAAAAATGGTCATTGAATCGATAGCCGCCATTCACGTTTATATCGATAAAAGAATCGATGCTGTGAATTCCATCTCTGTTGGAAAGGAAGGTTCCGCTGTAGGTTCCATCTTTTCGCTCACCCATAAAATAAAGAGTTGAACTAGCGTACCAGTTCCCACTTTGATAGGTTCCAAGAATGGATGCTTGCAGTTGGGGAAGATTCCAAGCTTCATTTTCATTTGTAAGCTGGTAGCTATCATATTGCACAGTTGCGCTAGTGGTAATTTTTGGAGTAGCTTGGTATTCTACTTCAGCCAATAAACGAGTGGTGGTCACATCATCATACACTACATGAAAAGAGTTGCCATATTCATACCCTTCCAATGCTTTTCCATTGGTTAATAGAGTATTTCCGTTTGACTTTGAGTTATTTCGAACAAATAAAGGTTTGTCTTCTTCGTTTTTATAACTCGCTTTAAAATGAAAACTGAATTCTGTGTTGAGGCTTGTGTTGGAGCCAAGAAAAAAATGTTGTTTTTCACTCGTTTGAGTCATAAACAGAGTTGGAGAGACATAAGGGTTTTCTGCAGTAAAACCACGGTAGGTATTGGTGTTTAAATCTCCCGTAACTCCAGCATAAATTGTTAAAAAATTTACAATGATGGGAGCAGAAATTTCTACATCGGGATAGAATAACAGATTAGTAACATTATTTTCTGTGTCAAAAGAAGCCGCTATTTTAAATCCTGTTTTGAACGAAATATCTTCATAACTAAAGCGATAAGAGGGTTGAATTTTGGTAGTTATTATTGAATAGTTAACTTCTGAATCGCCAACATAGTCTTTTTTAAAATTTCCTTTGAAGATTTCGAATTGGGTGTTTACCGGGAGTGCATTCAATTGTCTGTCAATAAAATCCAATGGGAAATTAAATTTTGTTTGGACAAGTCCAAGTATTTCAACGCTCTGATATGCATCAGAAAAATAAGAAAGGTTTGCAGTACCATTTTCTATGAAGGAGTTTTTAAAATTCAAATCCCCTATCAATTGAGTGAAATTATATTTTTGTTGTGGGACAATCTCACTCAGAATGGCAGTTTGTTTCAAAAACTCAGGAATTCCATACCAATTGTATTTGTCTTGTGCAGAATTTAGCGTAATTTTCCAATCAAAATCACGTTCTTGTTGTTTGTAAAACAGCGAAGTATTAAAGTTGGAATAGCTACTCGTTAAAGAGGTGTTTTGAATGTCTTGGTTGGAAGAAATATACTTGGCGGTCAATCCCATTCCACTCTTATTACGAGAATTGTTTGATCGAAGAGCAGCTTCTAAAAAGGGAGTTGAATAATTCCCATACCCTGCTGCAATATAATTTTTATAAATCCGATCTCTTTTACCAAGGTCTACACTCTTTGGGGTGCCAGTTTTGGGCATAAAGGTAGATGCAACTGGGACTGAATAGATGGGGTATTGCAACTTTCTTTTTTTGCTTTTTTCACTTAGTGTAAGTTCTGGTGTCCTCTTTATCTTGGACGCATCTGCAATTTTTGGATTGTATGTGGTAATTATAGTTACAATTTCCGTTTTTACAGTGTCTATACTTTTCTTTTCTTGTGCATTAACCACAACAAAAGAACTCAATAATAGGAATAAGATACCACGGTTTTTCATTAATTTTTGTTTTTTTCTGGCAGTATCGAGCTGCCTCTTTTTGCTTCCGTTGCCTTAATGGTTTCTAATGCTATTTGTGCTTCTTTGACAATGTCTTCAAATTCTTTGAAATTCTGAATAACATTTTCTAAGACATAGGTTGCTTGATACACATCTTGCAAGCCGTAGTAGTTTTTTGCCATCAATACATAGCTTTTTACGCCCCAATACTTGTAGGATGAATAATTTGCAATTAGTTTTTGTACGATTTCATTCGACGATTCGTATGCTGCTTTTTTATTTTTAAAAAAGGCATTGAAATATAAGGATTCGGCTTTTAGTTCTCCAGTAGCATTTTTTTCAACTTCTGTGTAAAATGCTTCAGCAGTAGTGGGATCATTTGTATGAAATGCCGATCGTGCTATGATGACTTTTGCGTCATTTTCTAAAAGTGTATCGAGCTTCTCTCGTAAAAGAATTTTTTTAGCATAGGCAATAGCAAGTTCGTAAGCTTGCATTTTGTAATAGCCTTGCATCAAATTACTTTGAGCATATAAAATATTGGTTGGTGAATTGGCTTCCCGCTCCAATCTTTTCAACAATGGAAGAGCTTTTTGAAACGCTTCATCAAACAGGTAGATCTGAGACAATTCATTGAGGGCTGCTTCGCTATATTCATTTTGTCCCTCTTCTAAAACACGACTGTAAGGAGCAATAGCTTCGGGATATAATTTTTGATTAAAGTACGTTTTTCCTAAATAAAAGTTCGCTTTAAGAATGTGTAGCCCTTCTGGGAACTTGGTGCAGTAGTCTACTAAACTAGCAACAATGTCCTCTAAATTAGTAGAAGCTATATATTTTTTTTCTGCAGCGGCAAAGGTGGTGTTGTCGACTTCCGAATTGGTAATATTGATAAATTTTAATTCTTTAACCCAGTTCACATATTCTTCAATATTTCCTAGGTCGATATAGACATTTCTAGCATTCGAAACGGCCTCAAAAGCTTCTGAAGAATTTGGATACAAACGCGCAATTTGTTTGAATGTATTCAAAGCGTCTTCGTTTTCACCTTCATTATAATACAGTAATCCTTGTCTGACGAGTACTTTGGGCGTGAAAGTGCTGTTTGGATACTTCTCTAAAAGTTGGTCAAACGCCTGTTCTGCCGCTCGATTGTTTTTGAGTTTCGTGTAGGTATTTCCCAATTGAAACAAAGCATCGTCTTTTAAATCGGATACTTCATATTGATTTACTACTTTCTGTAAAGCGTTGATTTTGGCGTCATTTTTATCGGTAAAACCATAACTCATTCCTATTTGATATTGTGCGTAATCGGCTCCGATACCTGATCTGTCAATGAGTTTTTGGTAGGAAATTATTGCTTTTTGATATGCTTTTGTGGCATAATAACTATCTCCCAATCGAATCAATGCGTCTTCAACAATTTCTTTGGGAAGATCTTCTTTTTTAGAAATATTTTCGAAATAAGGAATGGCTTGTTCGTATTTCTGGAGCTTAAAATACGTGTACCCAATGGCGTAGTTTATTTCAGAGAATTCGGGATCTGAATTCCATTTGAGGATCTTTTTTAATTGAAGAAAGTTCGCTAAGGATGCATCATATTTTTCCAATTGATAGAGTGCTTCTGCTTCCCAATACCTTGCTTTGAATCCAATTTGTTGATTTTTTGACTGCCTAGCTTGGGTGAAAAAAGGCAAAGCTTCTTCAATTTGATTTGTTTGATACAATTGAATTCCTCGGTACAGAGCAACTTCAAATTCGAGTGTAGTATTTTCTTTGGACTTGTTTTTTGAGAGGTACTGCAGTGCACCCACATAGTCTTGTTGTTGAATAAAAGAATTTACAATCAAATTATTGATTTCTTGATAGGATGTAGATGTTGGATAGGCTTTTAAGAAATTTTGTAAAATATCGGCTACACTTTGAAAAGGATTGCCCTCTTCGTAGCTCAATTTAGCATAATTTAAGGCTGCATCTTCTTTTATTTGTAAGTCAAAATCCATTTCACTAGCAGCTTTGAAAGCACTAAGAGCTTCTGCTTTTTTAAGCACATTCAAATAGCTTTCTCCTAAATGATAGTAGGCATTTTGAGAGACTTCATTTTGACTTCCTATAATTTTATTGAAGTTGTTGATGGCATTTTTAAAATCATTTTGTTTGTAATACGCATAGCCCAATTGATAATAATCATTGTGGTTCCATTTTCGTCTTTCCCCTTTATAGGCCTTTAAAAAAGGAATGGCTTCTTTGTATTTTTTGAGATGAAAGTAACTTTCTCCCACAATTTTAGAAATCATCGATTGTTCCCTAGACTTTACTGTCAGTAATAACTGATTTCCTAGGGCTATACAGCGATCAAATTCACCAGATTTAAAATAAATATCTAATAAATGATAGGATACAGATGCGGCATATGAATTGTTGTTTTCTAATTTTTTAAATGAAGCTTCTGCTGTATCATAATCTTCCAAGGTGTAGGCGATAAAACCATAATAATAACTTGCATCATTGCCGTATTTTGGATTGTTGCGTAACGATGAAAAACGTTTTTGTGCCAATTCATAATTTTTGGTACTCAGTAGCGCATAGCCCATTTTAAAATTCAATTCATTTTTTTGTTCTTTGGATAAGGTTTCAGGAGCTACTTTTTGAAACCATTTCAACGAACGAGCTGCGTTATTAAGGGAAAAATAATAATTTCCTACATTCCAAAAAGCATTGTTTTTTTGAATACTTGTAGGGTTTTCTGTTATAAATAGTTTGATTTTCTCTTCTGCATTTTTCTGATTGAGAAATACGGCACACATGGCTTCATAGTAAGAAGCTTCACTATGTAGGGAGGAATACTTTGGAGCTTCTATTGAAAGATTCTCAAAAGTTTTTTGTGCAACAGAATATGCTTTGCTTTGGTACAATCTTAAGGCGTTTTGAAAAGCTGCTTTGGGGTTTGTGTCCCCATAAGATTGCTGTGAAAATGCACTATTGAACCCCAGTAAAGAAAGTGAACAGGTGCATAAGAACCTGCTTGAAAAAAACTTCATAGATTTGTTTTTGTTTCTCTAGATGGTTAACGGACTTTTTAGTATTTTGTTTGATGATAGTCTAAAAAAAATAGTTTTAGCAAGTCAAAAGTAAGAATAGTTTGTAATTTTCACTTAAAAATCGAAAGAAACTTATAAGTTTGTAAAAACTACACGGTTGTATGGAAAATACAGTTTTAAATTTAGAAAATGCAGACATCTATCAACGAGATAATTTGGTCTTGTCGAAGGTGAATTTGACTTTGCAAAAAGGAGAATTTTATTATCTAATTGGTAAAACAGGAAGCGGAAAGAGTAGTTTGATGAAAACGCTTTATGGCGATTTGAAATTGCAAAGTGGAAGCGGAACTATTGTTGATTTTGATTTAAAGAGTTTAAAAGAAAAAGAGATTCCTTTTTTAAGAAGAAAAATAGGAATTGTTTTTCAGGATTTTAAATTGTTAAATGACCGAACTGTTTTTGGAAATTTGGAATTTGTTTTAAAAGCGACAGGTTGGAAAGACAAAACTGCGATTAAAAATAAAATCAACGAAGTTCTTGAAAAAGTAGGGATCCAAAGTAAGTATTACAAAAAAACCTATGAGCTATCGGGAGGAGAGCAACAACGAGTTGCTATCGCAAGAGCATTGCTCAACGATCCAGAATTAATTTTAGCAGACGAGCCCACTGGGAATTTAGACCCTAAAACTTCGTTGGAAGTTATGGAGCTTCTCAATACGATTCACCAAAGCGGAAAGACCATTTTAATGGCGACTCATGATTATCAACTCATTGTAAAATTCAAGCACAAAACCATGAAATGTGAGGGAGGAAGCTTGTTTGAAGTAGCACAGCAAGTTGTAGTGTAATTTAAATTCAATTTAATTTGACGAATGAAAAGCAAATTTTTGTTGCGGTAACCAATGATATTTCTACAGACTATAGAGTTCATAAAATTGCAACTTATTTGCAGGAAAAGAATTTTTCGGTTACTGTGTACGGAAGAGTTTTACCTAATACAATAGACGTTTCTAGAAGTTATCATATTCATCGAAAAAAACACCTTTTCAATCACAATTTTCTGTTTTATGCAGAATACAATGTGCGTTTATTCTTCTTTTTATTCTTTAAAAAATTTGATTGTATTCTTGCCAACGATTTAGATACATTGCCTGCCTGTTTTTGGGTCAGTAAGTTGAAAAATATTGATTTAGTCTATGACAGTCACGAGCTTTTTTCAGAAGGACCAGAATTGCAAGGCAGAAAATTTGTACAAGGATTTTGGCGAAAGATGGAAGATTATTTTTTACCTAGAATTAAAAAATCTTATACAGTTAGCGATTCAATTTCTCATTTTTACCACCATAAATATGAGAATTCAATGGGTGTCATTCGTAATGTTCCGTTTAAAAAAGATACAGTTATTGTTGAAGAAGTGGCTTTTCCAACCGATCGGAAAACGATTTTGTATCAAGGAGTTTTAAACCTAGGAAGAGGATTGAAGCCAATGATTAAAGCCTTAAAATTTATAGAGAATTTAGATTTGGTGATTATTGGTTACGGAAAAGTAGAACAGGAAATAAAAGATTTTGTTGCGTTAGAAAAAATGAACCATCGCGTACATTTTTTAGGAAGAATTTCTAGAGAGAAGTTAGCCAATTATACCAAAATAGCAACCTTAGGAATGGTGTTAGAGGAACCATTAGGGATGAGTTTTGAGTTTTCGCTACCCAATAAATTATTCGATTATATTCATGCAGAATTACCAATAATAGCTGGAAATTTGGTTGAAATCGCAAAGATTATTAATACTTACAAAGTTGGATTGATTGTAGAAGATTATTCACCCAAAAAAATTGCTGCAACCATCAATACAATTTTAAAAAATTCAGATTTAATTTCCGAGATAAAAGAAAATCAGCGAAAGGCGAAAGAGATTTTATGTTGGGAAGAAGAAGTAAAAAAACTAGATTACTATTTTAAAAATTAAACCAATCAAACCTACTGTCTCCATCGTAATTCCAGTTTTAAACAACCCTGAAGGGTTGCGAAAAACTGTATCGAGTATTGAAAAACAGACTTTTAAAAACTTTGAGGTGTGGATTGTTGATGGTATGTCTTCAGCAGAAACACAAACTTATCTTGCGCAATTGAAAGCGCCCTTTTATGCAATTTCTGAGAACGATTCTGGAATCTATGAAGCAATGAATAAAGGGGTCGCAATGTCTCATGGAAAATGGCTTTATTTTATTGGAGCAGGAGATGTTTTTGAGAGTCCTACTGTTCTTGAGGAAATTTTTAACAATAAAATTGAACCTGAGATTCAGGTCTTACTTGGAAATATTGCTTATGATTCAGAAGTTCCAAAAAAACCTATTTTTAGTTCCAATTGGAGTTTCCTTCTTTGGTTTAAGAATACAGTACACCATCAGTCAGTATTTTATAAACGCGAAATTTTCAATCGGAAAGCCTTTGATCCTACGTTGAAAGTTTTAGGAGATTATGAGCTGAATTTGTCTCTTTTTATCAGCTCTACTAGGGCAAAAAAAATTCCACTTCTCATAGCGAATTGTGAATTGAATGGTCTTTCCAAAAGATATAATTATCAATTATATAAAGAAGAGTATCAATTGAAAATTAAACATGCTCACTTTTTTTTCAGACCCTTTTTCTTTGGGATATCTATTTTAAAGTTTTGGATTAGGAAACTTACTTCCATTTTTTAAATTCGATTACTCTTCATTTTAAGTTCGAAATTTCTTTCATCATCCTTAAATACAAAAAGTTGTATTTTTGAGAAAAACATCTCCAAATGAAAAAAATTGTACTACTGCTATTCCTTTTATGTATTTCTTTTAAGAATTTTGCTCAGATAAATCCAGACAATATTGAAATTGTAAGAGATGCCTATGGAGTTCCTCATATTTATGCTGCTACAGATTCAGAAGTTGCTTATGGTTTTGCTTGGGCACAAGCAGAAGATCATTTTGAACTCCTACAAAAAGCCTATTTGGCAGGAAATGGACTTCTTGGAAAACTCATCGGTTTAAAAGGAGCGGGTGCCGATTTTTTGGTGCAGCTGATTGAAGCTGAAAAAACGGTTGACGAACAGTATCATACCCTAGATAAAGATTTTATAAAGCTTCTTGAAGGGTTTACCGAGGGGTTGAACGCATTTGCCGAAAAACACCCTAATGAAATTCTTAAAAAAGAATTGTTTCCAATCACGCCTAAAAAATTACTCCATTATACACAATTGCAACTGTTTATTTCAAATGGTGCAGATAAGCTGGTCAAAGGCATTGTCGATAACAAGTTATCATGGCCTTATGAGATTGAACAAGACACTAAGGGTTCCAATTTAATGGCAATCAGTAGAAGTAGAACCCAGTCTGAAGAAACTTTTTTAGCGATCAATACACATCAACCCTTGGAAGGGCCAACCTCTTGGTACGAAGCCCATTTGGTAAGCAAAGAAGGAACCAACATGATTGGGGCTACTTTTCCAGGATCTCCGTGTTTACTTACTGGAGCAAACGAGTTTTTAGGTTGGACACATACAGTGAATTATCCCGACAAAGCAGACGTTTTTGCACTGGAAATGCATCCGACCAAAGATGATGTATACCTCGTTGATGGGGTAGAATATCTACTAGAGAAATACAAAGCCAAGCTCAGTGTTAAATTTTTGGGAATCAACATTCCGATTCGTAAAAAGTTTTATAAGAGTATCTATGGTCCTACTCTAAAAAACAAAACGGGTGTGTATTCAGTAAGAACTCCTAGTATAACCAATATCAATGCCCTTGAGCAATGGTGGCATATGAATAAGGCAACGAACTTTACCGAGTTTTATTCAGCTCTAGAAATGAAAGCTCTCCCGGGCTATAATATTGGCTATGCAGATAAAAACGATACAATTTTTTATATTTCAAATGGTAAAATTCCAATTAGAGCATCGGGGTATGATTGGACTGATGTGGTTCCGGGGAATACGCGCAAGACCTTGTGGGATACCTATTATGACATACAAGATTTGCCACAGGTGGTGAGTCCGACTTCGGGCTTTGTGTACAATGCCAACCATAGTCCGTTTAAATCATCAGGTGCGGCAGACAATCCGAAAGCGGAAAATTTTTCTAAGGATATGAATTTTGAAACCTACGACAACAATCGTTCTACACGCTTATTGAAGTTACTTCAAGAAGAAGAGTTGATTAATTATAAACGTTTTAAAAGCATCAAATACGATCACCAATTTCCCATTCCTTTTCATTATAATTTTATGGATATAAACCCCTTGTTTGCGATGAAAAGCGAAGACTATCCAGACGTTCGAATTTTGTTGGAAGAGATTCAGAATTGGGATAGAATTACTGACCCAGCATCTTTTGGAGCTGGAGCTTATGCTGTATTGTATTATCAGTTGCAACCATTTTATGATGCGTTGGGAGCCGATCGTATTTTTACAGAGGAGGCATTATACAAAGCCTTGAAAAAGACAAAAAAATATATAAATAGGCATTTTCACAAAGAACGTGTTCAGTTAGGCGATTTTCAAAAGTTGGTGAGAGGATCCAAAGAGCTCCCTATTTTTGGAATGCCAGATGTAGTCACTGCCATGCGAGGAGAACCTTATGGAGACGGACGTTTAAAAATAACACACGGTGAATCCTATATCGGGTTGGTACGATTTACACCTACCAAAACCTATTACGAATCAGTGATTTCATACGGGAATAGCCGAAGACCAGAGAGTCCCCACTATACCGATCAAATGGAGTTGTATGCCAATTTTAAAACAAAAACCATGTCTTTTGACCGAGCAGAAGTTTTAAAAACCGCCGTCACAAACTATGCACCAAGATAGTTGGTGTGTTATTTTTTTTTTGCGTTATTTCGATCATAAAAGAGGAAATAATAGGCAAATATGATCATTAGAATTAAACCATCAAGAGTTCGCTTTTGATGGTTTTTTTTATTAGTATTTAATATAATCTTTTCAAATTTGTTCAGTTATGAAAACTAAATTTATGTAAATGTTGTTTTTGTGTTATTTTATTATTTTTTTTATTAATTTAGTTTTGAATTCAATTTTAATGATATAATTTAAAACGATTTTGACTTTTTTACAAAATAATTAAATCAAATTTTTCACACCAACTTTGGGATTATTGGTATCTTTATTTTTTTTAAATTACAGTCTTTTTTTTTAAATCATGAGAAAAAAATATTTTTAAATACAGAAAAAATGCTTTAGAATAGTACTATTTCAGTAGACAACACATAAATTATGAAAGATTCCCCATCTTCAATTGCGAAAAAAGCGCTGCTTTTTATTTTTGCAGTCACCATTTCCTTTTTAAGTTTTTCACAACAAACAACCCTACAAAATTGTATCGATACTCCCAAGTCAATTGAGATCCTCAAGTTTCAAGATGATTTAACGTATGGACCTGGTTCAAATATTACGGTGTTTATCAATCCAGTAGGTGTCTATGAAATAGACAATCAATTCAAATTGTTTCTGGTAAACTCATCGACGAGTACAGAAACCCTCCTAAGTACTAAAGATGAGTTTTATATCCCTATTCTAAATGGAGTGATTCCTGCAGATACAAGTCCTGGAAATTATACCTTAAAAATTACAGCATTATCTCTTAATAATCCTGAAGATATTCAGGTGGAGATTTCTACAAATGAATTTACGATTTCCACAGATACAATCACAAATTCAATCTTATCGTTGCCATCCGGTTCCTCTGGAGGGTTTTTGTCTTTACAGGATTTTTCAAAATGTTTAGACTATGATAGTAATAATTATCATATCGGTATCCTAAACTCAGCCAGTGACTATCAAACTGGAACCGGTTTTTCTATAATTTTTGACAATATTTCTCCTGCAAATAACAAGGCTACACTTTATAAATTAGTAGATAATCCAGCAACCCCAGTAATAGATTATCAAATAGATACAGGAACTGTTTTATCCATTGGAGCTCAAATTTCGGTTCCTGATAGTATCAGTGTTGGAACCTATTTGATTGAGTATACAAAGACTGTTGATGGAATATCCATGACTTATGGGGTCGTATTCATGGTAAATACGGGGAATACATCTCTAGGAAATTTGTCTAGTGACCGAGTTTGTTTAGATTCTGATGTGGTCTTTACTATAGATACGAATGCAATCAAATACAACTATCCAGGTTCAAAATACAATTTCAATTTTGGAGATGGATCTCCACTAATAGAACTAACTCACAATCAAATAATGAACTGTAGTGAGATCGTTCATGTCTTTACCAAGGTTACCTGCGATGCTGAAGAACAAGTCGTAAATCCAAGTTCAGAAGATGGTAATTTTTACTTTCAAGTAGATTTTAACCTATTTAACAAATATCTTTTTGACAACGAAGTTTACAATTGTGATACTCCTCTATTGAATGGGAGTGGAACAACAAAATGGGTGAATGTAAACTCATCTCCAATATCAGATTTTACAAAACCAGATAAAGTTTGTGCCAATTCAGAAATCGTTGCGATTGAAACTTCAACATTGCCACAATACGGACTTTCAGGCACATGTAGTACTGATTATGTTTCTAAATGGGAGTTTTTTCCTCCGTATTATTCCGACTATGAAGAAGTTTTGAGTAATACCCCCGGGAGTGCTTATGAAGGCTGGATTACTATAAATCCAGATTCTGGTCAATCAGTACTTACTGTTCCGAGTAACTTTACTACTGTTCCGGGATGTTACACCCTAAGGTTAACAACCAATACAACTTCTGGGTGTAATGAATTTTCAATGATTGAAAAAACAATTATTGTAGAACCAACACCAGCGCCTGACTTTACTTATAATCCGTCAACAACTCTTTGTGCTCCAGTAACCATTGCTTTCAATAATACATCCAATACGGTGGGGATTGATCCATCATCTTGTGGAGACCCTACTTATACATGGAGCGTAGCACCTGTAGCAGGTACTCCTGCAACATCTACTGGTTTTACAATCGTAGATGCAGATACTGGAGATACGATCAATGCAGAAAATCAAACAAATGTAAGTATTGAATTTACCCAACCTGGTAGCTACAACGTTTCTTTACAGCTCGAAAATACATGTGAAACTGTTATCGAGACCAAAGAAATTCTCATTATCTCAGATCCAACGGTATCATTTTCTCCTGATACACAACAGATTTGCTAGGAAGCACCAGCGGGATATATCCTAGATTTTTCAGATGCATCAATCGCTCCAACCTATAGCGAATCGCCATATATACCAGTAAACTATTTATGGGAAGTTTTTGAAAGTGATGGTGTTACGGTGGCAAGTAATTTTAGTTTTGTAAATGGAACATCAGCAACTACAGAATTTCCTCAAATAAGCGTTACAGAATTTGGAGTTTATATCATTAAAGTTGCTGCTTTTGGAAATTGTGGAGGAGGAGACTCCGATGATTTTGAATTTACCCTAAAAAAAGCTCCAACCGTTTCCAATACCAATTCGAATCTGACCCAACAAATTTGTTCTGGAGATGCAACTGAAGAAGTTGTACTTACCTCTGATATTGCGAACACGACCTACGTTTGGGAAGCGACTACATCAGATCCGATTTCGGGATTTCCAATTGGACAACAAACAACGAATTCACTTCCAGTCATGACCTTAGTCAATAACTGTAATGAAACTGGCACTATCACAATTCAGGTAGTTCCTACGGTCGATGGCTGCCCAGGGAACCCAGTTGATTTTGTTTTTACCGTAGATCCTACTCCTCAAATAGAGGATAAGGCACCTGAAGCGGTCTGCTCTGGGGAAGAATATACCATCATCCCTCTAAACAGTTGTACCGCTGGTGGTGATATTGTTCCATCAGGCACAAGCTATACTTGGAATGTTACTCAAATCACAGGAACGGTTAGTGGAGTTTCAGAAGGTGATTCAGGAACGGGAAATGTTACAGGAACCATTAGCAATACCAGTGCAAGTTCAGGTGCGGTTGAATATACAGTAATCCCTACTGCCCCGAATGGATGTCTTGGAGACCCATTTACGGTAACCATGACGGTAAATCCAGAACCAGAGGTTAACACTCAAATATATGCAGCATGTAGTGACGAAGCTTTGGGAATCAACTTTAACGCAAGTAACACTGTTGCAGCAGACACCTATAATGTCACTGCACTAAATTTAAAAGGATTGACGGTATCTGGCGGAGGAGCAGGTGTTGGTAATGGGCTATTGGCAAGTGATTTAGCAGACGATGCTTTTACCAATACCACTAGTAATTCTGTAATTGTTGTTTACACGGTCGTTCCAGTGTCAGGAGCGGGCTGTGAAGGTGATTCTTTCACCTTTTATGTTATTATAGATCCAGCACCTGTTGTTGCTGCTCAAAGCATTGAGGTGTGTAGTGACGAATTGCTAAATTACACCCTAAATGATTCTGAGAACCTTCCTGTTTCCAGTTACAATCTGACGAACATTGAAGAGAATGGATTGCTTCCAGGTTCAGGAAATAGTACAGTTCAAACAGGATATGCCAATACTGCCATCAGTAGTGATACTTGGAGCAATACCACCTCAAGCGCTGTTGATGTTATTTATACCTTTGTCCCTGTTGGTAACAATGGTTGTGAGGGAGATGCTTTTACGGTAACAGTTACTGTAAATCCCGAGCCTGTAGGTGTTGCTTCAGTAGAAACAGTCTCTTCAGATGTTGCCTTTGATTTTGATCCACAGGCGAATATTACAACTGGAGGGAACTCCATTGCCAGTACTTTTACATGGACAGTAAGCCAAATCACAGGAACGGTTAGTGGAGTCTCACAAGGTGATTCAGGAATAGGAAACATCACAGGAACCATTAGCAATACCAGTGCAAGTTCAGGTACGGTTGCATATACGGTACTTCCAACTTCTGAGAATGGTTGTGAGGGAAGCCCTTTTACCATTACTGTTACCATCGCTCCAGAGCCTGTGGTCAGTGATCAATTTTTCACGGTATGTAGTGATGAAGCTTTCGGAATCAACTTTAACGCAAGTAGCACTGTTGCAGCAGATACCTATAATGTCATTGCACTAAATCTAAATGGATTGACCGTTTCAGCGGGAGATGCAGCGATTGCCAATGATTTGTTGGCAAGTGATTTGGCAGACGATGCCTTTACCAATACAACCGATGCACCAGTTGATGTGATCTATACAGTTGTTCCTGTGAGTACTGACGGAACAGCAGGAAATTCTTTTACGGTTACAGTGACCGTCAATCCAGCACCTGTTGTTGCTGCTCAAAGCATTGAGGTGTGTAGTGACGAATTGCTAAATTACACCCTAAATGATTCTGAGAACCTTCCTGTTTCCAGTTACAATCTGACGAACATTGAAGAGAATGGATTGCTTCCAGGTTCAGGAAACAGTACAGTTCAAACAGGATATGCCAATACTGCCATCAGTAGTGATACTTGGAGCAATACCACCTCAAGCGCTGTTGATGTTATTTATACCTTTGTCCCTGTTGGTAACAATGGTTGTGAGGGAGATGCTTTTACGGTAACAGTTACTGTAAATCCCGAGCCTGTAGGTGTTGCTTCAGTAGAAACAGTCTCTTCAGATGTTGCCTTTGATTTTGATCCACAGGCGAATATTACAACTGGAGGAAACTCCATTGCTAGTACTTTTACATGGACAGTAAGCCAAATCACAGGAACGGTTAGCGGAGTCTCACAAGGTGATTCAGGAATAGGAAACATCACAGGAACCATTAGCAATACTAGTGCAAGTTCAGGTACGGTTGCATATACGGTACTCCCTGTTTCTACAGCCAATAGCTGTGAGGGAAGCCCTTTTACCATTACTGTTACCATCGCTCCAGAGCCTGTGGTCAGTGATCAATTTTTCACGGTATGTAGTGATGAAGCTTTTGGAATCAACTTTAACGCAAGTAGCACTGTTGCAGCAGATACCTATAATGTCATTGCACTAAATCTAAATGGATTGACCGTTTCAGCGGGAGATGCAAGTATTGCCAATGATTTGTTGGCAAGTGATTTGGCAGACGATGCCTTTACCAATACAACCGATGCACCAGTTGATGTGATCTATACAGTTGTTCCTGTGAGTACTGACGGAACAGCAGGAAATTCTTTTACGGTTACAGTGACCGTCAATCCAGCACCTGTTGTTGCTGCTCAAAGCATTGAGGTGTGTAGTGATGAATTGCTAAATTACACCCTAAATGGTTCTGAGAACCTTCCTGTTTCCAGTTACAATCTGACGAACATTGAAGAGAATGGATTGCTTCCAGGTTCAGGAAACAGTACAGTTCAAACAGGATATGCCAATACTGCCATCAGTAGTGATACTTGGAGCAATACCATCTCAAGCGCTGTTGATGTTATTTACACTTTTGTCCCTGTTGGTAACAATGGTTGTGAGGGAGATGCTTTTACGGTAACAGTTACTGTAAATCCCGAGCCTGTAGGTGTTGCTTCAGTAGAAACAGTCTCTTCAGATGTTGCCTTTGATTTTGATCCACAGGCGAATATTACAACTGGAGGGAACTCCATTGCCAGTACTTTTACATGGACAGTAAGCCAAATCACAGGAACGGTTAGTGGAGTCTCACAAGGTGATTCAGGAATAGGAAACATCACAGGAACCATTAGCAATACTAGTGCAAGTTCAGGTACGGTTGCATATACGGTACTCCCTGTTTCTACAGTCAATAGCTGTGAGGGAAGCCCTTTTACCATTACTGTTACCATCGCTCCAGAGCCTGTGGTCAGTGATCAATTTTTCACGGTATGTAGTGATGAAGCTTTCGGAATCAACTTTAACGCAAGTAGCACTGTTGCAGCAGATACCTATAATGTCATTGCACTAAATCTAAATGGATTGACCGTTTCAGCGGGAGATGCAGCGATTGCCAATGATTTGTTGGCAAGTGATTTGGCAGACGATGCCTTTACCAATACAACCGATGCACCAGTTGATGTGATCTATACAGTTGTTCCTGTGAGTACTGACGGAACAGCAGGAAATTCTTTTACGGTTACAGTGACCGTCAATCCAGCACCTGTTGTTGCTGCTCAAAGCATTGAGGTGTGTAGTGATGAATTGCTAAATTACACCCTAAATGGTTCTGAGAACCTTCCTGTTTCCAGTTACAATCTGACGAACATTGAAGAGAATGGATTGCTTCCAGGTTCAGGAAACAGTACAGTTCAAACAGGATATGCCAATACTGCCATCAGTAGTGATACTTGGAGCAATACCACCTCAAGCGCTGTTGATGTTATTTACACTTTTGTCCCTGTTGGTAACAATGGTTGTGAGGGAGATGCTTTTACGGTAACAGTTACTGTAAATCCCGAGCCTGTAGGTGTTGCTTCAGTAGAAACAGTCTCTTCAGATGTTGCCTTTGATTTTGATCCACAGGCGAATATTACAACTGGAGGAAACTCCATTGCTAGTACTTTTACATGGACAGTAAGCCAAATCATAGGAACGGTTAGCGGAGTCTCACAAGGTGATTCAGGAATAGGAAACATCACAGGAACCATTAGCAATACTAGTGCAAGTTCAGGTACGGTTGCATATACGGTACTCCCTGTTTCTACAGCCAATAGCTGTGAGGGAAGCCCTTTTACCATTACTGTTACCATCGCTCCAGAGCCTGTGGTCAGTGATCAATTTTTCACGGTATGTAGTGATGAAGCTTTCGGAATCAACTTTAACGCAAGTAGCACTGTTGCAGCAGATACCTATAATGTCATTGCACTAAATCTAAATGGATTGACCGTTTCAGCGGGAGATGCAGCGATTGCCAATGATTTGTTGGCAAGTGATTTGGCAGACGATGCCTTTACCAATACAACCGATGCACCAGTTGATGTGATCTATACAGTTGTTCCTGTGAGTACTGACGGAACAGCAGGAAATTCTTTTACGGTTACAGTGACCGTCAATCCAGCACCTGTTGTTGCTGCTCAAAGCATTGAGGTGTGTAGTGATGAATTGCTAAATTACACCCTAAATGGTTCTGAGAACCTTCCTGTTTCCAGTTACAATCTGACCAACATTGAAGAGAATGGATTGCTTCCAGGTTCAGGAAACAGTACAGTTCAAACAGGATATGCCAATACTGCCATCAGTAGTGATACTTGGAGCAATACCACCTCAAGCGCTGTTGATGTTATTTACACTTTTGTCCCTGTTGGTAACAATGGTTGTGAGGGAGATGCTTTTACGGTAACAGTTACTGTAAATCCCGAGCCTGTAGGTGTTGCTTCAGTAGAAACGGTTTGTTCAGATGTTGCCTTTGATTTTGATCCACAAGCGAATATTACAACTGGAGGAAACTCCATTGCCAGTAGTTTTACATGGACAGTAAGCCAAATCACAGGAACGGTTAGCGGAGTCTCACAAGGTGATTCAGGAATAGGAAACATCACAGGAACCATTAGCAATACTAGTGCAAGTTCAGGTACGGTTGCATATACGGTACTTCCAACTTCTGAGAATGGTTGTGAGGGAAGCCCTTTTACCATTACTGTTACCATCGCTCCAGAGCCTGTGGTCAGTGATCAATTTTTCACGGTATGTAGTGATGAAGCTTTCGGAATCAACTTTAACGCAAGTAGCACTGTTGCAGCAGATACTTATAATGTCATTGCACTAAATCTAAATGGATTGACCGTTTCAGCGGGAGATGCAAGTATTGCCAATGATTTGTTGGCAAGTGATTTGGCAGACGATGCCTTTACCAATACAACCAATGCACCTGTTGATGTTGTTTATACGGCTGTGCCAGTTTCAGTTTCGGGTTGTGAAGGAGAAGTTTTTACGCTTCGCGTCACCGTCAATCCATCTGGTCAAGTAGATGCAATTTCTCCTCAGGTTGTCTGTGAGAATGAGGCTACTCAGGCGGTAGTTTTTAGTACTCTGAATACTGGTGGAACTACGACCTATAGTTGGTCTATGGATACAGCGATTGGTCTTAGTCCGCAAACAGGTACTGGTGATTTCCCTTTATTTATCGCAGAGAATTCAACCAATGTTCCAATAGTTTCAACTGTAACGGTTATACCAACTTACAGTAGTGGCGGGGTATCGTGTGAAGGATCAGCAGAAACCTTTAGCATTACGGTAAATCCTAAGCCACTAATACAAAACAAGTCTGCAGATATGTGTTCTACGGATACCTTTATTGTGGAGCCCATCAATAATGTTGATGGAGATATTGTTCCATTAAGCACCACATATACTTGGATTGTCTTGGATTCAAATACTGAAATTCCAGATGCATCAAGTGGCTCTGGAACTGTGATTTCTCAGGCATTGACCAATACCAGTAGTACCGTTCAAACAGTAACTTATCAAGTGACTCCTATTTCAGGAACAGATGTAGAGTGTTTGGGAACTACTTTTGAAGTGCTTATTTCTGTAGCACCAGCACCTCAAATACCAGATCAACAAGTTGAAATATGTAGTGGTGAGTCTTTTTCTTTTTTACCTACAGACAATCCACCAACAACCATCATTCCAGTAGGAACGACTTATAGTTGGACTTTTGGAGATAATTCATCGATTTCAGGGGCATCTGATGGTGTTAGTGAAATTCAATTTGAACAAACCAGCCTAATCAATACGAGTAATACCAATCAGTCGGTAATCTATACAGTGACTGCTGTTGCTGCAGGGAATTGTTCAAGTACTTTTGAATTAGAAATTATCGTAAAGCCAACTCCTTTCATTCCTTATGATTCGGGATTAACAGATACAAGGTGTAGCGATGATCCTTTTGTCATCGAACCCGTAAATGCAGTTCCAGATGCTACGGTTATAGTTCCTGAAAACACAAGCTACACATGGGTGGTTGTTCCAAACAACAATTTGGTAGGTTGGAGTGATGCTACGGTACCAGTGAATTTAATTTCACAACGGTTAGTGAATTTAACCAATATTCCACAAAATATTGAATACTTAATCACACCATCTAATGGGACCTGTGAAGGACCAGTTTTCAATGCGGTAATTTGGATAGAACCGGTTCCCTCTGTACTGGACCATTTTGAGACGGTATGTGATGGAGACTCATTTTTGTTTGCTCCAGAAAATGGTATTTTCCCAGATGCAAGTACCATTGTTCCCGATCTCACCTTGTATTCTTGGGCGGTAACAGATTTGAGTGGAGGCCAGATTTCTGGGTTCAGTGACGGCACTGATCAGCCATTTATAGATTCAGGAATACTGTCTAATAACAGTACGGAAATTCAGACTCTCATTTATGATGTCACTCCTACCTATTACAAGCCATCCAATCCTGGATTGCCACAATGCGTTGGAGATCCCTTTCGGATTACAGTTACAGTGAATCCAGGTATAGACGATAATGCAACCATTACCAATATCAGTTGTAGCTACAGTCCTCTCTGTGGTGGAAGTATTGTCTTAAATCCAGTAGGGATTGGGCCACTTACTTATAATTGGACTTATATTGGCGATGGAATTGGTTCGCTTTCAGATCCAACACTTCAAGATCAATACAATCTTTGTCCGGGAGAGTATTCAGTTGCAATAACAGATTCTTTAGGATGTACCTATCTTTTTGATTATGTGGTGGTGCCTCCGCTTCCGGTAACCTTTGATCTTATTTCTTTAGTTGATTTGTCCTGTAATAATATTTCACCGAATTGCGATGGTGCTATAGAAGTTTCACCTCAAGGTGGAACAGAGCCCTATACCTTATTAGAATGGTATACAGAGTCTGTTGCAGAATCAGGAAATTTTGATACCATCGTGGAAACAGGAGATAGCGAATTAAACAATGCCTGTGAAGGAAATTATGTGCTAAAGGTAATCGACACCAATGGCTGTGAATTTACCTCACCAATTTATACAGTTGAACAGACAGCTAGCCCAATTTTGGTTAGTGAAACCTTTTCAGATTACAATGGATATGAAGTGAGTTGTATGGGCGGTAACGATGGATTTATTGAGGTTTCGGTTTTAGGTGGTTCAGGAAACTTCTCCTATTCTCTTAGTCCAGGAGGCGTGTTAGATAGCGATACGAGTACTCCAAATCTTCTTGAATTTAAGAATCTTCAAGCTGGAGTGTATACACTAAGTTTAACAGACAATAATTGTCCAGCTAGCATTACATTCGAGTATACGTTGGAAGAACCTACACCAATGAGTTCATCACATGCATTAGTTTCTGGACCAGCACTATGTTTTGGAGATACTGTAACCTATAATGTTGCCGCTTCAGGTGGAACACCACCCTATGCAGGTACTGGAAATTATACCCTCCCAGCAGGAATTCATTCAATTGTTGTTACAGACGCCAACGGATGTCAAACAACCGAAACGATTACAGTCGGTGAGCCTACCGAATTAACAGCTTCGGCTAGTATTACAAGTCCTATATTGTGTTTTGGTGATGCGAGCGAAGTAACGGTTACCGCAAGTGGAGGAACACCTCCTTATGCTGGAACTGGAATTTTCAATCCAACTTCAGGTGATTTTATTTTCACGGTTACCGATGCCAATGGCTGTGTGTATTCTAATAATATATTTGTAGACGAACCTGATGAATTACTATATACGATTGACAGTGTAGAAAATCCCACCTGTTCTCCAGATTGGAGTTATTCCAATGGGTCGATCTGTATTACCATCTCAGGAGGAACCAATCCGTCTCCCATAGGAGTAGGATGGATCTCTTTGGGAGGAGGGGTTTGGTGTTTAGAAAATTTATCTGAAGGAACCTATACCGTTGATGTGGATGATATCAATAATTGTTCTACCAATGTCAATAGTACCGATGTGGTCATCACCAGACCACCTGCAATCGATGCGCACATTACTACTACCGTTACGGCTGCGTGTGAGACCAATACCATGACTCAAACCAATTATGTGTTTGTTACTGGAGGAACTCCTCCCTATGAGTTTTCTTGGTCGGGTGGAGATTGGTGTGATCCCATCAATCCACAGTGTATGGAAACCACCGAATCTGGAACTTATATTGCATTCATCCACGATCAAGAAAGTTTAGCCAATGGATGTCCTCCGATTGAGGTGGAAGTGATTGTTGATTTGCCAGTACTTGGTGATGCTGCATTTAGCTATACCTCACCAAACAATAGTTTTTGTGATTTGGTGAGTAATAATGAACTGGTTACATTCAGTAATGAATCTACAGGAGATGTTGTCGATTTTTACTGGGACTTTGGGGATGGCTCTCCCGTGTTGGTTGGAGATATGAATCCAACACATTTGTATGCAACAGCAGGGTCGTATGAAGTTTCACTTACTGTAGAATATCCTTCCGAGTGCTGTACAGAAACCTATACCGAACGCATTGAAATAACCAAAGGCTATGAACTGGTGCTTCCAAACGCTTTTACACCCAATCAAGATGGAATCAATGATACCATAAGGCCCTTGTTTTCGTGTATGGAGAATGTGCAGATGTCAATTTATGATACTTGGGGATCCTTAGTATATTTTGAAGAAGGAACGAGCTTAGAAGGGTGGAACGGATTGATTCGAAATGTCCCTGCAGAAAATGGAAATTACATCATGTATGTAAAAGGATTTACCTTCAATGGGAAAGAAATTGTGCAAAACAAATCAATAACTTTAATTAAATAAGATGAAAAAATACTTACTCTTTTTACTGTTTTTTACTTCTGTATTTAGTTATGCACAGGATGTTATTTTTGCACAAAATTTCTTAGTACCAGAAACGTTGAATACTTCGTTTACGGGAGCAACTAGAGGAACCAAGACGGGTGCTGTTTTTAGATCTCAATGGAGAAGTAGTGCTTTAAAAGTATCCTCAAATTTTGCATTTGCAGACACTTGGTTTGAAGGCTTTAAGTCTGGAATTGGGATTAGTCTATTGAATCAAAAGGAAAGCGGTTCAAGCTATACTTTTAATCAGGCCAATCTGAATTTTGCAATGGCTTTTGAAATCAGTGAAACATGGTTTTTTAGACCTAGTATTTCAGCCGGATTTGGGATGAAAAACTATGGTTTTCAAAATTTGCTTTTAGAAGATCAAATCAACTTAGGAAGTCCATGGATGAATACAGGTTCTATCGATCCTGCAGTGTTAAAAGCTCAAAGATCTTTTATTGACATTAGTTCTTCCCTTCTTTTTAATAACGAAGAGTCGTGGTTTGGACTTACGATACGGCATCTTAATAAACCGAATATTTCATTGACTGAAGCTGGAAATGTTCCGCTAGATATTTTCTTTTCAGCCCATGGAAAATATTACCTACCTGTATTAGACAATGTGAGAACATGGTTGGCCGACAAAAGCAAGATCTACCTCCTGTCAAACTATATGAAACAAGGGGTTAACAGTCGTTTTGATGCGGGAGTGCAATATGTTTTTGATGACAAAATATCTTTGGGTTTAACGTCGGTAACCACGCCGTCCAAGAACACAGATAAAACCACCCCATTGAGTTCTCTCAGTACCTTTGTAGGAGTTCAGTGGCAGGGCTATCGATTTGGATATTCGTATGATCTAAATACTTCAGAACTACTGAATTCTGGTGGTATCCATGAATTTTCAATTTCCTATGATTTTAATATCAATATCAGAGAATTGAATCGATATAAATGTGTTCCTTTCTTTTAGGAAACGGAGGATAATTTCTGAAAAAAAACACAGAGCCCCACAACATCTAGTTGTGGGGCTCAGTGTTAAAAGGAGGTTCTCTTGAGACTTTGTTCATAAAAACCCGTTTTTAATCCTTTCTAAGTATTTAAAGATAGGTTATTAAATTAATCATGTATTTGATATTTAAAGAATTTAATCCTATAAATTTATTTTTAGGGACGTATTTTTTTATTTGAATTTACAGGTTTTTAATTAAAAATATAAGAAGGATATATTTCTACAGTATGCTTTAAATGTGTGTTTTAAAAAACGGAATTCTCAAATATGAAAATAATATCGATATTTTATTTCGTAAATGAACTTTTATTTTTATGATATTTATTGTATATTTAAAGTGCCCCTAACTTACAACACATGTACATATTTATTTCTGTACTTTCATTACATCTTCTTTTCAGTCTATTCTTGACTGAGATTTTAATTGCACATCAATTTTTTTAAAACAGAACTCTTTCGGAAAACCGAATGAGCATACGACCCATTTTGTCATTTAAATATAGATCTTATTCTTGTTTGGAAGAAGCGCATAAAATAGTTCCCCAACCCAATTTCTAATATTCTAAATCATGAAAAACAATTATTTATTTTTCGTCTGCCTTATTTTAATAATAGTCAGAATTTCTTCTCAAGAACAAACAAATTCATCAACTACTTTCAGTCAAAACGATGATATTTTATATCCAGCAATATCCTTTGAACACCCTTTGCATCTTGACGTCTTTGTCAGTGTGGTCAATTGTGACGGTATTCCTAGTCTCAGAATAGGAACATTTAATGAGTCTAGAGCGCGAAAAGATATCGTGACTAGCTTTCAAATTACAATAAGTGATGAAAATGGAAAATCTGAAGTTTTTAATTTCCCAAACAAGAACTATAAGTTTGGTGAAATGTTGATCTCTAACTGTTCAAATTTAACACAAAAGTTGGTTTCAACTTTAAATTGGAGAACAGATAATTCTACAAAAAAAATTAAATTAAAATTTGATTATGAGAATTAATATCATTTCAACAAGTTCTTTCATTAGGATTTTTTTTATAGTGCTTCAATTGATATTTGTTTCAATTTATAGTCAAAGTACTAGACCGATTATAAATGATTTTAGCCCCAAAACAGCTTTTATAGGTGGAGTGATTGAAGTATTTGGAGCTAATTTCAATCAAAATTCTTCAAGAAACGCAGTATTATTTGGTGCGACATATGGACAAGTTATTGAATCTTCTTTCGGGAAATTAAAAGTTATAGTTCCTGTTGGAGCTACCAATAGTACAATTTCGATAACGAACCTTGACAATTTTCAAACAGGGTATTCAAAACAAACATTCAACGGTATTTTTTGTGAAAATGTGATTGATGAGAATACTTACAAAAATTCTTCTCCATTTGAACAAGCAGTCAGGAATCCATCTTACAATATGAAATATGCGGATCTAAATTTGGATGGCAAACCAGATCTAATTTCTCAAGGCTGGGAGGGTATAACTATTTTAGTCAATAATAGTACTCCGGGTAATTTGAGTTTTACCAGCATAGATTTATCAGGTAGTTCAAATTCAGTTGCCATAGCAGATATGGATGGTGACGGTTTTTTAGATATTATAACAAATGAAAACATATATCCGAATACGACAGCTACATACGGAGGAGCCTTAACTTTTGGACCTCGCAGACCATTTACTCAAGTTTCTAACTATCAAATTACAGTTGGAGATATTAATCAGGATGGTAAAGTAGATATTATTGGGTCTTCCAATTATTTAAAGGTTGGATTAAATACCTCTACAGGTCCCGGGAATTTTGGGATAATAACGACACAAGTTGGAAAAACTGGGTTTCAAACAGGTAATGTTACTGGTGCTCGGTGTTCCGATATTGATGGAGATGGTAAACCTGATTTTTTTGGTGCTGTTGGTAGTTCAAATCAAGGGGTCTCTTTACGAAATATAACTCCTGTTGGATCTAGTACACCCCAATTTGAGACGATAGAGAGGTGGGGATCTGATAACCCCAATGAGGCAGGAGTTGGATCGTATCCTTACAGATTGGTAATGTCAGATTTTGACAAGGATGGTAAGATGGATTTTGCATCTCCAAATTATACTGGAGATACTTCTATTGCTGTGTGGCGAAATAACTCTGTCCCTGGGGATATTTCTTTTGATATTGTCTACAATGATCCGAGCCCTGCTGGGAACTACCGTATCGGTCAGGGAGATATTAATGGAGACGGTTATCCTGATTTGATAACGAGATCTTTTGATTCAGGGAAATTTTCTGTCTACATAAATAAAAGTGATGAAGTGTCTAGTGGTTTAAAGTTTGATGCAAAAATTGATTTTGATGATATTTATGAAGCAGACATTGCTGGACTGGTAGTTGGTGATTTTGACGGAGATCTTGTACCCGATATTGGTATATCTACATCTTTTTCGGGTACTATTAGGATCTTTAGAAATAAGAGTATCATTTCTGATACGTCACCACCAAATGCACTCACCAAAGATATTGTTGTTGGTCTTGGCACAGACGGTACTGTAATTATTACCGAAGATATGGTAAATAATGGTTCCAGTGACGCATGTGGATTGGATAGCTTAGAGCTGTCTAAAACCCTTTTTACTTGCAGTGATGTTGGTGACAATACGGTTACGCTTACAGTGACAGATAACGCAGGAAATGTAAGTACTGCAACTGCAATTGTAACCATTAAACAGGCTGCAATTAAAGTAGCTAGTCAAACAACTGTTTGTGTAGGAGAAACTGTTGAACTAACGGCTAATGAGGGAGATAGTTATCAATGGTATAAAAATAATTTTTTAATTGTAAACGCTACCAACAGAGTGTATACAGCTTCAGAGAGTGGTTCTTATTCTGTAGAAGTAATAAATTCAGGAGGGTGCTCAGGGACTTCTCTAGAGACACAAGTGACAGTTGCTACTAGTCCAGTTATTGATGTATTTCCAGATGGAATCACATATTTATGTAGCGAATCTTTAGAGCTTATGGCCGCGGAATCTTCAATTTATCAATGGATTAAAAATGGAACAGAGATTCCTGATGCGACTTTTCAATTTTACAAACCCACAACTGTTGGAGATTATCAGGTAAGAGTCTCCGATTCATTTGGTTGCATAGCGACCTCTGATATTATTGTAGTGTCGAATGAGGCAGCTCCTGAGGTTGACGTATTTTTTGAATCTTCAAGCTTTGTATCGGGAACAATTAAAGATAGTGGTATCGTTTCTAAAAAATCAGAGACTACCTATCATTATACCATATCCAATTCAGGACCTACCGATTTGAGAATTAGTGGAGCCAACTTTTCAGGGTCGGGTGCAACACACTTAACTATTTCAGGGGCTACATTTCCACTAACCATTCAACAAGGAGAACAAAAAGTGATATCACTCAAAATTAGCCCTACAGAAGCGGGTTCATTCTCTCCTGCAATGCACTTGATAACAAACGATTGTGATGAGCAATACATTGAATTTCCATTTATATACCATGTTACTGACACAATAGATATGTCTTCCCCTAGTATCAAAACATCAACCATAGTAGATCAGACCTATTCAGGTTTATCTCAAACACCGTTAGTAAGTTTAACAGATGGTTCTAGTCCTTTAGTAAAAGATATCGATTATTCGTTGGAATATAGTAATAATATACATGTTGGCACTGCAACGATCACAATTACAGGATTGGGAAATTACAGTGGTGTGACAACAACCGAATTTACCATAATTGCAAAAGGGTTAATTGTAGCTCCAGCAAAGCAGCAATCAAAATTTTTTAGTCAACAAGACCCTTTATTAATCTTTGTATTCTCTTCATCTATTGAAGGAGAGGATGCTCAATTTTCAGGAAATTTATCTCGCTCTGTCGGTGAAAAAGTTGGTCTTTATGATATCAAAATTGGGTCATTGACTCTAAAAGACAATGCTAATTTTAAAGCAACTAATTATTTTATTGATTTTAAAACAGGCATTAATTTTGAGATTAACACAGTAGAAACCCAAGATGTTGTAGTTCAGTTAGAAAGCAACGGGCTGGTAACAATTACTCCAGAAGACATCTGTGATATTGGTGTTTTTAGTGCTAAGACAACTTTTAGTTTGGATACAACCTCTTTTGATTGTAATGATATAGGAGCCAATACGATTGTTTTAACTGTATCGGATGTTAACGGAAATATGATTACAAATACAGCTAAGGTCACTGTAGAAGATAACATCGGCCCAACAATTTTCTTACCATCAGATGTTAGTTTAAATGTAGATGGAGTTTGTGATGTGTTTAATATCTCAATTGGAAAAGCAACAGCTTCAGATAACTGTAGTATCGCATCTTTAACCAACGACGCTCCTGTTGAATATCCATTTGGGCTAACTACTGTAACTTGGAAGGCTACAGATCTAAGTGGAAGTATTACTACTGCAGAACAAACGATTACAGTTATAGATCATACTGAGCTAGGAGTAGCAATTATTTTGAGCGAGTCTAGTCCAACCAATTCAAAAAGAGTTGTTGCGCAAATAGATTTTACAGAAACTATTTATGATTTTACTCTTTCAGATTTCAGTGCAATAAATGCAATGCTTTCTAATTTAATCGCAATATCTTCAACGACCTATACAGTTGATGTCACTCCCATTAATGAGGGCTTGGTAACAATATTTTTAGCACCAGGATTGGTGAAAGACTGTAGATCAAACGGAAATATAGCAAGTAATGTATCTGAGTTTTATTATAATACTACCCCGCCTGCAGTACCCATAATTACCCGTGTTTCTGATTTTACTTGTACTGCAAATCTAGCAGTAACAGGTGATAACACCTTGGTAGTAGAAGGAACTTCAGAGGTCGCCTCATTAGTAACTCTTTTTCTAAACGGATATGGAATTGGGAGAACAGATACAGATCGCAATGGATTCTTTAGATTCGATTACACCAATACAGTGTTAGCAGATGGGAGATACAACTTTTCAGCTAGTGCAACAAATTCTGTAGGCAATACTAGTGCCCAAAGTAATCCCTATGAGTTGACGATTGACACGCTAGATACTGACGGAGACGGATCCGCAGATTTCTGCGACGATGATGATGATAATGACGGAGTTTTAGACGCAGATGATAACTGTTCTCTAGTTTACAATCCATTTCAAGAAGATCGGGATAGAAATGGGTTAGGAAATGTTTGTGATTTAGATGTTGTAAATATTTCGGAAGCGATTACACCCAATCAAGATGGAATTAACGATACTTGGATTATTTACAATATTGAAAATCATCCGAACAACAACCTCAGCGTTTATAACCGTTGGGGAAAACGGGTGTATTTTAAAAAAGCCTACCAAAATGACTGGGATGGAACTTACAATGGTAATCATCCTAAAATACTACCTGAGGCTGCATCCTATTACTACCAATTGGATTTGGATGGCGATGGTGTAATTGATTATAACGGATGGATCTATATTACAAAGTGAGTAACTATTTAGAAAAACATTCAGATGAAAAAAATAACTATTTTGATAAGTTTGCTGACGCTTGTAAGCGTCAATCTTTGGAGTCAACAAGAAGGGTTGATCTCTCAATACAGACAGCAAATGACACTGTTTAATCCTGCTGCAGTTAGTATTGATGGAGTTTCAAGATTGTCAGTCATACATAGACGACAATGGATAAATATTCCTTCTTCTCCAGTTTCTTCTAGTTTCAGCTATGGGGTTTACGTTGGAAGAAATGTAGGTCTGGGACTTTCTGTTGTAACCGATAAAGTGTTTATTGAACAGCGTACATTTGTAGGGATTGATTACTCGTATAAAATACAATTAGACGCGCTTACAAATCTTTATTTAGGAATAAAGGCTGGAGTAGATTTTTACTCCTTAGATACTTCTGGTTTGAATACATACACTCCTTCTTATATAGATCCTTCTTTGAATTCGATGAGTCATTTTGCCACAAATATTGGAATTGGAGCCTATATTACTAAAGGAGCCTTTTATGTTTCATTGGGAATTCCACGAATGCTAAAAACAGTTCGAGCAAAAGTCACAAATAATCGGGTAACTTCGGTAAGAGGTCTTTTACACATATACAGTGCTATTGGGTATGATTTTGTGTTGCATAAGGTGCAAGACATCCATTTAAAACCAAGTATTTTTACACGAAATGTAATTGGGGCCCCCACTTCTATAGATCTAAACACGATGGTTCGTTTTATGGATAGGTTTGAGGTAGGTGCTACCGTTAGATCTGGAGGTAATTATGCTGGAATAGCGCAAGTAGATATTACAGAGACCATGCAATTTGGTTGGACTTATGAGGTGAATTCAAGATCCGAAATGTCTTCGATAGGCGATAGCTTTGAATTTATTTTGCTTTACGAATTTTAATAATTCAGTGTAACGCTATTTCAGGACGAAACACACTCAAAAAAACAAAACCCACAGCTATAAAAGGTGTGGGTTTTCGTATTTTGTGGAGACGCCGAGAATCGAACTCGGGTCCAAACAAGCAGCCAAATAGCTTTCTACATATTTAGTTCTTAGTTGATTGTCGGTCTAAAACTGATTAAGAACAATCCATTTTAAACGTATCTTTTTGATTTTCAAAAACTTGCCAAAGCATCAAGTTTTCTATGTTTACTTTTACGATGCCCAAAAGTGAAACGCCGTAAACCAAGGCTTTTCGTGGACATAAAGCTTGCACACCTAGTGTGCCGAGGCCAATCCTACTGTGATTCGGATTAAGCAGCTAAAGCGTAGTTATCTTCGCCGTTTAAAAAGGTGAAATGAGTTTTACAAGAATGATTTCAGTCCTTGATATGCTTACTAATTAACAAACCTTGCTGTCAAAACCAGTCGTCCCCAGTTTATTTACTCTACAAAAGTATGCAAATTGATACAAAAGTATACAAAATCTTGTTGTCTATCTTTATAAATTCCAATATCTTCGAACAAACATTACAAAATTGAAAATGATAAAGTTTGGAATTCTAAAAGAACGTAAAAATCCACCAGATCGAAGAGTAGTTTTTTCACCAAAAAAACTATCTGAATTTAAAAAGATCCATTCTACAGCCATTCTTAAAGTAGAGTCTTCACCCATTCGTGTTTTTACCGACGATGCCTATCGAAAGGAGGGATTTGATGTAGTTTCAGACCTCTCTGATTGCGATGTGCTTATTGGGGTAAAAGAAGTCCCTATTGAAGCATTACTTCCCAATAAAAAATATTTTTTCTTTAGTCATACCATAAAAAAACAACCCTACAATAGAAACTTATTGCAAGCAGTATTGGATAAAAATATTGAACTGTATGATCATGAAGTGATTGTAAAAGAAAACGGAATGCGCCTGATTGGTTTTGGAAGGTATGCAGGGATTGTGGGAGTGTACAATGGTTTTAGAGCTATTGGACGTACTCTTAAAACCTTTCAGTTGCCAAAAGCAGAAACACTAAGGGGACAAGAAGAACTCATTCAACAATTAAAAGGCATTGAGCTTCCAAACATCAAAATAGTACTCACAGGAAATGGAAAAGTTGCAAGTGGAGCCAAAGAAATGTTGGATGCTATGCAGATCAAAAAAGTATCGGTAGCAGCGTATTTGTCAAAAACTTTTGACGAACCTGTGTATTGTCTGATCGACGTGCTAGACTACAATCAGAGGATGGACGGTAGAGTATTGAATAATAGAGATTTTTATGAGCATCCAGAACAATATGTCTCAAATTTTATGCGATTTGCAAAAGTGACAGATTATTTTATTGCGGGACATTTTTTTGGAGAAGGATCTCCATATTTATTTACCAGAGAGGATGCAAGAACTCCCAATTTTAATATCCGTTTTGTAGCAGATATCTCTTGTGATATTGACGGTCCAGTTGCTTCTACGATTCGGGCATCTACCATTGTTGACCCAGTCTATGGATACGACCCAGCTACAGGACAAGAAGTCGACTTTCAAGCTAAAAACGCTATTGTAGTGATGGCTGTAGATAATTTACCGTGTGAATTACCTAAAGACGCGAGTGAAGGTTTTGGTGACCTCTTTTTGAAATATGTAATTCCTGCTTTTTTCAATGAGGACAAAGACGGAATTTTGGCCCGTGCAAAAATGACTGAAAACGGAAAATTAACCCCTCGATTTTCCTACTTGCAAGCCTATTTAGACGGAAAAGAATAAATGATACAAGATCAACAATTTTTAATTGATTTATCCAAAATGAGAATGCCTTTTGGGAAATACAAAGGCACTTTTTTAATTGATTTACCTGAGCACTATATTGTTTGGTATAAAACCAAGGGGTTTCCGGCCGGAAAATTAGGAAAGCAAATGGGTTTGGTCTATGAACTAAAACTGAATGGTTTGGAAGATCTCGTAAAAGAGATTAAGAAACGCTATTGACTAACGTATAATGACACCATATGCAATGTGTCCAATACCTAGCACATAAAGGGTAGAAGCCCAATAGCTAGGGATGAAAAAACAACAAATTGCCAATAAGAGTGCTAGCCCAGAAAGAAGAAGGAGTTGAGCACGATTTTTGTTTTTTAAGCGAAATAGAAAAAGAGCATATAATAGTAAGAAAGTGGGGGTTAAGGCATCTATTTGACCTACATTCATTAATATGATGAGGGTGAAAAAGACCATCGCTACAAGAAGTAAATATTGAAAGGCTATTTTTTTGGTTTTGCG
This sequence comes from Polaribacter sp. HL-MS24, assembly GCF_032758595.1. Classification (NCBI taxonomy): domain Bacteria; kingdom Pseudomonadati; phylum Bacteroidota; class Flavobacteriia; order Flavobacteriales; family Flavobacteriaceae; genus Polaribacter; species Polaribacter sp. HL-MS24. The sequence continues at coordinate 643,206 of NZ_CP136415.1, read as the reverse complement.
ATTCCATAATTTATACTGAAACTTTTTGGCATCTCTTCTTCCACCAAAAATCAATGCAAGTGATGCACCCATAACCACGAAAAAAAGAATTCCAACAAAAAGAAGCTCAATGATTTCAGCAGAAAGCATCCCCAACGGGTTGTTTTCAATTAAAAATCCAGACAAAATTGATTGCATTAAGTAGACACCAACAATCATATAGATACCTACAAGAATGCTTGTAAAACCTTTTAAAATAAAGTTTACGTCATAGTTGTCGTGTAAATAGGTTTTTTTGCGCATGGTTTTTATTCTAGCACAATATACAAATTTTAGCATTAATTCAGTCTTCTTTTAGAAGTGTACAAATTTCTTATGAAAACCTTCAGTTAAAAAAAGATTCACATGAGAAAAAATGCTAATTTCTAGAGATGGTCAAAAAAGAGTCAACGATATACCTTAAAACTGATTGATCGTTTTGCGAATGGCAACTAAATTGCTTAAAAGAGATTCAAGATTGTCAATGTGCAACATGTTTGCACCATCACTTTTTGCATTTGCAGGGTCAAAATGCGTTTCAATAAACAAACCATCAACATTGTTTACGATCCCTGCTCGAGCTATTGTTTCGATCATCTCTGGTCTTCCACCCGTCACACCTGCGGTTTGATTTGGTTGTTGGAGCGAGTGAGTTACATCTAAGATAGTCGGAGCAAATTCTCGCATTTCTGGAATGCCTCTAAAATCTACAATCATGTCTTGATATCCAAACATAGTTCCTCTATCGGTGATCCATGCTTTGTGTGACCCAGCATCAATCACTTTTTGAACAGCATGCTTCATTGCGCTAGGGCTCATGAATTGTCCTTTTTTAAGGTTGACCACTTTGCCAGTCCTTGCAGCGGCAACGACCAAGTCTGTTTGACGCACTAAAAATGCAGGAATTTGCAACACATCTACATAGGCTGCGGCTTTTTCAGCATCTGCAACTTCGTGAATGTCTGTAACCGTAGGAACATGAAATGTTTCAGAGACTTTTCGTAAAATTTTCAAGGCTTTTTCATCGCCAATTCCTGTAAAACTATCAATTCTACTTCGGTTGGCTTTTTTAAAACTTCCTTTAAAAATAAATGGAATTTCTAATTTATCTGTAATTGTAAGGATCTTTTCAGCAATTCGTAAGGCCATCTCTTCGCCTTCTATCGCACAAGGACCTGCCAATAAAAAGAAATTATTAGCCTTGGTGTGTTTTATATTTGGAATTTCAGATAAAATCATGTCTTGATATTTTCCACAAAAATACGAAATTAATTTAGCTATCTTTATGCTTTAAAAATCAATTTATAATGAAAAAATTTGCGCTAGTCATTTGTTTTTTTGGAATTCTGTTTTCTTGTAAGAACAATCAAAAAACAACGACAAGTAACCCTGTCCTAGAAATCTTTCAGATAGACTCCAGTTCTGTAAAGAAACACCTGTATACCTTAGCTTCCGATGCAATGGAAGGGCGTAGAACGGGTACTCCAGGGATCGAAAAAGCTGCCGTTTATATCGAAAATGAATTCAAAAGAATTGGACTTTCTACTTTTCAAGATTTAGAAACCTACAGACAAACCTTTCGTTTTCAAAATAAACGAACCAAGAAGGAAATTCAAGCTAGCAATATTATTGGCGTTTTAGAAGGGAATGGTAAAAAAGATGAATATGTAGTAATTTCTGCCCATTTTGACCACCTGGGAATTCGACAAAAGGAAGGGGAATTGGACAGTATTTATAACGGTGCCAATGATGATGCATCTGGAGTGACTGGAGTTTTAACCTTGGCTGAGTATTTTAAAAACAAAGCATCCAATGAGCGAACCATTGTTTTTGTTGCTTTTACAGGAGAAGAAATGGGATTGATTGGTTCGAAGCACTTTGGAAAAGGAATCAATGCCAGTGCTTTTGTTGCGGGAATCAATTTAGAAATGATTGGGAAAACTCCAAGTTTTGGTCCCAACACAGCATGGTTGACAGGCTTTGAACGCTCCGATTTTGGGCAAATCATTCAGCGGAATCTAGAGGGGACAGGCTATCAATTATTTCCTGATCCGTACAAAAAATTTAATTTATTTTTCAGGTCGGATAATGCTTCTTTGGCAAGATTGGGAGTCCCATCACACACCTTTTCAACAACACCGATCGATGTTGATAAAGATTACCACAAAGTCTCTGACGAAGCAGAAACATTGAACATGATGGTAATTGCACAAACCATTCAAGCGGTAGCAAAAGGAACTGAAAGTATTATCAACGGAAAAGACACGCCCTCAAGAGTGGTGTTGGATGAAAAAAAATAAAGGCGAATTACAATCGATAGCGCATACTAATTGCAATTTCAGACTGAAATCCAATTCCTTGATCTAAAGAAAATTCAGGTCTAAAATCGATAGCGATTAAAAATGGAGAGGTGAAATGATATTCGACTCCAATTCCACTGGCTAAAAATAAAGAAGATTGAGAAGTTGAATAAATGCCAGCACCAATACCTGCATACCAATTGAATTGATTTTCCAATTTCCAAACCCACTGATACAATCCTGATGCTTTTAATTCATTGAGTTTTTGAAGTCCAAGGTTGACTTCCAAGCGATTTCTTTCTTTTAGTTTTCTTTGATAAGAAATTGAAGCACCAAAACCCTCACTTGTTCCAATGCGGAGACCAATGGCATTTTTAGGAAATTCTTGTGCTTTGGAGGAAAAGGCAGCCAAGAATAGAAAGCCAAAAATGAAGAGTATTTGTTTCATTTGTCTTGTTTTTTTTGTTCCAATAAAACGGGAATAATACTCTTTTTAGTATCCAAAGCTTTTGTATTTTTACTTTTTTAAAATTTCTTAGTTCATGAACATCCATTTTATAGCCATTGGCGGAAGCGCCATGCACAATTTAGCAATTGCACTCCATCAAAACGGATATTGCGTTTCTGGAAGTGACGATACTATTCACGATCCGTCAAAATCTCGTTTGGAAAAATATGGCTTATTACCCGAAAAATTTGGTTGGTTTCCCGAAAAGATAACTGCAAATTTAGATGTGATTATTTTGGGTATGCATGCAAAAAAAGACAATTTAGAATTGCTGGAGGCACAAGAATTAGGATTGAAAATTTATTCCTACCCAGAGTTTTTATACGAGCAATCAAAAGACAAAACACGAGTTGTAATTGGAGGATCTCATGGAAAAACGACTATCACTTCGATGATTTTACATGTGTTAAATTACCATGAAAAGCAAGTCGATTATATGGTAGGTGCACAATTGGAAGGTTTTGAAACCATGGTGCATTTAACTCAAGAAAATGATTTTATCGTTTTGGAAGGAGATGAGTATTTGAGTTCGCCCATAGACATGCGTCCAAAATTTCATTTGTACAAACCCAATATTGCTTTATTAAGCGGTATTGCTTGGGATCATATCAATGTGTTTCCAACTTTTGAGAACTACACAGAACAGTTTAAAATCTTTACAGACTCGATGGTACACGGAGGAATTATGGTGTACAACGAAGAAGATCCTATTGTAAAAGAAGTGGTCGAGTCTTCAGAAAATCATATTCAAAAGTATCCGTATCAAACCCCAAATCACCATATTGAAAATGGAGTTACTTATTTAGAAACTTCAGAAGGCGATTTGCCTTTAGAGATTTTTGGAACCCATAATTTACAAAATTTGGCAGGAGCAAAATGGATTTGCCAACATATGGGTGTTGATGAGGATGATTTTTATGAAGCCATTGCCAGTTTTTCTGGTGCAAGCAAGCGTTTAGAAAAAATTGCAGAAAACGCATCAACTGTAGTTTTTAAAGACTTTGCGCATTCACCTTCTAAGGTTGAAGCCACAACGAAGGCTGTTAAAAAACAGTATGCTGAACGAACGATTTTGGCTTGTTTAGAATTGCATACCTATTCAAGTCTCAACGCAGATTTTTTAGCTCAATACCAAGGGGCTTTAAAGTTTGCAGACAAAGCAGTGGTTTTTTATTCTCCGCATGCTGTAAAAATTAAACAATTGGAAGAGGTTACTCACATCCAAATTGCAGCTGCTTTTCAACGAGAGGATTTAATTATCTATACCAACCCACAAGAATTTAAGGACTTTATATTTTCAGAAAATCTTAAAAATACAGTACTTTTATTAATGAGTTCTGGGAATTATGGAGGGCTGGATTTTGAAGAAGTCAAACAGATTCTGTAATGCCAAACATTTTCCTCTTCAATCCGTCTGGTCTGCTAGTTTCCTTTGAAGAGTTTTCCTACAGTTTGAAACATCTCTTCATTATTTGAATAGGTCAATTGGTAACATTGTAAATTGGAAAACCAATCTAGAAACACCTGGGCATTTTCTTTTTTGGGTGACAACCAAGAATCGGGAACTAATTGAGAAAAGGCATCAATCTTATTGATTATTGATTATTGAAAACTGTAATAAAGCTTTCTGTTCATATTTTATAAATACCAACTCATTACAGGGGAGATGTTGTGCATAATTGTGATTGTTGGGTTGCAAATACCGAACAATTTTCCCCAAACGCTCAAAATGATATTCAGCTGAGCTTTTCAATTCAGGATACATAGGGAGTAAGGGCTCTACACTATTTTTTTTAACAGAAATTGCCGCAGGAAAGCTATACACTTCTTGTTCTTTTGCATCGATAGGAAAAAATCATCTGCTACACAGTCAAAGCCGTTAGCTTGTAAGATTGCTAAGGAAGTACTTTTTCCATAGATTGGGTTACAAATATACATTTAGCATGAATCCAAAAAAACACACAGGAGCGAAATTTGAGAACTTAGTTTTTAGCGTTCTAAAAAGTATATAAAAAAATGACTTAGTTTTTTCTCCAGAAAAAAGGAGTAAATAAAATAAGTACTGTAAATAACTCCAAACGCCCAATCAGCATCAGGAATGAGCAAAACCACTTGGCTGCTCCAGATAAATGCGCAAAATTATCTACAGGACTAACCTTTCCAATTGCAGGTCCAATATTCCCCAAAGAAGAGGCTGCTGCTCCCAAAGCAGTTTCAAAATCGAGTCCTAAAAGTGTCAGTGTTACTGATGCCATTATAAAAATTAGCATATAGATAATAAAAAACGAAATAATGTTTAATACAATGGTATGGTTGATCGCCTTGCCGTCATATCGTACAGGTATGATGGCATTGGGATGAAGCGCTTTTTTAAATTCTAAAAAACTATTTTTCAACATGACGATATGCCTCATTACTTTGATCCCTCCACTGGTAGAACCTGCAGATCCTCCTGTAAAAAACAACGCAAAAAAGATTCCAGTGGCAAAAAAACTCCACTGAGTAAAATCAGCAGAAACAAAACCAGTAGTTGTAATTACAGAGGTCACTTGAAAAAGGGCGTGCCGAATAGCACTCTCATTTTCACCATATACTTTTGGATGCTGAATGCTGGTATGTAAATCAGGGTCTTGAAAAAAGAGAATAATGATTGTAACGATAGCAGAAACTCCAATAATCCCAAGGATATAGTACTTGAACTCTTCGCTTTGAAATACTTTTTGAATTTTTCCTTTCAAGGCGAAATAGGTCAACACGAAATTTGTTCCAGCAACCATCATAAAAAAGATGACAATATACTGAACAAAAGGTAGGTGATTGTAATGGGCCATACTTGCATTTTTGGTAGAAAAACCACCAGTACTCACTGTAGACATTGCATGATTTATAGCATCAAACCAAGTCATTCCAGCCAATTTGAGTAATAAGAATTCTACCAGAGTCAATACCACATAAATGAGGTACAAACGCTTTGCGGTATCTGTAATTCGAGGATGCAATTTATCAGCAGAGGGTCCAGGAGCTTCCGCCATAAACAACTGCATTCCTCCAATTCCTAATAGGGGTAGAATGGCAATGGTAAGGACGATAATTCCCATACCGCCAATCCAGTGAGTAATACTTCGCCAGAATAAAATTCCTTTGGGCATGGATTCAATATCGGTTAGGATGGAAGAACCTGTGGTCGAATATCCAGAAATTGTTTCAAAAAAAGCATCCGTTATATTCGGGATTTCTCCCGATAAAAGATAGGGTAGCATTCCTGTTAAAGAAAGTGTCAACCAACCAAGGGTTACGATCAAATAGCCTTCCTTTTTTTGAATACTTGTATTTGTGGGTTTATTTGAGAAATACAACAACGAACCAATAAAAACAGTAATTATTCCCGAATTTAAGATTCCCCATTTAACGGATTCGTTATAAAAATGACTAAAAGGAAAGGCGATGAACATAAAAAAACCGTTCAATACAGCTGTGATACCTAAAAAGCGAAAAATGATTTTTGTGTTTAGAGTTCCCATCCTATTTAAAAAGACTTTCTACGGTACTGATGGCTTCTGGCAAACAGAAAACGATCACCTTGTCTCCTGCCATTATTTGCATACTTCCAAAAGACATCAATGCTTTATCACCTCGAATGATTCCGCCAAAAACGGCTTCTCTAGGGAAACGCAAATCTTTAATTGGTTTTTTTGTTATTTTTGCGTTTTCTTGTACTTCAAACTCAAAAACTTCCGCATCAATATTGTGCAAATTCGCCAAGGCCAAAATGCCTCCTTTTCGAATGTGTCTAAAAATATTACTTGCTGCAATGAGCTTTTTATTGATGAGAGATTCAATCCCTATTGTTTGAGAGATGTCTATATAGTCCATATTCTCTACCAGTGCAATGGTCTTTTTAACTCCTTTAGATTTTGCAACCAGACAGGACATGATATTGGTTTCAGAATTCCCCGTAACAGCAATAAAAGCATCTGTTTCTCGAATATTTTCTTCTTCAAGCAACTCTAAATCTCTTCCGTCTCCATTGATGACTAAAGTATTGTTCAAGCTTTCTGCCAAGGCTTCAGCTTTTTCTTTATTTTTTTCGATTAATTTTACTTGAAAATTGTCTTCACAAAGGTTCCTTGCCGTTTTTTCGCCAATACTACTTCCACCCAAAATCATTACATTTTTGATATTGAATTGTTTTCTACCAATGATCGGGTACAAATCTTTCATACTGTAATTTGGGACAGAAAAATATACTTGATCATTGATCTCATATACAGTGTCTCCACGTGGAATGATGGTTTGAGAAACATTTTCTCTTTTGATGGCAATGGTAATAAAGTCAATGGCAGAAAATTTTTCTTTGGCTTCTTTTACCGTCAAATCGATCAAAGGAGATTTGTAGGTAAGAGCCGTTCCCATTACATTAAAAAGACCACTTTCAAATTCTACCGTATCGTTAAAAGAAGATTGATTGAGCAGCATTTGAATTTCATTTGCAGCTAGCTCCTGTGGAGAAATCATAAAATCGACCCCAAAGTCCTTGAAATTAATTTCTGTAGTATTTAAAAATTCGGTGTTGTCAATTCGAGCAATGGTTTTTTTAACACCCAATGACTTTCCAATTACACAAATTGTAAAATTGGTATTTGGACTATCTGTAACTGCAATCAGCAAGTCTGCAGAATCGATACCAATTTCTTTCAATAATTTGATAGAAGTAGCATCTCCTTTTTTGGTGATAACATCTAAATGATTATTCAAATAGTTCAACTTCTCAGAGTCAAAATCAATGATATACGTATCTTGAGATTCGTATGAAAGTAGTTTAGCCAAGTGAAAACCTACGTCTCCAGCTCCAGCTATGATGATCTTCATATTTAAAATATAGAAATGTCCTACAAAGATAAAAAAGAGTTTGGCAGAAAAGGTGAAAAAATAAATTTTTAACTGCTTTTGAAGGATTTTTGTATTTTTAGTAAAAACTTTCCAATGGAAAAACTCACAATAAAGTCGTGGGCTTTAGATGATAGGCCTAGAGAAAAATTAGTTGCAAAAGGAAAAATGGCCCTTTCTGATGCAGAGTTGATTGCCATTTTAATAGGGTCAGGAAGTTCCAATGAAAGTGCAGTCTCCTTAGCAAAAAGAATTTTGTCATCTGTACAGGGAAATATCAATGCCTTGGCAAAACTCTCAGTAGAGAAACTCACTTCTTTTCATGGAATTGGACCCGCGAAAGCCATTGCTATTATCACTGCTTTGGAGTTGGGGAAAAGAAGGCAACTCGAAACTGCAGAAGTCCTTTTAAAAATTACCAGTAGCAAAGCAGTATCTGAGTTAATGCAACCGCTGATTGGCGATTTACAGCATGAGGAATTTTGGGTTTTATATCTTAACAATTCAAATAAAGTACTTTCCAAACAAGCTCTTAGCAAAGGAGGCTTAACAGCCACACTTGTCGATATGCGCTTGCTTTACAAAAGAGCTTTAGAGCTTTCCTGTGTTGGCATTATTATCTGTCACAATCATCCTTCAGGAAAATTAGAACCTAGTGCTGCAGATAAAGAATTGACTCAAAAAATTAAAGATGCTGGCATTACTTTAGACATTAAACTATTAGATCATTTAATTATTACTGAAAAAGCGTATTTTAGCTTTGCTGATGAAGGTATCTTATAATTTCACAGTTCATAGCATTTACTAAAAACAACAGTTAATTGATACTCGTTTACACTCATAAAGTTACTCCAAGAATTCGATATATTTTTAAGCATATTTTCACCAGAACCTTAATGGCTTCGGTAGATTTTACTTCAAAGATTGAAGACTTTGTTGCACACAATGGTCCTAAAATGTCCTACACCAAAAAGCCATTAGGATCTGAGTTTTTTATACGTAGTACTGAAATCTTGTTTGAGCAAGGCGTAAATGATTTGGAAATCAATATAGCAAAATGGGATGCAGTACCGTGTTTTTTTAGTGTGGGTTCAAAATCCTTCATTCCGTTTGATATTTTTGCAGCAAGTTTTTATTTAATCAGCCGTTATGAAGAATATTTACCCCATTTAAAAGACATACACGGCAGGTTTACTGCCGAGCAGAGTCTTGCGTTCCAGCATCAATTCTTGGAAAAGCCCGTAATTGATATTTGGGCGACTAAATTCTTGGCGCTTTTTAAAGAAAAATTCCCGGACTACACCTTCGGTAAAAGAAACTATGAATTCATTTCTACCATCGATGTAGACAACGCTTTTGCTTACAAACATAAAAGTTTATTGAGGACAGTTGGAGGGTTTTTGAATGATCTGTATAAGCTTAAATTTTTTAGTTTTTTCAATCGTTTTGCTGTGCTTTCGAATATCAAAAAAGATCCTTTCAATACTTTTGACAAGTTGTTGGAACATAAAAAAAAATACAATGTAAATACCTTATTTTTCTTCTTAATTGCTGACTACACCACTTTTGACACCAATGTTTCTGCTTCAAAAAATAAATTTCGTTTGTTGATCAAATCTATTGTTGACTATGCCAGTGTGGGGCTACATCCTTCATATTTCACAATGCTAAACAGTTCTCTTTTAAAGAAAGAAAAAGAACGTTTGGAAGACATTACGAACATGCCCACAAAACGTTCAAGACAACACTACCTGCGTTTTAGTATGCCAGAAACCTATCAGAATTTAATTGATTTAGAAATTGAAGAAGATTATTCCATGGGTTATGCCAGTAATGTAGGATTTAGAGCAGGAACTTGTACACCTTTTTATTTTTATGACTTAGATTTTGAGATACAGACTCCCTTAAAAGTGTTTCCGTTTGCTTTGATGGATACGACTTTAAATGATTATATGAAACTGACCCCCAAGCAATCTTTGGGTAGAATTAGAGATCTAAGAAATGAGGTTAAAGCTGTTGATGGCTTGTTCATTACCTTGTTTCATAACGAAAGTTTAAGCAATTACACCCGTTGGAAAGGATGGTATAGGTTGTATGAATCGATGCTAAAAATTGCCACCGCAAAACAATGATACACTACGTAAAACGAAAGGAGCTTCATGTTGAAAAATATGATGACTGTATTGCATCTTCGATACAATCTAGAATCTACGCCTTTTCATGGTATTTAGACATCGTTGCAGATCATTGGGATGTATTGGTGTTAGATGATTATAAAGCGGTGATGCCTTTGCCTTGGAGGAAAAAATTGGGAATAAAATATGTATATCCACCACTTTGGCTATTAGAATTAGGGATATTTTCTTTGAAGAAGACTGTAGATTACAGTTCTTTTTCTGAAGTTCTTTTTACCAAATTCAAATATGTAGAATTGAGATTGAATACTGAAAACAGTGATCAAGAACTGGATTCTTTTGTGGTACAAAAACAGCTACAAACATTATCAATTCAGGATGCTTATGAAAGTGTTTGTAAAAATTACAGAAAAGATCGAAAAAAAGATCTCCAAAAGGCATTAAAAAATAAGTTAACTGAAAAGTGGAATGACTCTTCAGAAAAGTTGATTGAACTTTTTCGAAATAACGTAGGGAAGAGAACTTCAAAAATTCAAGATAAAGATTATACTGTTTTAAAAAATCTTCTTGATACGTGTATTCAAAAAGATGTAGGAGAGATTTTGTCCATTTACGATTCTTCAAAAAACCTTATCGCTTCTGGTTTTTTTCTTAAAGACAAAAAGAGGGTTTCAATTTTAATATCTTCAACAGATTTTAAAAATAGAAACAATGGCGCCAATACCTTCCTTATAGATAGAGCCATTTACAAATACGAAAAGAGTTTTGAAATATTTAATTTTGGGGGTTCGTCAATGCAATCTATTGCAAAATACTTTATGAGCTTTGGAGCAAAAACAGAGGAGTATCAGCAAGTGAAATATAATAATTTGCCTTTTCTGTTAAAGATGTTGAAGGCTTAATTTTTTGTTGAGTTGGATCTAGAAAAAAAGTTCCTATAATATCCTCTAAAAAGAAGTGCAGACAGAATCCCTGTGATCCACATTAGTGAAGCGGTTGTTATGGAAGCGCCCAAAATCCCGTACTTAGGAATTAGATAATAATTACTAACAATATTAATAAGCAAACCAAAACTTGCGATATAATAATTCACATGTGCTTTTCCGATGGATGATAATAGATTTCCAAACAATCCTCTAAAAATAAAAATACCAGTAATTCCAAATACCAAAACTAAAAAAGAACTAGAGTATTGAAGGAAACCTTTGTCTAAAATAGCTATGATTTGATTCGCAAATAGGCTACAAAATATCAATAAAAGGATACTTACAGAAAAGAAGAATAACATGTAGTTTTTTATATAATTGAAGATGTACTGTTTGTCATAAATTTTCTCTGTAAAAGTAACAAAGTCTGTGGCGATAAATGCCCGGGGCAAAAACAAAAGACTGAACGGAACGATAGAAATATACCGATAAGTAGTAACAAGTTCTGTATTAGAAAGTAAATATCCTATTAATATTAAATCAATAGAAAAAAGGAGTTGGGTTGCAACATTTGATAAACTTGCAAAAAAGCCATATTTCCAAAAAGCAGTATCTGTGATAGAAAGGATTATTGTTTTATTAAAATCAATATTAAGTTTTTTTATATATAATAAAGATGTTAATAAAGAGGGGACTAAAAGAGCAATGGCATACCCCATTTCTTTGAAAAAGTTACTTAAAAAAAAGACACTAAAGAATAACAACAAGCTATGCGTAATTTCTGTATAGGCAAAAGTTTTATTATTGTGATTGAGTCTTAATTGAGCTCTGATTATTTCAAAAATAAAAGAAGGGATAAGAATAAAAGATAAGGTAATGATATAAGTTTGAGTATTGGGAAAGTTAAATGGAATGAAAAAACTAAAAACAATAATTAATAAGATTAAAAAAACTGTTGCTAGTAGGCCTTTTTTTAAAACATAGAGAAACAAACTATCTTTTTCTTCTTTTGTATTCAAAAGGGCTCCATATCGAAGTAAACTTTGAGACAGCCCCAAACCGCTTATAGGGATTAAAAAATACACAATATTATATGCGAACAGAACCACCCCTAATTCCTTATTAGAAATTAATTGTAAAGCAATCCAAGAAGCTAAAAAAGAAATAATACGAGCTAAAATAGTAGCTGTTAAAACATAGTTTCCAGATCGATTTTTAAAGTTAAGAAGATATGTGGCTATTTGTTTCAGTTTTTTTTATTTAAGGATAATTCATATATTTTGGTAAATTCTTGAGCAATTTTTTTCTTTGAAAAATGTTCTTGAACATAGGCATGCATTTTATGTTGATCAACACTAAACCCTTTATAAAAGGTTACTATTTTATCGAATAATTCGTCTTCGTTTTCTTTTTCAATTAAAGACCCAAAATTTGCAGGGAAGTATTCATCAATACCACCAACATTTGTACTTATAACTGGAGTTCCCGTAGAAAAGGCCTCTAAAATCACACAAGGTAAATTTTCGTAATTACTGAATAAAATAAAAAGATTGCTAGCATTTAGTTCTTGGGCAACTTCTTTGTGCAAAATATGGTTTTTAATAATTAGGACTTTGGGTTTTATTTTTAATTGTTTTGCCAATAATTGATATTGCGCTGCATTTTCACCTATTAGCTTAAAAACAAAAGGGTTTATTTTGTGCTGGAGTCTAGCAACAACACGTAATATACCTTCAATGTTTTTATGGTCATTTACCATGTTTGAAGCATGAAGGATTGTAAATAGTTGATTTGTTTTTTCTTTAGGAAGAAATAGATCAGTATCGATGACATTAGGCACCCGTTTATAAGTTCCCTTGAGTCCAAAAAGCTTCATGGATTTTTTTAAATCATTTGACACCGGACAAATAAAAGCGGCTTTTTGGGTGATTCGTTTAGAAATAAGTTTTCTTATGAGTGTTAATTGAGTTACTTGTGGTTTATGATATCCTGTCCAATGTTCAGAAATAATAAAAGGAATTTTATTTTTCTTTTTTTGATGTAAGGCGAATAATCCAAAGGGATATAGGGTGTTTAAGTGTATCAAGTCAAAAGCCTCAATTCTTAAAAGTAGTTGTTGATACGCTTTTAAAAAAAGATAGATTTTCCAAATAGGATTCTTTGAAGGTCTAATATATCCAATATGAGTGTGAATTCCTTTATTTATTTTAGATACAATTTCTATGTCTTCTTTACAACTTTGATCAGAAACTATATGTAAGACACTCACTTTATGAACTAAAGAAACAGCTTCTGCATGTCTTTGAATAAAATCACCATTTGTTGGTAAAACCCTAGAAGGGTACCACCCACAAAGAAATAAAATATGAAGTTTAGTATCCAAAAAAAAGTATTTAAAATAGTCTAACAAATATAGCGAGTAATTGAGCTCTTTATTTATTAATTTTCTATTTTTACACATGAAAATAAAACACGTCTTCTTCGACTTAGATCATACCTTATGGGATTTTGAAAAAAATTCCGCTTTAACCTTTCAGAAATTATTTAAAGAGTTTGAAATTTCTCTCAACTACAAGAGCTTCTTAGATGCCTACGTCGCTATTAATCTAAAGTATTGGCGCATGTATCGAGAAGAGAAAATCAGTAAAGAAGATTTAAGATACCGCCGATTAAAAGATGCATTTGATATTGTTCATTACGAAATTTCAGATGAGCTGATCAATGTGTTGGCGATCGAGTATATTGAACAATTGCCATTGTTTGACCATCTTTTTGAGGGAACTTTCGAAATTTTAGATTATTTGAAAGAGAAATACCAACTCCATATCATCACGAATGGTTTTAAAGAAGTGCAGTCTAAAAAAATGAGTAGCTCCAAAATCGATCATTATTTTGACCAAGTAATCACTTCAGAATCGGTAGGTGTCAAAAAACCAAATCCTAGGGTCTTTGAACATGCCATTCAATCTGCCAATGCCACCAAAGAAAATTCAATCATGATCGGGGATAGTTTGGAAGCCGATATTGAAGGTGCCATAAATTATGGGATACCAGCTATTTATTGTGATTTTGAAAAGAAAAACGTGAGAAGTTCTCAGTATACAACTGTCACGTCATTACTAGAAATAAAACAATATCTTTAATCCTAAAATTTCGATTTTTAACCTTTCTAGGTCAAAATGAAACGATCGAACGACCTCTAGGATCGTTCGTTTCAAGAACTATTTTATTTTGCGGATGCTAGACAATCTCTTAGAGTTTACTACTTTAGCAAATGGATATAGCAGTACTCTTCAAATAGGATTCAATAATTTTTTTTTAAGATGATGATACAAAAAATAACAATCGCTTTTCTTTTTATATGGACACTTTCTACGAAGGGTCAACAGCAAAATCTCAATAAATATAAGTATCTGATTGTGTCCAATCATTTTGATTTTCTAAAACAATCAGATCAATATCAAACCAGTTCTCTCACAAAATTCTTATTGAAGAAAAAAGGATTTACTGTTTTTTTAAGCGATGAACAACTCCCCGTAGCTTTAAGCCAAAACAACTGTCTGGCGATCAAAGTCGATGTTGTCGACGATTCTGGACTTTTTAAGGTTGTGAGCAGACTTCAGTTTAAAGATTGTTATGGCAATCTACTGTTTACTTCTGAAGCAGGAAGCAGTCGGGAAAAAGACTATAAAAAGGCCTATCATGAAGCGATTAGAAATGCATTTAATACCCTAGAAGATCTTCAGTACAATCCAGAACCAAATGAAGAAGTTGCAGTTATACTTGAAACAAAAACACCCGCAGCTCCCGAACTTGTTGAAGAGGATGTAAAAGAGGTCCCTGTAGTAATTGTGCCGAGTGTTTCATTACCGATTCCTAGTAAACCTGTAGTTTGTGACAATAGGTTGTATGCAAAAGAATTTCACAATGGGTTTCAGCTTTTCAATCAAAAAAATAAGGTAGTTTTTCGAATTTTAAAAACGAATCAAAAAGAAGTTTTTATCCTAGAAAATCCACAGGGTGTTTTATACAAGAAACAAGATCATTGGATTGCTGAGTATTATCAAGACCAACAATTGGTGAGTGTTCACTATCAGATTAAGTTCTAATACCCATAGGTATCTTTCCATCTTTTTCTTAAAAGCTCTCTAAATTGATTCTCTCGAGCGTTGTTGCTTAGGGTCATAAAGTTTTTTGCCCGAAATTTCTTTGGGTAAAAATTCTTGATGAACAAAGTTCTCGGGGTAGTTGTGTGAATATAGATAGTCTTTTCCATAGTCTAAATCTTTCATCAATTGGGTAGGAGCATTTCTCAAATGAAGAGGTACCGACAAGTCACCAGTCTGTTTTACCAGATTTTGTGCTTCATTGATTGCCATATACGATGCATTACTCTTTGCCGAACTGGCTAAGTAAATTGCACATTGACTCAATATAATCCGAGATTCTGGATGACCAACAACGGTCACAGCTTGAAAGGTATTGTTTGCCAAGATAAAAGCTGTAGGATTGGCATTCCCAATGTCTTCTGAAGCCAATATTAGCATTCTTCTTGCAATAAATTTCACATCTTCCCCTCCTTCTATCATTCTTGCTAAATAATACACTGCAGCGTTCGGATCACTTCCTCTGATCGATTTGATAAATGCGGAAATAATATCATAATGCTGTTCTCCTGTTTTGTCATAACGGGCAGTATTTTTTTGAACTTTGGACAAGACCAGTTCATTGGTAATTTCTATGCGGTCTTCTGCACCCACAATTAGCTCAAAAATATTAAGTAGTTTTCGGGCATCTCCTCCAGAGACTTGCAAAAGTGCTTCAGTCTCTTTTAAAACAATGTCTTTTTTGGAAATCATTTCATCTTTTTCCATGGCTCTTTTCAATAAGTTTACTAGGTCATCTTTGTCAAAAGAATTCAAAATATATACTTGGCAACGAGAGAGGAGGGCAGGGATGACCTCAAAACTTGGGTTTTCTGTGGTGGCACCAATCAGTGTTACCCAGCCTTTTTCTACAGCACCCAATAAGGAATCCTGTTGTGATTTGCTGAACCGATGAATTTCGTCAATAAATAAGATAGGGTTTTTTGCAGTAAAAAGACCGCCACTTTGTTTTGCTTTTTCAATAATTTCACGAACATCTTTGACTCCCGAGCTGATGGCACTTAGGGTATAGAACGGTCGTTTGGATACCGAAGCAATGATATTGGCCAAAGTTGTTTTACCAATACCAGGAGGCCCCCAAAGAATCAACGATGGAATTATTCCTTGTTTGATGTGGTTGGTTAAAATACCCTTTTCGCCTACTAAATGTTGTTGACTGATATAATCTTCTAGGGTTTTTGGACGTATGCGTTCTGCCAAAGGTTCATTCATAAGGTAAAAATAGCAAAGTTTTCTGACAGAATTTGCCTGAATCTATTTTGGTTGGGTTTTTGTTTACTTTAGTCCTATGAAAAACGACCTTCATATTCACTTTTCAGCCTCTATATTTCGAATTCCGATTCTATATGTCGTTTTGATCTGGGCGATTTATTTCATAGAAATAAAGTTTGGATTTAATTTCAACAAATACGGGGTATATCCTAGAGATCTGACAGGCTTTAGGGGTGTCTTCTTGACTCATTTTATCCACAGCAATACCCAGCATCTTTTTAATAATTCAATTCCGTTATTTGTCTTGTTGTCAACCGTTTGCTTCTTTTATAAAGAATCTGCACTAAAAGTACTATTGTGGGGAGGTTTTCTAACGGGAGTTTTAACCTTATGTATTGCCCGAGAATCTTATCATATTGGAGCCAGTGGGGTTGTATACCTCTTGTTTAGTTTTATTTTTTTTAGTGGAGTCATTAAAAAATACTATCGCTTGGTAGCAGTCTCTCTGATGATCATTTTTCTCTATGGAGGAATGATTTGGTATGTCTTTCCGATCAAAGAAGGCATGTCTTGGGAAGGACATCTGTCGGGTTTTCTTGTAGGGCTTTTGTTCGCCTTTTTGTATAGAAAGAAGGGACTCAGAAAAAAAACTCCTTATTTTGAAGAAACAGCCTTTGATTTGTTGTTTGATGAAAACGGAAATTTTTCTCCGCCAAAAATAGAGGAGGACCACCCTGATGAAACGGAAGTATAAAGAGTACTTTTACTCTTCTGTAACCAATCGTTGTCTTAGGGTTTCATACAAGAAGGCACCACAGGCCACAGATACATTAAGTGATTCTATTTCACCCAAAATAGGTAATTTTGCTTTGTAATCAGCCATTTTTAAAATGGAAGGATTGACTCCTCTGTGTTCAGAACCCATAATGATAGCAATGGGTTGATTCAAATTTACCTGGTAAACAGATTGTTCGGTCTTCTCAGTAGCAGCAACCGTTTTAATTCCGGAAGCTTGTAGTAAAAAGATTGCATCTTTAATGTGGTCTACTTTACAAATCGGAATTTTAAAAGCCGCACCCGCAGAGGTTTTGATGGTTTCTGCATTGACAGGGGCACTCCCGTTTTTTTGAACAATTACAGCAGCTACACCGGTACATTCAGCGGTTCTTAAAATGGCACCAAAATTTCGAACATCTGACAGTTGATCCAATAATAAAAAGATCGGAGCTTTTTTTTCTTCGAGGACTTTTTCAATCAAAGGTTCTAAATCGTGAAATGCAACAGGTGAAATTTGAGCTACAGCCCCTTGGTGATTGCTATATTTTGAAAGACGATCCAATTTTTCAACAGGAACCACACTGGTGGTAATTCCTTTTTCTTTGATCAAAAGATTCAATTCAAAAAATAAGCTTCCTCGGAGTCCCTTCTGAAGATATATTTTATTCATCGTTGAGCCACTATTAATAGCTTCAATAATAGCACGAATTCCAAATATATTAGTTGATTCTGTAGTTTCTGTAGTCATGGAGCAAAGGTATGCCAAAAATATTTTCAATTTTAAGCTAAATGATAAAAAAAAACCGTCAAAGAATTCTTTGACGGTTTTGTTGGGTTTAAATTTTCATACAGATTACTCAATCATAATTTTATGAGTTCTTTTAGTATCATTCGAAAATTTTAGTAGGTACATTCCACTAGATAAGTGTGTTAAATTTAAAGTACTTTCAATAGTAGAGATTTCTTTAAATTCAGAATGAATTTTTTGCCCAGAAATGGTATAAACGATTACTTCTGTTTTTCCAAGATTTTCTTTTGAAGCTATTTGTAGTTCTCCGTTCGAGACAGTCGGGTAGACTTTTATTGTAGTTTCTTCAAACAGTTCGTTTTTTACGGCCAATGCTTCTGCAGTAAACTGTCCAGAAAAGACTCCTCTACCGTGTGTAGCTGCAAAGACCATATTGTCATCTCTTAGGTCCAAATCCAAGACCTTTACATTGCTCATTCCATTGTAAGAAGTCTGCCAAGTTGGATTTTCGTTAGAAAAATTACTGGTGTACCAAACACCCAGTTCAGTTCCTATAATGACTTCTTCCAAATTAAGCGGATTTTGCAAAATCGCTTTTACGGGTAAATCGGGTAAGTTGCCATCTTTTTCTTGCCATGTAGCTCCTTTGTCACTGGTGTACCAAATATTATTGACACCATAATTATGCATGGTTACAAAAATATCATTTTCAGATTGTCCAAATTCTACATCAGATACGCTACCTATGAGTAAACGACGATCTAGATTTGTCCAAGTAGGACTTGTACTTTCTGCATTCTCTACCAAAAGAACATCTCCCAATACGGTACCTACAAGTAAAGTAGAAGAAGCCGTGGTATGTGGAGATACAGTAAACGCCGTTGGTGTTGTTGTCAACAGTTCATCAGTCAAATCGGTTTTAGTTAAAGTTTCGGCAGATTTGATACCAGCATATCTTTTTACAATATAATTTCCACTAGCAGAATAGTTAGAATAAAGAATGTCTAAATTAGAGTCTAAT
Organism: Polaribacter sp. HL-MS24; assembly: GCF_032758595.1. Classification (NCBI taxonomy): domain Bacteria; kingdom Pseudomonadati; phylum Bacteroidota; class Flavobacteriia; order Flavobacteriales; family Flavobacteriaceae; genus Polaribacter; species Polaribacter sp. HL-MS24. The sequence continues at coordinate 624,508 of NZ_CP136415.1, read as the reverse complement.
GCTTGCGGATTTATAAAAGCACCATTGCTATCGTCCTCGCTATTAATTGAGACATTGTCTCCATCAAAATTATATAAATTGACTGCACCATTGTAAACATAATTACTGATGATATATCGGTCGGTTCCGTCTTGGTCAAAGAAGGTGTATGCACCATCTCCCCCAAAGATTTCTGTTGCACTATCAGGGTTTGTTATATTCCCATCTTGAATAAGTTGGGTTCCGTTATCTTGTAGTCCTCCAGCAAAATAGTCTCCTGTAAATGCTGTTGTGGGTCCTACACCAACGGTATAGTACTGAGAAGTAACCAATCCGTTTACTCTTTCTTCAGTTGTTATTCCTCCGTCTGCAGAGTAGGCAACACCCCCATCATTTCCAAAGATGACTTTATTGGAATCTTTATGTCCAAAAGCAGCTATGTGCTGATCGGCATGTACATATTGGTGTCCAAAACCTCCGTACCAATGTGAAAACTGAGTCCAAGCAGAAGCCCCATCAGTAGATTTGAATAAATCAATTCCCCCTGTGTAAACTACTTCATCATCATTTGGATCAACTTCGAGAAGTAGGTCATAAAATGCTTGTCCTCTGGTAAAGTCTCCAGCAGTGATTCCAGTGTCATCATCATTTGGAAGCGCTTTTGAGAGTGTTAAAAAAGAAATATTGAATCCATCTGTTGTTTTTTTAATAGTTACCCCTCCACTGACTTGAGCGAGTACATATACTTTGTTGGCGTCTTTAGCTGAAACTGCGATTTGAGTTCTTCTACCATCTGAAACGGTATAGGTCTTTGTAAAAGTAGTTCCATCGGTTGATGAGAATATTTCCCCCCCACCATCTCCATAGAGTTTACTTTCCGTTGTTGCAAGCCATATTTTTCCATCAGCACCAATTTCAAGATCATTGGGACAGTGCTTGTTTCCATTTGCAGTCAAAGGAAGTTCGAGTTCTACCCAGTTGTTTCCTCCATCTACAGATTTATAGAGTCCGTAGGACAATCCACCTACAGTAGTTGCTGCATTCGAGGTTCCGTACAATGCATCTGCTGCAGCGACATAGATTTCAGAAACCCCAGCATTGTCTTTGATTGTAATGTCGTTAATGTGTTGTACTCCCGGAACTACGGTAGCTGTAAAATTACCAGCAGCAGGGTTTAAAGAACCGTTTACAGATCCTGAGGCTAAAGCAGCTTCAATAAGATCTCCATTTTCTTTCGATATCATCACAGAAGGGATGGTAATAGAGGTATCTTCACCGCCCATTGGAATCGGTTCACCAGATACATTGTTCAGCATGATTACTCCAATGGCACCCGCATCTTGGGCGTTTTTCACCTTGTCTACAAAGGGGCAATTTCCCCTTCTAATAAGTGCAATTTTACCAGTTGCATCCGGTCCAAATGCTGAACACCCTTCAGTAGGGGTTCCAGAAGGATCGTTTGCTAAAATAAAATCAGCAGTTATTTTAGATGTAATGGTTGTTCCAAAATTAGTTGTAGGAAAAGATTGATAATTTCCTGCAATGGTTGAAGGACTATTAACAGATATATTAGAACTAGATACAAAATAACTAACTCCGGTATTTCCTCCAAAAATATTTGTCCAAGTAGTTCCACCGTCAACTGATTTCCAAATTCCATCTCCATTTACAGAACCATCGGTATGTCCAACATAAGATTCACCAGTTCCAACATAAAAGATATTGGTATCGTTTGGGTCAAAAGCAATACTTGAAACCGCTAAATTCTCTGGGATGTTCACGCGTTGCCATACAGAATTAGCATCAGAGATTTTGGTGTTTTTCCATAGACCACCACTTACACTTCCTGCAAACACAGTCTCATCGGTTGGATCATTTGGGTCAAACATTAGAGCTCTGGTTCTCCCTCCAACATTGTTGGGTCCACGATTGATCCATAAATTGTCAGGGGCATCATCAGGGGTACGTGCAAAATTAGATTGCTGTTCAAACAATTCTTTTTGTAGTTGAGCGACTTTGATTGGAGTTGGTCTCCCTAATTCAGGATTCATGGAAAGTACCCATTGTTCCTCATTGTATTTGTTTGGGGGGAGGCCAATTTTTTTTCGTTCTTCTTTAGAGAGTTGTAATGTTTCTTTAAAAGGGTTTTGGTCTATATTCTGTTTGTGAAGTGTTTTAATCTTGTCAATATTACTTAAATGCGTATTCGTTTTGTCTTGATTCGCAAACCTAGTAATTAGCAGTACTCCACAAATAATAGCAATTGTAAAAAGTATATTTTTTTTCATACGATTTCAGTTTTAAACAAAACGTCTCTGCAAAAATGAATTTACAGAGACGCCTTATAGAATAATAATTAGTACTTCTTATAGAGGAGTAACTGTATAGTTGTAACCACTTATTGTAATCACAGCCACTGCGGTTAGTCCTTCTGGAGAACTCACTGTAAGTCCATCATAAATAAAAGAATCTGAGGCAAAATTGTCTTGTGAATAAGAGACAGTCACTGGTAATGCTTCTGTAACACCAAAACTAGAGTATGGGTTGTCATACAGATCCAATACAATAAAATAGTCTCCATCAGGCAATCCACTAATTGCCCCTGTTTCTGTACAAGCACCTGTAGCTCCTAAATATTTTACAAAATCTCCTGCATCAGTAAATAGTAATACATCCAAATCTATATTGCAAAAATCTAAAGTAACAACTGCACCACTTGCATCATCAAAAGACGTTTCACCACTCCATGTAGTAGCGGTTTCTAAGATATCATTTACATGATCATTTTCTATTGTAACAGCTAAGTTAAAAGAACTTGCTAATGTGAAATTACTTCCAGCTTTAGCACTTAAGCTAAAGTTTTCAGTACCTTCAATATCACCAGTTCTGTTTATTTCAACTTTAGTAGATCCAGACGTTGTACCTGCAGCGATTTTAATTTCACCTACAGAATAATCACTACTATCAGCAGTTCCATCTGATTGTACGAATGACACGGTTGCGTCCACTGGTTGTGGTTGGGCAATGCTTGCATTGATCGTGATGGTGAATGTAGACGGAGTGTCTTCGTCAATAAGACTTTCGTCTATGGTATATGCAGCTTGAGCACTTGTCAAAGTAATCGCTGTACTACTGTAGCTCATTTCAGAGGCACCAGTATGATCTTCTTCGCTACATGATGTCAATAGTGCACCCGTAATTAGAGTAAGATATGCGTATTTTATAAGTTTTTTCATTTTTTTCATTTTAAAGTTTTGTATAAGTTCCGATACATTCAACTGGTCCAGATCCGAATTCAACGATGTATTTTATTACTAAATCACCTGTTACTGGGTCTGCACTACCATCTTCAAAGCTATACACCTTGTTTGAATAGTACCCTTGAGCTAAGCCCTGTTGAGGAGCCGTTAAAGTACCACACACATCGTTGAAATTAAATCCTTGATCTGGTGCGATTGAACCTACAGCCCAACGATACGTTGATTCTGTTTTGTAATATCCAGGACTTACTTCAGTAATGATCTCATTCGGAAAAGCTACATCTGCACCATTATCTCTTGAAAGAATTAAACTATATGCACCTGCTAAGTTAGACGCACAGTTAATAGTTACATTGTATTTGCTGAAATTAGATCCTTCATAATACACATTTCCAGTAGTAGTGAATACCTTTACTTGAAATTCTATTTGATCTCCAATTCTTAAATCACTTGCACTTACGTTTAACCCATCTAAGAATTCATTTACAGATGAGAAACTAGCCGAAACAGGTAATGTAGTAGTTTCTAATACTACCGCTTCTGCACCACCTTTCAATGATTTTACGATTTGGTATTTGGCTACATTTTTAGCAATCTGACCTTAGTAATACATCTAAATTAAGTGTCAATTCTGCGTTTGCATCCGATAAAGCTACTTCAGAATTTGCTAAATCAGAAGGATTTAAAGCATTTCCTAATAATTTACCCGATGTTCCCTTCAAAGTAGTAACAACTCCTTCTGCTGCAATATTATAATCTACATCAGATGCACTCTCACTATCTTCACATGACGTAAAGGTCATAAAGATCGAGAGGAAGAATATTGATAGAAATTTTATGTTTTTCATTTTTTTAGTTTTAAGTGTTATGTGTTGATTTATTGCCAAAATAATGATGATGTTAATTCATCAGCACTGATCTTAGAAACAGCAGCATCGTAATTTGCTTTGTTTAAAGATGGCTCATTAGTTGGGTAAAATAAACGAGATGGAACTTGAGAGATTAACGCTTCTGCAGCAGGAGCTAAAACAGGTGTTTTAGTTCTTCTCCATTCTGTCCAAGTTTCAAATCCTTGTCCAAACAAAGCAATCCATTCCTGAGTAGCTATCTTTGTTCTTCCATCTGTTGTAGTTGAAAAGTCTAATGACGCTTGACCTAAGTAAGCGGTAGCATCTGAAGAGCTTACCCCATTGAACTCAAGATTCGCAGCAATTCCTTTTTTATACCATGCTAAAGCTCCAGTAACTCCTCCGCTTACATAGCCTTCATTCATTGCTTCAGCAATTAATAAACTCAATTGTGCATGTGAAATAATCACACCATAAGTGTTGGTGTTAAGTAAAACTTTCCTAAAGGTGAGATGTTTGCATAAGTATAGCCTAAGCCCTCATTTGGTAAGGTAGTTTGTGCTCCAAAACCAGAAGGTTTTCCAACAATATCACCACTTGCATTCACACCAGCATATACTGATAGTCTAGGGTCATTCAATTCTGTTAATACATCAACGATTACAGAATTTATCTTGTATTCTGCTCTGTTTCCATCAACAATGGTTTCCCAAATTGGATTTGCATCTGGAGCAGCTGCTAAATAAGTAACTTGTGCGCTGTCATCATTAGAGGTAAACATTTTCCCCATCAATGCTTGCAATTCAGTATTTACGCTTCTTGTAGAAGAAACTCTCATCAAGGCTCTAAATTTCAATGAATTGGCCAACTTGTACCATTTTGAAACATTTCCACCGTAAAAAAGATCTGAACTAGCAACAATCGCTGTTGAACTTCCGTTCAAAAGACCTGAAGCTCTATCTAACAAGCTGATAATCCCTTCGTATACTACCGCTTCATCATCGTAAGCCGGTTGCAATACATCACTATCAATTGCTTGTGTAAAAGGAACTGGTCCGTATAAATCTACTAAAGTTTGAAAACCGATTGCTTGCATAACTAATGCAGCTCCCATCAAACTCGTGTTTCCTTCCGCTTCAGCTAAGTCATACATTGCACTTGATTCTGCAATGACACTTGTGTACATATTTCTCCAAATAGCATCGATACTTCCTCTTCTAGGAACATATCTTGCTTCATCGTTGTATTGAACTTTCGACCAGTGTTGTGCCCAACATGCTCCCATGTCTCCACCCAAACCAGCTGAATACATTGTGTTTGCATATATTCTTTGTGGTCCACCTAGTAAAAGGTGTGCAGGAACAGCCGTGGAGTTATTTGGATCCACGTTTAACTCTTCGAAGTCTTTGTCACAACTAGTGACTAAGATAAAGCTCAAAAAAGTATATAAAATTATATTTATTTTTTTCATGATGTTCTATATTTTTTTAAATTAAAATCTTAAGTTAACATTAAATCCAATGTTTCTTGCAGATGGATACTGTCCAAATTCCTGACCTTGATTTCCATTTGAACTACTGAACCCTGTTTCTGGATCAATATGTGGAGCTCTCTTGTATAAAATCGCTAAATTTCTTCCTACTACTGAGAACTTTAAAGATTGTACAATTGATTTTTCAAGGTATTTTTGTGGTAATGTATATCCAATTGATACTTGTCTTAATTTTACATAAGAAGCATCAAATACAGAACTAGATTCTATAGAATTTGAATACGAAGCTTGGTTAAAAGATTTAGCTCCAACAAGAACGTTGTTAGCAACATATCCTCCGTTACCGTCAGCCATTACTCCATTTCCAATGATACCAGTCTCACGACCTACCATTGTTTCTGATAAGGTACCTGCATAACGTCCCCAAGCATAAGTCATACTGTGAACATCACCACCCATTTTTGCATCCACTAACGCAGAGAAATCAAGTGACTTGTAACGTACCGAGAAATTAGCACCTCCTGTCCAGTCTGGAGCGATATTACCAATCACTTTCTGCTCTGAACTAATCAATGGTAAACCATTTTGATAAATTACTTGTCCTGTAGAAGTTCTTTCAAAATCTCTACCTACTAATGTACCATAAGGTTGTCCGGGTCTTGCTTCTAAGCTCACACCCCATTGACCTCCTAATACATACGAATCTAAACCGTCTAAAGAAGTAACTTTATTACTGTTTTGTGCAAAGTTTACATCTACATCAAAACTGAAATCATCTTTTTTAATGATGGTACCTCCTAATTGTAATTCAATACCAGAGTTATTCATGTCTGCAATATTATCCCACACATTGGTGAAACCTGTTGAAGCAGAAACTTGAATTGGCACTAATAAGTCCTCACTGTTTTGGTCATAATAAGTTGCACTAAAACGCAATCTGTTTTGAAACATTTTTAAGTCCAAACCGAATTCAATTCCAGTTACTGTCTCAGCCTTTAAGTTTTGGTTAAACTGAGTATTTGGCACACTAGCTTGATTTCCAAAACCTGAATTAGATAATCCAAACGTTTGGTTCAAAGAATAAGCACCCAATGCTCCTGTACTACCTACTTTAGACCATCCACCTCTTACTTTTAAGAAGTTGATGTTATTCGCTTTTAACTCATCAAAAATATCAGAGATCAATACAGAACCTGTTACCGATGGGTAAAAGAATGAATTGTTTGCAACGGGTAAAATACTTGACCAGTCATTTCTTCCTGTAAAGTCTAAGAAATACATGTCTTTATAAGAAAACTGCCCATATGCATATAAACTGTTAATTTGTTGATCAGAGTGGTAGTTGCTTAATACAGCTGTAGATCCTGTTTGTAAGTTTGACAAACTGTATAGGTTTGGCAATTCCAATGCTGGTAAGTATCCATTAACATTGTCTTGTGTTCTGTTCATGTGGTTTCCACCAAAACTCATAGAGAATCCAATGTCTTCTGTTAAGTCTCTGTTATAATTGAATAAGAAACTTGCATTGACTTCTTCAAATCTTCTGATTCTTTCATTATAAGATCCATTTTGTGCATTGTTACTTCCAACAGCTTGTCTGCTAGTGGTACGCTGGCTAAATGAATCTAATCCTAAAGTAGTTGTTAAAGATAAGTGATCAGATAATTGACTAGTCAAATCTACGTTCCCAATTACACGATCTTTTTCAAAGGTATTTCTGTTGGTTTCCAAAATCCAGTATGGATTGTTCTGGAAGTTATGGTTCCAGTTTAAAGGAGTTCCTTCTGCAGCAGTTCCTACCGGCGCTAATGGGAAGTTTCTCCAGTCTCTTAAGTCTGAAAAGTTCACTTGTCTTGCAGACCAGATAAACTGTTGAAAAGGATTTTCGTTATTATATCCACTTGTAGGGATGTTATCCGAATCTTGGTTGATATAGTTGACAGAAACTCCTGCTTTCATTTTTTCTCCAAGCTCTAACGATCCACTTACCCCTACTGTAAATTTCTTTAATTCTGTAAAAGGGACCATTCCTTTTTGATCACTATTTCCTAAAGATAATCTGAAGTTACCACTGGTAATAGAAACATTGTTTGAAATGTTGACACCCGTATTCAAGAAATCTTTTACGTTGTCAGGATGAGAGATCCAAGGAGTTGGATTTCCATTATTGGTTAATTGAGAATCCCATTGAACAAATTCGAAACCTGCGTCAAGCGCTGGTCCCCAGCTTTCATCAACACCATCACCAATACCACCACTTGCTCCATCTACATATTTGAAGTTGTTGGTATCTCCCCCTTGACCATACGAGTTTTGGTAGTCTGGTAAGAGTAAAGGATTAGAAAAGGTAACGTTTGTATTGATGGAAACTCCAAATTTTTTATTGGCATTTCCTCTTTTGGTAGTAATTACAATGACACCATTACCTGCTCTTAGACCATACAATGCAGCTGCATTTGGTCCTTTTAATACGGTAATCGATTCAATATCATCTGGATTGATGTCTGCAGCACCGTTAGGTAAATCTACACCACCGCCTGATCCAGCACTACCAAAGTTAGAGTTGCTAATTGGCACACCGTCTACAACGTATAAAGGTTCGTTGTTTCCAGTAATTGAAGAGTTTCCTCTTAATACAATTCTAGAAGAAGCACCAACACTACCAGAAGTTCCAGTAACTTGTACCCCAGCAATTTTTCCACTAATTGCATTGGTAATATTACTTTCTCTTGCTTCTGTCATCGCATCTCCTTTGATACTCTGAACAGAGTATCCAAGTGCTTTTTCTTTTCTTTTGATACCAAAAGCAGTAACAACGACTTCCTCTAGTACTTCGCCACCTTCTTCTAAGGTAACATCAATAGTATTTGAAGTAGCACCTACTGTTTTTTGGACTGTTTTGTATCCTAGATATCTAAAGACTAAAACATCTCCACTGTTTGCTTTGATCGAATATTTACCGTCAAAGTCAGTTTCTGTTCCACTATTTGTTCCTTCAATCACAACACTAACCCCTGGTAATGCGCCCGAACTCTCGGATACCGTTCCTGAAATTGTTTTGTCTTGCGCAAAGGTAATCTGCACAACCAACGCTAGTAATAGCGTTAAAATTCCTTTTAACTTTGTTTTCATTGTTTATTTAATTTGAATTAATTATGTCAAAAGTCTTAAATATATCTTAATAAAACAAAAATAAATAAGAAAATCTGTTAAATATTGTTAATTTTTATTGATTAATCCCTAATTTATTGGCTTGTAAAAAGTAAAAATTTACCTTTCTTCCTTTTCAACTTTGTATTTATTCTTGCAGAAACTTATTTTTTCAATCAAGAAGGCCTCCAATATGTTATTTTCTCATAACTTTTCAAGAGGGTTCTTTTTAAGTTAAAAATGAGAGGCCTATGTATAAGATTTGAGAAAAACAAAACATAAAAAAACCGTCAAAGAATTCTTTGACGGTTTTGTTGGGTTTAAATTTTCATACAGATTACTCAATCATAATTTTATGAGTTCTTTTAGTATCATTCGAAAATTTTAGTAGGTACATTCCACTAGATAAGTGTGTTAAATTTAAAGTACTTTCAATAGTAGAGATTTCTTTAAATTCAGAATGAATTTTTTGCCCAGAAATGGTATAAACGATTACTTCTGTTTTTCCAAGATTTTCTTTTGAAGCTATTTGTAGTTCTCCGTTCGAGACAGTCGGGTAGACTTTTATTGTAGTTTCTTCAAACAGTTCGTTTTTTACGGCCAATGCTTCTGCAGTAAACTGTCCAGAAAAGACTCCTCTACCGTGTGTAGCTGCAAAGACCATATTGTCATCTCTTAGGTCCAAATCCAAGACCTTTACATTGCTCATTCCATTGTAAGAAGTCTGCCAAGTTGGATTTTCGTTAGAAAAATTACTGGTGTACCAAACACCCAGTTCAGTTCCTATAATGACTTCTTCCAAATTAAGCGGATTTTGCAAAATCGCTTTTACGGGTAAATCGGGTAAGTTGCCATCTTTTTCTTGCCATGTAGCTCCTTTGTCACTGGTGTACCAAATATTATTGACACCATAATTATGCATGGTTACAAAAATATCATTTTCAGATTGTCCAAATTCTACATCAGATACGCTACCTATGAGTAAACGACGATCTAGATTTGTCCAAGTAGGACTTGTACTTTCTGCATTCTCTACCAAAAGAACATCTCCCAATACGGTACCTACAAGTAAAGTAGAAGAAGCCGTGGTATGTGGAGATACAGTAAACGCCGTTGGTGTTGTTGTCAACAGTTCATCAGTCAAATCGGTTTTAGTTAAAGTTTCGGCAGATTTGATACCAGCATATCTTTTTACAATATAATTTCCACTAGCAGAATAGTTAGAATAAAGAATGTCTAAATTAGAGTCTAATGCTTGCGGATTTATAAAAGCACCATTGCTATCGTCCTCGCTATTAATTGAGACATTGTCTCCATCAAAATTATATAAATTGACTGCACCATTGTAAACATAATTACTGATGATATATCGGTCGGTTCCGTCTTGGTCAAAGAAGGTGTATGCACCATCTCCCCCAAAGATTTCTGTTGCACTATCAGGGTTTGTTATATTCCCATCTTGAATAAGTTGGGTTCCGTTATCTTGTAGTCCTCCAGCAAAATAGTCTCCTGTAAATGCTGTTGTGGGTCCTACACCAACGGTATAGTACTGAGAAGTAACCAATCCGTTTACTCTTTCTTCAGTTGTTATTCCTCCGTCTGCAGAGTAGGCAACACCCCCATCATTTCCAAAGATGACTTTATTGGAATCTTTATGTCCAAAAGCAGCTATGTGCTGATCGGCATGTACATATTGGTGTCCAAAACCTCCGTACCAATGTGAAAACTGAGTCCAAGCAGAAGCCCCATCAGTAGATTTGAATAAATCAATTCCCCCTGTGTAAACTACTTCATCATCATTTGGATCAACTTCGAGAAGTAGGTCATAAAATGCTTGTCCTCTGGTAAAGTCTCCAGCAGTGATTCCAGTGTCATCATCATTTGGAAGCGCTTTTGAGAGTGTTAAAAAAGAAATATTGAATCCATCTGTTGTTTTTTTAATAGTTACCCCTCCACTGACTTGAGCGAGTACATATACTTTGTTGGCGTCTTTAGCTGAAACTGCGATTTGAGTTCTTCTACCATCTGAAACGGTATAGGTCTTTGTAAAAGTAGTTCCATCGGTTGATGAGAATATTTCCCCCCCACCATCTCCATAGAGTTTACTTTCCGTTGTTGCAAGCCATATTTTTCCATCAGCACCAATTTCAAGATCATTGGGACAGTGCTTGTTTCCATTTGCAGTCAAAGGAAGTTCGAGTTCTACCCAGTTGTTTCCTCCATCTACAGATTTATAGAGTCCGTAGGACAATCCACCTACAGTAGTTGCTGCATTCGAGGTTCCGTACAATGCATCTGCTGCAGCGACATAGATTTCAGAAACCCCAGCATTGTCTTTGATTGTAATGTCGTTAATGTGTTGTACTCCCGGAACTACGGTAGCTGTAAAATTACCAGCAGCAGGGTTTAAAGAACCGTTTACAGATCCTGAGGCTAAAGCAGCTTCAATAAGATCTCCATTTTCTTTCGATATCATCACAGAAGGGATGGTAATAGAGGTATCTTCACCGCCCATTGGAATCGGTTCACCAGATACATTGTTCAGCATGATTACTCCAATGGCACCCGCATCTTGGGCGTTTTTCACCTTGTCTACAAAGGGGCAATTTCCCCTTCTAATAAGTGCAATTTTACCAGTTGCATCCGGTCCAAATGCTGAACACCCTTCAGTAGGGGTTCCAGAAGGATCGTTTGCTAAAATAAAATCAGCAGTTATTTTAGATGTAATGGTTGTTCCAAAATTAGTTGTAGGAAAAGATTGATAATTTCCTGCAATGGTTGAAGGACTATTAACAGATATATTAGAACTAGATACAAAATAACTAACTCCGGTATTTCCTCCAAAAATATTTGTCCAAGTAGTTCCACCGTCAACTGATTTCCAAATTCCATCTCCATTTACAGAACCATCGGTATGTCCAACATAAGATTCACCAGTTCCAACATAAAAGATATTGGTATCGTTTGGGTCAAAAGCAATACTTGAAACCGCTAAATTCTCTGGGATGTTCACGCGTTGCCATACAGAATTAGCATCAGAGATTTTGGTGTTTTTCCATAGACCACCACTTACACTTCCTGCAAATACAGTCTCATCGGTTGGATCATTTGGGTCAAACATTAGAGCTCTGGTTCTCCCTCCAACATTGTTGGGTCCACGATTGATCCATAAATTGTCAGGGGCATCATAAGGGGTACGCGCAAAATTAGATTGCTGTTCAAACAATTCTTTTTGTAGTTGAGCGACTTTGATTGGAGTTGGTCTCCCTAATTCAGGATTCATGGAAAGTACCCATTGTTCCTCATTGTATTTGTTTGGGGGGAGGCCAATTTTTTTTCGTTCTTCTTTAGAGAGTTGTAATGTTTCTTTAAAAGGGTTTTGGTCTATATTCTGTTTGTGAAGTGTTTTTATTTCTTTATTAATACTTGTTGTTTTATCGTTATTTAAAGGGGTGGTTGACAATAAATAAACTCCCAAAATACTCACTAGTAATAAAAAAAGATTTTTTTTATTTTTTATTTGATAGGTTTTATAATAGCACATCTATTGAAAAATGATTTTAAGTTACGTTTAGATTATTTTTTAAAGTATTATATCAAGTTTTTTAAAGAACTTACAAAATTAAAATAAGCCGTAAAAGGATTCCTTTTACGGCTTATTATAAATGATTTCAAAATTTCTAACAGTTAATTATTAGCCCACCAGACTTTAGTGTCTAAATTATCTGGACCTTGAATAGATATTGCAGCTTTATAGTTGTCTTCATTCGAACTTTCAGCAGATAGAGGATATGCTTGTCTATTAGGTATTCCAGAAGTATTTGCAGCAGAAGGTTTTGTTAATTGAACCTGATTTTCTCCTTGTTTTCTCCACTCAGACCATGCTTCATAGCCTTGTAAAAATAATGCTACCCATTTTTGATAAGAGATTTCTTTTTGGCCATTAAAAGCTGGTCTATTTTCTATATACGTATTTATATCTTCTGCATCAACTCCCCACTGCTCCATAGAGGCGGTAATACCCTCTTCTGTGTATTCTTTTGCAGTTTTAGTGGTGATCCACCCTATCTCAGCTGCTTCAGCTAAATGTAACAATATCTGTGCATAGGTATAAATATAACCTTTTGCTTCTTGGTTTTTAATTATGTCATCAGTAATTTTTGAAAAAGTAGTAGTAGCTGAATTGGAATTTCCATAAGGAGCTCCGTTATATGTTTGAGACTCTTCAGCTACACTAGCAAACTTAGTTAATCTTGGGTCTTCTGGATTTATATTGGATCCTGACCCGATTAGTGCGTCAGCCAAAGGTTTGCTAATTAAATAGTCAGAACGTGTTGTAAATCTATCTTCCCAAGGATTATCATAATCTTCTGAAGCAATATATGGGTAAAAAATGTTTTCTTGATTTGATGAAATTACACCTCCATTTAAAGCTTTAGTGAAATAAGTTTTTGCTAGTGCTGGTTCTTTTTTTGACAACCTCATAGCCATGTTCATCATCAATGTATAAGCAAAAGTTTTCCATTTAGTCATATTTCCGTTAAAAATGATATCGCCAGTTGGACCAATTCCAGTATCTATTTGAGCAATAGCTTCTTCTATTTCGATAAATAAAGAATTGTATATATCTAATTGGGTGTTAAAGACGTTAAATTTACTTTCAAGACCCTGATTCGAAGTTTTATAAGGAATCATGCCCCATCGGTCAGTCATATGATGAAAATAGTATGCTTTAATTAATCTTGCAACTGCTATTTGATTAGAATTTGAACCTTGATTAATTACTTTTGAAGCAGTTTCAGGATCTGTATTAAGTTCTATGACCTTATTTAAATTTGTAATAGCAGAATAATATCCTGCATAATCAAATCGTTCTGTTACATATAGGGATTCGTCCTCATATTGTTCATTTGATAAATATTGAACATACAATGAAGGTCTTGTATCGCTATATGTGTTTCCTATATTTAGTTCAGCTCGAGTCAATATTGCTGATGCTAAAGGAGCGCTTGGGTTATTTGGATTTCTGTTAGTTTCTCCAAAGTCTACATCTGTACATCCTATTATTAATAAAGATAGTAGGATTACAAAAATATTTAATTTTTTCATTTTTTGAATTTTTAGTATGTTTAAAATTTCATTGATAAATTTAATCCAAATGTTCTTACACCTATAGTAACTGTCCACCTTCCATAAAGTTAACATTATTATATACTTGTTCAATTTGCGAAGGGTCAATATTTGGTAATGCAGAAAAAAGTAAGAAAGCATTATTTACATATCCAGACAGTTTAAGATTTTTAAAACCAATTTTTTTTGTAATTGAGTTTGGAAAAGTGTAACCTAATTTTATATTTCTAACTGACAGATAGCTTGCGTGATATGAAAAATCACTAATGTTTCCAAATTGATTACCCCACCATCTTTGTGTATCCACATAATAGGCAACATCTTTTCCGTTTTCATCTACACCTTCTATATATGTTCCGCCAGAATCTGCTCCTGCATTTGCAGCCAAAACATAGCTAGGTGATGATCCACCAGTTACTGGGTTTCTTTTGGGGTTGCCTAAATTATTGTTACCAACTGTAGGGGTTCCTAGGCCAGAGTAATTAATAAACATTTGAGTAATTGAGAAATATTTACCTCCTACTTGGAAATCCATGTCTATATCCAATGTTAAATTTTTATATTTAAATGAATTTATAAAACCTCCTGTGAAATCAGGTAGAAAGTTGCCTAAAGATTGATTAGTTTCAGTAACGTAATTAGCACTGCTATTGAGTACTTTTTTTCCATTAATTTCTTTCACTTTTGTACCATAAACTTCTCCCCATCTGTCGCCAACTTTGTCTCTTAAAACAAGTCCACCCCAACGATCGGATAAGTATCTTTGGTCAGTTTGTGTTAATCCTTCAGCTAATTTAATAACCTTTCGTTCTAGTGTCGCGAAATTAAATTTTGAATTCCAAGAAAAAAGTTCATTTTTAATTGGTGATCCTGAAATCCCAATTTCAAACCCTTTATATGACTGTTCCCCAGAGTTTACTAAAACAGATGAATAACCAGTGGTAGGATCTAATGATAACTGAGTTGGTAAATTCTTGTCAGTTTTCGAAAAGTAGGTAACATCAAGAGAAAGTTTATTGTCAAAAAATCCTAATTCAGTTCCAAGTTCTATTTCTTCACGAATCCCTCCTTTTAAGTTCTTGTTAAATATTGTTGAACTAGTTGATAATACAGCTTTGTCGTCATAACTATTTAATATTCCGTATGTTTCAGAAAGAGCATATGGCCCAGGGAATCTAGGGGCTTGTGCAAAACCTCCTCTTAATTTTCCGTAACTTAGAAAGGTGTTTTTCTGAATTAATTCAGAAAAAATAAAACTCAAAGTAGCTCCTTTTGTAAAAACACTATTGTCTCCAATTTTTGCTGTAGAGCTCCAGTCTTTTCTGAGATTAGTGTCTAAAAACAATATTTTTTTGAAACCAAGAGTTAGAGAACCGTATAGTGCTCTTCCTTTTGTTTTTGTTATTGAATTAAAATAATCAGGTCTTTCCTTAGAGGTTCTGATACTGTAATAATCAGGAACGGTTAGCCCATTTTTACTAGATGCACCTGTTGATTCGAGTTTGAATTGATCAAATTCAAAACCAGTAGTTGCAGATAGACTAATTTGTCCTAATTCTTTTTCGTATAGTAAACGACCTGTAAGTAAATTTCTGTCTTTATACCAACTGGATTCACTATATGACGGTGTTTCTAATCCTCCAAATGCCTGTCTACTGTCAAAATTATTAATTTCGTAGGTTTTATTGAGGGTTAAAATTGTTTGTAAGTCATTCGTAAATTTATAATTTATAGCTATATTTCCAACAATTGATTTTCTGTCTTGATTCTTTACGTTTTCGTACAATTCAAAGTAAGGAGAGTCCCAATATTTGGGTGTTGGATTTCGGGGGCTAGAAATATTCCATGAAACAATATTACCTCCTTGTCTATAATTCTTTAGTTTATCTAAATCTAATTGTGCTTGCCACCATTGAAATATATTTGCTCCAAGAGAACCATAACCTTCATTTGGGTTATTTTGAGTAGATCTGTCTTGATAAGCTATGTTAGATGAAATATTCATTTTTGAATTTACATCAACATCACCAGAAAATGATAATCTATTATTTTTTCTATGTGCATTTTCAATATTCAAAGTTCTATCGTTTCGTAAAATATTAAACTTTAAGTTATATCCTTCGCCACCTTTTTTAAAAGTGAAGCTATGTTTGGTGTTAGTACTGTTTTTGAAAAAATCTTTAATCCCTCCATTACTTACCCATGGCGTAGATTTTCCGAAATTTGGATTTCATAGGATCCAGCTATCCCATTGTCTAACTAATCTACCATCTAGTTTGGGTCCCCACGATTCATCTGCAAAATAGTCAACAATATTGTCGCCGTCAAAACTTGCCCAAGAAGTAGGGTCTCTAGTGTCATCATATGAGAATTTAGAAAAAGTTTGCGAGTAGCCACCTCCGTATTCATTTTGAAGATCATGAATGTATGCGGCATTTCCAATTTCTAATGCACCGTCATATGATATACTCGAATCACCATTTTTAGCTTTCTGAGACGTGATAATTACAACACCATTACTCCCTTCTGGTCCATACAAAGCTGTAGCAGCGGCACCTTTAAGGACCGACATACTTGATACATCTTCTGGGTTTACATCATCAGAATTCTGTAGACGTATCCCATCAACAACGTAGAGAACATTTCTATTACCTCTCAATCTAATTTGAGATTGATTAAATCCTGATTTTGGAGCAGCTAAAATTTGCACTCCTGAGATTTTTCCTGCGATCGCGTTAGCTATGTCAGCTTGTTTTGCGCTAACGAGTTCTTCTGAGTCTACACCTTGTTGAGCGTAACCTAATGATCTTTTGTTTCTTTTGTTACCTAAAGCTGTCACCACAATCTCATCCAATACTTCGCCACCTTCTTTTAAGGTAACGTCAATAGTGTTTGAGTTTCCAGCTGTTCTTTCAACTGTTGTGTAGCCCAGATATCTGAAGACTAATACATCACCTGTGTTCACTTTGATGCTGTACTTTCCATCAAAATCAGTTTCAACACCTCGAGTGGTTCCTTTGACGAGGACACTCACTCCAGGTAAGGGTCCTGAACTCTCGCTTACGGTTCCTGAAACTGTTTTCTCTTGTGCAAAGGTAATTTGCACAACCAACGCTAGTAATAGCGTTAAAAATCCTTTTAACTTTGTTTTCATTGTTAGTATTATTTGAATTATGTTTATCAAATGTAGTAAACATACAGTTACTGACAAAATATTTATGTTAAATTGTGTTAAACTTTAACATTTTAACAATATAAAGGTATGATGATTTTAGAAAAAAGTAGATAGGTTTAAAATAATTTTAGAACCTTTAATGTCAATGGATTGATTGTTGATTTTTCCCGTAGAGTAACTTATATTCACTCGTAAATTGCTAACAATGAATTGATATCCAGTGCCAATTCCGTGTATGGTATTGGTAGCGATTAAATTTTTGAATTTACCGAAATCTGTTAACATATAGACAAAAGATGTAGGAGTAGTTAAAAAATGATATTCTAAGGTGAAAAAAGAGTATTTAGAGGCGAAAAGACTTTGTTCGTTAAAACCGCGAATCGATTTTACTCCACCAATTCGATACAATTCATTGGTTAGGAATCTGTTTGAGTTCAGATATCCTGTACTGTTTGCCAAATAAAAACGATTTCGTTGGTTGATTTCATAAAGATAGGAAGAAAAGAAGTCAATTTTAAATTGATTGGAAGTGGTCGAATTGGAGGTTCTTTGTCCAAATTGAGGATTGATACTTAAATTGACTTTTTGAGTTGAAAATACATCATTGAGTGGGATTCTATAGTTCATCAAAAGACCAACAAATTGACTAGAAAAGTCCGCTGTATTTTTAGTACTGATGTTTGTTTGTGTTGTTTGAGAAGCGTTTGATTCATAATTGATTCCCCATTGAAGTCTTTCATTGAGATACACGCTGAAATCGGTTTTAAAGCTTGTGGTCAAAAACGTGCTGTCTTGTTTGTACAAGGAGAATTCTAAACGGCTACTAATCGGAGAGTTTAATAGAAAGGGAACTGTTGTTTTTATCTTCAATTCCTGTCGATCTTCATCGAATCGATTCCATAGTAACGACAATTCTTCTCCCTTATTAAAAATAGAATGCATTTGTATGTCTAGGTATCCTTGAAATTCAACTTTACCTGATTCGTTAGAATTAAAATTGACCAACCCGTCAAAACTACTGTTTTGTTTCTTTTTTAGGTAGAGGTATAGAAGGGTAGAATCTTTTTTAAATAAAGTTTCTGGGGGTTTTGTTTCCGTAACAAATGAAAGTGCTGCTATTTTTTTTGAAACTTCCTGAATGGTTGCTTTCTGGAAGTGGGTTTGTTCATTGATTTTTAGAAAATGTTTGATATATGAGTTGGGGAACTTTTCATAGCCTTTAACAACCACCCTTTGAATAGTTCTTTTTGATGCGGGTAGGATTTGTAAATTTGCATATAAAATACAGTCTTTAATTTTTGTGTTATATAAGGACACTTCAGCAAACGAATATCCTTTTTGTTCTAGTTCATTTGAAATCTCTTCTAAAGTAGCAGCTAAATTTTCTGAAGGAAGCTTGAGGGTTCCGTTTTCGGGCTTGAATTTTTGTAAAAACTTGAGCTGAGCTGAATCGATTGTCATAGAAACTGTTTGAATTCGTTCGCCCAAAGAAAATTGGACAATAGTAGTGTCCTTTTTCATGTCAATTTTTTGAAGGAGTAAACTATAATAGCCTCTATTTTTTAAACGGTATTCAACTCGATGTATTTCCTGTTGTAAACTTGTCGAGTCTTGATGCGTTTTTTGATAGTTTATGTTGTTAATGATTGAATTGTTTTTTTGGGAAGAAGTTTCGATTTTTAATTCCAGTTTTTGGGAATGAATTTCGTTCAACAAAAACAAAAAACAAAAGGCAAGGAAATAATAAGGAGTGCTGTTTTTCAAAATTAGGTATAAAAAGTGATTCAAAAGTAAATTAAAATGAGAGAATATGATTTGGAAATGGATCATTTTAAAAAAATAACTCCCTGATATTTGTATAAATAGAAATTAGTCGTACATTTGCGCACTCTTAGAAAATAAGAGAAAAGTTTAATATAAACGAAAACAGGAATTATTTAGTATGCCAACTATTCAACAATTAGTTCGTAAAGGAAGAACCAAAATAACTAAGAAGAGTAAATCGGCTGCTTTGTCGTCTTGTCCTCAAAGACGTGGAGTATGTACACGTGTTTATACTACAACACCAAAGAAACCTAATTCAGCGATGCGTAAAGTAGCAAGAGTTAGATTGACAAATGGTAATGAGATAAACGCTTACATCCTAGGAGAAGGACATAACTTACAAGAGCACTCGATAGTATTAGTTAGAGGTGGAAGGGTAAAGGATTTGCTAAGGAGTTAAGTATCACGTAGTACGTGGTGCATTAGATACAGCGGGAGTTGAGGGTAGAACCCAAAGACGATCAAAGTATGGAGCAAAACGCCCAAAGAAGTAATTATTAATTAACTTTTTTAATGTAAAGACATGAGGAAAAGAAGAGCGAAAAAAAGAGTCCTTTTACCGGATCCAAAGTTTAATGATCAATTAGCAACACGTTTTGTGAACAACTTAATGTGGGCAGGTAAAAAGTCTGTAGCGTTCAAAGTATTTTATGATGCACTAGACATCGTAGAACAGAAAAAAGGAGAAGATGAAGAAAGATCATCTTTAGAAGTGTGGAAAGAAGGTTTGTCGCATGTTATGCCTCACGTTGAAGTAAGATCTCGTCGTGTTGGTGGAGCAACATTCCAAATTCCAATGCAAATTAGACCAGATCGTAAAGTATCTATGGCTATCAAATGGATGATTCTTTATGCTAGAAAGCGTAATGAAAAAACAATGGCTCAGAGATTGGCTGCTGAAATCTTAGCTGCCGCTAAAGAAGAAGGTGCTGCTGTTAAAAAGCGTACTGATACTCACAAAATGGCAGAAGCAAACAAAGCATTCTCTCACTTTAGATTTTAATAGAAATGGCTAGAGATTTAAAATACACAAGAAATATTGGAATTGCAGCTCATATTGATGCAGGTAAAACTACAACAACAGAGCGTGTATTGTACTACACTGGAGTTTCTCACAAGATTGGTGAAGTTCACGATGGTGCTGCTACAATGGATTGGATGGAGCAAGAGCAAGAAAGAGGAATTACAATTACTTCTGCTGCTACAACTTGTACCTTAGCAATTTCCAAAAGAAAATGCACAAGTTCTTCCTGAAACAAAAGACTACCACTTTAACATTATTGACACACCGGGTCACGTAGATTTTACTGTAGAGGTAAACAGATCATTACGTGTTCTTGATGGGTTGGTGTTTTTGTTTTCTGCGGTTGATGGTGTAGAGCCACAATCAGAAACAAACTGGAGACTTGCGGACAATTACAAAGTGCCAAGAATTGGTTTTGTCAATAAAATGGATCGTCAAGGATCTGATTTTATGATGGTTTGTAATCAAGTAAAAGAAATGTTAGGTTCTAATGCAGTGCCAATTGTTTTAAACATTGGTGATGAAGAGAACTTTAAAGGTATTGTAGATCTAGTTAAGAATAGAGCTATTGTATGGCATGAAGAAGGAATGGGTTCAACATTTGATGTTGTTGATATTCCTGAAAACCTGAAAGAAGAAGCAAAAATGCTTCGTGGCAAACTGATTGAAGAAGTTGCTGCATATGATGAAAATTTGTTAGAAAAATACATGGAGGATGAAGACTCTATAACAGAAGATGAGGTGCACGCTGCATTGAGAGCTGCTGTTATGGATATGTCTATCATTCCAATGATCTGTGGATCTGCGTTCAAAAACAAAGGGGTTCAGTTTCTTTTAGATGCTGTATGTCGTTACTTACCTTCTCCAATGGACAAGGAAGGAATTGTTGGAACCAATCCAGATACTGGTGAAGAAGAACTTCGTAAGCCAAGTGTTGAAGAGCCTTTTGCTGCTTTAGCTTTTAAAATTGCAACCGATCCTTTCGTAGGACGTTTGGCATTTTTTAGAGCCTATTCTGGTCGTTTAGATGCGGGATCTTATGTCTTGAACAATCGTTCAGGAAAAAAGGAACGTATTTCACGAATTTACCAGATGCACGCAAACAAGCAAAATGCAATTGATTTTATCGAAGCTGGAGATATTGGTGCCGCTGTTGGATTTAAATCTATCAAAACAGGAGATACGTTATCTGCTGAAAAGCACCCGATAGTTTTAGAATCTATGGACTTTCCAGATCCAGTAATCGGGATTGCAGTTGAACCGAAGACAAAAGCAGATGTAGATAGACTAGGTATTGGTCTTGGTAAGTTAGCCGAGGAAGATCCTACTTTTACAGTACGTACGGACGAAGCTTCAGGACAGACAATCATTTCCGGAATGGGTGAATTGCACTTGGATGTAATTGTAGACCGTTTAAAACGTGAGTTTAAAGTTGAAGTAAATCAAGGGCAACCACAAGTAGAATATAAAGAAGCAATTACAGCCGAAGCAGAACATAGAGAAGTTTATAAGAAACAATCTGGTGGACGTGGTAAATTTGCAGATATTGTATTTACAATTGGACCTGCAGATGAAGGTGTTCATGGTTTGCAATTTGAATCAGTGATTAAAGGTGGTAACGTTCCTAGAGAATTTGTACCTTCTGTAGAGAAAGGATTTAGAGAAGCAATGAAGAATGGTCCTCTAGCAGGATATGAAATGGATTCAATGAAAGTTACTTTAAGAGACGGTTCTTTCCACGCAGTGGATTCGGATGCTTTGTCTTTTGAATTGGCAGCAAAAATGGGCTATAAGGCTTCTGCAAAATCTGCAAAAGCGAAGATCATGGAGCCATTGATGAAATTAGAGGTTCTCACTCCTGAAGAAAACATGGGAGATATTGTAGGAGATTTAAATAGAAGAAGAGGTCAAGTAAACGATATGAGTGATCGTGCTGGATCTAAAGTTGTAAAAGCATTGGTTCCCTTATCTGAAATGTTTGGATATGTGACTGCTTTAAGAACAATGTCTTCTGGTAGAGCAACCTCTACTATGGAATTCTCTCACTACACAGAAACTCCTTCAAATGTATCTGAAGAAGTTATTGCAAAATCTAAAGGTTAATCTACAAAAAGAATTAAGATGAGTCAAAAAATTAGAATTAAATTAAAGTCTTATGATTATAACTTAGTAGATAAATCTGCTGAAAAAATCGTAAAGACGGTAAAAAGTACTGGTGCTGTAGTAAACGGACCAATACCTTTGCCAACACATAAAAAGATTTTTACTGTATTGCGTTCACCACACGTAAACAAAAAATCAAGAGAGCAATTTCAATTATCTGCTTACAAAAGATTGTTAGACATTTATAGTTCTTCATCGAAGACTATTGATGCCCTAATGAAATTAGAGTTGCCGAGTGGAGTTGAAGTTGAGATCAAAGTATAAGTATCAAAAAGTTTAGAGATGTTTCTTTTATAGAAGCATCTCTAATTTACATGTCCTAAGCGTTTCGCAAGGGAAAAACGGTAAAAACATCTTCAGCGTTGAAATGTTTTTACGCTGTTTTTTTTTGATGAAATTTCATAGGACGAAAAGGAAACAATAGTTTCAAACAAATAAGTACTAATATAGACGCGCTGGATAAAAAATCTAACGTCTTAAATTTTAATTAAATGTCTGGGTTAATAGGTAGAAAAATTGGAATGACCAGCTTATTCGACGAAAACGGGAAGAACATTCCTTGTACAGTAATCGAAGCAGGTCCTTGCGTTGTCACCCAAGTCAGAACCGAAGAGGTAGACGGATACAATGCGTTACAACTTGGTTTCGATGACAAAAAAGCAAAAAGCTCTAATAAAGCTTTAGATGGCCACTTTAAAAAAGCGGGTTCAAGTGCTAAAAGAAAAGTCATTGAATTTCAAGGATTTGAAGATCAGTATCAATTAGGAGATTCGATTTCAGTATCACTTTTTGAAGAAGGTGAATTTGTTGATGTATCGGGTACTTCAAAAGGAAAAGGTTTCCAAGGGGTTGTAAAACGTCATGGATTTGGTGGAGTTGGTCAAGCAACACACGGACAACACAACCGTTTAAGAGCGCCAGGATCAATTGGTGCAGCATCTTATCCTGCAAGAGTATTCAAAGGAATGCGCATGGCAGGTAGAATGGGAGGAGATACAGTTAAAGTACAAAATCTAAAAGTATTAAAAGTAGTTGCTGAAAAGAACTTACTTGTTGTTAAAGGAGCAGTTCCTGGACACAAAAATGCTTACGTAACTATTCAGAAATAATGAAAGTAGCAGTTTTAGATATTACAGGAAAAGATACCGGTAGAAAAGTTGAACTTTCTAGCGATGTATTCGAAATAGAGCCAAATAATCACGCGATCTACTTAGATGTAAAGCAGCATTTGGCCAACAAAAGACAAGGAACTCACAAATCGAAAGAGAGAGCTGAGATTTCTGGAAGTACAAGAAAAATTAAAAAACAAAAAGGAACTGGTACTGCAAGAGCAGGTTCTATCAAGTCTGGTGTTTTTAGAGGTGGAGGACGCATGTTCGGACCAAGACCAAGAGATTACTCTTTCAAACTTAACAAAAATTTAAAGCGTTTGGCTCGTAAATCGGCATTAAGTACACAAGCAAAAGAAAATAATTTAGTTGTAGTTGAAGACTTCGAGTTTGATACACCAAAAACTAAGAATTTTGTTAATGTATTGAAAGCTTTAGGGTTAGAAAACAAAAAGTCTTTGTTTGTGTTGTCTGGGTCAAATAATAATGTATATTTGTCATCACGAAATTTAGAGAGAACAAAGGTTGTAAGTGGTTCAGATTTAAGCACTTACGGCATTTTAAATGCAGGAAAAGTTGTATTTATGGAAAGTTCTTTAGAAACAATTGAGTCAAATTTTAGCAAATAATAGATATGAGTATTCTAATAAAACCTATTATTACGGAAAAAGCAACTAAAGATAGCGAGGTATTCAATCGTTATACATTTGTTGTAGATAAAAAAGCTAATAAAATAGAAATTAAAGGTGCGGTAGAAGCTGCATACGGAGTTACTATTTCAAGCGTGAAAACTTTAAACTATCCTATTCAAAGAAATACGAAATTTACTAAAAAAGGTTTAGTAACTGGTATTAAGAGCGGATACAAAAAAGCCATCGTGCAATTAGCAGAGGGAGAAAGTATTGATTTTTATAACAATCTTTAAGAAAAGACAAACATGTCAGTTAGAAAATTAAAACCAATAACACTAAGGTCAGCGTTTTAGAGTTGTAAATGGGTTCGACGCCATAACAACTGATAAGCCGGAGAAAAGTTTACTTGCTCCGAAAAAAAGATCTGGAGGTCGAAACAATCAGGGAAGAATGACAACTCGTAATATAGGAGGTGGTCATAAACAAAAATATCGAATTATCGATTTTAAAAGAGATAAATTCAATATCCCTGCAACAGTAAAAACAATAGAGTACGATCCAAATCGTACGGCATTTATTGCCCTATTAAGTTATGCTGATGGAGAAAAACGTTATGTAATTGCACAAAACGGTTTACAAGTAGGTCAAACAATCATATCAGGAACTAAGGTTGCTCCAGAAGTTGGAAATACCATGTTACTAAGTGAGATTCCTTTAGGAACTACAATTTCTTGTATAGAATTACACCTAGGACAAGGTGCTGTTATGGCACGTTCAGCGGGATCTTTTGCTCAATTAATGGCAAGAGATGGTAAGTATGCGACTGTAAAGTTACCTTCTGGTGAAACCCGACTTGTTTTATTAACTTGTAATGCTACTATTGGAGTTGTTTCAAATTCTGATCATCAATTAATTGTATCTGGTAAAGCAGGTAGAAGAAGATGGTTGGGTAGAAGACCAAGAGTTAACGCTGTAAGAATGAACCCTGTCGATCACCCAATGGGAGGTGGAGAAGGACGCGCTTCTGGTGGACATCCAAGATCGAGAAATGGAATCCCTGCTAAAGGATTCAAGACAAGATCTAAGAAAAAAGCAAGTAACAAATACATTATAGAACGTAGAAAGAAATAAGTTATGGCAAGATCATTAAAAAAAGGACCTTTCGTTCACTATAAATTAGAGAAAAAAGTTTTAGCTAACGTTGAAGCAGGAAGTAAAACAGTTATCAAAACTTGGTCTAGAGCAAGTATGATAACTCCTGATTTCGTAGGGCAAACAATCGCAGTTCATAACGGACGTCAGTTCGTACCTGTGTTTGTAACAGAAAACATGGTAGGTCATAAGTTAGGCGAATTTTCACCAACACGTTCTTTTAGAGGACATGCAGGTGCAAAAAATAAAGGTAAAAAATAGTAGGCTATGGGAGTTCGTAAAAAAAATATGGCAGATCAGTTAAAAGAAGCTCGAAAGCACAAAGCTTTCGCTAAGCTTACTAACTGCCCTACATCACCAAGAAAAATGCGTTTAGTAGCAGATCAAGTAAGAGGTGTTGAAGTTGAAAAAGCTTTACAAATCTTAAAATTCAGCCCGAAAGAAGCATCGATCAATTTAGAAAAATTGTTATTGTCTGCAATTGCAAACTGGCAAGCTAAAAATGAAGATGCAAGTATCGAAGAAGCAGGATTGTTTGTGAAATCTATTTGTGTAGATAGCGCAGGAATGTTAAAAAGGTTAAGACCCGCTCCACAAGGGCGTGCACATAGAATTCGTAAGCGTTCTAATCACGTTACTTTAGAGTTAGGTAGTAAAAATAAAAGCAATTAATCAAAGTAGAAATGGGACAAAAAACTAATCCAATAGGAAATCGTTTAGGAATCATCAGAGGTTGGGAATCTAACTGGTACGGTGGAAATGACTACGGAGATAAAATTGCTGAAGATGACAAAATAAGAAAGTATGTAAATGCTCGATTATTTAAGGCAAGTGTATCAAGAGTAATTATTGAGCGAACTTTAAAACTTGTAACCGTTACTATCACCACTGCACGTCCAGGTATCATTATTGGTAAAGGAGGTCAAGAGGTAGACAAGTTAAAAGAAGAACTTAAGAAAATTACAGGGAAAGAAGTTCAAATTAATATTTTTGAGATCAAACGTCCAGAATTAGATGCGAAGTTAGTAGCAGCTAGTGTTGCACGTCAAATTGAAAATAGAATTTCATACAAGAGAGCTATTAAAATGGCAATCCAAGCAACAATGCGAATGAATGCTGAAGGAATTAAAATTCAGATTTCAGGACGTTTAAATGGTGCGGAGATGGCACGTTCAGAACATTTTAAAGAAGGTAGAATTCCTCTTTCTACTTTTAGAGCAGACATTGATTATGCACTTGTAGAAGCTCATACTACATACGGAAGATTAGGTATTAAAGTATGGATTATGAAAGGTGAGGTATATGGAAAGAGAGAATTATCTCCTTTAGTTGGATTGTCTAAGAAACAATCTGGATCTAAAGGCCCAGGTGATCGATCTAAACGTCCACAACCTCGTAAAAGAAAATAATTTTTAAAATTAGAAATTAAAAATGTTACAGCCAAAAAGAGTAAAATACCGTAAGGTACAGAAGGCGAAAGGAAATATGAATGGTATTTCTGGTAGAGGAAACCAACTTTCTAATGGAATGTTTGGAATCAAATCAGTAGATCAAAACTTATTAACCTCACGTCAAATAGAAGCGGCTCGTATTGCGGCAACTCGTCACATGAAAAGAGAAGGTCAATTATGGATCAAAATCTTTCCAGACAAGCCTATTACAAAGAAACCTTTAGAGGTTCGTATGGGTAAAGGAAAGGGAGCTCCAGACCATTTCGTTGCAGTGATAAAGCCAGGTAGAATTTTGTTTGAAGTTGGTGGTGTACCACTGAACGTAGCCAAAGAAGCATTGCGTTTAGCAGCACAAAAACTTCCAGTAAGAACAAAGTTTGTGATCGCACGAGATTTTGATATTAACGCTTAATTCTAAATAATATGAAACAATCAGAAATAAAAGAATTGGCAACAGCAGATCTTAACGATAAGCTTGGAGCGATTCAAAAGAATTATAGCGATCTTAAGATGGCTCATGCCATAACACCAATGGAAAACCCATTACAGTTAAGAGGCCTAAGAAGAACTGTCGCAAGAATTGCAACAGAATTAACAAAAAGAGAATTACAATAATTCTATAGTCAGTTTTAAAGATGGAAAAAAGAAATCTTAGAAAAGAGAGAATTGGTGTTGTTTCTAGCAGCAAAATGGAGAAATCTATTGTTGTGTCAGAAGTGAAAAGAGTAAAACACCCGATGTACGGAAAGTTCGTATTAAAGACTAAGAAGTACGTTGCACACGACGAAAAGAACGATTGCAACGAAGGAGATACTGTTAGGATTATGGAAACAAAACCTATGAGTAAATCGAAACGTTGGAGATTAGTAGAAATCCTAGAAAGAGCTAAATAATATGTTACAGACAGAATCAAGATTAAAAGTAGCAGATAATACTGGAGCAAAAGAAGTTTTAGTTATTAGAGTCTTAGGAGGAACTAGAAAACGTTACGCAAGCATTGGCGACAAGATTGTGGTAACTATAAAATCGGCAACTCCAAACGGAACTGTAAAGAAAGGTCAAGTATCTAGAGCAGTTGTTGTAAGAACAAAAAAAGAAGTAAGACGTAAAGACGGTTCATACATCAGATTTGATGACAACGCTTGTGTACTTTTAAATCCAACAGAGGAGATGAGAGGAACACGTGTATTTGGTCCTGTTGCCCGTGAACTTCGTGAGAAACAATTCATGAAAATCGTATCATTAGCACCTGAAGTGCTTTAAACAAGAAGACAAGATGAAGAAGTTTAAATTAAAATCAGGAGATACTGTAAGAGTTATTGCAGGTGATCATAAAGGTTCGGAAGGGAAAGTTTTACAAATCTTAAAAGATAAGGATAGAGTTCTTGTAGAGGGTGTTAACTTGGTGTCAAAACATACCAAGCCTAGTGCACAGAATCCACAAGGAGGAATCGTAAAAAAAGAAGCTTCATTACACATTTCTAATGTTCTATTAGTAGAAGATGGTGTTGCTGTAAGAGTTGGCTTTAAGGTTGATGGAGATACAAAAACAAGAATCTCTAAAAAAACTAAAAAATAATAATCATGAGTTACGTACCAAGATTAAAAGCAGAATATAAGAGCAAAATAGTAAATGCTCTTAAAGAAGAATTTAGTTACAGCAATGTAATGCAGGTGCCTAAATTGGAGAAAATTGTTGTGTCTAAAGGTGTAGGTGCTGCAATCGCAGACAAAAAGCTAATAGATTATGCTATTGACGAAGTTACTAGAATTACGGGTCAAAAAGCAATCGCAACCATGTCTAAAAAAGATGTTGCAGCATTCAAATTGCGTAAAGGGATGCCAATTGGTGTCAAAGTTACTTTACGTGGAGACAAAATGTACGAATTTTTAGACAGATTAGTTACTGCATCATTACCTCGTGTAAGAGACTTTAACGGTATCAAAGCAAGCGGTTTTGACGGAAGAGGTAATTACAACTTAGGAATTACAGAACAAATCATTTACCCTGAAATCAATATTGATCAAGTAAAGAAAATCAATGGAATGGATATTACTTTTGTAACATCTGCAAACACTGATAAAGAAGCTAAATCATTATTGACTGAATTAGGTTTACCATTTAAAAAGAATTAAGAGATGGCTAAAGAATCAATGAAAGCGCGTGAGCGTAAAAGAGCAGCAACAGTTGCGAAGTATGCAGAGAAAAGAAAAGCACTGAAAGCTGCTGGAGATTTTGAAGGCTTACAAAAATTACCAAAAAATGCTTCTCCAATAAGAATGCACAACAGATGTAAGCTTACAGGTAGACCAAAAGGGTATATGCGTCAGTTTGGACTTTCACGTGTTACTTTTCGTGAAATGGCCAACCAAGGCTTGATCCTAAGGTGTGCGAAAAGCAAGTTGGTAAGATTAAAGTAATAAACCTCAATATAAAAAATAGAATGTGTATATTTGCACGCTCTATTTTTTTGAGTAAAATGAATTTTAACGGATTATAGGTTCAAGTATCACAGAGCAATCTGTAGCAGCAATAGAGATGTTTGAAAACCGGAATCGCAATTTTTAATAAATATGTATACAGATCCAATCGCGGATTTTCTAACGAGAGTTAGAAATGCAATCGCAGCAGGGCACAGAGTAGTTGAAATTCCAGCTTCAAACTTGAAGAAGGAAATGACTAAAATTTTGTTTCAACAAGGGTATATTTTAAGCTACCAGTTCAATGACGATAAAGTTCAGGGAACCATCAAGATTGCTTTAAAATATAGCAAAGACACAAAAGAGTCAGTAATTAGAAAAATCCAAAGAATCAGTACACCTGGTTTGCGTAAATACGTTGGCTCTACAGAGATGCCAAGAGTATTAAACGGTCTTGGAATTGCTATTGTTTCTACATCGAAAGGTGTAATGACAAACAAAAAAGCAAGACAAGAAAATGTTGGAGGAGAAGTTTTATGTTACGTTTACTAAACCTAAAGAAATGAGTAGAATAGGAAAAAATCCCGTTAGCATTCCACAAGGTGTAAATGTAAACATAGCAGACAATATTGTAACCGTAAAAGGGAAGTTAGGAGAATTAACTCAAAGCATCTCTGAAGGGATTACAATTGAAATAGAAAATGATCTTATCGTTCTAGATAGAGCATCAGAGTCTAAAAATCATAAAGCACAACATGGCTTAATGAGAGCATTGATCAATAACATGATTGAAGGCGTAAGTAAAGGTTGGACCAAAGAATTACAATTAGTTGGTGTAGGTTACAGAGCTTCAAATCAAGGTCAAAAATTAGACTTAGCATTAGGTTTTTCACACAATATCATTTTAGAATTGGCTCCAGAAGTTCAATTAGAAACGATATCAGAAAAAGGAAAAGACCCAATTATTAAATTAACTTCTTTTGATAAGCAATTAGTAGGTCAGATCGCTGCAAAGATTCGTTCTTTCAGAGCACCAGAGCCTTACAAAGGAAAAGGAGTTAGATTTGTAGGAGAAATATTAAGAAGAAAAGCAGGTAAATCTGCATAATTATATATATTATGGCATTATCAAAGCTTGAAAGAAGAACTAGAATTAAGCATAGAATCAGAAAAATTATTTCTGGAACCGCAACTAAACCAAGATTATCTGTGTATAGAAGCAACAAAGAAATTTATGCTCAATTAGTAGACGATGTAAACGGAGTAACAATAGCTGGCGTTTCATCAAGAGATAAAGACATTAAAGCAACGTCTAAAACTGATGCAGCAAATGCAGTAGGGAAAGCGATTGCAGAACTGGCAACGAAAGCAGGAATAGATACTGTAGCTTTTGACAGAAACGGATATTTATATCACGGTAGAGTTAAAGTACTAGCAGACGCTGCAAGAGAAGCGGGTTTAAAATTTTAAGATATTATGCAAGGTTATAAAAACGTAGAAAGAGTTAAGCCAAGTGGGTTAGAGCTTGTAGATAAGTTAGTAGGTGTACAACGTGTTACCAAAGTAACAAAGGGGGGTAGAGCATTTGGATTCTCTGCAATCGTTGTTGTTGGTGATGGTAACGGTGTTGTTGGTCACGGATTAGGAAAATCTAAAGATGTAGCTTCTGCTATTGCGAAAGCAATTGAAGATGCTAAGAAAAACTTAATTAGAATTCCTATTTTAGAAGGTACGCTTCCTCATGAGCAAAAAGGTAAGTTTGGTGGTGCGAAAGTATTTATCAAGCCTGCTTCTCCTGGTACAGGAGTTATTGCTGGTGGTGCAGTACGTGCGGTATTAGAATCGGTTGGAGTACATGATGTATTATCAAAATCTCAAGGTTCTTCTAACCCCCACAATGCTGTAAAAGCAACATTCAATGCATTATTGCAATTGCGTAGTGCTTCAGATATTGCAAAGCAAAGAGGAATCTCTTTAGAAACAGTATTTAACGGATAAATCTAAGAACGATGGCAAGAATAAAAGTTACACAAGTAAAAAGTCAAATCGGGCGTCTTCAGAGTCAAAAAAGAACTCTAGAAGCATTAGGTTTACGTAAAATGAACCAGACAGTAGAACACGAGGCAACTCCTTCTATTATTGGTATGGTAAATACAATTAAACACTTAGTTTCTTTCGAAGAAATTAAATAAGACAAATAGACAAATGAGTTTACATAATTTAACACCAGCAGAAGGTTCCATTAAAAAAGGAAAAAGAATTGCAAGAGGTGAAGGATCTGGAAAAGGTGGTACTGCCACTAAAGGTCATAACGGTCAAAAATCTCGTTCTGGATATTCTAGAAAAATTGGATTTGAAGGTGGTCAAATGCCACTTCAAAGACGTGTTCCTAAGTTTGGTTTTACAAACATTAATCGTAAGGAATATCAAGGAATCAACATAGATACGTTACAGGCTCTTGTTGATAGTGGGAAAATTACTGATACAATTAATTTAGACATCCTTATCGCTCTTAGATTAGCCGATAAAAATGACCTCGTTAAGATTTTAGGGAATGGAGAGTTAAAAGCTAAATTAAACATAACAGTACATAAGTTCACTGCATCTGCAAAAGCCGCTATCGAAGCTGCTGGAGGAGAAGCGGTAACTTTATAAGAAAAGTTATTATGAGTTTTACAAAGACATTAAAAGACATTTTCAGTATAGAAGAATTAAAGAATAAGATTCTTCTAACGATCGGTTTAATTGCTGTTTACAGATTTATGGCTGCTGTTCCTTTACCGGGAATAGATCCATTACAGTTAACTGCGTTAAAAGAGAGTGCTGCTGGAGGTGGACTTTTAGGACTATTAAATGCATTCACAGGAGGAGCATTTGCAAGAGCCTCTGTAATGGCCCTTGGAATTATGCCTTACATTTCTGCTTCGATTGTAGTACAGTTAATGGGGATTGCAATTCCGTATTTACAAAAACTTCAAAAAGATGGAGAAAGTGGACGCAAAAAGATTACTCAAATTACAAGATGGTTAACGATTGCGATTACTTTAGTTCAGGCACCAACCTATATTACTGCTATTAAAACCCAATTTGGTTTAGGACCCGAAGCATTTTTAGTAAGTGGTCCTATATTTTGGGTATCCTCAATTGTGATTTTGACTGCAGGAACAATTTTTGCAATGTGGTTAGGTGAGCGTATTACAGACAAAGGAGTTGGTAATGGAATTTCATTATTAATTACAGTCGGTATTATAGCAAACTTCCCAGCTGCATTTTTACAAGAGTTTGTTGCTAAAACAACAAACGCTGGAGCAGGAGGGATCATGATGGTTTTAATAGAAATTATTGTCTGGTTTGTTGTCATTCTTTTGACTGTTCTATTGGTAACTGCTGTTCGTAAGATAGCCGTTCAATATGCAAGAAGAACTGTTGCTGGAAATGTTCAAAATGTTGCAGGTTCAAGAGATTATATTCCTTTGAAACTAAATGCTGCAGGTGTAATGCCAATCATTTTTGCACAAGCAATTATGTTTTTACCAGTTGCATTGGCTCAAAAATATCCATCAATTGCACAGTTACAGGATAACTTTGGATGGCAATACAATGTAATTTTTGCAGTATTGATCATTGTCTTTAGTTACTTCTATACTGCCATTACTGTTCGTACAGACGAGATGGCACAAGGCTTAAAAAGAAGTGGTGGTTTTATTCCTGGTATTCGACCTGGAAAAGATACTGCTGACCGATTAGATAGTGTATTGTCTAGAATTACGTTCCCAGGATCGTTATTCTTAGCCGCTCTATCCATTCTACCAGCTGTTGTAGTTCAATTCGGAGTACAGCAAAGTTGGGCTATGTTTTATGGAGGTACCTCATTAATCATTATGGTTGGTGTTGCGATTGATACATTACAACAAATAAACTCGTACTTATTGAATCGTCACTATGACGGTCTAATGAAGGCAGGAAATACTAACAGAAAATCTTTAAACGATTAGATGGCGAAGCAATCAGCAATTCAACAAGATGGAACCATCACAGAAGCATTGTCAAATGCGATGTTCCGTGTAGAATTAGAAAACGGACACGTTGTTACAGCACACATCTCTGGTAAAATGCGTATGCATTACATCAAATTATTACCAGGAGATAAGGTAAAGTTAGAAATGAGTCCTTATGATTTGACTAAGGCAAGAATTACTTATAGATATTAATAAAATTTTAGACTAATGAAAGTTAGAGCATCAGTAAAAAAGAGAAGTGCCGACTGCAAGATTGTTCGCAGAAAAGGTAGATTATATGTGATTAATAAACAAAATCCTAGATTTAAACAAAGACAAGGGTAATGGCAAGAATAGCAGGTATTGATATTCCAAAGAACAAAAGAGGAGTTATCGCATTAACTTACATCTTTGGTATAGGAAGCAGCAGAGCACAAAATGTTCTAGCAAAGGCAAAAGTTGACGAAAGCATCAAAGTTCAAGATTGGACCGATGATCAAATCGCAGCAATTAGAGAACAAGTTGGATCTTTTACCATCGAGGGTGAATTGCGCTCGGAAGTTCAATTACACATCAAACGTTTGATGGATATTGGATGTCAAAGAGGGATTCGTCATAGACTCGGTCTTCCTTTAAGAGGACAGAGAACGAAGAACAACTCTAGGACTAGAAAAGGTAAGAGAAAAACTGTAGCTAACAAGAAAAAATAAAGTTAGATAAAGTAATCAAGATCTGCTCTTAGTTGTAAAGACTACATGGTAGAAAACTACATTACTAAAACTTAAATAATTATGGCAAAAGCAAGTTCAAAAAAACGTAAAGTAATAGTAGAATCTGTTGGAGAAGCGCACATAACTGCCTCTTTCAACAACATCATTATTTCTTTAACAAACAAAAAAGGAGATGTAATCTCTTGGTCATCTGCAGGAAAGATGGGATTTAGAGGTTCTAAAAAGAATACTCCTTATGCAGCTCAATTGGCAGCAGAAGATTGCTCAGTAGTAGCAAAAGAAGCAGGTTTACGTAAAGTAAAAGTGTATGTTAAAGGACCTAGTAATGGTAGAGAATCTGCGATCAGATCATTGCATAATGCAGGAATTGAAGTAACTGAAATTATTGATGTTACACCAATGCCTCATAATGGATGTCGTCCACCGAAGAGAAGAAGAGTATAATTAAATATTTTTAACTAAGTAGGATTTTTAGATTATCGAAGGAGAAAGCCTTAATTCATAATCCCTGCTTTAATAACAACGAAATGGCAAGATATACAGGACCAAAAACTAAAATTGCTCGTAAATTTGGCGAAGCAATCTTCGGAGATGATAAAAACTTCGAAAAGAGAAATTACCCTCCAGGACAGCATGGAAATGCAAAGAGAAGAGGAAAAAAATCTGAATATGCAATCCAGTTAATGGAGAAGCAAAAAGCTAAATATACCTATGGTATCTTAGAGCGTCAATTCAGTAACTTGTTCAAGCAAGCATCAGCTTCTCAAGGAATTACCGGTGAAATTTTATTACAATTATGTGAATCTCGTTTAGATAACGTAGTGTATAGAATGGGTATTTCTAAGTCTAGAAGTGGAGCACGTCAATTAGTTTCTCACAGACATATTACAGTGAACGGAGATCTAGTTAACATTCCCTCTTATAGCCTAAAAGAAGGAGATGTAGTTGCTGTCAGAGAAAAATCAAAGTCATTAGTAGCAATCGAAGATGCATTGGCTTCTTCTAGTACTGTATACGAATGGTTGACTTGGAATGCAGACAAGAAAGAAGGGACTTTTGTAAAAGTACCGGAAAGATTACAAATTCCAGAAAACCTAAAAGAGCAATTAATAGTAGAATTATATTCTAAATAATAATTTAATCCTATTGAGATTCAGCCAAAGGGTCTATTTGTACTTCTTCATACGTATAGACCGCGCAACTGAATAACAATTAAAACGAAGATATATGGCAATTTTAAATTTTCAAAAGCCCGATAAAGTGATAATGATTGAATCTACAGATTTTTCTGGTAGATTTGAATTCAGACCTTTAGAGCCAGGTTTTGGTCTAACGGTCGGAAATGCTCTTCGAAGAGTATTATTATCTTCTTTAGAAGGTTTTGCAATCACTTCATTGCGTTTAGATGAAGTAGAACACGAATTTTCAACAATTAAAGGAGTTGTTGAAGATGTTACAGAAATCATCTTAAATTTAAAACAAGTACGTTTTAAAAAGCAAATTGATGAAACTGACAGAGAAACAGTATCTATTGCAGTTTCTGGTCAAGACCAATTAACTGCTGGTGATTTACAAAAATTTATTTCTGGTTTTCAAGTATTGAATCCAGATTTAGTAATCTGTAACATGGACAAGTCTGTAAAATTAAATGCAGAAATCACTATCGAAAAAGGTAGAGGATTTGTTCCCGCAGAAGAAAACAAGAAGTTATCAGCTCCAATAGGAACTATTTTCACAGACTCTATTTACACTCCGATTAAGAATGTAAAATATGGAATTGAAAACTTTCGTGTTGAGCAAAAAACGGATTATGAAAAATTAGTTTTCGATATCGATACTGATGGATCTATTAGTCCTAAAGACGCATTAACTGAAGCTGCAAAAATATTAATCCACCACTTTATGTTATTCTCTGATGAGCGTATCACTTTAGAGGCGGATGAAATTGCACAAACAGAAACCTATGATGAAGAATCATTACATATGCGTCAGTTATTGAAAACAAGATTGATCGACATGGATCTTTCTGTTAGAGCTTTAAATTGTTTAAAGGCTGCAGAAGTAGATACATTAGGAGACTTAGTTTCTTTTAACAAAAGCGACTTAATGAAGTTCCGTAACTTCGGTAAAAAATCTTTAACAGAACTAGAAGAACTAGTTATAGTAAAAGGTTTGAATTTCGGAATGGACTTAAGCAAATACAAATTAGATAAAGATTAATCTTTCATATTTTTGCTCCTCAAAAAGGGTTGAGCAAGATGAAAGGACAAAACAAACGTCATGAGACACGGAAAGAAATTTAACCATTTAGGAAGAAAAACAGCGCATAGAAAAGCAATGTTAGCCAATATGACTTGTTCTTTAATAGAGCACAAGCGTATCAACACTACAATTGCAAAAGCAAAAGCATTGCGTTTATTCGCAGAGCCTTTGATCACCAAATCTAAATCAGATACAACTCATAACAGACGTATTGTTTTTAGTTATTTACGTGACAAATTTGCAGTTACAGAATTATTCAAAGAAATCTCTGTGAAAGTAGCAGACAGACCAGGAGGATATTTACGTATCATCAAGTTAGGAAATCGTCAGGGAGACAATGCTCCTATGGCAATGGTAGAATTCGTAGATTACAACGAAATCTATAATCCTAAAGGAACTCAAGCAAAGAAAACAACTCGTAGAGGAAGAAGCAAAAAAGCCGATGCTCCACAAGTTGAAACTCCAGCTGCAACAGAAGAAAAATCTGAAGAATAAGAAAGATGAAAATTTTTTAAATTTATAATAAAGGGATAAGCGTTTAACGTTTATCCCTTTTTTTTTATATTTACTTAAAATCTATGAACATGAAAAAAATCT
Organism: Polaribacter sp. HL-MS24; assembly: GCF_032758595.1. Lineage (NCBI taxonomy): Bacteria > Pseudomonadati > Bacteroidota > Flavobacteriia > Flavobacteriales > Flavobacteriaceae > Polaribacter > Polaribacter sp. HL-MS24. Next base: position 588,110 of record NZ_CP136415.1, on the reverse strand, counting down.
TTTTTATTTTATTTAGCCTTGTCTTTATCTTTACAAATGCACAAGATGACAGTCAAAACACAAACACACGTATCACCACTGTTGGTGATTTAACAGGTATGGGTACTGGATTGTGGGTGCGCTTTAATTCTTCTGGCAATGTAAAGGGATCTCCCTACCTTTTTGATACTTGGACCAATGTCGCAAACATTTTTTCTGGAGATGGTAAGAGTTATACCGTTCGAAATATGAACTACGATACCAAGATCGATCGATTTGTTACAAAGATTTCTGTAGACTCCGTATATGTTTTTAATACACGTTCTTTAAAACAAGTTAAAGTCAATAACCAGTTTTTTAAACTATACAAAAAGGGCAATCAGTATTCATATCTTGAATTGATTGCTTTTGGGAAAGGGAAAGAAATTTTAAAGCAAAGTGTAAAGAAAATTAAAAAAGGTGCAAAAGACCCTTTTACAAATTCGTACAAGCAGGATAAGTATGTTTTAAAAGTGAACTATTTTATCAATTCAGAAGCAGGAATGCAAGAATTGGAACTCAAAAAGAAGCCATTTTTAGCCCTATTTGGAAAGGACGCTTCTCAAATCAAAAAATATATAAAGAAGCACAGGTTGTCCATCAAGGAAGATCTCGATATCGCCGAAATATTTAAATATTACAATCAAATTTAAGCAGACATAAAAATGGGGGAAACGTTAAACGTTTATCCCTTTTTTTATATTTTTGCAACAACAAACACAACTACAATAAATGAAATATCAATCAAGAAAAAAAGCACTAGTTTTATTAGCAGACGGAACCATTTTTTACGGCAAATCTGTAGGTGTTCAGGGTACCGTTACAGGAGAAATTTGTTTCAATACAGGAATGACTGGGTATCAAGAAATTTTTACTGATCCCTCTTATTTTGGGCAATTAATGGTTGCGACCAATGCACATATTGGAAATTACGGGGTAAATGATCATGAAGTTGAATCTGATGGAATCAAAATTTCTGGGTTAATTTGTAGAAATTTTAGTTTTACACATTCAAGAGTAGATTCTAATGGGAACTTGAACGATTGGTTTACAAAACATCAATTAGTAGCCATTTCAGATGTAGATACAAGGGCCTTGGTTTCTTATATTAGAGACCATGGAGCTATGAATGCAATCATTTCTACCGAAGTAGACAATATCGAAGCTTTGAAAAAACAATTGCTAGAAACTCCTAATATGGAAGGCTTAGAATTGGCTTCTAAAGTGTCTACAAAAGAGCCTTATTTTGTTGGAGATGAAAATGCCGAATTCAAAATCGCTGCTTTGGATATCGGGATTAAAAAAAATATTTTAAGAAATTTTGTAAAAAGAGGCGCTTACATCAAAGTGTTTCCATACAATGCTACTTTCGAAGAATTGGCATCCTTTAATCCAGATGGATATTTTATATCTAATGGTCCTAGTGATCCCCAACCTTTAATTGAAGCCCAAGAAGCTGCAAAAGAAATTATCAAAAGAGATCTTCCGCTCTTCGGAATCTGCCTTGGCCACCAAGTAATTGCATTGGCAAACGGAATTTCTACCTACAAAATGCACAATGGGCATCGAGGAATCAATCATCCAGTCAAAAATTTAATCACTGGAAAAGGTGAAATCACTTCTCAAAATCATGGTTTTGCGATCAATAGAGCAGAAGCAGAAGCCCATGAAAATGTTGAAATCACCCATGTACATTTAAATGATCATACGGTAGCTGGAATTCGAATGAAAAACAAGAACGTATTTTCTGTTCAATATCATCCAGAAGCAAGTCCTGGACCACATGATGCAGAATATTTGTTCGATCAATTTATCGAAAATATTAAAGAGAGTAAAATAGCAGTTTCCTAACTGCTATTTTTTTTTGAAGTTTGTGTCGGCTTCGTGAAATCGTTTTCGTAAGAATCTTTACGAAGAGACACTAAAAACAATGGTTTTTAGTAAATTGCAGCTTCAAAAGAATACAATAAATAAACAAATAAAAATAGAGCATTATGAGTATTATAATTAACATTCACGCGCGTCAAATATTTGATTCAAGAGGAAACCCAACCGTAGAAGTAGATGTAACTACTGAGAATGGTGTTATGGGAAGAGCTGCTGTTCCTTCTGGAGCATCAACAGGAGAACATGAAGCAGTTGAGCTTCGTGATGGTGGAAAAGCCTACATGGGTAAAGGAGTTTTAAAAGCTGTTGAGAATGTAAATCAAATTATTGCTCAAGAATTATTAGGAGTTTCTGTATTTGAACAAAATACAATTGATCAATTAATGATCGATTTAGACGGAACACCTAACAAATCAAAACTAGGAGCAAACGCTATTTTAGGAGTTTCTTTGGCTGCGGCTAAAGCAGCTGCTAACGAATTAGGATTGCCTTTATATCGTTATGTAGGTGGAGTTTCTGCTAATACATTGCCAGTACCAATGATGAATATCATTAATGGAGGTTCGCATTCTGATGCCCCTATTGCTTTTCAAGAATTTATGGTGATGCCAGTAAAAGCAGAAACCTTTTCTCAGGCAATGCAAATGGGTTCTGAAATCTTTCACAACTTAAAGAAAGTATTACACGATCGTAACTTATCTACAGCAGTAGGAGATGAGGGTGGTTTTGCACCCACACTAGAGGGTACAGAAGATGCTTTAGATACGATTGCATTGGCAGTTAAAAATGCAGGATATACATTAGGTGACGATATTATGATTGCCTTAGATTGTGCAGCAGCAGAATTTTATGTTGACGGAAAATACAACTATGCGAAGTTTGAAGGTGAAACTGGAAAAATTCGTACAAGCGAAGAGCAAGCAGATTACTTAGCTGAACTAGCAGCCAATTATCCAATCATCTCTATTGAAGATGGAATGGATGAAAACGATTGGGAAGGTTGGAAATACTTAACCGACAAAATTGGTGACAAAGTACAATTGGTTGGAGACGATTTATTTGTGACAAACGTAGAACGTTTATCAAGAGGAATTGAAAATGGAATTGCAAATTCAATTTTGATCAAAGTAAACCAAATTGGAACCTTAACAGAAACAATAGCTGCTGTAAATATGGCTAAAAATGCAGGATATACTTCAGTAATGAGTCATCGTTCTGGTGAAACAGAAGACAATACTATTGCTGACTTAGCCGTTGCATTGAATTGTGGTCAAATTAAGACCGGTTCTGCTTCTCGTTCAGACAGAATGGCGAAGTACAACCAATTGCTTAGAATTGAAGAGCAATTAGGGGATACTGCTTATTTTCCAAAAGAAAAAGCGTTTAAAATTTAATTAAAAAGAATTTTCAAAAATGCAAAGCCTCAAAAATTTATTTTTGAGGCTTTTTTTGTGCTTAAAAAAAATAGAAGTTAAATCTTTTATAAAATCAAAAATTCCATTGTTTTCAATTTTAAAAATCCTATAAAAATTGGTATCTTCGCCTAAGTTTAAAAATTTAAAACAAATACGAAGATGCCAGATATCGCTAAGTTGCAAATAGGAGAGAATTCATATGAGTTTCCACTTGTAAAAGGTTCGGAAAATGAAGTTGCTATAGATATAAAAACATTAAGAGGTGTCACTAATGGTGTAATTACAATTGATCCAGGATACAAAAATTCAGGTTCTTGCACAAGCTCCATTACTTTTTTAGATGGAGAAAAAGGAATTCTTCGGTATAGAGGATATGCTATTGAAGATTTGGCTAAAAAAGCTGACTTTTTAGAAGTTGCATATGCCCTTATTTTTGGAGACCTTCCAACGAAACAAGAAATAAAACAATTTCATACAGACATTCAATCTCAATCTATTGTTGATGAAGATGTAAAGAAAATCATGGATGCGTTTCCAAAGAATGCGCACCCAATGGGTGTGTTGTCCTCATTAACAAGTGCCTTGGTTGCTTTTAATCCAAGTTCTGTAAATGTAGATTCTAAAGAGGAAATGTACAATGCGATTGTAAAAATAATGGGTAAATTCCCTGTTTTAGTTGCTTGGGCATTGCGTAAAAAACAAGGCTTGCCTTTAAATTATGGATCGAAGTCTTTAGGATATGTAGAAAATATCATGAAAATGATGTTTGAACAGCCCAATGAAGAATACGTTGCAAATCCTGTAATTAAAGATGCTCTAGATAAATTATTAATTTTACACGCCGATCACGAACAAAACTGTTCTACTTCTACAGTGCGAATTGTTGGATCTTCTCATGCAGGGTTGTTTGCTTCTTTATCAGCAGGGATTTCTGCTCTTTGGGGGCCATTGCATGGAGGTGCTAATCAAGCAGTTCTTGAAATGTTAGAGGCCATTAGAGAAGATGGAGGAGATACCAAGAAATACATGGCAAAAGCTAAAGATAAAAACGATCCATTTCGTTTGATGGGATTTGGACACAGAGTATATAAAAATTTCGATCCTAGAGCTACAATTATAAAAGTAGCTGCCGATGAAGTATTGAAAGACTTGGGAATTGAAGATCCAATTTTAGACATTGCAAGAGGACTTGAACAGGAAGCGTTAAATGATCCATATTTTGTTGATAGAAAATTATATCCAAATGTAGATTTTTATTCAGGGATTATCTATAGAGCAATGGGAATTCCTGTTGAGATGTTTACTGTTATGTTTGCTTTAGGTCGATTGCCGGGTTGGATTGCACAGTGGAAAGAAATGAGAGAGAACAAAGAGCCTATCGGTCGTCCACGTCAAATATATACTGGAGAGAATTTAAGAGAATTTGTTCCCCTAGAACAACGATAGATCGAATCAAATTATTTAAAAAGAGACTCTCTAAAAACAGTTTTTAGGCAGTCTTTTTTTTATGCGCATCTTTATAATTATATTTAGATAGTCAAAACAATACATAGCACCCTATGAAAATTAATATTCAAGATGAAGTTTCTCGATTGAGAGCTGTTCTTTTAGGAACCGCCAAGAGCAATGGACCTGTTCCAAGAGCAGCAGATTGTTACGATCCAAAAAGTAAGCAGCATGTGTTAGCAGGGACCTATCCGAAAGAAGAGGATATGATTGTTGAAATGGAAGCAGTTGCAGCAATTTTTAAAAAATATGATGTTACGGTCTATAGACCCGAGGTTGTAGAAAATTACAATCAAATTTTTTGTAGAGATATTGCCTTTTGTATTGAAGATAAAATCATTAAAGCCAATATTTTACCCGACCGAGAAAAAGAATATAAAGCCATGTCGCAGGTACTCAATCAGATTGCTCCAGAAAACATTATCGAACTTTCTGAAGAGTGTCATGTAGAAGGTGGAGATGTGATGCCTTGGGGAGATTATATTTTTATAGGAACTTATTCGGGTACCGATTATGCTTCCTATATTACAGCAAGAACAAATATCGATGCAGTGATTGCGATTCAAGAATTGTTTCCGGATAAAATTGTAAAATCTTTTGAGCTTCGTAAAGACAATGACAATCCAAAAGAAAATGCACTGCACTTAGATTGTTGCTTTCAACCTTTGGGGCAAGGAAAAGCAATTCTTCATAAAAATGGTTTCTTGAACGATACTGAATATCAGTGGTTGGTCGATTTTTTCGGAAAAGAGAATATTTTTGAAATTACCAAGGAAGAAATGTACAACATGAATAGTAATGTATTTTCAATTTCAGAAGATGTAGTTATTTCTGAAATCAATTTCACAAGATTAAACGCATGGTTGCGTGAAAATGGATTTACTGTTGAAGAAGTACCGTATGCAGAAATTGCCAAACAAGAGGGATTGCTTCGGTGTTCTACACTACCTTTGATTCGAGATTGATTGCAGCAATCAATAAGTAAATATTTTCAAAAGGCTTTTGACAGAACCGCAGTGTTATGTTGCTATGCTACAGTGAGAATTTCTTAAGATTTTCTACCAGAGAGTATGGCAGTTGTCATTAAACCAATTCCAAGTCCGATAAGGATGGATCCAACAAATGCCAATGGTGAGGTCTGTAGGTAAAAGAATCCTACTCCAACCCCAATGAGTATTCCTCCTCCAATTGCCCAGGTACTTTTGTCTTCTTTCTTGTTTGTCATTTTGTTTTTTTTAAAATTAAATTCACAGGTGTCTAGGTGCCTAAAATAATAGGAAACAGTAGGGTGAGGAACTAAATAATGTGATTTATAGAAAGTGTAATATTCGCAATTTACATATTTATTTTCATAATAGTAGAAAAAACAATAAAATTGAGTTTATTTTTATTGATCAAATGATTGTAAGCAGATGTGGCAGCGTATTTAGCCCAGTTCTCCTCGGTGTGGACGTAAAGCATCTCTATAGGTTTTCATATCCACTTCTGCGATGGTGATATAAGCAGTACAAAGCATTGGGTTTTTTTGGTGGACTCCTATTTCATAATATGAAAGGTTTTCTAATTCGGCAAATTCTTTCAAGTGAATGGTGTGGTGTTTTGCAGTTTCAGTAGCATCCTCTCCTCTAAAATCCCATAATAATTTTATTCTTCTACTCAAAATAGCTTGCTTTTAATGATTGATAAAAATAAGTAATTCTCCAGATTCAAATTCAATTTTCACCTCTTTTTCTGTAGCAAAATTTCGAGTTCCAATTTTTGTGCCAAAAGTTAAATCTTCTTTATGTAAAGGGTATTGCAATCCTTGTGTATTGATTTCAGTAGCTATCGGAAATGGAAGAAGCGAGATTGTTTTCTGATGGCAGTTTGTCACTATAACCGATTTCTCACAAAAAAAATAGCGTCCAAAATCATCATAAAAAGTAATAGTAAGACGGTCTTTCCATTGCAGTGCAGTATGAAGGTTTCCCAAAAAATGATCTTGCTCTTTTCCACTTGCACCGTAAACATCAATTATTGTTCCTTTACGATCATAAAGAATTTGCAATATTTTGTCAAAATCCGTCAGCTCCTGATTGGGTGTCTGTATATTTTCAATATCGGAAGGGAGAGTTTTTATTGAGTCAAAATCACCACTAACAAAGTGAGGAGAGATGTTTTTTTCGTTGAGAAAGTCATAGGCTCCATCAGTTGCACAAACAATGTCATAGACCGATAGGTCTGGTAACTTTGTCGGTTTTTCACCATTCAGTACTAAAAAAACATGTTGGCTTTTCATGGGGGTAAAAATACCTAAAATTCAAGTAAAAGATTTAGTAGAAATAGTTTTATCTTTGATGCAAATATGACACTTTTGAATACTTCAGAATTTATTTCGACCTCTCCATTAAAAATGATCCCCAACGCTAGCTTTACTTGGAAGACACCCAGTAATATTGCGCTTGTGAAATATTGGGGGAAAAGCGATCCGCAAATTCCCAAAAATGCTTCGATCAGTTTTACGCTAAATAATTGCCATACCATAACTACCATCGATTTTTCTTTGAAAGATTCTTCCTCAGGGGTTGATTTTGAGTTGTTTTTTGAAGGAAAAAAGAAAGCAGAATTCAAGCCTAAAATTGCCGAATTCTTTAAAAGAATTGAGCAATATTGTCCTTATATTTTTGATTACGAGATGCATATTCATTCAGAAAACTCTTTTCCACATAGCAGTGGGATTGCGTCTTCGGCAAGTGGATTAAGTGCGATAGCTATGTGTTTAATGAGCTTAGAACAAGCATTACACCCTGAGATTTCACAAGCCTTTATCAATAAAAAAGCCTCTTTTTTAGCACGATTAGGTTCTGGAAGTGCCAGTAGAAGTATTGGAGGTCCATTGGTGGTTTGGGGCGCACATCCTGACATTGAAGGAAGTTCTGATTTGTATGGAGTTCCATTTCCATATCAAGTGCACTCTAATTTTGCGAATTATAAAGATGCCATTTTGTTAGTAGATAAGGGGGAAAAGCAAGTTTCGAGTAGTTTGGGTCATCATCTAATGATTGATCATGCCTATGCAGAAAATCGATTTCAACAAGCCAATGAAAATTTGTCAAAAATGTCTCAAATTTTACAGAATGGTGATGTGAACGCCTTTATCAATTTGGTTGAAAGTGAAGCCTTAACTCTACATGCCATGATGATGACGAGCATACCCTATTTTATTCTGATGAAACCCAATACCTTGGAAGTCATCCAGAAAGTGTGGAAATACAGAGAAGAACAGGATAGTCAGCTTTGTTTTACGCTGGATGCTGGAGCGAATGTACATTTGTTATACCCAGAACGTGAAGAAAAAAGTGTTAACTCTTTTATAGAGAGTGTTTTGTCTTCGTATTGTGAAAAAAAGCAATATATTTGTGATCGTGTAGGATTGGGTGCAACTCAATTATAATTGTAAGAAATTGTATTTTTGCATTGTTTTCTTGCTGATGCAAATGTTCTCAGAAAACGGACAGGTTGCGTAGATTTTTAGGAATGATATACGTCAATACTAAAATTAAAATCTCGTTTTACTAATTAGTTGTATTTTTGTAAAAAAAAACATGAAAGGACCCTTATTTTATGCTAAAATCTTACTCTTTGGAGAGTATGGAATTATCAAAGATTCCAAAGGATTGGCAATTCCCTTTAACGCATACAGAGGTGCTTTAAAAACAGCAGATGTTTTGACGGATGTCGCAAAAAAATCAAATCAAAATTTACAAAAATTATACGCATATTTAGCTGATTTTCAAACAGACTTGGTGCAGTTCAATTTAGAAGCATTAAAATCGGACATCGATGCAGGGATGTATTTTGATTCTTCCATTCCTCAAGGTTATGGTGTTGGGAGTTCAGGGGCATTGGTAGCCTCAATTTATGATCAATATGCTGTAAATAAAATTACCGTTTTAGAAAACCTTACGAGAGACAAACTATTGCAACTTAAAGAGATTTTTTCTTTGATGGAATCCTTCTTCCATGGAAAAAGTTCAGGACTAGATCCCTTGAATTCGTATTTGAGTTTGCCTATTTTGATCAATTCAAAAACAAACATTGAACCCGCTGGGATTCCTTCTCAAAAGCAAGGAAAAGGCGCTGTGTTTTTATTAGACTCAGAACAAATCGGAGAAACAGCACCAATGGTCAACATCTTTATGAACAAGATGAAAAATGAAGGCTTTAGAAAAATGATAAGTGAGGAGTTTGCTACCACGACAGATGCCTGTATTGAAGATTTTCTTCAAGGAAATGTGCATTCGCTGTTTGGCAATGTTAAATTGCTTTCGAAGCTGGTTTTAAAGAATTTTAAGCCTATGATTCCTACTGCTTTTCATAAAGTATGGGAAGACGGACTTCTTACAAACGATTACTATCTAAAGCTCTGTGGATCTGGTGGTGGTGGTTATATTTTGGGCTTTACAGAAGATTATGAAAAAGCGCTAAAAAGCTTAGAAAACTATAAGCTGGAATTAGTGTATCGATTCTAAAAAACCTTGCATGCTTCCTTTTACCTTCAGACGAATACTCTATAAATTCTTAAGCCTTCTGTCTGTTGTTCGAGGATACAATATTTTGACACTTATTGCTGCTCAATATTTAGCTGCTATTTTTGTGTTCTCTCCAAATAAATCCCTAGGTCTCATTCTTTTTGATTTGCATCTTTTGTACCTCATTCTTGCCACTGTTTGCGTTGTAGCTGCAGGGTATATCATCAATAATTTTTATGACCAAAAAGTAGACCGAATCAATCGGCCAATAAAATCAAATTTGGATAATTATATCAAACAAGAAACGATTTTAAAATTGTATTTTTTTTTAAACGGGGTTGGGTTTGTCTTAGGAGCTTTTATTTCTTTAAAGGCAGCTTTGTTTTTTGCAGTTTATATTTTTGGAATCTGGTTCTACTCTCACAAACTCAAAAAAATGCCATTTACAGGTCTCTTTTCGGCAGCAATATTGACTATTTTACCTTTTTTTGCCATCTTCATCTACTTTAAGAATTTCTCTTCAGTCATTTTTATGCAAGCAATTTTTTTGTTTATTGTGATTGTCCTTCGAGAGCTCATTAAAGATTTAGAGAATATGAAGGGAGCAATTGCTAATAATTTCACCACCTTTCCAGTGGCGTATGGTGAGCGAAAAACCAAACAAGTTTCTTTGTTTTTAATGACCGCAACGATCATTCCTATTGGTTTTTTAGTTCCTCATCCAGCGATTGGTTTTATGCAATATTATTTTTATTTTGTACTGATTTCGTTTCTGTTTCTAGGAGTTTATTTGTGGAAGTCAACCCATAAGAATCATTTCAGAATTTTGCACAACCTTTTAAAGCTACTTCTCCTCATTGGAGTTATTTGTTTGGTTTTTATTGATCCTTCTTTAATTATTGAAAAAGTAATTGAGAGAATGAATTAAGATCTTCAATTTGAGTATCTTTGCAAAAATTTTTATAAATGAATACAAATAGAAACTCGTCGCGAGGACGACAAGAGGGAAAGAAAAGTACTCCTCTAAGTAGAAAAAGTACAAAGAAAAGTGCTCCATTGAGCAGAACCACTCCAAAGAAAGAATTTAAGAAAATTCATTCTGTTCATAAAACAGATGAATCTGCAGGAATTCGTTTAAACAAATACATTGCAAACTCGGGCGTATGTTCTCGAAGAGAGGCAGATACGTATATTGAACACGGTAGTGTTGAAGTAAACGGGCAGTTGGTGACCGAAATGGGCTATAAAGTTCAACCTGACGACGTGGTTCGTTTTGATGGAACTTCGATAACTCCAGAACAAAAAAAATATGTGCTTTTAAATAAGCCAAAAAACTATATTACCACCATGGACGATGAACGTGGTAGAAAAACAGTGATGGATTTGGTTGCGAATGCTTCCAAAGAGAGAATCTATCCTGTCGGTCGTTTGGATAGAAACACAACAGGATTGTTGTTATTTACCAATGACGGAGAAATGGCTAAGAAGTTAACACATCCAAAACACAATGTTCGTAAATTGTATCATGCGACCTTAGACAATAAATTGGCCTTAAAGGATTTAGAGAAATTAAGAGGTGAAGTTATTATTGAAGGAAAAAAAGTATTTATTGATGCTGTTTCTTATGTAGATGGTGAGCCAAAAAATGAAATTGGAATCGAAATTCACTCCGGTAGAAATAGAATCGTCCGTAAAATATTTGAACACGTTGGGTATAAAGTGTCCAAGTTAGATCGTGTGGTTTTTGCTGAATTGACTAAGAAAAATTTACCAAGAGGAAGATGGAGAGAACTGACTAGCCTGGAGGTCAGTAAGTTGCAAATGTTACAATAAAACTAAAATACTTAATCAAATACAACCCAAACCTACTTGTTTGGGTTTTTTTATGAATTGGTCTTTAGTAATAGCCTATTTATAAAAAGACTAGCTCGTTGCTCTTATTTCTTCCAAGTACCTCCATAGGTATAGTTAGGATTGTCTTTTTTAACGTCTTTTAGACATTCTTTACAAACAAACACCCATTCTTTTGGGTTTTTATATTGTACTCGGTACATGGTAGAAAAGTCTACTTTACAAATGGTACACTGTTTTATTCGTTGTTTCGTCATTACTTAATTCTCTTGTAACCTCACTTTCAGGGTGTAATATACCCATTTTAGATTTCTCTTTCTACATTTCCAGAGCAACCTATCGAGCAACCTGTATTCTTGCTATTAGAAACCCAATATACAGGTTGTCTATTTCAGGTGAGGACACCGAATATTTAACCCGAAATGAAGTTTCTAAGGTGTTAAACGTAACTGTTCAAACATTGAATAACTGGAGAAGGGAGGGATTCTTAAATCCACTAAAAATAGGAGGTAGGGTGTTGTAAAGAAAAGAGGATGTGTATAGTAACTCACGGCTGCTTGCGTGAGTTGTTTTGAATTTGATTATTTCTTTTTTTGTAGATGTGTCAGAACCCTAATCAAAATAAGTTAGAAGATACTTTTCTGTGAAAAGGGGAAGGTTCATTCTTTTAGAATTTATTAAGTAAAGATCTAAGTAATTATTTTCTTTATTAAAATTATTAGTATGGTGTTTAAAAATATAAATATATTGATCAATAACCCCTCTATATGACCTATTAAAATCATTAAAAGTGAAATATTCTAATATGTTATCGATACTCAAGGAGTCGTTATTTTTTCTAAGAAATAAAAGTTTCATAAATATGAAATTTTGATAATGTTCAAACTTGAAAAATTGGTTATAATTCCTGTGAGAATTAACTTTTTTTATAATCCAATCCATCACTTTAAAATTTTTTGTAAGAATTGAAGAAAATATAATTTCGAAAAAATATTCTATGGGTAGTTCCTCTTCTCTTTTATTTAAAATAAAGTAATTTTCTAATGTATTTATTATGTCTATTTTGTTTTTTAAAATATGTTGTGAGTAGATTCTACTTTTTAAGATAGGGTGAAAATTATCATCATATGTCAATGTGTGAAATTGCTGATCTATCTTATTTTGCAGATAGATGTTTACATTTAATACTCCTTTACAGAATTCTAAAAGATGCTTTCTTTTACTATTTTTATAAATCAAACTAATAACCTTTTCATAATAAGTGTTTAAATTACTATAATCTACATTTATTGTAATAACTAAATCTTGAAAGTTTTTTAAGAGTAATAGTTTATGAGATTCAGTATTCTCTAAATTTATTTTTTTTAATAACTTTCCAATAGACATTCCAATGAGTATAAGAGAATCAAAGGAGAAATGTATTTGTTGTGTTTGTTTAAGTTTAAAAATTTTAACTAATAACTTGTAATTTTTAATTAGTATTAGTTCCCTAATAATTTGAATAAATATTATATAAAATTCATTTCTTAAATGAATTTCTTCATTGATTAATTTTAAAAGTTCTTTGTTTCTTTTTTCATGTATTAACTCAATTACTAGAAGTTCTGATTTCCATTGAAATTGTAATCCAAATTTTATTAAAAAGTCATTATAGCTTTTGTATCCATTAAATATTGCTAAAGTATCTAAAGTGTAATTGCTTGCTTTAACACTTTTAACAACTCCAAAAAAACGTCTTATTGTATTGTAGTTTAGACTTAGGTCATGGGTGATTAGCATTATTTCACTCAATCTTTTGCTATCGTTAAGGTTTGTGATATTAAAACCAATTTTCTTTTCTGTAATTTTTTTTAAGTTTAACTCCATTTAGTAAAAGTACTAAACTTGTACTATCATATTAAACAAGTAACAATAATTTTAAAAAAAAATATTTTATAGTAGTTTTAAAATCATTCAATTTCCATTATAAATTTTATTGTTAGTTTTTACTAGTAGTACAGATATAATAAACAATGAGAACATTAGAAAAACTTACTAATTCACATAAATCAATTAAATACAGGTGTAATCTGAAAAACCAAAGAGTAGGAACAATTAATAATTAAATTTAGATGGCAACAATTAGAGTGACAAAATCAAGTTCAGTACAAAGTATTAAGAGACAATTCACAGAACAGTTTAACTGTAATATTCGTATTTACAAAGGAAATAAATTTGCTGAAGACAAAACAAAAATCAGCGAACTATCCAAAACAGACAGTGCAGGCGGAGAGTTAGAGCTTGGCGCTCGAAGTCGTGTTGAAAATGTGGAACGTTACTTTAAGGAAACATTTGGGATTAAAGCTCAAATATCTAATGCTGACGACACAAAGTTAGCAGAAAACAGCATGACGCTTACACAAGCAGGGAAATTATAAGATAATTGTAACCTATTAACCAACATAAAATTTATTTCTGTTGGTTTTTTTTAGTAAAATGCTATGGAAAGGGAAGTAACAACAACAGGTTTCAAAAAATTAGAAACACTAATGAAACAGTTCAATGAACATTTCCCTTTTAAAAGAATTAAGTTACTTTCTTCAAATATGGCCGCAAAAGCAGAAAAAGGAGAGACTATTTATGGATTAGATATCGAAAAAACACTTTCGTAGGTAAGAGAAAAAACAGGTTCAGGTAAAATGTCATTCACAGGTCGTAAAAATGTGAAAACAATTGAAAGAGAATTTGATGAACTCTTTGGTCTTTATCTTCAAATATGTTTCACGGAATCTGATGGAAAACGTTACTACACTAAAAGTTCAGGTGATTCAAAAACCCTAACGGTTTTAAACAGAGAAAAAGAAGCAGCAGGCTGTAAAAAAGATATTTGGAATTAAAATTAAATAATAAATCATGGGAATATTCAATTCAATAAAAGATCATTTTAATAATGCGGAATTTTCAATTGCGCCTAACAAAAAATTAAAAACAATATCTAAAGATTTTAAATCATCATTTAATCTTTCTTTGGTTTTTTATAAAGGAAATATGATTGCTGAGGGTGATTTGACACTTGCAGCTCTTAACAAAAAAACAACTAAAAAGGTTGAAACGACTTCAAAGGAGGATGTTAAAATTAAAGGCAGTATGAAGGTTGGTGATGTAGAGGATTTGTTTGAAAACACTTATGGTGTAAAGGTTCAAATCAAAGACAAGTCTGCAAAGTCACTTGTTGATAATGATTTAACCCTAGGTAACGCCTCACGTCTATAATAATTTGTTATATGGGGTTTTGTGCATCGTGTGGATATACATTAACAGGAAATGAAAATTTTTGCCCAAGTTGTGGCAACAAATCAGTTAACGGTAATAATTACACTCAATCTAAAAAAACATTCTCTTATGAATTTTCTTCAAAACTTATTTTGGGTGGGAATGTTTTTACTCCAGACCGGTTAAATATAAATCAAGATGGAGTAACTTTTTTGAAAAGAAATAAATACCTTATTGGAGTTGACCGATCTTTTCTGTCTTTTTCAGATATTTCTTATGTTAAGGTTGATCGTCGGTTAATAAGTTCAACGGTAATCATTTCAAGCAAAGGTTCTAGAGGTATTAGAGCAGAGAATTTTTCAATCTCTGATGCGAAAAAAATTGAAAAAATAATTAGAGACAATAGATAATAATGTTTGACGAAAAAACAAAAAAAGAATTAAAAAGTTACGTCTATCTTCTTATTAATCCCGAAACAAAAGCACCATTTTATGTTGGAAAAGGGATTGGTAACCGTGTTTTTAATCATTTGATAGATGCAAAAGATGGAAAAATAGGAACAGCAAAGTTAGATCATATCCAATCCATTTTAAAAAAACACAAATCCGTTGGGCATGTTATTGTTCGCCATGGACTTAATGAAAAAACAGCCTTTCAAATTGAAGCTGCTTTAATTGATACTTTTAAGTTTATACCTACTTTTAACGACTTTGTTAGTGGAAATATCCAAGGGGGTATGAATTCAATCGAAAATGGATTGATGTCATCTGAAGAAGTGAAACGTAAGTATAATGCCTTACCACTAAATTCAATCCCTAGCACAACAATTATAATTAATATTAATGGGTCTTATAAAAATGCCTCAGGAACTGATAAGATTTATATAGCAACGAAAGAGTGTTGGCGCATGAAAGACCCTAGAGCTGGTCAAATAAAATATGTATTGAGTGAGTATAAAGGCTTGATTGTTGAAGTTTTTGAGGTAAATAAATGGTACGCCATAGAAAGACAATATAATCCAGGATCAAAAAAATCAGGGCAAACCTACATAGGTTTCGGATTTGATGGACAGGTTGCATTAAAAAAAGTTAGAAATCTTTATATTAATAAATCAGTAGCACATAAAAAAAAGAGGGGTGCATCCAATCCAATAATTTATAATCTTTAAAAACCGTATGATATGAGTAAAGAAAGTATTAAACGTCAAATTGAAGGCTATAAAAGAGATATAGATCGCCAGAAATCAAGCATTGCAGATTGTAGAGAGAATATGGCGAAGATTAGAATACGAAAAAGCCGAGATGCTGAAACTTATTCTCGACGTCTAAAAACCGCTAACTCCACAGCTCAAAAACATAGTATACGTGCTCAAAAAAAGAGAGATTGGGATCATTACTCGAGAGATCTTCAAAGAGAAAGAGATAAAATCTCTAAGTGCCGCGAAAAATGTAAAGATTATCGAGAAGATATAAAGCGTTGTAGAGAGAGAATTAAGAGGTTAAAATAAAATAATTTATTGATCACAAGTTGGAGTATTATGAAAGTTTTATCAAAATCACGTTTTAAAACAGGGCTTTCTTGCCCTAATAAACTTTACTTTAGTGGAGATAAATCCTTTAAAAATAAAGAAGACAACAATACGTTTTTAGCCACCTTGGCAGAAGGTGGGTTTCAGGTCGAGGCCCTTGCACGTTTGTCATATCCAAGTGGGCATTTTGTTGATGCTCCTTATGGAGCCTATGAGAAAGCTTACAAACAAACTCTCGAATTATTAAACCAAGATGAAGTTGTTATTTATGAGGCTGCTTTTTTGTATGACGGACTCTTTGTGATGACAGATATTTTGGTTAAAAAAGGCAACCATGTACGCCTAATTGAAGTTAAAGCTAAGTCTTATGATTCAACCCAGACTGGCACTTTTATTGGCACACGTGGCGATATTCGAAGCAGTTGGAAGCCCTACTTATTTGATATTGCATTTCAGACTTTTGTGGCAAAAAAATGTATTCCAAAGTTCCATTTCGAAGCCTTTTTTTTAATGGCTGATAAATCTAAGGTTGCAACCATTGATGGCTTGAATCAAATGTTTCGCTTACCAGATAATGGCGATATTCGTAAAGATGTTGAAGTTAAAATTTCGGCAGAAGAAGTACAAAAAACATCGGTCCTTTCAGAGGTAAATGTTACAGAAATTGTAAATGCAATCATTGCTGACGAGCATCAATATTCAGATGATTTATGTTTTTCTAAGGCAGTACCACTTCTTAGGAATAGCTATCAAAATCATTCCTACTTGAATTGGCCAACCAATTACAGCAGATGTAAATCTTGTGAATTTAAAATTGATTCAGATTCAAAAAAAGCAGGATTTAAATCCGGTTTTGAGTTTTGTTTTTCAAAGCAACATAACTGGACAGAAACAGATTTTATTCGACCAAATGTTTTTGAAATATGGAATTTTCGAGGCCAAAAACTATTAGAAGAAAATCGATTGTTTTTAAACGAATTAAAAAAGGAGGACTTTAAGGTTATTGACGAGCCTGATGCAATGAGTTCTAGAGAACGTCGCTGGGTTCAAGTACAAAAAAGACTAGAAATAAACCCTGAGCCTTTTGTTGAGCGTGAAGGATTAAAAAAAGAAATGGATAAATGGGTGTTTCCATTACATTTTATAGATTTTGAAACAAGCGCCGTAGCCTTACCTTTCAACAAAGGGAGACACCCTTACGAACAGGTCGCTTTTCAGTTCTCACATCATATGTGCCATGCGGATGGAACTATAGAACATGTTTCTGAATATATTAATGCGAATCCTGGTGAATTTCCAAATTTCAAATTTGTTGCAGCACTTAAAAAATCATTAGATAATGACCAGGTACTATTTTTCGATTTGCAACACATGAAAACAGTATCTTAAATGCGATAAAGGATCAATTAAATTTTAGTGATTACTCTGAAAAAGGTGAACTTATACGTTTTATAAAAACCATCACTATCCCACGATTAAAAGACACAGATCATTGGATACCTGAAAGACCAATGGTGGACCTAAGATTAATTATTCTTGATTATTATTACAACCCACTTACTAAAGGTTCAAATTCCATCAAGGCAGTGTTACCGGCTATTTTAAATTCCTGTAATTTTTTAAAAAACAAATACTCCAAACCAATTTCTGAGATAAATCTTACAAGCATAAATTTTGATGACCAGCATTTATGGATTCAAATTAAAGATCAAAAAGTAATCAATCCTTATAAATTATTACCACCCATTTTTAATCAATTTAGTAAAGAAGAGTTAAAACATTTCATCTCTGGATTAGACACTATATCAGATGGTGGTGCAGCGCTTACAGCATATTCAAAACTCCAATTTGTTGACATGTCTAAGAAAGAGCGAGATAGTATTAAAAAATCGTTATTTAAATACTGTGAATTAGATACCCTCGCAATGGTGATGATATACGAACATTTAAAAACGTTGATATAAATTATTTTTTGATTACAGTAACTATTTAATATTTCATGAAACAAAGGAAAACAAAAATTTGTAATTTTTTTTTATTACTTCTATTATTTGGTCCATTTGCTTTAGCTCAAACCATCATTAATACAGAAAATATGATGTTAGATGATCAAGGTAAACTCTCCTATGCTATGAGTTTTCAGGGGGATCTTAATTTTGGTAATATCGACTTAATACAATTTAGTACAGCACAGCAGTTGTCAAAGTCAGTAGATAAACATCTCTTCCGATTGCTTTTAAATTATGATTATATAAAAGAAAGTGGAACAGAAATATCTTCTGATTATACGGGTCAAATTAGATATAATTATAGAATCAATAAAAATTCATTTTTCGCATTTCTACAAACTCAAAACATTAAGTCACTTCGTATGAATCATCGCTATACATCGGGAGGAGGTTACCGCCAAAGAATGATTCAAAAAGAAGATAACTTTTGGGATCTCTCTGCTGGTTTATTTTTTGAAGACGAATTGTATGACAGTAATTTAAGTACACAAAATCAAGTTTACAACTGGAGATATAGTTTAAGTATCTTTTTAAAGCATAAATTTTCAGAAAAATTATTTATTAATTTATCACTTTACTATCAAATTAATGCTTCTAATACAAAGGACTATCGCCTATTTCTGGAACCTAGAATATATTATACATTAAATAAAATTAATATATTTTTAGATTGGACATATCGTTTTCACTCCACCCCATACATAGATATTTTTAGAACAGATAATAGCTTGAATGTTGGAATAGAATTTAATTTACAATCATAAAACCTAAAACCTAAAACAATGAAGAAACTAAAAAAACTAATTACACTTGCTTTAAAAGATGGTAAAATATCAGATAAAGAAAGAGAACTCATATTAAAGAAAGCTAGTAGTCTAGGTATAGATGAAATTGAAGCTGAGATGCTATTGGAAGGAATGATTTCTGACCATGAAAATGGGATTAAAAAAACTGAAAAACCAGTAGAAATGAATCCAGATGGTTATTCTATTGAAGACGCAGAACTTATAATGCGCACTACAAAATGGGTAGATCGTTGTTCTGAAAATAATATTAAAACAAAAGTATTAGAATTTCCAAAATTAATAGCAGATGAATCAAATTTCATGAAAAAATTAGATGGAGCATTAGATGTAACAGGAAATATTGCTTCTAAAATTGCTAAAACTGGTATTGGAGGTGCTTTAAAGTTTGTGCCTTATTTAGGCGGTGTAATTGGAGGTGTAATTAGTAATATATCTGATAGTAAATCATTAGTAGACCTGGACAATAAAGAAATTAGAGAATTAGCAAAACAATATTTAATGATTTTGGAACTTAGAAGTTCTAAAAACACAATATTGGCAAATAAATATACTGAATTGAATGCTAAGTATGAAGAGCAAATAAAAACTTACAATAACAAAGGGTTCTTTAAAAAACTATTTTAGTTAAAAAAAATGAGAAGAGAGAGCACAAACTTTTTAGAGTAGATAAAAGCATTATTATTATTAGGATATAAAATAAAAAAAATGAAGAATGTAGTTAAAAAATTGATTAAAGCGGACAAGAATTATAAGATTCATTTTAAACTATATATTATGTTTAAAGAAGCAATCCTGTTTTTAGTATATGAGGTGTTTAATTTTGGAGTTGGTTGGGTATTTGGAATTTTATCAGTTCAACTTGTTATGACATTTTTTGAAGAAAAGGGGATGATGAATCTTTGGGGGTTATGGTCGAATAAGGTTGTTGTGGAAGAATCCACTTTATCAACAATTGAGTGGCTTACTTCAGTTATTATAGGATACTTAGTGATGACTTTAATTAACAACTTAATTACAAAAGTAAAATCTAATTTTAATATATAATAAAGAAAAATAAATTTAAAATAATTTTATTCAACTAATCAACATTCATATATGAGCTCAATTACAGATAAACCAATTACCAAGTTAAATCAAGACCTTTTAAAGGTTGAAAAGTATAGTTTAGCACTTTCAAATTTTATTATTAGAAGTGATACGCCAATTACTGTTGGACTTCAAGGAGAATGGGGGACGGGAAAAACGTCTCTAATGTCACTTCTTCTTGAAGATTTTAATGAGAAAAACATTGCCTGCTCTTGGGTAAATACTTGGGAGTATAGTTTATTTCGTAATGCAAATGAAACCACTCCGGGTGTATTGAGGGGGATGTTAGAAAAATTGAAAGAATCGTGCAAGAGTAGAGAAATTTGGACATTGAAAGATGATACAGAAGAGAGGTTTAAAACTGCAGCACGTTTTTTAGGAGGTTTGGCAAATCAGATTGTGGCAAAACAAACAGGAATGGATGTAAAAGGTGCTGCAGCTGTTGGAGGGAGCAACCAAAAGGCTTCAGCAGAAGTTGCAGAAATTAAAGCATTAATTGCAGGTTTAATAACAGATTTAATAGAAGATCCTAAAAATAAAATAGAAAAAGTTGTCTTTTTTGTAGATGATTTAGATCGTATTCCACCTTAGTGATGCTGTGGAGGTTTTGGAAGCCCTTAAAAATATTTTTGACATTCCAAATTGTGTGTTTATCCTAGCTATTGATTATGATATTGTAGTCAAAGGATTGGAAAGTAAATTTGGCCCTAAAACAGATGAAAATGAACGAGAGTTTCGTTCGTTTTTTGATAAAATTATTCAGGTTCCATTTTCGATGCCAATTGGCACTTATGATATTGAAAATTTTTTAGTTGAAAAACTAAAAGATCTCGGAACAGATATTCTAGAGGAGGAAAAAGAATTGTATGTAAAAGCTATTAAATATAGTATTGGATACAATCCTAGGAGTTTAAAGCGGTATTTAAATGCTTTTAGTTTAATCAACCACTTAAAAGAAATTGAAGTAGATGAAGAGCAACTCAAAGGAGATGACTTTATGTTGTTTGCTG
Organism: Polaribacter sp. HL-MS24; assembly: GCF_032758595.1. Taxonomy (NCBI): domain Bacteria; kingdom Pseudomonadati; phylum Bacteroidota; class Flavobacteriia; order Flavobacteriales; family Flavobacteriaceae; genus Polaribacter; species Polaribacter sp. HL-MS24. Next base: position 567,231 of record NZ_CP136415.1, on the reverse strand, counting down.
TTTTAGGAATTCAAATTTCATATCCTAAGATTTTTAGATTGCTTTCTCAGAAGCCTAATTTTCCAGAATGGAACAAAGGCTTTGGAAATAAATTTGGTGTGGAATGGGATGAAGTTCAAGAAAAAATAAAAAAGTTTGGAGAATCTGACCTTATTGATGAGGAGTGGGAACAGGTAACCTGGGGAGCTTGTCAAAGTGATTCATATCTAAGAGCACGTGCATTCTCAGTTTTAGAATTACTTAATTTGTTGCGAAACAAATATAAAGACACACTAGAAGATGAATTAGAAACAGCTATGACATTTGCATCTATTACCAGCGTTGACGATGATGTTGAAACAAAACAAGCGGTACAAAAAGTAGGCAACAAAACTATTTTTGATGGTGTACAAACGAAGCTTTTACAACTTACTGAAGAAGGATTTACGGATCAAGCCGTTAAAAATTATGCTGCCTTGTGGTCTCCGCTAAGTGATGTTGAAAAAAACAATACTAAATACAGAATATCATTTGCGAAAACTGGGTCATCTTTTAATGATGAGACACTTTTAGGAAGAGGTAAAAAAATACTTATATATTCCTCAAATCCTTCTAAGAAAGCACTTGGAATGAAAATATGGGTAAAGAAAAACACTGGAAAGGTTTCATCTTTATTTGAAAATATAAAATCAACGTATAATTTACAAGAAAGTGAAAACATGTATATATCAAAGGATAAAGATTTAATTATTGAATACAATGCGTATTCAGAATTAAAAGAGAATTACAGTCAATTGATGGAATATATAGTACAACAAATAACGAGTTAAGTATAAATAGCGCCTCTAAAAAATTGAATTAAAAAACAAAATTATGAAAGAAATACAATTACAAAAGGATTGTTGAAATATTGCGAACTCGATACTTTAGCAATGGTTATGATTTATGAGCTTTTAAAATCAATAGTGTAACCAATCCAGAAATTGAACTCCCTGTATTTATAACACTATTAATGAAAAAATGGCTACTACATTATGAATTTGACACAATAAAAGAGATTACAACTTTAGGATTATTTCATTGGGATTTCAAACCAAATAGGCGGAAACGTGAAAAACCAAGAAGAATTCCAAGAGTTGGAGGAGCCTGTAAACTCATAGAGTTAAGTTTTAAAATAAGTATCTATTTCTTTGAAATTGATGCTAGAACTTTGCATGTGTATGAGAGTTTGGGTTTTAGCTTGGCTGGATCAAATGTAACAAAAGAATATATTTTTGAAGGCGAAAAATTCACAGAAAAAAGTGTTTTACTTAATTCAATCACTTAAACTCTATAAAGGTAAACTTATCTATCTTACTTTTAAATTGAAGGAAGTTAGATCATCGTTTCCAAGTACCTCCATAGGTATAGTTAGGATTGTCTTTTTTAACGTCTTTTAGACATTCTTTACAAACAAACACCCATTCTTTTGGGTTTTTATATTGTACTCGGTACATGGTAGAAAAGTCTACTTTACAAATGGTACACTGTTTTATTCGTTGTTTCATTCTTCACTTAGGTAACTAGTAACTTAACTTTAGGTTACTAATATAATCAGTTTATAATTATTTTTTTATTCCTCCCGAGCAACCTTTGGAGCAACCCTAAAAACCAAAAAACCCGTAAATCATTGTTTATAATGAGTTACGGGATAATTTTGTGGTACCTCCAGGAAGAATTTACTTTATTTCATTTAATCTTAAAAACACCTAAATCATTAAAAATCAATGTTATAACATCATTTTTATTATAATGATGTAAAATGAAATAAAGAGAAATAAACTACAAATAACTAAAGTGCGCACACCTTTGAGCACACCCTTTATGCGCTGTATATTAGCTGTATGAAGAAAATAATTAAACCACAATTAGGAACTGTAAGGTACAATTTGAAGGAATCCAAAGAGTCATTAAGACAAAGTAGAAAAGAAAGTCCAATTTCATTATGGTTTTCTTATGGTAAACGACAAAGATTAAGATATTCAATTGGAATATCAGTAGGTTATGCAGATTGGGATTTTGAAAGACAAAGAGTTAGAAGAAATCGAAATCTTATAATTAATTCAGCAACAGTTAATAGATACCTTGACAAGTTACAGAATGAACTCATTCATGATCATTCGGAATTAGTATTGGAGGGAAAAGAAGTTAACAATGAAGTTTTAAGATCTATTCTCGATAGGTTGACAAATCGAAATATTGAATCAGAAGTAAAAGTAATTCAAGATGATTTTTTTGTTTTTGCAGATGAGTTCATCGAGGAGAAGAGGGGTAGTATTGAAAATGTTACTTTACTACTATATAAACAGTCCTTAAAGAAACTTAAATTGTTTTCAGATTCCACAACATCAATTGATTTCACATCTTTCACAAGACCTATTTTAAACGACTTTAAGAGGTTTTTGGAGGTTGAACAAGGGTTTAAATTAAACACCATTTCAAAACATTTCAAATCAATAAAAACAATTGTGTTGGAGGGGAAGAGGAGAGGTTTAATTGGAGATGTAGATTTCAGGTTGTTTTCAATTCCAACGGAGGAGCCAACAAAGATTTATTTAAGTGAGAATGAAATATGTAAGATGAAGGATTTAGATCTTTCAAATGACAAGACTATGGAGTTGGCAAGAGATATTTTCTTAGTGGGTTGTTATACTGGACAACGAATTAGTGACTACAATAGATTATCTGGTATTGATATTGTAGAAAAGGATGGGGTCCATTTTTTTGAAATTCTTCAAAAGAAAAGTGGTGTTAAGGTTAACTGTCCAATCACACAGGAACTAAAAGAAATTATGCACAGATATAATAACCAACCCCCTCCAAAACTATCAGACCAAAAGATAAACAAGTATCTCAAGTTGATTGGTAGAAGATTAGATATGAATGAAGATGTTTTATGTCATGATACAAAGGGAGGAGTAAAAAGAACCTATATTCGTCCAAAGTGGGAAATGTTGGAGTCACATACTGCACGTAGAAGTTTCTGCACCAATATGTACTTAAAAGGAATGTCAATTCAAGATATCATGCATTTTTCGGGTCATAAAACTGAAAAGGAATTTCTTAAGTATATTAGAATCACATCAGATGAGCGCACCCGACATATACTGAGACAGGGATTTTTTAATGTGTAAATTATAAAGTTATAAGGTGCTTTAGTTACCAGTAACGTTAGTCAACTTCTCTAAAACCTTTGAAAAATCCAATTGTAAAATCTACAATCCATTTTATTGACAAGAAACCAAACCACAAAATAGAGATGAAAATATGCCAAATTACTTTAATGAAATTAACAAAGAGGATGATCAACATATAGATCATTTGAAACGTAGCAGCGTTTTCCCCTCTAACTTGAACACCTCCTAATTTGAAACTGGAATAATTGGGTTTAAAGATGTTATAGGAACCTCGTTTGTTTTTGAGGGATGTACTAAATTCGTTTTTTGAAACATTAAAGTTAAAAGGACCACTATTGTATCTTCCAATGAACTGAAAGTTTCCGTTTTGGAAACCCATTCTTGCTCCCTTAAATAATCGTTTGTGAAGACGAAGTCCGTGTTTAGTGTTTATAGTAGCGCCAACTCCATCTCCTTTAAATGTTTTCGTTGCAGAAACACCACCAGTTCTTGAAACTCGGACATTTTTTCCTCTGTATTCTATTCTTTTTGAAGGGTTGTCTTTATCTTTTGAATTAGTGCTTGACATGAGTCAAAATTAAGAAATTAAAATAAGGAGATTGAGATGTTTGAATTTTGATTTCCCCTCCCCCTATTATTCAAAGATGCAGCCAAGAATTTCTTAATTCACCTTCCTCGCTACATAGAAACCATACCCAAAGTAATCCTTAAACCTTTTGTATAGCTCTATTTCATCTTTGTAAGATTGAACAACTTCTTTTGTCTCTTCGTCTTTGGAAAGATCTTTCTTAAGAGTTGCGAGCTCCTTTTCTAAAGGACTATAGTAATTGCTGAGCCAACTTTCTTCAGATAGAATGAAATGATCAAGGAGTTGGTATCCGGATTTATGGAGTGTCCTGATCTTTCCTTGAGCATTGTCTATTTCGGGGTATTCGGTGTTCCAATACGTTTCTATCTCAGCCGGACGCTCGTTTGTTAACCAAGTGATTTCGCTTAGCGCTATGTTAGTGGCAAGGCTAAGACAACACAACCCGATAGACAAAATCGGGTTCTTTTTGATATTTTATATTTTAGTAGTTGCTTAAATAAACAAATTGACTATATTTTCAGTATGGACAACATTTCTTGTATAAGACAACAGGCGGACATTAAACAAATCAACCGTTGTAAAGACCGAGTTTCAGAACTGAACGGTTCGTTTGACTATTTATCGAACGGACTTGAATTGGCTGGTAATAATGTAAGACTGAAAATCCTGTTCTTACTTTACGAAGAGAAACAACTTTGCGTTTGCGACTTGAGCGACATTCTCGGAATGACCATTTCGGCAATTTCACAACACCTGCGAAAACTCAAAGACCGAAAACTCATTGAAACAGAAAGACAGGCACAAACCATTTTCTACTCATTGACAAAAGAGTATGGAAAAATGCTCAAACCGTTTTTCAAAATACTTCACGAAAATAAAATTTTGGAATCAATATGAAAACAGACAAAAAATTAATCGGCGCAGGACTTTTAACAGCATTTGCTGCTTCACTTTGTTGCATCACACCAGTTTTGGCTCTTGTTGCTGGGACAAGTGGGCTTGCTTCTAGTTTTTCGTGGCTCGAACCTGCAAGACCATATTTCATCGGTTTGACAATTTTGGTTCTTGGTTTTGCCTTAGTATCAAATGCTAAAGCCTAAAAAGGAAATCGATTGTGAATGTGAGACAGACGAAAAACCAAAATTCACACAGTCCAAAACTTTTTTAGGAATTATAACTGTATTTGCAATAGTAATGTTGGCATTTCCATACTATTCAGGAATTTTTTACCCAGACACGGCAAAACACATTATCGTAGTAGATAAATCGGATATTAAAACAACTGAATTTAAAATTAGTGGAATGACCTGTGCGGGTTGTGAGGAACACGTAAACCACGAAGTAAATAAACTCAGCGGAATCGTGAGCTCAAAAGCATCATACGAAAGTGGAAATGCAATCATTGAATTTGATAAAACCAAGACCAATGAAGCGGAAATTGAGAAAGCAATTAATTCTACAGGTTATAACGTGACCGACAAAAAAGAAAAATAATGGAAACTATATTGACATCTGAAATAACTTGCCCAAACTGCGGACATAAAAAAGTAGAAGAAATGCCAACGGAATCTTGTCAATTCTTTTATGAATGTGAGAGTTGCAAAACGGTTCTAAAACCAAATGAAGGAGATTGTTGTGTTTATTGTTCTTACGGAACTGTGCCTTGTCCGCCGATTCAAGAAAACAAAAGTTGTTGCTGAAAAGACAATACTCTAAAAAATGATATATTAGGAAAATGCAAACGGAAGAAGAAATCCTAAAAATAAAAAAAGTAAAAAACACCGCAGTACGAACGGTTGTTCTGCGCCATCTTTTAAGCCTAGAAAAAGCTCAATCATTAAAGGATATTGAAAATGCACTGCCCTATACGGATAGAAGTTCTATTTTCAGAACACTAAAAACATTTGAGGAAAACAAAGTTATCCACAGCATTGAAGATGGCTCTGGAATGACCAAATATGCAGTTTGTGCGGAAGGCTGTAACTGCGACCCAAAAGATTTGCACTATCATTTTTATTGTACTAACTGCGACAAAACGTTTTGTCTTTTCGACGTTCCTATTCCCAATATTCAACTTCCAAAAAATTTCAAGTTGCAACAAGCAAATATGGTCGTGAAAGGCCTGTGCGACAACTGCAACAGATAATCTTTGCAATCGAGTTGCGGTAAATGCTAAATACATACATTTTCAATATTCTTAAAAACCAGAATAAGCAAATGAAAAAAGTATTTTTAAACACATTATTTTTAATGTTATCAATTATATCATTCGCACAAACGAGTGATATTTCCATTTCTGTGAGCGATGCCGAAACAGATGGGCCATTATTGGGAGCGACTGTATATTTTGAAGAATTAGAGAAAGGAGCAGTAACAGATTTTGACGGAATTGCCACATTTACAGAAATCCCAAATGGAAACCAAACCGTAAAAATTTCATATGTATGTTTTAAAACCATTGAAACCACTATTGAGGTTGGCACAAAAAAAGAGTTCTCTTTCAAGCTCGAATCGGGAGGAAATGAATTGGATGAAGTCGTAATACAATCTTCAAGAAGTACACGAACTGTTAGAAAAATACCTACGAGAATAGAATTTATAGGTGCGGAAGAATTAGGCGAAAAAGCAGTAATGAATCCGACTAATATTTCAATGGTGCTTCGTGAAAGTACCGGAATACAAATGCAACAAACCTCGTTAAGTAGTGGAAACACCAATATTAGAATTCAAGGTCTCGATGGACGTTATACACAACTTTTAAGAGACGGATTTCCTTTGTATGGTGGATTTTCAAGTGGTTTGAGTATTTTACAAATTCCGCCTCTAGACCTACAACAATTTGAGATAATAAAAGGAAGTTCTTCTACACTTTATGGAGGAGGGGCTATTGCGGGTTTAATAAATATGGTATCAAAAACACCTGATGAAGAACCATCTTTGGATATTATGCTAACTCAAACACAAGCGTTGGGTAGTACAGCAAATGTCTTTTATAGTAAGCGAAATGAAAAATTTGGAGTTTCATTATACAGTTCTGGTCATTACCAAAAAGCGTATGACCCAGAAGATGATGGTTTCAGCAATCTACCAAAAACAACTTCGTTATCTTTTAACCCCAAATTCTTTTATTATCCTTCAGAAAAAACAACTTTTTGGATAGGTTTAAATGGAACTTATGACGACAGAATTGGTGGAGACATTACAAAAATTGAAAGTGGCGAAAATGGGATTCATCAATATACCGAAGAAAATCTTTCTAAAAGATTGAGCAGTCAGGCTGTTTACGAAACACAGATAGATTCGGTCAGTTCATTGAACATCAAGAATAGCATCTCATTTTTCGATAGAAAACTATCTATTACCGATTTCAGTTTTGACGGCAAACAAACCAATACATTCACAGAAATCAACTATCAAAAGGCATCCAAAAAAACCGATTGGATTTTTGGTGCAAATTTATACACATCTAATTTTGATGAAAATGATAATGCGACATTACAACGAGACCAATCAGACGTTACTTATGGAGCATTTGTAAACAACATTTACGACGTTTCAGATAGTTGGATTTTAGAAACAGGATTAAGAGCAGACTACAATACAGATTTCGGTTTTTTTCCACTTCCAAGAGTTTCCTTGCTTTACAAGAACGACAGCGGATTTTCGAGCAGAATTGGTGGTGGATTAGGTTATAAAATTCCAGATATTTTCACCGAAGAGGCGGAATATATCAGTTTTGAAAATGTACTTGCTATAGATAAATCTGCTTTAAAGGCAGAACGTTCCTATGGTGTCAATTTTGATGTGAATTACCAAACAAGGTTATTCGATGTGGTAGGTTTTAGTGTTAACCAACTCTTCTACGTTTCAGCTATTAACAACGGGCTATTATTAAATTCAACAGACGATGGATTTTTTATGTTTGAAAATGCAACCGATAAAATAATAAGCAAGGGAGCGGAAACCAATATTAAATTTACGTACAAGGATTTTAGATGGTTTTTAAACTATGCACTCATTGATACAAAGCTAAACTATTTGGCAGGAAATCCGCAAAAACCGCTCACAGCAAAACATAATGCAGGTAGCGTTTTAATGTACGAATCTGATAAATGGCGCATAGGTTATGAAACTTTTTACACAGGAAAGCAGTTTTTGTCTAATGGCACAGAAACCACGGATTTTATAACTATGGGATTGCTTTTAATGCGCAATTTCAAATGGGGAACAACCTTTGTAAATTTTGAAAACTTTACAGACAGAAGACAAAGTAGGTTTTCACCTTTGGTTTTGCCACCACACGACAATCCAGAATTTCCAGAAATTTATGCGCCTACGGACGGTTTTATTTTTAGTGTAGGAGTAATTATTAAACCTTTTGGTCAAAAAAGATGAAAGGTTTGCATTGTCCTGATTTTCGATTTTTTTTATGAGCGCAATTTTTATTTCCTCTATCAAAATTTCTGTTTCATCCTTTATGATTTCAAAACCGTGTTTGCTCAGCACTTTTTCTAATTCTAATGTTTGGATGCCTGTCTTTTTGTTTAGAACAATTTGTCCAAGCTCAACCGTTTTTATGTCACAACCCAATTCTTCCAACTCCCGTAATACAGTTGATTTGCATCTGTCACATACCATATTCTTTATGTTAAGGGTTTGTTTCATAATACTTTTTATAGTGCCTGAAATGGGAAGGGCTATTAACCAACCAACCAGTATTTCCTTCCCATATCAGGGCATTATTTTAATGTTTCTTTTAGGTTCTTCATATAATCAATAATCAAGGTCTTTTCAGAATTGGACAACTTAGCATCCTTGTGAATCAAGGTGTAAGATGCTAGTGGCATCTCATCATCTTTAACCTGACTAATTATTGACTTTAGTTTGCTGTTTTTTCTTCGGTTGGAATACGCATCCCATTCATTGAAATTCAATTCTTCCTTTCCTTCATTAATGTGGTCTTCTAAAAACCAAGCAACAGGTTGTACCTTATTGTACCAAGGGTATTCTGTGTTATTACTATGACAATCATAGCAGGACTCTTGTAATAATGCGCTTATGTTTTCTTGGGTGTTGTTTACCAACAAGAAGTCAGTTTTTGGCACAGTATCACTTTGATTGAGGTCTGTGGGCACAAACTGTATACCCACAAATCCAACCAATAAAATCAGTGCTATGATTTTTACAATTTTCATTTAGTTAATTTCTCGCTGTACTTTACCACATTTCAACATCTGGCTTCCATAATATGGATTGCGTATTTCTTCCTTTGTACTCAACCAAGCTGTACCGCCATCATACATTGGACAAAATTGCTCGTATAGTTTCACTTGTGTTCCCGTAATAGCTACCATATCAGTAACATCTTTGCTCAAAACTTTAAAATGTTCGCGTTGGTGTTTAATATCACTTTCACTGATATGTTCTGCGTGCTCGATAGCATCTTCCATAATGTCCTTTAATTCTGATTGCTGAGCATCCGTATATTTTGAAATGTCAAGCTTTCCTAATGATGTTGCGAGGGTTGCACCCAATTCTTTAGCTTTGGCATTATCATCTGCCACTAAGGCATCCTTTAAGTTGAAATAGTCATTTAATATTGTTTGGGAATTTCCATCTCCGTTCATTGCCATTTCCTTTTTATCCACATCGTGGTGACCATCGGAATTATCGTGGTTCATTTTTGAATGGTCTTCCTCAGTAATCATTTCAGAATTGGTACTGTTTTCTGTTTTCGCATCTTTACAAGACATTGCTGATAAGCTTATAAATGCCATTACCATAATTGTTGTTAATCTTACTTTTTTCATTGTTTAAAATTTAATTGTTATTACTTGATTTATTATTCTATTATTTGTTTTACTTCTCCACAGGTTAGCATTGCGCTGCCAAAATATGGATTGATTACTTTTTCTTCTTTGCTCAACCAATATGCACCATTGTTGTTATCTGCCATAGGGCAAAATTCCACATAGACCTTTTCATTAACACCAAACAATTGAACAGCATTGATTAGATGTGATGATAAATATTTAAAATGGTCTCTTTGTGCTTTTATATCGGATGTTTCAGAAATTGAGGTCGCTGAAGGTTTTATTTCCTTTTCTAATGACATCCAATGGTTATGCGCCTTATTGTTTGATAACAATTTCATATCTACTCTGGTTAAATTGTTTAGTAAACTTATTACACTTTCAGAAGCGCCTTTTGAGTCTTCTTTCACTAAAGCATCTTTTAAATTGATATACGCATTGAAAACAGCTTTTAACTGCTCTTGAAATTTCGCTGATACTTTCAGACGCTCATTCATAATAGTGTGGTCACTTTCTGTGTTGGGTGAATTGTTATCCATACCTAAATGACCCTCGTGACCTGTCATTACTTTACCACCATCTTTATTCATCAAAGACTTTTTGCCTTGTAATTGTGCTGCTGCATCAACCGTAAATGTACCGTTAGTCACTATTTCATTTCCAACAAATAATCCTTCTAAAACTTCATATTCATTACCAATTTGATTGCCTAATTTAATTTCACGCATTTCAAAAATAGTTTGGTCTGGATTTGTTTTAAGGTACACCACAGAACGTTCACCTGTCCATAACACAGAAGATGAAGGAATTGTTAATACTTCGTCATTTTTAGCTGTACTGTCTTCAATATTTGCGATTACAAACATTCCTGGTTTAAATACATCGTCCTTATTGTTTAAAACAACACGCAAGGTAACAGTTCTTGTTTTGGTGTTTAAAACTGGGTCAATGAAATCAACTTTACCTTTAAATTCTTTATTAGGATAGGCATTGGTTGTTATCATCACTTCCTGTCCTTTTTTAAAGCGGTTAATCTGATTTTCATACACATCAAAATTTCCCCAAACTGTGTTGAGATTGGCAATTTTTAATATGGGTTGACCTTGTTTAATGTAATCGCCTTGCTCTACTAATTTTTCTGTAACAGTACCCGAAAAGGTTGCATACACAGGAAAGTTTTCTTTCACTTTTCCTGTTTCTTCAATCTTATTAATTTGATTTTCAGAGAGCTTCCATAATTTCAATTTATTACGGACTGCTTTGTATAAAGCAGGTTGTGATTCTTTTAAAGATGCTGCTGTAATTAATTCTTGTTGTGCTGCATAGAGTTCTGGCGAATAAATGGTTGCCAATAATTGACCTTTACGAACTTCTTCGCCTGTAAAACTCACATTCAAACGTTCAATTCTTCCAGCGAAATAACTTACCTGTACTGCATTTGCTTCTTCGTTTTCAGCAATTTTACCAGATAATTTGATAGTATTGCCTTCAACATTGCCTTTACCAACAATAGATGTTTGAATATTAGCTAAAGCAATTGCGTTTTCAGTCAATTTGAATTGGTCTGCTAATAAACCATCACTTACACCATCAGCAGGAATTAAATCCATACCACAAATAGGGCAATCTCCTGCTTCTGGTTGCATAATCTGTGGATGCATTGAACAGGTCCACATTTGATTGGTTTCTGTAACTGCATCGTGATTATGGTCTGTTTCTTCTTTTGGTGAGCCACCAAACAGTATCCACCCTAAAAGTAGACCAACAGCTAATATTCCGAGATAAACTATATACTTTTTCATTTCTTTATTTTTTTTCGTTTTAATAATTTCCTAATTGAAGGTGACGAGGTGTACCACAACAAAAACCCACTTAAAACGGTTATCAATCCTAAAAGTGAAAAGGCTCTCAAAACAATGGTATTAAAATTGTCTCTGCCTTCATAGTCCATGGTATGTGTCATCCATAAAAAATCAAACCAACGCCAAGAACGATGTCTTACGGTTTGAAATTTTCCGTCGCTTACAGAAACGTATGCTTTTAGTGCTTCTTCTGTTTTATATGAGATAACATAAGCAGGTAGTAGTTTTTCTCGATACTCGTGGTGTTTTCCAGTTTCCGTAATTTGCTCAACAGATTCTACCTCTAAACCACTTTTGATATGGTTTTTGGCAATATAGAGTGCCTCTTTCTGCGTAATACTATTTTTTGGCATTCCATCTAAAGCATTATACAATTGCTCTTTATTTATCCAATAGTACGGTGCATTATCAATATCTCTTAATTCAATAGTCTTTATACCATTTGGAACATCCATTTCTGAAGGACTTATTAAACTATTAAATGCTTTGGGTTGATACTTCAAGTTTTTAAATTGGTCTCCGTGTATTTCATCGATGTTCGTCCAACTAAAGTATAAACCACTAATAGTCCAAAACAGGAATTGAATCCCTAAAAAGAGACCCAAATACCTGTGGGTTTTTCTAATTTTTAACGCAGTATGCCTATTTACCATAACAATTTAATTTATAAGCATTAATGTCGCCATTACAATCATAATAGCATTTTCAATAAAAGTGGCTTCTGTCATAGGTAATTTTAAAGCAGTACCTAAACACGCACATCGTATTGATTTTTTGTCCAATAATGTTTTTGTTACTCCAATTGTTGTTATCCCTAATACTATAAGTGTAATTATTAAAGCTATATTAATTTCAAACCGCAATAAAAACATCAGTCCTAAAGCTGTTTCAATAAATGGATAAACTTTCCCATAAAAAGGAACACGTTTAGCTAAAGGGTCGTACATACGAAAGGATTCAGGAAAGCCTTTTAAATCTAACATCTTGAAAAAACTAAACACGATGTAAAATAACCCCATAAAGTCGAGCATAAAAGCGCTCCAAGTCCAATTTTTATAATGTAATAATACACTTGCAGTTGCTATATAAAAAATGATAAGCAATAAAGGTTTTAGCTGTTGTAATTTACTTTTTTCTTCTTCCATAGGCATTGCCGACATACTTGAAGATGCAAACACATTCTTCTCTTTCTTTTCAGATAAAGTATACTTTTCTGGTAATGCTTTTTGTAGTATATCAGTTGAAATATGTTTATTCATTTTCACTTCTGCCTCACCTTTTTCAAGATTAACAGACACCTCTGATACGTGGTCTATTTTACTTAAATATTTCTCGACGGAAGCCTTACAGTTATTGCAAGTCATTCCCGCAATCTTATATGTGTGTTTCATTATTGCTGTGTTAAATAATTAATAATCGTTGATTGAACATAATAAGTTCTAATTGATTCTATTTGGTTCATTTGAAACTTTAGTTGTAGTTCTTGAATATCCAAAACATCATTAAAATCTATCGTTCCTGTTTCGTAGCTTTTGATTAAAATGTCTTCTGCATCTTTAGCTTGCTTTAAGTTTTTTGTTTGAGTAGCATAACTTATTCTTGCAGAAATGCGTTCGTTATTTGCTTTGTCTAAAAGCGTTTCCAATGCATTTAAACGTTCCTGTTTTTGAGCAGTAATTTCCTGCTGCTGCAAATCATTTTGTTTGGTTTGGGATTTATATTTCTTATTGAAAATTGGGATAGATACCGAAACCATTGGCATTACAATATCCTTTCCGTTATCGCTGAAATCCATATTTGGTCTTTCAGCAACATTGATATAATCTAATCCAAAACCAATCATTGGACTGCTTTCTTTTTGATTTAATAATTCTGATTGCTCTATGGATTTATAAAGTTTATCATATTTTAGTAATTCGGGATGTAATGCTAAATTTTCAGAAGTAATATCAAAGTCTTCAGAAGGTATCAGTAAACTATCTACCACATTCACGGTAACATCATTATCTCTATTCAATAGATTATTGAAGTTAGTTTGTTCTGCTAAAAATTGTTGTTGCAATACGTCTTTTAATTGTTGCATTTCGTTCTGACGCATTTGCAATCGCAACACATCTACTGCGGATGCTTTACCAACCTCAACAGATGTTAGTGCTAATGTTTCGTAAGTTTCTAATAGTTTGATGTTTTCAGTTAAGACCTCTTGCTTTGCTTTGTTGGCGAATAGATTATAATAGGATTGTGATACCGAAGCCATTAGTTTTCGCTTTGCGATAACAATGTCCTCGTATTTAGCATCTGCCAATGAACTCACGTAATTTTCTCTTGATGTAATTGTACCAAACCACGGTAACATTTGTTTAGCAGATACCTTAAAACGTTGCGCTCCTGTTCTAGTTTCTGGCTCACTTACAAAGTAACCGACACCAAATTCGGTATTAGGAATGGTATTGACTTCATTTACTTTTTCGGAAGCTCTTTTGTATTGTAACTCAAACTTTTGAATTTCTGGATTGTTTGTTAAGGCTTCATCTATAAGTGTTTCTAATTGTTGTGCATTTCCTATGAGAACAAAGAATAACGAACAAAAAATAAAGACTGTTTTTATGTGTGATTTTATCTGTTTCATTTTACAGTTCTTTTAAGTTGAATTTCGGCTTTCCAGCTAAATAATACTGGAACTACGAATAAGGTTATTAAGGCTATAAGCATTCCACCAAAACTTGGTATTGCCATTGGTATCATAATATCACTACCTCGTCCTGTTGATGTCAGTACTGGTAATAATGCTAAAATGGTTGTAGCTGTAGTCATTAAACAGGGTCTGATACGTTTTTCTCCTGCTTCCACTATGGATGCTCTAATTTCTTTTTTATTCTCTGGTGTATTTCTATCAAAAGTTTGCGTTAAATAGGTTGCCATTACTACACCATCATCTGTTGCAATACCAAAGAGTGCAATAAACCCAACCCAAACTGCTACACTTAAATTAATTGGGTGCATCTGGAATAAGTCTCGCATATTTTCCCCAAAGAAATTGAAGTTTAAAAACCAATCTTGACCATAGAGCCATATCATTATAAAGCCACCTGCAAACGCTACTGCAATACCTGTAAAGACCATTAATGAGGTTGCCACAGAACGGAATTGGAAATACAGTATTAAAAAGATAATTGCCAAAGCTAAAGGCACAACAATCGATAAGGTTTTTTCAGCTCTTAATTGATTTTCGTAAGTTCCCGTGAAGGCATAGTTGATTCCTTTCGGAACTATCAATTCACCAGAATCTATCTTTTCTTGAATCAATGCTTGTGCATTTTCAACAACGCTTACTTCAGCAAACCCATCCAATTTATCAAACAAGACATAACCTACTAAAAAAGTATCTTCACTTTTTATGACTTGTGGACCTTGTTCGTAACGGATTGTTGCCAATTCATTTAAAGGCACAGGACTGCCTTTTTCAACTGGCACATAAATTTGTTCTAAATCAGTTGGGTTAGCTCGCATTTCTCTTGGGTATCTTACTCGAACACCGTATCGCTCTCGACCTTCAACCGTTTGGGTTATTACCATACCGCCAACTGCCACTTTCAAAACGTTTTGAACCTCTTCAATGGTAACGCCATAACGTGCTATTTTTTCTCTGTCAATATCAATGAGCAGATAAGGCTTCCCTACAATACGGTCTGCAAAAACCGCTTCCTGCTTAACGCCTTCAGCCTGTTTCAAAATGTTTTCCAATTGTATCCCAAATGCTTCTATTTGTTTTAAATCTTGACCCTTTACCTTGATTCCCATTGGTGCTCTCATTCCTGTTTGTAACATTACCAATCGGGTTTCAATAGGCTGTAGTTTGGGTGCAGAGGTTACGCCTGGAAGTTTTGTAACTCTTACAATTTCATTCCAAATATCGTTTGGTGATTCAATTTTTGGTCGCCAGTTACGATAGTACTCGCCATCATCATCTTCAATTAATTGAGACCTTTTTATAGTGCTAAAAATGACGTTTTCGGAATTATTAGGATTAGAAACCAAACGACCATCCTTCAATTCAAAGAAGCCATCATCATTTACTTTGTAGCGTTGGCGTACTCCGTTTTCATTCAGCATATATTCTGATTTATACTGAATCATATTCTCGTACATTGATAGTGGTGCTGGGTCTAAAGCTGATTCTGTTCTTCCTGCCTTACCAACTACAGTTTCAATCTCTGGAATACTTGCTACAGCCATATCCAATTGTTGTAAAACACGTTTGTTTTCTTCTACGCCAGAATGTGGCATTGAGGTTGGCATTAGTAGAAATGAACCTTCGTTTAATGATGGCATAAACTCTTTGCCTGTATTTTTCATAATGAAAAAACCTGCGATGACTATTGCTGTTGGTACGGATAAAAACAATAGTTTATTATCTAGACACCATCTCAAAATACGTCTGTAGTATTTTATAAATAATGAGAAAACACCTAATAAACCGAAGCATATAACGCTTACAAAAATGAGATTCCAAAAAATACTTTTGTCAACTCCTAACGGTCTCCAATATTCGGCTAACAAGAATACAATAGCTGATACAGAAATAATGATATTGATAAGATTCGCTTGTTTCTCTGATACTATCCCTTGTTGCTTTATAAGTGCAACAATTCCAAACCCAACCAATATTAACCCCAACCAATAACCGTAAACTATGGCAACAACACCTAGCACTATTAAAACGCCATTTAAAACATATATAAAATTGATTTTAATACTTTTCTTTCTGAATAAAAAAGCTGCAAAAGGCGGTATCAAGAATAAGGCAACAATAATAGATGCGGTTAATGCAAATGTCTTTGTGAAGGCTAAAGGTCTAAATAATTTTCCTTCTGCACCAATCATAGTAAATACAGGTATGAAACTGATAATAGTGGTCATTACTGCGGTTACGATTGCACCAGACACTTCGGCTGTTGCGTTATAAACTACCGTATTTATGGATTGTGTTCCATTATCTTCATCTAAATGCCTTATAATATTTTCTGAAAGTATGACACCCACATCTACCATTGTTCCGATAGCAATAGCAATACCTGATAGAGCTACTATGTTTGCATCGACTCCAAAGAACTTCATTGCTATAAAAACCATCAATACTGCAACGGGCAATAAGCCAGAAATCAATATAGAAGCTCGAAGATTAAACACCATTATGATTATAACCAAAATGGTAATCAATATTTCAAGAGTTAAGGCTTCATTGAGTGTACCTAAAGTTTCTTGAATTAATTCTGTTCTATCATAAAATGGCACTATGGTTACTTGCGATGTTCTTCCATCTGATAACACTTTTGAAGGTAGTCCTGCGCTTAATTCCTTAATCTTTTCCTTTACGTTATTAATAACTTCCATTGGGTTTGCACCATAGCGCGCTACCACAACAGCACCAACAACTTCTGCGCCTTCTTTATCTAATAATCCTCTTCGTGTTGCAGGACCTAAAGAGACTTTTCCAATATCTTTTATTCTGATTGATGTATAGTCTTCGGAAGTGACTACCGCATTTTCAATGTCTTCAATAGATTTTACATAACCCAAACCACGTACTAAATACTCTGCATTATTGATTTCAATAGTTTGTGCACCAATGTCTTTATTACTTTCCTTAACTGCTTTTACAACTTGATTTAAACCGATATTGTATTGTCGCATCAATTCTGGATTTACATCCACTTGGTACTCTTGAACATAACCACCAATAGAAGCTACTTCAGAAACGCCACTTGCAGAGGATAAAGCATATTTTACATAGTAGTCTTGAATACTTCGCAATTCCTGTAAGTCCCAACCACCAGTAACATTTCCCTTTTCATCACGACCTTCGAGTGTGTACCAGAATATTTGTCCTAATCCTGTTGCATCGGGACCTAATGCAGGATTAACACTTTCTGGTAATAAACCACTTGGTAAGGAATTAAGTTTTTCGAGAATACGACTTCTACTCCAGTAAAATTCTATGTCTTCTTCAAAAATGATATAAATACTTGAAAAGCCGAACATAGAAGAACTACGGATCGTTTTTACCTCAGGAATTCCTAGCAAGGACGTCGTTAATGGGTACGTAATTTGATCTTCAATATCTTGTGGTGAACGACCATCCCATTTTGTAAAAACGATTTGTTGGTTTTCGCCTATATCTGGTATGGCATCTACAGCAACTGGATTACTTGGTAAGAAACCTGTATCCCAATTAAAAGGTGCATTAACCGTTCCCCATCCTACAAAAAGGACGAGTAGCAGAACTGCAACGAGTTTGTTTTCTATTAAAAATTTGATGCTTTTATTGAGCATTGGCTTTGATTATTAAACAGTTAGACATTGATGTTACGACAACACCGAATACAACAAATTATCCTTACGACATTGCAGTCATAGGATAAAAAAGTCTATTGTTTAAAAATCAAATTAAATAAGTCTCGTCAATCTTGTAGAGTTGCCTTATGACGAGTGGTGGTTTGTATTCTTCAAAAGAAGATACATTGTTATCTAAACCTTCAAAAAGGTTACTATAAGTGTAAACAAGTGAAGCTATAAATACTTGTTGCTCAAACGTGATTTTGTCAACTTGCAATTGCAATTCGTCTTGACCTTCAATTGCTAATTGTTTATCATCACAACAATTTTTCTTGGTAATAGAACATCCTTCGGTTGAAGGCTTTTCCATTTCCATTCCGCACCCTTTGGCTTTTTGAAAGATAGCAGTTTCTACTAACGTATCTCCACAATAATGCATATTCAAAGTAAATGACATTGTAGAGAATAACACTACAAAAGCCATTGTTAAAGACATTATTTTATGGAAAAATTGCTTCATATTGATTGCGAAGTTACGAAATTTTAACAACTATTGATTCTGTTTAACAGAAGTTTAATTGACTAATCTGCTTAATCCCAAGTCATTTTCTGCAAGCGAACCGCATTTAATATTGCTAAAAGTGCAACACCAACATCTGCAAAAACTGCTTCCCACATTGTTGCCAAACCTCCTGCTCCTAAAATCAAAACAATCACTTTAACACCAAAAGCTAAAATGATATTCTGCCAAACAATTTTTCGTGTGGAACGACTTATTTTAATCGCCTTTACCACTTTTGAAGGTTGGTCTGTTTGTATGATAACATCTGCTGTTTCAATAGCTACATCACTTCCTAAACCACCCATTGCGATCCCTACATCACTTGCTGCTAAAACTGGTGCGTCATTAATACCATCACCTATAAAAGCTATTTTGTTTGCTGGATTTTGCTTTAAAATTTCAACTTCATTTAATTTATCCTCTGGTAGTAAACCACCTTTAGCCTTTTCAATATTTAATTCTTTTGCGACTTGTTGGGTAATGGAATCTTTATCTCCAGAAAGCATCATTATATTATTAATACCAACTTTATGTAAGGCTGTAATTGTTTCTTTGGCATCTTCTTTTAATTCGTCTGCTATTACCACATAACCAGCGAACTTATTATCTATTGCTACTAAAACTATGGATTCTACAATAGTTTCCGTTTCAGATGGAACACCAATATTATTGGCAGTCATTAAGGCTTTATTTCCTACTAAAACTGTTTTACCATTTACAATGCCTCTTAAACCTTTTCCTGCAATTTCAGAAACGTCTTGTGCTTCAAAATCTTCTCCTTCTGCTTTATACTCTAAAATTGCTTTAGCAATTGGATGCGTGGATTGCTCTTCCATCGCCATTAAATATTGCATAAATTCGGTTTCTTTCCAATCAATTGCTTTTACTTCTTTGATTTTGAAAACTCCTTTGGTAACCGTTCCTGTTTTGTCCATTACCAAGGTGTTTATTTTGGTCATTGCATCTAAAAACGAAGCTCCTTTAAATAAAATTCCGTTTTTTGAAGCTGCTCCCAATCCTCCGAAATAACCCAATGGAATAGAAATTACCAAAGCACAAGGACAAGAAATCACAAGAAAAATTAAAGCTCTGTATAACCAATCTCTAAAGACATAATCATCTACAAAAAAGTATGGTAGAAACGTAACACCTATTGCTAAAAACACAACTATTGGTGTGTAAATTCGAGCAAATTGTCTGATGAATAATTCTGTTTTAGATTTTCGAGCTGTGGCGTTCTGTACCATATCCAAAATTCTTGCAATGGAACTGTCTTTAAATTCTTTGGTGGTTTCTATTTCAATTACACCGTCCAAATTAATGCTGCCTGCAAAAACTTTTTCACCTTTTGCAATCGTATCAGGTTTACTTTCTCCTGTTAATGCAGCTGTGTTGAATGAACCTTTTTTGGAAAGTAGAATACCATCTAAAGGAATTTTTTCTCCCACACGCACTTGCACTTTTTCGCCAATTTCAACCGTTTCTGGACTCACAGACACATAATCATTGTTGCGATATACCAGAGCTTCATTTGGTCTTACATCAAGTAAGGCTTTTATATTTCCTTTTGCTCTGTTAACAGCTGCATTTTGAAATAGTTCCCCAACTGCGTAAAACAACATTACTGCAACACCTTCAGGATATTCGCCAATAATAAACGCACCAATAGTAGCAATGGACATTAAAAAGAACTCTGTAAACACATCTCCTTTTTTAATACTTTCCCATCCTTCTTTTACTACAGGAAGACCTACTGGCAAATATGCTATACCATACCATACAATACGCAACCAATCTTTAAAAAATGCAACATCAAAATAATCTAAAGCAATGCCAATAATTAGCATTGTAAAACTTATGATTGCTGGAATATAGGCTTTAATTTGACTTGAATTGCCACTATGATCGTTACCATCATCGTGACTATGTTGTTCTTCTGAATCTGGTTTTAAATCTCTTAAATTGACTTTCTTTTTTTCATTTTGAATTGAATAAATTTTTAATATCATTAGGAATAGGCATACGTTTTAATGGTGGTACATTTGCACCTCCTGTATTGCCGATTGGTATGTGATTAATGAACGATTTCCAACCTCCAACAATTAATCTTATTATTTGTCCAAATACTTCTTTGGTATTTTTTTGCATTAAGCCAAACTTTAGCATTAACCAATGTGAATAGGTATGCTCAATAGGATAAGATTGACCTATAATGTGACTTCTTTCTAAATGATACCACGCATTAGTAAAATCACTGTTAGCCAAAGCAACTTCATATAAACCAAGTTCTTTATTATAAGCATCTTTTAAATACTTTGGTATTTTATAATTCAGTTTCATTATTATCTCATTTGATTGTAAAAATATAATACCAATACGTGCAATGGAAGTGCAATTATTGTCCACTACATTTATCACAAATACCTTTTACCACCAAGTTTACGTTTTCTGACACAAAACCATCTGGTACTTTTATTAGAGGGATTTTATGTTCTGTTAAGCAAATAGTTTCATTACAGTTATTGCAATGAAAATGCAAATGCAAATCAGTTTCAATTTCACAATTACATCCGTTTTCACACAGAGCATATTTAGTAATTCCTGTGCCATCGTCTATTTGATGCACTATCGCTTTTTCCTCAAATGTTTTAATAGTTCTGTACAATGTGGTTCTATCTGCTTTTTCAAAAGCATTTTCTATATCACTTAATGTTACTGCTATTTGTTTATTTGCAAGAAACTTATAAATCAATAAACGCATTGCCGTAACCCGTATATCTTTTGACTCTAAAAATTGTTCTATTGTTTGCATAATTAATGTTCGTGTTCTGTTTCGCCTTTTTTCATTTCAGCTATTAAATAATACGCATTATTATAAGCAAATTTTGTGGTTTTATCTTGTTCTTCAGTAAATTGAACTGCTATCCAATTACCCTCTTTTGCCCCTAATAGCACTTCTATAGGTTTAAAACTCCAGTCTTCATTTTCTTTTTCCGCTGAAAACACGAAAAATCTATCGCCTTCTTTTACTATGGCACTTTCGGGTAACGCCATAGTTTTCGTATTTTCTGTTTGGATTTTTCCTTGAATATACATTCCAGGAATAAGAATCCCTTTTTTATTCTCAATTTCTGCGTGTACGTGTACCGCTTTAGGATTGTCTTCGAAAGTTTTACTTACCGAATAAATTTCAGCTGTTAATTCTTCATCTTGCATTGTTTGTACATTAAAGGTTACTTTTTGACCTTTCTTAACTTTATATACATCTTTTTCAAACACCATTAAATCAGCGTGAACGTGATGTGTATTTACTATTTCAAAGAGTTCGGTTTGAGGTTCAACATATTGTCCTGTTTTTACTTCTACCTTTTGCACATAGCCTTCAATAGGACTGCGTAGTGAAATACGTTGTGCAATACTACCATTGCGAACCGACGTTGCACTAATATTTAATAATTGTAATTGAGCTGCCATTCCTTGAACCATTGCCTTTGAGGCTTCATATTCTGCTTCAGCTTTTTGGTAATTTGCACCAGATCCTACACCTGCATCGTACAATTTTTGTTGACGCTCATAATTCTTCTTTAAAAAATTACTATCACTATAGGCATTTAAATAATTGGTTTGCATTTGAATAATATTTGGATGTGAAAGATATGCCACTACTTGACCTTTATTCACTTTGTCCCCTTCAATCACTTCAATAGAAACTACATTAGCACCAATTACTGTTGTTATGGCTGCCTCGTTTTGTGGTGGCACTTCTAAAGTTCCATTGGCTTCCACATAACCACTCATATTGCGTGAAGCAATGGTGTCTATTTTCATTTTTAAGGCTTCAAACTGTTGTTGTGAAAGCATCACTTCTTCGTCTTCGCTATGGTCATCGTTTTCTTCAGTATTTTGTTCTTCGTTATGCGAATTGCCATTGTCTTCTTTGTGGCTTTCTTTATTTCCGCAAGCAGAAACAAAAATGGATAACATTATTATGGCTAAAAATTTATATAATCTATTTTTCATTTTCTTATTGATTAAAATATTGTAATTGAAATGTACTTTCTAAATAGTTTGCTAACGCTGTTTGTGCTTCCAGTTCCGATTGAATAGCTTCTTTTATAAGTTGTGTAAACGCTGTGTAATCAATCTCTCCTTCTCTATAGGCAAACAAAGCTCCTGTTTTTTGTTCTTTAATAAGTGGTAATACTTCATTCTTATAAAACAGCCAAGACGTTTTCCATTTTTGGTAATTTTCTTTAGTTTGATTAAATTTAGATTGTACTTCCTTTTGTTTGAACTGCATTTTTGATTCGGCAATTTGTCTATCAATTTTTGCTGTTCTAACTTGTGCTTTTGTTGTACCAGATAAAAACGGTATGGAAATACCAGCTTGATAGGTGTAAAATCCAGAATTTCCATTTACTTTTTGCAAGCCACCTTGAAGGTTGAATTTTGGTAAATTTTCAGCTTTAGCAGCTCTATAGTTTGCTTCTGCTTCTGTGACTTGAAGTTGAGAAATAGTATACAACGGATGTGCTTCTAAACTAAAGGATTCTACATTTATTTCGCTCTCTATATCAATTTCATCTGAAACTGTATAATATTCATCAGAAACTAACCATAGATTTAATTGTTGTAATGCAATAGCATATTCACTTTTTGATTGCATAAATTTATTCTGAATTTGTAAGGCTTGATTTTTGGCAGCCGAATATTCTAACCGCGAAATAGCTTCTACTTCATAATTTAATGCAACTGCTTTTTCAAAATTGGCATAAATAGAATCTAACTCTTTGTATAAATTATACTTCCTTTTACTTTGTAAGGCATTTGCCCACGCCTTTTTAACTTCCAATTCTAAATCTAATTCTGAAAGCTGAAAGGCTTTTTGGGCTAACTGAATACGTTGCTCCTGTAATTTTCTCTTTGGGGAAATACCAAACACGTCTATATTTGATTGACCAACACCTATAGTTGTATAAATACCTGTGCCATTGTTAATTTCTTCGCCACCAGTAAAAATTTGAGTAGTACCAAAATCGAAAGCAGTTCCTTTTAATTGTTGTTGCTTATCAATTTCAAGCTGTCGTTGTTTTAGACTTGGATAGTTTTCTTTAGCCAATTTCACTGCTTCTTGCATTGAAATAAATGGTAACGAATCTTTTATTTGTTGTGCGTTACCTGTTATTGGCAACAAAAACATAAAAGCTACCATAGCAGTAACTGTTATTACTTTTTTGTCAGTTCTAAGATTGAATGATTTGTTTTCTACCCAATGATATAATATAGGTAAAACGAATAATGTTAATAATGTAGAGGTTAATAAACCACCAATTACAACAGTTGCTAAAGGTCGCTGAACTTCTGCACCAGCTGATGCTGAAATTGCCATAGGTAAAAAGCCTAAAACATCTGTAAAAGCTGTTAACATAATAGGTCTAATTCTTCGCTTTGTACCTTCTATTATTCTATCTTTTAGATTGGTTACTCCTTCTTCTTTTAATTCGTTAAGTCCACTAATCATTACTAATCCGTTTAAAACAGCAACACCAAACAGTACAATAAAACCAACACCTGCCGAAATACTAAAAGGCATATCTCGTAACCATAATGCTACAACACCACCAATGGTTGCCATTGGGATAGCGATGTAAATCATTAAGGTTTGTGGTAACGATTTTAGTGCAAAATATATCAGTATAAAAATGAGCAACAAGGCAATAGGTACAACCGTTTGCAAACGGTTACTGGCACGTTCTAAATTTTCAAAAGCACCACCATAACGAATAAAATAACCAGAAGGTAGTTCTAATTGTGCATCTAATTTAGTTTTAATTTCGCCTACCAACGATTTTACATCACGACCTCTTACATTAATACCTACATAAGTTCTTCTATTGGTGTTATCTCTACTTATTTGCATTGGACCTGCTTTGTAACTTACATCAGCTACTTCGCGAAGTGGAATCTGTGCACCAGAAGGTAAGTTGATAAACAAATTTTGCACATCTGTTATGTCTTTACGATTATGAGAACTTAACCTAACCACCAAATCAAATCGTTTTTCTCCTTCAAAAATAGTTCCTGCTATTCCTCCTGCAAAAGCTGATTGCACAATTTGATTTAACGTGTTTATTTGAAGTCCGTATTGTGCCAATTTACTTCTGTTATAAGTAATTGTCATTTGCGGTAAACCAGTTGTAGCTTCCGCTTTCATATCGCCAATACCTTCTGTACCTGCAATAATTTTAGATATTTCTTCTGCTTTTTGAGACAATACATTTATATCTTCTCCATAAAGTTTAATAGCTATATCTTCTCTAACACCTTCAAGCAATTCGTTAAAACGCATTTCAATTGGTTGCGTAAACTCATAATTCACACCAGGAATTATTTCCACTGCTTCTTTCATTTTTTCGATGAGTTCATCTTTTGTCTCAACGGTTGTCCATTCACCTTTTGGTTTCAGTATTACAAATACATCTGCTAAATCCATTGGCATTGGATCGGTTGGAATTTCGGCAACACCAATTCGACTTACAATTTTTTCAACTTCTGGAAACTTTGCTTTTACAATTTGTTCAATTTTTGTGGTTGTTTCAATCGTTTCTGTAAGTGAGCTTCCGGGTTTTAAAATGGCGTGAAATGCAATGTCACCTTCATCGAGTTGTGGAATAAATTCGCCACCCATTCTTGTAAACATAAAAACTGCAATACCAAATAAGACAACAGAAACGCCAATTATTAATTTTCCTTTCTTTAAAGCTTTTTCTAATAGTGGTTGGTATTTACGTTCTACCCAATGCACGAATTTATCGCCATAAGATTTTTTGTCTGACTTTGGCGCTCTTAAAATAAGTGCAGACATCATTGGAACGTAGGTTAAACAAAGTACCATTGCACCAATCATTGCGAAAATAAAGGTCAATGCCATTGGTTTGAACATTTTTCCTTCAATACCTTCTAATGCCAGTATTGGCAGAAATACAATTAAAATAATCAGCTGACCGAAGAAGGCAGCATTCATCATTTTTTTTGAGGCATCTGCCGCAACACCATCACGTTCTTTAGATGTCAATTTCCTTTTCTTTAGGACTTGCGAAGCAATTAGAAAAACGGTACTTTCTACAATAATCACAGCACCATCGACAATAATTCCGAAATCTATTGCTCCTAAACTCATTAGGTTAGCCCAAACATCAAAAACATTCATTAGTATAAATGCGAATAATAGAGATAATGGAATTGTTGAAGCTACTATTAAACCACCACGCCAGTTACCTAATAAGAAAATAAGAACAAATATCACTATTAATGCCCCTTCAATTAGATTGGTAGCAACCGTTGAGGTCGTTTCTGCTATTAATTTACTTCGGTCTAATAAAGGTTCGATAATGACACCTTCTGGTAATGACTCTTCAATTTGAGCCATTCGCACTTTTACATTCTCAATGACATCGTTTGAATTAGCGCCTTTAAGCATCATAACCAAACCACCAACTACTTCGCCTTCTCCATCTTGGGTTAAAGCTCCATAACGAATAGCGGCACCAAATTGTACCGTAGCAATGTCGCCAACGGTAATTGGAATATTGTTAGTGTTTTTAACCGTAATCTTTTTAATATCCTCTAAACTACGCACCAAACCTTCTCCACGAATAAAATTGGCTTGATGGTTCTTTTCAATATATGCTCCACCTGTATTTTGATTGTTAGCTTCAAGAGCTTCAAAAACATCGGTAATTGTTAAACCAATAGCTTTTAATTCGTTTGGGTCTACAGCTACTTCGTATTGCTTAATTTTTCCACCTATGGCGTTTACCTCAACTACACCTTCTACCATAGCCATTTGACGCTGTACAATCCAATCTTGCATTGTGCGCAAATCAATAACCGAATATTTGTCTTTATACTCTGGTTTTACTTTAAGTGTGTATTGATAAATTTCTCCTAAACCTGAAGAAATAGGACCCATAGTTGGCTCGCCAAAACCACTCGGAATTTGATCTTTGACTTCGTTTAGTTTTTCTGCTACTAATTGACGTGGTAGATACGTTCCCATATCATCGTCAAAAACTATAGTAACCACAGATAAACCAAAACGAGAAATGGAACGGATTTCCTTTACATCAGGCAGGTTGCTCATTGCAACTTCCACAGGGTAGGTTACAAATTGTTCAATATCCTCTGTACCTAAATTGGGGGCTTGCGTAATGACTTGAACTTGGTTATTGGTAATATCTGGAACAGCATCTATTGGTACTTGGGTCATACTCCAAATACCTGCTCCAACAATGGTAAGCGTTAGCAAACCAATAATGAATTTGTTATTGATTGAAAAATCGATGATTTTATTAATCATAGAAAATGTATTAATTCAGTTGAAAACTTGCGGTGCGAATAGGTGCAACGCTTTTATAGAGCAATGCTTACTTTGAGAAGCATCACGTTAGGATATAGCTATCCTTAAAAAAAAACTGAATTATACTTGAGGGGGTTGAAAAAGAGATTCCAGATATCTGGAAGTGAAGTTTACTTGATGTAAATTATATTGTTTTTTCTCTTCAAATTTTAGTCGATTGGTTAAAGCCAAATTATTGTTCGCAATAATTAATACCAAAGGGTGACAACATTGATTATGAGAATGGACTGGTGTATTCTCCTTATCTGGGTTATGATGATGCTCTACATTTTTAGCATCGCTGCCAATGTAATCTTCAACTACATATTCAAGGAAAGAGTCACCATAAACTTTATGGTCTTGATAATGGGTAATAACGTTTGAAATTTCTTTAATTGGACCACAAAAGTCCATATCTATGCTTATCCCTTGAAAAAAGAATAAAAAAGACATTGAAATGGAAACGAATATTTTCATATAATTTAGACAAATATACAAATTATTGAATGCAATGGTTGTGCAAAAGATAATGAGTTATTTTTTATAAAAACCAAAACGCAGCCTTTGCATCATCAGGTACATCAGTTTTAGGTTAAGTTATAAATGTAGATAAAGTGTAGTGTACAGCATATATTAATGACTGTAATTAAACTTACTGTTTTGATTAATAATATTTCTTGCGCAACCAAAATGAAACCCTAACCAATAGAATTAGAGCAGGAACTTCAACTAAAGGTCCAATTACACCTGCAAATGCTTGTCCTGAATTGAGTCCAAAAACTGCAATTGCAACTGCAATCGCTAATTCAAAATTATTTCCTGCTGCTGTAAATGCAACCGAAGCTGTTTTATCATATTCTGCACCTGTTGCTTTGGTAAAGAAAAAACCAATGATAAACATTAACGTAAAATAGATTAGTAGAGGAACTGAAATAATTAGAACATCCATAGGGATTTCAACGATTAATTCTCCCTTTAACGAGAACATAACCACAATTGTAAATAACAGCGCAATTAAAGTCATTGGTGAAATTGTTGGGATGAATTTCTTTGTGTACCATTCCTCCCCTTTCAATTGCACTAAAATTAGTCTGCTCAATATTCCCAGCACGAATGGAATCCCTAAATAAATTGCCACGCTTTCTGCAATTGTTCCAATGGAAATATCTACAATAGCACCATCAAAACCAAAATACGGTGGAAGAACCGTTATAAAAATCCAAGCATAAAAACTATATGCAAATACTTGAAATATACTATTTAACGCAACCAAACCTGCTCCATATTCGCTACTTCCTTCCGCAAGGTCGTTCCAAACCAAAACCATAGCGATACAACGTGCTAATCCTATCAAAATTAGTCCGACCATATATTCAGGATAATCACGTAAAAATGTAATTGCCAAAACAAACATTAAAACGGGACCAATTATCCAATTTAAAATAAGTGAAATAGAAAGAATTTTTGTGTTTCTGAAAACTTTTGGTAACAACGAATAATTAACCTTTGCCAAAGGTGGGTACATCATTAATATCAAACCGATTGCAATCGGAACATTTGTTGTTCCGCTACTAAATGAATTTATGATGTTTGGAAATGTTGGGATAAAATACCCAAGTCCAACTCCAATAGCCATTGCTAAAAATATCCATAGGGTTAAATAATTGTCAAGAAAACTTAATTTTTTTGATGCCATTTTTTATGAGTTTATTTGAGAGAAAACGTAAAATAATTCGGTTGCAATTTGCAGACTTCTTTCATTGTATTTTTCTGCTTGTAGTGGTGTATTGTCGAATGCTTTTGGATCTTCAAACATAATTGGGATACGCTTTTCAGCTCCAGGAACAAAAGGACAAGCTTCATTTGCTGAATCACAAGTCATAATCGCTGCAAATTCAGATTTTGGATTAAAATCGTCATCTAGTTTTTTAGAAAACCCAATAATAGGATGTTCGTTGTCAGTATATTTAATACTGTAAACAGGATTCTCGTTTTGTGAAATTTTGCTTATTTGGAAACCTGACTTTTGCAAAGTTTCAACAACCATTGGAAAAAGTGCTGTTGCCTCTGTTCCTCCAGAATAACAAAACACGTTTTTAATATTGAAGTAATTTGCCATTGTCTGTGCCCAAACTTGTGATAAATGACTTCTTCGTGAATTGTGAGTACAGATAAAGTTGATTCTAATTTCTTGTTGGTTTGAAACTTTAGATTGAATAAAATCGGTAAGAGGTTGTAAAACTGCTTTACGTTCGCTCGAAATAGTTTGAGGATTTAATTCTTTGATTACATTTTCTATTTCTGACAATAGGATTGGTTTTGTTGTTGTCATTTTTTATACTTTTCTTATTAGTTAATTACCATTTCTTAAATTTTCAGCAAAAGCATTTGGCAAGATGCTATTTTCTATTGCCAAAGCTGCTTTCTCAATATCATATTCGAATCTAATAAACTCTACATTCACCCCTTTTTCCTTTAAAAGAGTTGTATTATTATTAAATTCTAACACAGCATAACAACCTTCGGTATTGTTATCTTTTGGCTTGCCAACCGATCCAATATTAATGGCGTGTTTATACTTTAAAATACCATTTGAATTCGCATTTAAAACTTTATGAAATGGTTTATGTGTATGACCAAAACATAAAATTTCGACTTTCGAAGTTTCCATCATTTCAACTATTTCATCTTCAGGTCGTTCTTCAAAAATATATTCATTTATAGCATTAGGACTTCCGTGTACTAATAAAATTGTTATTGTTTCATTGTTAAATTTGAATTTTAACCGAATATGTGATGGTAGTGTTTGTAAAAATTGGCGATTTTTTTCTTTTAATAATTGATTCGTAAATTCTTTAGATATTGCTCCATTAGTTAAACCATTAACATCAATTTTTTTATGATTATGAATCATATTTCCAATAGCTTCATCGTGGTTTCCTGCAATAGTTGCAATGCTTCTTTTTCTAATTTCCTCAATAATTTCATTTGGCCAAATATTATAACCAACTAAATCACCTAAACAATACAATGCATCTATTTCTCTTTTTTCAATGTCTAAAAAAAAGATTTTAAAGCAGGTAAATTTGCGTGAACATCACTAAATAATGCAATTCTCATATCTGATCTTTAGCAACAGTTTCCATCTGGTGAACAACAAGGCTCCTCATTTAGGGTTGATAGTTTTACTTTAGTTTTTTCTATTGGAATTCCGCACTTATCTTTTGCTAAACAGTCGGTTTGTTTGTTGGTTAACAAGAAATTTCTTCCATCAAAATCAAGTCCGAATTTTCCAATTGTATCTGCTTGATATTCTACTTCGATTTCTAAATCTTCTATTTTTAAAACCTTTTCTGAAAGTTCAATGATATTCAATAGCTTTTCGGGATGCAATCTATGGTCGTAGTCATTTGCATTCCAAAGTTGGAAGTTTACGACATCTTCCTTTCTTTCAGTTCCGCCACAATCGATAAAATGTTTTGTGATTTTACCAACTTCTGTAACGTGAAAGTGGTTTGGTACTAATTCTCCGTTTGGTAATTGAAAACCTATAGTTTCCAGTTCTTTTAATGCTGATTTTACTTCTGATAGTTTCATAACTCTATTTGTTTATTGCGATAATACGATTAATTGATTCAAATTTTTTTAACAGCAATCTTGTTTTTCTGTTAAGTCTTGATTTAAAAATTCGTTCATTACCGTTTTCATTGCTGTCCAATTTTCTGTGTGAATACAGTAACAAACACTTGTTCCCTCTACATTCCCTTTAATTAAACCTAAATGCTTTAGTTCTTTTAAATGTTGTGAGATTGTTGGTTGTGCTAATCCAATTTCATTTACCAAATCTCCGCAATAACAAGCGTCTATTTTAAAAAGTTGTTGTAAAATAGCCACTCTTGCAGGATGTCCAAAGACTTTTGCAAAAAGAGCAATTTCATTTTGTTGGTCGGTAAATATCTCGGTTTTTGCTAATCCCATTTTATATTTTATTAATTCATTGCAATATTACGATTAAAAGAAAACAAAGACAAGAAAAAGATACTATTTTTACAAAAACCACAATTTATTTTTTGCATCCTCTGGAACACCATTGTTAAAGCGTGGTGCTATTTGTGCCACCATTTCAGGGTATTTAATGGTGATTGGTACATTTTGTTGGCGTAATGATTTCCAATATAGCCTGCTGAATTGATAGACTTGAGTTAAAAGTTCTAATGCTACATTAGCATCTTCAAACGCATCGTCGTCTGGACTACTCATTTTAATTTTTATTGGAAATGGATAGCCATCTGTATCTGTATAGTATTGTGAATTTGGATAACGTGCATTATTAAATAACAAAAATTGGTTGCTGTCTATACGAATGTATGTACCACTCACTGGCATCAATTTATGATTCCAATTAAGGTCGTAAGCAATAATATCTTCAGATTCTGTTTTGTTGATGTTAAGAATATATAAAGGCACACCTAATTTTAATTGATGCATTCCTTCAATAATAGGCTGTAATTCTTCATATTTCATTTCTTTGTAAAAATGAATGACTACTTTATCTGCTTGAGCTACAGATGTAAAATCTCTAATGGCTTTTAAAATGCTTCCTGCTAATAATTTGGTTTGGTTTTGATTGAAATATTCAAAGTTTCTGAATAGACCGTTATTTTGAAAACTAAAAGCACTTGCTATGTAACGCCTGTTTTCGCCTTGATTGGTAAAGGCTCCTACTCCAATAACTAATTCTTTTTTATCGGTTACTGCTAACTTCCAAGGTGCGCCATCTAATTTAGCGTGTATTGCCAATGCCATATTTTGTAAGGAAAACTGAAAGTTGTATTGATTTTCAATATTTTCACTCATTTTATGATAATCCACTACTTGGGTAATAATACCTTCGTTTAAAAACAATTCCTTTATTTGAATATAAATTTCTCGGTCTTCGGGATCTGGTGTAAACTTATCGAATGGGCTTAAATAAAAAGCAGCATACTTTACATTGTCGTGGTCAAATTTTAGGTTTTCCAGCTTTTGGATGATGTCTGGTAAAGGGTCGTTTTCGTTTGTAAATTCAATAAAATGTTCTTTGGATGTTGATGCTTTTATGTTTACATAATCCTCTATTCCTTTAAAATATTTCTTTTGTGCTGTGACACCAAATTTTAAATTGTTATAAAAACTTTTTACAGCTTCTTTATGTGAGGTGTGGTATATAAAAAAGAATTTAATATTTGGACCTTTAGGACGTCTGTAAGGTGTAAACATATTCATAGCCAATTTAGGCACTAAATGCGTTTTTTTATTCCCATATTGGTCTTTACCAAATTCCAATAAACCTACTTCTGGATTGATGTGGTTAATACGATTACCTGATACTTTTATGTTTTCTGGAGTAACTACATCTACAGAATTATACAAGTCACGAGTAATGGTTCGAATGAAAGATTTAGAACCGTCTGTGTCATTTAAGATTTATAAACCCGAAAATATTAATAAACAAGAATGGGAGGAGTTTTTAAGACTTTATAATTTGTTATCTCTAATATAAATAATGTCAAAAAGTAGACTCTCCAAATCAACATTTATTCGTGGACTTCAATGTGAAAAGTCATTGTATCTCTATAAGCATCAATATAGATTAAAAGATCCTACACCTTCATCACTACAAGCGGTGTTCGACCAAGGAACCAATATTGGTTTATTGGCACAAGAACTATTTCCCAATGGTGCTGATGCGTCTCCTGAAAATCATTTTAAAATGTTTGAATCGGTGAGGAAAACACAGAAGTTTATTTCTCAAGGGGAGTCAATAATTTATGAAGCAACATTCCTGTACAACAACGTTCTTGCTGCATTAGATATATTGGTCAAAGATAATGATGGTTGGAAAGCGTACGAGGTAAAAAGTTCTACTAAGGTTTCGGAGACCTATATCAAGGATGCTGCCATACAATATCATACCATCACAAATTCTGGAGTTGATTTAAAAGACATATCGATTGTTCATATTAATAACCAATACACGAGAGAGGGAGAATTAGATATACATCAATTGTTTACCATTGAATCAGTGTACGATCAAGTTTTAGAGTTTCTCCCACGAATACCAAATGAAGTCAGAAGACTCAAAAATGTGATTGAGAGTTCTGAAATTCCAAATGTAGATATTGGTCCTCATTGTTCTGATCCTTACGATTGTGATTTTAAGGGAACCTGTTGGAAACACATTCCTGACTATTCAGTTTTTAATATTTCAAGACTAAACAAAGACAAGAAATTTGATTTATACAATCAGGAGTAATCACATTAGATGATATTGATTTAAGTCAAACAGACCTGAATCCAAATCAATTGTTACAGGTTCAATCAGAAGTTAATGGGACCACTCATATTGATATTGAAGAGATAAGAAACTTCACAAATGGATTAATTTATCCTTTATACTTTTTAGATTTTGAAACAATTGGTCCCGCAGTTCCAAAATATAATGGTAGTAGACCATACCAACAATTAGTATTTCAGTATTCACTTCACATTCAAGAGACTTTAACCTCAGTAATAGAACACAGAGAATATCTTGCAGATCCATCTCAAGATCCAAGAATTGGGTTCATAGAACAACTCATTGAGGACTGTGGTACCAGTGGAGACATATTAGTCTACAATATTGGTTTTGAGAGAGGGAAACTAAATGATCTAATCGATGTATTCCCTGAGTTTTCTAATGAGTTGTTAGGGATTGTAAATCGTCTGAAAGATCTAATGATTCCGTTCCAACAGAAATGGTACTATACCCCCGAAATGAAAGGAAGTTATTCAATAAAGTACGTTCTACCTGCACTGGTTCCTGAACTCTCATACAATGATCTTGATATTAAAGAAGGAGGTACAGCATCTAATACTTTTCTTTCGATGGTAAACGGAACATTTGCGGGTGATGTTGAAGAAACAAGAAATCAACTCTTGGAGTACTGTAAGTTAGACACCTTCGCGATGGTCAAAATTCTGGAGAAACTACTACTAATATAAAACTGATTTTCTTTCAAAAAATTGAAAAATTTTATTTTTTAAAAACTCGAGTTTTTACAAAAAAAACCAGAAAAATCTGGAGCGGGGTATTCACCCCCTCTGGAGAAGTCGATTTCACCCTAAATAGAGGGGGGATACGGCAGGGGATGCTGCAGGGAGGGCCCCCACGGGATGATCCTTCACCAATTTTAATCGGCAAAATCCATTAATCACAATAATAGCGTACACTTTAATTTATGAGTGTTTTGATAGCGATAAAATATAGGTTTTATGCTGCATGAGGGGTGTGGCTGCTATAATTTTAGGGTATAGATAGGTAAACCTTAAAATTATGAGTATTTCAATATTATATACAAGAGTTTCGAGTGTAGATCAGAAAACGGATCGACAAAGAGTAAAAGAGGATGAATTTGATAAAGTTATCGAAGATAAATGTTCGGGAGCCATTCCAATTTTTGAAAGACCCGAGGGTTCAACCCTAAAAACCCTTATAGATCGACAATTGATCAAGTCAATTTCTGTTTGGCAAATTGATCGTTGCGGTCGTGACCTTAGAGATATTATAAATTTTATTCATTACACCACTGAGAGAGGAATCCCTGTAAATTTTTTATCGCAAGGTCTATGCACACTCAATGAAGACAAAGAGGAAAATCCGATCTCTAAAATGATAATCTCAATTCTTGGAGTGGTTGCTGAAATGGAACGAAAACTTTCAAAAGAACGTCAACGTGAGGGTATTGAGTTGGCTAAATTAGATCCAACAAAATATCTTGGAAGAAAACCAGGTTCTAACGAAGATCCAATTAAGTTTTTATCAAAACCACAAAATAAAAAGGCGTTAGACTTACTAAGAAAGGGATATAAAAACATTGAGGTTGCTAAGATCACGGAGCTTCATGTGAATACCATCACTAAAGTTAAACGACATTTATAATGGACACCTTTTTTACTATTTACTTTATTGTTGTTGGGGTATTATTCACTCTAAATCTGATATCTGTGCTAATTAAATTCTTTACTGCTGATGGTGAAGACTGGCAATTTCAGTTGGCAGAGGATGTATTGAACTGGTGTCTAATGTTGTATCCAATTAGAAAGAGAAAACCACTTCTTACTTTGGTTGAGGGTAAATCTAATCTTGCGGGGGAATATTGTTTCTACAACAATACAATCACTATTTACAGAGATAACAATGTCATACGTAGAGAACTAATCAATACCGTCATCCATGAGTATTTTCATTATTACCTGATTACATCAGAGTCAAAATCAAAACTCTACCATGATCAATTGGAACAATTCTCATTAACGCAACACCCACAGGAAATTCTATGTAACACCATGGGTGAAACCCTCACAAAGGTCTATTTGAAAAACAATTAAAAATGGTTCTTATTTGACAAATAGTTCAATACCCCAACCAATCGTGCCAATTAGATTTAATTTACTACGTTATTCAAAATCACGTATTCAGCATTTACAATCGAGAATTAGTAATTATTCCTGTGGGTGCTTTGTGTTATTTAACTGTCAAATTTATTACGACAAAAAACTATCAATTTATCTAGTAAAACTACACGGGATGGTTCTATTTCTTGTTCAGGTAGAATATTTAATTTTTCATTAAAAAAATCATTTAGTAACTCCATATTAGGTGGATTATTAGACCCACAATTGATTAGGTATTGGTTATAATACTCATAGTTTAAATTATTTTTTCCTTTTATCATCTTTCTTTAGTTTTTGAAGTTTATCTATTATAGATTCTCTTAGAATATCTGAAATTTTTATTTGTTCATCTATAACGCACTCCATCAAATTATTGAATTGACTCTCGGTTATTCGAACTATTACTCTTTTTGACTTTTTCTCTTTCATAAGTGTGTTTATTTATAAATATCATAGAAAATAAAATATGTCAGACAAAAAAAAGTAATCTTGCACACCGCTTTTGAGTTTGCTATTTTTACATAAATCTAAGTAAGTGAAAGTTAAAATCTCATATCTAAATTCACAGGGACGTGACAACATAGCTGAAGTTGTTGATATGTTTTCAAAGGATAGAGGTCCATTGACTTTTGAATTACTTGAGAATAATTATTCTTCGGATCACTTTCAATATCATCGAGATTTAACAAAAATATCCATTGATGATTTGAAGGAATTGTCCAGGTTAATTAGGTTAGATCACTCGATAGGAAGTGATGACTTCGTTGTTGTAATCTCTCAAAAAACTATTGATGCCTCAGTAATTAATATTACATCATTAAAAGATTGGTATAGTTTCTATTACGAACAGAATATACTAGTTAAGTCAGGTGGTTGGAGTAATATAACAGAGGGTAAACCATATCTTGCTATTGCTCATCAAATCATTGAAAATATATTTCAATACCTCGGTAAACTGGATTTAAATTCTATTCGTTTACAAGATTCTATTCATATGGAAACAGAAGTTTGTATTAATGATTTTTGTGAAAAACCAAATGAAACTAAGGGGAAAATTAGATCGGGTTACATTTGTAGGAGCTGTATACAATCAGCATTAAATTATACCTCCAATGATTATGTTATTCAAATTAAAAACATCTTAAGTAGAATTAGTAATCGGTTAAGAGAGAACTATGACTTTAACTTTTCCGATAATGAATTGAAAATTCAGGTAACTGAAAATTATAAAATTGAAATTGGTGGGCAACCTTTGGATTTTGGTCATAAAGGTAAATTATCTCATATTGTTTATCTCTTTTACTTAATCAATCACAAGTCTAAGTTTGGACGTAAGGATCTTTCAATAGGTGGTGTGGCTCACGAAAAATTCATGTTATTATATAATCATATATATAGTAAAATATATGAAGATGAGGTTAATCGGTACGTGAAGAGTATAACATCAGTTCATTCAAGGATTTCCACCCGTATAAAAAATCAATTGAATATTGAGGCGTTGGCTCATAAGTATGGTTTTAACTCTTCAAATACAAAACAAGATGTTACAGTGTATTACATTGATATCTCCCCAGAACACCTAAGTATTCCCTCAGATCTTTTGAGTTTTAAAGTGAATTACTGATATCCTAAATTTCAATCGCAGCGCTGCGATTGAGGTATACCTTTTCCTTTCGTGATTTCTTTGTGGTATAATTTAAAACTTTATATCATGAAAAATTCAATGGAACAATTCGAAGTTGTAAAAATCGATCAAATCGTAAAAGTTGAAGAATTTAAAAACTTCTATGAATCACAAACCGATGATTCTGAAAACCAATTAAAATCTTCTTTAGAACAGGAAGGACAGTTATTGCCTTTAACTCTTTCAAGAGATTTTCAATTAATTGATGGTTATCGCCGACTTAAGTTACTATGTGCTTTATGTAAAACAGAAGTAAAAGTTCAATTTGTAGATATAGAACCATCTATCGACCTACGTTTATCCTTTAATATATATCGAGTAAAGACCGCCAACGACCTTACTAAAGAAGTGTTACAGGTTTTTAAATCGGTTGAAAAACGACAAGGTCAAGGGAACAACGGAAAATCTTACGATCGTTACGAGATTGTCAAAGAGAAACTAAACTACCGCTGGAAATCTCCCAAGGCAATCCGCCAGTTTGATAAAATTATCGAAAATGACTTTGAGAATAATTTGTTATTAAACGGAGTTGTGAACAAAGGGTGGAGTTTATCTGACTGTGAAAAATATCTAAGTGAATTAAAAGAGATTGATTTAACCAAAAATCATGGATTCACAGCAGAGTTAACAAAAGGAGACCTTACCATTAAACAAGTCAATAAATTTATTGAAGAAAAAGAGAACCTTCAAAACAATTATAAGGACACCTTTGTAATTCCGAATAAGGCAACTTCTTTTAAAATGAATTGTGTTGATATAGTTGATGTGCCCTCGTATACAAGAAGTGTAGCAACCTTGTTTACTTCCATTCCGTATTATATGTTGCGTGGTTATGATAAGAAAAACTTGTCATCTGAATTGGGACATGAAAAGACACCTGAAGAGTTTGCGGATAACATTGGGGAGGTTTTTGGGAAGGTTGAAGGAGTTCTTAATGAAACTTCAAATGTGTTTGTAAATGTTGGAGACACCTATGATAATGGTTGTGCCATGGATATATCGGGTTTGGTGAAAGCAGCGATCTTAAAACACACAAAACTTAAATACAAAGAGTGTATCATCTGGTCCAAACCGAATCCTCATCCACAGGGAGAACAAGTAAAAAGACCCATAAATCAGATTGAATATATTTTATGGTTCGTGGTTGATCCTTCAAAATCGAAGTACAACTTATTAAAATATACGGATCAGGAAAAAGAGGTAAGGATTACGACTGGTGCTAAAGACGTGGATAAAAACGGGAATGTATCTAAGAAAACAAAATCACTCTCAAAACCCTATAAGAAGATCTACAACCACATTGCAGCTCAAGATGTGGATCATATGATTAAGTGTGCCACAGGTAAAAATAAACCAGCATACGATGCCTTCCCAACAGGTCACCCTGCATTGATGTCTGAACTTCTTCCAGTAATACCGATTTTAATGACAACAGACGAAACTGATTTGGTGTACGATCCTTTTGGGGGTGCTAATACCACTGGTAGAATTTCTTTACTACTCAACAGACAATACTTAGGTACCGAACTTTCAACTCACTATCACAGGGTGGGTTGTAAGGTTCTTGAAAATACAATTGAAGAGATCAATCAGAATGATTTAGAGATTATCAATAGTGAGTATAAGGAAGTAGAAGAATTAACTGTAGCAGCATAAAATAATGAAAGTTTTAGTGCCAAATAATTTAAACGTACCTGAATTGATTGAAGAATTGAATCTCTCTAATCGAAGACAGAAATATGTTAAAGAGAAAATATATCATTTGATATCAAGAGTTGTGGCAACACATAAAAATATTAAAAAGTTTGAAAAAAATGGATACACCGGATTGTGTTCTAAAGAACTCAATATGATCTTAAATAGAGATTATAAATTGATTTTAGATCTATTAAAAGATAAAAATGTGATTGAGTTAGATGTCAATTATTTAAAAGGTGTGAGGTGTAATAAAATCAAGTTAAACGATCAATATCAAAAAAAAGATAAGGTATTAAAAACCATAAGGAGAGAACATAAAACAGCACCCTCTAAAACCCAGTTATTAGATAGTTACTTCAACTACAACTTAGAAATACAAAAAGGGTACAAGAATCATGTAAAACACATATACGATACCCTGCGTCAAGAATTAACAAATGACAATCAGTTACTGGTTCTTAAAAATAAAATTGGAATCTGGTTATTGACAATAAATGATATTGAAACCAATCAGTATTGGTATAATAAATCTACAACCAATTGGAGGTATAATTCAACCATAACAAATAATCCTAAAATATTTAAAAAATATTTAAAATATAATAATGAATCATTGGTTCAAGTAGATCTTAAATGCAGTCAGGTATATCTATTATCAAGTATCTTAAACTATGATTTCTTTAAATCTAATGATCAATTATCATTTCATCAAATAATGAACTCTTTATTAAATGATAAATTCATAAAAGATATTAAATCACACCTCTTTTCTCCCTTAATGTTTGCGCACTTTGAGCAAAGAAAGTATTTGGGGAAAGATGAGATAACAATTAGAGATCATCACGAATTTCAAAAATTTAGAGACGCACCATTTCAAGAAGATTTCTATTCACATTTATTTGAATTGGAACATGGAGTTTCTCCCACGGGTGCTCAACGTAAATCAATCAAAAAGGATATCATGTATGTATTGTTTCAAAACAATAGAAAACATCGAGAATTGTTGGAAGGAGTTCGGTTATTAGAGAAGTTTTATCCTTTCGTAAATCAATTTATTCTCAAGATTATGGACAAAGTAGGGAAGAGGAATTTCTCCTTATTACTGCAGCGGGTGGAGAGTTACCTAATATTGGATTGTGTGGTTCCAGAATTCCATAGACGATGTCTTGCAGCTCCAATTTTCACAATCCATGATTGTATCATTACAACGGAACAACATAAGTTAGAACTAACGAATGTGATGTTTGAAGTACTTCACGAAAAAACAGGTATTAAACCCGGTTTATCGGTTGAAAAGTTAGATTCCTCAGATCCACTTGATGATAATTTTATAAAGGAAATAAGAGATGATATCTATAAGAAATCAACGAAGAGTAGATTTAAAAAAATGAGTTGGTCAATACTGGACAAACACA
The DNA here is from genome assembly GCF_032758595.1 of Polaribacter sp. HL-MS24. Lineage (NCBI taxonomy): Bacteria > Pseudomonadati > Bacteroidota > Flavobacteriia > Flavobacteriales > Flavobacteriaceae > Polaribacter > Polaribacter sp. HL-MS24. The sequence goes on along the minus strand of NZ_CP136415.1, from coordinate 527,244 downwards.
TCGAAACCACAAATGAATTTTTGAAGAACAACTAAAAAAACAAAATAATGAAAGAACAAACCATACAAATATTGAATGTAACAAAAGACGAACTAATCCAAATCGTTAAAGAAGGTGTCAAATTAGAATTGAACCGACAGAAGGCAATAGGTCAGACTACTTTTAATAACTCACATGAAAAGTATTTGAGTAGAAGTGAAACTGCAAAATTACTTCATGTAACAGAGGTAACTCTTAATAATTGGGAAAAGAAAAATATACTTGTTCCGAGTAGAATGGGTAGACGTGTCTTATATAAAGAGGCTGAAGTTTTGGAGAGATTGGACCATGCTGCTTAATTAAAGTATAACAGTATAAATGTTATGTAATGTTACAGACTGCGCACACCTTTGAGCACACCCTAAAAACCAAAAAACCCGTAAATCATTGTTTATAAATGAGTTACGGGATAATTTTGTGGTACCTCCAGGAATCGAACCAGGGACACAAGGATTTTCAGTCCTTTGCTCTACCAACTGAGCTAAGGTACCATTGCCTTAGCGGATGCAAATATAAAATGTTTTTTTACATCTACTAATGAAAAGTTAAAAAAATCTATTGTATTTTTGAAAAACAATAAAAAGCCAAGTGTGAATTTAGTTATAGATGTTGGGAATACAAGAGTTAAAGCAGCTGTTTTTGAGGAAGATAAACTGCTGTCCTTGTTTGTTTTTGACAAAAAAAGAATACTGACTGAAGTGCGAAAAATTTTAAAAAATTTCACAATCCATGCTGGAATCATTTCGTCTGTTGCCTCAATTTCTGATTTTAAGCTTCAAAAACTAAAGCAGATCTTTCCCTTTACGGTTGTTTCATCCAAAACTAAGGTTTCTTTTCATAATAAGTATTCGACGCCTAATACCCTCGGTGTAGATCGAATTGCTTTGATTGTAGCTGCTCAAAAACAGTTTCCTCAAAAAAATGTATTGGTAATCGATGCAGGAACTTGTTTAACCTTTGATTTTATCCAAAGTAATTCCGATTATTTGGGAGGTGCAATTTCACTATGAATGCAAATGCGATTTGAAGCGCTTCACAAATTTACGGCAAAATTGCCCTTAATAACTGCTGAGATTCCTACTGATTTTATTGGAAATTCAACAAACCAAAGTATGTGTTCTGGGGTTGTAAATGGTGTTCTCAATGAAATAGAAGGGGCGATTTCTCTTTATAAAAAGAAATATTCAGATTTAACAGTAGTTTTAACAGGAGGAGATACAAATTTCTTGTTAAAACAATTAAAAAGTAGCATATTTGCCAATCAAAATTTTCTCCTCTTCGGATTAAATGAAATATTGATTTTTAACAAAAGCAAATGATTCAAAAAATCTTAATTGTATTTTTACTTATAACATCAAGCATCGTTTTCGGTCAAAGAACAACTTCCTCTCCCTACTCATTTTTTGGAATCGGTGAAGAGTTTAGTTCTCAAACAATAGAGCAAGCGAGTATGGGAGGTGTTGGAGCTGCTTTTAATAGCCCTCAATCTTTAAACTTCACCAATCCAGCAGCCTATTCCGATTTAAAATTTACGACCTATACCTTTGGGATATTGAGTAAAGACTTAACCGTTAAAACGATTGCTACCAGTCAAACTTCAAATTCTACAAGTATTAGCTATTTCGCATTGGCCTTCCCGATAGGGAAAAAAGCGGGTTTTGCTATTGGGATGCAACCTTTGTCTGCGGTAGGATATTCATTAGAAAATTCTTTATTGGATGCAGCGGGTACTCCTACAGAAATTACAGCATTTTCTGGGAACGGCGGGGTGAATCGATTGTATGGAAGTTTTGGAATGAAAGTCGCCAACGGGTTTTCTGTGGGTGTCGAAGCTGATTTTAGTTTTGGAAAGGTTGAGAATTCGGTAATCAATCAAATAGCAAATGTTCTTTTTGCAACAAAATACAACCAATCTTCTACCGTAAGAGGTGGAAATATAAAATTGGGCGCACAATACTCGAAGGTCCTCAAAAATAAATTAGTTTTAAATGCAGGAAGTTCTTTTAAATTTGGAAGCAACCTCGATGTTCAAGGTGTAGAACGTTTTTACACACTCTCATTTTCTGCAACAGGAGGAGAACAAATTCGAGATGAGGCAGACCAAGTCGTTATAAAAGGACAATATAATTTGCCAATCCAAACTGTTTTTGGAATTGGAATTGGGAAACCACTTCAGTGGCATGCGAGTTTAGACTTCAAATATCAGGATGCAATTCAAACTTCTGGATTTTTAAACAGAACAGGAAGCACTTTTCAATACGATGCATCTAATCGGGTTTCTTTTGGAGGGTTTTATACACCCAAAGCAAATTCTTTTTCAAGTTACTGGGATCGAGTCACCTATCGTGGAGGAATCCGTTATGAAAACACAGGGCTTCTAATTGATGGAGCTGGAACAGGAACAAATTTCTCCAAAGTAAATGACTTTGGCATATCTTTTGGTTTAGGATTACCATTGGGAAGAAGATTATCGAATGTCAATTTAGGTTTTGAATATGGAAAAAAAGGAACTACTAGTAATAATTTGATTCAAGAGAATTATTTCAATATACGAGTAGGATTAACCTTAAATGCTTCTGGAAGACAAGCTTGGTTTCAGAAAAGAAGAATAGATTAATAATAAAACAAGAACAATGAAGAAAATTACGTTTTTATTTGCTGCCCTATTATTTATGTCAACAGCAAAAACAAATGCTCAGGACAATCAAAGAGAGTGTGCCATTAAGTACAACCTTTTTAAAGGAGATTTTAAATCAAAAAAATATGAGGATGCTTTTGTGAATTGGCAGTTCTTAATGGATAACTGTAAAGATTTATCTGTAAATATTTATAAGTATGGAGCAACCCTTGCAGAAGATATTAAAAAAGACCCTGTTTTAGCAAAAAGAGTATACGAGCAACGATTGGATATTTTTCCTACCAAAAATCCCGCAAAAGTTCATAGTGATTATGCAACCTATCTATCCGATAATGAATTGGCTGATGAAAATGATGTTTTTTTAATCTTAGAGAAAGCCTATAATATTGACCCTACCAAAATGGGGGTTAAGAATTTGTATAAGTATTTTCAAGGAATGACAGATCGAAATAAAGACACCAATCCTCAAAAAGTATTTGATACTTATGATGACGTATTGGAATCTGTAGGAGAAAAATTGGAAGACTATGCAAAAAAATTAGCGCCATTGAACAAGAAAATTTCTGATAGCATTGCTTTAAATTCCTCAGAAAAGAAGAAATTAAGAATTTATTCAATCAACTCGAATGCCTTAGGACAGGTAGAAGCAGGTTTGGACAATATGATTGTTACCTTATCTACATGTGAGCGTTTGATTCCGCTTTACAATAGAGATTTTGATGCAAATGTATCGAATGCTGCTTGGTTAAAAAGAGCTGTGAGTAGAATGTACAATAAAGAATGTACAGAAGATCCTTTGTATGAAAAACTAGCAAGAGCTTATGCTGAAGCGTCCCCTTCTTCAGATTCCTATTCTTTCGTAGCGGTTGTTCTAGAAAAGAATGGAGATACCCGTGGAGCAGATGAAATGCGTAAAAAAGCTTTCGATTTAGAAGTAGATCCAATTAAGAAGGCAAATTATAAATTGAAGTTCGCTCAATATGCATCAAAAAAAGGTCAAAAATCCAGAGCAAGAAGCTTGGCGAGAGAGGCTTTGAGCTTTAATCCAAACTTAGGAAAAGCCTACTTATTAATTGCAAGTTTGTATGCATCCAGTGTGAACGAATGTGGTTCTGGAGAGTTTCAGAAGCGTATGGTCTATGTAGCGGCTTTAAACAAAGCAAAAAGAGCTTCCGCAGTTGATCCAAGTATCAGTGCTTTGGCAAATAGATATATTAAAACCTATTCTGGAAATGTGCCTGATAAGAAAATGATTTTTACAGCTGGTATCGATCCAGGAACAGCATATACCATAAATTGTTGGATAGGAGAAACCGTAAGAGTACCCAATTAATTTTGAAACTTAGATATCATATACTACTAAAAAGCATTGCTGTTGTTCTTACAACGGGAATGCTTTTTTCTTGTACCAATGATTCTAGGAAAGTACGCGATTTTTTGGCGGATAAAAACTTGCCAATTGGAGTTGCTAAAGATGCCTATCACGAGTATAAAGATTCAGGACGTGTGACATCAAAATTAATTACTCCACTATTACACGACTTTAGCAATCGAAAAAATCATCCGTATAATGAATTTCCTAAAGGAATAAAAATTATTAACTTTAGTAAAAAAAGTAATGATTCTGTGACCATCACAGGGAATTATGCACTGTCATACTCTAAAACAAAAATTTCAGAAATCCTTGGGAACGTGGTTGTAGTCAATCATACAGAACAATCAAGATTAGAAACCGAACAGCTTTATTGGGATCAAAATACAGCCTATTTTTACTCAGAAAAAGCATTTGTTTTAACAACACCTACGAGTATAGTTAAAGGAGTTGGATTTGAGTGCAAAGAAGATTTAAGCAAGCATTTGGCAAAAAATGTTTTAGGAGATATAGAAACACAAGAAGAATAAATTATGAATAAAATTTGGAAATTTTTTCAGTATGGATATTTAATAATTGCAGCAATTTTTTTGATAGAAGCTCTGATTCGTTGGAATTCAGAAAGAGAACGCGCCTATTTGTTTCTTGGTTTTTCTTTTTTTATTACCTTGGTGTTTTTCTTTAAAAGAAGTTTTAGGAAAAAAGTGCAAAAAAGAAACAGTCAAAACAACTAGTCTAGACATCGCAATTTATGGAAATTGAAATCGCAATTATTATTGTTTCAATTGTATTTTCTGCATTCTTCTCAGGAATGGAGATTGCCTTTGTGTCAGCAAATAAACTCCATATTGAGTTAGAAAAAAAGAGAGCAGGTTTTATTGCAAACATTCTGAATAAAATAACTCAAAGATCTTCCAAATTTATTACGACCATGTTGGTCGGGAATAATATTTCACTGGTAATTTACAGTTACTTTATGGGAATAGTTTTGGTAAAAATTTTACCCGTAACCTATGTGAATGAGTTTACAAGTTTGTTGATACAGACCCTGATCTCTACCCTGATTATTTTAGTAACTGCTGAGTTTTTACCCAAAGCAATTTTTAGGATATATTCAAACGAAGTAATGCGAGTCTTTGTGGTTCCCGCCTACTTTTTCTACATCCTTTTTCATTTCTTTTCAGAATTTATCGCAGGGATCTCAGATTTTATGTTGCGTGTTATCTTTAAGTTGAATCCAGATGAACAACAAACAGAGTTTAGTAAGCAGGAATTAGGACATTACATTTCAGAGCAGTTAGAAGTAAGAAATGAAATGGAAGAAATCGATTCAGAAATTCAAATCTTTCAAAATGCGTTAGGATTTCAAAATCTTAAAGCACGAGAGGTTATGGTGCCACGAACAGAAATCGTTGCGCTGGACATTAAAGACTCAGTAGCCAATCTGAAGCAACGATTGATCGATAGCGGACTTTCAAAAATTTTAATTTATAGCAATTCGTTAGATAATGTTGTGGGCTATGTAAATGCTTTTGCTCTTTTTAAAAATCCAAAAACAATAAAATCGATTCTTTTACCAGTTGAAATTGTACCCGAATCGATGATGATTAGCAATATTCTAAACAACCTAATAAAGAAGCGAAAAAGTGTCGCAATTGTAGTGGACGAATATGGAGGAACTTCAGGAATTATCACTGTAGAAGATATCGTTGAAGAACTGTTTGGGGAAATTGAAGATGAACACGATAAACAAGAGTTTTTAGAAGAAAAAATTAAAGAGAATGTGTACCATTTCTCAGCAAGATTGGAAGTGGATTATGTAAACGAAAACTACGACCTAAACATCCCAAAAGAAGAAGCCTACGAGACCATTGGAGGTTTTGTGATCAATGCAACAGAGAATATTCCAGAACAAAATGAGATTGTAATCATTGGGAACTTTGAGATAGAAATTCTCAAAGTGAGCTCTTCTAAAATTGAAGAAATCAGTTTGACACTTTTAGACAAAGAAGACTAATTCTCCCCGCATAAATTTGAAGTCTAGGAAATTCAAATTTCCGATTAATAAGTGAGCTTAGGGTTGCAATATTAAAACCCAAATCGTATATTCGCTTCCTGAAAAATAAATAAATTAGGTATGGCAGTTTTATCAAAAATTAGAGAACGTTCAATGTTCTTAATCATCATTATTGGTTTGGCACTTTTTGCTTTTGTATTGGATCCTTCTACTTTAGGGGATTTATTTAATTCTAGCAAAATAAATGAAATAGGAGAAGTTGATGGTGATGTCATTTCTAAACAAGAATTTGCAACTGCATTGGAGGCATACAAAGCTCAAACCGGAAACTCTATTTCTGATATGCAGGCAACCAAAACAGTATGGGACAATATTGTTAGAAAAAAAATCTATCAAGCTCAATTAGAAAAAGCAGGAATTATTGTGGGTGAAAATGATGTTTGGTCAGAAGTGATCAATTCTCCTTCTGTAAAAGACAATCCACAGTTTCAAAATGAGGCAGGTTTATTTGACGAGCAGAAAGTAAAACAGTTTTTGAAAGACATTGAAGTGAGCAATAAACAATTGTCTGACGCATGGAGTAACTATATTATTCAGCTTAAAGACAATTCAGAAAAAAACACGTACAACAACCTTGTGACCGCTGGTTTAGGAGCTTCTTTAAAAGAGGGAGAAATGACCTACTTAAACAACAATACAAAGATGAGCGCTCAGTTTGTCTACCTTCCTTATTCTTCTGTTGCAGATAGCCTTGTAAAAATAACTACGAGCGAAATCAAGTCGTATATCCAAGCACATGCAAACGAGTATCAAGTAGATGCTTCCAGAGATTTGGCATATGTGAAATTTGATGCAAATGCAACACCAGAAGATGAAGCTGCCATTAAAAATGGACTGGCATCATTATCGGATGACTTTAAAAAAGCAACTTCAAATCTTGCTTTTTTAACTGAAAATGATTCAGACTTAAATCTTGACGACACCTTCAAATTTAAAAATCAAGTTCCTGTAGAGGTTGCAGAGATGATTTTTAACGGAAAAGAAGGCGATGTTTTTGGACCGTATAAAGAAAGTGGTTTTTTTAAAATGACAAAAATTACCGAGGTTGTACAAATGCCTGATTCAGTTAAAGCGAGTCATATTTTAATTCCTTTTGTTGGAGCACAACAAGTAGCGCAAGATGTAACTAGAACAGAAGCTGAAGCAAAAAAATTAGCTGATAGCGTTCTGGTAGTAGTCAAAAGAAACAAGCGAAAATTTAATGGATTGGCAAAAGACTTGTCTTCTGATAAATCTAACTCAAACAAAGGAGGAGATTTAGGATTCTTTAGTTATTCAAGAATGACTCCTGCTTTTAGAGACTTTACTTTTACCAATCGTAAAGGTGCCATGGGTGTTGTGAAAACTCCTTTTGGATTTCATGTTGTCAAAGTAGATGAGCGAAAAAATATTCAAAATGCGATGAAATTAGCAACCATTGCTAAAAAGATTGTTCCTTCTGAAGCTACTGAAAACACCGTTTTTGAAAATGCTGAAAAATTTGCATTGGAAGTTTCTCAAAGTGGAAAATTCTATGATGCAGCAAAAGCAAACAACTATGCAACCCGACCAGCAATTGGTGTAAAAGTTTTAGATGAAAATGTGCCTGGACTTGGGAATCAAAGACAAATCGTTTCTTGGGCTTTTGGAGATGTTCAGGTCGGAGACTTTCAACGTTTTGATACAGAGAATGGACATGTTGTTGCCGTAATCACTGCAAAGACTCAAAAGGGATTAGCACCTGCATCAAAAGTAGCATCTAGCATACGACCTATTTTGTTGAACGAAAAGAAAGCAGCGATTCTCGCTGAAAAGATGAATGCTTCTTCTCTAAATGAGATTGCAAAAGAAAATAGTGTAACTGTAAGAACTGCCGATAATATTAGCTTACAAAGTCCATCTCTTTCAGGAGCAGGATTTGAACCTAAGGTTGTGGGTGCCATGTTTTATGCAAAAGAAAATACATTGTATAGTAATATAGCAGGAAGCAACGGAGTCTATGCCTTTGTAGTTGTAAAGAAAGAGGCACCAACTGCATTGCCAAACTATGATTCTGAAAGAAAAAGAATTGCAGATGCAAGAAAGAGACAAACTTTTAAAATGTATGAAGCGTTGAAAAATGCTGCAGAGATTGAAGATAATAGAGGTTCTTTATATGGTGCAAACTAAGAACTAAAAAAATAGAAGACATAAAAAATCCCGATCAATATTGATCGGGATTTTTTATGCTTAATAGTATCGTGAATTATCCATTCATTGAGATTAAGAACTCATCGTTATTCTTAGAGAATTTAATTCGTTCATTGATAAATTCCATTGCTTCTACTGGATTCATATCTGCAAGATATTTACGTAATACCCACATTCTTTGAACAGTTTTAGCATCTAGGAGTAGATCATCTCTTCGGGTAGAAGATTTGATAAGATCAATTGCAGGGTAGATTCTACGGTTAGAGATATTTCGGTCTAACTGTAATTCCATATTTCCAGTTCCTTTAAATTCTTCGAAGATTACTTCGTCCATTTTAGAACCAGTTTCTGTCAATGCTGTAGCGATAATAGTTAAAGAGCCTCCATTTTCAATATTTCTAGCTGCTCCAAAGAAACGTTTTGGTTTGTGTAATGCATTTGCATCGATACCTCCAGAAAGTATTTTTCCAGATGCAGGAGCTACCGTATTGTAAGCTCTTGCCAGACGCGTAATGGAATCTAATAATATGACTACATCGTGTCCACATTCTACTAAACGTTTTGCTTTCTCTAAAACGATATTGGCAACCTTTACATGCTTTTCTGCAGGTTCATCAAAAGTAGATGCAACTACTTCTCCACGAACACTACGTTGCATGTCTGTAACTTCTTCCGGACGTTCGTCTATCAAAAGTACAATCTGATATACCTCAGGGTGGTTCATGGCGATTGCATTGGCAACATCTTTAAGCAACATGGTTTTTCCTGTTTTTGGCTGGGCAACAATCATTCCACGCTGTCCTTTTCCAATCGGTGAAAATAAATCGATAATTCGTGTTGATAAAGAACTTCCTTTTTCAGCCAAATTGAATTTTTCTTGTGGGAAAAGAGGTGTTAAATGTTCAAATGAAACTCGATCTCTAACGATGTTTGGGTTCAATCCGTTTATTTTTGAAACTCTTATTAAAGGAAAATACTTTTCACCTTCTTTGGGTGGACGAACATTTCCTCTAACAGTATCTCCTGTTTTGATGCCAAATAATTTGATTTGAGATTGTGAAACATAAATATCATCGGGCGATGAGAGATAGTTATAATCAGAAGATCTTAAGAAGCCATACCCATCAGGCATCATTTCCAGCACTCCTTCACTTTCAATAATTCCATCAAATTCAAAATCAGGATCTTTAAATCGATTGTTAGACTTATTTCCTTTACCAACAACAGCAGCTTTTTCCCGAGTATTTTCTCTAGGCTTGTTCTTATTGTTTTGCTGTGGATTATTTTGCGTACTTGGATGCTGCTTTTGTTGGGCAGGATTCTTTTGTACAGTTTTTTGTTGAATTGGTTTTTGTTGCTCGACCGTTTTTTGTTGAATTGGCTTTTGATGCTCAATCGGTTTACGTTGTTGCGGTGTTTTTTGCTGACCCTGAGGAGCTTTTGGTAGCTCTTTGCTATCAGTTATTGTTGAAGCTTCAATTTCTTTTTTTGGTGCAGTTTTAACCAAAGGCTTCGTATCCTCTGAAGGTGCTGCTACTCTTTCTACCTTTCTAGGTTGAGGAGTGTTTCTTTCTGGTCCTTTTGTGGCTGTTGGATTTGCAGTGTTTTCGGGTCCTTTAGAAACTCGTTTTCTTCTTGGTTTTGATACTTTTGAGGTTTCTGTACCATCCGTTGACTTTACAGTTGCTTCAACCTTTACAGGGTTTGCAGCTTGTATGTCTAAAATTTGATACACTAAATCTAATTTTTTTAATTGACTTGTTTTGGATAATCCAATAGATTTGGCAATCACTTGTAAGTCAGCAAGTGTTTTTGCTTTTAGTTCAGAAATTTCGAACATTATGTATGTGTTATGTTAATTTATATTTTCTCGTAAGAAAGTTTGTGAGATTTGTTGCTTTTGAAAGTATTGTATAAAGAGCTATACAATAGATTGAGTGGTTACTATATACAAATATATGTTTTTTTTTTTTAGTTTCAGACTTTCTTTTTAAAAAAGAAAACAATACTTTTGCTGTTCTATTATACATAATGATTCAAAGAATTCAATCCATATATTTATTTCTTGCTACTCTTGTTTCTGGGGGGGCTATTTTTTTGTTTGATATATGGAGCTTTTCAGAACATAAAACTTATGTAATAGACCTTTTAAAAGAAGATTCTATTTTGTTAAACGGAATTAGTTTCTTATTTTTACTCTCAGCAATACTTTCATTTGTAGCCATTTTTTTATTTAAAAAGAGACAGTTGCAATTTGTTGTTGGAAGAATTTCAATTTTGATTAACCTTTTATTATTAGGAATATTGATTTATGTATCTCTAACGTTACCTGGAGAAGTGAAAATTTCAGAGAAGGGTATTGGGATGTTTTTACCGATTTTAGCCATTTTGCTTATTGTTTTGGCGAATAAGGCGATTAAAAAGGATGAAGATCTCGTAAAATCTGTAGATAGATTGCGATAAGACTATAATATAGTATATTAGTGCGACCTAAAAACCGAAGAATAGATTCTTCGGTTTTTTTTATGCTACTTTTTGTTATCCTCTGGTGGCCAATTCGATAATCTCTAAATCCTTAATGTCTCCTTTTTCAAGGCTAAAACGCAGCATGGTTCGGATTTTGTGAAAACCGTGATTGCCCGCAGCACCTGGGTTCAAGTGCAAAAGATTGAGTTTTTTGTCATATTGAACTTTTAAAATATGTGAATGGCCTGCAATAAATATTTTTGGAGGATTTGTTTTGAGTTCTTCTCTAATTCGCTGTTGGTATCGATTAGGGTACCCTCCAATATGTGTTATCCATACGTCCACATCTTCCAGGACGAAACGATTGTCTAAAGGGAATTCCGACCGGGCTACTGCATCGTCAATATTCCCATATACAGCTCGCAATGGCTTGAGTGCTTTGATGCTGTCTGTTACTTTTAAATTTCCGATATCTCCTGCATGCCAAACTTCGTCTGCAAGTTTGACAAATTTTAAAATTTGGTCATCAATATAACTATGGGTATCGGAGAGTAATAAGATTTTCTTCACCCTACAAAAATACTAATAACAAAATAAATTTCGTAATTTTGAGACCTTCAAAAAAGACACTTCTTGAGATATTTTATAGAGCTTTCTTACAATGGGAAAAACTATCATGGTTGGCAAATACAACCAGATGCCATTTCTGTACAACAAAAAGTAAATCATGCTTTAAGTTTGCTATTGCAAAAGGAGATCAATGTTGTAGGAGCAGGAAGAACAGATACGGGAGTGCATGCTTCTCAGATGTTCGCCCACTTTGATATCGATTTGGAATTGGATGAAAATGCAGTTTTCAAACTGAATTCTATTTTGCCAGAAGATATTGTGGTTTACAAAGTGTTTTTAGTTGAAGATGACAAACATGCTAGATTTGACGCACTTAGTCGAAGTTATGAGTATAAAATTTGTTTGGGACGAAATCCTTTTTTATTGGATTTTTCTTGGCAAATTCATTCACAAAAATTCGACATTGAAAAGATGAATGCTGCTGCTAGCTTATTGTTAGAGTATACCGATTTTGAATCTTTCTCAAAAGTAAAAACAGAGGTTTTTACTTTTAATTGTGATATCACCCAAGCAGTTTGGACACAAAGAGCCAATGAATTGACCTTTTCAATTACGGCCAATCGATTTTTGAGAAATATGGTACGAGCCATTGTCGGAACCTTAATTGAAGTAGGTACAGGAAAAAAATCTGTTGATGATTTTAGGGAAATTATAGAAAGTAAAAATAGAAGCAAAGCAGGTTTATCAGTTCCCGCAAAAGGCTTATTTTTAACAGCAATTAAATATTAGATTTTGGGAGACAATACAGGAAATGCATTTGATATAAAAATATTTTCAAGACTCATGAGTTTTGCCAGAAAGTATCGCTTGTACTTTTTTATTGCATCCTCTTCTACAATCCTATTGGCATTGTTTTCTGCTGCCAGACCCTACATCTTAAAACTCACGATCGATCGAGCAGTAATTCCAAAAGACAGTTCTGCATTGCTCAATTTTATCCTACTAATGTTAGGCGTATTACTCGTAGAGGTTTTGCTTCAGTTTAGCTTTATTTACTTCTCCAATTGGGTGGGTCAGCATATTATTAGAGACATTCGAGCAAAGATTTTTCGACATATTTTGCAATTTAAAATGTCCTATTTCGATAAGAATGCAGTAGGGAAGCTGGTTACGAGAGTTGTCTCAGACATCGAAACAATTTCTGCTTTTTTTACTCAAGGGGTATTCATGATCACCAGTGATATTCTAAAAATGTTGGTTGTAACTGTGATTATGTTGGTGATGAATTGGCAATTGGCATTGATTACTTTAGCAGTATTGCCTATTTTAATCTATGCAACTAAAAGGTTTCAAATAGCTATCAAAGCTACTTTTCAAGAAGTTCGAAATCAGGTTTCTAATTTGAATAGTTTTGTGCAAGAGCGAGTAACTGGGATGAAGATTGTGCAATTGTTCAATCGAGAAAAAATTGAATACGATAATTTTAAGGAAATCAACAACAAGCATAAAAAAGCATATATAAAAACAATCTGGTACTATTCAATTTTCTTTCCAATAGCAGAGATTTTGTCTTCAATCGCTATTGGTTTGTTGGTATGGTTTGGAGGGCTACAAGTTGTGGATCAGTCGGTTGCTAGTGTTGCTGAAATTTTTGCATTTATCATGTATGCCCAAATGTTGTTTCAACCATTGCGTCAAATTGCAGATAAGTTCAATCAGCTTCAAATGGGAATTGTTAGTGGTGAACGTGTTTTTGCGATCATCGATACTGAAAGTAGTATTGCAAAAAATGGAACACTGGTCGCGGAAGGCTTACAAGGAAATATTCTATTTGATGATGTTCGATTTAGCTATATCACAGGAGAAGAAGTTTTAAAAGGTATTTCTTTTGAGGTAAGAGAAGGGCAAACAGTTGCCATTGTTGGTGCTACAGGAGCAGGAAAATCTACCATTATCAATTTGATCAATCGATTTTATGAAATTGATAGCGGAACAATTTCTGTTGATGGAATTTCTGTGGACCAATTTGAAATTGAATCGTTAAGAAAACAAGTGGCCATTGTTTTACAAGATGTATTTTTATTCTCCGATTCAATTTTACATAATATCACTTTAAAAAATGATGCAATTTCTTTAGAAGAAGTAAAAACGGCAGCCAAACAAATTGGGATTCATGATTTTATCATGACCCTTCCAGACGATTATTTATACAATGTAAAAGAGCGAGGAGGCATGTTGTCTTCCGGTCAACGACAGCTAATTGCTTTTTTACGCGCCTATGTTAGCAAGCCTAGTATCTTAATTCTAGATGAAGCCACTTCTTCTGTTGATTCACATGCAGAGCAAATGATTCAGTACGCTACCGAAACCATTACAAAAGATCGAACTTCGATAGTAATTGCACATCGATTAGCTACAATAAAACAAGCCGACAAAATTATTGTAATGGACAAAGGGTTGATTGTAGAGGAAGGAACGCATCAAGAACTTCTTGTTAAAGAAAACGGGTACTATAAAAATTTATACGACAAGCAGTTTAGTACTGAACTTGCTTTGTAAAAACCTTATTCTAAGTCTTTTTTTAATTTTTCATTCAAGTCATTCAAATCATTGTAGAGTTCAAACTCCCCATCTTTGATGTATGAAATCTCTCCAGTTTCTTCTGAAACCAGCAGACAAACCGCATCTGTTTTTTCCGAAATACCGATGGCAGCTCGATGTCGTAATCCAAATCGGGCAGGGATTTTCTGACTGCTAGAAATGGGCAAAACAACTCTAGTAGCGATAATAAAATTGTCTCGTATAATGGTTGCACCATCATGAAGAGGACTATTTTTATAAAAAATACTTTCTAAAATAGCTTCATTTATCAGGGCATTCATGGCGTCTCCTGTATTGATTAAAAAATCCAAACTGTTGGTTCTTTCAATAACAATCAAGGCGCCTGTTTTGGTTTTTGACAGATTCCTACTTGCATTGATTAAAATGTCTGTATCGATCTCGGAGGCAATTTCGCTTTGTAAAAACTTTAGTTGTTTGAGGAAGCTTTTTTTTGTTGAAAAATTGGAAGTCCCAATCATCAATAAAAATTTTCTAATTTCTTGTTGAAATACAATGATCAATGCAATCACACCACCGGAGAGCAAATAGCCCAAAATTCCACTCAGCATTTCCATTTTTAATGCCAAGGTGATTTGCCAAATCAGAAAGATAAGTGCAATTCCGATAACAATATTAATGGCAACAGTACCTTTCAAAAGTTTGTAGATATAGTACAAGAGTGTTGCTACGAGTAAAATATCTAAAACATCTAAAACAGAAAACTCTATAAAATCGAACATGGGTTGGATTGATTTCCTGCTAAAATACTAATAAATTTTGCGATTGCAAGTTCATTCAATACTTTCTGCATCCGAGATCAACAATGGATATTTTTGACGAATGAGATTAATTTTATTTTGCAAGTCGATATCTGCCTTGTTGGAACTTTTAAAATCGTCAATCATACTTTTATAATCTTGGTTGTAAATTTGAATTGCCAGTTTATTTCTAAGATTCATGTAGGCAGAATTTAATTGATCTAATACAGAAATATATGTTTCGTAGCTAGTTGCTCGATCTGATTTTAGATAAATAACCGCTTTGCTAGGATGGTCAGATGATGTTGGTAATCGATACCCCTTACACCAATCACAGATAGTATTATTGATATCTTTGCCACCCCCATTGTCTATAAAATCTATTGCAATTTGTTTTAAATTCGATATTTCT
The DNA here is from genome assembly GCF_032758595.1 of Polaribacter sp. HL-MS24. NCBI lineage: Bacteria > Pseudomonadati > Bacteroidota > Flavobacteriia > Flavobacteriales > Flavobacteriaceae > Polaribacter > Polaribacter sp. HL-MS24. Next base: position 512,142 of record NZ_CP136415.1, on the reverse strand, counting down.
ATAATTTCATTTTCTACAAATAATTCGTTTTTCTTATTGATGAGTATTTCTAGAATATTTTTGTTTTTGACAATTGTTTTATTCACGATGTCATTTTTTGGTGGAATTTTCAGGGAGATTCCTGAATCAATTTCTAGGGTTGTGGTAACCAAAAAGAAAATTAATAATAGAAAAGCGATATCTGCCATAGAACCCGTATTTATTTCTGGAACTTCATGTCTTTTCATGATTTTTTATTTGTATATTTTTTCACTAGTGTTTCCTAAAAGTTAAATAAAGTTGTTTTAAATTATTGTAAAACTGTGTCTTAAGTGAATACTAATAATTTTCCAAAAAGTATGCCAAAGTTATTTTGAAATGTTTATTAACTTCGTACGATTAAGGTTTAACTCAATGGAGACTAAAGGTGTATAGTTCATAAAAGAACATGATGGCATCATTTTTGAACAAAATTTGATTAAAAACAAAGTATGAAGAATATTATAATTGTTACAGTCTTGCTTACAGTTGGTATTTTAACTGGGCATAGTCAATCCAAAAAGAATGACCTAAAACTTACAGTCTCTGCACTGCCTTTGTATGGTAACTCTGGTGGTTTTTATTCAGGTTTAAACGGATTTGTTATAAAACCAGGAGTCGGTTATTTTATTTCAGAGAAGACTTCTATTGATTTGAATTTTACTTATGCGATCTTTAATCATTTGAAAATTGCCAATATCAATTCTTTTTATAATTCCTATGCTTTTGTGCCTACACTGAGAAATAATTTCGTGAATACCAAACAGCTGAGGGTTTTTGGAGAATTTGGCTTTGGGCTCGGTTCAATCAAATACAATTCAGACAACACTGCTTTCAGAACTGATGAACATAGGAATTTGAGTGGAGGGATTTCGATTCTTAATGTCGGCGTTGGTGCAAACTATTTCTTCAATGATACTTTCGGTGTTGAATTGATTCTTCCTTACATAAATACTCAAAACATTACCTCTGATTCATCAAGTAACATCTACTCTGGAATTGGTCCTACTCTTGGATTGACTTTTAAACTGAATTAAATGGGAAAGGATTTTTTAAGTAAATATTAAAAAGCGCATACTATTTTCTTGACTGAACTTGAGCAACAATTTTGATTGCTTCTACAGCTTCCTTTACATCGTGAACCCGAAGGATATTTGCTCCATTGAGCAACGCGATGGTGTTTGCAGAAGTTGTTGCGTTCAGTGCTTCTTGTGCAGAAATATTCAAGGTGTTGTAAAGCATTGATTTTCTTGAAATTCCTACCAAAATAGGAGCTTCTAAATTTTGAAAAAGAGACAAATTCTGAAGTAATTCAAAATTGTGGTCTTTTGTTTTACCAAATCCAAAGCCAACATCGATCAGCACATCATTTACTTTTAATTGGTGCAACCGATGCATTTTATCTGCAAAAAAGGTAATGAGTTCGTGTGTCACATTTTTGTATTGAGGATCTTTTTGCATGTTTTGTGGGGTTCCCAACATGTGCATCACAATATAGGGAACTTGTAAATGGGCAACGGTTTCAAACATTTTTTTGTCCATATTTCCACCTGAAATATCATTGATGATAGCCGCTCCTGCTCGTATCGTTTCTTCTGCGATGCGATTTCGAAAGGTGTCAACTGAAATTAGAATTTCAGGAAATTCCCTTACCAATAGTTGGATGACAGGAAGAATTCTTTTGCGCTCTTCTTCTTCGGTGACATAGGCTGCTCCTGGTTTGGAAGAGTAGGCACCTACATCGATAAAGGTAGCACCTTCTGAGAGCATTTTTGAAACTTGTGCTATAATGGCTACTTCGTTTTGATACTCCCCTCCATCAAAGAAAGAATCGGGTGTAATGTTTAATATCCCCATCACTTTTGGGGATGATAAATCGACTAAGGTTCCTTTGCAGTTGATGGTCATTTTAAGAGACTATTTTATGAATTATAGGGTTTCTTTCTGGAGCGACATAGCTGTGCATTTGATCCATCAATGAAGTGATAGAATCTCCCACCAATAACAAATTCCGATTGGATTGTTTTAAATATCCTTCTGCAACCATTTTGTCGAGTTGTAAGAGAATTGCATCAAAAAAACCGTTTACATTTAATAGTCCAATTGGTTTTTGTTCAATCTGTAATTGCCTTAAGGTAAGTGCCTCAAAGAGCTCGTCTAAAGTCCCAAATCCTCCAGGTAGGGTTATGTAACCATCAACGAGCTTACTCATCAAAACTTTACGCTCACTCATGGTTTTGCACACAATCATTTCTTCAACACCTGGATGAATGACTTCTTCTTTTTCTAAGAGTTTTGGGATGACCCCAATAACTTCTCCATTTCGTTCTAAAATGGTGGAAGATAGTACTCCCATCATTCCAATTTTCCCTCCACCATAGACCAGACCAATATTGTTTTCAACAAAATAGTTTCCTAGATCTATGGCTGCTTCTTTATATCTTGGATGAAAGCCTAGGCTAGAACCGCAAAAAACAACAATCTTATTCATTTTTTTCATATCTTCATTGGGAGTTGAAATTTTAAAACAAAAGGTTTTGTTGTGAAATTAATCACAGCAGCTTCCTAAAACTCGTTGATAAATTCATGGTAAAAATAAATGAAATGCTTTTAAGATTTACTACATTTGATGAAATACTTTTTAAATAAGGAACATGCAAGACACCTCAAAACAATATGACGCAGTAATTAATGAATGCAGGAGTTTGTTTATTAAAAAAATGAGTGATTATGGAAGTGCATGGAGAATTTTACGGCTACCATCGCTTACAGACCAGATCTTTATCAAAGCACAACGAATCCGTCAGCTTCAAGAAAATGAGGTTCGAAAGGTAGATGAAGGGGAGAAATCTGAATTCATTGGGATTATCAATTATTCAATTATGGCATTGATTCAGTTAGAAATGGGTATTGTAGAAACACCTGATTTAGATACGGATGCAGCGACTGCTTTGTATGACAAGCACAGTAAAATTACCAAAGATTTAATGCGCAACAAAAATCATGATTATGGCGAGGCTTGGCGTGATATGCGTGTTTCTTCGTTAACGGATTTAATATTACAGAAGGTATTGCGTGTAAAACAAATTGAAGATAATAAAGGGAAAACGATCGTCTCCGAAGGTATTGATGCGAACTATCAGGACATGATTAACTATGCTGTATTTGCAATGATTCATTTGGTGGATCAAGTTGGAAGTTAGAAAGCACAACAAGTTGAAATTTTTAAAAAAATTGAGGCATCAGAAAAATTTGTATCGTTAGAATTAAAATGAATTTATGAAAGCAGTGACCCAAATTTTTAGAATCATTGTAGGAGCCTTCTTTATCTTTTCGGGCTTTGTTAAATTGGTTGATCCTATTGGTTCTCAATATAAGTTTCAAGAATATTTTTCGGAAGGAGTTTTAAATGTAGAATTTTTAATTCCCTATGCATTGCCTTTCGCAATTCTATTAATTCTTACTGAAATTCTGTTAGGAGTCATGGTGCTTATTGGTTACAAATCCAAATTCACAATTTGGAGTTTGCTATTAATCACCTTGTTTTTCTTGTTTTTGACCTAGTATTCTGCACATTATAATAAGGTCACCGATTGTGGCTGTTTTGGTGATGCCCTCAAATTATCTCCGTGGGAAACCTTTTATAAAAACGTATTTCTTATCGGGTTGATTCTTTTCTTACTCTTAAAAATAAAATGGGTGCAACCTATTTTTAAAGGAAAAGCACCAAAAATAATTACGATGCTGTCTTTAGGAGCCTTCTTATTCATTGTTCAGCATGTACTTGTACATTTGCCAATTATCGATTTTAGAGCCTATGCTATTGGAAAAAATATTACGGAAGGAATGCAGTATCAGGGTGATGGAGAAATTCCGCCTGTTCATGATTTTATGTTGGAAGACTCTCAAAACGATTTAGCCCCTGAAATTTTAGCCAAAGAAAAGGTAATGCTTGTTATTGTATACAATGCAGACAAATCAGACAATACAGGCTTTGCTGCTATTCGTGAAATTTCAAAAAAAGCAATTCACAAGGGGTATTCAGTTTACGGAGTTTCAGCCTCTTTTTCAAACGATTTGTCAGCCCTTCAAGAAAAATATGAATTGCCTTTTGAGTTTCTTTTTTGTGATGAAACTACATTGAAAACCATGATTCGAGCAAATCCAGGAGTCATCATTTTAAACAAAGGTACCGTTGTAGATAAGAAGAATTTTATCGATGTTGATCAAATCAAATTATAATGAAGCAATTGGTATTCGTTTTTATTGGAGGGGGATTTGGGAGTGTTTTACGCTATCTGGTGAGTAAAGGCTTGAACATATCTGAAAATGGGTTTCCTTACGGTACCTTTGTGGTCAATATTTTGGGAAGCTTGCTCATTGGAATTATTTTAGGCTTTGCTGCCAAAAATGAGACCTTGAGTCAGAATTCAACCCTGCTGCTAGCTACTGGTTTTTGTGGTGGATTTACTACTTTTTCTACCTTTGCCTATGAAAATCACAACTTGTTAAAGATGGGTGATTTTACCAGCTTTGCTTTTTATACAATTGCTAGTTTTGGCCTCGGATTCTTAGCTGTTTTTACTGGATTGTACTTGGCGAAGATGATCTAAATATTTTTTTAAAATCATGATGAACACTACAGTCAGCTATCAAACGAATGAAGAGTATGCAATCATTACCATTGCAAACGGAAAAGCCAATGCCATAAACCACGAAGTGATCGCTGGAATTCATAGCGGTTTAGATCGTGCTGAAAGTGAAAAAAAAATAGTCATTCTTACAGGGCAAAAAGGAATCTTTTCTGCGGGGTTTGATTTGAAAATCATGACTCAATCAACAGCCTCAGCTAAGGAATTGGTTCGCAAAGGATCTCAGCTATCACTCAGAATGTTGTCTTTTTCTCAGCCAATTATTGTTGCTTGTTCTGGGCATGCCATTGCGAAAGGTGCCTTTTTATTGTTGTCAGCGGACTATAGAATTGGTGTAGAAGGCGATTATAAAATTGGGTTGAATGAAGTGCAAATTGGGATGAGTATGCACCACGCGGGAATTGCGATAGCAAACGCTCGATTGTCCGAAGTATATCTCAACAGAAGCGTCAACAATGCAGAAATTTTCAACCCAAATCAGGCAATGGTTGCAGGTTTTTTAGATAGCATTGTTCCCGAGGATCAATTGCTTTCAACTGCGATCAAAGTAGTAGAGAGGTTTGCTAAGCTGAATTCAAAAGCACACGCAGAAACTAAGTTAAAAGTGCGAAAACCTCATTTGGATGCTTTGGAAAAAGCCATTGCATTGGATGTCAATAATGAGATTTCCATAAAAGGATCGTTTTTTTAAACAACCCTCTACTGGTTTTTATTCTGAATGCTTTTCAAACACCTTAATCCCTGCTTTGATTTCCAAATCAATATGATTTTCTCTAGGAGTCAATGGGCAAGAATACTTATCATTATAAGCACAATAAGGATTGTAGGTATTATTGAAGTTCAATACAATAGTCTCATCGGCCTCAATGTCTGTGAGCATTACGTCCATATAGCGTCCCCCTCCATAAGAATCATTGCCAGAGGTATAGTCAGTGAAAGGTAAAAAAAGATAGTCTTTGTATTTTTCGTCTTTCGCATCATCCTGACTCTGATAAATTGGCAGTTTACAATCCTTTCCTTGTAAACGAAATGTTAAAACACCATATTGTTTATAATTGGGTTTTCGATCCGTGGTAGTTGCCATTTCAAAAGTAGAGGCATTAGGGGTTCGAACGAGCTTTGCACGAACAATAAATGAGCTGTCTACTGGAAAAAAAGCTAAGCCTTTAAAGTCTTTTAAATCCTTCTTTTTTAAAGGAGATTTTGACGCGTCTTTGAAGCTTGCATTCAGTTTTTGTTGATAAGCTGTTTCTCCAACAAGCGCTCTTTTTCCTTGAGAAGTACAAGAAAATACAAAAAGGAGAGTACAGAATGTCATTGTTTTTCCTAATAGATGAAGGGTTTTCCTGTTGTCAAGCATCTTATTTTTTTTCTAGAATTAAAAAATGATCATCCATCACATTTCCTGCTAAAATAAGATTTTCATGGATTGCAGCAACAGTAGAACCAGACATTTTTGATCCATCGTCTAAATATACTGTTGAAATTTCATATTTACCTTTATGAGTGTAGGTGATTTTTATGATTTCTGAAGGAGCTATTTTTTTGTTTCCTTTTGCATAGCTAGCAAAGCTAATTAAGTTTGGATGGGCTCCAATCCAAAGATTACCCTCGGTATCAAATTCAATATTATCTACTCCGGTTTTGCAGTTGATATTTTCGATAAAAGTCAAAGAAGAATCTTCGTTTTTCTGATACACTTTTACTAGGAAATCTCTTGGCGAGGCTACAAAAACTAAATTTCGTTTGCGGTCCATATTGATTCCATTTGCATAAGCGATATCATGAGCAACTTCGGTGTATTTTTTTCCATCAAAATAAACCACATTTGACATAGAAACTCCTAGATAGTCTTCTGCAAAACGAAGAATTCCCTTTTTGTATTTGTGGTCGTTGGTGAAGTAAAATTGTTGTTCATTTTGGAGAACGATGTCATTAGGACTATAAATAAGTGCGTCTTTCAATGTTTTTTGATGTGTCAATTCTTGCCCAATCAGCTCAAAAATTTCGATATATTCTCCTTCTTCTGTATGATTGATTGCAGCAATTGTATACACACTATCTCTTTGAAACATCGAGATTCCGTGAGGTGCAAAAGGTTTTGTAAAGTTTTTACTAAGATGAATGGGTTGGTAGTTTTTGTCGGTGAGATCCAAAAAGTACAGTCCGCCAATTTCTTGTCGAGTATCAGGAACTTTGCGTCTTGTGGTGGCAGAGATGATGGCAAAATGATCTGTTTGGCTTACAGTGATATCTTCTGCTCCAGCGAGTGCTATTTCTTTGAGAAGTGTTCCCCCAAATTGACTCTCAATATTTCTAAAAAAACCTGTGCTAATAAAAATATTTGCAATAAATAATAACAATAAAATGAGGATTGCAGAGAAGAACCTTTTTTGGAATTTTTTTTCCATCTTTTCAAATTTGACTCTAAAATACAAGAAAGAAATTTATTTTTCTTTTTTGCAGTCATAAATTTATTAAATTTGATAATTATTTAGATGCACAAATGACACAATTCAGATTAGATCGTACCCAGCAGTCGCGAAGTTTTTGCGCCAGTCGTTATGTATATATGTTTTGATCAATACAATATAAAATCAACTACAAATATATGAGTCCGACTTCACCGTCGGACTTTTTATTTTCAGTGAATAATCAACTTATGAAGACCCTGTTTTCAAATTATATTCAAACGTTTAAAGGACTTTCCAAAGAAGTTTGGTGGCTCGCCTTAATAACCTTGATCAATAGATCTGGAACAATGGTGATCCCTTTTTTGTCCCTATATTTAACAAATAGTCTTCATTTTACACTCTCTGATGTGGGGTGGATCATGTCTTTTTTTGGCTTTGGATCTGTTGTGGGAACTTGGTTGGGAGGTAAGCTGACCGATCTTATTGGCTATTATAAGGTAATGTTGGTAAGTTTGATAGGGACTGGAATTCTTTTCGTAAGTCTGCAATTTGCAACTAGTTTTCATCAGTTTTGTTTTGGGATTTTCTCCGTCATGTTGGTTGCTGATGCTTTTAGACCCGCTATGTTTGTAGCTCTAAGTGCATATAGTAAACCTGAAAATAAAACCCGTTCTGTAACACTCATCCGTTTGGCTATCAATCTTGGTTTTTCTGCCGGTCCTGCTATCGGAGGGCTCATTATTGTAAGTGTTGGATATCTTGGCTTGTTTTGGATTGACGGGATTACCTGTGTCTTAGCTGCCGTTTTATTATTAAAAGTATTACACCCCAAAAAAGCACAAATTACCGATTCGGTTATCGCCGAAAACCCAATTTCAGCATACAAAGATTCTTCTTTTTGGATTTTTTTTATTGGCATGTTTATTTTTGGGTTTGTCTTTTTACAATATTTTTCTACCATTCCTTTGTATTACAAAGAGGTGCGTTTGCTTTCAGAATTTGAAATTGGTTTGTTGATGGGGTTTAATGGTTTTTTTATAGTAGTTTTTGAAATGCCTCTGATCAAATGGTTAGAGCATCCTAAGAATTCAAAAATCAAATTAGTAGCGATAGGTCTTTTCCTAACCGCACTTAGTTTTGTGATTTTGAATCTGAGTGCTTGGATAGGCGTTCTTGTTATTGGTATGTTGTTGATGACAATTGGTGAAATGATTGCCTTTCCGTTTTCGAATGCATTTGCTGTTGAAAGAGCAAAAAAAGGAAATCAAGGAGAGTACATGGCCTTGTATAGCATTGCTTTTTCATTGGCACATATTTTTAGTCACAATTTGGGGATGCAGCTTATCGACAAATACGGATATGAATTTACATGGAATTTTACAGCTCTTTTCGCGATGGGAGGTGTTTTTATTTTAGTGTTCTTATATATCCGTTTGAAAAGAGAAGGTCAATCGAAATAAGTCCGATTTATAGCGACAAATTCTAAAATCAACGAAATAATAGGGTCTTTACTTTTGTAGAATTCACGGTCTAGAACTTCCCATGTTTTTGGATCTATACCGTTGATGATAGCTCTTCTGTGTTCAATGCTTTTGGGGATGGGGATTTCTCCAAATAAACGAAAAGCATCATAGATAAGGGATGCAGTGTGTATGGCACCAATTTTTTCGTAAGCTTCTAAAATTTCGTGGGAAAACTGCCCTGAGGAATTCCAAAAGAATTCTTCAAAACCTCCATTGCTGGTATGTTTTTCAAAAACATCTACATACACGAAGGTTCTTTCGAAGTCGTTTAGATTTTGAAAGGAATCTCTACTAGGGATTTTTCTGCCGATGATCTCACCTATGCGTGCAATTTTGTCTGCATCGTTGTTCAATAATAAAGCAATTTCGGTTGAGGTCATCTTAGTTTTTTAAGACTGAAAACTCAATACTTGAATCGCTAAAAACGGTATGGGTTTGAGTTTTAAAATCGGTTGCCTCTGCTTTGAAAATATTGTCTACATAGGTTTGTGGATTCAAATCAATTAAGGGAAACCAAGTGCTTTGCACCTGAACCTGTAATTTGTGCCCTTTTTTAAAGGTGTGGAACACATCTTGCAATGGAATGTGTACAGGGGTTTTTTTGTTAGGAGTAAAGGGTTCTGGTGTAGAAAAACTATTTCTAAAACGTCCACGCAATACTTCACTTCTGACCATTAAATGGTAGTTGCTCATTTTTAAATGGTCTTGCAATTTGTCGTTATTTTCTTCAGTATCTGAAGGATGTACATCAATAACCTTTACAATCCAATCTGCAGCAGTTCCGGTGGTTGCAACGTTTAGTTTGGCTAAAATTGATCCCGCCAAGGTAAGGTCTTCAGTCAATACCTCTGTTTCAAAAACCAATACATCGGGTCTTCTGGCTGCAAAGCGTTGGTCATCGGTCATGTATTTTCGTGGAGTAAAAACCGTTTTGATATCTTCAGAATAGGGAACAGGATTTTTTATGTCGCTGATAAATTTGATTTCTTTGGATAATTTTTTATCTGTTGTTAATTTTTGATTTTCAGATAAAAACCACTGCTCTTTGACGATGTTTTTTGGTGGCCACGAATCATACGATTTCCATGTCTTTCTTCCAGAATCATAGACATAGGCTTCCGGAAGTCCAGAGTTTTTATCTCCCTTTCCTTTGAGGAAATGATTAAAGAAATTGGTTTCAATTTCTTTTTGAAACTTTAAAGAAATTGAGTCCCCAAAATAATAATTTCCAACTGAGTTTTCTACTGTATTCCGTGCCCATTTTCCGTGATCCCAAGGACCAAAAACGAGTGTATTGTAATTTTTAGGACTGTTTTTTTCAATTGCTTTATAGGTTTCTAGGGGACCGTATAAGTCCTCCGCATCAAACCAACCTCCCACAATCATAGTGGCAACAGTAGCTGGGACTTTGTTTAAATGCTGAATAATTCCTTTACTTTTCCATACAGAATCATAGTTTGGGTGTTCTGTAATTTCTTTCCAGAAAAAATCATCGATGGTTTTTTTTGTAGAAGTATTGTTAACATCCAATTTATCGTACTGAAAATATTCGTTTAAATTTTTTAAAGGGCCTTTGTCTAAAAAAAACTGGTATTGATCTTGAGAATTCATTTTTGGAAACGAATACTAAGGCAGAATCGGTGGGAGTATCTTTGTAGGTGCCAAATAGAGAAATGGCTCTAAAATAACTCAACAAAAAGGCACCATTATGATGGAAGTCATCAAAGAAAAAATCACCAATGCAGGCTTGTGGTGAAGCGGCTTTTAATGCAGGGTGAGCGTCAATGGTAGATACGGTTGCATAATGCCCAGGATATGAAATTCCCCAAGTTCCCACTTTCCCATTGTTATTTGCTACGTTTTTAATCAGCCAATCGATGGTATCGTAAGTGTCCGATACTTCATCTGCTTGAGAGTTTTTCTTATTCGGAAGATAGGCACGCATATTGTCATAGACCCCTTCACTCATCCATCGTCCACGAACATCTTGATAGACTATAATGTTTCCTTCTTTCATCAAATGCACATTGGGACCAATAGTGGTTTTTATTTTCCCTTCACCATATGGAGCCGAACTATAAGGTGTTCGCTGCATTAAAATAGGATATTCTTTTGAAGTGTCTTTTGGAGAATAAATCGTCGTGTGCAATTTCACGCCATCTCTCATACTAATTGTCACTTCTTTTTTGGTATAATGATCGATTACAAAAGTGTCTTTTTCTTCTGAAGGATTGCTACAGGAAGAGATAAGGAACAAACTAAAAAAGGTGAGCAGCAAATTTTTAATCATGACAGATAGTTTTTGTTAAAATTACAAAAGAATAAAGAACAATAAAAAATTTTAAGGGTTAAAATGAAGTGTCGTCTTTTTGATAGAAGTCCTTATGAGATGAATTCAAAAGAAGAACTCTCTCAGATAGCCTATTTAGACTGTTTTTGATGGTAATTTTGAAGGTGGGTATTGATTTTTATTTGACAGGTTGCGGCATTTTTTTTATTGTGTATAAAAATTCCAGGAACTGATAGGACTTGATCTTTTTCTCCCTATTTTTGCAACTTATGGAGAACACTAAAAAACTACAACTAACAGATTGGTTGCCAACGACAAACAAAGAAGTCAAACTACGAGGTTGGACAGAATTGGATGTGATTCTTTTTAGTGGAGATGCTTATGTAGATCATCCTTCTTTTGGACCTGCAGTAATTGGTCGAATTTTAGAGAGTTACGGATTGCGTGTTGCGATTGTGCCCCAGCCCTGTGTAACCGACGATTTACAGGATTTTGAAAAGCTAGGAAAGCCTCGATTGTTCTTTGGAGCGACTGGTGGTTGTATGGACCCCATGGTGAGTAATTACACTGCAAGCAAAAAAAGAAGAGATAAAGATGCATATACGCCCAATGGGGACAAAGGTTTCCGACCGGATTATGCCACTTCTGTATATTCAAAAATATTAAAAGAAAAGTTTCCAGATGTTCCAATTCTTATTGGTGGGATCGAAGCTTCATTGCGACGGGTGACACACTATGATTATTGGTCGGATAAATTAATGCCAACCATACTCGAAACCTCTAAAGCAGACATGCTGGTTTATGGAATGGGAGAGCAGCCTTTGCGAGAAATCGTAAGTTTATTACAAAAAGGAGTTCCATTTTCGAGTTTAAAAAACATCAAACAAACCGCAGTTTTAATCAATCAAAAGGAAGAAAAATTACCTGTAATCAATGATTGGGAAGACGTTACCATCCATTCGCACAAAGCTTGTTTGGGAGATAAAAAAACATTTGCGTCTAATTTTAAAGTGATTGAGCAAGAGTCAAACAAATTAAAAGCACGAAGAATTTTACAAGAGGTGGAAGGGAAAACTTTGGTAATCAACCCGCCTTTTCCAACAATGACTGAAAAGGAAATTGATGGTTCTTTTGATTTGCCATTTACGCGTTTACCACACCCAAAATACAACAAGCGTGGTCCGATTCCTGCATTTGAAATGATTAAGTTTTCAATCAATATCCACAGAGGGTGTTTTGGAGGCTGTAGTTTTTGTACAATTTCTGCACACCAAGGAAAGTTTATTGCGAGTAGAAGTCAGGAGTCTATTTTAAAAGAAGTAGACAAAGTTGCAAACATGCCGGATTTTAAAGGGTACTTGTCAGATATCGGAGGGCCATCTGCCAATATGTATAAGATGAAAGGAAAGGTGCAGTCAATATGCGACAAATGTGTTGCTCCTAGTTGTATTTCTCCAGTGATTTGTTCTAATTTGGACACTTCGCACAAACCTTTAACCGAATTGTATCAGGCGGTAGATAAGCATCCAAAAATAAAAAAATCATTTATTGGAAGTGGAATTCGACATGATATGTTGGTGCCCGAATTTAATAAAAATGCAGACCCGAAAGAGTTAGATGCCTATACAGAAGAGGTGATGACCCATCATGTTTCTGGACGCTTAAAAGTTGCTCCAGAACACACTTCTGACCCAGTTTTGAAATTGATGCGAAAACCTTCGTTTACGTATTTTCACAAGTTTAAAGAACGTTTCGATAGGATCAATATAAAAAAGAAATTAAACTTACAGTTGATTCCTTATTTTATTTCGAGTCATCCTGCTAGTGAAGTAGAAGATATGGCGAATTTGGCTGCAGAAACCAAAGACATGGGCTTCCAGCTAGAGCAAGTGCAAGGCTTTACACCCACACCAATGACGGTGGCAACAGTGATTTATTATTCTGGATATCATCCCTATACACTAAAGCCAACAAAAACTCCAAAAACCAAACAGGAAAAAGAGGATCAACATAAATTTTTCTTTTGGTACAAAAAAGAAAATAGAGACTGGATTCAAAAGACCTTAAAAAAAGTTGGACGTACAGATTTATTGAAAGTTTTAATACCTGAAAACAATTCTTGGAAAAAGAACAAACTGGCTAAAGAAGCAAAAAACACTTTTGATGATGCAGTTCATGTCCCGTTTAACAAACGTAAAAAGAAGGTAAGCAGAGCACCCAAAAGGAGGAGATAAGGATTTTTTTGACTTTAGGGTATCGATAAATGCTTTCAATCAGGGCTCGATTTTTTAATAATTGTACGAATAGTTTACTTACATATTTCTTCTGTATTGACCACCTACTTTAAACAATGCTTCGGTGATCTGTCCTAAAGAACACACTTTTGTTGCCTCCATTAAAATAGCAAACAAATTGGTGTTTTGAATGGCTCCTTTTTGAAGAAGGCTCAATTGTTCCGCTGCTTTTTGCTTATTCGCTATATGGAGTTGTTTTTTGGTAGTGATCTGAAATTGTTTTTCTATTTCTGTGGCTCTTATTACTTCTGTAGGTTGGATGGTAGGTGAGCCTTTAGCGCTTAAAAAGGTGTTTACGCCTATAATTGGGAATTCTCCATTGTGTTTTAAGGTTTCATAATACAAACTTTCTTCCTGAATTTTAGAACGTTGGTACATGGTTTCCATGGCGCCTAAAACCCCTCCACGTTCTGTAATTCTGTCAAATTCTAGCAAGACTGCTTCTTCCACTAAATCGGTCAATTCTTCAATAATAAAAGCACCCTGAATCGGGTTTTCATTTTTGGCTAAGCCCAATTCTTTATTGATGATCAATTGAATCGCCATGGCTCTCCGTACAGATTCTTCTGTAGGAGTTGTGATGGCTTCATCATAGGCATTTGTATGTAATGAATTGCAATTGTCATTGATGGCGTACAAAGCTTGAAGTGTGGTTCTAATATCGTTAAAGTCGATTTCTTGTGCATGTAACGAACGCCCTGAAGTCTGAATGTGATACTTTAGCATCTGAGCTCTCGTATTTGCACCGTATTTATTTTTCATCGCTTTTGCCCAAATTTTTCGAGCAACTCTCCCTATAACGGCATATTCTGGGTCAATTCCGTTTGAAAAGAAAAACGATAAATTAGGACCAAATTCGTTGATATCCATTCCACGACTCAAATAATATTCTACATAGGTGAATCCGTTGGCCAAGGTGAATGCCAGTTGGGTAATTGGATTTGCACCCGCTTCTGCGATATGGTATCCAGAAATAGAAACCGAATAGAAATTTCGTACCTGTTTTTCAATAAAGTATTCTTGTACATCTCCCATCAAACGAAGTGCAAATTCTGTAGAAAAAATACAGGTATTTTGTGCTTGATCTTCTTTTAAAATATCTGCCTGGACCGTCCCTCGAACTTTTGCTAGAGTGTCTTTTTTGATTTGCTGATACACCTCTTGAGGTAAAATCAAATCTCCAGTCAGCCCCAAAAGAAGCAACCCTAGACCATTGTTTCAGGAGGTAATTTTCCTTGATATTTTGGTCTTTCTAATTGTTGGTTGTCATAAATTTCTTTAAAAGTTGCTTCAACCTTTTGTTCTAGCTTGTGTTCAAGAATGTATTTTTCGCAATTTTGGTCAATGGCCGCATTCATAAAAAAACCCAACAATATTGGAGCAGGACCATTGATTGTCATCGATACTGAAGTCTTTGAATGACTTAAATCGAATCCAGAATAGAGTTTTTTTGCATCATCTAAACAGCAAATAGAGACCCCTGCATTTCCAATTTTTCCGTAAATATCGGGTCTCAGATCAGGATCATTACCATACAAGGTTACGGAATCAAAGGCAGTAGAAAGTCTTTTTGCATCCATTCCTTGGCTCACATAATGAAAGCGATGATTGGTTCTTTCTGGGCCACCTTCACCTGCGAACATACGTGTAGGGTCTTCACCGACCCTTTTGAAAGGATATAGACCTGCTGTAAAAGGAAATTCTCCTGGTACATTTTCTTGTAAATTCCATTGGAGTATATCTCCCCAAGCCTTGTATTTTGGTAAGGCAATTTTCGGAATCTGTGAGTGAGAAAGAGACGCTGTATGAGTCTCTATAGTTAGTTCTTTTTCGCGAACTTTAAAACGGTAAATTGGGTCTTCATACCTCTTAATTTTCTTTTGCCAGTTTAAAATGAGTTCCCAATAATGTGGATTTAAATTTAGCATTATTTTTTGGAATTGAGCGATAAGGAGTTTTAAAAATTCGATGTCACCTTCATCGTATTTGAGAGTGAGAATCGTATCTGTATCCAATCCAGACTTTATAAGGTGCGACTGTTGTTCGTCACTGTTGCTTATCGATAAAATGGTTTGATAAATTCCATACAGTTTCTGAGCAATCAATACTTGTCTATTGACCTTTTTGTCATAAGCCCTATTGCGCTCAGCAATCTCAGATAAATAGCGAATTCTTGCAGGAGGAATTACAAATATTTTTTCAGACATCTCTGAACTTATTTGTAAAGAAGATTTTAAATCAGCCCCGGTTTTTTCAACCAAAGTGTGTATTATCCGGAAGTATAAGGTGTTCATTCCGGGATCATTAAATTGTGATGCAATAGTGCCAAAAACAGGGAGTGCATCTTCGTGTACATCCCATAAATTGTGATTGCGCATGTATTGTTTTTTGACATCTCTTAGCGCATCCAAAGCACCTCGTTTGTCAAATTTATTGATGGCTACCAAATCTGCAAAATCTAACATGTCAATCTTTTCCAGTTGAGTGGCTGCTCCAAACTCGGGAGTCATTACATATAATGAAATTGCTGAATGCTCAACAATTTCCGTATCCGATTGCCCAATACCTGAGGTTTCTAAAATAATTAGATCAAATTCTGCCGCTTTCAAAACCTCCAAGGCTTCGTTAATGTATTTTGACAAAGCGAGATTTGATTGGCGAGTTGCCAAAGAGCGCATATACACTCTCGGGTTATGAATTGCATTCATTCGAATTCTATCGCCTAGAAGTGCTCCTCCAGTTTTTCTTTTGGAAGGATCTACAGAAATAATTCCAATTGTTTTTTCTGGAAAATCCAATAAAAATCGACGAACCAACTCGTCAACCAGAGAAGATTTTCCTGCACCGCCAGTTCCTGTAATTCCTAAAACAGGTGTGGCTGCTAAATTCCCTCTTGAGTAGTTTTCTAGATGAGAAAAAACACGTTCAAAATCTGTGTGGTTATTTTCGGCTAAAGAAATTAATCGGGCAATGGTATTGGTGTTTTTATTTTTTAAATTTTCTAAGACTCTTTCTTTTCCGAGTTTAAGCAAGTCAGAAGCATCTTCATTACAAATTTTTTGTTTGCTTTTAGAATACTCAGTTGGAGGTATCGCATCTGCTTGTTGTACTAAATCATTGATCATTCCTTGCAAACCCAATCGACGACCATCATCTGGAGTGTAGATTCGTGTAATTCCATACTCCATCAATTCTTTTATTTCTAGTGGATGAATGACACCGCCACCCCCACCAAAAATTTTGATATGTTGCGCCCCTTTCTGACCCAATAAATCGAACATGTATTTAAAATATTCTAAATGCCCACCCTGATAAGAGGTAATAGCAATGGCATTTGCATCTTCTTGAATGGCACAATTGACCACCTCTTCTACACTTCTGTCATGACCCAAATGAATTACTTCGGCTCCTGTGGATTGAAGGATTCTCCGCATAATATTAATTGCAGCATCATGTCCATCAAAAAGTGAAGCAGCGGTCACGATTCGGATTTTATGTGTAGGTGTGTAAGGTGTTATTTGCTTCATTCGTAATTTATATTGAATAATTTGAATGCAATTTACGAATTTCTTAAAATAATTTCTATTTTTTTGAATAGTTAATTGAATTATATAAAAAAGAAATATATTTGTTCTAGATAATGAAAATAGAAATGGATATGACATTTGCCGCTCAAATTCAGCAAGGAATTCCTGATGTATTGCCTCCTAAAAAAAGATATGATTTAGAAATCAATCATGCTCCAAAGCGGAAAGACATTCTTTCACCTGAAGAAAAAAAATTAGCACTCAAAAATGCACTTCGCTATTTTGATTCAAAGCATCACGCAGAATTACTCGTTGAATTTTTGGAAGAATTAGAAACATATGGGCGTATTTATATGTATCGTTTTCGTCCAGATTACGAAATGAAATCCAGACCTATTGAAGCGTATCCAGGAAAATCAACGCAGGCAAAAGCCATCATGTTGATGATTCAAAATAATTTGGATATTGCCGTTGCGCAGCATCCTCACGAATTGATTACCTATGGAGGAAATGGGGCTGTTTTTCAGAATTGGGCTCAATATTTATTGACAATGAAATACTTGTCAGAAATGACAAACAAGCAAACCCTAACGATGTATTCGGGACATCCTATGGGGCTCTTTCCTTCTCATAAAAATGCACCCAGAGTGGTGGTTACCAATGGGATGGTGATACCGAATTATTCAAAACCAGACGATTGGGAGAAAATGAATGCTCTGGGAGTTTCTCAATATGGACAAATGACAGCTGGAAGTTATATGTATATTGGTCCTCAGGGAATTGTGCATGGAACCACAATTACTGTTTTAAATGCCTTTCGAAAAATACAAAAAGCTCCCAAAGGAAATTTGTTTGTAACTTCTGGTTTGGGTGGAATGTCTGGGGCACAACCCAAAGCAGGAAATATTGCGGGATGTATAACGGTTTGTGCTGAGGTGAACCCTAAGATTACTCAAATTCGACTGGATCAAGGTTGGATTGATGAAAAAATTACGGACCAACAGGAGTTGGTAAGCAGAGTTCGACTAGCGAAGGAGCAGCAAGAAGTGATCTCGATAGCCTATTTAGGAAATATTGTGGATGTCTGGGAACTATTTGATATAGAAAATATTCATATCGATATTGGATCCGATCAAACTTCTTTGCACAATCCTTGGGCAGGAGGTTACTATCCTGTAGGACTTTCTTTTGAAGATGCCAATACGATGATGGCAGAAAATCCCACACTGTTTAGAGAAAAAGTACAAGAAACCTTGCGAAGACATGCTATGGCTATTAACAAACATACGGCAAAAGGAACCTATTTTTTTGATTATGGAAATGCGTTCCTATTAGAAGCTAGTAGAGCGGGTGCCGATGTAATGGCAGGGAATCAAATTGATTTTAGATATCCTAGTTATGTGCAAGATATTATGGGGCCTATGTGTTTCGATTATGGATTCGGTCCTTTTCGATGGGTCTGTGCTTCTCAAGATCCTGAAGATCTAGCAAAAACAGATGTGATAGCTTGTGCAGTATTAGAGAAAATACAAAGGCATTCTCCAAAAGAAATTCAGCAGCAAATGGCCGATAATATTCAGTGGATCCGAGGAGCGAAAGAAAATAATTTGGTAGTGGGTTCTCAGGCAAGAATTTTGTATGCCGATGCCGAAGGACGTATTGAAATTGCAAAAGCCTTTAATGAAGCCATTCAAAAAGGGGAGATTGGTCCCGTAATTTTAGGGAGAGATCACCATGACGTTTCGGGAACCGATTCTCCCTACCGGGAAACTTCAAATATTTATGACGGATCTAAATTTACGGCAGACATGGCCATCCAAAATGTGATAGGGGATAGTTTTAGAGGAGCTACCTGGGTTTCTATTCACAACGGAGGCGGAGTTGGTTGGGGAGAAGTCATGAATGGTGGATTTGGCATGCTTCTTGATGGGACTAAAGAGGCATCAAAGCGTTTAAAACAAATGCTTTTTTGGGATGTAAATAATGGAGTTTCTAGAAGAAGTTGGGCAAGAAATGAGGAAGCAATTTTCGCAATAAAGCGAGCAATGAAATCGGAAAAAAACTTAAAAGTTACCATCCCTAATTTGGTAGATGATGTACTTATCAATTCAATAACTTAAAATCAACAACTATGAAAAAAGGGTTTCTTTTAGTGTGTAGTATTCTGCTTTTATCTGCTTGTAGTGCTATCAAAGTGAGTACTGATTTCGATGCAGCTATTGATTTTAAAAAGTACAAAACTTTTGCTTTTTTTAAGCCAGGAATCGACAAAGCAGAAATTTCAGATTTAGATAAAAAACGCATTTTACGAGCAATTGAATTTGAATTAGAAGCTAAAGGAATGCTTAAATCGGAAAATCCAGATATGTTGGTCAGTATTTTTACAAAATCCAGAGAACGAGTACAAGTGAGTCAAAACAATTTTGGATATGGATATGGTTTTGGCTGGGGATGGAATCCTTGGATGATGAATGGATTACAATCCAATGTAAACGTTTCACAATATTCAGAAGGTACCTTATTTGTGGATTTTATTGATAAAGCTAAAAAAGAATTAATTTGGCAAGGAGTCGGGACGGGTGCTTTACGTATTCAAAACCGTGAAAAAAAAGAAGCGAGAATTAAGGAGTTTGTAAAAGAAATTATTGCTAGATTTCCTCCGGGACAGCGAATTAAAAATAGGTAAAGACAGTCTGAAAATTGGAATCTATTCGATATTTTGAATATTTTTTTTCAGTACTTCCATATAGAACTACATACATGTACAACAAGCGAATACCTTTGGAAGAAGGGGATTATTACGAAAATGAAGAAGGGTATCGAGTATTTACAGAACAGTTTCATTTAAAAAGAGGTTCTTGTTGTAAAAGCGGATGTAAACATTGCCCCTATGGGTATGATAAAAAAACGGATTCTTTTAAAGAAAAATAGGCTATTTTTTTGAGGAATTATTCTTCATGTAGTGCTTATGTATTGGTGCTTTTATTGTGAGGTATCAAAGAAGGGTCTTAATTTGAAAAAATTAAAATTCCCTTTTAAATGAGATTTCATTTTCTGATAGTATGTACACTTTATAGCCTTTTTTTAACGGCACAACAAACTCAAGTAGTTTCAACACAAACTTCAAATACAGACCCTGTGTACAATCGATTGGTCTGGTCTGATGATTTTAACGGTTCGGGTGCAATTGACTCTGAAAAATGGTTTCATCAAACACAGTTGCCCAATGGAGATAGTTGGTACAATAATGAAATCCAACATTATACCAATAGAACAGTAAACACATCTGTTTCTAATGGATCATTACATCTTGTTGCTAAAAAAGAAACGTTTACAGACCAAGGGAGAACAAAACAGTATACATCTGCGAGATTGAATTCTAAGTTTGCCTTTACCTACGGAAAAGTAGAGGTGAGGGCTATTTTGCCAACTGGCGTTGGTACCTGGCCTGCAATCTGGATGTTGGGAAAAAACATTACAGAACCCGGAGGGTATTGGACTTCTAGCTACGGTACTACACCATGGCCTGCTTGTGGCGAAATTGATATTATGGAACATTGGGGAAGGGACCCAAATTATGTTCAAAGTGCCATGCATACCCCTTCTAGTTTTGGGGGAACGATAAATCATGGAGGTCAGTCCATCTCAACTGCTACCACTGAATTTCACATCTATACGCTAGAGTGGTACGAAGATAAAATGGTCTTTAAAGTCGATGGAGTTGAGCACTATACCTATGCTCCCAATTCATTAGATGCAAGTACTTGGCCGTTTGACAAAGATCAATACATCTTATTAAATATCGCAATTGAACCGAGTATTAGCCCTTCTTTTGAAGAGAGTGAAATGACGATAGATTATATAAAAGTTTATCAGCAAGCAACTGCATCGGTAGGGGAGATACAAGCAATGAATACAATACAAATATTTCCAAATCCTATAGATGATAGAGTTCTCATTGAGATCCAACCCGAACTTATTGGTGTGAAAGGAACCATATATTCAGTATTAGGACAAAAAATGTTTTCGTTTGTGCAAGACTCTTTAAAAAAGGAATATGATTTTTCAGGACTTACAAAAGGGATATACATCTTGAAGTTTAATTCAAAAATGAACACTTCTTCCTATAAAGTGCTGAAAAAGTAAGAATTAAATTGTGTTTTTTGTTTTGTATACATTATTTGTGTATTTTTAAGTATTACAAATGAATACAATGTCCCAAATACAACAACTCCTGAGCTTTAAAAAACATCTTGAAGAGCGTTACCTAAGATTGATAGAACTTTCTGATAGCTATCGGTATACCGATGAAAACAAGAGTGATAGTGCAGCTTTTAAAGCCATGAAAATCTTAAGAAAACTGAACCAATTAGGATACTTGAATAAAGAATTTTCTTGATTTAAAAGGAAATTTTATTCAGGTAAATTTATGATCTAGAGAGTCTTCTCTAAAATATCAGCCATTTGTTGCTGTAATTCAGTCGCTTTTATTGCCGCATTTGCTGCAAAATGTTGATCGTTAGAAGCATAGATAATTCCTCTTGAAGAATTGATTAACAAGCCAATATTTTTAGACAAACCATATTTGCAAACGTCTTGAAGATTCCCTCCTTGTGCACCTACACCTGGAACCAATAAGAAAGAATCGGGTACAATGGTTCTAATTTCTTTAAAATACTCCGCTTTTGTAGCCCCGACTACATACATTAAATTTTCTGAATTTTCCCAAGATTTAGAGGTTTCCAGCACTTGTTTGTACACTTCTTTACCGTCGATTTTTTGCGTTTGAAAATCAAAAGCCCCTTCGTTAGAGGTCAACGCTAATAAAATGGTGTGTTTTTCTTTAAAGGCTAAGAATGGTTCAACCGAATCCTTTCCCATGTAGGGAGCAACTGTTACCGAATCAAAAGCGAGGTCTTTAAAAAAAGCATTGGCATACATGGAAGAAGTATTGCCGATATCGCCACGTTTTGCATCAGCAATGGTGAAAATTTCAGGATAGTTTTGGTTGAGGTATTCAATGGTTTTTTGCAGAGAAATCCATCCTTTTATTCCATAGGCCTCATAAAAAGCTGTATTGGGTTTGTAGGCTACACATAAGTGATGAGTTGCATCAATAATTGCCTTATTGAACTCGAAGATAGGATCTTCTTCATGTAGTAAATGTGCTGGAATTTTTGTTAGATCAACATCCAAACCAATACATAAAAATGATTTTTTTTTGTGGATTTCAGCAACCAATTTTTGTGTCGTCATCTTTGCGAATAAAAGTTTTGTAAAGGTACATTTTTTTGTGACTTTCTACTATCTTTGTAATAATGATTGGTTCTATTTTAAACAAAATTTTCTACGGATTTCTTACCTTGTTTGGAGTGGTGACAGTCATTTTTTTTCTTTTCAATCTGCTTGGTGATCCTTCTAGAATGATGTTAGATCAACGTCAGGACAAAGCGCAATTACTATCGATTCAGCAAAAATACGGCTTCGACAAACCCTTGTTTACCCAGTATTTATACTACCTAAATGATGTTTCTCCCATTTCAATCCATAGCAATTCCATTACAAATTACACCTATTTATCTACAGGCAAGTTTACATATCAGGAACTCTTTGTAATCGGCAATCAAACGGTCGTTTTAAAATTTCCCTATTTGAGAGATTCGTTTCAAAAAAGCGGAAAAAAAGTATCTAAAGTAATTTCTGAAACACTTCCCAACACAGTTATTTTGGCTTTGTCTGCAATTATGATTGCGATAGTTGTTGGAATTATTTTAGGGGTGCTTTCTGCAGTTTATAAGGATTCTTATTTTGATAGAATTACGGCGATTATTAGTACCTTAGGAATGAGTGTTCCCTCTTTTTTCTCGGCCATTTTGTTTGCTTGGTTGTTTGGATTTGTACTACATTCTTACACAGGACTGGAAATGACAGGGAGCTTGTATGAAGTGGACGATTTTGGAGAAGGAAGTACCTTGCAATTGAAAAATCTGATTTTACCTGCGATTGTTTTAGGAATTCGCCCACTGGCAGTCATAATTCAATTGATGCGGAATTCACTTTTAGAAATTTTAAACGAAGATTATGTTCGAACGGCAAAAGCGAAAGGACTGAGTTCTTATATGGTAATTCGTAAACATGCAATTAAAAACGCTTTAAATCCAGTAGTTACTGCTATCTCTGGTTGGTTTGCTTCCATGTTGGCAGGTGCGGTATTTATTGAATATATTTTTAATTGGAACGGACTTGGAAAAGAAATTGTCAATGCTTTAAATACCCTCGATTTACCAATCATCATGGGAAGCGTATTGGTCATTGCAACTTTGTTTATCTTGATTAATATTTTGGTAGATGTAATTTATAGCTGGCTAGACCCCAGAATTAGAATGGATTAATGATGAAAAAAGTATTTTGTTTCGTATTGATAAGCCTTGTTTTTTCGAGATGTAATTTTGAAACTCCAACACAGTTTTCGGAGCCAGCCTCTCAAGAGCAAGTTTTTTCATTGACTAACCAAGAGTCAACACTTAAAGAAGTGTTAGACCCGTATAAAGGAAAAAAAGTATTGATTGATGTGTGGGCATCTTGGTGTGCAGATTGTATCCGAGGGTTGCCTGCCGTTGAGAAACTTCAGCGCGAATTTCCTGAAGTTGTATTTTTATTTCTTTCAGTAGATACCAATCGGGAATCTTGGAAAAAAGGAATTCAACGTTTTCAAATAAAAGGCCTACACTACAATTTACCTAAAGGGATGCGTAGTGGTGCTTTTGTAGATTTCGTCGGTTTAAGCTGGATTCCTCGCTATTTAGTCATCGATGAGCAAGGTGCCATCGCACTTTTTAAGGCAACTTCGGCATCCGATAAACAGCTCCTACAAGCCTTGAAAAAAAATCAATAAATCGTTATCGTAACTATTTCTTTTTCTAAAACGTTTTTCCTTTTTCATTCCTTAAATTTACAGCCTTAATAAAGTTTAAAATCAGAAGTATGAGAACTAAAATAGTTGCAGGTAACTGGAAAATGAATAATGATAAACAAGAAACAAAAGTACTAATAGAGCAACTTCAAGATTCTATAGAGAACCTTTCTTTAGAGAATACTAGAGTGCTTGTAGCGCCAACTTTTGTAAACCTTTCTTCTGCAGTAGCACTAGCGAATAATTCGAAGATCGAAGTAGTTGCACAAAACATGCATCAAGCAGCAAATGGAGCCTTTACTGGTGAGATTTCTGCAGCAATGTTGAAAAGTGTTGGTGTACACTCTGTAATTTTGGGACATTCAGAGCGAAGAACTTTTTTTGGTGAAACAGATGCCCTTTTAGCCGAAAAGGTGGATACCACTTTAGCGAACAATATGGAAGCAATTTTCTGTTTTGGAGAATTGTTAGAAGACCGAAAATCAGGAAATCATTTCAACGTGGTAGAGAGCCAGTTGAAAAACGGATTATTTCATTTAGAAGCTGCTGCTTGGAAACAGATAGTATTGGCATACGAGCCAGTATGGGCAATTGGTACAGGAGAAACGGCAAGTCCAGAACAGGCACAAGAAATGCACGCATTTATTCGTAAAATTATTAAAGATCATTACAATCAAGAGGTAGCAGATGCTGTTTCTATTTTATATGGCGGAAGTGTAAAGCCATCAAATGCTGAAGAGATATTTTCTAAGGCTGATGTAGACGGTGGATTGATTGGTGGCGCAGCCTTAAATGCAACCGATTTTTCAGCAATTATAAAAGCGATTTAAAAGCAGTTAATCAACGCTCTTTTAAAGAAAATGAATAAATTTGCATCGAGATTTTAGATCTTGATGCATTTTTTTTGAATAGCACTAGCACATTTTTATGGACAATATTTATATAGAATATCTTTTTACAGTATCGCCAAAAGAACCAGGAACTGAGATTTTGATTGCAGAATTGGGCAATGTTGGCTTCGAGAGTTTTGTTGAAAATGAAAACGGGGTAGTGGCTTATATTCAAAAAGAGAATTGGAACGAGCATCTTTTGGAAGATATTTTTGTATTGAATTCCAAGGAGTTTCAGATTGAATATCAGTATAATGAAGTTGCTCAAACCAATTGGAATGCAGAGTGGGAAAAGAATTTTGAAGCCATTCAGGTAGAAGATGTCGTTAGTGTTCGTGCACCTTTTCACGAAAATCCAAATTTGCAATACGATATAGTAATCGAGCCAAAAATGAGTTTTGGAACGGGGCATCATGAAACGACTCATATGATGATTCAGCATTTATTGCAATTGGATCTAGAAAATAAAAAAGTATTGGACATGGGGTGTGGTACTGGAATTTTAGCAATTTTTGCTGAAATGAAAGGGGCCAAACCTACTGATGCAATTGATATTGATAATTGGTGTTATTTGAATTCTATAGAAAATGTTTCTCGAAATAATTGTCAACATATTTCCGTTTATGAAGGAGACTCTTCTCTTTTAGAGGATCAGAACTATGAAGTTATTATTGCCAATATCAACCGAAATATCTTGTTGATGGATATGAGTATTTATGCCCATTGTTTAGATGAAAAAGGCATTTTATTGTTAAGTGGATTCTACAAAGAAGACATTCCTGTCATCGATACAGAAGTTTCAAAATACGGTTTAAAACTTGAAACCGTGATTGAAAGAAATAATTGGGTTGCATTAAAATACCAAAAGAATTAATTTTTTTTTAAATTCGCAGTATGAGTACCAAAGAAAAAAAGCAAGAACAAGTCGATACTCTGGAAAAAGAAGTTTTTCAGCATGAAATTGTATTGCACAATGATGAGGTCAATACCTTCGATTTTGTAATTGATTCTTTGATTTCGGTATGTGATCATACCCAAGAACAAGCTGAGCAATGTACCTATCTAGTCCATTACAAAGGAAAGTGTACTGTAAAGTCTGGAGAATTTAAGGAGTTAGAACCCAAGTGTTCTAAATTACTGCAATTAGGATTGTCTGCCGAATTAATTTAACTAATGGAAAATATTTTTAAGTATTATCAATTTTCAGATTTCTTTACAGATGAATCTTCCACCTTTTCAGGAAATCAAATTGCCTATTCAGAAATCAATACAACACATTATTTGATTTTTGAGAAAATAGGTGAAGACTATACCCTTTTTGTTTCTAAATACGGTTCAAGACAGGAAATTGGAAAAATTCAACCAGAAATTTTAGAACTGCTTGTTGAGAAGTATGACAAATCCATTCCCGAACATCGTGTTGCGTTAAGAAGATATTTAGAGTAGTTTTTTTAGAAGCCCTTCTCTTGAAAAGGCAGAAAAAACACCAATTATACTATAATTTTGATCATATAAAAAAAGCAACTCACTTATAATAAGTGAGTTGCTTTTTGTTGTGACCATGGCTGGATTCAAACCAGCAACCTCTTGAGCCGTAATCAAGTGCGCTATTCAGTTGCGCCACATGGCCTTTTTGCGGGTGCAAATATAGGGTCATTTTTTAAATAAGAAAAACTATTTATTGTTTTTATGAATTTATTTCTGCTTTGTAGGCTTCGATAATCGGAGTCGCTTTATCCAAGTCTGTTTGAAGGATGTAAAGCTCTACAGATTTACCAAAAGATCCAAAACCTGCAAGTACTCCAGAATTTAAAGGGTCTTTTATGAGATAGCCAATATTGTTGTCTTTTAATTGAATTTCTAATCCTTTTACAATAATTGATGATTCTGAAAATACGAGTACATGTGTGCTTTCCATATGCTTTTGTTTTAGTCCAGTGAATTCATTGTAATATATGCTCTCCATCCAATAACGATTAATTGTAACTTTGTTGCTCTTGAGATATCGAGCTGTTTTTTTGTAAAAGATGGGAGAATACTTTTATTCAGTTTGGCAATAATTTTGAAAAGGGACTTTTTCATTT
Source organism: Polaribacter sp. HL-MS24 (assembly GCF_032758595.1). Classification (NCBI taxonomy): domain Bacteria; kingdom Pseudomonadati; phylum Bacteroidota; class Flavobacteriia; order Flavobacteriales; family Flavobacteriaceae; genus Polaribacter; species Polaribacter sp. HL-MS24. The sequence continues at coordinate 485,537 of NZ_CP136415.1, read as the reverse complement.
TGAGTTGATTGATCTTCAAATTTACTAAAAAATGTACTATTACAGCGAGAAGTATCTCTTTGATTATTTTTGAAACACATATTTGTGCTTTTTCTTTTTTCATATCATACAAACTGATAAAAATGTATCTTCGCTAAAAAATAAAATTGATGAATTTTTTACTCATTCTTGGAGGATTGGTGTTGTTGATATTAGGAGGAAACTGGTTGTTAAAATCGGCAGTGGCTTTGTCTCTGCAATTGAATGTTCCTAAAATTGTGATTGGAATGACTGTTGTTTCTTTTGCGACTTCTGCACCCGAGTTGATTGTAAGTTTAAATGCAGCCTTGAATGGTTCCCCCGATTTGGCCTTGGGGAATGTCATCGGATCTAATATTGCCAATTTAGGATTGGTGTTGGGGATTACCCTATTGTTTGGTGGTATGGAGGTTCAGAAAAGTTTTTATCAAACAGATTGGCCTGTGATGATGATCGCATCCATCTTATTGTACATTTTTTTAATGGGCGATGCAGTAATTGTTCAGTATGAAGGAATCATTTTGTTTAGCTCTTTGGTGCTCTTTTTGATTTATCTATTGCGCTTTCAAAAAACAGCAATTATTGACGAACTTCCAGAGGATGATGAAGTACTACCATTGTATAAGATTGTCCTTTTTTTTGTGTTGGGTGGAATCGGGCTTTGGGGAGGATCAGAATTGTTGATTCAAGGGGCTACTTCGATGGCGCAAGAATTTGGTGTTAGCGAACGAATCATCGCCGTTACGGTCGTTTCTGTTGGGACAAGTATACCAGAATTAGCGGCATCTATTATTGCCATTATTAAGAAAGAAAAAGCAATTTCTTTAGGGAATTTAATAGGCTCAAATGTTTTTAATATTTTAGCGGTTTTAGGAATTACCTCAATGATTACACCCATTGCTCTTGCTGATCAGAGATTATTGTCTAACGATATTTTGTGGATGCTAGCCATCTCTTTCTTGATAGTACCTTTGGTGTTCATTCCAAGAGGATATCGCCTGAATTGGAAAGACGGAATAGTTCTTCTCCTAGTTTATGCTGCGTTTATTTATACAACCATTTAAAAGATAAAGTTTTGTACAAAAAAAGGCTCGCAAATTGCGAGCCTTTTTTGAATCTATCTATTGAAATTAGCTAATGTTAGCTGATTTTACAGTTTTAATAATTCTTCCTGCAATCTTATAAGGATCTCCATTTGAAGCAGGTCTTCTGTCTTCTAACCAACCTTTCCAGCCTTTTTCAACTGTGATAATTGGAATTCGAATAGAAGCACCTCTATCAGAAACTCCGTATGAGAAATCATGGATAGAAGCTGTTTCGTGATCACCAGTTAAACGTTGATCATTAAACTCACCATAAACCTCAATGTGCTCTTTTACTACAGGTCTAAATGCTTCACAAATTTTTTCATAAGTTTCTTTAGAACCACATTCTCTTAAAACAGTATTTGAAAAGTTTGCATGCATACCAGAACCATTCCAGTCCATATCTTTTCCTAATGGTTTTGGATGATATTCAATATAGTAACCGTACTTCTCTGTCAATCTGTCTAATAAGTAACGTGCAATCCAGATTTCGTCACCTGCTTGTCTTGCTCCTTTTGCAAATAATTGAAATTCCCATTGTCCTGAAGCAACTTCTTGGTTGATTCCTTCAAAATTCAATCCAGCATCAATACATAAGTCAGCATGCTCTTCAACAATATTTCTTCCGTGTGTATGCAATCCACCAACTGAACAATAATACATTCCTTGTGGTGCAGGATAACCACCAATAGGGAATCCTAATGGCAATTGTGTTTTGGTATCCATAATAAAATACTCTTGCTCAAATCCGAACCAGAAATCATCATCTTCATCTTCAATTGTAGCTCTTCCGTTAGAAACATGTGGAGTTCCATCGGCATTCAAAACCTCGGTCATTACTAAATATCCATTTCTTCTTGTAGGATCTGGATAAATTGCAACAGGTTTTAATAAACAATCAGAGGCACCACCTGATGCTTGTCGTGTAGATGAACCATCAAAAGACCAATTTCCTAATTCTGCAATTGTTCCTTGGAAATTTTCATGTTCTTCTACTTTGGTTTTACTCCTCATGTTTTGAGTTGGGAAGTACCCATCTAACCAAATGTATTCTAATTTAATTTTTGCCATAGTAAAATAATTTTATGAATATTATTAACACTACAAAAATGAAAATTTTTAACGAGGTATCAAAAAAATAGGGGGTAAAAAATTAAAAATGTTTTAAAATTAATTTAATCCCTAAAAATGAAAGGGTATATTTGTATAATTAAAATTATTTCAATCAAAAATTATCAATATGTCAATCATTAGATTTAATGCTTTACACGAAACACTCCACCGAAAGCCTATAAAAATTATAGAAGGAGAAAAAAGGTCTTCTCTATTTGGCAAAAATGTATTTAACAAAAATGCCATGCAGCAGTATCTTACTAGAGCTGCGTATGATAGCGTCATGGATGCCATTGTTCACGGCAATAAAATTGATCGAAAAATTGCAGATCAAGTAGCCGTAAGTATGAAAGATTGGGCCATGTCCAAAGGGGCAACACATTATACACATTGGTTTCAACCCCTAACAGGAGCAACAGCCGAAAAACACGATGCTTTTTTCGAATCGATTAACGGAAGTTTGGCCGTAGAAAAGTTTGACGGTGAACAATTGGTACAACAAGAACCCGATGCGTCTAGCTTCCCAAATGGAGGGATTAGAAACACCTTTGAAGCAAGAGGGTATACTGCTTGGGATCCAACTTCACCTGCTTTTGTATATGAAACGACCTTGTGTATTCCTACAATTTTTGTGTCCTATACAGGAGAAGCTTTGGATAATAAAACTCCTTTGTTAAAAGCATTGCAAGCCCTTGATCTTGCCGCAACTGGGGTCTGTAAATACTTTGATAAGAATGTTTCGAAAGTAAATGCAACTTTGGGTTGGGAACAAGAATATTTCTTGATAGATGAAGCATTGGCACTTTCGAGACCCGATATTACTATGACAGGCAGAACCTTATTAGGGCACTTACCTGCAAAAGGACAACAATTAGATGATCACTATTTTGGAACTATTCCGACTCGTGCTATGAGTTTTATGCAAGATTTAGAGCAAGAGTGTATGTTGTTGGGAATCCCTGTTAAAACAAGACATAACGAAGTGGCTCCCAATCAGTTTGAATTGGCACCAATCTTTGAAGAAGCAAATTTGGCAGTCGACCACAATTCACTTTTGATGGATGTCATGGAAAAAGTTTCTAAACGCCATCATTTCAAAGTATTATTCCATGAAAAACCTTTTGCTGGAATTAATGGATCTGCAAAACATAGCAATTGGTCGTTGTATTCAGATACGGGTGTCAATTTATTGAGTCCTGGAAAAACACCAATGAAAAATTTACAATTCTTAACGTTTTTTGTAAACACAATTAAGGCTGTATACGAGTACCAAGAATTGTTAAGAGCTTCTATTGCATCGGCAAGTAACGACTGTCGATTAGGTTCGAATGAAGCACCATCAGCCATCATGTCTGTGTTTATCGGGAGTCAGCTGTCGCAGGTATTAGATGAATTGGAAAATGTAACCAAAGGAAAGTTATCTCCTCAAGAAAAAACAGATTTAAAACTGAATATTATTGGAAAGATTCCTGAAATTTTATTAGACAATACAGATCAAAATAGGACCTCACCATTTGCTTTTACAGGAAATAAGTTTGAGTTTCGAGCTGTAGGTTCTTGGTCCAATTGTGCAACTCCTATGACGGTGTTAAACACGATTGTTGCCAAGCAATTAAAAGAGTTTAAGATTGAAGTAGATAAACTGATAGACACTAAAAACCTCAAAAAAGACGAAGCTGTTTTCAATGTTTTAAGAGAGTACATCAAAGCGTCTAAAAAAATTAGATTTGAAGGAGACGGTTATGGTGAGGCATGGGAAAAAGAAGCTAAAAAACGAGGACTATTTCACAATAAAACAACTCCTGATGCTCTGAAGGTAAAGGTCTCTAAAGCAGTTGTTGATTTGTACGAAGAGATGGAAGTCATGAATAAGACGGAAATTGAAGCTCGTTACGAAATTGAAATGGCAGAATACACCAAAAAAATTCAGATTGAAAGTCGGGTTTTGGCAGATATTTCTAGAAATCATGTAGTGCCAACAGCAATTATTTATCAGAATACCTTGCTTGAAAACACCAAAAATTTGAAGGAAATATTTGGAGAGGAGTATCAAAATATTGCAAAAGAACAAATTGAGCTAATTATGGTTATATCGAATCATATCACAGAAATCAATGCCTTGGTCAACAAAATGACTGAAGAACGTAAAAAAGCCAATACACAACCAGTGGTCAAATCAGCAGCTTTGTATTGCAATAAGGTAAAGCCTTATTTTGAAGAAATTCGTTATCACTGTGACAAGTTAGAAACTATGGTTGATGATAATTTATGGCCACTCACCAAATACAGAGAACTTTTGTTTACAAATTGAGTATAGACAGAGAAGGAAGGACTTGAAAGTTTTACTATTTGAAGTTCTTCCTAGCTCACTTGATAACCAGCCTTCTGTAAACAGATGGTTTTAAATGAACAATTTACTTCTCTTTTTCTCTGCAAAAAATTACCTTTGCCGAACAACACGATACTATGAGCCAAGAAGTTTCTAAAAGATATGCACAAAGAGGCGTATCTGCATCTAAAGAAGATGTGCACAATGCCATTAAGAATATTGACAAAGGATTGTTTCCCAAAGCATTCTGTAAAATTGTACCTGATTATTTGACAAATGACAGTGACTATTGTTTGATCATGCATGCAGATGGTGCTGGAACAAAGTCTTCTCTAGCGTATATGTATTGGAAAGAAACAGGTGATATTTCTGTTTGGAAAGGCATCGCTCAAGATGCGTTGATCATGAATATTGACGACTTACTCTGTGTAGGAGCCACTGACAATATTATGTTGTCTTCAACCATTGGGCGAAATAAAAGTAAAATACCTTATGAAGTTCTTTCTGCCATTATCAATGGAACAGAGGAATTGATTGAAGATTTGAAAGGCTTTGGAGTTACCATCCATTCTACCGGTGGAGAAACAGCTGATGTTGGCGATTTGGTTCGAACCATTATAGTAGATTCGACCGTAACGGCTAGAATGAAACGATCGGATGTGATTGATAACGCACATATCAAACCTGGCGATTTGATTGTTGGTTTAGAGTCTTTTGGTCAAGCATCTTATGAAACCGAATACAACGGAGGAATGGGGTCTAATGGGTTGACCTCTGCACGTCACGATGTATTCCACAAGTATTTGGCTAAAAAATATCCAGAAAGTTTTGATGCTGCTGTTCCAGAAGAATTGGTCTATTCTGGAAATACAAGATTGACTGATCGTGTAGTTGATTCTCCCATTGATGCAGGAAAATTAGTCTTATCTCCCACAAGAACCTACGCTCCAATTATTAAAAAGATATTATCAAAATATGACGCTTCTACGGTACATGGAATGATTCATTGTTCGGGAGGTGCACAAACAAAAATTTTACACTTTGTAGACGATCTACACATAGTAAAAGACAATATGTTCCCAGTTCCACCATTATTCAAGTTGATACAAGAACAGTCAAACACCGATTGGAAAGAGATGTATCAAGTATTCAATTGTGGGCACCGAATGGAACTCTACGTTTCTCCTGAAATAGCAGAGGATATTATAGCATTGTCAAAATCATATCAAGTAAATGCTCAAATTGTAGGTAGGGTAGAAGCATCTGATTCTAAAAAACTGACAATTAAAAGTGAGTTTGGCGTTTTTGAATATTAGCATTACGGTTCTTTTAAAGAACCGCTTTTGTTTGTTAGTGTTTTTATAGAATGCTCTCAAATTGTACTTGCAGAAAAACAATTGTGGATGTGTTGTCTTTTAAAGGAAATAAACCACTATTTTTTCTATCTTTATGCTATCCTGTTTTTGAGTCATTTTTTGTGGAGATTTATGTTGTAGTTTTCATGAGGTGATTTATCAAAAATCAAAATCAGTCAAAAAAAATAAAAATGAAATTAAACTTAACAAAACCGATTGTCTTCTTCGACCTAGAAACAACAGGGGTCAATATTGCAACCGACAGAGTTGTCGAAATTTCCATCTTAAAGGTCTTTCCAAATGGAAATAAAGAAAGCAAAACTTGGTTGGTAAATCCGGAAGTAGAAATTCCTGCAGAAGCTTCAGCAATTCATACGATTACCAACGAACAAGTTGTGACTGAACCGACATTTAAAGAATTAGCACCAGAAATTGACAAAATGATTGCAGGTTGCGATTTGGCGGGTTTCAATTCGAACCGATTTGACATTCCATTGTTGGCAGAAGAGTTGATGCGAGCTGGCATCGATTTTGATATGAAAGATAGAAAAGCAATTGATGTACAAGTGATTTTTCATAAAAAAGAACAGCGTACTCTAGGTGCCGGATATCAATTTTATTGTGGCAAAGAATTAGAAGGAGCACATGGAGCTGAAGCTGATACCAATGCAACCTATGAAATTTTACTAGCACAATTAGAAAAATACGAAGATATTGAAAATTCAGTAGCGGCTTTAAGTGAGTATTCTTCTCACGGAAAAAGAGCCGATTTCGCAGGTTTTATTTTGATGAACGAAGATGGTCAAGAAATTTTTTCTTTCGGGAAGCACAAAGGAAGAATAGTCGAAGAGGTTTTAAAAGAGAATCCAGGATACAACAATTGGATTCAGAATGCAGATTTTCCTTTGTATACCAAGAAAGTCCTGCAAACAATTAAAGAAAGAATGGTCCAACCAAAAGAAACCCTTTCTGAAACGGAAAAATTACAAGCATTGCAGCAGAAATTTAATTTAAGGTAATCACACATCATTTCAAGGAAAACCGAAAAGATCTATTCATAAAAACCTTACCATGTTTACAGCCTATCAAAATTTACCACCTAATTCTCGTGTTTGGATTTATCAATCCGATAGAGCCTTTACTCATAAAGAAATGGAATACATCGCTATTAAAGCAGAAGATTTCATCAATCAATGGACGCGTCATGGAGACGATTTAAAAGGTTCCTTCACCATTCAATACGATCAATTTTTAGTATTAGCAGTCGATGAAAGTTTCAATAACGTTTCGGGTTGTTCTATCGACAGTTCGGTTCGTTTTATCCAACAGTTACAAAACGAATTGCAAGTTGATTTTATGGACAAAATGAATGTCAGTTTTAAAGACAATTCAGTGCTTCAAATCGTGAAATTATCTGAATTTCAACGATTGGCATCAGAGAAAAGAATCACTTCAGAAACCATTGTTTTTAACAATATGGTAGCTACCAAAGAAGATTTTGAAAATAATTGGGAAGTTGCTGCATCGCAAAGCTGGCACAAACGTTTTTTAATCTAAAATTTTAAGACATAGATGTATGAAGAAAAACGGGGTGTTGCTATTGTGTTTGAGTTTTGTTTTGAATGGGTTTGCTCAACGTGTCAATCCTTTAAAAGCAAAAGATTTTGAAGCTCAAGAAATTTGGGTAGATAGTGTGCTCAATAGCATGTCTGTTGATGAAAAAATTGGGCAATTATTTATGGTGCAGGCCTATTCCAATTTAGATACGAAGCACGAAAATTTCATAAAAGAATTAATTACCAAATACCATGTTGGGAATTTAATTTTTATGCAAGGCACTCCAGAAAAACAAGCCCTTTTAAATAATAAATACCAAGCGGTTTCCAAGGTTCCATTACTCATTGGTTTCGATGGAGAGTGGGGTTTAGACATGCGTTTGAAAAACACCTTTCGCTATCCTTGGAATATGGCATTGGGTGCAGTGAACGATACAACACTGATCAGACAGTTCGGAGAGCGATTGGGTGTGCATTGTAAAAGATTGGGAATTCACATCAATTTTGCTCCAGTAGTAGATATCAATACAAACCCAGAGAATCCAATTATTGGCAATCGCTCCTTTGGAGAGAACAAAGAAAATGTTACCGAGAAATCCATAGCGTTTATCAAAGGAATGCAACAAGCTGGGGTATTGGCAAGTGCAAAGCATTTTCCTGGCCATGGAGATACCGCTACAGATTCGCATCATACATTGCCAGTGATCGATTTTGATGAAAAAAGATTGGACACCTTGGAGTTGTATCCGTATAAGAAGATATTTGATGAAGGTATAGCCAGCGTGATGACTGCGCATTTAAGCATCCCACAATTGGTCAGTAATCCTGAATTGCCTTCTTCGTTATCGCCCGCCATAGTAACTGATTTACTCAAAGAGAAAATGGGCTTCTTGGGATTGATCATTACTGATGGTTTAAATATGAAAGGTGCTGCCAATTATGCAACTTCGGCGGCAATAGATCTAGCGGCTATTTTAGCAGGAAATGACCTTTTGTTAATTCCTCAAGATGTTCCAGCATCTGTCCAGTTGATTAAAACAGCGTTGTTCTCAGGAGAATTAACCCCAGAGCGATTGGATTTTTCTGTACGAAAGATTCTTTCTGCAAAATACCTAGTAGGTTTAAATGCCTATACACCAGTAGTTATTGAAAAATTACATGAAGATTTAAATACTGTTACCGATCAACTCTTACATCGAAAATTGGTTGAAAATTCATTGACAGTCATCAAAAATGAAAAAGTACTTTTACCCCTTCGTGAATTAGAAAATCAAAAAATTGCCTATGTTTCTCTAGGAGATGATTCTGGTGACCCTTTTGTGTCGATGCTTCAACAATACACCAAAGTAGATGTTGTTACCGATGACAATTTAGATGAGTTACTGCTGAAGTTACAACCGTATAATTTGGTGATTATCGGTTTTCATAAGTCGAATGCAAACCCATGGAAAAGTTATAAATTTCGGATTAAAGAACTAGTCAAACTGCAAGAGATAGCCCGTAAAAAAAGAGTTATTTTAGATGTATTTGCCAGTCCGTATAGTTTGTTGCAGGTGCAATCGTTTACCAATATCGAGAGTATTATTGTTTCCTATCAAAACAGTACAATCGCACAAGAACTTTCGGCACAACTTATTTTTGGTGCGATCAAGGCAAAAGGGAAGTTGCCAGTTTCTCTTAAAAACGAATTTCCTGAGGGACTCGGTCTCCCTACAGCAGCCTTGCATCGATTGGGGTATTCCATCCCAGAAGAGGTGGGCATGTCTTCTCGAAAGTTGGAAGCCATTCAACAGACTATCGATACTATTCTAAAAGAAAAAATGGCACCTTATGTTCAGGTTTTAGTCGCTAGAAAAGGAAAAGTGATTTATCAAAAAAGTTTTGGGTTTCACACCAATGATCATACAACCGCAGTAAAAAATTCAGATCTCTACGATTTGGCATCTCTGACAAAAATTTTAGCCTCTTTACCACTCATCATGAAGGCAGAAGAGGATCAAAAAATTTCTTTAGATGCTCCGTTGGCAGAAGTGTTGCCATTTTTTAAAGGATCTAATAAAGACACGATTACCGTTAAAGAAATATTGTCGCACTTTGGACGCTTACAACCCTGGATTCCCTTTTATAAAGATACTCAAGATTCTATCACAGGAAAAAATTTAAAGCAATTTTATCGTTCTAGAGCTTCCAAGAAGTTCAAGGTCAAAGTTGCCGAAAACATGTATTTTCAGCAGAGTTACAAAGACAGTATCTATAAACACATCAGAGATGCCGATCAAACAGAAGTTCCAGGATATAAATACAGTGATTTAGGGTATTATGTTTTCAAAGAGGTGCTTGAAAACAGCTACAATAGTCAATTAAATCAACTTGCCGATCAACAATTCTATCAATCTTTAGGAGCCGATAGAACCTCGTATCTTCCCTTACAAAAATTCAAAAAAGAAGAAATTGTCCCAACCGAAAAAGACACGTACTACAGGAATCAACTCTTGCATGGATATGTACACGATATGGGGGCAGCCATGATGGGCGGTGTTGGGGGTCATGCAGGTTTATTTTCCAATGCAAACGATGTTGCCAAGATCATGCAAATGTTTTTGCAAAAAGGATTTTATGGAGGAAAACGGTACTTAAAAACAACAACTATTGAAAAATTCAACCACCGCTATTTTTCCGACGAACATGTTCGTAGAGGGTTAGGCTTCGACAAGCCCCAATTAGATCAAGAGGTCATGGCCACCTGTGGCTGTGTTTCCGATGAGAGTTTTGGGCATTCCGGATTTACAGGAACCTATACTTGGGCAGATCCTATTAGCGAAATTGTATATGTTTTCTTGTCCAATAGAGTTTATCCAAACATGGAAAATAGAGGGTTGATTGAAACCAATATGCGAACCAAAATCCAGCAAATTATTCAAGATGCAGTAATTGTTGATTAAAGCCTACTTCTTGCTTTCCACACTCGCTCCCTCGATGATGGAGAGCTAATATAAATGCACTCATCAGGGGTAACTATTCGTCAACTTCATCAAGCTCAATATGGCTCTTGGCATTTGTAGGTGCACATTTTGTATAGAGCACGATCAACATCGCTGAAACAGTAAAGTAAAAAAAGCCGATTAATTTTCCATAAAAAGAAGCAATTACAAGCGCTTGTAAACTATAAAATAAGGGGATTAATAGCAAGTTTAGGCCAAAGCGAAAAGTATCTATGAATTCAATTTCATCAATTTTTTTTAGCGCAATTTTCCAGAGTAAAAAAGGAATGAGGCTATTGAACAGAATCACATAAAGTAACGGTTTTACTAGGTTCTTTTTTGCTGCTTTCTTTTTTGGAATCCTCCCCGTTCGTATCATACGGTTTACGACATCCACGTCTGTAAAATCCACTTGTGCTTCATTCAATTGGTTCAAAATAGTTTCATAATTTTCATCATCTGGAATGTGTACACTAAGGGTTTTTAATTGTTCTGTTACGGCAGTTTTCAGAAGATTGATAGCTTTTGCGGGGGTATTGTGGGTAAAAATTTCTCGGGTAGGAATGGGTTGCCCATGATTGACAGACACCTTTGCGGGGAAATCCGAGGAGTGCTGATAGGTAATTCCAACGGGCACTACCTTGACTTCTAAATCAGGATACCTTTCCAAAGCTCCGGAAACGATTCTCGTAAATCCTTTACTTAAAGGACGAATACTTCTTTTTTTATTGTGACTTCCCTCAGGGAAAATCATTAAACTTTCTTCTTTGTGTAAAATGCGGTAGCACTTTTCAAAAATTTCTTGGTTGTTTGCCAACTGCTGTATGCCATCACGAATTCTATAAATTGGCATGAGGTACAAGGACTCCAATAGTTTTTTAACCAAGGGGTTTTTAAACGATGCTGCACGTACCAAAAAATGATTTTGTCTTCGATTTGTAGTGGTTACAAACAAGGGGTCGAGCAAGCCATTTGGATGATTTACAGCAAACAATACTGCTCCCTTTTTAGGGATGTTTCTACTTCCTTTTATCTTTATTTTTTTGGCATAAAAAAACAAGCTAAATTTTATGTAGCTCCATATGAGGTGATACCAGATTTTTTGAAACATCATTGCTATTTCTTTATATGTTATTTTATTTCTTGACTGTTGGTAGTTTTTCGACCCCAATATGTGGCAAGAAGAATTCCAGAAAACACATCCCAAATTCCCCAAAAAGCAGCCAGTAACGCCATTCCACCCAAACCATCAAAAAAGCCAAAAATCAACAATAATCCCAGTCCTCCATTTTGAATTCCAGTTTCCATGGCTATGGTTTTGGTATCCCTTTTGTTGAGCCCACAACTTTTGGCGGTATAAAATCCTAAGATAAAGGCAAAAATATTATGAAAAATAACCAACAAGGCTACATGATGAATATGATCGAGAAAGACGTTGATGTTTTGAGAAAATGCAATTCCAATAAGGGCAATAAAAACCATCATGGATAGTGGTTTTAATGTTTTTTCTATTTTGTTGGCCACCCCTGCATGGTAGTGCTTGATGAACATTCCTAGACATAAGGGGATGCCTAATATAAGAGAAACTAGTTTGAGTAGGTCGACCCAATTGAGTTCCACTGCTTTTAAAATTTCGTTGGTTGGAGCATATAAACTACCCCAAAACTGTAAATTGAAAGGCGTCATTAGGATGCAAATCAGGGTTGCAAAGGCGGTTAAACTTACCGACAAGGCAGCATTTCCACCTGCCATTTTACTAAAAAAGTTGGAGACATTTCCACCTGGGCAGGCGGCTATTAGCATCATTCCTAATGCAAAACTGGGGTGGGGTTCAATCACCAAAATGGTTATAAAAGTAAAAGCAGGCAATACAAAGAATTGAGAGAAGACCCCCACAAAAACAATTTTTGGACTTTTCAAGAGGCGTTTAAAATCGTTGATAGAGATACCCAATGCTACTCCAAACATAATTATGGCAATGGCAATATTTAAAACCCACAAGCCTTGTGCATCAAAGTTGATTTTTATGGAGTCAATGTCTATTGGGGTCTGCATGTTTTCTTATAAAAAATTAAACTTAATTTTTAAAAGCAAATTCGATGATATTTGCACCCATTTGGAGAGCTTTTTGGCGAACTTCTTCTGGGTTATTGTGTATGGAAGCATCTTCCCAACCATCACTTAAGTCGCTTTCATAGTCGTAAAACATGATCAATCTTCCTTCATAGAACAAGCCAAATCCTTGGGCCTGTTTTTTGTCGTGCTCGTGAATTTTTGGAATTCCATTTGGAAATTTATACCTCTGATGGTAGATGGGATGGTTTTGCGGAATTTCAGTAAGTCTAAGATTGGGAAATACTTTTTTGAGTTCTTTCCGAATGAACTTGTCCAAACCATAGTTGTCTGAGATGTGTAAAAACCCTCCAGATATTAAATAGTTGCGGAGGTTTTGAGCTTCTTCGGGTGTAAAATTCACATTTCCGTGTCCGGTCATAAAAAGAATGGGATACTTAAAAAGATCTTCACTTCCTACGGCAACGGTTTGTAGATTTTTAGAAATTCGGGTTTGAATATTGGCATTGGCAAAATCTATCAAATTAGGAACCGCAGTTGGATTGGCATACCAATCGCCGCCGCCGTTGTATTTTAGGATGGCGACTTCCTGGGCATTGACCGTAAACAATACCGCGCTATAAAAAAGAAGTAAAATCTGCTTCATCAAGTTGTATGTGTTAGATTTGAAGCAAGATACTAAATTCAATGATGCAAAAAAAACGCCCTTAAAAATAGCTAAGGACGTTTTCCAGAAAACAAATTCTCTTTTTCAATTTATCTTCATTTATCTAAAATTCCAATTCCAATTTGAAATTCCAGTATTTATTTTAAAGTTGGATATGATTACAGCAACCACTATAACAACAAACCTAAGTAGTGCAGCACCTCCAGTTTTTGAAAATGAAAATTTTCGTTGTTTTATTTTTTCATAGTCATTGATGACAAAACTATCATAAGAAAAATAACTTTGTAGTAAGATAGAGATTGATAAAGAGTACATACATCTCTCATGATCTTAATTTTTCACCAAATTAGGCACCATTCAAAAACAAGAGTCCCAAATTTCCTAATTATTGAAAATCTGGGACACATTTGTAAAATTTGGGACAGTTGGGAAAAGCCGATTGGTGGCAATGCTATAAAAAAAAGAATTTAAGCATTGATTAAAGAAACAATATTCACGGCAACCAAAGCGGCTGTTTCGGTTCGCAACCTACTTTCTCCCAAAGAAACTGGTTTTGCGTTTCTTGCCAGTGCTTTTTGAATCTCTTTGGATGAGAAATCGCCTTCTGGCCCTATCATAATTGTTATCTTTTCTGTTGGCTTCACAAGGGATTGCAATGCCGTTTTTTGGTTTTCTTCACAATGTGCAATGCAAAGGGTTCCTTCAATCTCTCGGGCAAGAAAATCATCGAATTTTACCGGTTCATTCAGTTTGGGTAAGGTAAATTTCAAAGATTGCTTCATCGCTGATTGAATGATTTTCTCAAAGCGGTCTAACTTTACAATTCGTCGTTCCGAATTTGAACAAATGATAGGGGTAATTTCATCAATTCCAATTTCTGTGGCTTTTTCCAAAAACCACTCTATGCGATCATTATTTTTGGTTGGAGCTATGGCAATATGCAGATAGTAGTTCCATGGCTTTGCTATAGCAGTTGCCGATATAATAGCTGCCATACATTTTTTATCACTTGCAAAAGTGATTTGTGCATCAAACAAAAACCCCTTTCCATTGGTAATCTTTAAAACATCATTTTCTTTTTTACGCAATACTCGAACCATATGCTTGCTTTCTATCTTGTCGAAGGTAATTTGCTTTGTAAGGGCAGAAATTTCTGAGTTGTAAAAGAGTTGCATGGTCGCTTTTAGATGTAAAGTTATGGGTTCTGTATTGAAAAGTTGTAAAGTTACAGTTTCTTGGTGTATGTTCGTCGACGTTTGTGTATTACAGGATCAAATTTCTCCCAGATCTTTTGGATTGCTATATTGTCTTCTAATTCTGGAGTTCGAATACAATTTATGATTCCTTTTTTTTCAAAAATTTTGCAATATTGGTCAAAAAGAATGGCATGGATCCCTTTGTTTTGATATTCAGGAACCACTCCAATCAAATAAAAGGTGACATCTTTCGCCTGTCTACGTGCTTTTAACAAATGATAAAAACCAAAAGGGAACAATTTTCCGTTTGTTTTTTGTAAAGCTTTTGAAAAAGAGGGCATTACGATGGCAAATGCAATCATACGCTGTTGTGTATCGACAACGAATTTGATGTATTCTGGATTAATAAAACGGATATACTTCTTCTTGAAAAATGCGATTTGAGCCTTTGAAATAGGCACGTAGGTTGGTAGTTTTGAATAGGCTTTGTCAAAAACACAAAACATTTCGTCTACAAAAGGAAGTACCTCTTTTGTCTTGGTAAAATTCAAGGCCTTTACGTGTAATCGTTGTTGTATAATCCCACTGATTCTATTGAAATAGAGTGCATCGACATTTTCAAATTTAAAAGTATGTTCTAGGTATTCTTTCTCTTTTGTATAGCCCAATTGCTCTAAATGATCCTTGTAATACGGGAGGTTGTACCAAGTGATCATCGTTCCAAGGTGTTCAAATCCTTCAATTAGGATTCCTGTTTTATCCAAGTTTGTAAAACCCACAGGGCCTTCAACATATTCCAACTGGTGTTCTTTTCCAATCGTTGCAACTTTATCCAAAAGGCTTTTGGAAACTTCAATATCATCAATGACATCAAACCAACCAAAGCGCATTTTTTTGATTTGTTGTTTCTCAACTTCTATCCAGTTCACTATGGCAGCAACCCTCCCAACAATCTGATTTTTTGAATAGGCGATAAAAAATTGTGCTTCGGCATTTTCGAAAACAGGATTTTTTTTAGGGTCAAAACTGTCTATTTCATCAGATATTATAGGTGGAACCCAATACGGATTGTCTCTGTAGAGCGAAAAGGGGAATTCTACAAACTGTCTCATTTCCTTTTTGGTGCTAACTTTCTGAAGTGAAATCATAGTTTAAAGTTAAAATTGAAAATTTGCAAACGAGGAGAGGTGTCTTAGTTTTTTTTCTTTTTAAAGATGCTTAGCATTCGTTTAAAGAAATTGCCCTTTTTCGCATAGGATTCCGTAGGGCTTTCTTCCAAAGGATTTCCGTTAGGATCTAATTCAATATACGTATCCCGGTGTCTATTGATTCTGTAGGAGATTCCAACACTTCCATAAAAACCCTCAGATTTTCCTTCTAAAATGCCCCTAGCAGAAGCATTTATTTGAAGGTTGGTCGTGAGTAAAAAAGCCAATCCAGTTCCGATATTTGTATCCGTTCTCTCTTTTCTAAATACTCCTTGGTTTTCAAAAAAAGTAGACCATCGATCACTGAAACTAAAGGTTCCTGTGACGATGTATGAAAACTCAACGGCATCTGTTCCCATGTTGTCATAAAAAAAATTTGTAATAATATTGAAGTCGTTGCTCAAATCATTTTGCAATAAAATCCCAATCTTTGGAGTCATTTTTGAAGTTTTGTGCACTTCACCTAAAAAATTTGTATTGAATCCAGCATAAATTGCTACTGAGGGAATGAGTCTTTTTTTGTCAAAAGCAAACCTTCTTTTCCAACTACGTACTTCTTTGGTTTTGTCGGTATATTCTTGTTGAAACACTAAATACTTAGCTCCTATGGTAGCTTTGCTAAGTCCAGCTGTAAAATAATGAGAGGTAAAAATATTTTGAAAAGCAACCTGATCTTTTTGATAGCTAATATGAGTATTCAATTCAAGTTTTTCCAGAAAAAAACTGGTTCTAAATAACAAATCAATACCCATAGATTCTGGCTGAGAAAAGGTTGGTTCGATACTTGTCTTTTTAAAAAAAACACTGTTTTCAAATTGATAAACCCCCGGGCCTACGCTATATGGGCTCTCAGAAAACCCAGGTTTGTTTGAGTTGATGATCTGAGTGTATTGGGCATTTGTTGTCAGGCTGAAAAGACAAATAAATAGAAATGGAATACTGTGTTTTGTTGAAATAGGATTCAATTTTAAAAGGTTTAAAAATTTGTTTTTCATCTCTCTACAAACATACTGTAAAAATATCATTTTTTATTTTGAAGCCTCCTTTTTTTACTTCAAGCATACATTTGTAGTTTGTTAACGTTCGTATTGTTTTCAAATTGTTATTTTTGAGGAGAATTATTAATTATAAAGCGAAGGTTGAAGCAATGGGTTTAATCAAAACAATTTTATTCATAGTATTTTTTATGTACGTTTTTAAGTTTTTAGCAAGACTATTTGCGCCTTTTTTACTCAAAAAAGTAGCGAATAAAATGCAAGAAAAAGCGGCAGAACAATTTAGAAATCAACAACCAAAATCTACTGTTAAAGAAGGTGAGACCGTGATTGATAAAGCCCCAAGTAGTCAAGCGCGTGTTAAAAATACGGTGGGTGAATATGTTGATTTTGAAGAAATAGACGAAGATGAATTATAAAAAAAGCATTCCTTTTGTAGTTGCCATTCTTATGTTTGTAATGGCAGCAATTACCTATTTTCATCCTGTTTTAAAAGGACAAAAAATAGCTCAATCAGACATCACCCAGTTTCGTGGTATGGTTAAAGAAATTCAGGATTTTAGAGCTGAAAAAAACACAGAACCCTATTGGACAGGAACTTCGTTTAGTGGTATGCCAGCCTATCAGTTAAGTGCATATTATCCGAATGATTTTGTAAGAACATTAGACCAAGCGATTCGGTTTTTGCCACGACCTGCTGATTATACTTTTTTATATTTCTTTGGTTTTTTTATACTCTTATTGGCTTTGAAGGTCGACTGGAAATTGGCTCTTCTAGGTGGATTATCCTTTGGTTTTTCTACGTACTTAATCATCATTTTTGGTGCGGGACACAACGCAAAAGCTCATGCAATCGGATATATGCCCTTGGTATTGGCAGGAGTTATTTGGATCTTCCAAAGAAGATATTTGTTGGGCTTTGTGCTTACAGGTATTGCAATGGCTTTAGAAATATATACCAATCATCCGCAAATGACCTATTATTTGGGTTTTTGTTTGTTGATTTTAGGAATTGTAGAATTCATCAATGCAATCAAAGAAAAAGTACTTCCTGTATTTTTCAAACAATCTGTTCTTTTAATTGGTGCTGTTTTTTTGGGAGTTGCTGTAAATGCTCCACGTTTGCTGGCAATGAAAGAATATTCTGACTATAGTACTCGTGGAAAATCAGAATTGACAATCACACCCGATGGAAGTTCTAAAATAGCTTCTAACGGGTTGGATAAAGACTATATTACGCAATACAGTTATGCTAAATTGGAAACCTTTAACTTGTTTATTCCCCGTTTTATGGGAGGAGGAACGGTAGAGAAGTTGGACGACAATTCTGAATTCTATCAATTGATTGCCTCCAAGGCAGGAAGAAAAGTTGCCGATGAATATTCACAACAAGTCTTGACTTATTGGGGAGATCAACCTATCGTGGAAGCACCCGCTTATATTGGAGCTGTTTTATTTTTTCTGTTTTTTTTAGGATTTTTCTTGGTCAAAGAAAAAAACAAAAAATGGTTGGTGGCTGCAACAATTTTTTCGATTGTGATGAGCTGGGGACGAAATTTCGAAATCCTAACCAATTTTTGCATTGACTACATCCCTTTGTACAACAAGTTTCGAGCGGTTTCATCCATTCAAATTATTGCAGAGTTGTGTGTGCCAATTTTAGGTTTTTTAGGATTGAAAGAGTTCTTTTCGGCAACACGAACCGCTTTGGAAAAAAGGGAGGCGCTAAAAAAAGCCGTGACTGTTTTTGCAGGGATGGTGATACTTGGCTTTATTTTGGCTCATCTGTTTGCTGCTTTTGAAGGACTTCGAGACGAGCAACAATACAGTTCTTTACTAGGGTTGGTTGATGCTTTGATTGCCGATCGAAAATCGATGTTATTGACTGATAGTCTCCGATCATTAGGATTAATGGGAGTATCTGCTGGAGTTTTAGGGTTGTTGCTCAATCAAAAACTGAAGCAACTGCAAGTTGTTTTTGCCTTAGCTTTTTTAATTCTTTTCGATTTAATTTCGATTGATAGACGCTATGTGAATGAGGATGATTTTTCTTCAGCGAAAACAATTGAAAACCCATTCGAGGCAACTAGTGTTGATCGACTTATTTTACAAGACACTACACAGTATCGGGTAGCAAATTTTGCAGGAGATCCTTTGCAAGAGGGACGAACTTCATATTTTCATAACTCTATTGGAGGCTATCATGCCGCTAAAATGGGGCGCTATCAAGAACTTTTTGATTATCAGATAAGTCAGAGAAATATGAAGGTTTTAGACATGCTCAATACCAAATACATCATATTCTCTGATGCCGAAGGAGAGCTTCAGGTACAACTCAATGCTGAGGCAAATGGCAATGCTTGGTTTGTAGATCAACTTCAGCTTGTCAGTTCTGCAAATGAAGAAATAAAAGCCTTAGACTCCATAGATTCGAAACGGGTTGCGGTCTTGAATTCGAAAAATATTGAGGGTCTTTTTACTTCAGATCCTATGACCCTATTTGAGAAAGATTCAACTGCAAGCATCCTATTGGAAGTCTATGAAGTTACTGAACTGCGCTACCATTCGAATACCAAAACCCCTCAATTTGCTGTCTTTTCAGAAATATATTACAAAGATGGTTGGAATGCTTATATTGATGGTGTATTGGCCCCACACTTCAATGTAGATTATGTATTGCGAGGAATGTATGTTCCAGCTGGAGATCATACCATCGAATTTAAGTTTGAACCTAATGTAATTCAGCAAGGGAAAGTTATTTCATTAATCGCTTATGCATTGTTATTATTGATTCCTGTTGGGTGGTTTATTTATAAAAAGAAAAGGAGATAGCATGAGAATAGGAATGATTCTTGACGCTAACTTTCCACCTGATCCAAGAGTGGAAAATGAAGCAATTTCGTTACTTAATCATGGGCACGAAGTTTTTCTTTTTTGTTTAAAGTATAGTTCGGAACCTGCATCAGAAGTGATCAACAAGATTCAAGTAAAAAGATATTTGTCCAATAGATTTGAGTATAAATTATCTGCATTGGCCTATACAATTCCGTTGTATTCTTTTCTGATGAAATTAAAAATAACAAAATTTTTAAAGGCAAATCAAATAGAAGCATTGCACATTCATGATATGCGAATAGCACAAGCGGTTTTTAATGCTAACAAGAAGCGGCATTTACCCGTAGTTTTAGACTTGCATGATAATATGCCAGAGGTCATGAAGTTATATCCACACCTTCAGAAATTCCTGGGAAGTATCTTATTTCGCCAAAAAAATGGAAAATCAAAGAAGAAGAGTTTATTTTGAAATCTGATAAGGTAATTTCGGTATCACCTCAGTTTCTTCAGGCTTTAAAATTGAGAGTTCCTGCAGCGGCTAATAAATTGGTTTTGGTGCCAAACACAATTCGTGCTTCTTTTTTTGAAAATTATATTTCTGATCAAGCGATTATCAATCGCTATAAAGGACAGTTTGTCCTTCTATATTTGGGAGATACTCATTTAAGGAGAGGTCTGCAAACTGCAATCTCTGCAATCAAAGAACTACAGATTCATATTCCAAACATTAAGCTAGTTATAGTAGGTAAGAGTTCGACAGATTTGGTTTTAAAACAACAAGTAAAAAAACTTAAGGTCAACTCTTTTGTAGATTTTGAGGGCTGGCAAAATGTTTCATTATTTCAATCTTATATCTTAATGAGTGCTATCTGTATTTCGCCTTTACATCGAAATTTACAACACGATGTTGCTTATGCAAACAAGATTTTTCAATATATGAGTTTTGGAAAACCTCTTTTGGTCAGTGATGCAATTGCTCAAAAAGAACTGGTCGAGAATACCAATTCTGGTTTAGTACATCTAGAAAAAAGCGTATTTGATTTTACTGAAAAGGTATTAGAATTGTATCGAAATAAAACATTGAGAACAACTATGGGAAAGAATGGGGAACGCTTTGTAAAAGAGGAGTTTTCATGGGAGAAAACCTCCAAAGGTCTTATTGATATGTATAAAAATATCTCAAATTGAAAGTCTTAATCATCACTTACTATTGGCCTCCAGCGGGAGGGTCGGGCGTTCAGCGTTGGTTGAAATTTGTTAAATATTTACAAGAATTTGGTATTGAACCTGTGGTATATACTACTGAGAATGGAGCGTATCCCACTTTAGATGATTCTCTGGCAAGTGAAGTTCCCGACACAATTGAAATTTTAAAACAATCCATTTGGGATCCAACTGATTTGCTTTTCTGGAAAAAGGAAAAAAGCATTCCAAAAGATGTTTCGAATACGAGTAAGGGTGGTTTTTTCTCATTTATACGGGGTAATTTCTTTATCCCTGACCCTAAAATTGGTTGGGTAGCGAAATCGGTATCCTATCTTCAACATTATATAGACTCCAACACGATCGATGTCATCATTTCTACAGGGCCACCACACAGCATGCATTTGATTGCTAAGAAGTTGCACCAAAATAATAGAATCAAATGGATTGCAGATTTTAGAGATCCTTGGACCAATTTGTATTATAATATTGATTTTAAGCAAGGAGGATTTGCGAAACGTAGAAATAAAAAATTAGAAACCCAAGTTTTGCAACAAGCGGACTGCGTAATCACTGTGAGTGCTACTTTGCAAAAAGAATTTTTACAAACTGCAAAACATGTTGAACTCATCACCAATGGTTTTGATAACGAGGTTTTTGCCAATGTTCCTTCGCAATTGGATGAAAAATTCACGATTTCCTATATTGGACTTCTGCCAAAACAAAGCAATCCGAAAGTCTTGTTTAAAGTTTTAAAGCGACTCTGTGAAGAAGATTCTTTGTTTTCTGAGGATTTGAAAATCAACTTTATAGGTGATATTTCCAACGAGGTACGGCTAGAAATCGAAGCCAATGATTTGATCTCCAAAGCAAATTTTATGGGTCGTATTTCGCATCAAAAAGCAATTGAATATCAACACAAAGCACAAGTTTTGTTATTGTTGATTCCGAATGTGATGAATTCAAAAGGGATTTTAACAGGAAAATTATTTGAGTATTTGGCTGCAAAACGCCCTATCTTAGCAATTGGGCCAGAAGATGGAGACTTATCTGATATCTTAAAAGACACCAACGCTGGAGTTGTGACTGGATATGAAAATGAAGAGAAATTGTTTCTTGAAATACAGAAGCTATACACGAACTTCAAAAACGGAACCCTAAAGGTTGTTTCGAAAAACATCGAACAATTTCATCGGAGAGAATTAACAAATCAGTTGGCAAAGATCATTAAAAAATTAGTAGATTGAAATGGGAATTGTACTAAAACAGTCTTTTAAAAACACACTATTTATCTACCTAGGCTTTGTCTTTGGAGGTGTGAATACCTTATTTTTATACACCCGTTTCTTGGAAGACGAATATTATGGATTGGTTACCTTTCTTTTGTCGACTTCCAATTTGTTAATGCCTTTAATCGCTTTAGGAATTCATCATACGATTGTAAAGTTCTTTTCTAGCTACCTCACTAAACAAGAGAAAGACCGTTTTTTATCATCAATCCTTTTTTTACCTTGTTTGATAGCGATTCCAATAGCCTATTTTGGGAATTTATTTTATGAAGAAATTGGAATGTTTTTTTCAAAAGAAAATCCAATAATTAAAGACTATACTTTTGTGATTTACTTCATTGCGGTTGCTTGTTCTTATTTCGAAATTTTTTATGCTTGGGCGAAGGTGCAGTATCAATCGGTATTTGGAAATATTTTAAAAGAGTTGTGGAACAGAGTTGTTGTGATGATTTTGTTGTTTGCTGTGTATCTCGATTTAATTAGCAAGTCTGAATTTATCTATTATTTAACGGGAGCCTATTTTTTAAGAATGCTAGTCATGATGCTATATGCATTCAATTTGTACATGCCAAAATTCACCTTTTCTAAACCTGAAAATTTTAAAGAAGTACTCCGTTTTTCTGGGTATATTATTTTAGCAGGAAGCGCTGGCGCTATTATTTTGGACATCGATAAGTTTATGATTCCTGAAAAGAATCTTTGGTAATAGCAGCCTATTACACGGTAGCAGTGTTTATTGGATCTTTTATTGAAGCGCCTAGTAGGGCAATGTTAAACATCTTACAACCTTTAACTTCAAAAACTTTAAATGAAGAAGATCACATTGAGGTTGCATCGCTATACAAAAAGAGTTCTCTGAATTTACTCTTGATTAGTGGTCTGTTTTTTGTGTTGATTAACGCAAATATTGATCAATTGTTTCGTTTGTTACCCAAAGAATATTCAGGAGGAGTATTGGTGGTTTTGATGATTTCATTACTCAAGTTATATAACGGGTTTTTAGGAAATAATGGAGCGATCATCAATAATTCAAAGTTTTACCGAATAACATTGCCTATCAGTCTTAGTATGGCAATTTCTGTTTATTTTTTAAATAAACTTTTTTATTATGAATTGGATATGGGCACAAACGGATTGGCATTGGCGACTCTTATCGTGATTTTTACAGCAAACACCTTTAAGTTGTTTTTCGTAAAACTTAAATTTTCGATGACTCCTTTTACCAATAAGTCACTCCTCTTAATCTTTATTATTGCAATTCTATACCTTTTCTTCAATAGTTGGGACTTTCAGGTGGATCATATCTATGTTTGGGATTTTCCTATCCATCCAATTATTAATATTTTCTTAAAAAGTATTTTGATAGTGGCTGTGTTTCTTTTTCTAACATTTAAATTACACATCTCTCCAGAGTTCGATCGACTCCTTAAAAGATACTATAAATAGCAATCAAGAGCATCTGCAATCATGTGCAACACCAAAGCAATGGCTAAAATCCGAGTCTTTCTGAACAAGAGACCAAAAGCATAAATTCCAATTGCATAATAGGTGTGTAGTGGATGGAAACTAATGCTGCACCTGTTTTTGTCAAAAATGGGAGTTGCGAGTACGTGATCTAAATCGATAAACATCGATAGTAAGAAAACTAGGTAGACTCTTTGCCACCTTTTATTGAAAAAGCAATAAGAGATTAGCAAAGGTGCTACAAAGTGCAATCCGTAATGAAGTAGGTTTTTGAAGATCATTTTTTAAAAGCAAAAAAGACTTACGAATAAGTCTTTTTGTATCATTTACAGACGGAACAAATTCAGAGCTGTAAAATTATAGTTTTTGAGATTGAAAAAAGGGGATATTAAATTCCTTTTTTCTTGATGTTCAAACTTCTTCGAACTCTACTCAATTGTATTGGTGTAATATTCAAATAAGAAGCAATATGATATTGCGCAATTTGCTTTTCAATTTCAGGTAGATCTTTTCTAATTTTTAAGTAAAGCTCAGTAGCATCCAACATTGAAAGTTCGTAAATTCTTTCCTCCATATTAACAAATGAAGCTTCTAATATTTTGTGATAATATGCATTAAGATGAGCATCTTTCTTTAAAAGTTTTTTAAACTCAACAAAATCTGCAACATACATTTCACAATCGGTAAGGCAATCATAAGTAATCTTGGAAGGTCTGTTTTCAATTAAAGCTGAAAAATCACCGGTAGCACTATTAGCTCCGTAAAGTGATTGAATGACTTGTCTCCCTTTTTTGTCATGGAAATAAGAGCGAACAACTCCTTGTTTAATAATAAAAAATTCTTCGGGTGTTTCACCTCTCCTAGTTAGAATTCTTCTTTTTTTTGCAGTTCTTACAGTAAATAATTTATTCAAATTATTTATCGTTTTTAAAGGTAATTTGTTGTTTTCCGAAATTAATTCAATTAAAAAATCCATATGGTTAAAAATTTATAACAATTCCAGCTTCAAGTGTCTGAAATAAAAAAAAGAAGAAATATCTTTTTTTGACTAAACGATCACGTGCCGAAATTTACATTATAAAAATATTACTTATTGTTACTACGGTATATTAACCATTAGTTTTTTGTGTTGGGGACACAATATTTTTTTTTGCATTATAGATTCAAACATTAAACTATAATTATAAAAAAAACTTCTGATTTGTTTCGAAGTATTATTGTACTTCTGTTTGGGTAGTTATCAGTAAGTAATTATTTTTTTCAAATTTAATACAAAAAAATTAAAAAAACTATAAAAAACTTATTGCATTTGGACCTTCCATAAAAAGTAAATCCAACATGGATAAATTTGGGATAAATCCGTGCTTGTCTTCAAAGACCTGAATGTACTTTAACGTTTGTGTGGTGTGGGTTTGCTTTGTATCGGCAAGGTGTCGAAAGTCATTTTCTTTATAGGTAGGCAGGTAGCTTAATGTTTTCGAATATGAGAGGTCAAGTTGGAGTGCTTCGTTAAAAAACAAAAAACAATCATTGTTGATATCGTTCAAAAAGGAATATTTCTTCCTAAAAAGTGCTTGCAAATCGTCTTCATAAAATTCAAAAAATGGAGAGCAATTGTAAGAAGCTTTTAGTGATTTGAAATGTTGGTCTTGCCATTTTACACTATTTTCTATCCGTGTGTCTTTGGTTTTTTGCTTTCCTTCTGAATTGTTTTTTTTTACGGGAATGTTTAACATTTGTTTCCCGTTAGCACCATAAATATAACACCTGTTTCGGTAACTTTGTTTTTGATAATTATCTTCTACTTCAAAGATGATTTCATCGGATTGGTACATCTGAGAAAACTGAAAAATAGGTGCAAAGTAGCTGGGGACAAATATTCCCATTATTCCGTTTTCTTTTTCTTAAAGATTTGATATCCGATGTAAGCGATTATCAAAGCAAATACGACATACCTATAGGATACAGGCTCTCCTTCACCACCCACTGTGGTAAACATTCTGTCCCAACGAATCGATTTGATTTTTGCCATTAAAGTGGGGGCATCTGCATCCCAACTAAACCAAACCATTACGGGTTTTCCCAAAACGTGATCGAAAGGAACAAATCCCCAATAACGAGAGTCTAAAGAATTGTGTCGATTATCTCCCATCAACCAATAATAATCTTGTTGAAACGTATACTCCGTTGCACTTTTCCCATTGATGTAAATATCCTCATTATTGACCACTAAATTATTGTTTTCATACAATTCAATGATTTGTCGGTAGTAGGGAAGGTTGGCACTATTGATCGTTACAGTCACTCCTTTCTTTGGAACATAGATAGGTCCCATATTGTCTTGGCTCCATTGATTGCTGGCAATATGTGGAAATATTGCATTGTCTGCTTCGTGTACTATTTGTACAACGCTATCAACTTCAGAGTCCTTTCTGATTTTTTCTGCCAATGAAAGGGTTAGATTGGTAACTCTTTTATTGGTTTTCACCTCGGTAATTTCTGATCTGTACTGATCAGTTACTTTTTTAAAGTTATCGTAACTGTTTGTGGTCAATTCGTAGGTATTTCCTTGTACAAGATTTAAGCTTGTGATATGACGTACGATGCTTTGGTATTCCTCCTGATTCTTGAAAGTAATCGTGAATTTTCGTTCAAATTCTTTTCCTGTATATCGAAGTATTTTGTTGGTGCTAATTCCTTTTGAGGAATAGATGATGTGCTTAAATTGTATTTTTGCTCGGTAGGGTAAGATATTTTTTTTCCCATTGAGATAGACTGTTCCATTGCGAATTTCCAAAGTATCTCCAGCAATGGCCACACAACGTTTTACATAGTTGGTTTTTTTGTCTACGGGCTTGTAGGTAAACTCACCAGAGGTATCTCCCCACATGGTCTTTAAAGAATCTGCAGGCCAGTTAAAACACACAATATCATTATTTTTTATTTTTTGGAACCCCAAATCTTAAGGGCGGTAATTGTGGTTTGCTAAGGTATGAGCCAAAGTTTTTTCCAGTAAATGGAACCGGGATGGTGTCGTGAACCATGGGTGCTGCAATTACGGTAGAAGGAATTCGTGCCCCATAATGAAACTTACTCACAAACAAGAAATCGCCAATTAATAATGACTTTTCTAGAGAAGAACTGGGAATGGTAAAAGGTTGCATAAAATAGGTGTGCACCAACGTTGCAGCAACAATTGCAAAGGTAATAGAGCTAATCCATTCGCCTAATTCTGATTGAGGCTTTATGCTTCTTCCTGCATTGTAGTTTGGATTGGGATTGAAGTTGACATAAAAGATATAAAGGCCAAAAGTTAAGATTACTAAAAGAGAATCGATTTTTTTATAATAACCAAAAGTTCGGATGGTTTCAATCCAGATGACTGGAAACATTAATAAATTTACGACAGGAATAAATAATAAAATGACCCACCATTTTGGACGATTAATGATTTGCATCAATACAATTCCGTTATAAATGGGTACAATTGCTTCCCAAGGTTTTCTACCTGCTTTTACATATAGTTTCCATGTTCCTAAGAAGTGGATTAATTGAATTGTAAGAAAGAATAGCAACCATTGTGTAAATGTCATCGGTATGTTGTTTGGTCTTTACGAATAAAGAGTTTGTTTTCGTTTTAATTAGGCGTTCGTTGTTAGAAAATGTTACTGGTTTAAACAATATTTAACACATCTCTCATCGAGTAGACACCTGTTTTATTCAGAAGCCATTCTGCTGCAATTACTGCACCCAAGGCAAACCCCTGTCTGTTTTTTGCTGTATGATTGATATGAATTTCATCAACTTCTGAGGTGTAGGATACGGTATGTGTACCTGGTACATCAGCAATTCTTTTTGCATAGATGGGTAAGTTATCCTTGGTAGTTGCTTGGTCTAACTCCCATTGAGAAAAGTCAGAATTTTCAAGAATTCCTTCTGCCAGTGTGATTGCTGTTCCACTGGGGGCATCTAACTTTTGTGTGTGATGTATTTCTTCGATGGATACAGAATAGTCTTTTAATTGACGCATCATTTTTGCCAATTGATTATTGAGTTCAAAGAAAATATTGACGCCTAAGCTAAAGTTTGAAGCATAGATAAAAGCGCCTTTATTTTCATGGCAAAGAGCCACTGCATCTGCATATTTTTCGAGCCAGCCCGTGGTTCCAGAAACTACTGGAACTTGATGTTGTATACAATTTGATATATTTTTAAACGCTGAGTCTGGTATGCTAAAGTCAATAGCAGCGTCTGCCATCGTAATGTCATAGGCTTCGATACCTTCACTTTTGATAACGATTTCATGACCCCGAGAAATAGCGATTTTTTCAATCTCTTTTCCCATTCTACCATATCCTAATAAAGCAATTTTCATAATTAAAAGTCGTATTTTAAAGTAAATCCTACAGCCGTATTGGCAAAATTCATATTGTCTGGAATTAATGAAGGCTTGAAGGATAAATTATCATCAGTGTTAAATTGGAGTAGATGAGCTGTGACACTTGCTTCTACAATTTGTAAGACATAGGCTAAAATAGTTGTTAAAAGTGCCATGTCTCTGTTTTCTCGCAATACTTTTTGGGCACTTTCTAAACCTGTTTCAGAAATTAAAACAGTCCCATCGTCTAGAGTGAATTCGTCCTGCAGACCTGCTTTTCGAATTCGATATGCTGTTCTGTATTTTTGGTAAAGATTGTTGTTGTCTATATAAAGATAGGTCGTTCCACCTAAAACAGCCCATACTATCGGAGCTCTCCAGTATTTTTTATTGTATACCTGTCCCATTCCTAGTAAGATAGCAGCATAAAATGCGGCTCTTGATGGTGACAAAGGGTTGTAGATACCTTCGGGGATAAATAAAGATTCATTCACTATCACATCTTTCACAGCAGTAGAATCTTTTTGGGCAAAAAGAGAATTTGTTATCATGATAACAAGTAAGCATGAAAAGACCGACTTTTTTAGAATCACTATTTTAATAATTTTTTGATTCTGTTAAAATCTTCCTCAGAATGAAATGGAATTGTCAATTTTCCTTTCCCGTTTGCTCCAACACTAATCGCTACTGGATTTCCAAAAAATGTGTTGATTTCTTGAAGATGATCTTTAATGAATTTTGGTATTTCTTTCTTTTTTGAAGAGGTTTTGACAGGTTTTTTGAAATTTTTCACCAATTCTTCTGTCTGTCGAACCGATAATTTTTCACGAATAATTTGCTCGTAAATTTGCAATTGATCTTGTACGTCTTCAACATTGATGATAGCTCTACCATGTCCCATAGAAATAAAACCATCCCGCATGCCAGTTTGTAATATTGGATCTAATTTGAGCAATCGTAAATAGTTTGTTACGGTAGAACGCTTTTTACCAACTCTGGTGCTCAACTCTTCTTGTGTTAATTGAATTTCGTCAATCAAACGCTGGTAGGAAAGGGCAACCTCTATTGGGTCTAAATTTTTACGTTGTATGTTTTCAACCAAAGCCATTTCAAGCATTTCTTGGTCATTGGCAAGTCGAATGTATGCGGGTATAGAACTGTTTCCTATTAATTTTGATGCTCGAAAACGTCTTTCACCTGAGACCAATTGAAATTTATTTCCTTCGAGTTTACGAACGGTAATGGGTTGAATTACTCCCAATTCTTTAATAGAATTTCCTAGTTCCTCCAAGGATTCCTCGTCAAAATAGGTTCTAGGTTGAAAGGGGTTAACCTCAATTAAATTGAGATCGATTTCAATTATACTACCTACAAGCTTGTCTGCATTTTTGTCGGATGCTGATACAATATGTGAGGATTCACTTAGCAAGGCCGAAAGGCCTCTTCCCAATGCTTGTTTCTTTGTTGCTTTCGCCATTTATCGATTTTTTTAATCAATTCGTGTGCCAAATTTAAGTAATTTACGGCACCCTTGCTAGTGGCGTCATAGGCAATAATACTTTCCCCGTAACTTGGTGCTTCACTCAAACGTACATTTCTTCTAATGATGGTATCAAAAACCATAATCGAAAAGTGCTTTCTAACTTCATCAACAACTTGATTAGACAATCGTAAACGAGAATCAAACATGGTCAATAATAAGCCTTCTATTTCTAGATCTGCATTGTGAATGTTTTGTATACTTTTGACTGTATTCAACAATTTTCCTAAACCTTCAAGAGCAAAGTATTCGCATTGGATTGGTATGATGACTGAATCGGCAGCGACTAAGGAATTGAGTGTAATTAACCCCAATGAAGGTGCACAATCAATGATGATATAATCGTATTTTTCTTTCAAAGGAACCAATGCTTTTTTAAGCATGTGTTCTCGATCTTGTTTGTCTACTAATTCAATCTCTATGGCTACCAAGTCGATATGAGCTGGGATAATATCTAAATTGGGTGTTGTAGTTTTAATAATTGCGTTTTCTGCAGAAATTGTGTGTTCTAAAACTTGATAGGTGCCAAACTCAACGCTGTCGACATCAATTCCCAGTCCTGAGGAAGCATTTGCTTGTGGATCTGCATCAATAAGTAAAACTTTTTTTCTAACACGCCCAAAGAAGCAGCCAAGTTTATACTTGTAGTAGTTTTACCAACCCCTCCTTTTTGATTTGCGATTGCAATTATTTTACCCATTAAATTGTCTTTTTTTTGAAAAGTAAAAATACAATATATTCTTTTTTTTTAATGTTTAAGATGTTAAAAACGTATTAAAATTATAAAGTACTGTTTTTTAATGGATTAAGGTATTTTATTGGTATTGTTTCTTATGATTGTTTAAATATGTAATTATTTTTTAGGAATATTTTTTAAAATTTCTTTTAAAAATTTCCAAAATTTTTGAGTTGATGAAATGCTCGCTCGTTCATCGGGAGAGTGAGCTCCAAGGATGGTTGGTCCAAAAGAAACCATATCCATGCTGGGGTAGTTCTGACCTAAAATCCCACATTCCAAACCTGCGTGACAAGCTGCGACACGTGCCTTTTCGCCATGTAGATTTTCATAAAGTGCTGCAACTATTTTTAAGATTTCTGAGTCAACATTTGGTTGCCATCCTGGATATTCTCCAGAGAATGCTACTTCAAAACCCGCTAATTCAAACGAGGAACGTAAGGAGTTTGCCAAATCGGTTCTGTTGGTTTCAGACGAAGATCTTGTCAGACAGCCAACTTTAATAGCACCTTCTTTTACAATCACTCTTGCAATATTGTTGGAGGTTTCTACCAAATCTTTAATGTCTGGACTCATTCGATATACCCCATTGAATCCAGCGTATATCGATTTTATAAAGCTTTCTTGAACAGCTATGTCCATTACTTTTTTAGGAAGTGAAATAGAGTTAATTTCAATAGACAAATTCGGTTCAATTGTTGAAAACTCTTCTTTGATATTGTTGATAAGTGCCTTGGTTTCAAAAAGGAAAGCTTCTTTAGAAGCATTTTCTACGCTTACGATAGCAGTACTTTCTCTTGGAATTGCATTTCGCAAACTCCCTCCATTTATTTCAGAAATTCTCAAACCGTAGTTGGTGAAACCATCAAACAATACGCGGTTCATGATTTTATTTGCATTACCTAAACCCTTGTGAATTTCCATTCCAGAATGTCCTCCGTTCAATCCTTTTACGGTAATTGAATATCCTGATGAATTGCTTGGTATTTCCTCTTCAGTATAGGTTCTTCTGGCGGTAATGTCAACTCCACCTGCACAACCCATCCCAATTTCATCATCTTCTTCGGTGTCGAGATTTAATAAAATAGTTCCTTCCAAAAGACCTCCTTTTAAACCCATTGCACCTGTCATTCCCGTTTCTTCATCGATGGTGAATAAGGCTTCTAAATGAGGATGTTCAATGCTTTTGGAAGACAAAACAGCCATGATTGCAGCAACTCCTAAACCGTTGTCGGCTCCTAAAGTTGTTCCATTTGCAGTGATCCAGTCTCCTTCAACAAGCATCTCAATTCCTTGAGAATCAAAATCAAAAACAGTTTCTGTGTTTTTTTGATGCACCATATCCAAATGGCTTTGCATTACAACAGTCTTTCTATCTTCAAAACCTTTTGTAGCAGGTTTCGTAATGATGACATTACCAACCGAGTCAACAATTGTTTTTAAGTTCAATTTCTTTCCAAATGCGACCATAAATGCAATCACTCGTTCTTCTTTTTTAGAAGGACGTGGTACGGCATTTAAATCGGCAAAATGATTCCAAACTTCTTTCGGTTCTTGATTTCTGACAGCTGTATTCATAAATATTGAATGAAGATCTATTTTTTAAATTTACGAAATTTCGATGACAGAGTCCTGAAGATCCTTGCGAACTTTTGCGAGATCTTTCATATAATCATCTTCGGCTCTAAAACCAACTGGTAATACCAATGTAGATTTTAAGTTTTGTGATTGTAAACCTAAAATTTCGTCATATTGTTCTGGAACAAAACCTTCCATTGGGCAGGCATCAATTTTCTCGATTGCACAAACTGTAAGAAGATTCCCCAAGGCTAAATACGCTTGATTTTTATTCCATATTTCAATTTCTTGAATCGATTTTTTATCCATTTCAGCAACTAAAAACTCTTTAAAGGGGTTGAGTATTTCGTCGGGAGTATTTCGAATTTTTTTCAACAGTGTAAAATAATTATTCACGTCTTTTGAAGTGAATTCGCTTTGAACACAAATGACCAAAACATGAGAAGCTTGCACAATCTGTTGTTGGTTCCAAGAGGCTGATACTAGTTTTTCTTGCAACGCTTTATTCTGAATGACAATTAATTTGATAGGTTGTAAACCATAAGAAGTAGCAGTTAAATTAAAGGCTTCTTTTAGGGTGTTTATTTGGGTAATTGATAGTTGTTTGCTGTCGTCAAATTTCTTTGTAGCGTAGCGCCATTCTAAGCTTTCTATGGTATTCATTTCTTTATGTTTTTATGCAAAAATAAGCTTAATATTACTGGTAGTTACCCTTTATAATTGTAAAAATTGATGCAAACATCAATAAAGTCTTTTTATTTTTTTGTACTTTAACCTATAGAAATAAAAGTGATGAAAGAAGATTTTTTACATTATGTGTGGATGTATAAATTATTTCATAAAGAAAATTTAGCAACCACTAAAGGAGAAGCTATTCATATCTTAAAATCGGGAACTCACAATACAAATGCTGGACCCGATTTCCTGAACGCTTCTATTGAAATTGACAACCAAATCTGGGCTGGAAATGTTGAAATCCATTTAAAGTCCTCGGATTGGTATGCACATCATCATGAGAAGGATGCTAATTATGACGCAACCATTTTACATGTTGTTTTTGAGCATGACGTGGAGGTGTTTTTGAGAGGGAATCAGTCGTTACCTACCCTAGTTATGAAAGACTTGATAGCTCCAAGCCTAATTCAACAATATCAAAAATTAGCAAATTCACATTCCAACTGGATTCCATGTGGAGATCAAATACAGCAGGTGGATACGTTTACTTTTTCAAATTGGAAAGAACGATTATTTTTTGAGCGCTTGGAACGAAAATCATTGTTAATTCACCAATTATTAGAGGATCAAAACAATGATTTTGAAGCGGTGCTATTTCAACTATTGGCAAAGAATTTTGGATTGAAAATTAATGGAGATGCTTTTTTACAGCTTTCAAGATCAATTGATTTTTCAATCATTCGGAAAGTCCGAACAGAAGAATCACAATTAATGGCTCTATTGTTTGGTCAAGCGGGTTTTTTGGAAGATGAACTTCAAGAAGCTGAATTCATTTGTATGAAAAAAGAATATGCCTATTTGCGACACAAATACAATTTACAGTCAATTTCGAAACATCAGTTTTCTTTTTTTAGAATGCGCCCAAACAATTTTCCGACCATCCGAATCGCGCAATTGGCCTCTCTGTATCATTTGCATCATAATTTGTTTTCCAATTTGATGCAGCTATCTAAGATTGAAGATTTTTATACTTTTTTTTCGGTTTCTATTTCAGCATTTTGGCAGAGTCACTACACCTTTGACACACCTTCGAAAAAGTCTCCTAAAAAATTGACAAAACCCTTTGTTGATTTGTTATTGATCAACACTATTATTCCCCTGAAATTTGTATTTGAAAAACAACGTGGGATTGTAAATACGTCCTCAATTTTAGAAATTCTGAATCAGGTAGACCCCGAAAAGAATTCGATTATTTCCAAGTTTGAAGAGCTAGGGATTTCTTCTCAATCAGCTTTTGAGACTCAAGCTTTGTTGGAGCTAAAAAATTGTTATTGCGCTCCCAAGCGATGTTTAGACTGTGCGATTGGAAATTATATTCTAAAAAAGTAAATTCTGTTAAACAGAGCAATCTTAAAAATCAATTTTAGTTTTTTTCTGTTATATTTACATTGTTAAATAATCCCCACACAATGAATTTTCTAAAAAATATTTGTATTCTTTCTCTTTTAGTTGTCTTTTTTTCTTGCCAAAAAGAAGTAAGTCTTCAGCTTGAAGAACTCCCAGCTGAGGAACCGATTGTATTACTTCCTGAAAACAAACTTCCACAAGTTTATATTCAAACCAATGGCGCCGAAATTGTTGATGAGCCCAAAGTAGACGCTCAAATGATTATTTCAGTAAATGATGTGGTCGATTATGATGGTGCAATTGGAATTGAAATTCGAGGTTCTTCTTCTCAGATGTTTCCAAAAAAACAGTTTGGGTTGGAAACTAGAGATGCTGCGAATGAAGATCTAAATGTTTCTTTACTCGGTTTTCCAGAGGAAGAAGATTGGATTCTTTATGCTCCTTATAGTGATAAATCATTGATGCGAAATGTATTGATGTACGACCTATCCCGTGATATAGATCGCTATGCCAGTAGAGCAAAATTTGTAGAGGTTACTATTAATGACAATTATAATGGAGTTTATGTGTTGTTGGAAAAACTGAAACGAGATAAAAATCGCATCGATATTAATAAACTCAAAGCGGATGAAAATACTGGAGAAGACCTTACTGGTGGCTACATTTTGAAAGTAGATAAAGCAGGGGGTATGGATGAAATGTTGTATACAACCTACAATTCAATTCCTTCAGCTTACGCCCCGACCAACGCAACGAATGGACAAACAATTAATTTTTTATACGATACACCTAAAGAAGAGGACATTACTGCCGAACAAAGGGGCTATATAAGTAATTATATGGCTTCTTTTGAGAATGCATTAGCAGGTGATAATTTTGCAGATCCTACAACGGGTTACGCAGCATATATTGATACTCAAAGTTTTATTGAATTTTTTTTATTGAATGAACTCTCTAACAATGTAGACGGATACCGATTAAGTACTTGGTTGACTAAAGACAAAAACGAAAAACTAAAAATGGGGCCAATTTGGGATTTTAATTTGGCCTTTGGAAATGTTAATTATTGCAGTGGGAATGCTACTGATGTATGGACCTATAAGTTTAATGAACGCTGTTCAGGAGATTTTTGGCTAATTCCATTCTGGTGGGAACGGCTAATGGAGGATCCTGCATTTGTCTCTGAATTAAAATTGCGTTGGTCTGAATTACGAAGTGGCGTTTTTTCGAATGCTGCAATCTTACAAAAAATTGACACCTATACAGAAATATTGACTTTGTCTGGGGGAATTCAAAATAACTTCGAAAGATGGCCTGTTTTGGGAGAATATGTTTGGCCGAATAATTTTATAGGAAACACTTATAACGAAGAACGAGAATATCTAATCGATTGGGTCAATGACAGAGTTGCTTGGATGGATGTTGCAATAGGGGGTCTGTAAAAAAAGTTCAGACATTCCTGTTTGAACTTTTAACATATTTTTAAAATAAGCTTTTGAATTTTTGGGGGTCAACTTCATTCATCATTTCATAGACTTTTTCAAAAACATCCTCAGCAGAAGGTTTCGAGAAATAATCTCCGTCAGTTCCATAAGCAGGTCTGTGGGCTTTAGCGGTCAAGGTAGCAGGTTTGCTGTCTAAGTGTTGATATCCGTTTTGATTTTCTAAAATTTCTTGTAATAAATATGCCGAGGCTCCTCCAGGAACATCTTCATCTACAACCAACAATCTATTTGTTTTTGCAAGTGATTTTACGGTCTCGTGATTGACATCAAACGGGAGTAAAGACTGTGCGTCAATAATTTCAATCTGAATCCCCACATGTGCCAAATCTCTTGCGGCTTCTTCTACAATTCTTAGTGTAGATCCGTACGAAATGACCGTCATGTCTTCTCCTTTTTGAATTGTTTCTACTACTCCAATTTGAGTTTTGTAGCTTCCTAAGTTTACTGGCATCTCTTCTTTTAAACGGTATCCGTTCAAACATTCAATTACCAAGGCGGGTTCGTCCCCTTCTAGTAGTGTATTGTAAAAACCAGCTGCTTTGGTCATATTTCTTGGAACCAATACATGAATTCCGCGAACATTATTAATAATTCCTCCCATTGGAGAACCCGCATGCCAAATACCTTCCAGACGATGCCCTCTCGTTCTAATAATCAATGGCGCTTTTTGCTTCCCATGGGTTCGGTATAGTAAAGTAGCTAGATCATCACTCATAATTTGCAAAGCATACAATAAATAGTCTAAATATTGAATTTCTGCGATGGGTCTTAACCCTCGCATAGCCATTCCAATTCCTTGACCAATAATTGTAGCTTCTCGAATTCCAGTATCAGAAACTCGAAGCTCTCCAAACTTTGCTTGCAAGCCTTCTAGTCCTTGATTTACATCGCCAATAAATCCTGCGTCTTCACCAAAGATTAACAATTCAGGATGTTTTTTCAAAAGCACCTCAAAGTTATCGCGCATAATAATACGACCGTCTACTAGGTTTTTTTCTTGAGAATAATTAGGGAGTTCTGGTTGAATTTTTAAAACTGAAAGTGCTGTTTCGCTTGTTAAATGCGAAGAGTATTTTTCTTGTATGGTACTCGAATAGCTCTTGATAAATTGTTGCAGCTCTATTTTTGCTGTAAATTCT
Source organism: Polaribacter sp. HL-MS24 (assembly GCF_032758595.1). Taxonomy (NCBI): domain Bacteria; kingdom Pseudomonadati; phylum Bacteroidota; class Flavobacteriia; order Flavobacteriales; family Flavobacteriaceae; genus Polaribacter; species Polaribacter sp. HL-MS24. The sequence continues at coordinate 449,212 of NZ_CP136415.1, read as the reverse complement.
TCATCTTTTAAAAGCCGCAAACTTTTACGAAGTGCAACTAAAATATCTTTTCGAATGGGTTCTACAATATCTGACAAATCGTTTTTGTATTTTAAAATAAACGTTTTGTTGCTACTTATTTGAGCTACATTGTTCAAAAGTTGAAGGGCATTTTTTCGTTCTGCTTTTATTTCATTGAGACAGTTATTCCATGCCACTCTTTTGGCATTTGCTACTTCTTTTTTAGCATCACGATCAATAAGGATTAATTCTTCTTCAGAATCTATAAACTTCAAGAGTTCCCCATCAGGTGTTTTGAGTTCGAAATTTAAAATCCATTCTCGCATTTTAACGATACAGTCAAATTCCTTTTCCCATTGCAAACGCTCAAGATCTTTGTATCGCTCGTGAGAGCCCGATGTTGAATGTCCTTGAGGCTGTGTCAATTCTTTTACATGAATCAAAACAGGAACATGTGTGGTTCGAGCAATTTCTCCAGCTTTTTGATAGACCTCTACCAATTGTACATAATCCCATCCGTTTACTATCAATATCTCATATCCGTCATGATGTTCATCACGTTGGAATCCTTTTAAAATTTCTGAAATATTTTCTTTGGTGGTTTGATGTTTGGCGTGAACAGAAATTCCATACTCGTCATCCCAAACACTCATTACCATCGGTACTTGAAGGACTCCTGCAGCATTGATAGTTTCAAAAAAGACTCCTTCACTGGTACTTGCATTTCCAATGGTTCCCCAAGCAACTTCATTTCCATTGTTCGAAAAATTTGGACTATTTTTTAAAATAGGAACATTTCTGTAAATTTTTGATGCTTGAGCCAAACCTAATAGACGGGGCATTTGAGCTGCGGTAGGAGAAATATCTGAAGAGGAATTTTTTTGTTGAGTAAGGTTTTTCCAAGAACCATCTTCATGCAAACTATGGGTTGCAAAATGGCCTCCCATTTGTCTTCCGGCCGACATGGGTTCTACCTCAATATCTGTATGTGCATACAAACCTGCAAAAAACTGTTGTGCATTGAGTTCGCCAATCGACATCATAAAGGTTTGATCTCGATAATATCCCGATCGAAAATCACCATCTTTAAAGGCCTTTGCAAGAGCCAATTGTGGAACCTCTTTTCCATCTCCAAAAATTCCAAACTTGGCTTTACCAGTAAGTACTTCACGTCTACCTAATAAACTACATTCCCGACTAATTCTTGCGATTTTGTAATCGTGTAAGACTTCTTTTTTGAAATCTTCAAAGGAAATGTTTTGTTTTTGTAGTGTAGCCGTGTTTGTCATAAACGATTTTTAAAGTTTTACAAAAGTACTGCTTCTAAATTAAATTTAAAAACTTATCTTATTATAAGAATAATATTGAATTTTTTTGATGACAATACTAATTTATATGAGAATATCATAAAAATCCACGTCTAAAAAAATTATATATCGATTGAATGTCAGCTGATACTGTAAATCTGATTTTTGAGGCATATGTTTTTTGAGAAATTTCCCAGCCATTGTTTGAGTATAATGGAAAATAAACTTCTAAGATGTTATGAATAAAATTAAAGCGGACTCCGTTCTCATAAGCAAAATACAAACGCTCTCCTTTGTTCTTTAAAAAAGCAACTCCGTTATAGGCTTCTATCCATTTCCATAACCCAACACTTGAATGGGAAGAAAATAAAAATTGATTTGCAAATCTTGTCGGTAAAACTGATTTAAATCCTCCTTCGGTGATGATGAATTGCTGACTAAAAAAACCAGTACTTTCCGATCTTCCAAAGTAATTGAGTTCGAATAGATAATCGTTGGGTCTGTCCAATCCAAAACTAAAAAAATCACCAGTTGTCGAATTGTTTAGAAATGTACCTGCAAAAACTCTAAAATCTAATTGAGTGTCCTTTGAGGTAAGGGTCCGATACCTCAAGTCGAAAGAAAGTTTGGAAAAATCTTCCGCAGCTTCTGTACTTATTCGATATCTAAAATCATCGATAATGTCGGGATTGGCATATTGATAACTAAGGCTAAAAACACTGTAGGAATTTTGTTTCTTTAAGGGTTGGTTTGCTGCAGTCTCTTGGTGGATGTTGATCAGTTTCGCAGAGAGAGACTCTGAACTTACCGCTCTTAATGATTTTCTTTTGAAAAGGATATTGATATATGGACTGAAGGCATTATAAGATAAATTTTCGGTGTAATGTTGTGTGCTTCCAAATATTCCATATGCGATTTTATAAATCTTAGTATCTTCAAAATACTGATTGTATTTTAACAAAAAACTTCCGGTTATCGATTGACTTTTGAACGCATAAGAAGGTTTTAAAGTTAGTTCTAAATTTCTTTTAACAATAGGTTTGTTATCCAGTTTTAGCCCCAAAATAAAACCGTCATAAAAGTTAAAGTCGAAATTGGGCTGATAAAATATTTGATAGGAATGAGGATCTGCAATATCTTTGATAAATGAAAATTTTAGAGGTTTGCTAAAAAGTTTCTTTTGTAAGTTTTTTTGGTTGTCTGCTGTATTGTGTTCAGGATATTGCTTCTCATAATTCAAAGAAAAGGATTCATAGTCTTCATTTTTCAATGTGATTGTTTTTGTGCTATCAATATCTGAGTACCATTTTTTAAAACTAACCTCTTTGTTTTTCAAAGCGTATAAAGCCACCGGGACTGTAATATTTCGTTTGTTTTTGAGTGTAATTTGCACACTGTCACCAACAACTTCTGCTTTTTTGATGGTGTAATCTATTTTTTTATTGGTTTGAATATAGTCTCCAAAAAACCAGTTGAGATCCTTTGTTGTTTTCTGAGTGATGATTTCTTTAAAATCATTTGTAGCTACTTGGAGTAACTTTTTCTGCTGATAAAATTCTTTGATTGAGGTATTTAAAATTGAATCTCCTAAAAAGCCATTGAGATATCTAAAACCTAGTCCTGCCTTGTATTTATTTACGATTATCCGATTAAAATTGGAAAGTGAATCTGCACTCGTTGTTAAGGGTTGGTCCAAAAAACTACGCGCACTTAGTTCATAAATGAAAGGGTATTTGTCATTAAAGGCTAATTTTGAAATATTGTAGTTTTTTAAAAACCAAGCGTTTGAGGTAGATCCTAAAAGTTTTACTTCTGGATAAAAGGTATCTACATATTCCATCATTAAATAACTCTGAAGGCCGTCAGTAATCCAATATTCTTTTCGCTTATTAACTATTAGGGTGTTTTCAATATATTTTTTGGTTAAAATTTTAAATAAGGTAAGATCAGTTTTGAAGGTGTCGGAAAAAGGACGAATAAAATCGGGTAACTGACTTAAGCCGTATATGGGGTCTTTTTTTTGTGCGACTTTGTCAAGGAAAATTTCTTTGTGAGGATAGGGACCGAGATATTTTTCTAAAAAAGCGAGCTCTTTGTTAAGCAAATTTGTAGCAAGGGCATAGTCAGTTTCTTTTTCTAAAATGTCTGTATGAATGGCTACATTTTTTGTTTTGTAAACTCTGAATCGATCAATTTTTTCAATACTGAGGACCACATCAATTTTTTGTTTTCCTGTAAAATAATACTGATTATATGCTTTCCCCTTAGTAGTGTATTTGTAGAGGTTGCTATTGATTGCATAGGCTTTTGGGAGCTCTAACACTATGCTGTAATTTGTAGGAATCTCGTAGAGGTCATCTGTATTTAGATTGCTCATTAGTTGCCATTCTGTAGTGTAAACAGCTGGATTCAAATACCAATATCGAAGATGGTAACCTGTCTTTGTTTTTCCGTAGTTGGTAAATTGTGCATTGGGGATTTTAACGCTGTAGGTAGCGTTTATCACCACACTGTCGTTTTGTTTTAACGGATAATTCAGTGTAATTTCTAAGATGTCAATTTGATCTTTTATTTCTTGAAAGCGAGCAGTTTCAAAGTTGACCGAGATGTTTTTGATGTCCGTAAAACCCAAGTCTTCCTTTTTTGCAAAATATAAGTTTTTTTGATAAGCTTCTATAAATCGTTTGGAGAGTGCTGTTTTTCTGTTCTTAAAACTATTGGCCCAGTTGTGTAAATAAATTCGTTTCAACTCGGTGTTAGATTTGTTGTAGTAAACTATCCTCTGCTGAATATTGAGCTGGTCTTTAGAGTCATCAAGTGATGCTTTGATATCAATCGAATTTTGTTGAGCGATGGTAGTGAAGCTCAAGAGAAATAACAAAACGAATATTGAGAAAGATTGCATCTATAGCTTTAAAAAATAATTAGAAGTTCGGTTTTAATTGGTACTTCGAATAGAATTTATTGAGGTGGTCAATAGCCTCGTCAGCGGTATCTACTACCCGAAACAATTTTAGATCTTTTTCTGAAATGTTTCCTTGTTCTAATAAGGTGCTTTTGATCCAATCCATCAAGCCTCCCCAAAATTTACTTCCCACCAAAATAATTGGAAAACGACCTATTTTATGAGTCTGAATCAAGGTGATTGCTTCAAAAAGTTCGTCGAGTGTTCCAAATCCACCTTACATGACAACAAAGCCCTGCGAGTATTTGACAAACATTACTTTTCTAACAAAAAAATAATCGAATTCTAAATTTTTATCATTGTCTATCCATGGATTGTAATGTTGTTCAAAAGGCAGTTCGATATTTAAACCAACAGAAGATCCTTTTCCTCTTTGGGCTCCTTTATTACCAGCCTCCATAATTCCAGGACCTCCACCCGTAATGACACCATAGCCATTTTGAGTCAATTGAAATGCAATTTCTTCTGCCAAGATATAATACGGATCTTCAGGTTTGGTTCTTGCAGAACCAAAAATAGAAACAGAAGGACCAATTTTACTAAGTTTTTCATACCCATCTACAAATTCAGCCATGATCTTAAAAATGGCCCAAGAATCGTTTGTCTTTATTTCATTCCAAGTTTTGGTTTGTAGTTTTTCTTTGATTTTTCGGTCGTCATTCATCATAATTTTCTATCCTTTGTGGGTATGTTTTTTTTGAAAACAGCTTTACTAAAGTAATTCTTTTTTTAAAAACTGGGCGGTATAACTCTTTTTATGTTTGGCTACTACCTCTGGGGTTCCTGTACATAAAATAGTTCCTCCTTTTTTTCCACCCTCCATTCCAACATCGATGATATAGTCTGCGAGTTTGACAACATCCAAATTGTGTTCGATTATTAAGACGGTATTTCCTTTGTTTGCCAATTTATTCAACACATCCATCAAAACTCTTATGTCTTCAAAATGAAGTCCAGTTGTAGGTTCGTCTAATATGTAGAAGGTGTTTCCAGTATCTCTTTTAGACAACTCTGAAGCCAGTTTGATACGCTGTGCTTCACCACCAGAGAGGGTAGTAGATTGTTGTCCAAGGGTAATGTATCCCAAACCAACATCTTGAATTGTTTTCAGTTTTCTGTAAATTTTTGGAATATTTTCAAAGAAATTCGTGGCATCTTCTATGGTCATGTTTAATACATCAGAAATGGACTTTCCTTTGTATCGAATCTCAAGTGTTTCTCTATTGAAGCGTTTTCCTTGACAGGTTTCACATTCTACTTGCACATCGGGTAAAAAATTCATTTCAATTACGCGAACACCACCACCTTGACAAGTTTCACATCTTCCACCAGTAACATTAAAAGAGAAACGCCCGGGCTTATAGCCTCTAATAGCCGCTTCTGGTGTTTTTGCAAACAGGCTTCTGATTTCTCCGAAAGTACCGGTATAAGTAGCCGGATTGGAGCGGGGTGTCCTTCCAATAGGTGACTGATCGATATCGATAACTTTGTCTATGTATTCCAGACCTTCAATTTTTTTGTAGGGCATGGGTTTCTTAACCCCTCTATAGATGTGTGCGTTTAAAATTGGATACAGGGTTTCATTGATTAGTGTTGATTTTCCACTTCCAGAAACTCCAGTAACACAAATCATTTTTCCTAGCGGGAATTCAACCGTCACATTTTTTAAATTATTTCCAGATGCACCTGAAAGTTTGATGGTTTTTCCATTTCCATCTCTTCGCTTTTTCGGAACAGAGATTGCTCTTTTTCCTGTTAAATAATCAGAGGTAAGAGTTCTTTGCTGGGTGAGTTCTTTGAAGGTTCCTTGCGAAACAATTTCCCCACCATATTTCCCAGCTCCAGGACCAATGTCAAACACATAATCAGCATGTTCAATCATGTCTTTATCGTGTTCTACGACTAAAACTGAATTTCCAAGATTTCTTAATTTGATTAACGAATCAATTAGTTTTTGGTTGTCTCTTTGATGCAGGCCGATGCTTGGTTCATCTAAAATATATAGCACACCCACCAATTGTGATCCAATTTGTGTAGCTAAGCGGATTCTTTGTGCTTCTCCTCCAGAAAGTGATTTTGAGGTCCTGTCTAAAGTCAGATAATCTAGGCCAACATCGAGTAGGAATTGAATTCGAGTTCGAATTTCCTTCAGAATTTCGCTTCCAATTGCCAGTTGTTTTTTAGATAAATCTTTCTCAATGTTTTGAAACCAGTGTGCCAGTTCCGTAATGTCCATTTGCACTAAGTCGCTGATGCTTTTTTCTGAAATTTTAAAGTGTAATGCTTCTTTTTTCAACCTTTTTCCTTCGCAGGTTTTACAAGAAACTTCATCCATAAAGTTTTTTGCCCAGCGTTTGATAGAAGTACTCTCTGCATTTTCATGTTGATTTTCAATAAATGAGATAATTCCTTCAAAATCAATTTCATAATTTCGAGTTACTCCAGCAGTTTTCGATGTGATTGAAAACGTTTCACGACCACCATTGAGAATAATTTCCATAGCAGCTTCTGGGATTGCTTGAATAGGGTCGTTGATTTTGAATTGATAGCGTTCTGCAATATTTTCAATTTGTTTGAAAATCCAGCTATTTTTTTGTTCTCCAAGTGGTATAATTCCCCCCGATTTGATCGAAATAGCAGTGTCTGGGATGATTTTTTGAAGATTAATTTCTTGTGTAATTCCAAGGCCGTTGCATGTATCACAAGCTCCTTTTGGAGAATTAAAAGAAAAGGAATTGGGTTCTGGATTTGGATAGGCAATTCCTGAGATTGGGCACATAAGCTCCCGACTAAAATAGCGTGGTTGATTGTCACCAATGGCAAGTACCATTAAAATATTGTCTCCAGAATACAAAGCTGTTTTAATGGTTTCTTCTAAACGTTTTTCTGAAGTTTCCTGAACCACCAATCGATCAATAACCACTTCAATGTCGTGATTTTTGTATCGATCCAATTTCATGCCTTTTTCGATTTCTTGGATTTTGCCATCTACACGAACTCTTAAAAACCCTTGTTTGGATATTTGCTCAAAGAGTTCTCTGTAGTGACCTTTTCGGGATTTGATGAGTGGGGCTAAAATGGCAATCTTTTGATCCGCAAAATCGCTAAGAATAAGTTCTTTTATTTGTTCATCGGAGTAGCTTACCATTTTCTGACCTGTATTGTAAGAGTAAGCATCTGATGCTCGGGCATATAAGAGTCGTAAAAAATCGTAAATTTCTGTAATGGTACCTACCGTTGAGCGAGGACTTTTGTTGGTTGTTTTTTGTTCAATAGAAATGACAGGTGATAGCCCGTCAATTTTATCTACATCGGGGCGTTCCAATCCACCTAAAAATTGCCGAGCATATGCCGAAAAAGTTTCAATGTAACGTCGTTGACCTTCAGCATAGATGGTGTCAAAAGCCAAAGAAGATTTTCCACTTCCACTTAAACCGGTAATTACAACCAGTTTTTCTCGCGGAATTTTGACGTCAATATTCTTTAAATTATGAGCTCTTGCTCCGTAAACCTCTAGGTATTCCTAGTCTTTCAAAAGTGTAGATTTGTATAAAAACACAAAGTTAATCATTACAAATCATTTTTAACAGTGATGCTAATAGCAAATTCGTTTAAAATAGTATCTTTGAATATAAAGTTTAAAGATGAAATTGATCGATTCAACAAGACATGTTTTAGAACGTAATGGCTTTCATGTTTCTTCCAGGCTGGCAGATCGACTTGGAATGAGAGCAACCAATGTGCGCTTATTTTTTATTTACGTCACATTTTTTACAGTGGGTCTTTCGTTTGGAGTATACTTAACGATGGCTTTTTTATTTAAGTTAAAAGACATGATTTACACAAAACGAAATTCCGTTTTTGATTTATAAGCTATGAGTATTTTAGAATCTAGAATTAACAAAATTCTCTTTTTGGTCTTCTCCATTATTTTATCGGGAGTCGTGGGCTATATGCTTTTATCGAACTATTCTTTTGTAGATGCATTGTATATGACTGTCATCACGATTACCACAGTTGGTTTTGGGGAAGTAAAACCCTTTACTCCTGAAGAGAAAATATTTACCATAATTTTAATTCTTACAAGCATCTCAGTTTTTGGGTATGCAGTTTCCACTTTTTCCGAATATTTGGTCAGTGGAAAACTATTTGAACATTTTAAACACAGAAAAGTGGAAAAGCAGATTAATAATTTAAAGGGACACACGATTGTTTGTGGTTTTGGGAGAAATGGAAAACAAGCAATTCTTAAGCTAACCAATTACAACAAACAAATTGTTGTTGTAGAAAAGGATAAAGAGGTAATGGCATTCTTGGAAAAAGAAGGCATTTTGCATATTGAAGGAGATGCAACTTTGGATGAGACTTTATTGAGAGCAGGGATTCTTAATGCTTCGAATTTAATTACCGCCTTGCCTTCGGACGCAGATAATTTATTTGTGGTACTCACTGCAAAACAATTGAATGGAGCCTGCATTGTTATTAGTAGGGCTTCAAATGAATCCTCTTACGCAAAGCTGAAAATTGCAGGAGCTAGCAATGTAATTATGCCCGATAAATTAGGTGGTGACCACATGGCATCCCTAGTAGTGACCCCAGATGTTATTGAATTTGTAGATCGACTAACAATAGAAGGGAAAAATACGGCCAATTTGGAAGAGATCGCGGTTGACGATTTGCCTAAAATATATGTTAATAAAACAATTCTAGATTTGGATCTAAGAAGAGAAACAGGCTGTACTGTAATCGGTTTTAGAAATCCAGACAAGGATTATATTATCAACCCTGAGGCAGGGATTAAACTCATCTCAGGTTCTAGTTTAATCGTGTTAGGAAGACCCGAACAAATCATTAAACTGAGAGAGTTGTTTTAATGAAGATGATTTTAATTTCATTGGATTCTAAATTATTGGGGTAATTTGTATCATGTGGATTGCTTCAGAAAAATAATGAGATGGAGTGATTGGTTTTTAGAGAGTAGTGCATTCCTTTCGTTATCACTTGTAAACACCCAAAGAAAAACATACGAATAAATACATTTAACAGGGAAAACTTGTCAAAAGGGCATTTTTTTATGATATTGCAACTTTTAAAATACTTTTACTAACTAACTATAATAATTCATCAAATCAATTATGAAGAAAAGAATTCTTTCATTGCTATTACTGGCAATACCAATGGTATCATTTGCACAAGAAAAAGGATTGGATCAGCAAATCGACGAAGCCTTTGGAAATGCAACAGGTTGGTTTGTGAATATTGTTTTTTATCAAATACCTTTTTCAGATACAATTCAAATCTATTGGGTATTGTTTCCATTAATCTTGGGAGCTTTATATTTTACATTTTATTTTAATTTCATCAATTTTAAAGGGTTTTTTACATCGATCAATATCGTTCGAGGAAAGTATGACAGTCTAGAAGGTAGAGAAGATCACAATGTCGAAATCTCAAAATCAGAGTTTACGGATGAAGAGGACAATCCTGACACAATTAGAATTGAAGGTCATACTGGTGAGGTTTCTCACTTTCAAGCATTAACAGCTGCTCTATCTGCAACAGTTGGTTTAGGAAATATTGCTGGAGTTGCGATTGCAGTTTCAATAGGAGGGGCAGGAGCTACTTTTTGGATGATTGTTGCTGGTTTCTTAGGAATGGCTTCCAAATTTGTTGAATGTACCTTAGGGGTAAAATACAGAGATATTGAAGCTGATGGAACTGTTTATGGAGGTCCAATGTATTACTTAACAAAAGGGTTGAAAAACAAGACATTAGGTAAATTTTTAGCCGTGTTGTTTGCTATTTTCGTTATTGGAGGTTCTTTTGGTGGTGGAAATATGTTTCAGGTGAATCAAGCTTTTCAATTGGTTGAAAATATTACAACACCCTTAGGTGGAGTTTCTATCTTGCATGGTAAAGGCTGGTTGTTCGGATTGGTAATGGCTACTTTAGTAGGGATTGTAATTATTGGAGGAATCAAAAAAATTGCAAAAGTCACTGATAAGATCGTTCCATTTATGGTGGCAATTTATGTTGCAGCTTCTTTGTTTGTGATTTTTTCTAACTATACCATGATTGGAGAAGCTTTTAGTCAAATTTTTAACGGCGCATTTAGTCCAGAAGGAATTGCAGGGGGTGCTGTAGGAGTATTGGTACAAGGATTTAGAAGAGCTGCTTTTTCAAACGAAGCAGGGATTGGTTCTGCATCCATAGCCCATTCTGCAGTAAAAACAAAATATGCTGCAAGTGAAGGAATGGTTGCTTTGTTGGAACCGTTTATTGATACAGTAGTGGTGTGTACTATGACTGCCTTAGTGTTAATCATTACAGGAAATGTAGCTGCTGAAAATGCAACATTAAATGATGCTCAAGCCATTTTATTAACCTCAGGAGCATTTGAATCAGCAATTTCATGGTTCCCATATGTTCTAACGGTAGCAGTTGTATTATTTGCATTTAGTTCTATGATTTCTTGGTCTTATTACGGTTTTCAAGGATGGGTCTTCTTATTTGGAAGATCAAAAAGAATGGAATATACCTACAAGGTAATTTTCTGTGTCTTTGTAGTCATAGGTGCTGCTGCAAGTTTAGGTTCTGTAATTGGTTTCTCAGATGCCATGGTTTTTGCAATGATGGTACCCAATATGATTGGTTTAATTCTTCTAGCACCAAAAGTGAAAGAAGAATTGAATAAATACATGAAAGCGATCAAAGAGAGTAAGGCATAAACGACTACAAATGAATTTATTTAAATCCCATTTCTGGTATGAAAAAAGCCAAAGGAATGGGATTTTATTTTTACTACTTTTGATCCTTTTCGTTCAACTAGTTTCTTATCAAATTGATAGGTATCCCGGAGAAATCCCTCCATCAGATTCGCCAGAGATTATTGCTTTTCAAAAAAAGATTGATAGTGTAAAAGCAATGGAGTCGGCACTTAGAAAACCTAAAATTTTTCCATTCAATCCCAATTATATTTCCGATGCTAAAGCAGCTCAATTGGGAATATCTGTAGCTGAAATAGATCGCTTGTTCACCTTCAGAAGATCAGGAAAGTTTGTCAACTCTAAAAAAGAATTTCAGCAGGTTACAAAAGTATCCGATAGTTTGTTGGAAACAATTTCAATCTATTTTAAATTTCCAGACTGGGTCGTAAACAGAAATCGCCAAGACCAAAAAAAGAGAAGGGGAGTTGTTGAACACAATAGGGCTACAAAACACAGTATCGAATTAACCACTACAGATCTCAATGCGGCAACAGTTCTCGATTTTCAATTTGTAAGTGGAGTTAGTGCCTCTCTAGCCGAAAGAATTGTTCGGTATCGTTCTAAATTAGAAGGATTTTCTTTTGAAAGTCAGTTGGATGAAGTATATAAAATCGATGCAAAGCTCACTCAAAAGATCTTAAAAACCTTTCAGATTATTCACAAACCCAACATTCAAAAAGTGAATGTAAATAGCTTAAACTTCAAGGAGTTACTTAGAATTCCCTATGTCGATTATGAGCTTTGTAAGAAGATTCTCAACTATAGAGATGAGGTCGCAGAACTTCAGTCGATAGTAGAATTAAAAAATATCAAAGATTTTCCTTTGGAGAAATACGACAGAATAGCCTTATATTTGACGGCAGAATAAACAACCCTAATTGCTATTACATGGACAGTATGTACTTTACTGAGGAGCACGAAGCTTTTCGAACGAGTTTTAAATATTTTTTGCAAAAAGAAGTAGTGCCTCACATTGAGAAGTGGGAGAAAACAGGAACCATTGAACGCTTTATTTGGAAAAAATTTGGTGAAATGGGCTACTTCGGGCTACAGACCCCAGAGGCCTATGGAGGATTGGGTTTAGATCTTTTTTATACCGTTATTTTTTTAGAAGAAATGCAAAAAATAAACTCAGGAGGGTTTGCAGCTGCAATGTGGGCGCATGAATATTTGGCAATGACCCATTTAAATACCGAAGCTTCTGAGGAGATCAAACAAAAATATTTAGTCCCCAGTGTTGCTGGCGAGATGATTGGTTGTTTGTGTATTACAGAACCTTTTGGAGGTTCTGATGTTGCTGGGATGCGCTCTACAGCTATCAAAAAAGGAGACAACTATGTTTTAAATGGTTCTAAAACTTTTATCACAAATGGGGTGTATTCAGATTACTTGATTGTAGCTGCTAAAACAGATGCATCCGAAAAATACAAAGGAATTAGTCTTTTTATTGTTGATAGGGATACCCCTGGAGTGTCTGCAACAAAATTGGACAAATTAGGTTGGAAAGCTTCCGATACTGGAGAAATTGCTTTTGACAATGTTGTAATTCCTGCAGAAAATTTATTAGGTGAAGAAGGAAAAGGATTTCCATACATCATGCAGCACTTTGCATCTGAAAGACTTATTATGGGGGTCAATGCACATGCAAGGGCAGAATTTGCCTTAGCATACACTATGGAGTACATGCGCGAAAGACAAGCCTTTGGAAAAACATTAGATAGCTTTCAGGCATTACGCCACAAGATTGCAGAAATGGCAAGTAAAATCGATATGTGTAAAGAATATAATTATTCCATAACAAAACGCTTAGATCAAGGTCAATATGTCGTAAAAGAAGCCAGTATGACCAAGTTGTTGTCTACAAAAATGGCAGACGAAGTGATTTATGATGCGCTCCAGCTATTAGGAGGTTACGGGTATATGGAAGAGTATCCATTGGCAAGATTGATGAGAGACAGTCGATTGGGACCTATTGGAGGAGGAACTTCAGAAATTTTAAAAGAGATCATTGCAAAAATAGTTATTGACCATAAAGAATATAAACCAGCGACCTAGTTGTTGGTTCAGGGTTCAAAACTCAAGGATGAACTTTGAAAGAAGAAATTCTTAAATTAAATTTGTAGTTGGTAATTAATACTTACCTTTGCAGTCCAAAATTAAAAACAAACAGTTTAAGGACTGTTTTAAAACTTTTGAGATCAGATGAAAGGAGGTGCCAATATATGTTAATTATACCCGTAAAAGAAGGCGAGAATATCGATAGAGCGTTGAAGCGTTTTAAGAGAAAATTCGATCGTACGAAAACAATGAAGAACTTACGTAATAGAAAAAACTTTACAAAGCCTTCAGTAGCAAATAGAGCGCAAAGAATCAAAGCCTCTTATGTACAAAAATTAAGAACACAAGAAGAAGTAGGTTAATTGAATCTAGTTCTTTGTACTATAAATCTCGCACATTATTGTGCGAGATTTTTTTTTACACATTTTTTCATAGATTTGAGCCAATGAAAAAAGAAATCATGATTCCCGCTTTTATTGAGTATGTTGCTTTAGAGAAAAACTATTCTCAGCATACTGTCACGGCTTATAAAAAAGATTTAATGTCCTTTAAATATTTTTGCGAAAGTCACTACGCACAGAATGAACTTGTGACGGTTCAGTACCCACAAATCAGAAGTTGGATCGTGAGTATGGTTGATCAAGGGATTTCGAATAGGAGTATCAACCGAAAGATAAGTTCGTTAAGGTCATTTTATGAATTTCTTCAAAAAACAAAGCAGATCGATTTCAACCCGCTCACAAAACACAAAGCGTTAAAAGTAGCCAAGCGAGTTCAGAATCCTTTTTCAGAATCGGAAATCAATCAAGTTATTGAATTATTAGCTCAAAAGAACGATTTTGATTCGGTTCGAAACAAATTAATGGTTGAGTTATTTTATACTACAGGAATTCGAAGATCAGAGTTGATCCATATTCGATTAGGATCAGTACATCTTTCAGATAAATTAATAAAAGTATTAGGAAAAAGAAATAAAGAGCGTTTTGTTTCTATACTTCCATCGGTAGTCAAAACATTAACGGAGTATTTGGCCTTGAGGAAAGAGGTAGCTACCACCCTCGATTTTCTATTCATTACAAATAAAGGAAATAAAATATATGAAACTCTTGTGTATAGAGTGATAAATTCTTACTTTAGTGAAGTCTCAACAAAGGAGAAAAAAAGTCCACATTTATTAAGGCATTCATTTGCCACACATTTATTAAACGAGGGTGCTGACTTGAATTCGGTAAAAGAATTACTAGGGCATGCCAGTTTAGCCTCAACACAAGTCTATACCCATAATAGTATAGCTGAAATGAAAAAAGTATATAACCAAGCTCACCCTAGGAGTAGAAAAAAAGAATAATTCATGAAAGTATTCACTCAATCAGTCAATTTCAATGCAGATCAAAGTTTAATTGACTTTACCTCTAAGAAAGTAGAATCCTTGGCAAAGTATCATGACAAAATCGTAGATGCTGAAGTTTTTTTAAAGGTTCAGAACACAAGCGATAAGGAAAACAAGATTACAGAAGTGAAAATCAACATACCATAGTAGTGAATTAATGGTAAAGAGAGAAACTAAGACTTTTGAAGAAGGTGTGAATTTGGCAGTAGATTCGCTAAAAAGACAGTTGAAAAGGTCTAAGGAAAAACATCGAGATTCATTAATTTCATAAAAAAACAAAAATATAATTATAAATTGTTTTAGAATATAAAAAAACTTTATACATTTGCAATCCGTTAGAAATAGCGGGTTGTTTTTTTGCAACAAAAGCCGATGTAGCTCAGCTGGCTAGAGCAGCTGATTTGTAATCAGCAGGTCGTGGGTTCGAGTCCCTCCATCGGCTCAAAAAAAAGCAACTAAAAAAGTTCATTAAAATAGTAAATTAAGGGGAGATACTCAAGCGGCCAACGAGGACGGACTGTAACTCCGTTGACTACGTCTTCGCAGGTTCGAATCCTGCTCTCCCCACAATTTACATAAATTTTGCGAAAGTAGCTCAGTTGGTAGAGCGTCAGCCTTCCAAGCTGAATGTCGCCGGTTCGAACCCGGTCTTTCGCTCAAGACTACCAGCAAGCCGGTGTAGCTCAGTTGGTAGAGCGCATCCTTGGTAGGGATGAGGTCGTGGGTTCAAATCCCATCGCTGGCTCAATTTAATACGTATTATTATAGACTAAATATATTTAAACTAAGAATTAAAATTAATAATCATGGCAAAGGCAACTTTTGACCGTTCGAAACCACACTTAAACATTGGTACAATCGGACACGTAGATCACGGTAAAACAACTTTAACTGCTGCTATTACTAAAGTATTAGCTGATGCAGGTTTCTCAGAAGCAAAATCATTCGATCAGATTGACAACGCACCTGAAGAAAAAGAAAGAGGTATTACAATTAATACTTCACATGTAGAATATCAAACAGCAAATCGTCACTATGCGCACGTTGACTGTCCAGGTCACGCGGATTACGTTAAGAACATGGTAACGGGAGCAGCACAAATGGATGGAGCAATTTTAGTAGTTGCTGCAACTGATGGTCCAATGCCACAAACTAGAGAGCACATCTTATTAGGACGCCAGTATTGGTATTCCACGTATGGTTGTTTTCTTGAACAAAGTGGATATGGTTGATGATGAAGAGCTTTTAGAATTAGTTGACATGGAAGTTAGAGAATTATTATCTTTCTATGAGTACGATGGAGATAATGGTCCTGTAGTTTCAGGTTCTGCTTTAGGAGCTTTAAATGGTGAACAAAAATGGGTTGATACCGTTTTAGAATTAATGGCACAAGTTGATGTTTGGATCGAAGAGCCTTTAAGAGAGGTTGATAAAGATTTCTTAATGCCAATTGAAGATGTATTTTCTATTACTGGTCGTGGAACTGTAGCTACAGGTCGTATCGAAACTGGTATTGCAAATACAGGAGATTCAGTAGATATCATTGGTATGGGTGCAGAAAAAATGCAGTCTACTATTACTGGTATTGAAATGTTCCGTCAGATCTTAGATAGAGGTGAAGCTGGAGATAATGCTGGTATCTTATTAAGAGGTATTGCAAAAGAAGATATTAAAAGAGGTATGGTAATCTGTAAGTTAGGTTCTGTAACTCCTCATGCAAAGTTTAAAGCTGAGGTATATGTTCTTAAAAAAGAAGAAGGTGGACGTCATACTCCATTCCATAATAACTATCGTCCACAGTTTTATGTAAGAACTACAGACGTTACTGGTACTATCCAATTGCCTGATGGTGTAGAAATGGTAATGCCAGGAGATAACTTAACAATTACAGTTGATTTACTTCAACCAATTGCTTTAAGCTTAGGTCTACGTTTCGCAATCCGTGAAGGAGG
Organism: Polaribacter sp. HL-MS24; assembly: GCF_032758595.1. Taxonomy (NCBI): domain Bacteria; kingdom Pseudomonadati; phylum Bacteroidota; class Flavobacteriia; order Flavobacteriales; family Flavobacteriaceae; genus Polaribacter; species Polaribacter sp. HL-MS24. Next base: position 432,773 of record NZ_CP136415.1, on the reverse strand, counting down.
AAGAACTGTTGGGGCTGGTCAAGTAACTCAGATTTTAGACTAAACCTCGTTTAGTTTATTACCAATAAATTCAAAAGGGTGTCCCGATTTTTCGGGATGCCTTTTATGAATAAAAACCAGAGACGGGCGTAGTTCAGCGGTAGAGCACTGGTCTCCAAAACCAGCTGTCGGGAGTTCGAATCTCTCCGCCCGTGCAAATAAAAACATTTATAACTAATGAAGTTTATTCAATACATCAAAGATTCTTTTGAAGAATTAAATAACCACATGACCTGGATCTCTAAAGAGGACGCTCAAAAATCAACAGTAACTGTTGCTGTTTTTACTATTTTGTTCGCTTTGGCAGTTGCAGGTATCGATTATGTTTTTCAAACAGGCTTAGATAACTTTTTTACAATGTTTAAATCTAATTAATTATGGCAACTGATTCAGTAATGAAATGGTATGTCGTAAGAGCCATTGGAGGTCAAGAAAATAAAGTTCAGTCTTACATTGAGACAGAAATTAATCGCTTAGGACTTTCAGACTTTGTGAATCAGGTAATCGTTCCGAAAGAGAATGTGATTCAAATAAAGGACGGTAAAAAAATCACCAAGGAAAAAGTTTATTTTCCAGGTACATTATGGTTGAAGCGAATCTTTCCGGAGAAGTTCCTCACGTTATCAAATCGATTACAGGTGTAATTGGTTTCTTAGGAGAGACTAAAGGAGGTGAGCCTGTACCAATGAGAAAATCAGAAGTAAACAGAATGTTAGGGAAAGTCGACGAATTGTCTATTCAAGACGAAAACGTTGCCATTCCTTTCGATATTGGAGAAACTGTAAAAGTTGTGGACGGACCATTTAATGGTTTCGACGGAACAATAGAAAAAGTAAATGAAGAAAAGCGTAAGCTTGAGGTAATGGTGAAAATCTTTGGAAGAAAAACACCGTTAGAATTGAGTTATATGCAAGTAGAAAAGATATAATTGTTACACAAATATATATTTACCGATGCGTTTTAAGGCTTCCAACATTAAAACACATCATTAAACATTTTAGAAAAATGGCAAAAGAAGTTAGTAAAGTAGTTAAGTTACAAGTTAAGGGAGGCGCTGCGAATCCATCGCCGCCGGTAGGACCTGCTTTGGGAGCTGCTGGAGTTAACATTATGGAGTTCTGTAAACAGTTCAATGCTAGAACGCAAGACAAACAAGGTAAAGTATTACCAGTTGTCATTACTGTTTTCAAAGATAAATCATTCGATTTTCTTGTAAAGACTCCTCCAGCCGCTGTTCAGTTACTAGAAGCAGCCAAAATTAAAAAGGGTTCAGGAGAACCAAACAGAAAGAAAGTAGCATCCGTTACTTGGGATCAAATTAAACTTATTGCAGAAGATAAAATGGTAGATTTAAATGCCTTTGAAATTTCTTCAGCAATGAAAATGATTGCAGGTACAGCGCGTTCTATGGGTTTAACCGTAAAAGGTAATGCACCAGCATAAACTTTATAAAAATTAGTAAAATGGCAAGATTAACAAAAAAGCAAAAAGTTGCATACGCTAAAGTAGACGCTAACATGTCGTACGATTTAAATGCGGCTTCAGCATTAATCAAAGATATTACTACTGTAAAGTTTGATGCATCAGTAGAAGTTGCGATCAGATTAGGAGTAGATCCTCGTAAAGCCAATCAAATGGTAAGAGGAGTAGTGACGTTACCACATGGTACCGGGAAAGACGTAAAAGTATTAGCTTTAGTAACCCCAGATAAAGAAGCCGAAGCTACAGCAGCGGGTGCAGATTATGTTGGTTTGGACGAGTTTTTACAAAAAATCAAAGGCGGTTGGACCGACGTTGATGTGATTATTACCATGCCAAGTGTTATGGGTAAGTTAGGACCTTTAGGTAGGATTTTAGGCCCAAGAGGTTTAATGCCCAACCCAAAGACAGGTACAGTAACGATGGATGTTGCAAAAGCAGTTCAAGATGTAAAAGCTGGTAAGATTGACTTTAAAGTTGATAAGACCGGTATCGTACATGCAGCAATTGGTAAAGTTTCTTTCGATGCAGATAAGATTGCAGAAAATGCAAACGAATTAATTCAAACAATCATCAAACTGAAACCAACCACTGCTAAAGGAACTTACATTAAAAGTGTATTCATGTCTAGCACGATGAGTCCAAGTGTACAACTTGATGTAAAATCTGTTTAATCGCAGTTAAAACCTATAATTATGACTAGAGAGGAAAAATCACAAGTAATTCAAGATTTAACAGCAAAGTTAGCAGATACAAGTACCATCTATTTAGCAGATATCTCAGGATTGGATGCACAAACAACATCTAATCTACGTAGAGCCTGTTTTAAAGCTGGTGTTCAGTTATCAGTTGTAAAAAACACTTTGCTTTCAAAAGCAATGGAAGCTTCTGATAAAGATTTCGGAGACTTACCATCAGTATTAAAAGGTAATACTTCCATGTTAGTTGCAGAGGCTGCAAATGCACCTGCAAAACTAATCAAAGAGTTTAGAAAAAAATCTAAGAAGCCATTCTTGAAAGGTGCTTACGCAGAAGAGTCTGTTTATATTGGTGATGACCAATTAGACGCTCTTGTAGACATCAAATCTAGAGAAGAACTTATTGGAGATATTATCTCATTATTACAATCACCTGCCAAGAATGTTATTTCAGCATTACAATCAGGTGGAAACAAGCTTTCAGGTATCTTAACAACGTTATCTGAAAAATAATTAGCGCACAAATAAACTATAATAAAACAATTTTTAAAAACAAACAAAATGGCAGATTTAAAAGATTTCGCAGAACAATTAGTTAACTTAACAGTAAAAGAAGTTAATGAATTAGCTACAATTTTAAAAGACGAGTACGGTATCGAACCAGCAGCAGCAGCAGTAGCTGTAGCAGGACCAGCAGCAGCTGGTGAAGTAGCTGAAGAGCAGTCTGAATTTGACGTAATTTTAACAGCAGCAGGAGCTTCTAAACTTGCAGTTGTAAAATTAGTAAAAGAATTAACTGGTTTAGGTTTGAAAGAAGCTAAAGGGATCGTTGATAGCGCACCAGCAGCAGTAAAAGAAGGTGTATCTAAAGATGAGGCTGAAGGGCTTAAAAAATCTTTAGAAGAAGCTGGAGCAGAGGTAGAGCTTAAGTAAGCTTTTCCCCGATCAACTTCGGGAACAACAAATTAAGGTTTAGGTACTAAAAATGAATGTTTTTAGTCCTAAACCATTTTGTGTATATATTCGTTTTTATTTTAATTCAGATTTTAATCAAAAATATATTCTCTTTTGGCAACGAAAAACACCACAGAAAGAATCAACTTCGCATCTTCACAACTAGTTTCTGATTATCCAGATTTTCTTGATATTCAGGTTAAGTCTTTTCAAGACTTTTTTCAATTACAAACTAAAGCCGAAGAAAGAGGTGAAGAAGGTTTATACAAAACCTTCATGGATAATTTCCCAATTACAGATACTAGAAATCAGTTCGTATTAGAATTTTTAGATTATTTTGTAGACCCACCAAGATATAGCATACAAGAATGTATAGAAAGAGGATTGACACATAGTGTTCCTTTAAAAGCGCGTTTAAAGCTTTTCTGTACAGATCCAGAACACGAAGATTTCGAAACCATTGTACAAGATGTTTATCTTGGAACAATTCCTTACATGACCAATTCTGGTACATTCGTAATCAATGGAGCAGAACGTGTAGTTGTTTCTCAATTACATAGATCTCCTGATGTATTCTTTGGACAATCTTTCCATGCAAACGGTACAAAATTATATTCAGCAAGAGTAATTCCTTTCAAAGGTTCTTGGATTGAATTTGCGACCGATATCAATCAAGTGATGTACGCTTATATTGATAGAAAGAAAAAATTACCAGTTACTACTTTATTCAGAGCCATTGGTTTTGAAAGAGATAAAGATATTTTAGAGATTTTCAACCTTGCAGAAGAAATCAAAGTTTCTAAAGCTGGATTAAAAAAAGTATTAGGACGTAAATTAGCTGCTAGAGTTTTAAAAACTTGGCATGAAGATTTCGTAGATGAAGATACAGGTGAAGTTGTATCTATTGAGCGAAACGAGATCATTTTAGATAGAGATACGATTCTTGAAAAAGAACATATTGACGAAATTATTGAAGCAGGTGCCAAAACAGTTTTGTTGCACAAACAAGACAATGCAAATGCCGATTATTCTATCATACACAACACATTACAAAAAGATCCTACAAATTCTGAAAAAGAAGCTGTAGAACATATCTATAGACAACTTCGTAATGCAGAACCGCCAGATGAAGAGACTGCTAGAGGAATTATCGATAAATTGTTCTTTTCTGAACAACGTTACAATTTAGGTGAAGTTGGTCGTTTTAGAATGAATACAAAACTTCAGTTAAACGAACCAATTGATCAGAAAGTACTAACAAAGCTTGATATTATTACAATCATCAAGTATTTGATTGAATTGATCAATTCGAAAGCAGAAGTAGATGATATTGATCACTTATCAAACCGTCGTGTTAGAACTGTTGGAGAACAGCTAGCACAACAATTTGGTGTTGGTTTAGCACGTATGGCTAGAACCATTCGTGAGCGAATGAATGTGCGTGATAACGAAGTGTTTACACCAATTGACTTGATTAACGCGAAGACCTTGTCTTCTGTAATTAATTCATTTTTTGGAACGAATCAGTTGTCACAATTTATGGATCAAACCAATCCATTAGCAGAAATTACACACAAACGTCGTTTGTCTGCATTAGGACCATAAGGTGGTTTATCAAGAGAAAGAGCTGGATTTGAGGTACGTGATGTTCACTATACGCATTATGGTCGTCTTTGTCCAATTGAAACTCCAGAGGGACCAAACATTGGTCTGATCTCTTCTCTTTCTGTTTTTGCAAAAGTGAATAACTTAGGATTTATTGAAACACCTTATATCAAAGTAGTTGATGGAAATGTAGATACAAGTCACGAGCATATTTATTTGAGTGCAGAAGAGGAAGAAGGAATGAAGTTTGCACAATCGAATATGGCAGTAGATGCAAAAGGAAATTTACAAGGTGATCGTGTGATTTCACGAGAAGGTGGAGATTTTCCAGTTGTAACTCCTAAGGAAGTAGATTATATTGATGTTGCTCCGAATCAGATAGCTTCGATTTCAGCATCGTTAATTCCATTCTTAGAACATGATGATGCCAACCGTGCATTGATGGGATCGAACATGATGCGTCAAGCAGTTCCATTATTGCGTCCACAAGCACCCATAGTTGGTACTGGATTAGAAAGAAGAGTTGCAAAAGACTCTAGAATCTTAATCAATGCTGAAGGAAGTGGTGTTGTAGAATATGTTGATGCAGATATTATTACCATTAAGTACGATCGAACCGAAGAAGAAAAACTTGTAAGTTTTGATTCTGACGAGAAATCATATAACTTAATTAAATTTAGAAAAACCAATCAGGGAACAAACATCAACCTAAAACCAATTGTACAAAAAGGCGATCGAGTTGAAGAAGGTCAAGTTCTTTGTGAAGGATATGCAACACAAAAAGGAGAACTCGCTTTAGGGATCAATATGAAAGTAGCCTTTATGCCTTGGAAAGGGTATAATTTTGAGGATGCAATTGTAATTTCTGAAAGAGTCGTTCGTGAAGATATTTTTACATCCATCCATATTGATGAATATTCATTAGACGTAAGAGATACTAAATTAGGAACTGAAGAGTTGACTAATGATATCCCGAACGTTTCTGAAGAAGCAACAAAAGATTTAGATGAGAATGGAATGATTCGTATTGGAGCTGAAGTAAATCCTGGTGATATCTTAATAGGTAAAATTACACCAAAAGGAGAATCAGATCCAACTCCAGAAGAAAAATTATTACGTGCTATTTTTGGTGATAAAGCAGGTGATGTGAAAGACGCATCGTTAAAAGCTTCTCCATCATTAAGAGGTGTGGTAATTGATAAAAAATTATTCAAAAGAGCTGTAAAAGATAAAAACAAGAGATTAAGAGATAAAGAAGCAGTAGCAACTTTAGAGGCTTCTTTTGTTTCTAAATTTGAAGAGTTAAAAGACAGTTTAATCGATAAGTTATTTGGCCTGATTAGCGGGAAAACATCACAAGGAGTCTTTAATGATTTAGGAGAAGAAGTATTGCCAAAAGGTAAGAAATATACTCTTAAAATGTTAAACTCTGTAGACGATTATGTGCACTTAACAGGATCTTGGACAACCGATGACACTTTAAATTCTCTAGTAGGTGAATTAGTTCATAACTACAAAATTAGAGTAAATGATTTACAAGGTAGTTTACGTCGTCAGAAATTTACAATTTCTGTAGGAGATGAATTACCAGCTGGAATCTTGAAATTGGCTAAAGTGTACATCGCTAAAAAGCGTAAGTTAAAAGTAGGTGACAAAATGGCGGGTCGTCACGGAAATAAAGGAATTGTTGCTCGTATTGTAAGAGCAGAAGACATGCCTTTCCTAGAGGACGGAACACCAGTAGACATCGTTTTAAATCCATTAGGAGTACCTTCTCGTATGAACATTGGTCAGATTTATGAAACTGTTCTTGGTTGGGCAGGTCAAAAATTAGGAACTAAATATGCAACACCAATTTTTGATGGAGCTTCTTTAGATCAAATCAATGAAATTACAGACTAAGGCAGGTGTACCAAGATTTGGACATACTTATTTATATGATGGAGGAACAGGAAAACGTTTTGATCAACCGGCAACAGTTGGAATCATCTATATGATTAAGCTAGGACACATGATTGAAGATAAAATGCATGCACGTTCTATTGGACCATATTCATTAATTACACAACAACCATTAGGAGGTAAAGCTCAATTTGGAGGTCAGCGTTTTGGAGAGATGGAAGTTTGGGCATTAGAAGCATATGGTGCTTCTAGTATCTTACGAGAAATCTTAACTGTAAAATCTGATGATGTAATGGGTAGAGCCAAAACATACGAAAGTATTGTAAAAGGGGAGGCAATGCCAGAACCAGGTTTACCAGAATCATTTAATGTATTAATGCACGAACTGAAAGGTTTAGGATTAGACGTTCGATTAGAAGAATAATTTCAGTAAACAGTTTTCAGTATTCGGCACCCAATTTGAGCTGAATACTGAAACTGAATACTGCCAACTGAATACTGAATACGAAAGAAATGGCAAGAAAACAAGAGAAGTACACTGTAAAAAAGTTTAATAAAATCTCCATTGGTTTATCATCACCAGAGTCTATTTTAGAAATCTCTAAGGGTGAAGTTTTAAAACCAGAAACAATAAATTACCGTACCCACAAACCAGAAAGAGATGGTTTGTTTTGTGAGCGTATTTTTGGCCCTGTAAAGGACTATGAATGTGCTTGTGGAAAGTACAAAAGAATTCGCTACAAAGGGATCGTTTGTGACCGATGTGGTGTTGAAGTAACAGAAAAGAAAGTACGTAGAGACCGAGTAGGACACATCAATTTGGTGGTACCTGTAGCACATATTTGGTACTTTAGATCATTGCCTAACAAAATGGGGTACCTTTTAGGATTGCCTTCTAAAAAGTTAGACATGATTATTTATTACGAACGTTATGTAGTCATACAACCTGGTATTGCAAAAAATGAAGAAGGTGCATCTTTACAAAAAATGGACTTCTTAACAGAAGAAGAATATTTAGACATCCTAGATGCAATTCCAAAAGAAAATCAATATTTAGATGACGCAGACCCAGAGAAGTTTATCGCTAAAATGGGTGCTGAATGTTTAATTGATTTGTTAGCACGTATCGATCTAGAAGCTTTGTCTTTTGAATTGCGTCACAAAGCCAATACAGAAACATCTAAACAACGTAAAACAGAAGCACTGAAACGTTTAAATGTCGTAGAAGCATTTAAAGATTCTCAGAAAAACAGAGAGAACAATCCAGAGTGGATGATTATGAAAGTAATTCCGGTTATACCACCAGAATTACGTCCATTAGTTCCTTTAGATGGAGGTCGTTTTGCAACTTCCGATTTGAATGATTTATATCGAAGAGTAATTATCAGAAACAATCGTTTAAAAAGATTGGTAGAGATCAAAGCTCCAGAAGTTATTTTACGTAATGAGAAGCGTATGTTACAAGAATCAGTAGATTCATTATTTGATAACACACGTAAATCATCAGCAGTAAAAACAGAATCGAACAGACCTTTAAAATCTTTATCAGATTCATTAAAAGGAAAACAAGGACGTTTCCGTCAGAATTTATTAGGTAAACGTGTTGATTATTCTGCTCGTTCGGTTATTGTTGTTGGACCTGAATTAAAATTATCAGAATGTGGTATCCCTAAGGATATGGCAGCAGAACTATACAAGCCTTTTGTAATCCGTAAATTGATTGAAAGAGGAATTGTAAAAACTGTAAAATCAGCGAAGAAAATAATAGATCGTAAAGAGCCAGTAGTTTGGGACATTTTAGAAAATGTAATCAAAGGGCATCCTGTTTTATTGAACAGAGCACCTACTTTACACAGACTAGGAATCCAAGCATTTCAACCAAAATTAATTGAAGGAAAAGCAATCCAACTTCACCCGTTAGTTTGTACCGCCTTTAATGCGGATTTTGATGGAGATCAAATGGCAGTTCATTTACCACTAGGACCAGAGGCTATTCTTGAAGCGCAAATATTAATGTTAGCTTCTCACAATATCTTGAATCCTGCCAATGGTGCCCCAGTAACAGTTCCTTCTCAGGATATGGTACTTGGTTTGTACTATATGACAAAAGAAAGAATTTCTACTCCAGAAGTACCAATTAAAGGAGAAGGATTGACTTTCTATTCGCCAGAAGAAGTTACCATTGCTTTTAACGAGGAAATGGTTGATTTGAATGCTGGAATCAAGGTTAGAACTCAAGATATCGATGAGAATGGAGAACAAGTTACTAAAATTATAGCAACAACTGTTGGTAGAGTTTTATTTAATGAAGTTGTTCCTCCTGCCGCTGGATATATCAATGAAGTATTGACTAAGAAAAACTTACGTGGAATTATTGGTGGTATTTTAAAAGCTACTGACATTCCTACTACAGGAGATTTCTTAGATGAAATAAAGAACATGGGATATAAATTTGCCTTCCAAGGTGGTTTATCTTTCAGTTTAGGAGATATTATTATTCCTAAAGAAAAAACATCAATGATTGCAGAAGCTAATAAAGAAGTGGATACAATTATTATGAACTATAACATGGGGATGTTAACGCAAAAAGAGCGTTACAATCAGGTAATTGATATTTGGGGAAGAACCAATAATGATTTAACTGAATTGTCTATGAAACGTTTACGTGAAGACCAACAAGGATTCAACTCAGTATACATGATGCTTGATTCTGGTGCGCGTGGATCTAAAGAACAGATTCGTCAGTTAACAGGTATGCGTGGATTAATGGCAAAACCCAAAAAATCGACTGCAGGTGGTGGTGAAATTATTGAAAATCCAATTCTTTCTAACTTTAAGGAAGGATTATCGATTCATGAATACTTTATCTCTACTCACGGTGCACGTAAAGGTCTTGCAGATACCGCTTTAAAAACAGCAGATGCTGGTTACTTAACTCGTCGTTTGGTAGATGTCTCTCAAGATGTAATTGTAAACGAAGAAGACTGTGGTACTTTAAGAGGATTGGAAGTAGCTCCTTTAAAGAAAAATGATGAGATTGTAGAATCTTTATCAGATAGAATTGAAGGACGAATTTCTTTACAAGATGTATACGACCCAACTTCTGATGATGTATTATTAGTAGGAGCAGGAGAATCTATTACTATTAAAATTGCAGATGCAATTCAAGCTTCTGGAATTGATAGAGTAGAAGTAAGATCTGCATTAACTTGTGAATCTACCAAAGGAATTTGTGCAAAATGTTACGGACAAAGTTTATCTACCCGTAATAAAGTACAAATTGGTGAAGCAGTGGGTGTTATAGCAGCTCAGTCTATTGGAGAACCAGGGACTCAGTTAACACTTCGTACATTCCACGTTGGTGGGGTTGCAGGAAACATTTCTGAAGAGAACAAATTAACGGCTAAATTTGAAGGGAAAGTTACCATCGAAGATTTACGTACCGTTAAAGGTAAAGATAATGACGGGAAAGAAGTTGAGATCGTTATTTCTAGAACTGCTGAAATCAAAGTAATCGATAAGAAAACAGGAATTGTTTTGAGTACAAATATTATTCCTTATGGTTCTTATATTTTCGAAAAGGAAAGAACAAGTATCAAAAAAGGTGATGTCATTTGTCAGTGGGATCCTTTTAATGGAGTTATTGTTTCTGAATTTGATGGAAAAGTGAAGTTTGATAACTTAGAGCAAGGTGTCAATTACACTGTTGAAATTGATGAACAAACAGGTTTTCAAGAGAAAGTAATGACTGACTCTAAGAACAAAAAAATTATCGCTTCTTTAATCATTGAAGATAAAGAGGGTAATGCATTGCGTTCGTACAGTTTACCAGTAGGTGCACATCTAATGGTAAGTGATGGAGATAAAGTAGCAGCAGGACATACCTTAGTAAAAATTCCTCGTAAATCTGGTAAAGCAGGTGATATTACAGGAGGTTTACCAAGAGTAACTGAGCTATTTGAAGCTCGTAACCCATCAAACCCTTCTGTAGTTTCAGAAATTGATGGTGTAGTTTCTTTTGGAAAAATCAAACGTGGAAACAGAGAAATTATCGTAGAATCCAAAACTGGAGATATCAGCAAATATTTAGTAAAGTTATCGAACCAGATTTTAGTTCAAGAAAATGACTTTATCAAAGCTGGAATGCCGTTGTCAGACGGAGCAACCACTCCTTCAGATATTTTAAGAATTAAAGGACCTGCAGCAGTACAACAATACTTAGTAAATGAGATCCAAGAAGTTTATCGTTTGCAAGGTGTGAAAATTAATGACAAGCATTTTGAAGTAGTCGTACGTCAAATGATGCGTAAAGTGAAGATTATTGATTCAGGGGACACTCTATTCTTAGAGAATCAGCTAATCCATAAAATTGACTTTATCAAAGACAACGATGCTATTTACGGAATGAAAGTAGTTGAAAGTGCTGGAGATTCAGAAAACTTAAAAGCGGGTCAAATTATTACTGCACGTCAGCTAAGAGATGAAAATTCTTTATTACGAAGAAATGACTTGAATTTAGTAGAAGCAAGAGATGCTAAACCAGCAACTGCAGAGCAGGTGTTGCAAGGGATTACAAGAGCTTCTTTACAGACAAAATCATTTATTTCTGCAGCTTCCTTCCAAGAGACGACGAAAGTATTGAATGAAGCAGCTGTGAACGGTAAAATTGATACTTTAGAAGGCTTGAAAGAGAATGTAATTGTAGGTAAGAAAATACCTGCAGGTACAGGAATGAGAAAGTACGATCATATTTTGGTAGGACCCAAAGATGAAATAGAACAAAGTTTCTAAGAAACGTTCAATCGTTACACATACATAAAAGTTGAATTGTTTACTATACTTGTGATAGCATTCAATTCAACTTTTTTTTTGTATTTTTAAATTTCAAAGAAAACCCTAATCAATAAGGATATAATTCAACAGTTATAAAATTCATTATGGAAGAAAATAAAAATAAAGACGGACAGTTAAACATTGAATTGGATCAGGAAATTGCTGAAGGAACCTATTCAAACCTTGGCAATCATCAATCATTCTATGTCAGAGTTTATTGTCGATTTTATCAATATCATGCCCGGAGTTCCTAAAGCAAAAGTGAAATCAAGAATTATCCTGACTCCACAACATGCTAAAAGATTGACCAAGGCATTGGCCGATAATGTGCGAAAGTTTGAAAGTGCCCATGGTGAAATCAAAGATTCGGAACAACCACCAATCCCAATGAATTTTGGTCCTACAGGACAGGCTTAAAAAGAACACATACAAGATACAATCCCCCATAGCAAACTGCTTTTTGGGGGATTTTTTAAATAAAATGGATACGGTTTTTACTCTGCTAGAAGTCGTTAATCTATTCCTTTTTTTGTCCTTTAGCGTCTTCAACACTATCAATCAAAATGGTCACTAAATCGATAGCTGCTTGTGCAATTTTAGTACCAGGCCCAAAAATGCCTACAGCTCCGACATCAAACAAAAATTGGTAGTCCTGAGGAGGGATGACACCTCCAACAATAACCATAATGTCTTCTCGTTCGTATTCTTTCAAAGCTTCAATGACTTGTGGCACCAAAGTTTTATGACCTGCTGCTAAAGAGGAAACCCCTAAAATATGGACATCATTTTCAATGGCCTGTTTTGCTGCTTCTTGTGGTGTTTGAAACAATGGACCCATATCGACATCAAAACCCAAATCAGCATAGCTAGTAGCTACCACTTTTGCTCCACGATCATGTCCATCTTGTCCTAATTTGGCAATCATAATTCTAGGGCGTCTTCCTTCCAATTTTGCAAATTGATCGGTCAACGAAGCTGCCTCTTTAAATAGTATGTCGTCCTTTATTTCTTTACGATACACGCCAGATATGGTTTTATTGACTGCTTTGTACCTTCCAAAAACAAGTTCTAAAGCCTCTGAAATTTCACCTAAAGTAGCCCTTTTTTTTGCTGCAATTATTGCCAATTCCAATAAGTTCCCTTCCCCGGTCTTGGCAACGTTTGTTAAATTTAGCAAAGATTTTTGAACTTCTGAACTATTTCGTTCTGATTTTATCTTTTCCAATCGTTCTATTTGTGATAAACGAACTACATCGTTGTCGACTTCTAAAATGTGTAGGGGATCTTCTTGTTGTAATTGATATTGATTAACTCCTACTATCACATCCTTTCCACTGTCTATTCTAGCTTGTTTTTTTGCTGCAGCTTCCTCTATTCGCATTTTCGGAATTCCTTTTTCGATTGCTTTCGTCATTCCGCCCAAACGTTCTATTTCTTCAATCAATTTCCAAGCATTGTTGGCAATCTCTTCAGTCAGGTGTTCCAACTGGTAACTTCCTGCCCATGGATCGACAGTCTTTGTAATCCCCGTTTCTTCCTGTAAATAAATTTGGGTATTTCTTGCGATACGCGCAGAAAATTCAGTTGGCAATGCAATGGCCTCATCTAAGGCATTGGTATGCAAACTTTGTGTACCACCAAAAACTGCAGCCATCGCTTCGATAACAGTTCTTGAAACATTGTTAAAAGGGTCTTGTGCGGTTAAGCTCCAACCACTTGTTTGGCAATGGGTCCTTAAAGCGAGTGATTTTGGATTTTTTGGATTGAATTTTTTGACCATTTTGGCCCACAACATTCTACCTGCTCTTAATTTTGCAATCTCTTTAAAATGGTTCATTCCTATTGCCCAAAAGAAAGACAATCTCGGTGCAAAGGCATCAATATCCATGCCTGCTTCAATACCTTTTCGAAGGTATTCCAATCCGTCTGCTAGGGTATAAGCCAGCTCAATTTCTTCTGTGGCACCGGCTTCTTGCATGTGATATCCAGAGATAGAAATGGAATTGAACTTTGGCATCTTATTGCTGGTATATTTAAAAATGTCCGCAATAATTTTCATAGAAGGTTCAGGTGGGTAGATATAGGTGTTTCGCACCATAAATTCTTTCAAAATATCATTCTGAATGGTTCCAGAAAGGGCTTCTAATGCAACACCTTGTTCTTGTGCTGCTACAATATAAAAGGCTAAAATTGGTAAAACGGCACCATTCATCGTCATTGAAACGGACATGCTTTCTAAGGGAATTTTGTCAAACAAAATCTTCATGTCTTCCACTGTATCAATTGCCACCCCTGCTTTTCCAACATCTCCTTGAACACGTTCGTGATCGGAATCGTATCCTCGATGCGTAGCTAAGTCAAAGGCAACAGAAAGTCCTTTTTGACCCGCTTTTAAATTTCTTCGATAAAAAGCATTGCTTTCTTCTGCTGTTGAAAAACCAGCATACTGCCTGATGGTCCATGGTTTTCGAACATACATGGTACTATATGGGCCGCGTAAATAGGGTGCCGTCCCTGCTATAAAGTGCTCATGGGAAAACCCTTCTTCAGAATTCTTTTCGATATCTATTTGTAGATGTTGTATGTTTTTTCTATTCATTACCTAGTGAAGACCTTTTAGAGTTTTTTTTTCGTTCTCTAACCGCTCCTTCTCATAGGCTTCTGCCAAACGTTTTCGGTTGATTGGAACAATGAGAGTTTTGATGTTTCGTTGTTTTACAAAAGGATATAATTCCAAATGGTTTAGAATTCGATCTTCGGTATTGGGATGTAAATTACTTCCTAAAAGAGGAAGTGATTGTGTATCAAATTGCGCTTGTTCTTTTCCTGCTTTTTCAGCTATTTTTTGTTGAATACTTCCTTCTTTTAATAATTTTAAGAATCCGCCAGATTTTTCGATGGTTTTAAAAAGTGCCAATCCTTTTTCAGCAAGCTGATGGGTGATAGACTCGATATAATAGCTTCCTTTAGCAAGTAAATGTCCTTGATTAAAGCCGGCTTCTTCTTTTAAAATAAGCAATTGATTTCTAGAAATTCGTTCTCCAAATTCATTCGACTTGTGATATATTTCGTCATAAGAAAGATTCGAGATACTTGTAGCACCTCCCAAAATAGCACTCATGCATTCGGAGGTTGTTCTCAGCATATTTACATTATAATCGTAAATGGTTTTGTTACGAGCACTGGGTTGAACAAAGAGTTCAATGTGAGCTGCTTTGTGTTGATAATCTTTAAAGAGCGTTTGTACAAGAAGTTTGAAAGCGCGTAATTTTGCGATTTCGAAAAAATAATTACCTCTTACAGAAATCATAAAATGAATGTTGGTAATTGCATCTTTATGAAGTTGTACAAGGTATTCATTGGTGTGGGCTAGGGCATAAGCCAACTGTTGTACAATTCCCGCACCTGCATTTTCATAAAGCGATACATCGACACAAACTGTGTTTGCAGTCTTTTTAGAAATGGTGTCGAATTTTTGAATATCTGAAGACAAGCTTTCAAACCAATTACCATTTTCGGCTAAATTTCCAATAATGTCTAATTGAAAGAATGTGTTTTTTGAATTAGTGATATTTGAGAGTTTTTCAACGAATTCTTGCTCCAAAAAATGAAGCTTGAAAAATAATTTGGTTGATTGTAAATCGATGCGTTCCAATAAAGCCTTAAAATCAAATGTTTTATTCGCAATAAATTGAATGGCATTAGCACCTCTTTTTAATGCGTTAAGGGCCAATGAGTTTGCAATTTTCACATCATCGATAAAAATGGATTGACAAATTGAGAAGGGTTCTTTTTGTGCTGCTATTTTCAGTTCCTTTCGGTCGTCGATGGTGTAGAAAGGTTTTACGACAATATCTTCTGTAGTTTTCCAAAGAAGACTTTCATTATAATCCAACCCATTAAGGTCTACTTGAATTTTTTGTTTCCAAGCAGCTGCGGAGCTTTCTTCAAATTCACGAAATAGAGATGGGTTCATTATTTTTTTAGGGTGTCAAATTCTATGATATAAATATCTTCATTTTCTTTTTTCATCAAATATTTTTCTCTGGCAAAGCGTTCCAACTCTATTGAATCTTTCAGCCCTTTGATGATGGTACTATCCTTTGTGATTTCTGATTGATAAAACTCAATGGTTTTTTTTAAATCGTCTATTTCTGCATTGTATTTTCGATGTGCTAAATAAGAATTTTCATCAAAAAAAAGCATCCAAATGATAAATGGAACTATAATTAGCACAAAGGTATTTGTAACGAACTTTAGAAATTTTGATTTGGGTTGTAGTTTTTTGAAATTCATGTCGATTTACAGGTATTCGTTAATCACGGTTCTTAGAATATCAATAGCAACCGTATTGTGTCGGTCATTAGGAATAATGATATCTGCAAAATTCTTGGTCGGCTCAATAAATTGTTGATGCATTGGTTTCAAGGTGTTTTGATACCTGTTCAATACCTCTTCTAAATCTCTGCCGCGTTCTGTGATGTCTCTTCGCAATCTACGAATTAAGCGTTCATCGGTTTCTGCATGGACAAATATTTTGATATCAAAAAGAGATCGAAGTTCTTCGCTATTAAAAATTAAGATGCCTTCAACAATAACTACTTTTCGAGGGTGTGTTTTTACTGACTCTTTGGTTCTGTTGTGTTCTACAAAAGAATAGACAGGTTGTGCAATGGTTTCCCCTTTTTTAAGAAGCTTTAAATGATTAATCAATAATTCAAAATCAATAGATCTTGGGTGGTCGAAGTTGATCTGAACCCTTTCATCATAAGATAGAGAGTCTGTTGCTTTGTAATAGGAGTCTTGAGTTATTACACATACTTCATCTGTAGGGAGTTGGTTTATAATTTGATTGACAACCGTCGTTTTGCCGCTACCTGTACCACCTGCAATTCCTATAATTAGCATTTTGTTTGACATTTATTTCTGGAGATCATTTTGAACAAATTTAAAAAAAAATATAGGGATATCTGTGTATAAAAAAAGTTCTTTCAAAGGAAAGAACTTTTTGAGCCGATGGAGGGACTCGAACCCACGACCTGCTGATTACAAATCAGCTGCTCTAGCCAGCTGAGCTACATCGGCTTTTGAATTAAGAGTTGGCAAATTACTATGTTTTTTAGACAACCACCTACACTTATTTTTGTTTTTTTTAGTGATTGTTCTCTCTGTGAACTAATTTTTAAATACTGCCTTTATTTACTCACCATTGATAGCGGTTTTATAGGTGCTCAAGCAACGTTCTCTGGCAAGTTTATGATCGACAATCGGTGTAGGGTAAGTGAGTTCTTGAAAGTCTGGAACCCATTTTTGAATGTATTTGAGGTCTTTGTCAAATTTTTCAACTTGAGTAATGGGGTTAAAGATTCTAAAATAAGGTGCCGCGTCAACACCACAACCAGCAACCCATTGCCAATTTCCAACATTGCTAGAGAGCTCGAAATCGTGTAATTTCTCTGCAAAGTATGCCTCTCCCAATCTCCAATCGATCAATAAGTGTTTGCATAAAAAACTTCCAACCAACATCCGCACTCTGTTGTGCATAAAACCAGTTTGGTTGAGTTCTCTCATTCCTGCGTCTACTAAAGGATATCCTGTGGTACCTTCGCACCATCGTTTAAATTCTTCTTCGTTGTTTCTCCAAAGAATTCTGTCGTATTGTGGTTTAAAACTATCTTTTGTAGTCTGCGGATAATGCCATAAAATTTGCATAAAAAACTCACGCCAAATCAGTTCTTTTAAAAATGTGATACTATCGCTTTTAGAGGCTTTATCAATCATTTTACGGACACTTACCGTTCCAAAACGAAGGTGTGTACCGAGTTTAGATGTACTATCTAAAGCTGGGAAATTTCGTGTTTCATCGTAAGAATCGATCAATCCTGAACTAACTTCATAGGAGGCTACTCTGATGCTAGAGGGGTGAAACCCGATTGCTGCAAGGCTTAAAAAAGGGAGTAGGTCAGTTTTGAGACACTGACCGAGAAGTTCTTCTGAAGGGAAAAAATCAATTCCTCTGTGCTGAAAAGCTTCAATCCACTTTTTGGAATAGGGAGTATATACTTTATAAGCCGTACCATCTTTTTTAACAATTTCGTTTCTTTCAAAGAGTACTTGATCTTTGTAGGTTTTGAATGAAATATTCTTTATTCTCAAAAAATCTTTGATCTCTTGATCTCTTTGCATTGCATAGGGCTCGTAATCATGGTTTGTAAAAACCGTGTCTATTGCATATTTTTCTGATAATTCCTCAAATACTTTGACAGGTTTACCATGATATACAGCTATTCCAGATCCGAAAGTTAGCAAATGACGATTCATGTTTTCTAATTCTTGATGAATAAATGAAACTCTTGAATCGTTTTTTGAAGCTAATTTGGTTAAGATGTCTTCATCAAAAATAAAAATTGGAAGCACCTTTTTTTCGCTACTCAACGCATGAAATAGGCCGCAATTATCTGTTAGACGAAGGTCCCTACGGAACCAAAAAATGTGTACTTGTTCTTTCATCAGTTGCATTCCCCAAAAAGTTCAATAAGCTTTTGTTGTCTGTAGGCAAAAATTTCTTCCAGTTTTGGCTTTACTAAAAAAGGATGTACCAGTTGGCCTAGAATCCCTAGAGGGACTTTATAGTCAATAATGTCTTCTAGTTCAACGCCTCCCTCAATTTCCTTAATAAAATGTTTATGGTGCCAAAGAGCATAGGGACCATAGAGTTGCTCATCAACAAAATATTTTTTTTCTGAAATATGGGTAATTTCTGAAACCCATTGGGTCTTAATCCCTAAAAGCGGCGTTACTATATATTGTATGATTTGCCCAGTATATAATGGCCTGTCTATTGTAGAAACAATATTAAAACTCATGTAGTCGGGTGTAATAACTTTTAAATTTGATGGGTTTGATAAAAAAGCCCAAGCTTCATCCAATGAAATTGGCAGCTGTTGTTTTTTATGAAGCGTATAGATTTTCATTGGTTTTGCGGATTCTAATTGTAAATTAAAATGTATAGATTTAATGAGCTCGCAATACATAGCCAGCCCATGTAGGGAACTAATAAGTAGTTTAATTTTTGGGAATGTAGTTTATATTTGAAATAGAAGTGAAATACCACTGCTGTTAATAGGAGAATATTTAGAAACGCCCATGAAACTAAATGTTGGTTGAAGAATAGGTAATTCCAGCTAACATTTAAAAGTAATTGTATTGCATAGGTTATTCTGAGTTTTAGATCGTTTTGTCTAAGAAAAAGAAAGCCAAGATATACTGAAAAACAAAGCATAATCAGGGTCCAAGCAACTCCAAATGCCCATCCAGGGGGTGTCCAAGGTGCTTGATGTAAGCTGGTATACCAAGGAGATGTTGGACCATTGTTCATCAGCCAACTCCCCATGGCAAGTCCGCCAAAGTTTAAAATCATAAAAAGAATGACAAGTTTGGCTAGTTTCATGCACTCTATTTTTTTAGAGCATCGATCTCTTTTAAAATCGCGTCTGCTTCCAAATATTTCTGATCACTATCACTTCGGTTAATGGATTGAAGTTTAAATCCTTCTTCCATTACCTTTTTGTACTTTTCTTGAAGCTTTTCTACTTCAGATTTTTTTTTAAATAGTCCGAACATGGTTTAGTATCTTAAGTGTTTTGTTATTTTTGAACTAAATGGCTTTGTGATTGAAAAGAAATAGTCGATTAATTTTCCATCAGGATCGATCAAATACTTTTGGAAATTCCATTTAACAGAGGAACTTTTTTTACCATTCAAACTTCGAAGGGTAAGCCACTCATAAAGTGGATGCTGATTCTCACCTTTTACTTCAATCTTTTCAGTAATTAGAAAAGTTACTCCATAGTTGACTTGGCAAAATTCTTGAATTTCAGAGGAACTTCCTAGTTCTTGTTTCCCAAACTGGTTGCATGGAACTCCTATGACTACTAAATTATTTTTATAAGTACTGCTCAATTTTTCTAAACTTTCATATTGTGGGGTGAAACCACATTTTGAAGCGACGTTTACAAAGAGAATATGTTTTCCTTTGTATTTTGATAACTGAATTTCATTTCCTTGTAAATCATTTATATGCACGTCGTAAATTGATGTTCTTGCCATGATTTAAAGTTTAAAACTAACAATTCCACAATCCATCTGAAAAATTTGACCAGATATTGAACTTGCTTTGTCCGAGGTTAAAAAGCATGCCATGTCGGCAACTTCGGTAGGATTTAAGAATTTTTTAAGAGGATGACGATCGGTAATACTTTCGATCATTCTTTCGTTTCTTAATAATTTTGAGGCCAATTCTGTATCGGTTACTGTTGGTGCAATTCCATTGACTCTAATAGTTGGTGCTAGTTCTGCTCCCAATGATTTTACTAAACCTTCTACAGCCGATTTTGCAGCTGCTACGCTCGCATGAAATGGCATTCCTAATTTGGCAGCTACGGTACTAAATAATAATATTGAAGGTGTTTCTCCCCTTTTCAGAAGAGGAAGGTACTGTTGAATTGCTTTTACAGCTCCAATCACGTTGATTTCAAAATCTACTCTGAAGTCGTCTAACTTTAAACGTGATATGGGTTTTAAATTGATGCTCCTGGGCAATAGATAAGTGTATCTAATTCCTCTAATTGGGGTAATTCATCGGTAAGTATATCGCAATGATGATGCGTTAAATTTGGATGACTTAACGCAGGAGGTGTTCTACTGAGATTAATTACGTTGTTTTCTTCTACTAAAGAAGCAATAATTGCTTGTCCAATTCCTTTGCTTCCGCCAATCACTAAGATTTTTTTCATATATCGTTTAAGGTCTTCCTTTCAAACGCTTTTCAATTTTTTGTTTGACTACTGTTAAGCGTTTCATAAGGTCCATTATTTCTGGATCTTTATCTTTTTTATAAACTTCGTTAAGCTCTAGTATTAAGGCTTTTACCTCTCTAGATGCAATAATTCGGTCACTTGTTGTTTTGAATGAGAATTTTCTTGTTTCAAATTCTACTGCTTTTTCTGTTAATGTCATTGTATGTATATGCGATTTTATGTAATTTTCGAATATAAATATAAATGTTTAAAAAGCAAGAGAAAACTGAACTTATTATGAGGTTAAGGGTTTTCCTTTCAATCTTCTCTCAATTCGTTGTTTTATCAAAGTCAGACGTTTCATGACTTCCATGATTTTCTCATCTTTGTTTTTTTTGTAAATTTCATTCAAATTTAAAATTAACTCTTTTGCTTCTCTAGCAGCCATAATTCTATCACTGGTTGTTGGAAATCGCATTTTTCTTGTTTCGAATTCCAGTGCTTTTTCTATCAATTCCATGGGTTAATAATTTAGAGTATTTTGTAATTCAACAATTTTTTCGGGGCTATTAAATGCGCCTCCAAAATAGGAGGTCACTGTCGAAGAAGTGTCGTCTTTAATCCCTCTAGATGAAACACATAAATGTTTCGCATCAATTATGACAGCTACGTCTTCGGTTTCTAGGAGGATTTTTAGTTCTTCAGCAATCTGATTTGTCAATCGTTCCTGAACTTGTGGTCTTTTTGCATAGTACTGTACAATCCGATTTAATTTCGACAATCCAATGACTTTTCCAGAAGAGACATATGCCACATGTGCTTTTCCCATAATGGGTACAAAATGGTGCTCACAATTTGAGTAGAAAGTGATATTTTTCTCTACCAACATTTGATTGTACTGATACTTATTACTAAACAATGCAACTTTGGGTTTATTGGCTGGATTCAATCCCGAAAATATTTCTTCAATATACATTTTTGCAACTCTTTTTGGAGTCCCTTTTAGTGAATCGTCTGTAAGATCAAGCCCCATTACGTTCATAATCTCTTTAAACAAGTCTGCAATTTTTTCTTTCTTTTCTTCATCAGATATCTTGAAAGCATCTGTTATCATTGGGGTTCTTAAACCAGTATATAAGTGATCATCACCCACTTCTTCAATTGAAAAGTTTTGTAATGTATGGTTGTTTTCTTTTAAGGATACTTCTGTACTCATAGCTTTTTCGTTTCTTACCTTTTAGAGATTCCGTTGTTAGAGATGGATCTCTGTCGTGTACACTTAAATCTTCCTTTTTCAAAAGATCTTAATTTTTCATGCTTTGTTTTTCTCCCCTGAACTCGTTCTCTCCAAAGTTTAAAACTCTTTAATTTCATTTGGTCTCTCATCAAACGGATCACCTCTTGTTCTTTAAGTCCAAACTGATATTCGATGGCTTCGAATGTTGTTCTATCTTCCCAAGCCATTTCAATGACTCTATCGATTGTAATTGTATCTAAACTTATCATTCGTAAAAGGCGTAGTTTTTGTCGTTCTCGATTTTTAAATCGGTCAACTTATCAATGAATTTTCTATTCTCTTTTAAGAGTTTATTGTTTGAAAAACGAACGAAATTACCTTGCCCATAGATACTATATCCATTGGTTTTGTATGTGTGTAATTGGTAGAAGGGTATTGCCCAACTAAAATTTTTCAATCCTTTATTGATATGAACAAGAATTCCTTTTTCGCGAATTTCAATATTTGCATAGTTGATGTCAGAAACGGTATTCATGACGTTTTTGAAGCCTTGACTAACCTCAGCGATCATCATCCTTTTAGACCCAACCCCTTTTTTTTTAATCGCTTCAAAAAATGAATAGGCTTTGCCTACCAAGCTATTAATGCTTGCTTCTGTTTCTGAATTTTTGTGTGTGGTGTTGAATATCATTTTCTAAATTCTATTCAAATATACAAAATGTTTAACAAAAATTGATATTGATTAAACAAAAATTTTTAAAATTGTGTTGCAGCTTTGTCATTCGTTTGGCAATAGCTTACTTCGGTTGGATAAGGTGTGTCTTTTAAGTATCCGAAAGCTTTCTTCTTGTACCAAAGGGTTCTTTTTTAAATTCCATAGGATATCACTTGCCTTTTTCCTATTTGTTTTAATATCTACGACTGGTTTTGGGTAATCAATACCTAATTCAAAATCACTAAACTGCATGTCTAAGGCGGTCATTAAGTAAGGTTCATGAATAAAACACACCGGTAAGTTGGCTAGCTCTGGACACCATTTTTTTATAAAAACAGCATGTGCGTCATGATCGAGGCTGTTTTTTATCGGGTTGTAAATTCGAAGACTATTAATTCCTGTTTCTCCCGCTTGCATTTGTAGTTGTGGAAAATGAATTCCGGGTTCAAAATCTAGAAACATTTTTGATAAATGAGCGGTTGCCTCCTGCCAAGGCTGCCAAAGGATGTGCGTAAAAAACGAAACAAGCATTGAACGCATTCTAAAATTTAGATAGCCGGTTTCATTTAAACAACGCATACTGGCATCGACTAGAGGGAAGCCTGTCATACCTGTTTCCCATGCAGTTTTATAGGTCTCTGAGATGCTCTTTTTGAGTTTGTGATATCCCTTGTTAATGCTCGATTCTTCCATAGTATGCTCCATTTCAAATTTCTGGATAAAATGGGCTTGCCATCGCAATCTTGAAATAAATGCCCCTAGATGTTTGTTATTTTCTTTATCAGATTTCAAGAATGTTGCTTTTTGAAAAATCGATCTGATCGATACGTTTCCCCAAGCAATATAGGGAGAGAGTCTACTCGAACTTGTTCTTGATTTTTCTGGTTTTGAAATATTAAAGAGGTATTCTTTATGCCTTTCTTCAAAGAAAGAATTTGCATACTTCCAAGCAGTTGTTGTACCCCCTTTTTGGAAGACCATGGGGAAGTTGAAGTTTTTAAATCTGTAGTGTTAAAATCTGTTGAAATATGATCTATTTCTTCAATCGTTAAGAATTGATTTTTTCTTGGTTTAAAGTTGAATTGTTCATCGTGCATATATCGATTCCAATTTTCAAACCAATCCTCTCTATTTAGTAACCCTCTTAAAACACCGTTGTTAATGTTTTCAGTCCATTCTATAGAATTGTTTTTACAGTACCTATTAACGTCTCGATCTCTGTTGAAGGTAATTAAGAGGCCTGTTTCTTGATGTGAATAGATATGATCAATACTAAAATAGTTTTGCAGCTGGTTCAAACAGGGAATCACTTCTGAATTCACCGCAAAAACTTTTGTGTTGTACTTCTGTAATTGAAGGTTTATATCCTCTATTGATTGTTTAATAAAGTCCCAGTGGCGTTCACTATAATGAGGGTCATGTATCAATGTCTCCTCAAATGCATAGAGTAGAAGTGTGCGATTGTTGGATGCGAGTGCATTTGTAATTGCCTCATTATCGTCCAAACGCAAATCGCGTTTTAGCCAAACAACATGAATGGGTTCTTTATTAATACTCATTTGGATTTGCTATAATATGTGCTGCTTTTTCTTTGATTTCAAATAACTTTTCTGCTGGAATCTTCCGCAGTAAATTGTACATCATACCCATTCTGAAATTCCCAGACAATTCTTCTTTTTTGTCGTCTAAAAAATTCCAATACAGACTGTTAAAAGGACATGCGTCCTTTGTTGTTTTTTCTTTTTTATTATACGAGCAGCTATCGCAATAATTTCCCATTTTATGAATATAGCTCCCGCTAGAAACATAAGGTTTTGTTGCAATTTTTCCACCATCAGCAAATTGGCTCATTCCTCTGGTATTTGGAAGTTGAACCCACTCTACAGCATCTGCATAAATTCCCAAATACCAAGCATCAACTTCGTCGGGATGTGTTTGGGTTAGCAAAGCGTAATTTCCCGTAATCATTAACCGTTGAATGTGGTGTGCATAGCTGTTGTCTAAAGAATTGTTAATTGCATTTTTTAAACAGTTCATTTTGGTTTCTCCTGTCCAAAAGAAGTCTGGTAATTTGTTGGTATTGTTGAGTGTATTTAGCGTTTTGTAATTCGGCATCAATGCCCAGTACATTCCTCTCATATATTCCCGCCAACCCAAGATTTGTCTAACAAATCCTTCTACTTGTGAGATTTCAATTTCTTCTTTTTGTTGACGATAGGTTTGGATAGTAGTTTCAATAACTTCTTTAGGTGAAATCAATTTGATATTCATTGCAAAGGAGATCCTCGCATGGTATAAATAGATTTGATTGGTGTGCATTGCATCTTGAAAATCTCCAAAATGAATCAAAAGGTGTTCGCAAAAATATGCTAATTGGCTTAGTGCTTGTGATCTGTTTATAGGATATTCAAAATATTTTGGATTGATTTTTCCAATTGTTTTGATTCCAGCTTTTTGTATTTCTGTATGAATATCTTCGACATTATTATCGAAACTCTTGAAGGGGGGAATCAGGGTGTCTTCTTTCCATTTTTTTCGATTGCTTTTGTCATAGTTCCATTTGCCTCCTTCGGGTTGATCATTGATCATTAATAATTGATGTTTTTTTCTCATATTTCTATAAAAATTCTCCATCAAAAATTGTTTTTTTCCTTTAAAGAAAACGGCCAATTCATCCCTTTGAGTATAAAAATGTTCTGTGTCCACCACAGAATTTTGTATTGTTAGCGTCTTGCAAAATTCTATCAATTGTGCATTCAGACGGTATTCATCAGGAAGTAAATATTCAAATTTTTCGGCTTTAAATTCTTCAATCTCTTGTGATAAATTTTTGATAAGGGAATGCGTGTTTTTTAAGTCTAAGATTTTCACGTACTTTACAGCATGTCCTTCTTCAATAAGTTCTTCTGCAAAATTTCTCATAGCGGCAAAGAAGCCCGTTACCTTTTGAATGTGATGAACCACATAGTCTGTTTCTTGACGCATTTCAAACAAGCAATATAGGACGTTATCTTCTTTTTGAAGAAACCATGAATGATTTTTATTTAATTGATCTCCAAGAATTAATCTGATTGTTTTCATCCTCTAAAAGTGTGTGTTTTTTAACCAATGATTTTGATACTCCTGCTTTGAGTCATATCTTTCTGCTTGTACTTTTATATTGAATTTTCGATCTCTAGGATCATTTCCAACACCAGAGAGGTATAGCCAATTTCCATAATTTGAGTGCACATCAAAATCGACCAACATCGATTCAAAATATGCAGCTCCAATTCGCCAATCCAACAAAAGCTCTTTCGAAAAATAGGAAGCAACATTTTGCCTTCCTCGATTACTCATAAAACCGGTTTCTTTTAGTTCAATCATATTTGCATTCACAAAAGGCTCATTTGTTCTACCGTGAATCCAATTTTGAATTTCAAGTTCATTTGAACTCCATTCATATTTTTTTTGTAAGATTCCACCTATTTTAAATAGTTCATTTCCGTGTTTTATGGATATGTATTTAAAATAATCTCTCCAAATCAGTTCAAAAATCAACCAATAGGTTGATTCATTTCCCCCATGTTTAAGTTCATATTCCTTTAGTTTCCAATAGATTGTTTTCGCAGAAATACTGCCATTTGCAAGCCATGGAGAAAGTTTTGAACTGTAGTCTGCCCCTAGCAAACCATTTCTAGTTTCTTTATAGAAACTAATTTTTTTAGATTCAAAAAAGTAATAATCAATTCTTTTCAAGGCCTCATTTTCTCCTCCTGTAAAGGGGAAAGATGTACTACGGTCTTGGATTAATGAAGGATATCCTAGGGCCTTTACATCCGGAATTGTTGTAGTGGTTTCAATGAGGTTTTCCTCGTGTCTCTTTTCAAAAGTACTTTCTTTTCTGACAGAAATGTACTTTTCGACTTTTCGCCTAAAGTTTGAAAAAACACTTGGAATATCTTTAAATTCTATATTGATGTCCTCTGGGTGATACAAAAATTGGTCATAAGAATAGCTTATCTTACAATCGTTTTGTATTTTTTGTTCTACTTTTTTGTAGGTGTTGACTTCCTCAGAAGTCCATTCTTTTTGAGCAAATATTTCGGTAATGTTATATTCGTTACAAATTTTTGGAAGTATTTGTTCAGGAACTCCAACAAAGGTTAGGAGTGATATGTTTTTTTGAGCCAAGTTTTCTTTCAGTTGTTGAACTGTTTCGATTAGAAATTGAGCTCTATGTACCCCCATTTTTTTAAATCCAAAAATAGTTTCATCAAAAACATTCTTGTCAAAGATGTATATGGCGATGATTTGATCATGTTTTTTACAAGCTAGATCAATTGTTATATTATCTGAAATTCGTAAGTTGTTTTTGAACCAGATCAGTCCTGTTGATTTTTGTTCCTTCTGCATTTTTCACTACAATATTTTACGTTATCCCAATTTTTTTCCCATTTCTTTCTCCATGCATAGGGTTTTTTGCAAGTCAGACAAATTTTTTGAGGCAAATGTTGTTTTTTCAAGGCTTAGGGTTTTGCAATTTTATCAATCATTCCATTAAAAATAAACCAATGGAAAGGTGCCACCGCATACCAATAAAGCCTTCCTGCCAATCCTTTGGGTCTGAAAGTAGCAGTCTGATAAAGTGTTCCATCTTCGATTTTAAACTCAAGCCATGCTTCATAAGGCAAGACCATTTCTGCATAGAGGAGTAATTTTTGATTGGTTTTGTCAGCATAAATTACTCTCCAAAAATCCAAAGCATCTCCTGCATTCAATTCTGTTGGATGTCGTCTTCCTCGTCTTAAACCTGCACCTCCAAAAAATTGGTCAATAAATCCCCTAATTTTCCACAAAGCAGTTCCATAGTACCAACCCGTTTCTCCTCCAATGGCCCATATCTTCTGCAAGGATTCTTCTTTGTGAAGTATTTTTCTGCTTTTAAGATCACGAAAACATCCATGCTTAGGAACATTGATGAATTGATGAACGTAGTTTTTCAATTTTCCACTGCTGATGTAAGAGTCCTTCCAGCTTGAAATAATACTGTTCTGTTTTATTTTTTCAAATGCAAATTTTACGGCCTGTTGATAACTCATAGGCGTTACTCCTAGGATTTTATTGATCTCACTTTTTTTTCCAATCACTTCAACTCCCATCGAATTGACTAATGAATTTGCAAGTTTGTATGATGTTGAAGTCACAAAATACAACCAATAGGAAGATAGTTTTGGAGTCATGACAGGAACTGTCCAGATCCATCGTTTCAATCCTCTTACTTCTGCAAATTGGTATAGCATTTCTTTGTAAGTCAATACTTCAGGGCCAAAAACATCAAAAGATTGATTGTATAGGGTTTCGTTTTTGAGGGCTTTGTGTAAAAAAGACAATACATCTCTAATTCCCAGTGGTTGAGTTTTTGTATTCAACCATTTGGGAGCAATCATGACCGGAAGTTTTTCTACGATATCGCGAATGATTTCAAAAGAAGAACTCCCAGAGCCGACTATGATACCTGCCTTAAATGTAGTGAGTGCATAGTTTTTTGAAGACAATGTTTTTTCAACATTTTTTCTAGAAAGTAAATGTTTAGACAACTTGGTGTCGTTGGTAATTCCACTCAAATAAATAACTTGGGCTACTGATGTTTTTTCTATAAAACGCTTAAAATTGAAGGCGCATTTTTCTTCTAAAATATGGAATTCTTTAGCAGAATTGGACATCGAATGTATCAGGTAGTAAGCGGCTTCGATATCTTTTGGAATATTTTCTAAACTTTCAGAGTTTAAAAAATCTACTTCTACCAACGCTATGTTTTTGCGATCTCGAAAATAGTTTTTTGCCCTTTCTTTGTCTCTTACAGCGCAAACAACCTTATGCCCATCATTTAACAAAAGCGGAATTAATCGCTTGCCAATGTATCCGGTTGCTCCTGTAACGAGAATTTTCATGTGCTAGTTTTTTAAGTGGTCACTGGTATAGTCTATGCGTTATTCTTATGAGTATTTAAGTATTAGGATCTATCTCAAAACAGCTATTTTCTGGGTCTCTGATAAGAAAGTTGTTTTTTAAAAGTGGGAATGGTATAGGTGTCTAAACCATTGATAGCGACGACCTTTCCAATTGAAAGGTTGATCAATCCATCTTCTTGTAGAAGCGCGTCATTCACATACAATTCCTCAATTTGTGATACAATCAGCATCACATCGTTTGAAGGTACGTAAATTTCCTCAATAAATTTCATACTCATCTGAACAGGAGCGTTTTTTACAAAGGGGGCAGAAAATTCGCCCTTAAATTCTTCTTCCAATTCTGTAACATCAAATTCTGAAATATTATCAGGGTATTTTGCTGAGGTATGATGTGCATCTTCTATGATTTCTTCATAAATATGATTGATGGTAAAATGTCCAAGATCTTTGATGTTTTTGTGTGTATTTCTAGGAACGGAAGTGGGTCTTAAGATGAATCCTAAGGTTGGAGGATTGGACCCTAAATGAATTACAGAACTAAAGACTGCTACATTTGAAACTCCTTCAGTGGAGATAGAGCCTAATAAATTTGCTGACTTAAACCCTGAACAACTGTTGATCAAATTGATCTTATAAATTTTATCTAACGCGTCGATATCCTTTCTTTTAAAAATTGCCATTACAAAGATTTAAAATTGTTGATTTTTACAGATTTTGCTTTTAGGTCGTGCATCAAATTATACAATCCAAAAAAGGTTCTGTTGATGTAAATAAAGTGTTTAGATCCCCTGTTTCCGTTCATGTTTTTAAGTTCGGAACTTTTAGCATATTTGGCACCCAAATCAGAAATTTTGCCAAAAAATTCTGCATCAGAAAAGTCAAATTCTTCTTCGTGAAAGGGTTGGGTGAATAAACTCAACATTTCATGAAACATAGCACGGAAAAAGATAAGTTCTTCTTTAGAATCATCTCTTCGTAAGATTTCCAATTCAAATAGTTTTTCCTCAAAAATAGCTGGATCTGCAATACTCTCTGGTTTTGCCAGTTCGAAGTAGGGAACATAAAAATCTTCCGGAATTGATTTCATACACCCAAAATCCAATGCAATCAATTCTGTGTTTTTAGAAACTAAAAAGTTTCCTGGATGTGGGTCTGCATGCACTTTTCTAAGATTATGAATTTGATGCATATAAAAATCCCACAAGGCCTGACCTAACATATTAGATGCTTCTTGATTCGAATTGTGTGCAGTAAATTCAGAAAGGTGTTCTCCTTTCATCCAATCCATGGTAATGATTCTATCTGAAGAGTATTCAGAATAGTATTCTGGAAATTTTAAGTTGGGAATATGT
This sequence comes from Polaribacter sp. HL-MS24, assembly GCF_032758595.1. NCBI lineage: Bacteria > Pseudomonadati > Bacteroidota > Flavobacteriia > Flavobacteriales > Flavobacteriaceae > Polaribacter > Polaribacter sp. HL-MS24. The sequence goes on along the minus strand of NZ_CP136415.1, from coordinate 403,207 downwards.
TTACACTTTTCACCAATTTCTTTACTTTGTGCAATTTCTAAGATATAATTGGTCTCTTCAGTCAATTTATCTTCCACTTCTTTAAAATATTTATCAGAATCTTTACCTCTGATATTAAACATTTTAATAGCGATAGGCTTTACTAAAGCTAGGTCAGAAGCGACACTTTCAGCAACACCAGGATATTGGATTTTTACAGCCAATGTTTTTCCGTCTTTTTCAGCTTTGTGAACTTGTCCAATACTTGCTGCGTTGACAGAAGTTAAATTGAACTGATCAAAAATTTCATTGGGATTTTTACCAAAGTATTTTTTAAAAGTTTTACTCACCAACGGAGGAGAGAGTGGTGGAACCGAAAATTGAGCCAAAGAGAATTTCTCTACATATGCAGCTGGGAGAATACTTTTTTCCATGCTAAGCATTTGTGCAACTTTTAATGCACTTCCCTTCAATTGTTTCAAGCCGTCGTATATATCTTCAGCATTGTTTTCGTTGAGTCGAGCTTTGGCATCTACTTCGTTGGTTACCAATTTATCACCGTAGTATTTCAAATAATTCACACCAACTTTTGCGCCAGTAGTCATTAACTTAGAAGCTCGTTGTATTTTGGAAGTTGGGATCGAATCTAATGTTTTCATTGTTTTAGTTTTGCATCATTTTTTCTTTGAATAAAAATTTTCCAAAGTCAAGAATGCTTCTTAGGGGTTTAATGTCTAGCAAATCAAAGCTAGTATTTACTGATTTTTCAATAAAAATATCCGTTTTTTCAAATGAAGGAGATGTGTCGTCTAGCCAAAATTTCATTGTAACTAACAATTGAATCCACGCAGATTCTTGTAAGGTTTTATGTTGAAATTTTTCTAATTGCTCTTGTTGGATGTCTAGAGTCTCGATGTCTAATTCATCGATGAATTGTTTAAAGTGCTTTCGGAAACCATTCAGGCTTTTTAAACTCTTTAAATTATTTTTTCCCTTATGGAATGCATACACAACATAGCTTCTGTTTGCGGTCAATAGTTCAAAAAATGTAAAATAAAAACTTAGTAATTTGTTTCTAGCATCATAATTTTGATAGTCCTCACTTTTTGAAAGTAATTGAAGTGTGTTTTCAAAAAAGGTTTCAAATACTGAAGTTTCAATAGCTTCAAAAGAACCAAAAAATTCATAAAAATTGGCTTCTTCAAAATTATTCTCTTTTGCAAAACTAAAAATTGATTTTGGGGGATGATCGTTCTCTAGAACAAATTCCATATACATTGAAACGAGGTCTTGTTTTTTAACGATTTTTTTTCTTGCCATAATGGTTGTTTTTTGATTGGTGTAAAGATACAAAATGTTTAATGATTAAAAGTGATCGTTAAACAAAATTATCAGATCTTTTTTTTGATTGAAATCAATACAATATGGTATTGATGCATATGAAAATTTTGAGTTTTCTTGGCAGGATTCGAACCTGCGACCTTCACGCTTTTAGCGTGACGCGATATCGTTCAAAAATCTTTTTATGCCTCGTTTTTTGATTTTTTTTCAAGCTTAATTGCATCAGTTTTATTAATCTCTATTTTTGAATAGATAATTTCCCAGTCTTTTGCTTTACTGGTAAATCCTTTGTGATCATAAAGATGCTGTTGTAGTCTTTTAGCTATTGATGTTCCAGTGTAACCACAATAAAACGTATTTAATTGTTTTGAGAATAGTATATATACAGTAAACATAAAACTAATTTACAAAAAAAACCAGCAACAAAAGTTACTGGTTTTAGTCGGGGTGGCAGGATTCGAACCTGCGACCTTCACGCTTTTAGCGTGACGCGATATCGTTCAAAAATCTTTTTATGCCTCGTTTTTTGATTTTTTTTTCAAGCTTAATTGCATCAGTTTTATTAATCTCTATTTTTGAATAGATAATTTCCCAGTCTTTTGCTTTACTGGTAAATCCTTTGTGATCATAAAGATGCTGTTGTAGTCTTTTAGCTATTGATGTTCCAGTGTAACCACAATAAAACGTATTTAATTGTTTTGAGAATAGTATATATACAGTAAACATAAAACTAATTTACAAAAAAAACCAGCAACAAAAGTTACTGGTTTTAGTCGGGGTGGCAGGATTCGAACCTGCGACCTCCTCGTCCCAAACGAGGCGCGATGACCGGGCTACGCTACACCCCGTAAAATGATTGCTCATTAATGGACGGCAAATATACGTTCTTTTCTTAAATGAACAATTTTTAGGTAAAAAATATTTTAAAATTTATGGAATTGTTTATGCTGATATTTTCATTATTAAAACTTATAAACATTGGTTTTAGCAATGTGTAAAATTTGATACATTTACCATCCTAAATGAATAAAACAATGTCTGAAAATATAGAAAAAATAAAATGCTTGATTATTGGGTCTGGTCCTGCTGGATATACCGCTGCTATTTACGCAGCTAGAGCTGATATGAAACCTGTAATGTATACTGGAATGCAAATGGGGGGACAACTGACTACCACAACAGAAGTAGATAATTTCCTGGATATGCAAACGGAACAGATGGAACTGCCATGATGGAGGATTTGAAAAACCAAGCTGAGCGTTTTGGCACTGAAGTACGTTTTGGTATGGTAACCAAAGTAGATTTAAGTGATCAAATTGGAGGGATTCATAAAATTATTGTGGATGAGTCAAAGCATATTGAAGCTGAGACGGTAATCATTTCTACAGGAGCAACTGCAAAATACCTGGGAATAGAGAGCGAACAGCGTTTGATTGGTGGAGGTGTTTCTGCCTGTGCTACTTGCGATGGGTTTTTCTACAAAGGGCAAGATGTTGTTGTTGTTGGAGCTGGAGACACTGCAGCAGAAGAAGCAACCTATTTGTCTAATATTTGTAAAAAGGTAACGATATTGGTTCGTAAAGATTTTATGAGGGCTTCGAAAGCAATGCAACACAGAGTAAATAAAACCAAAAACATTGAGGTACTGTACAATACAGAAATTGATGAGGTATTGGGTAGTACTGTTGTAGAAGGTGTGCGGACCATCAATAATCAAACTAAAGAAACGATAGTGATTCCGGTTACTGGTGTTTTTATTGCCATTGGGCATACCCCAAATTCCGATTTATTCAAAGGTGTTTTAGAGATGGACGAAACAGGATATTTAATCACCAAAGGAAAATCGACCAAAACTAATTTACCAGGCGTATTTGCTGCTGGAGACATTCAAGATAAAGAATACAGACAAGCAGTTACTGCTGCAGGAACCGGTTGTATGGCAGCCCTAGATGCAGAACGCTATTTAGGAGCTTTAGAATAGTTTTTAAAACACAATCAAAATAAAAAGAGATTACAGCATTGTAATCTCTTTTTTTAGATTTAAAAAAAATGGTTGAATTAACCCACTGTTCTTGTTTTATTTAATAAGTAAAAGTCTGCCAAGACCAAAGCAGTCATAGCTTCAATAATTGGAACTGCTCTGGGAACTACGCAAGGGTCATGTCTTCCTTTTCCAGTAATTTCTGTTACTTCATTTTCAGAATTTATGGTTTGTTGACTTCTCATAATGGTTGCAACAGGTTTAAAGGCTACTCTAAAATAAATGTCCATTCCATTACTGATTCCTCCCTGAATTCCTCCTGAAAGATTTGATTGGGTAGACCCATCAGCATTAAAAATATCATTGTGCTCAGAGCCCTTCATTTTTGCACCACAAAAACCACTTCCAAATTCGAATCCTTTTACTGCGTTGATTGAAAGCATTGCTTTTCCTAATTCAGCGTGTAATTTGTTAAAAATTGGTTCGCCTAATCCTACAGGAATGTTTTGAGCTACACAGGTGATGGTTCCACCGATTGTATCTCCTGCTTTTCTGATTTCCTGAATCCTCGCAATCATTCTTTCAGCAGATTCTTCATCTGGGCAGCGTACAATATTGTTTTCTGTCTTGGAAAAATCCAGTTCTTGATAGGGTTTGTCAATGAAAATCTCTCCAACAGAAGAGGTATAGGCATTGATCGATATACTTGCCATTAATTGTTTTGCAAGCGCACCGGCTACAACCCAATTGGCAGTTTCCCTTGCAGAACTTCTTCCGCCACCTCTATAATCGCGTTCTCCAAATTTCTTGTCGTAGGTATAATCTGCATGCGAAGGGCGATATATATTGGTGTTGTGATTGTAATCTTTGGATTTTTGATTGGTATTTTTAATGAGAAAACCAATAGAAGTTCCGGTTGTTTTTCCTTCAAAAATTCCAGATAAAAATTCAACAGTATCGGGCTCTTTTCGTTGGGTAACTATTTTTGATTGACCTGGTTTTCTTCGGTTTAGTTCCTCTTGAATTGCTTCAAAATCTACCTCTAAACCAGCAGGAAAGCCGTCAATAACTCCACCAATTGCTACTCCATGAGATTCCCCATAGGTTGTTAGCTTTAAAAGGTTTCCAAATGAATTGAAAGACATAGTGTGTTTTTTATAAAATAAGCCGTAAAGATACTAAAGAAAGCAGCATCCTTCCTATTTTTTTATACTTTCTTGCGACTAGCTAGAGGAGAAATGAACTCAAAAGGTTTGACTGTTAGTAAAATAGAAAGCTCATTTTACGATATTCAAAAAAGATTAAAATTAATGACTGTTTTATTTCTACAAATTAAAAAACTTTCTATCTTTGCATCCGCATTCAGGGAATACCTGATGAGACTTCTGGAGAAATGGCAGAGCGGTCGAATGCGGCAGTCTTGAAAACTGTTGACTGTAACAGGTCCGGGGGTTCGAATCCCTCTTTCTCCGCATAAAAAAATCCCTTACGATCTTTTGATTATAAGGGATTTTATTTTTTACTAATTATTGGGGTAAAAGAACGAACAAGTCAATTTCGTACAAAGGTTTCCAATTCTACTTTCAAATCGGTAAACATTTTGATGATACTACTCAATTTTAAATCGCGTTCGTCATATTCTTGGGTATTGATGCTACAGGTAAATTCCCATAACTCTAAAACCTCACTAATAGGAACATGATAGGATTGATAGGAACTATTGTCGGGAGATAGTAGTAAGGCGCCCCTTTCTTCCACTTTATTATAGACACGTTTGTAGGTCATGCCATCATTTGCAGTCACGACCACATAAGAACTACCGTTTTTAATATTATTAAAATCGTCTACAAATTTTGCAACGACATAGGCACCGTCTTTCATTGGTAACATCGAATCTCCTTTTATGGGAAAGGCTCTGTGCTTTCCTGTCGGTAAAAAAGGCAATTTGATTTTTTGCAACTGCTCAATGTATTCAGGGTCATTATATCCCAATAAGTATCCTGCAGAAGCTTTTTCAGGGATCACTTCGATTAAATTGTCATCATCGGCTTCGACCATAATTGGAAATAAAATTCGTTGATTTCCAATTTCTAGAAAAGAATCCGCCGTAGCAGCTGTCAAATCGTTTTTGATTAGAACGTCTACAGGCAGTTTAAAATATGTTGAAAGTTCGACTAAGGTTTCTATAGAAGGTTCAGAACGCCCTTCTTCATATGAACCAATTCTAGATTTAGTCATCTTTAATTCCTTAGAGAATTCTTCCTGAGTTAACTTTCTTAGTTTTCTTAAATGACGAATGTTTTTTGATAGTTGATTCATAATACTACAAATATAGGATTCAAAAACTATTTTTTGTAGTTTTATTTACTATTTTTGAAATTCTTATGGATTTATTCAATAGCGCATTTATAGACAATATTTTACCCTTTGATGGTACAGCCAATTATCATGGTGCAGTTTTAACTACTGCACAATGTACTTTTTTTTATGATGCTTTTCTGAAAACCATTTCTTGGAAAAATGATGAGGCAATTCTTTTTGGGAAGAAGATCATTACCAAAAGGAAAGTAGCTTGGTATGGTGAGTCGGAGTTTTCGTATACCTATTCTAATGTCACCAAAAAGGCACACCTATTTACCAAAGAATTACTCGATCTAAAAAGAATTATAGAAAAGGAAAGTAAGGAGACTTATAATTCGTGTTTGTTAAATCTCTACCATACTGGCGAAGAAGGAATGGGGTGGCATTCTGATGGTGAAAAAATGCTTAAAAAAAATGGAGCAATTGCTTCTGTAACTATAGGGGCGACTCGTAAATTCTCTTTCAAACACAAGGAAACCAAACAAAATGTATCTATTTTTTTAGAAAATGGAAGTTTATTGGTGATGAAAGATACTACACAAACTCATTGGTTGCATCGATTGCCTCCAACCAAAAAAGTGAATTCACCCCGGATCAATTTGACTTTTAGAACCATCGAATTGTAGTCAGAACCTCCTCTTGGTCAATTTTTATCTTTAAGAATTTTTGAGAGCGCCAAACTTTTGAAGTTTTCTGGAGGTTGTGTCTTAGGGAATAAATTATTCACACATACTGGGATATCAGCTCCCCTGTATTTAAGACTTAAAAATCCTGACTTTATGTTATAAGTTTCTATATTTTTGCATAAAATTTATCATTTGGATTCAAAGAAACAAACAACGACTAATTTAAATAAATATATCAGCTCTTCAGGAATGTGTTCTAGAAGAGAGGCTGAAAAGTATATTAGCGAAGGGAGAGTTACGATTAATGGTAAAGCTACACAGTTGGGCAACAGAGTGGGCAAAAAAGATGTTGTAAAATTAGACGGGCGACTAGTTGTTCCTGTAAATGCGACTCTTTACATTGCACTGAATAAACCTGTCGGAATTGTTTCAACTACCGATGAAAGAGAGCCAGATAATATCATTCAATACATCAATTATCCAGAACGATTATTTCCAATTGGACGCTTAGACAAACCTTCAGAAGGCTTGATTTTTTTAACAAATGATGGAGATATCGTCAATAAGATTTTGCGTGCTGGAAACAATCATGAAAAAGAATATTTTGTTTCTGTAAATAAAACGATTACGGAAGACTTTATCCAAAAAATTGGGAATGGAATCCCTATTTTGGGAACAGTGACTAAAAAGTGTTTGATAGAAAAAGTGAGTGATAAAATTTTTAAAATCATTTTGACCCAAGGCCTCAATCGACAAATACGACGGATGTGTGAGTACCTCGATTACGAAGTGACTAAATTGAAACGTACTCGAATTATGAATGTGGAGTTGGGTTATTTGCAAACTGGAGATTGGCGAGAACTTACCGATGAGGAAATGAGTGAGATCAATGCAATGATTGCTACTTCATCAAAAACAGAAGAAGCTTCTTCTGTGAATCAAAAAACCAAAAAAACAATTTCAAAAAAGAAAACGGCACCTTTAAAAAATGATTTTAATAAGAAAAGTGCTTCATTTCGAAAATCTTCTTCCAAAACGAAGAATGCTACTGGTTTTTCTTCTAAAAAGAAACGTAGATTTTAAGCTTTTATCTTTCGGGATCTTTTCATTTATCAAATCTTAAATAATGGTATCTTTGCCGCAAGGAACCGAAATAACAATTTATTTTTTCATAAAAATAAATTAAAACAATACAAAGAGAACTACGTATGTAACGATGTTCTTGATGCTGTGATCTTTAGTCATTGCAGAAGCAACAAAATTTAAAAGTGTGAAATTCGATTTAAAAGTTACAGACCCTAAAAGCAAGGCAAGGGCAGGAGTTATTACGACAGATCATGGTGAGATAGAAACTCCGATTTTTATGCCTGTAGGAACGGTTGGAACGGTAAAAGGAGTGCACCAAACAGAACTTAAAAACGAGATCAATCCAGATATTATTTTAGGAAATACCTATCATTTGTATTTACGTCCTGGGATTGATATTCTAGAAAAAGCGGGAGGTCTACACAAGTTTATGAACTGGGATCGAAATATCTTAACCGACTCTGGTGGATATCAAGTTTATTCTTTGTCTGGAAGAAGAAAAATTAACGAACAGGGCGTTAATTTTAAAAGTCATATCGATGGCTCAATGCACTTTTTTTCACCCGAAAATGTTATGGAAATTCAGCGATCTATTGGAGCTGATATCATCATGGCTTTTGATGAATGTACTCCATATCCTTGTGATTATGGGTATGCAAAACGTTCGATGCACATGACTCACAGATGGTTGGATCGTTGCATCAATCATCTAGAAACCTTACCTTTTAAATATGGATATGAGCAAACTTTTTTTCCAATAGTGCAGGGGAGTACCTATAAAGATCTAAGAAGACAATCTGCCGAGTACATTGCCAATGCAGGAGCACAGGGGAATGCAATTGGAGGTCTTTCCGTAGGAGAACCCGCGGAAGAGATGTATGCGATGACAGAAGTTGTAACAGAAATTCTTCCAGAAGACAAACCTCGCTATTTAATGGGAGTGGGAACACCCATTAATATTTTAGAAAATATAGCATTAGGAATTGATATGTTCGATTGTGTAATGCCTACCAGAAATGCGAGAAACGGGATGTTATTTACCGCACATGGAAGCATTAATATCAAAAACAAAAAATGGGCAGAAGATTTTTCTCCCATTGATGACATGGGGATTACTTGGGTAGATACCATGTATTCGAAAGCCTATTTGCGCCATTTGTTTGCAGCTAAAGAAATGTTGGGAAAACAAATTGCTTCGATTCATAATCTTGGTTTTTATGTTTGGTTGACAAGAGAAGCTAGAAAACATATTCTTGCAGGTGATTTTAGAGAATGGAAAGATAAAATGGTTGTGCAAATGGACAAACGGTTATAGGTGTTACTCAGTACTATCATCGGTTCAAGAGCAATAATTAATAAGATTTAAGATATTTTGAAAATATTAGATTGGTACATATTAAAACGATATTTGGTAACATTCTTATTTACCTTACTTATTTTGATCCCTATCGCTATTGCAATAGATATTTCAGAAAAGATAGACAAGTTTTTAAATCATAACCTCTCTTTTTATCAGGTAGTTACAGAGTATTACAGTCATTTCACGATCTATTATGCCAATACATTTATGCCATTGGCCCTGTTTATTGCCGTTATTTTATTTACTTCAAAACTGTCCAATAACACCGAGATCATCGCCATCAATAATGCGAAAATTTCTTTTACAAGATTTTTATATCCTTATTTTGTTGGAGCTACCTTGGTCACTTTAATGGCCTTATTGATGAATCATTTTGTGGTTCCCAATAGCAGTAAAGAACGGAAAAAGTTTGAAAACAATTATTTGAAACAGCAGAACTACCAAGACAAATATGTAAAAAACTTTAGTTTACAGCTTACTGATAGTACTTATATTTTTATTCAAAATTTTGACACACAATCCAATTCAGGATTTAATTTTTCAACAGAATTGTATGACGGGCTTATTTTAAAATCAAAGCTCGTTGCAAACACTATTACATGGAAAGCCGTAGACAGTACGTTTTCACTTTCAACTTGGAAATTAAGAAGGTTATTTCCAAACAAAGATAGTATTTCACAAGGAAATCGATTGGATACTGTTTTTGCATTTACTCCAAAAGATTTGGTTTATAAGTCTGCATTGTCTCAGGAAATGCCTTCCAACGAGTTGGGTGCTTTTATCAACCTTTCAAAGAAAAGAGGAATTAAGAATCTGAATGCGTATTATGTCGAGTATTACAAAAGAACAAGCATGCCCATTGCGTCCTATATTTTAACAATTATTGCGGTTGCCTTGGCCTTTCGAAAGAAGAGAGGTGGAACAGGATTGAATTTGGCGATTGGAATTGCGATTATGTTTATCTATGTTTTTTTAATGAAAATTGCAGAGGTATTGGGTGCCGTTGCGGGTGTAAATTCGCTATTATATGTTTGGTTGCCAAACATCATTTTTGGCTGCTTGGCCATTTATCTCTACTACCATGCTAAAAAGTAAATTAAAAAACCACCTCTTACTACATTTAGTGGTCTTTATCTGGGGATTTACGGCTATTTTGGGAGCCTTAATCACTCTTGAGTCTGTAGCGTTGGTTTGGTTTCGTATGGGGCTAGCAGTACTCTTTATTGCGCTGTATTTTGTTTGGAATCACAAATCATTTAAGGTAGATACCAAAGGGTTGATAAAATTTTTTTTGACAGGCATCCTCATTGCGCTCCACTGGATTTTCTTTTTTAAGGCAATTAAAATTTCTAATGTTTCAGTTGCTCTAGTTACTATGGGGACGGGTGCTTTTTTTACGGCATTGATAGAACCTTTATTCTTTAAAAGAAAAATTAGACCCTTGGAAATCGTTTTAGGTTTGATTGTTGTTTTTGGGCTCTATATTATTTTCGATAATTTTGAAGTAGCTCGCTATCAAACCGGTATTTTCTATGCTTCCATCGCCTCTTTTTTAGGAGCTTTGTTTGCGGTTTTAAATGGTCTATATGTCAAAGAGTATGAAGCAGATGTAATTTCTTTTTATCAATTGACGTCTGGAGTCCTCTTTGTGACGGTGTATCTATTTTTCTTAGGGAGTTTTACTATTGAATTTTTTCAAATTCCAAAATTAGATTGGATGTATTTGTTTGTGTTAAGCAGTGTTTGTACCGCCTATGCATTTATCGTTTCTGTAAAAGTGATGCGCTTTATCTCGCCGTATTCGGTGATGTTGGCAATCAATCTCGAACCTATTTATGCAATTATACTGGCGTTATTGATTTTTGGGGATCAAGAAAAAATGAATTCAGAATTTTATTATGGAGCTTTTATTGTGTTTTTTGTAGTTTTGTTAAATGGAATTTTAAAAAATAGTGCTTCTTTTAAAAAGAAGTTCTCACGTAAAACTGTTAGCAAAAATTGAAACGATAGTACAGTAAAAAGCAAATTTTATAGTATGTTTGCTGCTACAAACAAACTAGAATCAAATTACTACTAAATGGAATATTTAGATTTTGAAATGCCAATTAAAGAGTTAGAACAGCAACTTATTAAATGTCATGAGATTGGTACAGACAACGAGGTTGACGTTTCTGCGACTTGTAAAAAGATTGAAAAAAAGCTTGAAAAAGCAAAGAAAGAAATATACAAAAACTTATCGCCCTTACAGCGAGTTCAACTTTCCCGTCATCCAAACAGACCTTACACTTTAGATTATATAAAAGCAATTTGCGGTGACACTTTTATGGAACTTCACGGGGACAGAAATGTAAAAGATGACAAAGCCATGATTGGTGGTTTGGGGAAAATTGGAGATCAATCGTTTATGTTTATTGGTCAACAAAAAGGATACAATACCAAAACACGTCAGTATCGAAATTTTGGAATGGCAAATCCTGAAGGATACCGAAAAGCTTTGCGTTTGATGCGTATGGCTGAAAAATTCAATATCCCTGTTGTGACTCTTTTAGACACTCCAGGTGCATATCCTGGTTTGGAAGCTGAAGAACGTGGACAGGGAGAGGCAATTGCTAGAAACATCTTAGAAATGACTCGTTTAAAAACACCGATTATTACGGTCGTTATCGGTGAGGGAGCTTCTGGAGGCGCCTTGGGAATTGGTGTTGGGGATCGCGTATACATGATGGAAAACACCTGGTATACTGTTATCTCACCCGAATCTTGTTCTTCAATTTTATGGAGAAGTTGGGAGTACAAAGAGCAAGCAGCCGCAGCTTTAAAATTGACTGGTACCGATATGAAAAAGTTAAATTTAATCGACGGAATTATCAAAGAACCTTTAGGGGGAGCACACTATGACAGAGAAGGTGCTTTCTTAGCAGTGCAAGAGCAAATTACAACAGCTTTTGATGAATTAAAAGATTTAACGACAGAAGATTTAGTGGCTCAAAGAATGTTGAAATATTCTGAAATGGGTGTGTATAAAGACTAAAAAAATTTCTGTTCTATAAAAAAAAACCGAGACTTTTAAGTTTCGGTTTTTTTGTACTCTTTAGGAAGCTATTAGTGCCTCTTTCAAAATCGTAATGGGATGTTTTGCAATTCGCTGTGTACCATCAAAAATTTGATGTCTACAACTTGTTCCTGATGCAACAATTTCTGTTTCTTCTGGGGTATTTCTAATTTTTGGAAACAAAGTATCTTCTCCTACTTGCATCGAAATTGCATAGTGTTCTTTTTCGTACCCAAAAGAGCCTGCCATTCCACAACAACCCGTATTCATAATTGTTACGGCATAGTTCTTCGGAATGTTTAATATTTGAAAACTAGCGTGAGTTCCAGATAGTGCTTTTTGATGGCAGTGTCCATGAATTTTTAAAGTCTTTTCATCTGATGTAAAGCTTTTGGAATTGATGTTTCCTTTTTCAACTTCGTTGGCTAAAAACTCTTCAAAAGTAAAGGCATTTTTGGAAATTTTCTCTGCCGAAATTGGATCATCTGCCAAACGAATGTATTCATCTCTAAAGGTTAAAATTGCGGAGGGTTCGATCCCAATCAAAGGCGTTTCTGCAGTAATCAACTCTTTAAAAATTGTCACATTGGTATTGCAAACTGCTTTGGCTTGTTTTAAAAATCCCTTCGAAATAAAGCTTCGTCCTGATTCTTCGTGATCTACGAGTCGTACCTGATAACCTAATTGGTCTAAAAGAGAAAAGGCATCTTTTCCAATTTCTACATCATAAAAGTTGGTGAACTCATCACAAAACAAATACACAACTTTTTGATGACTGGTAGTAGGTTGCTTTCTTGCCCACTTTTTAAATGTTTTGGGAGCTAATTTTGGAACACTTCGCTCTTGAGCAACACCCATTGCTGCCTTTGCAAAAGGAGTATTTAAAATTGCATTTGTCAAAGCAGGTGCGATACTTCCCAGCTTGTTGTATTTTACGTTGTTGGCAAACAGTCTACTTCTAAATGAATAGCCATTAGTTTCTTGGTATTGATATAGGAATTCTGCTTTGAGAGTTGCGATGTCAACATTACTCGGGCATTCTGAGGCACACGCTTTACAGCTCAAACACAAGTCGAAAACTTCCTTCAATTCTTTCGAGTCGAATTTATTTTTCGCATCATTATTGGTCAATACCTCCCGCAGCATATTGGCCCTTGCACGCGTTGTGTCTTTTTCGTTTTTGGTGGCTCTATAACTTGGACACATGGTTCCACCTGCAGATACAGGTTTTCTACAGTCTCCAGATCCATTACATTTTTCAGCGAGCTTTAAAATTCCTTCGCTATCGGAAAAATCTTGAATGGTTTCAATGAATGGCTCTTTTCGGTCAATTTCATAACGCAAACTTTCATCCATTGAAAAGGCATCGGTAATTTTCCCCTTATTGAAAATATTATTTGGATCAAATGCTTTTTTAATTCGTCTTAATAATTGATAATTTTGCTCTCCAATCATCAATGGGATAAACTCTGCGCGCACAATTCCGTCTCCATGTTCACCACTAAATGACCCCTTGTATTTTTTGACAAGCTCGGCAGTTTCTGTGGTAATTTTACGAAACAAAACCACATCCTCTTTCTTTTTCAAATTCAAAATAGGGCGTAAATGCAATTCCCCAGCTCCCGCATGGGCATAATATACTGCATCTTGCTGATATGTATCCATTATTTGGGTAAACTCTTGGATATACTTTGGTAAGTCTTCCAAAGCTACGGCAGTATCTTCAATACATGCAACAGCTTTTTGATCACCGACCATATTTCCCAATAATCCCAAACCGGCCTTCCTTAAATGATGCACTTTTGCAATATCTTTCCCGTAGACTTTAGGGTGGTGATATCCAAATTGATTCGCTTCAAGATCGGCAATTAAATTGTCTGCTAAAACTTCTGCTTCTTCTGCTGTATTCGCTGAAACTTCTAACATTAAAACAGCAGCAGGATCCCCTTGTAGAAAGAACCTATTTTGTGCTTGCTCTCGATTACTTTTTGTACAATCTAAAATTGTTTTATCCATCAATTCACAATTATACAAATTGTGTTTCATGGCTGTAACGGTGGCAATTAAACTTTCATTGATACTCGTAAAATGAGAAGTAACCATAATGCTTTCCGAGGGAGGTAATGGGTCTAACTGCAATGTCATTGCTGTTGAAAATGCTAAGGTACCCTCGCTTCCAGATAAGAATTTTGCAACATTAATAGTCGGTTGATTTCCTCCAAATAAGTCGGAAGTTAAAAATTCATCAACTGCATACCCTGTATTTCTACGATGAATGCTTTCTTTTGGAAACTGTGCTTTTATCTCTTGTTGATTGACCTTGGAGGAAAGTTCTTTGAAAATAGAAGCATAGATACTTCCTTCTAAAGTTTTTTCTTCTTTTTTTTGTAAGAATTCGGTAGAAGTAATTTCATGAAAAATGGCCGTCGAGCCATCACTTAAAATGGTATCAATTTGCAACACTTTATCTCGTGTTACGCCATATTTGATAGAGGTACTTCCCGAGGAATTATTCCCTACCATTCCCCCCATCATACATCGGTTCGAGGTTGAGGTATTGGGGCCAAAAAATAATCCATATGGCTTTAAAAACACATTCAATTCATCTCTTACTATTCCCGGTTGAACAGTAACTGTTTTATTCATTTCATCAAATTTGACGATTGAAGTAAAATGCTTGGAAACATCTACTATAATTCCATCTCCAACACATTGACCTGCCAAAGAGGTTCCTGCAGTTCTGGGGATTAATGTGATTTTGTTTCGAGTTGCAAAGGCAATCAGAATTTTAATATCCTGTTCATCTTTTGGAAATGCAACTGCCAGTGGTATTTTACGATAGACAGATGCATCTGTAGCATAGATGGTTTTGTGTAATTTATCAAATACTAGTCTACCAGAAAGTGACTGGTCTAATTTTTTTAAAGTAGCATCGTGAATCATATAAAAGCCTGAGATATTCTTATTTTACAAATATCTGAATAAAAAAACCATATTCAGAAGTTTCCTCAGTTGTTTCTATATTTTTGTTGATTTGCTAATATATAAACAAGATCTTTAAGAATTTGAGATTGTTTTGAATCCCTAAATTTGAACTTCAGAGATTTTAAAATCAATAAAAATTTCATTTCGAGCAGATTGCTTGATTTGAAATCAGCAAAGTTGTACAGCAGCTATTTACATAGATACACGTGTTAAAAGCCTAAAAATTAATGCTCAATAGAATACTCTTTTTTAGCGATTCCAATTCCTTTGATTCGAAGAGACTTCCATGCCTTGGGGAGGATTGGATTGCTTTGTTCTATTCCTAGTTCGGTGATTTTGAGTCCTCCAAATCCAAATAAAACAGTTTGCAACATTCCTCCTGCACCCGTTGCAAAATACGGATTGTTACTGGTTGCCGATTCGGCCAATGCTCCAAATGGAGGTCTTTTATTTGGGGCATAACTTTCTTTATACAGACGATAGGCATTTTCAGAATCACCCAAACGTGCATATATTACGGCAAAAATTGATTTCCCCATAGCAGGACCCTCTTTGGCTAATTTTGGTTCGTAATATTTCAAATCCTTAACAACAGTTTCTGGGTCGTTAATTATGTTGAGTGGGTAAGTTAACAAGTTGACATCGGCCTGTTTGATCCGCTCTCCATTATAGGTCTCATGTTCTTTGGTTGTGCCATCTTTGAATTTTAAAATCCGAATGTTTGAAGCGATTTCTTGCCATTCTTTTGGGAAAGGCCTTTGTAGTTCTTGACTTGCCAAAATGGCAAAATTGATCGCAGTACTTGCAGCTCCATTGGTAAAGGCATTGTCGGTAACGTTGGGTGCAAATTCATTTGCTCCAACTACATTTTTTATAGAATAGGTGTCATCTGTATTATGAGTGACTCTACTAACCCAATAATCGGCGACTTCTTTTAACATTGGATATCCTCTTTCTGTCAGCCATTTTTTGTTTTTAGTAACACGATAATAATTCCAAAAGGCAATCGCTACATCTGCGGTAATGTGATGTTCAAAAGTACCCGTGAGTGCCCATGCTGGAGTTGCTTCTTCACCGGTATCATCACTCTCCCAAGGAAACATTGCTCCTTTGTATCCGAAATTGATGGCTTTTTGTTTTGCTTTTTGAATTCGATCTGAACGGTAGTTGACCAATGAACGAGCGATATCTTGATTGAGGACCAATAATGGTGGAAACATCCACAATTCGGTATCCCAAAAAATATGTCCATTATAGTTTTGCGAAGACAAACCCATGGGAGCGATACTCAAATTTGAATCTCCTCTTGAAAAGGCGTACAAATGATACAATGCCAATCGAACATCCAATTGGTCTTGTAAATTTCCCTCAATAACGATATCCCCTTCCCATAAATCTTGCCAAAGTTTTTTATGTTGGTTCAACAAATCTTCCTTTGGAGTCAATAAGTTGAAAATTACAAAGCGCTCAGATTCTGTTTGAGGGTCTTCAAAATCTTGAGTAGTACAAATGGCAGCAGACCAAGCAAAAGCTAACGCAGTTCCTTTTTTGATGTTTTTAGAAAAGGACAATTGATGATTGTAGTCATCTATGATTTCGTGTTTCAATTCGGGCCTTTGATGTATTCTACTACTGTTGATATCGTGCCAGATAAAGGTTCCTGAAGCAGCTACAAGATGCTTGTTTTCTCTACTTCGTGCAACAGTTTGTAAGATAGGCATTGTGGTTTCCAAATCCTTTAAAACTCTAAATGTACTGATAGGTTGATGGTATTCTGAAGGAGTATTCATTCCTGCAGTCGCCTGTATGTTGATGTCTGTATGGGCTTCAATGGAGATGTCCAAATAACCACTATATTGAACATTTCGCAATGCATACATGGTGTACGAAATGGTCGCTTTGTCTTTGTAGGTAAAGCGAGTGGTAAATGAAGCTTCTTTCATGTTGAGGGTTTGATTCCAATTGGAAATAGTACTGTCAGTGAGAAGCTCTCCATCAATACTGATTTGTAGGTCTTGAAAATTAATACCTTTCAGAATTTTGCTTACCCCTAACGGAGATTCTTTATCGTAGACATTATTCAAGATAATTTGTGCAGTTTTAAACAACTCCGAAGAGGGAAGGATTCCAATTCTACCATTAGCGGTAACAATACCAGTATAATCAGTGTTTTTTGTGGTAGAAAGATGCCAACCATCAGTTTGAGCAATGCTAATGTGTGTAAGGAGAATAAGGGAAATAAATAGTTTTATTTTCATGAGATTTTTTGTGTTTTTTCCAATTCAATGGTAGGTTTGCAATTCGTTGGTAATCGATATAAGGTGACTAAAGCTCCCATGATGACTATATTTTTAAAAATATATTGTCCAAGTAATGAAAAAGAAAAAGGCAACATCATAAATGAATCTTCAGTAAATAAAAAGAGCGGTACAAAAGTAAGTATCAGATGTCCAAGAGCTACGATTGCAACTTTTTTTCGATACAAATTGAAGAGCAATAATATACCAATAGCGACTTCTAAGCTCGCTAATAAAATGATAGCCAAATCGGAAGGGATCATTCCAAGTGTAAGGAATTTAATTGTTTTTTTTGCTAAAATTTCAGCAGGGCTTAAAAATGAGAAAAACTTTAAAGATCCAAACCAAACATAGACAATACCAATTGTAATTGCTAAAATATGATTGGTTTTTATTTTTCTTAGGATGTTCATTTTTTTAAGTTTAGTCCGTTGATGTATCTTCTTATCGAAAGTGAAGTTTTTTTTGAGACTTACAAAGTAAATTCAAGGATTCGATATCTAAAAAGAGACGAAATCGTTTTCGGTATTCAAATATAACTTTTTTCATCGATTTGTCTTCCTTTTGATTGCTGATGAGGTAAATTCACTTTAAATAAAATGAACAATAAAACTTCTGTATGAATAAAAAAATTCTAATTTGGTCAATCACAGCTGCTTTGGCTGGATTTCTTTTCGGATTTGACATTGTAGTGATTTCTGGAGCAGACAAAAAGTTACAAGCACTTTGGGGATCTTCTGATGCCTTTCACGGCTCTGTAGTTATGGCTATGGCACTTTGGGGGACAGTATTTGGTGCTTTGTTTGGTGGGATTCCTACCAATGTATTAGGAAGAAAGCAAACCTTATTATGGATTGGAGCTTTGTATTTTGTCTCTGCAGTTGGATCTTCTTTAGTCAATGATCCGTATTTATTTGCTTTTTTTAGGTTTATCGGAGGTGTGGGTGTAGGTGCTTCAACAATTGCAGCTCCAGCCTATGTTTCAGAGATTTCTCCTGCCAAAAACAGAGGAAAACTCGTTGCTTTGTATCAGTTTAATATCGTATTGGGAATTTTAATTGCTTTCCTTTCCAACTATTTGTTACGCAATGTTGGAGAAAATGCTTGGCGTTGGATGATTGGAGTAGAGGCCTTTCCAGCATTATTGTATACTGTACTTATTTTTACGGTTCCAAACAGCCCTAGATGGCTCATTTCAAAAAATAGAGAGGAAGAAGCAAAAAAGGTATTAGACTTGATCAATCCTGATGGTGATTCTGAACAGTTACTCTCAGAAATTAAAACAGAAAATGAAAGCCATACTGCTGGAGAAAATATTTTCATGAAAAAATACAGGTTCCCTTTAATTTTGGCCTTTTTACTTGCTTTTTTCAATCAATTATCAGGAATCAATGCTTTTCTATATTATGCTCCTCGAATATTTGAAGAAGCAGGTCTTGGAGAAAGTACTGCCTTATTGAGTAGTATTGGAATTGGTGCAACTAATTTAGTCTTTACGTTGCTAGGTGTTTTTTTAATAGATCGTTTAGGAAGAAAAACACTGATGTATATTGGTTCCATAGGATATATCATTTCATTGAGTTTGGTTTCTATCGCTTTTTTCCAAAACTGGGGAGGGCTCGCAGTTCCACTTTTCTTGTTTTTGTTCATTGCATCACATGCTATTGGACAAGGTGCTGTAATCTGGGTATTTATTTCAGAAATTTTTCCAAGTCACTTAAGAGCAAAAGGACAATCTTTTGGGTCCTCAACACATTGGGTGTTGGCAGCCATTATTCCTTCTTTAGTACCGCTTCTTTTTTCAACGATTGGAGCTGGAGTTGTCTTTATGGTATTTGCCATTATGATGGTATTTCAACTGTTGTTTGTCATCTTTATGATGCCAGAAACAAAAGGGTTGTCATTGGAGGTTTTGAGTAAAAAATTAATTAGAGATGAAGCATAAAAATTTTGCAAGGCTTGTATCGAGTCTTAGTTTGGTCATTTTATTTGCAGTTAGTTTAAGTTGCAAAAATAAAAACGCATCGTCAGTTTCTGAGATAGAAAAGACTGTAGAAGAAACTTTGTATAGACCTAATTTTCACTTTACACCCAAAGCGAATTGGATGAACGACCCCAATGGGATGTTTTTCTTAAATGGTAAATACCATTTGTATTTTCAATATTACCCCGACGGAAATGTATGGGGACCTATGCACTGGGGGCACGCAATTAGTAAAGACATGATTACTTGGGAAGAACAGCCTATCTCTATTTATCCAGACGATTTGGGATTGATCTTTTCCGGAAGTTCGGTGGTTGATGCAAATAATACCTCTGGATTTGGAAAAGATGGAATTGTACCCATCGTTGCAATCTACACCTATCATAACATGAAAGGGGAGAAAGCAGGAGATTTAGATTTTCAAACTCAAGCCATTGCATATTCTTTAGACGAGGGGATGACCTGGATCAAATATGATAAAAACCCTGTGATTTCCAATCCAGGGATTAAAGATTTTAGAGATCCAAAAGTGATTTGGAATGCAGCAACAAGTAAATGGATACTGACACTGGCAGCTGCAGACAAGGTTTTATTTTACAGTTCGAACAACTTAAAAGATTGGAAGTTGGAATCGGAGTTTGGCAAAGAGCTAGGTCAACATAACGGTATGTGGGAATGCCCCGATTTGTTTCCTATGAAAATAGCAGGAACTGACCAAACCAAATGGGTCTTATTGGTAAGCATCAATCCAGCAGCCCCAAACGGAGGAAGTGGAACACAATATTTTATAGGCGATTTTGATGGAAGTCAATTTACCGTAGATCCCGATTTTAAAATCCAATTGGCAGAAGAAAATGCGTTGTGGGTCGATTATGGTCGAGACAATTACGCTGGGGTAACCTGGTCTAATATTCCACAACAAGACGGGCGAAAACTATTTATTGGTTGGATGTCGAATTGGGAATATGCCAGAGAAGTACCCACAGAAAATTGGCGAAGCGCGATGACCATTCCTCGAGAATTAAGTCTTCAAAATATTGAAAACAGCTATGTTTTGACTTCCGTTCCAATTGCAGAATTGTCGAGCTATGTTTCAAAAACAATTTTAAAAGAGAAGCTGGTTGTCAATCAAAAGAAAGCGATTATTTCAAAAGATGAGGTAGATCTTTCAAGAATTGAGTTAGAGATGGAATTGAACAATTTGACAAAAAACACCTACTCCTTTCTTTTTGAGAACAGTCAAGGAGATAGTCTTTCTTTTGGATTGAACAATATTGAAAAGAACTATTTTTTGAATCGTCAAAAATCGGGAAGAGTTGCTTTCTCTGACAAGTTTGCCAATACCATTTCTATTGCAAAAAAAAGATCTCCATCTTCTAATTTGAAGGTGAAAGTTCTTGTCGACAAAACCTCGATTGAAGTTTTTTACAATGATGGTGAAACTGTAATGACTGAAATTTTCTTTCCAAATCAACCTTTTGAGACCTTATCAATTTCAACTTCAGATGATCAATTGATTTTAGAAAATATCAAAATTAAAGAATTTCAATTCAACTAATTCCTGTTAAAAAATGTCATCGATTGTTTGTTTTGGAGAAGTATTGTGGGACGTATTTCCGTCCTATAAGATGATAGGAGGTGCGCCTCTTAATGTTGCGTTGAGATTGAATTCTTTGGAAAATGATGTAACAATCATTAGTAGTGTAGGGAAAGATGTGCAAGGTGAAGCTTTGTTAGATGATCTCAAAGAGAAAGACCTGAGCACTACATCTATACAGCTTACGGGTTCTTATAAAACTAGCGAAGTACTCGTCAGTATTGATGATACAGGTTCTGCGAGTTATACCATAGAATTCCCATGTGCTTGGGATTTTATTTCCCTAAACAATGCAACAATTTCTGCCGTACAAAGTTCTGATGCATTTGTTTTTGGGAGTTTAATTGCAAGAAGTGAAATGTCTTTCACAACTTTATTAGCACTTTTGGATGTTGCTGTTTTTAAGGTCTTTGATGTGAATTTAAGACCTCCGCATTACGAAATCAGTACCATAGATACATTGATGCAAAAAGCGGATTTCATCAAGTTTAACGATGAAGAACTGTTTGAAATTTGCAAGTCGCTTGGTTTTCAATCGACTAATGTAAATAAGAGTGTCGAATTTATTTCAAAACAAACCAATACAAATAAGATATGTGTGACCTTGGGAGCTAAAGGAGCTTTGCTCTTTGTCGAAAATATTTTTTATTTCAATGAGGGCTATCAGGTGCAAGTAAAGGATACGGTAGGAGCTGGAGATTCTTTTTTAGCAGCACTCATTCATCAATTGTTAGAAAATGTTTCAGCTCAAAAAGCCATTGATTTTGCGTGTGCAGTTGGAGCAATCGTGGCTTCAAGTTCGGGAGCCAATCCAAAAATAAGCGATCAGCAGATCACTGATATGTTACATGCCTAAGTAGTTTTATTTACTTAGTTGAGTTTCTTTTAACCAGAGCCGTTTCTAAAGTAATGGTTTTTGGAGTTATAAGAGCCTTGTTTTTGATTCCCATTACCTCTTCATAAAACTGTCTAAAAGCCATTTTCCCCATTTCATAACCAGGTTGGTTAATTGTCGTAAGTGTAGGAGAGATTACCGAAGACATAAACCAGTTGCTAAAACCTACGACACTAATGTCTTCAGGGATTTTAACTCCTTGTCTTGTTAATTCGGTCATGGCTCCAATTGCAATTAAATCGGTATTGATAAAAAGGCCGTCTACATCTTTATGGTCGATTAATAACTGTTTTGCATTTTTTTTACCTTCTTCAAAACTCTTGTCTTCGCATTCACAAATGTATACTAAAGAGGCATCGAAGGGAAGATTATTGTCAAGTAGTGCTTGCTTATAGCCTAAAAAACGATCTATTGAATTTTGTGGTAAGAGGGCTCCTCTAAAATGTGCAATCTTCCTACAGCCAGTATCAATTAAATGCTGTGTGGCTGTATATGCTGCTTTCCGATCATCAATAATAATTTTTGAACAATTGATAATTTTTGCAATTTTATCAAACATTATCAATGGCTTCCCTTGTTTAATAACATTGTTAAAGTGATCGTAGTTTGCGGTACCATTGGCGATAGATAAAATAATTCCATCGACACCGTGATTCAATAACAAATCAAGTTGTTTTTTTTCTAACTCATAGGAGTCACTCGATTGAAGAATGATGACCAAATACCCTTCTTTTTCAGCCTCTTTGAGGATACCCTCAATCACATTTGAAAAAAAATGATGAACAATTACAGGGATGATCAGTCCAATTGTTTTAGATTCTTTTGTTCTTAAATTTACCGCAAAAGTATTAGGGCTGTAATTTAATTTTCCTGCCAATTCTAACACGAGTCCCTTGGTTTTTTTACTGACATCGGGATAGTCATTCAGCGCTTTTGAAACAGTAGCAACTGAGATCCCTAGGGTTTTTGCAATTATTTTTAAACTCGCTTTTTGCATTATTGAATTTGGGTATTATTCTATTTTCTATTGTTTTTAATTGAGATGCAATAAAGTATTAATGACCTCTTTAATGGTCCTACTTTAAAGATCAAAAATACACATTTTGTAAACAGGATGTAAAAAAATACAATTTACAAGTTATTTTTTTAATAATTAATTGTTGAGTAGTATTGATTTTTTTTGATGATTGAGGTGAGTAAGAAATCTATTTGTGTAGAAATTTACTCTTGACTAAGATAGTGAATTAACTTTAATCAAAACTCATTTTACAATCATTAGGGGATTCGTGAGTCAATATATATTCTTAAGTTTTAAAAGGGCGTATCTTAAGATGGTGAATCCAGCATTTTTTTACTTTTAAAACAGATAACAGTTTCACTGATTTTCAAAAAAAAATAAGTTTATTTTTGATCAGTAAATGGTAAAAATTTCAATTCATTTTTTTTTCAATAGATTGGTATAAAACATAAGCCTGTGTGAGAAAAAAATAGAAAATATTAGTTAAATTTTTAGAGCTGGTTTTGTTTTTTTTTGTAAATTTAAACATCTTAAAAATGTAAAAAATGAAATCTATTTTAATTGTAACTTTTAGTTTTTTTGTATTGGTTAGTTGTGGAAAGTCACAAAAAAGTTCTTCTCCTTCACCAGAAGAAATATCGGCTCCAAAAAAAGTAAACGTTAAGAAGTCTACATCCAATGTTGTCGTAGATGCAGATGGTGTTGCAAATATTGTCATTACCTCGAGTGATGCAATGAAGTTTGATGTTCGAAAAATAACAGTAAAATCGGGGCAGAAAGTAAAACTGACGCTTCAGCATACTGGAAAATTAGACAAACGAATTATGGGGCACAATGTTGTGATCTTACAAAAAGGGGTTAAGCTTTCTGATTTTGCTAGAGAGGCAGCACCTTCTAAAGACAATGATTACATTCCTGTTGGAACGACAGATGTGATAGCACATACCAAAATGATTGGTGGAGGTGAAACTACCACGATTGAATTTACTGCTCCTGCAGCTGGAACCTACGATTTTATTTGTAGTTTTCCTTCGCACTATGCGATGATGAAAGGAAAGTTTATTGTTGAATAAATACGAATATATTGTTGTTCTTGAATTTTAGGGTCAATTAAAATTCAAGAACTTCTATATTTTTGAACTCTATAGGATGGCTTTCACTTTGCAATGAAATATATCCTCCTGTCAGGGCTTGGCCTTCTTTTTCTTGAATTTCTTTTGAAGTTGTCTCTAAGAATTCTCCCCCAATAGTTGGGTTGGAGTATGAAATAACTGGGTTGCCATCGATGTAATGTGTAATTGCATCTTGGGTTACCTCAATTTCTACACGAATCCATTCATCTCCATAAAATGTTTTCCCCTTTGTTTCAATACAGTGTTCTGTTACCGTTGTTGCATTTATTTCAACATGGGTTCCAGGAGTACATAAATTGCCAGAAGCACGTGCTGCTCCTTCTTGAATACCACCAAGAAATTGTGCTTCTAAAGAAATCGGAAAGCCTTGTTTGAGCAACATGGTCTCTGGAGCTTGACAATGAATCATGATTCCGCTATTTTTTGCTGCCCAAGGCTGCCCTCCATTTACTTGTTGGCCAACAAATCGATATTGTAGACGAATTTTGTAATTTGATAACGGAGTTTTGTAAAATAAATGGCCAAACTCTTCTGTAAAAAGATCGTACTCTTCATAGGATACTTTTAGAAGACCATTTTCTACTCGAAAGGTGTTTTTGTAGTTGTTGCCTAATTCGTAACCATTGATTTTCGGTGTCCATCCCTCTAAATTTGTTCCATTAAATATGGACCTCCATTGGGGAATTGATGCTTCTTTTGTATCGGTACTTTTGGTTTCGTTTTTGCAGCCAAAAAAAGCAACAAAAAAGATGAATAATGCCATTTTAAAAATAGAGTTCATAATGCTTGTTGCTTTTGTATATTGGAAAAAAATTTATAAAGAATAGGCCTTTCCTCCGGTCAGTTCCTGGATGTCTCCACAATAATATTCCGCAGGAACGGGTTCATAAACTAGAATATTCTCACCAACTTGTTCAGAGTTTCGAAAAGCACTGATCGTCATCCATTTTAGTTGTCCTAAAAATTCAGAAGTAGTCATTATCTCAGCTTCTGGATTGGCTTTTCGTTCTTCATCAATATCTCCTGTGATCAATAGGTATTTGTCAAGTAAAGCTGTGTATTGTGCTGTAGTAACATCGTCGATTGATTCGGTTCCTGAGGATTTTAAAAGTTGCATAATCTTATCAAAGGCAGCTCTTGTAATTTCTTGGTCTTTGGTTTCAATTACTTCGTAAATATATCGGTCTATAAATTGTGGAACCTTTACTTCTGTTGCTGAAGGTGTGGTTGCTGTCTTTGGTAAAATAATATCTACCAAATTGGTAAGAACCGTTTGTTCGTCGGTAGTTAAAAATTGGGGAACCCATGTTTTAACATCTGCGGTACAACTTTGTAACATGCTGAAAATACTGGGTGCAGTTATTGCAAAACCAGCTGCAAGTCCTAACTTTTTTAATGCGTCTCTACGTTTCATAATACTATGGATTAAGCGTTCTTTTTTAATTCTTTTGCAGCGTGATTAGCTGCTCTTGCAGTAAATGCCATATAGGTTAAAGATGGATTTTGACATCCAGATGAGGTCATAAATGCACCATCTGTTACGTATACATTTTGACATGCATGTATTTGATTGTGTTTATTCAATACAGATGTTTTTGGATCTTTCCCCATTCTAGCAGTTCCCATTTCATGAATTCCTAGTCCCATTGCTCTTTGGTTGGTATTGTCATATCCTCTAACATTCTTATAGCCTGCAGCTTCCAGCATTTTGACAGCTTGCTCTTGCATGTCTTTTCGCATTGCTAATTCATTCTCTCCAAATTCCGCGTCAAAAGTAATCGTTGGCAATCCCCACTCATCCAACTTACTTTCGTCCATGTACATTCTATTTTTATGATTTGGAAGTGTTTCTCCAAATGCGAGTAGGTTTACATTCCATTCTCCGGGTTTTAATACTGCATCTACCAGTTTGGGACCATATTTTAACTCGGCAACCATTTCAGAAGTATCGCCTCTTGAAGCACCTCCTTGATATCCATAGCCTCTAATAAAGTCTTTTGTATTCGTTTTTCCACCTAAGTTTCTAAATCGAGGGATGTAAATACCATTGGCTCTTCTTCCTTTCGCAATTTTGTCCTCAAAATTTTCTGCAGTCGCTTGTGCTCCTACATGAAAATGGTGATCCATAATATTGTGTCCTAGTTCTCCACTATCATTTCCTAATCCATTTGGAAATCTTTCTGATTTTGACTGCAATAGGATTGCTGCCGATGCCATTGAAGAAGCACACAAGAAGATTACTTTTGCGTGATAGATATGTACTTCTTTTGTCTCTGCATCGATAACACGAACCCCTGTTGCTTTTTTTGTTTGATCATCATAGATTACCTCATGTACAATCGAATTTGGTCTTAGGGTCATGTTTCCAGTTGCGTCTGCAGCTGGAAGAGTAGAGGAGTTACTACTAAAATAAGCACCATAAGGACACCCTCTCATACAACGATCTCTATATTGACATGTACTTCGTCCCAATCCTTCTTTGGTTCCTTCGGTAATATGTGCAGTTCTTCCAATGGTTAACAAACGACCGTCATCAAATTTTTCTGAAATTTTTGCCTGTAGGTGTTCCTCCACACAATTTAAATTCATTGGCTTCAGTAGTTTTTGATCAGGCATGTGTTTTAAGCCTAAATTTTGCCCACTAACTCCTATGTACTCTTCAACCTTATCATACCAAGGTTCAATTTCTTTGTAGCGTACTGGCCAGTCTACACCATTTCCATCTTTTTTATTTGCTTCAAAATCAAGATCACTCAAACGGTAACTTTGTCTTCCCCACATCAAAGAACGACCACCAACGTGGTATCCACGAATCCAATCAAAACGTTTGTCTTCATTGTAAGGATGTTTAATGTCGTCTACAAAAAAGTGTTGACGAGCTTCTTGAGTTGTGTATCCAGTTCGGTGCTGTTTGTGTTTGCGAGCAATAGTTTCTTGAGTTGCTTTTCCACCATTTGGCAAATCCCAAGGGTCCAAATGTGCTGTTGGATAGTCCTCTACGTGTTTTACCATTCTTCCTCTTTCAAGAACCAATGTTTTTAAACCGTTTTCGCAAAGTTCTTTTGCTGCCCAACCCCCAGATATTCCTGTGCCAACTACAATAGCGTCGTATTGATGATTTTCCATATTTTCTCTTAATTGTTGTTTGTTATCTGTATAATTATATCGATTTTTTTCTAGTATTCTAAATTTAATACATCAAAAATTACATATTTATCAGCCAAATTAGTTAATTTGCATTCTAATAATGTTCAATATTTTTCAGTGAAATTAAATATACAAAAAATAACACCGTTTGAGATTGATGGAATGGAGTATCATGCTGATACCTGTTTGCCTTTGGTAGATGCAGTTTCCAGAAACAAATTAAAGTTTAACGCATTGGCAAGGTACACTTATCCTAGCAAACGACTCTCAAAAGATACATTAGGAATCAATAGTATTGGTTATTGGGACGCAAATGAGCCTCAAGACTGGGGACTCGATTGGCATCGAAATGAAGGCATTGAAATTCATTTTTTAGAATCAGGCACCATGCCGTATGCGCAACAGGGAGAAGAAATGGAGTTGAAACCCAATCATTTAACAATTACAAGACCCTGGGAAGCACACAAAGTTGGAAACCCTTCCATAGGAATGGGGAAGTTTTATTGGGTTATTTTAGATTTAGATGTTCGGCGACCACATCAAAATTGGACATGGCCAGAATGGATTGTTTTGGCTCCTTCAGATTTGGAACAGTTAACTACTATTTTGAGGCAGAATGAAAAGATTTGTTGGAAAGGCGATAAGCGAATTTTAGATTGTTTTCAAAGAATTGGAAAAGCGGTAGATACCGATGTGAACGGAAGTAATACTTCAAAAATTCGATTGTTAGTCAACAGTTTATTGTTATTTATTTTAGATTTAATGGTTATTGAGGAGGTGCAGTTAAATGAAGACCTCATGAATAGTTCTCGAAGTGTTCAATTGTTTTTAAAAGAGTTGGAAGTCAATTTATCAGAGAATTGGACTGTGGAGCAAATGGCAAAATCATCAGGGGTAGGGCTGACTCGTTTTACCCATCATTGCAGGCAGTTGACCAACTTAACGCCTATGAAATATTTGATGTTAAAACGTGTAGAAATGTCCAAAAAAGTTCTCTTAGAGGAATTGGATATGAGTATTTCTGATGTGGCATATCTTTGTGGTTTTTCAACAAGTCAATATTTTGCAACGATGTTTAAAAAACAAGTGAAATGTACCCCAGTTGCTTATCGAAAAAAGGGATCAATAAGTGGAGGAAATTTTGTTTAAAATTTTTCACTGATTAATTGTACACACTTTTTTGTGTTTCATTTTTTATTTTTCAACTTCCTAAATATAAATAACAAAATATTATGAATACAAAGATCAATTCAAAATTAAAAGCAATAGGCATGTTCGTCCTATTGTTTATAGTAGTTCAGGCTTGTAAAAAACAAGTTAAGAGTACGGAAACAAATTCAGGTGAAGCTGCACAAGTAGCCGCTCCTTTTTTTAAATTATCATTGGCACAGTGGTCTCTACATAAGTATGTCAATGAGGAAAAGGGCTCTCCATTTAATTTTGCTTCTCAAGCAAAAGAAATGGGGTTTGAAGGACTGGAATATGTCAATCATTTGTATGCAAAAGAAATTGAAGCCCTTGGTTTTGAGACTGTAATTGACTCACTTCAAACTTTAAGTACGAAGTATGGATTGCAGAACGTCTTAATTATGATAGATGGAGAAGGCGATTTGGCAAGTCCAGATGTTGCGGTAAGAGATCAAGCAGTAGAAAATCATAAAAAATGGGTGGATGCTGCACAGAAATTAGGATGTCATTCTATTCGTGTAAACACTTTTGGTACCAATGACCCTGCGCTCTGGGTACCTTCTGTGGTAGATGGTCTTCAAAAATTATCTATTTACGCAGCAACGAAAAACATCAATGTATTGTGTGAAAATCACGGATGGTTGTCTTCAGATGTTCCTGTTTTAATGGATGCGATTGCAAAAGTGAATATGGAGAATTGTGGCACACTTCCTGATTTTGGAAATTGGTGTGTAAAAAGAAAAGATGGGGCAATTTGGGGAGATTGTTTAGAGGAATATTCAGACAAATACAAAGGAATAGAAATGATGCTTACCAAAGCTAAAGCTGTTAGTGCGAAAGCCTATGATTTTGATGCTAACGGAAACGAAACGACTTTAGATTTCCCTAGAATCATTCAGTTAGTAAAAAACGCAGGGTATACAGGATATATTGGAGTAGAGTACGAAGGAGATCGACTAAGTGAGCAAGAAGGAATTTCTGCGATTAGAGATTTATTGTTGAAATCTGCAAAAGGGGTTCAGTAGAAATTTCATTTGTAAAGTTTGGAACTCAATTATTACACAGTTAAACAATTACACAATAAAAGAGATTAAAGATGAAAAAATCAATCAAAATTCAACTATCATTTATGATGTTTCTCGAATTTTTTATTTGGGGAGGATGGTTTGTAACCTTAGGAATTTATCTACCGAATACCTTGCGATCTGACGGTGGGCAAATAGCAATGGCCTATTCTACCCAACCTTG
This sequence comes from Polaribacter sp. HL-MS24, assembly GCF_032758595.1. Lineage (NCBI taxonomy): Bacteria > Pseudomonadati > Bacteroidota > Flavobacteriia > Flavobacteriales > Flavobacteriaceae > Polaribacter > Polaribacter sp. HL-MS24. The sequence goes on along the minus strand of NZ_CP136415.1, from coordinate 373,929 downwards.
GGGTGCTATCATTGCTCCTTTTATTATCGGTTTAATTGCAGATCGATATTTTAATGCTGAAAAAATTCTAGGAGTATTACACATGATAGGAGCTGTTTTAATGTATATGATGTATCAAGCAACAGATTTTGATACTTTTTACCCCTATGTTTTAGGCTATATGATTGCCTATATGCCAACATTGGCATTGGTCAACTCGGTGTCTTTTAATCAAATGAAAAATCCAGAAAAAGAATTTTCATTCATCCGTGTTTGGGGAACCATCGGTTGGATTTTAGCGGGATTGTTCATCAGTTTTGTTTTTAAATGGGATTCGTCTCAAGGAATTCAAGACGGATTGTTGAAAAATACTTTTATGATGACGGCAGCAGCTTCTATCGTTTTAGGGCTGTTTAGTTTTACATTACCCAATACCCCCCCAAAAGGAAAAGGAGAAAAAGTAAGCCTTTCAGATATTTTAGGATTGGATGCTTTAAAATTATTAAAAGATAGAAATTTCTTAATCTTTTTTATCTCATCAATTTTAATCTGTGTCCCTCTGGCATTTTATTACCAACATGCAGGCCAGTTTTTAGGTGAGATTGGTGTTGAAAATCCTGCTGGAAAAATGACCTTAGGTCAGATTTCTGAAGTTGGTTTTATGTTGCTTTTACCATTTTTCTTTAAAAAATATGGCTTCAAAAAAACCCTCCTTTTCGGAATGTTTGCATGGGGAGCTCGATATGCCTTGTTTGCTTTTGGAAACACAGGAGATCTTTTCTTTATGTTGGTTACAGGGATTGCGTTGCATGGAATTTGTTATGATTTCTTTTTTGTTTCTGGACAAATCTATACCGATTCTAAAGCTGGCGATAAAGTAAAAAGTGCTGCTCAAGGATTAATTACCCTAGCAACCTATGGTATTGGAATGCTTGTTGGTTTTTGGGTAGCAGGAAAAATTGTGGACCAAAATGTACTCACAGATGGTACTCACAGCTGGCAAGATGTTTGGATGTTTCCAGCACTTTTTGCGATTGCAGTTCTTGTAATTTTCGCACTGTTGTTTAAAAGTGAAAAAGTAGTGTACAAGGGTTCGTAAAGTTTATAAAGAGTTTTAAAAAATAAATCTAATAGATAACAGAAATAAAAGAGGAGATGAGTTCTAAAATAAAATTAGGAATACTAGGAGGTGGTGGCGATTCGTTAATTGGTGTATTACACCGAGTTGCTTCTTCTATGTATGATACATATGAAGTGATTGGTGGTGTTTTCAACCCTAATTGGGAAGAAAACATAGGATTTGCCAATAAAATTGGACTTCCAATCAACCGAATCTATAGGGATTTCGATACACTTATCGAAAAAGAGTTACAACTTCCAGAAAGCGAAAGAATGCAAGTGGTGTCTATTTTGACTCCCAATTTTTTGCATTTTTCGATGGCTAAAAAACTGTTAGAAAGTGGGTTTCATGTGATTTGTGAAAAGCCAATGACCACGACTTTTGAAGAAGCGGTTATTTTAAAAGAGACATTGCAGAAAGCAAAAACAGTTTTTGCAGTAACGTACACATATACTGGATATCCAATGATTCGCCAAATGCGAGAAATGATAAAAAGTGGTGCAATAGGAACGATTCAGAAAGTAGATGCACAATATTATCAAGGTTGGATCAATCCAATTATTCACGATTCAGAAAAACGCTCCACTACTTGGCGATTGAATCCAGAGAAATCAGGGATCAGTTGTTGTGTTGGAGATATTGGAACTCATGCTTTCGAGATGTTGGAATTTGTTTCAGGGCTTAAAGTAGAAAGTGTATTGGCAGATCTCAACTACCTGTATTCCGATAATCAAATGGATATTGATGGGACTATTCTTTTGAGGTGTAGCCACAACGTAAAAGGAGTGATTTGTGTAAGTCAGATAGCTACGGGAGAAGAGAATAGTTTTGTGGTAAAAGTCTATGGCGATAAAGCAGGATTGAAATGGGAACAAGAAAATCCGAATTATTTGTATTTGATGGAAGACGGAAAGCCACTTCAGGTATTAAAGCCAGGGCATGCCTATAACAGTGAATTGTCTTTAGACGGAACAAAATTGCCTCCAGGACATCCTGAAGGAATTTTTGATGCTATGGGAAATATTTACAAAGGAGTTGCCAAAGCCATCAACAAAGAATCGTATAATTCAGGTGAATTTCCAACAATGATCGACGGAATTCGAGGAGTCAGTTTTATAGAAAAAGCAGTAGCATCACACAAAAACGGAAATGTTTGGGTACCTATAGATGAAGTGTAATTGCTTCGTATTGCAGTGGATAGAGTACAGAAACTAAGGATCAAGAATCAACAAGGAATAAAGAAGAATGAATACAATTAAAGGACCTGCCATTTTTTTAGCGCAGTTTATGGACGATAAAGCGCCATTTAATACATTGGATGGACTGTGTAAATGGGCCTCAGAATTAGGATACAAAGGAGTGCAAATTCCTACGTTAGACAAAACCATCATCGATTTGGATATTGCTGCCAACAGTCAAGTCTATTGCGATGAGTTGAAAGGAAAAATTAATAGTTACGGATTAGAAATTACAGAATTATCAACACATATTCAAGGCCAATTAGTTGCGGTTCACGCTGCACACGATACTATGTTTGATGTTTTTGCTCCTAAGGAATTGCAAGGGAAGCCGAAAGAACGAACTCTTTGGGCCACAGATCAAATGAAAAAAGCAGCTATTGTAAGTAGACGACTAGGGCTTCATACACACGCTACGTTTTCAGGTTCCTTACTTTGGCCAATGATGCATCCTTGGCCACAACAACCGAAAGGATTGGTTGAGGCAGGATTTAAGGAATTGTCCGACAGGTGGTTGCCAATTTTGAATGTTTTTGATCAAAATGGTGTTGATGTTTGTTATGAAGTGCATCCTGTTGAAGATATTCATGATGGCGATACTTTTGAGCGATTTTTAGAAGCGACAGGAAATCACAAACGGGTGAATATTTTATACGATCCGTCACATTTTGTATTGCAACAATTAGATTATTTAAAATATATAGATCATTACCACCAATTTATCAAAGCTTTCCATGTAAAAGATGCAGAGTTTCATTCGTCAGGAAAAAAAGGAACTTTTGGCGGGTATAACGATTGGAAAAACAGAGCAGGCCGTTATCGATCTCCTGGAGATGGGCAAGTAGATTTTAAGCAAGTATTTTCAAAGCTAACCGAATATGGTTGTGATGTTTGGGCTGTTTTAGAATGGGAATGTGTGATAAAAAGCCCAGAACAAGGAGCTCGGGAAGGAGTTGGTTTCATTCAGGACCATCTGATAGAAACCACCAACAAACGTTTTGACGATTTTGCAGGAAATGATGTAACAGATGAAACATATCTAAGAAAAATTTTAGGAATATAATCATGAAAAAAAGAATATTAGTATTGAGTTTGAGTATTGGGTTTTTCGCTTGTAATCAAACAGCAAAAGAAGTTCCAGAAGGAAACGAAATCATTTTAACGGAAGTAGCAGAAGAGCCAACAAAACCAGAAGAAACTGAAATTTGGGGGCCAACACCAAAAATTGTGACTGTGGATTCACGTACTGGAATTCCATCTGATGCCATCGTTTTGTTTGATGGTTCTAACTTTGACCAATGGATTTCAGCCAAAGACTCTACGGCTGTGAAATGGGATTTAAATACGGATGGGAGCATGACTGTAAAGGACAAAGCTGGAGATATTCAGACCAAAAGAGATTTTGGTTCGGTACAATTACATCTTGAATGGCGTTCTAATCCCGCCAAACGATTGAGTGGTCAAAACAGAAGTAATAGTGGTGTTTTTCTTCAGAATAGATATGAAGTGCAGATTCTAGATAATAATGATAACGACACCTATGTAAATGGACAAGTAGGTTCTATTTACAAACAATCCATACCGCTAGCAAAGGCATCTTCACCAACAGGCGATTGGAACACCTATGATATTATTTATCATCAACCCGTTTTTAGTAGCAATGGTGAACTTACTCAAAAAGCCACGATTACCGTTTTGCATAATGGGGTGTTGGTACAAGATCATTATCAAATAAAAGGAACCACAGAGTATATTGGTTGGCCGAAAAATACTGCTCACGGAAAGCAGCCTATAAAGTTGCAGGACCATCAGGATCAAAGTGGGGTAAGCTATAAAAATATATGGGTACGTGAGCTATTGGATTAATTTTTAGTGAAGTTTGTGTGAGAGTTTTTGAAAAGTGTATTGATTTATTTCAATACACTTTTTTGTATTGGACTATTTCCAATTTTTTTTCTTTCTTTCTAATCGAAACTATAAAATTTCAAGTATTATAACCATACAGCAGCAATACATTTTTTAGGTATTGTAGTGATGAATTGATTAAAAAGAACAAGCCCATCTCTAGAGAGGGGCCAAAAGGTGTATTATCTGCTGCTATTTTGAGTATTTAAAGGTTTTCGAAAACGTTTTCGGCATTTTATTTAAACTTTTTTAACGTTTTATTAAGATATAAGATAATAATAATCAATCTTTGAACATTATCAACACTGTCATTTTTATTCAAAGAAATTGCGAGAACAACAATTTTAGATGATTAAAAATTTCAAAATAACATTACTAACTCAAATATTTAAATTAAATGAAAAACAAATTACTTAAAAAACTAATTCTACCAATACTGATTTTGGTTGGTGGTTTTATGTATGGACAAACCGTTACAGGTGTTGTGTCAGATGGATCTGGTTCACTCCCAAGGTGTAAGTGTAAGTGTGAAAGGAACTTCTGTTGGAACAGAAACTGACTTTGACGGAAAGTATTCTGTAGCTGCTGAACAAGGAGCTGTTTTAGTATTCAGATCTTTAGGATACAAGACTACAGAGGTAACAGTAACATCTAATACTGTAAATGTAACATTAGCTGAAGACTCAACTCAATTAGACGAGATTGTCGTAGTTGGTTACGGTAGTTCAGCAAAAAAAGAAATTACTTCATCTGTAACACAAGTTTCTGCAGAGGAGTTTAACCGAGGAACCATTGCTGCACCTGCTCAGTTATTGCAAGGTAAAGTAGCTGGTTTAAGTGTTTATAATAAAGGTGGAAATCCAAATGATGACGCTGTCATTCGTTTAAGAGGTATTTCTACTGTAGGTGCGAACTCTTCTCCTTTAATTGTTGTTGATGGAGTGATTGGTGCTTCTTTAAACAACGTAGATCCAAGTGATATTGCTAGTATGACTGTTTTAAAAGATGGTTCTGCTGCTGCAATCTATGGTACACGTGGTTCTAGTGGGGTTATTATTGTAACTACCAAAAGAGGAAAAGCGGGTACTACTCAAGTTTCTTATAGCGGTTCTGTTGCTATGGAGTCTATTCAAAACCAAGTTCAAAACATGAACGGTGATGAATTTGCTGCTGCAGGGGGTACTGATTTAGGAAGTAGAACTGATTGGTTAGATTTAGTAACTCGTTCTGCAGTTTCTAAAGTACACAATATTTCTATGTCAGGTGGACAAGGGAATACTACTTTTAGAGCTTCTGCGAACTTTAGAGATGCTGAAGGGATTTTAAAGAAATCTGGATTTAATCAATTTAACACAAGATTCCAAGCTGAAACAAAACTTTTAAATGATAAATTAAAGGTAGGTTTCAATGCGTCTTACACTAAAAAAGATATTCAATACGGATTCAATGACGCATTGCGTTATGCAGTATTGTACAATCCAACTGCTCCAGTATACGGAACAGATTCTCCGTATCCTTATAATGGAGACAACTATGGTGGATACTTTGAAACTTTAGGATTGTTTGATAGTTTCAACCCAGTTTCTATCATGGAACAAAATTCAAATGTTGGTTCACGTAGTGAATTTACCTACAGTATGAATATGAGTTATGACTTTTCAGACGAATTATCTTTAAGTGGTATTTATTCTGAGCAATCAACAAAACTTACTAATAAAGCATACTACAGACCAACATCTCTTTATAGAGGGAATGCATCAAGTCCTTTAAGAAAAGGTTCTGCTACATTGTTTACACAAGAGAACGATTTTAAATTATTTGAATTATTTGCAGATTACAACAAAGATATTACAGACAATATCAAGTTGAAATTTACTGGAGGATATTCTTGGCAAGAAACCAATTATTTCGATTATTCATTAACAGCTGGAGATTTTCCAAATAATGATTTAGAATATATTGATGCTTTAGAGTGGTCTCAAGATTTAATCAATGCAGGTCAAATTTCAATCAATAGTAACAGATCTCCACAAGATAGAATTATTGCTTTCTTTGGTAGAGTAAATGTGAGTGTAGATGATGCAATTCACTTCAACGCTTCATTACGTAGAGAAGGTTCTACTAAATTTGGAGAAAACAACAAATGGGGTCTTTTTCCTTCAGTTGGTTTAGGTGTTGATGTAAATAAATATCTTCAATTAAATAATGTTGACTTATTAAAGGCTAGAATTGGTTACGGTGTAACGGGTGCATTGCCTAGTGAAAACGGTTTATCTCAAGATGGATACAATCCAACAGGTAACCTATTATCTTCTGAAGCTTTTAGACAAGCAAATCCAGATTTGAAATGGGAAGAAAAAGCAGAAACCAACTTTGGTATCGACTTTAGATCAGGACGTTTGGCTGCAACTTTAGACGTATACTCTAGAAAAGTTTCTGATTTCATCTTATTTTCAAAAATTCAAGATGGTGAATTAGCTGAAGGAGTTGTGAAAATTGCTGATGATTGGTTTAACAATGTTGGAGAGTTAACAACCAATGGAGTTGAATTAAGTTTAAACTATGATCTTATTAAGAAAGAAGGATTTACTTATAATTCAGGAATTAATTTCTCTACATACAAATCAGTATTAGACAAATTCAACGGAAGTACTTCTTTAAGAGGTAACTTAGGAGCTCCATGGACAAAATGGTACTCCAGTAGTATTAGTAGGTGAAGGAGAAGAGATTGGTCAAATTTATGGTGCAGAATGGGATGGTACTGTAACAGACGGTCTTCAAAACTTTGTTGATGTGAATGGTGATGGTTCTATTGACGTAAACCAAGAAGTTGGAAATGCAATTGATGCAGACGGAGATGGTGTTGTAGACGGAGATTTAAAGAAATTAGGAAAAGGAATTCCAGATTTCGAATTAGGTTGGTCACACTCTATTCAATATAAAAATTGGGATGTAAATGCTTTCTTTAGAGGTGCATTTGGACACAGTTTAGTAAATAACTTTAGAGTATTTTATGAGCCAAGAGTAGGTTCTCAAGGTTCTTATAACTACATCAACACAGAATATGCAAACGCAGAAATTACTACTGCAAAATTTAGTTCTTTGTATGTGGAGAAAGCAGATTTCATCAAGTTAGACAACTTATCTGTTGGATATAGCTTAGATATTTCAGAAGACAACAAATACTTTAAAAGTGTACGTTTTTCTTTGACAGGTCAAAACTTATTTACGATCACTGGATATTCAGGAGCTGATCCAGAACCTTCTTTACAAGATGGAGGAGCTGCAGCTAACGGAGAATTTGTTGGAGGTGCTGATCCTTTAGTACTATAGGTATCGATAGAAGATACAATTATTTTGCAGCAAGAACCTTTACATTAGGTGTTAATGTTAACTTTTAAAAAATAAATAGAAATGAAATATACATATAAATTATTTACAATTTGTTTTGCACTATTAACAATAAGTGCATGTACAGACTTAGATGAAATCTTGGTAGGTGATACTACTTCCCAGTTTAATGGAGAAGAGCCAAGTTTTGGAAGTTTTGATGGTGGAGGCGCTGGTCCTTCAGATGCTCTTAGTTCTGCATTTAATGCACTAAGAACTTCAGGTTCTGCAAGTCATGGTGGGTATTGGTCAGTTCAATCAGTTTCTTCTGATGAAATGGCAATTACACAAAAAGGTGGTGACTGGTATGATGGTGGTATTTGGTTAGATATGCACAGACATACCTTTACTTCTACAAATGATCCATTAAATGGAGCATGGGGTCAACAATACGATGCGATTGGTGCTTGTAATACAACAATAGCTAGTGGAGATTTAGATGCAAATCAGATGGCACAAGTAAAGGCCTTGAGAGCATTTTTCTATTACCGATTGTTAGACATGTATGGTCGAGTTAAGATTTTAACTGAAGCAGGTGGAAATCCAGCACAATCTACAAGAATTGAACTTTTTAACTTTGTTGAAAGTGAGTTGTTAACTTCTTTAGGTGTTGCAAATGTAGCTGTAGGGATGGATTTAACTTCAAGTCCTTTAGGAACTTCAAATGACGCATATAGAATCAATCAATTTGCTGCCTTAGGTTTGTTGGCAAAACTATATTTGAATGCAGATGTATATACAGGTACTCCTAGATATGCAGAAGCTGAAATAGCTGCTGGTTACGTAATTGACAATGGAGGATATACTTTATGTGATACAGGATGTTCTGTACCAAACGAAGGTAGAAGACCAAATGTTGTTACTGATCCAGAAACTTTAGAAGGATATGCAGCAGTGTTTGCACCAAACAATCAAAACAATCCTGAAATTATTTGGTCGATTGCTTATGACAATGTTGAAGGTGCAGGAATGAACTTCGCTCAAATGTCTTTACACTATGCAAGTCAATTTACATACAACTTAGCTGAACAACCATGGAATGGATACTCTGCTTTGGAAGAATTTTATGATTCTTATGATGCTACAGACAAGCGTAAAGCGGCGAACTTTATAGTTGGTCAACAGTTTGATTATTCAGGATCTGCAATTGTAGATTATGCAGAGTCTTCTGAATTGGAATTAATTTTAACTCCATTCATCGACCAATTAGAGCCTAACGCTTCTAGAGAAGGTGGTGCTCGTTTAGGGAAATTTAGCTCAAGACAAGGACAACGTCCTGAAATGGACAATGATATGCCAATCATTCGTTTAGGTGATTTATACCTAATTCGTGCTGAAGCAAAAGCAAGAGCTGCAGGTGACTGGAGTTTAGCTGCGACTGATGTAAACACGATTAGAGCAAGAGCAGGTTTGGAGCCATTGGCGAGTGTAACTGCAGATAACTTTTTTGATGAAAGAGGTAGAGAAATGTTTATGGAGGTAACTCGTAGACAAGATTTGATTCGTTTTGATAAATGGACCAATGCTTGGTGGCAAAAATCTACCAGTGCTGCACACACAAGTGTATTCCCAATTCCACAAGCTCAAATCGATGCAAGTGAAGGGACTTTAACTCAAAATGCTGGATATTAATTTACTATAATTAATTCACATTTAACGTTATATATTATAAACGGGTTGTCTTTTGGCAACCCGTTTTTTTACTTTATATCTTTTTTTTATTAGGATTTTAACCTCGTAAATAGGGAAATATTTTAACATTTATCAGTTGTAAATCAAAACAATAAAACTTAGATTTGTCAAAGTCTTTGAAGGAAATACATACAATTTTACTTTAGATCTTCGATTAATTTATGCTTACTTTATATGGGCTTTAAAACTGGATTTCGTCTACTTATATTTTTTTTCATCTTTTCGTGTAACAGCGATCATAGTTCAGACACGCTATTTACTTTGCCAAAGGATACAGGTGTTGTTTTTGAAAATGTCTTGGTAGAAACTGAACGACTGAATCCTTACACCTATAAAAATTTTTATAATGGGGGAGGAGTTGCTATCGGTGATATTAATAACGATGGCTTATTGGATCTTTATTTCAGTGGTAATTTAGTGGAAAATCAATTGTACCTTAACAAAGGGAATTTCAAATTTGAAAATATTACTCAAAAAGCACAAGTCGCTTGTAATGACATGTGGTCTTCGGGTGTTACTTTTGTAGATATCAATCACGATGGATTTTTAGACCTTTATGTTTGTCAAGCTGGACCTCCTAAAACAGTAAACAGACACAATCAATTATTTATCAATAATGGTGATTTAACCTTTACCGAACAATCCAAAAAATATGGACTAGACATCACTGGATTAGGGGTACATGCTACCTTTTTTGATTATGATAAAGATGGAGATTTGGATTGCTACTTGTTGAGTAATTCCATTCGTTCGGTTGGAAATTATGATTTGATCAAAGACCAACGAGAAAAGGCGACCGATAAGGGAAATAAGTTTTTACGAAATGACAATGATTTTTTTGTAGATGTTACCAAGGAAGCAAATATTTATTCCAGTGCTATTGGATTTGGTCTTGGGATTACCGTAAGCGATTATAACAATGATACTTGGCCAGATATTTTTGTCTCGAATGATTTTTTCGAGAGAGATTATCTCTATCTCAATCAACAAGATGGAACTTTTGCTGAAAAATTAACCCAACAATTTGAATCAATCTCAATGGGCTCTATGGGCGCAGATGCAGCAGATCTAAACAACGATTCAAAAATAGACATTATGGTTACAGAAATGTTGCCAAAAACAATCCAAAGACAACGCACGAAAACCTTATTTGAGTCTTGGACTAAACACGAGATGAGTATCAAAAACGGTTATCATTATCAATTTTCAAGAAATGCCTTACACCAAAACATGGGTGATGATTCTTTTGTAGAAGTAAGTCGTTTTTCCAATGTACATGCTTCTGAATGGAGTTGGTCTACCTTACTGTTTGATGCTGATAACGATGGATTCAAGGATATCTTTATTAGCAATGGTATTTACAAAGATTTGTTGGATAGAGACTATTTGACCTATATGGCAAATAGAGATCAGATCAAAGAAATGATTCAGAATGACAATGAAGTCATGAAGAAGTTAATTGATAAAATGCCATCCAATCCAGTTCCCAACGCAATTTATCAAAACCAAGGAGACTTTCAGTTTAAAGATCAAACCCAAAATTGGGGACTCCAACAACCGAGTTTTAGTAACGGGAGTGCTTATGGCGATTTGGACAATGACGGTGATTTAGATTTGGTAATTAACAATGTAAATATGCCCGCTTTTATTTATGAAAACACAATAGATACAACATCGCACAAAAGCATTACATTACAACTAAAAGGAAATTTAAAAAACACGCACGCAGTTGGTGCCAAAGCAGAAGTATTTTATCAAAAAGACAAATACAGTGTCTTAGAAAATTATCCCTCTAGAGGATTTCAAAGCTCTGTGTCTACCAATCTTACTTTTGGTTTGGGGAATTGTGATCGGATCGATAGTGTAAAAATCACTTGGAATGATGGAATGATCGATGTCCATAAAGAATTGAAAACAAATAAAACTTACACATTTACTGCTTCAGGGAAGAGTATTGTACCTTCTGATGAAAAAGTCATAGTGAACAAAGAGGTTTTGTCACCTGTTGACAATTTTTTTACTTTTCAGCACAATGAAAATCATGCTGTTGATTTCAATCGTGAACAGTTGTTGCCAGAAATGTATAATAATGAAGGACCTCACATTGCCAGTGCAGATGTTAATAATGATGGAACTTTAGACTTTTATATTGGTGGAGCTAAAGGGCAATCAGGAGCCTTGTTTCTTTCAAAATTGGATCACTCCTATAAGGCGATTAAGAATCCTTTTGTAACTCATTCTTCTTCCGAAGATACGGATGCGGTCTTTTTTGATAGCGACCTTGATGGAGATTTGGATTTGTATGTTGCTAGTGGTGGGAAATCTTTCTCTAAATATGATTTTTCGTTGAATGACCGATTGTATCTCAACGATGGTCTTGGAAATTTCACAATGAGTACAACACCGTTACCCTTTACAAGTCCTATGAGTTCTGCAACCGTAGCAATTTATGATTTTGATCAAGATGGAGATCAGGATATTTTTGTGGGAGAGCGTTTCAAAGTTGCAACCTATGGAATTCCAGTAGATGGATATCTTCTAGAAAACAAAGGAAATAATAGTTTTGAGTTCTCTTCACAAAAAGCACTTAAAGCTATTGGACTCATCACCGATGCTATATGGGAAGATCTTAACAATGATGGGGTAAAAGAGTTAGTCGTTGCTGGTGAATGGATGCCCATCAGTGTTTTTAAGATTGAAGATGGAAAACTCATCAATGCAACTCAAGAATATGGGCTAGAGAATTCCAATGGTTTTTGGAAAACCATAAAAATTGTCGACATTGATGCCGATGGTGATTTGGATATCGTTGGAGGCAACAAGGGAGAGAATACACTTTTTGAAAAGCAGATGAGAATGTATGTTTCCGATTTTGATAATAATGGGACTGTAGAATCTATTATTTGTTATCAGAAAGGCACTGCTTATTATCCTATTGTAGACCGAGATGAATTGATTGGACAAATTGCGAGTTTGAAACACAAGTTGTTATATTATAGAGAATATGAGAATGCAACCATGGAGACTATCTTTACAAAAGAACAACTTCAAAAGGCAACCATTTTAGAAATCAAAACAGTGTCAACAAGCCTCTTTGTCAATACCAATAACAAATTTTCATCTCTACGATTTCCTAACAAAATTCAATATTCAAACGTTGCAGCTATTGAAACCCTAGATGTGAATAATGATGGAAATTTAGATATTTTATTTGGAGGAAATCAATACCTTGTGAAACCACAATTTGGGAGGCAAGATGCTTCAGAAGGGTGGTTGTTGTACGGTTCTGGAAAAGACAACAGTTTTGAAAAAATACGTCCTTTAAAAATAAATGGACAGATTAGAGATTTTTGGAAGGGTGAAATCAACCATAAAAAACACATATTAACAACTATAAATAATGAAAGCATACAATTTTATGAAATCCAATAAAGCAATCAAAACAAGTTTCCTTTTGGGAATTTTATTTTTATTTTCTTGTCAATCAGACTATTCTAAATTAGTAAGAAAAGAATTAGCTAGTAATGTGAAAAACGATACGCTTTTCAACAACTTACGATTTGGAAATACAAAAAAGGAATTTTATCAAATTTGCTGGGATTTGAATAAAAAGGGAATTGTAACTCACGGAGAGAACAATAACTATGTCAAAAAATACTTGGTACCAAAAGATAGTGCTGATAATTTAAAAACGATTAAGATGCTATTTTATGCCAGATTTGATACGGATGATAGAATCGTAGCGATGGATTTTAAGTTTTCTTATTCGGCTTGGGCTCCATGGAATAAGGATTTATTAGCAGATGCTTTACTTCCTGTAGTAAAAGATACTTTATTGAAATGGTACGCAAATCCCTTCATGAAGATGGAAAATGGAATTTCAGTAAAAGTAGATGGAAATAGACAAATTCAAATTAAAAAGGAATCTGACAGAGATGTCTCGGTTTTAATTGAGAATTTGGAGTATAAATATAAAATTTTAGTTGACTAAATAGATCCCTTATCATGAAACAATTTTTTAGTGTTTTTTTGATCCTTTTTGTTTTATCCTGTAATAAAACGGCTGAGCCCCAGTTTGCCCTTTTGTCTCCAGAAGTAACAAATATTAATTTTGAAAATCAATTAACCTCTACTGATACCTTCAATGTATATAGATATCGAAATTTTTATAATGGAGGAGGGGTAGCGATTGGAGACGTAAACAATGATGGACTTCAAGATATTTATCTAACATCGAACTTAAATAAAAACAAATTATACATTAACAAAGGGAATTTCAAATTTGAAGACATTACCGAAATTGCTAAAGTAGGGGGTGAAAAAGCATGGTCTACAGGAGTATCAATGGTCGATATCAATGGGGATGGATTTTTGGATATTTATGTATGTAATTCAGGAGATGTTGCAGGAGATAACAAACAAAATGAATTATTCATCAATAACGGTGATGGCACTTTTTCTGAAAATGCTGCGGACTACGGTTTGGCTGATTTAGGTTTTTCTACGCATGCTTCTTTTTTTGACTATGACAAAGATGGAGACTTGGATGTCTACTTATTAAACAATTCTTATCAAGCGATTGGAAGCTTTAATTTGACTAAAAACGAACGTCCTATTCGCGATGTTCTTGGAGGAGACAAATTGTTTGAAAATGTCAACAATCACTTTGTAGATGTGAGTGAAAAAGCAGGGATTTATGGGAGTGTTATTGGTTTTGGTCTGGGAGTGACTGTAAGTGATTTAAATAACGATGGTTGGGAAGATATTTATGTTTCCAATGATTTTTTTGAAAGGGATTATCTGTATATCAATCAACAAAACGGAACTTTTAAAGAGAAATTAACCAGTGCCATCAATTCGATTAGCGGTGCTTCTATGGGAGCCGATGCAGCCGACATCAATAACGATGGATACAGTGATATTTTTGTAACAGAAATGTTGCCAGATGAGTACGAAAGACTAAAAACAGTAACCACTTTTGAAGATTGGAACAAATATCAATACAATCTCAAAAACGATTATTACCATCAGTTTACTCGAAATATGTTGCAGTTAAACAACAGCAATGAAACGTTTAGTGAAGTAGGGCGGTTTAGCGGTGTAGAGGCCTCTGACTGGAGCTGGGGAGCACTTTTCTTTGATATGAATAATGACGGAGCAAAAGATTTGTTTATTGCCAATGGAATTTATAAAGATTTAACCAATCAGGATTATTTGCATTATGTTTCCAATGAGGAAGTGCTTCATTCGATGGTTACAGACAACAAGGTGGATTATAAAAAACTGATTGACCTTATTCCTTCAAACAAGGCAAAAAATCACGCTTACATCAACAAAGGGAACTTGGTTTTTGAGCGAGAATCGAATGGCTTAAATACCGAAGGATTTTCTAATGGAGCCGCTTATGGAGATTTGGATAATGATGGGGATTTGGATTTGATTGTAAATAATGTAAATATGCCTTTGTTTGTTTACAAAAACAATCTTGATCTTTCTAAAAGCAATTATTTAAAACTAATTTTAAAAGGAGCGGGTCTCAATACAAACGCAATTGGAGCCAAAATTCAATTAACAACAAAATCGGGAAGTTATTACTTAGAGCAACAACCAGTGAGAGGTTTTCAATCTTCTATGGATCCAAGACCTAATTTTGGGTTTAAAGAAAGTGACAGTATATCATTATCAGTCATCTGGCCTTCTGGGAAAAGAACACTTGTAGAAAATATTACACCAAATAAAACAATGACACTCTATGAGAAAGATGCGCAGAGATCTTTTGAAAAAGAGAAATTTGTAGAAAAGAATATGTTCAGTAAAGACTCTAACATACTTTCTTTTTTGCATAAAGAAAATAATTACAGCGATTTTAATGTAGAGCGATTGTTGCCTTTTATGAGAAGTACTGAAGGGCCCAAAATGGCTGTTGGAGATATAAATAATGATGGGAAAGAAGATCTTTTTATTGGAGGTTCTAAAAATAATTTAGCAGCATTATTTATTCAAAAAGACACTAATTTTGAAAAAGTTCAAACAACTATTTTTGATCAGCATAGAGCTGCTGAGGATACTGAAAGTGCCTTTTTTGATGCTGACGGTGATGGGGATTTAGACCTGTATGTTTGTAGTGGGAGTATTGAAACTTCAAAATACAGTGCGAACTATTTGGATAAATTGTATTTGAATGATGGTCAAGGAAATTTCAAAGTATCTGACCAATTACTGCCCACTGTCAATAATTTCCATAGTTCAAGTACCATAGCCGTCGCAGATATTGACAATGACAATGATATGGATATTTTTGTTGGAGAACGAGCCATTCCAAATTCATATGGGATTCCAGGTTCAGGATTTTTGCTAATCAATGACGGAAACGGGAACTTTACAGAACAGTCTGCTGGAATTGCTCCACAGTTTCAAAATTTAGGAATGATTACGGATGCTGTTTTTGTGGACATCAACAAAAATGGATTTGAAGACTTGGTGGTTGTAGGTGAATTTATGGGGGTTGAAGTTTTTGAAAATAAAAATGGGACTTTCCAGAAATTACAAAACAGTCCTTTGTCCAATTTAAAGGGATGGTGGAAGACTATTGAAAAAAGTGATTTGGATAATGATGGTGATTTTGATTTACTCCTGGGGAACCACGGTTTAAACAGTCGATTCAAGGCTTCTGAGAAAAATCCAATCCAATTGTATTTGAGCGATTTTGATCTCAATGGCTCTTTAGATCCTATCCTATCCTTTACGGCAGCAAATGGTAAAGTCTATCCTTATGCTTTACGACACAATTTAGTGGATCAATTAAAATATCTAAGTAAAAAATTTCCAGATTACGAATCTTTCAAATCGGCAACTATTCAAGATATTTTCACCACAGAGCAATTAAACGCAAGTACTGTTTTAGAGGCAAATACCTTGAGTTCTTTACTCTTGATCAATCAAGGCGATTTTCAATTCACAGTTCAAGAACTTCCACTGGAAACTCAATTTTCTCCAGTGTATGCTATTTCGACTTCCGATTTTGATAAGGATGGCGATCAAGACATCCTTTTAGGGGGGAATCTAAATGGTGTAAAGCCGGAATTTGGTAGATATGATGCTTCCTTTGGGACTTATTTGGAAAACATTGGAAATCATCAATTCAAATTAAATTCAACTGGTGAAGGATTGAATATCAATGGAGAGATCAGAGACATCAAACTTTTGAAAGACAAGGTTTTTATTACTAGAAATAATGATTCATTACAAGTATATACCTATTAGCATGATACAAAGACTCATTTTTTGTTCTTTATTAATCCTTGGTTGTTCTACGAAGCAAGAGGTAGAAAATAGTATAGGAAAAGAATTATTTGCAGAAGTTGCTGCTGAAGATTCTGGGATTCACTTTTCAAATAATTTATATGAAAATGGAGCACTTAATATTATTGAGTATCTTTATTACTACAATGGAGGTGGAGTTGCTCTAGGGGATATTAACAACGATGGATTGGATGATTTGTACTTGACTGCAAATCAACAACCCGATCAACTATATCTCAATCTTGGAGGATTGAAGTTTCAAGACATTTCATTGTCCAGCGCAATCAGTCAAGACGATTCATGGTCTACTGGGGTTACTATGGTAGATGTAAATGCCGATGGATATCTAGACATCTATGTGTGTAAAGTTGGAGATTACAAAGGACTCAATGCCTCTAACGAATTGTATATCAATAATGGCGACAATACGTTTACAGAAGAGGCTAAAAAGTATGGTTTGGATTTTTCAGGATTTTCTACTCAGGCTTCTTTTTTTGATTATGACCAAGACGGTGATATGGATCTTTATTTGATGAATCACTCTGTTCACTCTACCTATTCTTATGGAAATTCAAAGTTGAGAGAAAAATCGGATGCATTGGCAGGAGATATTTTATTTGAAAATAAGTTAATCAATGGTGCTATTCAATTTGTAGATGTTACCAAAAAAGCGGGGATATACAACAGTGCTTTAGGCTACGGATTGGCAATTGCAACTTCCGATATCAATAATGATGGATTGATGGATCTTTATGTTGGAAACGATTTTCATGAAAATGATTATTTATACATTAATAATGGAGACAAAACCTTCACAGAGGCAAGCGACCAATATTTCAACAGTACTTCACGATTTACCATGGGAATTGATGTTGGAGATTTGAATAATGATCTTGCCTTAGATGTAATTACCCTAGACATGATGCCTTATAGATCTGATGTATTTTTAAAATCGGGTGGTGAAGATTCAGACAAAATTAATGAGATCAAAAAGACCTTTGGTTTTCAGCAACAATATGCTAGAAATCACCTACAAATTAACAATGGTACTCATTTTTCAGATGTGGCATTGTTTACAGAAACCCATGCAACTGACTGGAGTTGGTCACCCCTATTGTTGGACTATAACAATGATGGATTGCAAGATATTTACATTACCAACGGGATTTATAAAAGACCCAACGATTTGGATTATGTAAATTACATCAGTAATGTTGATTTTGCGAAATATGCAGCGAATCAACAAGATACTTTAGAAAAAAAATTAATTGAAATCATGCCTACATTGGCTTTACCCAATGTGTTGTTTCAGAATAACGGTGATTTAAATTTCAAAAAAATTCCGATCAATTCAAAGAACTTAACAAGTTATTCTAATGGTGCGGCATATTCTGATTTAGACTTGGATGGTGACTTGGACATTGTCGTCAATAATTTGAATAAAAAAGCTACTTTATTAGAAAATAAAACCACAGGAGCAAATTATCTTACAATCAATTTGCTTGAGAATCAACAAAGCCTCAATACAAATGGGACCAAAGTATCTCTTTATGCAGGTGACCAAATTTTTTTCAAAGAGCAAACAACTGTAAGAGGCTTTTTGTCTAGTTCGACACGCAAAGTACATTTCGGATTGGGCTCGATTGCTTCTGTAGATTCTTTAATTGTAGTTTGGAACGATGGTACTCAAAGTATACTCAAAGAAGTAGCGATCAATCAAGAGAAAACCATCCAAAAAGAAAACACAACTCCACACGTTTATCCAAAGAAGTTGCAAATAGCACATAAAGAATTTTCTTACAATCATATTGAAAATTCATTTTTAGATTATGAACGAGATGCTTTGATGCCAGAAAAACTTTCTACAGAAGGACCTTCGGTAGTGCAAGCCGATTTCAATGCTGATGGTTTAAAGGATTTATTTATTGGAGGAGGAAGAGATCAAGCACCCGAGTTGTATTTTCAAACCAAAGATGGAATGTATCATATCCAATCAAATAAGATTTTTGAAAAAGATAAAATCTATGAAGATGTGGATGCAATTGCCTTTGATATTGATGGAGATCAAGATTTGGACATTTATGCTTTGAGTGGTGGAAACGAATACAAAGAAGGAAATCCATTATTAGAAGACCGAGTTTATCTGAATGACGGCAAAGGGAACTTTACCAAACTCAATGCAAAACTATTGGCAACCAATGGCGGTTCAGTTTCTTCTGCAGATTATAACAACGATGGTTTTCAAGATTTGTTTATCGGAAACCGATCAATTCCTGAGGCCTATGGTTTAACTCCGTATAGTTATATTTTAACAAACACTGGTAATAATAATTTTGAAATTGCATTGAGAAAGCGTTTTGGAATGATTACGGATAGCCAATGGGTCGATTTAGAAAATGACGGACAAATAGAGTTAATCCTCGCTGGAGACTGGATGCCGATAACAGTCATTAGCTATACCAAAGAAGGAGTCTTTGAAAACAGAACTAAAAAATTAGGTTTGGATACCACCCACGGAATGTGGAATGTAATTAAAGTTGCAGACATCAATCAGGATGGATTATTAGACATTATTGGCGGAAATGCTGGAGTAAATTTTAAATGGAAAGCTTCTGAAGAACATCCCGTGAAAATGTATTTGGACGATTTTGACGGTAATAGACAACTGAATCAATTGATTTTTTACAACTATTTTGGAACCGATGTACCATTTGCTTCCAAAGACAAATTGATGGAGCAAATCCCTTCATTAAAAAAACAGTTCTTAAAATATGCCGCTTTTGCTGAAGTACAAAGCATAAGTGACTTACAATTAAAGGACTCAAAAGATATTTTAGAGACCAAATACATTTATGAATTGCGTTCTATGTGTTATCTCAATAATGGAACTAATTTCACGCCAAAGCCTCTTCCTAAAGAAGCACAATTGAGTACTATAGAAGATTTTTATGTTGATAATAATGAGCTTCTGTATACTGGGAATTACGATGGCTATGTTACAGAGCTTGGTAGTAGTTGGTCCAATTCTGGAGGAATTTTACATTTTGCCAATGATACAATTACGCATAAACGTTCTTTACAATTGCCGAAGGATTTTTTAGGGAGAAAAATTATTCAACTCAACAAACAAGAATATTTGGTGCTTTCCAATAATGGAAAGTCATTTATTTTGAAATCGAAAAAATAAAACATTATGAAAAAATCACACTATACTTTTTTAAAATACCTACCCTTGGTATGTGTTGTGACTGTTTTAACCTGTTGTCAAAAACCGTCAGCACCAATAGAAATCTCAACAGATACCTATCATGCTGCTGTAGATAAGGTAACACAAATTATGATTCACGACATTTTTTCACCACCGGTAGCAAGTCGAATTTTTGCATATCCCAATGTAGCGGCATACGAGATATTAGTTCAAAAAGATAGTACTTTTCAATCCTTAGCCAATAATGCAAAGGGATTGACAGCAATTCCTAAAGTAGAAAATGATCAAAAAGTAAATCTAAATGTTGCAGCTTTGATAGCCCATATGGAAGTGAGTAAAACCTTGATTTTTTCGGAAGATAAATTGAATGTTTTAAAAGATAGCTTGTATCAGCAATGGGAAAAGACCAACCAACCAGAGTTTTTGGCTTCGAAAGACTATGCCCTAAAAGTTGTTTCTCATATTAAAAAATGGATGGATTCCGATAATTACAATCAAACCCGAACCATGCCAAAATATTCCGTAGATACTGATGACCCATCACGATGGCAACCCACACCACCTGCATATATGGATGCTATAGAGCCACATTGGAACAAAATAAGACCTTTCTTTTTGGAATCTGCAGATCAATTCAAACCGCAGACACATCCTCCATTTTCTTTGGAAAAAGACTCTCAATTTTATAAAGAATTGTTAGAAGTTTATGAAATTAGCGAACGCATCACAAAAAAAGGAGATCGTTCTGAAGAAGTCGCGATTGCACAATTCTGGGATTGTAACCCTTATGTTTCAGTTACGAGAGGTCATTTTATGTTTGCAACCAAAAAAATCACACCAGGTGCACATTGGATTGGAATTGTAAAAATTGCTGCCAAAAAAACCAATGCAAATCTTATGGAAACGGTCAATGCCTATACCAAAACATCACTTGCAATTGCAGATGCATTTATTAGTTGTTGGGACGAAAAATACAGAACCAATTTAGTACGTCCAGAAACCCTAATCAATCAAAATGTTGATGCCGATTGGCTACCGATTTTACAAACACCTCCTTTTCCAGAATACACCAGTGGTCATTCTGTAGTTTCAGGTGCAGCCTCTGTTGTTCTGACTCATATTTTCGGCGAAAACTTTACTTTTCAAGATGATACTGAAGTTCAGTTTGGGTTACCAATTCGAAGTTATGAATCCTTTTATGCTGCCTCTGCTGAAGCAGCTCTTAGTAGAATGTACGGAGGAATTCACTACCGAGCAGCAGTTGATATTGGATTGAAACAAGGGAAAGATTTAGGTCATTTTGTTGTTGAGAAAATCAGCACCAAATAAAGAAATATCATTACAAATAGAATTTTGAAATTTTTTTCAGATTCACAGAACTGAAGACTGTTTTTATAAAAGAACATATGAAAGAAAGTAATCATACCGATGCTCAATTAGGGCTTGAAAAAGATGCCAGAGCTTGGTGGAAAGAAGGAGTTCTTTATCAGATTTACCCACAAAGTTTTAAAGATACCAATGGTGATGGATATGGGGATTTTAAAGGCGTAATCGAGAAATTAGACTACCTGGAAAGTTTGGGGATTACCATGGTGTGGATGAATCCATTTTTTGGATCTCCATTGGTAGATAATGGTTATGATGTAAGCGATTACACCTCCATTCATCCACGATACGGAACGATGGAAGATTTTGACGCAATGCTTGAAGGCTTGCACAGTCGAGGAATCAAGTTTGTCTTAGATGTGGTAGTGAATCACAGTAGCATTGAACATGAGTGGTTTCAGCAATCGCGAAGTTCGAGAGAAAATGCTTACCGTGACTACTATCATTGGTGGCCAGCAGAAAATGGAACCCCTCCTTTTAGAGATAGTATTTTTGATCCTGAAGGCGCTTGGCAATTTGACCAAAAAACGAATGCCTATTATTTGCATTATTTTGCCAAAGAGCAACCCGATCTAAATTGGGAAAACCCAATAGTGAGAGCAGAAATATATGAGATTATGAAATTTTGGGCACGAAAAGGAGTCGATGGATTTCGAATGGACGCTTTTCAGTATGCAAGTAAAGACACGACATTTCCAGAATGGCCAAAAGGACACGAAAAAGAATATGACAAATGGTATGGAATGAGGCCGCAGCTTCATGATTACCTAAAAGAAATGTACAAAGAAGTCATCGAGCCTTATCAACTATTTGCCGTAGCTGAAGGATCGGGGACAACTTTTCAAGACGCTCATGATTTAGTAGATGCTGAAAGAAATGAACTTCAAGTAGCATATCATTTTGACTGTAGAGATATAGTAAAAGATGCAGCAAACTATCAACTTTCAGACTTTAAAGCCGTTTTTTCGAAATGGGATGATGCATTTAAAGACAAAGGCTGGTTAGCGATTTATCTTTCCAACCACGATGTTTCAAGACTTGTTTCGAGATATGGAAATTCAACGTCTGCATTTAGAACACCTTCTACACAGATGCTCAATACTTTTTTGTTAAGTATGAGAGGAACACCTTATACCTACTATGGAGATGAATTGGGAATGACCAACATCGATATGCCTACTATAGAAGAATATGTTGATGTGTCTGCTATTGGTGATTATCACAGAGCCAAAGCAGCGGGTGAAGATATGGTCGAATTCATGAAGAAATTGAACTTCAATTCTCGTGAAAATGGACGTACTCCAATGCAATGGGATTCGACTGAAAATGCAGGGTTTTCATCGGGAACACCCTGGAAGAAAGTAAATGAAAATTATCTTGAAATCAATGTTGAAGCCCAAGATAAAGATCCGAATAGTATCTTAAATCATTTTAGAAAAATGGTTCAACTTCGAAAAGACAACCCAGTATTGGTCTACGGAGATTACCAAATATTAGAGGCAGCACATCCAGAAATTTATGCCTATACCAGAACCCTAAAAGACAAACAGCTACTTGTGCTGTTGAATTTTTCAGATATAAAGTCGACAATAGTCCTCCCCCAAGCAGTTGCTATTGGAAAACTTCTCATCAATAATTATGATATATTTGATATTGAAGAAATGACAATTACCTTACTAGCATATCAAGCTACAATATGTGAACTAAATACATTAACTAATACGAACTAAGACATGAAACTAAAGAAACCGAGTTTAACTTTTTGGCAAATTTTTAATATGAATGTTGGATTTTTAGGAATCCAATACAGTTTTGGATTGCAGCAAACTGCTATCAATCCAATCTTTTTATATTTAGGAGCTCCAGAAGATATGTTACCGATTTTAAACATTGCAGGACCAGTTACAGGACTCATCATACAACCTATTATCGGAGCTTTGTCCGATAAAACCTTAGTCGGTGCGTTGGGGAAGAAGAAAGCCTTACTTTTTAATAGGTGCCTTGCTTGGAAGTTTGTGTCTTTTTGCATTTCCACACAGTCCAATTCTTTGGTTTGCCGTTGGTTTATTGTGGATACTAGATGTTGGAAACAACATGGCAATGGAACCTTACAGAGCTTTTGTAGGAGATAAGTTACCCGAAAAACAATTGAGTTTAGGTTTCCAAATGCAAAGTTTGTTTGTTGGTGCTGGAATTCTATTAGCTAACGGATCTATTGTATTATTTCAAAATTGGTTTGGAGCAGAAACGATAGACCAAGCAGGAACCATTCCACAATGGCTCTATTATTCATTTTATATTGGGGCTTTCTTATCTTTAGTAACAATTTTATGGTCTGTTTTCAAAACTCCTGAAATTCCACCTAGTGATGACGAGTTATTAGAAATTAATAAGATTAAAGGTTTATCTATAGGACAAAAAATTTCTAAACCTTTTGCTGAAATTGGGGAAGCTATTAAAAACATGCCAAAATTTATGTGGAAAATTGGTGCAGTTTATTTATTTCAATGGTATGCACTGTTTATCTATTGGCAGTTTACAACCCCCTTGTTCAAATTGACGATGGGGTATTCTACTTCTGAGGCCGCTTCTCAAGCCGCTAAAATGAGTCTGACATACAATATTGTAACCATGGTAGTCGCATTGGGATTAGTACCTCTAACATTGCGCTATGGAGGTAAAAAAATATATGCGTTTAGTCTTGTGGGAACTGCAATTTCATTGTTTTTAATCCCGTATATCTCTGATCCATTATTAGTGTTGGTTCCTATGGTTTTATTCGGAATTGGATGGGCAGCTATGATGGGGATTCCCTATACCATGGTTTCCAAAATTGTTCCTCAAGATCGAAGAGGAGTCTATATGGGAATTTTAAATATGATGATTGTAATTCCAATGTTTATACAAACGTTGACATTTGGACCAATTTACAAATACCTACTTGCTGGAAATGCCATCAATGCGATGCTATTTGCAGGTGCCTTTTTTGCAATTGCTGCTTTTTTAGCAATGCGATTGAATGAAGCCAAATCAGAGTAATTAATTTAAAACAACACAAAATGAAAAACATCGGAATTAAACTGTCATTATTTTTAAATTATTTTGTGTTTGCTTTTTTATTAAATAGTGTAGGGGCTGTTATCTTACAAGTTCAAAGAGCTTATTCCATAGAGAAAGATGTCGCTAGTATTTTAGAAGGCTTTAAAGACATTCCTATTGCGATTGCTGCTTTTGTATTGGCTTCATTTTTACCAAGAATAGGATTGAAAAAAGCAATGCTATCGGGCCTGTTGATAGTAGCACTATTTTGTTTTTTAACGCCTTTTTCCAATGATTTTTGGTTCTTCAAAATTCTATTTGCTGCCATTGGTGTTTCATTTGCACTCATCAAAGTTTCTATTTTTGCGACCATTGGGTTGATTACCAAAAATGAGAAAGAGCACGGTAGTTTTATGGGGATTCTTGAAGCTGTTTTTATGGGAGGAATCTTATTAGGAAATATTCTCTTTAGCTTTTTTATCGATGATGCAAATCCAAAATCTGATTATTGGCTTAATATTTATTGGCTAATGGGAACCCTTTCTTTACTTGCTTTTTTTGTGTTACTGTTCACCACTTTGAATGAAAGTGAAGCGAAGATTGAAGCACGATCTTTAAAGGAGGATTTTAAAGAAATGGTTGTCATTGCTTTCAAGCCTTTGGTTCTTATTTTTGTTGCCAGTATTTTCTTGTATGTGCTGGTAGAGCAAAGTTTTTCAACTTGGTTTCCAACTTTCTACGAAGGGATTTTAAAAACACCAGCAAGTATGGCTATTCAGGCGGGAGCAATCTTAGCAGGAGTAACCATGATCGGTCGTTTTATGGCAGGTATAATTTTAACCAGAATCAAATGGATTTATCTATTGAGTACTTGTTTGATCATCGTCGCCATTATTGTGCTCATCGCGTTGCCTTTAGCAAATAGTGTCACTATTGATCCAACAATTTCATGGTTCAACGCTCCTCTAGTAGTCTATTTAATGCCATTGATGGGCCTTTTTTTAGCACCAATTTATCCAACACTCAATTCGACCATACTTTCCTCACTTCCAAAGCACATGCACAGTTCGATGGCGGGCTTAATTGTCGTTTTTTCAGCATTAGGAGGAACCACAGGTTCGATTATCACGGGTAATATTTTCGAAATATACAACGGAACCACAGCATTTTATTTCTCTTTACTCCCCATTACTGCAATCTTTATCATCATTTGGATTTTACACACTGTACTTTTAAAGAATAGCACAAAAAAATGATATTTAAACTTCCTATTAAAAAAACGTTACAATCGCTTTTAGCTCAAGAAGATACTGATGGCGATAAAAAAATAACCGTCGAAGATAAAGGCCCGAAAGCCTTTGAGCTTCAAACAATTTCTGGAGAAAAACACCTTGTAGAAGGGACTTATTTTTTGTCTAATTTGATGCAAGAACTCGTTCTCTCAAAGAATAAAGGAAAAGAATTTTTGGAAATCTCTTTAGCACATATTGAAGAGTTGCCCACTGTTCGAATTTCAAGATTCATTAAAGATTATTATTGGGAAAGCTTAACGAGAACTATGGATGCAAAAGGCATTCAAAAATTACTCTCCGATACTAAAAATGAAACCCTCTCTGGAGAAAAATTAAAAATCTATATTCCCTTTGAAGATCAACTGGCGTTGAGGTATTATCAAGAACTTCAGCAGATTCTGCCTGTAGAAGCACTTCAGCTTCCGAAGGAAATTACACCAGCTTATGTTAAAAGCATCAATAACCAATCGGGTATTTTAGCGTTGAAGTTAGAGGAGCATAAGGGAAGCATCGAAGGAGTTCCTTTTGTAGTTCCTGGGGAAGGTTTAATGAAATGTATGGTTGGGACAGCTATTTTGAATCGGTTGGATTGATTCTCGATGGAAAAGTTCATCTGGCAAAAGCCATGACGGATAATTTTCAATATCAAATTACGCATTATGGCAAAATACTCAATGCCAACAGATCCTATTATTTGACCCGAACTCAACCTCCTTTTTATACAAGTTTGATTCGAGAAGTTTTTGAGATTACTCAAGATAAAGAATGGTTGAAGAGTCATTTACACACCGCTATCAAAGAGTATGAATCCGTTTGGATGGTTTCTGGTCAAAGACTCACTAAAAATGGTCTCAATAGATATTTTGCTGCAGGAATTGGAATGCCTCCAGAATGTGAAAAAGGACATTTTGATTCCGTCATTAAGCCCTATGCAGCGGGTCTTCAAATTTCATTAGAAGACTATCTTGATCAATACAATTTGGGAGAGCTGCAAAATCCTGAATTAGATGCCTATTTTGTTCATGACAGGAGTGTACGAGAATCTGGACACGATACTTCGTATCGAATTGAAGGCAATTGTGCCGATTTTAATTTGGTGGAATTAAATGCATTCTTGTTCAAGTTTGAACTTGATATTGCAACTTTGATTCATGATGAATTTGAGGGCTCTTTTTCTTCCAATTTGAAAAATCATACTGCAGCTTCCATGGTCTCAAAAAGCCTCTAAAAGAAAGGCATTGGTGGATCAATTTTTATGGAACGCAACCCAAGGATTGTATGTCGATTATAATTTTAAAACACAAACACAATCTACCTTTATAGCTGCCACCACATTACTTCCACTTTGGGCCGAAATGGCTTCAAAAGAGCAAGCTGCTTTGCTGGTGCAAAGGGCACTTCCATTGTTAATAGAAAAAGGAGGGATTGCAGGGTGTACCCAAAAGAGTAGTGGGGAAATATCCTCTGAACGTCCTGCCCGACAATGGGACTATCCGAACGGTTGGGCTCCACATCAAATGATGATTTGGAAAGGGTTGTTGAATTATGGGTATGAAAGTGAAGCACAAGAACTCGTTTATAGATGGTTGTATATGATTACAAAAAATGCCACAGAATACAATGGAACCATTCCTGAAAAATATGATGTAGTAGCTGCATCTCATAAAGTATTTGCTGAATATGGCAATGTAGGAACCGATTTTGAATACATCACTCAAGAAGGCTTTGGGTGGATGAATGCTTCTTATCAATACGGACTATCGCTTTTGAAAGAAGATGCGATCGCCCACTTAAATAAATTAACTGCCCCTGAAACTCTTTTTTAAAAATGAATTCCCTAAAACTTATTTTAACAAACCTCAAATACTTTTCAGTAGTTTGGGTGTTTAGCTCGTTGAACTTTATTGTAGGAACTTGGGTTCTGTACATCCCCTATGTAAAAACCAAATTGGTGCTTGACGATGCACAAATTGGTTTTGCTCTTTTCTGCTTGGCACTTGGAATACTGATTTTTCTTGCTGTAGTTCCTTACCTCATTAAGAAATTTCAATTAGGGCGTTTGACCTTTTTCGGTATTGTATTGTTTGCTATTTCTTTTATATTTCCCGTTTTTATGCCCACTTATATCACGTTGTGCATCTCCTTATTTGTCATTGGTGCTTTTTCTGGAATAACAGACATTGCCATGAATGCTTTGGTTTCTCACGTAGAAAAGGAGGATGGAGTCAATATCATGTCAGCTGCCCATGGCTTTTTTAGTCTAGGTGGCGTCTTTGGTGCCACTCTAGGAAGTCTTTTAATGCCTTTTTTCGATCTCCCTGTCCATCACATGATGGTAGTTTCTATCTTGATCATACTGATCAATTTATTGTTGGTTAAAAATTATGTTCATCTAACTGAAAAAGAGGTCTCTCAAGAAAAGAATAGCTATACATTTGATAAAATAAAACCCTTAATTGCGATAGCTTTTATCGCTTTTGTAATCATGATTAGTGAAGGGGCAATAGAGCATTGGAGCGGTCTTTATCTTCTAGAGGTTGTTCAAATTACACAACATAATTTAGCAGGAGTAGGCTTTATCGTTTTTTCAACAATGATGACCCTAGGGCGCTTTTTTGGAGACGGTATTAGTGCTAAAATAGGCTCAATTAAAATAATTTTATTTGGCTGTATACTAGCAATTGTAGGCTATTCATGTGTGTTGGTGGGGCAATTTGGGATCACTGTTTTAGGATATGGAATCGTTGGTTTTGGACTTTCTGTAATTATCCCAGAACTCTTTAGGATGGCAGGAAATGCGCTAAGGAATAAAAGCCTCTGTAGGAATTTCTTTGGTCTCTGGAATTGGCTTTGCTGGGTTTTTGTTAGGGCCGGTTGTGTTAGGATACATTTCCAATACCTATACCTTAAAATTCAGCTTTTTCACCTTATTGTTGCTTACGACCATCGCTTTGTTGATTACCAATTTCATTCCCAAAAAAGAACAATAACGACTGCTTTTTGGATTGAAAAAAAATAACTAAAACGTTTTCGTTTAAAAATGAACCGTTTTCTATTCTCTAAATTGAACTATTAGAATGTGGGATTGTAAATTCACTTTTTTAATGGTACTAAAGAATAGTTAACAACGATGATTTTGAAAGAATTAATAGATATTTTATGCGTAGGAGAAGTCCTAATAGACTTCATTGGGCATCAAGCTGGAGCACAAATCAATAATACAAGAGATTACCATAGGTATTTAGGAGGTTCTCCTACAAATGTAGCGATGAATTCTTCCCGTTTAGGATTGAAAACAATTATTGCTGCAACTGTGGGTGATGATGGTTTTGGAGAATATGTTTTTAAAAGATTGAAAGAAGTAGGTGTTATTACAGACTGCGTTCAGGTTCATAAAAACAAACCCACAAGCGTTATTTTTGTGTCAAGATCTGAAGAGACACCAGAGTTTATTCCTTTTAGAGAAGCGGATTATTTTATTGAAGAAACTCAAATATCGACAGCGCTTTTAAAACGAACGAAAATATTTCATACGACTTGTTTTGCCTTGAGTAAAAAACCTGCGCAAGCTACCATTCTCAGCAAAGCAGAAGAAGCTTATCATTTAGGGTGTAAATTGAGTATTGATTTTAATTATTCAAATAAAATTTGGGATTGTGAAATTGAAGCGCTTCGTGTGATCAAAGCCTATTGTAAATTCAATCCATTAGTGAAAATAAGCGAAGATGACATGTTCAGACTCTTTCAGGAAAACCGAACGCATCAAGAGATTTTCGACTTCTTTCATGCAGAAGGTGTAGATACGGTTTGTTTAACGCTTGGAAGTAAAGGAGTAAAGCTTTCTCAAAAAGGTGAACCTTTAATTGAGTTGCCAGCCATTAAAATTGAAAAGGTAATGGATGCGACTGGAGCTGGTGATGCATTTTGGTCCGGGTTTCTGTTTGCCTATACCAAACAAAAATCAATGCGAGAATGCTTGGATGTTGCTTTGAAATTAGCCGCTTTAAAACTACAGAATGTCGGAAGATTGCCCGATAATATTAATATTTTATCCAAACTTTTATAGGTTTTTACCATGAACAACATCCCTAACACTTCAGAAAGTACAATTTCAAATGGTGTAATGCTTAATGCATACCCAGATAGTATTGGAAACCGTTTGAGCGATATCGTGACCATGCTTCAAATGCCTGCTTTTAAAAACGCGTTTTCATTATTTTATGTCTTGCCAACATTTTTCAATAGCGATTTGGATAGAGGTTTTTCGGTAATCGATTATAACGTAAATGAGGAATTGGTTTCTAAAGAAGATTTAAAAGCTTTTGAAACATTAAACATTCAATTGAAATTTGATATCGTTCTTAATCATTTATCAGTTGCATCGCCTCAGTTTAAAGATCTTATCAAACACGGAGCACAATCAAAATATAAAGATTTTTTCATCAATTGGAATTCCTTTTGGGAAGGAAATGGAACAATGGGAGCAGACGGGATTATAATTCCTAATGAAGAATATCTCAACAAATTATTCATGAGAAAATCGGGACTACCTATTTTAAAAGTTCCTTTTCCCGATGGAAGTGAACAACCTTACTGGAATACCTTTTATCAAAAAGTCACTCAGCATCCAGTTACGATCTCTGACTTTAAGAATTTTGAAGGACTCACTTCAAGAGAAGTCGAGTTGGTTTGTCAAAAAGTCAATAGGGCTATTGAAGATAAAAGTGACTTCACGACTCTTGAATTTGTAGAAAATAAGACTACCAATGCTGAAATTTTAAAAGTTATCAAAAGAAAATGTTCCTACTTAGGACAAATGGATGTAAATGCAAATTCCGAACTGGTTTGGGATTTTTACGAAGAGACTTTGCAGAAAGTAAGTAATTTTGGAGGAAAAATATTGCGTTTGGACGCTTTTGCCTATTTGCATAAAGAAATTGGTCAGTCCAATTTTTTCAACACACCAGGAACATGGGACTATTTGGAACGTATCAAACACATTGCACAAAAAAATAATCTAACCCTTCTACCAGAAATTCATGCTGAGTATGGATTGCACCTTCACGATGAGGTAGCAGATAAAGGCTATGCTATTTATGACTTTTTCTTGCTAGGGTTGATGATTCACACCCTAGAAAACAGGAATAGTACAGCTCTAATTTCATGGGCGAAAGAGATTGTTGAAAAAGGCTACAAAACGGTCAATATGCTAGGGTGTCATGATGGGATTCCGGTATTGGATTTAAAAGGAAAGCAAGTCAATACTACCTATAATAAGGGGTTGCTGGAAGATGCAGAAATTGAGAGCATCATGAATACCATTTTGGAACGTGGAGGAAGGGTTAAAAATCTTTATGATCCTGCAGGGAAAAAGATTTCTTATTATCAGGTAAATGCTACTTTTTTTAGTGCTTTAGGAGAGGATGAGGATAAGCTTTTACTAGCGAGAGCCATTCAGTTATTTATGCCAGGTATTCCTCAAATATGGTACTTAGATATTTTTGCTGGTAAAAACGATTATGCTGCAGCAGATGCTGGTGGAGATGGAGGTCATAAGGAAATCAACCGGACTACACTTTCTTTGCAAGATGTTGAAGAAGGGTTAACAAAAGAGATCGTCATCAAGCAGCTCGAATTAATTCGATTGCGGAATACGTCAAAAGCTTTTTCTGGGGAGGTGACTATTACTCATGAAAGTGAAACTGAAATTGATATCCTGTGGACCCATAATAAGGACACTGCACATTTAAAAGCCAACCTGAATACCTATGCATTTACCGTTGAGGTAAATGCATAGGTATTGCTAGATTTTTACCAATAAATTCTTAAATTTCATCATCAAAAATAGTTTTCTATCTTTGGTAAGATGGCATAAGTTTTTTTTTAAGGGTAGGCTTGAGTATTTTTGATGTAACCTGTAACAAAAGAGTCACTTATGCGTCGAATAGGAAATTCGATTTTAACAATATCATGCATATTTTAAGAGTTCTATTGGCCATTGTATTCCCACCCTTATCTGTGATCGATAAAGGATGTGGTTCTGTTCTTATTACTTTTTTATTAACCCTGTGTGGATGGATTCCAGGGGTTATCGCAGCTTTAATTATTTTAAATAATCCAAAAGACTAAAACCCCTTTACTTTCTTGGGGGTTTATTTCCAAAGTATCTTTCAATCAAAAAGAACCAATTTCTGTACTGTACTGGTTCCCCTTTTTATGACCACTTATCTTGTGGCATAGTGATGTCACTTTTGAACAATGATCCTAGATGGATGTCTGAAATTGATTTTAGCAATTCAAATAGAAGTAAACATCTTTTTTTTTTGATTCAATAAAAACATAGGTGTATATTTTTTTTAAAATATACAGATCTTAAATTATCAGTGTGTTACTATTAGGGTTCTGTTTTTTTTAGGATTAATTCTTGTAATTTAATTTATTAATTAATTGTTAAAGCTTTATTTTTAATAGTTTTATTAAAATATATTAGAAATCATTTTTTATTTAAATAAACATAAGAATAACAAATCGAAACCGTTTTCGGTTTTTTTTTTTGCTGATTTTTTTTAAATTATTATTTATATGCTAAATAGTTGTTAATTTTATGATTGTCAATTTATTGATTGTTTCTACTAATTAATAAAATGGATAATTAACTTTAAAAATCAAACCTAAATGAAAAACAAAGTATTTAAAAAACTAATGCTACCGATTCTGTTATGTATTGGTGGCTTTATGTACGGACAAACTGTATCAGGTAGTGTCTCAGACGCTTCTGGGCCTTTGCCTTATGTTAGTGTAAATGTTAAAGGAACTTCTGTGGGAACAGAAACGGACTTTGACGGTAAATATTCGATTACCGCTTCTCAAGGAGCTGTTTTAGTCTTTAGGTCCTTAGGTTACAAAACGGAAGAAAGAACTGTATCTTCAAACACGTTGAATGTGACCTTGTCTGAAGACGCAACCCAATTAGATGAGATTGTGGTGGTCGGGTACGGTAGTACTACTAAAAAAGAAATTACATCTTCTGTAACTAAAGTTGGAGAGGCAGACTTTAACCAAGGTGTTATTTCTGCCCCTTCTGAATTATTGCAAGGTAAAGTAGCTGGTTTAAGTGTTTATAACAAAGGGGGCAACCCTAATGATGACGCAGTCATTCGTTTGAGGGGTATTTCTACTGTAGGGGCAAATTCTTCTCCATTAATTGTAGTAGATGGAGTGATTGGTGCTTCTTTAAACAATCTGGATCCAAGTGATATTGCTAGTATGACTGTGTTGAAAGATGGATCTGCAGCTGCAATTTTTGGTGCTCGAGGTTCTAGTGGGGTAATTATTGTTACTACTAAAAAAGGAAAATCAGGAAAAACTCAGATATCTTATAATGCACAAGTCTCATCGGCAACGATAGCAAATGAAGTTCAGAATATGAGTGCAGATGAATTTGTTGCTGCAGGAGGAGTAGATCTTCAAAATAAAACAGATTGGTTAAAGGAAGTTACTAGAACAGCGCTAACAACTATTAATAACATCGCTATTGCAGGAGGTAATGAAAATTCTACTTATAGATTTTCTGGGAACTTTAGAGATGCTGAAGGTATTTTACAAAAATCAGGATTTAATCAATTCAATACAAGAGGAAACATAAAGACTTCCGTATTCGATGAAAAGTTAAAAATTGATATTAATGCTTCTTATACACATCGTAATTCTGATTTTGGTTTTAATGAAGCATTGCGTTACGCCTCCTTATACAACCCTACAGCTCCCATATATGGTGATGACTCTCCTTACGACTTTAACTCTTCACAGTATGGTGGTTATTTCGAAACTTTAGGGTTGTTTGATAGTTTTAACCCAGTTTCAATAGTCAATCAAAATATTAATAGTGGAAGCCGTAATGAGTTTACTTATAGCTCAAATTTTACGTATACTGTTTCCGATGAAATTGTTTTAAATGCTTTGTATTCTGAACAAAGATCGAAGTATGTCAATCAACAATATTATCGAACTACTTCATTGTTTAGAGGTTTTGCTTCTAATCCAGAGGTTAAGGGGCAGGCTTCTAAGCAGTCTGGTGAAAATCGATTTAAATTATTCGAATTCTTTGGGGAATATTCACAACAGTTTTCTGAAAAAATAGATTTTAAATTTACTGGTGGGTACTCTTGGCAGGAAAAAACTAGTAGTAGTTATGATATTTCATTAGGTGGATTTCCTTCTGAAGCTGATACTGGATTGTCATTTGATAATGCTATTCAATATGCTAATACCTTATTTTTTGCTTCAGATAGGTTAAACCTAAGTAGTAATGCATCACCTGAAGAAAGGATCATTGGTTATTTTGGTAGACTTAACTTGAATTATGATCAAGCCATTTTTTTTAATGCGTCATTGCGTTATGAAGGTTCCTCAGGTTTTGGTCTTAATAAAAAGTGGGGGTTGTTTCCCGCTCTTGGTCTAGGTGTAGATGTAAACAAATACCTACAATTGCCCAATACAGATTTGTTAAAAGTGCGTATAGGTTATGGACTTACTGGAGCTTTACCTAGAACATATGGTTTGTCACAAAACCAATATGGAGTTAGTGATAGTGGAACAAATATTTTTTTAAGAGTTGCTGGAAATGAAAATTTAAAATGGGAAGAAAAAGGAGAAACAAACTTTGGAATTGAATACAATACTGGAAGATTGTCAAGTACTTTAGATATTTATTCACGTAAGGTTTCTGATTTTATTTTAGAAGTTCCTGCTGATGTAGCTGTATATGGAGTTAATAGAAGAGTTGAAAACGTGGGAGATTTAACGACTAATGGTTTTGAGTTAGCATTAGATTATGATATTATTAAGCAAGAAGACATTAATTATAATTCTGGAATCGTATTTTCAACCTATAAGTCAGTTTTAAATAGATTGGATGGTACTTCTACTTTACGAGGGAACCTAGGAGCGCCTTATCAAAATGATACTAATGTAATTTTAGTTAAAGATGGAGAAGAGATTGGACAGATTTATGGAGCATTGTGGGATGGTACTGTAACCGATGGCAGTCAAAATTTTGTGGATGTAAACGGAGATGGTTCTATAGATGTAAGCCAAGAAGTAGGAAATGCAATTGATGCAGACGGAGATGGAGTTATTGACGGAGATTTGACTAAATTAGGAAAAGGGATTCCTGATTTTGAATTAGGATGGTCAAATACTTTGCAATACAAGAACTGGGATGTAAATGCATTTTTTAGAGGTGCTTTTGGACATAGCTTGGTAAATAACTTTAGAGTATTTTATGAACCAAGAGTGGGTTCTCAGGGTTCTTACAATTTAGTAAATACTAAATATGCGGATCCTAATATTAAAAATGCAAAATTTAGTTCCTTGTATGTTGAGAAAGCAGATTTTATCAAGTTGGATAACTTATCAATAGGGTATAATTTTGATATTTCTGATAATAATAAATACTTCAAAAGCATT
This sequence comes from Polaribacter sp. HL-MS24, assembly GCF_032758595.1. Taxonomy (NCBI): domain Bacteria; kingdom Pseudomonadati; phylum Bacteroidota; class Flavobacteriia; order Flavobacteriales; family Flavobacteriaceae; genus Polaribacter; species Polaribacter sp. HL-MS24. The sequence continues at coordinate 338,910 of NZ_CP136415.1, read as the reverse complement.
CGATTATCATTAACTGGACAAAATTTATTTGTAATCACTGGATATTCTGGAGTTGATCCTGAGCCATCTTTAACAGATAGAGGGTCTGTAGATAATGGAGGAATCTTGGGTTTCAATGCAGATCCTTTAGTTCCAGGTATTGATAGAAGGTATAATTATTTTTCTGCAAGAACTTTTACTCTTGGTCTCAATATTAATTTTTAAAAAATAACAAAAATGAAATACATATATAAATCAATTTTTATTTGCAGTGCCCTTTTTTTGGGTTCATGTAATAATTTAGATGAAAAGTTGTTATCTAGTCCCAATAAAGGATTTAACATCCAAGTTCCTAAATCTTTTGACGGAGGTGGAGCTGGACCAAATGATGAAATTAGTAATGCCTTTGGTCAGTTAAGGGAAGCAGGTTCAGCAAACCATGGAGGTTATTGGTCGGTTCAATCTGTTTCTTCTGATGAAATGGCAGTCACTCAAAAAGGAGGTGATTGGTATGATGGGGGTATCTGGATCGATATGCATAGACATACATTTTCATCAACAAATGGCCCACTTAATGGGACTTGGACACAACAATATGCTGCTATTAATACATGTAACGAAGTTTTGACTACTGAATTGGATGCCAATCAAATAGCGCAAGTTAAGGCCTTGAGAGCATTTTTTTACTATCGCTTGTTAGATCTTTATGGCAGAGTTAAATTGGTAATTACACCTTGATGTTGACGTACCTCAATCGACAAGGGTAGATGTCTTTAACTTTGTGGAAAGCGAGTTGTTAGCGGCTTTAGGAGTGCCAGCAATTACTGTTGCTATGGATTTGTCTGCTAGCCCATTAACGACCACTAATGATCCATATAGAATTAATCAATTCGCAGCTTTAGGCTTGTTGGCTAAGTTGTATTTGAATGCTGAAGTATACTCCGGTACTGCGAGGTATGAAGAAGCTGCAATTGCTGCCGGATATGTGATTGATAATGGGGGCTATACCTTGTGTGATACAGGATGTTCTGTGCCAAATGCAGGAAGAAGATCGGCTGTAGCATCAGATCCTGAAATTTTAGAAGGTTATGCAGCGGTTTTTGCTCCAACAAATAGTAACAACCCAGAAATTATTTGGTCGATTGCTTATGATAATATAACAGCTGGTGGAATGAATTTTGCCCAAATGTCTCTGCACTACTCAAGTCAGTTTACGTGGAATATTGCAAACCAGCCTTGGAATGGTTATTCTGCTTTGGAAGAATTTTACAATTCCTATGATGCTGCAGATAAGCGCAAAGCTGCCAACTTTATTGTAGGACCTCAATTCGATTATGGAGGTTCTGCGATTTTAGATTATGCTGCAACTGATGGTCAACTAGAGTTAGATTATACTCCAGAGATTAATGAGCTTGAACCAAATGCATCTAGAAAAGGGGGTGCTAGGTTAGGGAAATTTAGTTTTAGACAAGGACAGCAGGATAATATGGACAATGATATGCCGATCATTCGTTTAGGAGATTTATACTTAATTCGTGCCGAAGCAAAAGCAAGAGTTGCAGGAGATTGGAGTGTAGCCGCTATGGATGTAAACACCATTCGTGCAAGAGCTGGATTGCCTGCAATGACCAGCATCACAGCCGATAGTTTTTTAGCAGAAAGAGGTCGAGAAATGTTTATGGAAGTTACTCGTAGACAAGATTTGATTCGTTTTGACAAATGGACTAATCCGTGGTGGGAGAAATCTACCAGTGGAGCACACACAACTGTTTTTCCTATTCCGCAAGAACAAATTGATGCTAGTGATGGGAGTTTAACTCAAAATCCCGGGTATTAATTCTATATCTGGTGCAAGATTATACATCGGGTTGTCTTTTGACAACCCGATTTTTATTTTATTCGAATGTTGAGTTTAAAGAGGGTGTACGCTCTTTTTCAGCATAAGGGATTTCTAGAGTTTGTCGGTATGAATCTATGGCATTAGCGAATTTCTTCTCCATTTTTGATTGAGCTTGTAGGTTGTAATAAAACAACCTTACCTTCGGTGTTGTAAACACCTAGAACCAAACATTCACTCATGAAATTGGCAATTTGTCTCGGTTTAAAGTTGATGATGGCAGCAACTTGTTTGTGCAGTAATTCTTCTTTGGTGTACAAGTCGGTAATTTGGGCACTTGATTTTTTGATGCCTAAACTGCCAAAATCAATTTTTAACTGATAGGCGGGTTTTCTTGCTTTCGGAAAATCATTCACTTCAAGTATGGTTCCGATTCGGAGATCAACTTTTAAAAAGTCATCAAAATTTACTTCTTCGATCATTGTTCAGTATTTAAAAATAGGGGACAGTAGAGTTTAAGCAGAGTTATTTTTTTTTGTTCCTAACTTCTGAATGACCCAAAGCGGTCCAATCAATAAGAATTGTAAATCTTTAGCAAAAGAAGGTTTTTTTCCTTCTACATGATGGCCCCAAAACTGTCCAATCCATGCGAGAACAAAAATAAGAATGGAGGTGTAAAGTAAATTCGTGTTATTTCCTAGCCAGAAGTTTCCAACAAGAGAAATCATCATTACCAATACCATTTCAATAAAATACCAAAACCCCAAACGTAGGTAAAAGATAGAGATCAGCAGTCCAACAAGAGCTGCCCAATTTTCAAGGAGTGGGTTGTGCAGTTGAAAGCTATTTTTGAGAAGTGTTGAGGGGATGCTCATTAAAAGTCCAAATACACTAAAGAAAATTAAGGGCACACAAATATAATGAACCAATTGATTGGTATGGTTTTGATGGCTTACTGCATATTCCTCAAACCATTGTTTTGCTGATTTCATTCGTTGAATTTAAACCCTAAAGATAACGATTAAATCCAATTTCTTCGAATTAAAAGTTGCTCGATATGTGCGAAGTGATGTTTGCAATGCCAAGCATAGATTCCGAGGTTCTCTTTTAGGGAAACTTTTTCATTGCTGGATGGATGTATAAAACACCGTTCTAAGTCAGTTGTAGAAAGCCCTTTTAAAAGATGAGTCCATTTTGCATGCAGTCCTTTTAGCGCTGTAATGGATAGTGAAATGGGGGCTAATTTGGAATCGTCTAAGAGAGTCCAACGCTCCTCAAAATAGGCCTTAATGATTGGGCAATCTTCTGTAAGTGCCCATTTAAATCGTGTATACGAGTTGTGGTGACTATCATAGCAATGATGAACTACTTGTCGTATTGTCCAGCCACCTTCTCGATACGGAGTATCAAGTTGTGCTTGTGTTAAAGGAGTAGTAAGTGCTTCTAGTTGTTGAGGGAATAAATCAAGAATAGAAATCCATTTTACAATTTGTTGGGCAGTGATGTCTTTGGGAATTGATGGCTGCCCTATTGGAAATCGAAGTTCTTGAAGACTCATCTTAGTATGGAGTTAGTTTTTCTAATCCTTTTTTTGAACTGCGGTTTTCTGGATTGATAGCCAAGGCTTTTTTGAAATTTACAATCGCGTTAACGGTGTCTTTTCCTTTTAAATATGCTTCCGCCAAACTGTCAAAGGTATTTGAGCTATTTGGGTATAAAATAGTATTGATTGTAAAGACTTCAATGGCTGTGTTTACATCGTTTTGTCTAAGAAAATCATAGCCCAAATTGTTAAGATTGCCTTCTCGAATGACTGGATTTAATGAATCGTTTTGCTGAATGGTTCGATAGGCGATTAGGGCTTTGTCATATTCTTTATGCGTCAAATATTCACTGGGGGTTTTTTCATCTGGAAGCATTTTCCTAAAATGATATTTCACATCTTTGTGCTCTCTTTTTGGAGCCAATTCAATATGAGGCTGAGGCAGACGAACAAAAATCATTTTTTCATTCAATTCTTTCATATAGAAAGTGCTATCATTTATTTTTAAAGGAGAAATTTGATCATTTCCACGCCACTTTACATAGAGGAGTTGATCTTGAAAATAAATTTCTAAGACTTCATTCGCATTGAATAAATATCTTCCAGAGGTTGTCTGTATGAATTCGTTGGTGTTTTTTTGGGAAGTACAGCCAGCAAAAACTAAAAGGAACAAAAAAGGTAGATTGTGTAATTTCATAAGAATCCGTTTATTACATGTCTCTATAGGACGTTTGAAATAACCGTTTTGTTACATTTTGAGCTGTATTTTAGTTCTTTGTCGTACAGCCTTAGCATCAAATAAATGAAAAAAAGTTTATGTAAATTAAAAAATATTTAAAGAATTTGATACAGAAAGCTGCTTAGTTTTCTTCTTCACTTTTCTTAATTTGTGAAACATAGTCATCAAATCGTTTTCCGTATAGAGATTGTTTTACTTTTTCAGAAAGTGATTTGTTCAATGTGTCTAATAGTTTGATGTTTGCATTGTACAATTCGGTCAAACCAATATATGCTGCGGCTTCAGTATTTGAATTTGATAGCGCAAAATTAGTTGCAAATAATATACGACGTCTGGTCAGTTTTTGATATTCTGCCTCTAGTTGTTTGGACATTTTAGTGTCTTTTGATTTTTTTGCTTCAAAATCTTTTTGAATAAAATCGAGTCTTTGGTTGAGGAATTGTTTGTTTATTTTATTGAACTTGTCTAAAACTGCTTGATTCTTAGATCCACTAATTTCTGGACTAAATCCAAAATTCTTGATTTGATCATTGATAGTGATCACTCCTTCTTCACCAAAAAATAAGATGCGTTCTTTTGCGTTGCTTCCTTTGAATGTTAAGAAATATAACTCAGGGTCTGAAATATTATCGGTTAATTTGAAGGTGTTGTCTCCTAAAATTGAGATTGAATCTACGGATATAAGAATAGAGTCATTCATTTTTTGAAGGTATAAAGTTCCTTTTTTTAGGCCCTTTATTTTTCCTTGAACAATCATATTTCCGTCTTTTTTAGAAGAACATGCGGCTATGAAAAGGAGAAGACAAATTAGGGTGATTTTTTTCATCATTAATTAAATTAGTTGAAATGCAAATATGCATCATTTGATTTAGCAAAACTATACAATTTAGTAAAAATTAACGAACCCATTTCATCATTAGGGCACAGAAAAAAGCACCATAGGTCCCAAGTGCATATCCCAATACGGCAAGTAAAACACCTACAGGCGCTAAAGATGGGTGAAATGCTCCAGCTACTACAGGTGCTGAAGCAGCACCACCAATATTTGCCTTTGAGCCAACTGCTAAAAAGAAATAGGGTGCTTTAATAATTTTAGCAACGACCACTAATAATCCCACGTGAATGATCATCCATACACATCCAATTGCAAACAAGCTTATGTTTTCAACGATTGCATTCAAATTCATTTTCATTCCAATAGAGGCAACTAATATGTAGATAAAAACAGTTCCAATTTTGCTTGCTCCAGCACCTTCGTAGGTTTTAATTTTTGTAAAAGATAAAAAGATCCCGATTGTCGTTGCTGTGATGATCAGCCAGAAAAATGAACTCCCCAAACCTAAGTCTACTAAGAAAGGAGCCTTTTTTGTAATATAAATGCCTAAGTTATCTCCAATAATATGGCCGATAGCAGTAACCCCGAATGCAATTCCCAAAAGGAGAATCAAATCATTGAATGATGGAATTCGGGCTGTTTCTAAAGTGAATTTTTCCATTTTGTTTTTCAGTGCTGTAATGGATGAGGTGTCAGCCTTTAACCATTTATCAATAGCTTCTGATTTGGCAACACCAATCAATAAAAACGCCATCCAAACCTCTGCTACCAAAACGTCTACCACAGCCATAATGCTAAAGAGACTGTCTGAAACTTCCCATTGTTCTTTCATGGCAAGCTGATTTGCACCCCCACCAATCCAACTTCCGGCAACGGTAGATAAACCTTTCCAGAGTTCTGTGCCTTCTACTTGTGTCAAAATATCTGGTGCAACATATTTGAAAAATACAATGGCGATTGGACCACCAATCATTACGCCAATAGTTGCGGTTAAAAACATGATCAATGCTTTTGGCCCTAATTTAAAAACGCCTTTCAAGTCAATACTCAATGTCAATAAGACCAATGAAGCGGGTAGTAAAAATCGCGAAGAAATATAGTAGATTTTACTGCCACCTGTAAATTGTGCATACTCACTTGATGGAATCTGATTTGTTGAAATATATGCTTTTAGAGAGCTTAGGTCACTAATTCCGTTCAAGTTTCCATAAAGAGATTGCAAGTGCTTTATAGTGGTGTCCACATCGATCCACTTGTCTGCAATAATTCCTAAAGAACAAAAAATTGAAGGGATAAAATAACAGAGTAGAAGTGCGGGAACTATTCGGTAAAATTTTGAAAAAAAATCTTTTTTTGAGGTATAAAAAATTCCTGCGAGAATGACACATAAAATTCCAAAAATGACTGTATCATTTGGAAACAATGGAATATCGTTGCTGATTTCTGAAATGGACATAAAATGAATTATATTGTTTTTTTTCTAAAGTCGGTGTTTAGGATGACTCCAAATTGTAGTCTGTCAAATCCTACATTTTTTAATTTCTGATAAAAATATCCTATTTTGAATTTGATGTGATTGTTGAATTTATAAAGCAATCCTGCGCCTGTCCAGTTTTGAGAAAATAAATCACCCTCAAAATTAAGAAATAATTCATTAAAGGCATAAATACTCCAAAGAGGGGATAGGGGGTAGGTGGCATTCAAATCATAACGAATCCAGTTTTGAAGAGATTTTTCTCCTTGTAATTCTAGAAATCGATGCTCGAATCGAAAGCGGTGTCTGAGTTTGAGTTTTGTGAGATTTGTATTGAAATTAAAATCTTCATAAATCCTGAATTCTGTTAGTAGTTCTGAAGGGTTTTTATATTGAGTATCTGTTTCAACATAACTTAATCCCAACGTAAAATTGAACATAGGAGTTGTTTTATAATTCAAACCCAATCTGTAAATTCCTTGTTGAAATTCACTAGCAGTTTCAAAATAACGAAAATGTGCCATGGTTTGTAGTGAAAACGAATCGGACAATTGATGGGCTCCATTGTACATATACTAAGGCGCCTAATTTATTTTCAGGAGAATTTTGAGCTTGAATATTCATAAAAATAACGCTGAAAAAGCAGCCTAAAATAATTTTTTTCATGGGTGTTTTTTAGTGGGTGGTATTGAGTTTATTTTTTTCAAAGGAAGCTTTATAAAGATGGTTGTATTCTTACTGTATATAGCTTGTTATAAATTCTAATTGGGCATACAAGATACAAAAATTGACGAGCGATTCTGAAGTGAAGTTCGAAATTTTAACCCAAAGGAAGTTCTATTTTAAAGAAGTTACTCTTCCTTCTTTTTGGGTGCTCTGTTTTCGTCTTTTAATGCTCGCATCAGCATCCATTCGATTTGCCCGTTAGTTGAACGAAACTCATCTGCAGCCCATTTTTCAATGGCCTTCATCATGTCTTCATTGACACGCAATGCGAAAGCTTTCTTTTTTGACATTTTAGGGGTTCTTTTTCATGAATGAAACAAGAGTTTCAATTAGTTCTTCAGACAGAGGGTATGCTGCAAATGCATACAATTTGGCATTGTCCTTGTCTTTTTGAATGTCTTTCGGTACATGGGTCATATTTTGGTTTTATAGGTTTCTAAAACTCTTTGTACTTCTTCTTTTTTTTGGGTGCCTATCAATAGTTTTTTGCCATTGGTAAATTCTAACTGAATTCCAATATCTCCAGAAACATTGATTGCGTTGCCTCTTTTTTTGCTAAAAGTGTATCGTAATCCCCAGCCTCCATATTCTCCAATTGGATTGTAGGTTCTAACTTTGATTTGACAAATTTCTGCCCAGGTAATTTTTTTCATTGAAAAATGAAATGGAAAGAATTGGTATTGAATTCCATTTTCATCGATCCGAGTAGTCAATTTTGCAAAATGAAATAAGGCATGAATTAGAAGAACTGAACACACTGTTATGATTGAAGAAATGTGAGCGCTGGTATTTTGGTCCGATGATCGAATCCACTCTTCGGTAATAATAGCAATAGTAGTCACTGAAGTAATGATAAGTAGAACTTGGAGCCAAATTTGCTTAAAACGTTGTTCTTCAATAAATACTTTCATTTTACCTATTCTTATCTCGTTCAAAAATAATTCTTGCTGAACTCTCAGCTACTTCTCTTACGATCCAACCTTCTCTTGCATAGTCATTCAAAGTATCTTCTAACTTTTCATTGTTTTTAGAGAATCCCATTTTCCATAAATTACTTTATATTCTTTCATCTGTTATTCATTTTTTTTCGATTATATTTCAATGCTGCGATGACCAAATAGTTATTGGTTTTTTAGTGACTCAAAGTTCCGGTGTTTACAACAGGTGATGCTTCTTTGTCACCACATAAGATAACTAATAAATTACTTACCATCGCTGCTTTTCGTTCGTCATCAAGATCTACAATCTGTTTTTTATTGAGTTCCAGCAATGCCATTTCTACCATTTCAACAGCACCTTGTACAATTTTATGTCTTGCAGCAACAATCGCTGTGGCTTGTTGTCTTTTTAACATAGCACTTGCAATTTCTTGTGCATAAGCCAGATACCCTATTCGAGCTTCTAAAACCTCAATTCCTGCAATGGATAGCCGTTCTTCAATTTCTTTCTCCAAAGCTTCCGAAACTTCATTGACACTTGAACGCAGGGTGATGTCCTCGTCATGTCCTTCATCAGCAAAATTATCATAAGGATACATGCTTGCTAATTTTCGAACTGCAGCATCCGTTTGTACACGGACAAAATTCTCGTAATTGTCTACGTCAAAGGCAGCTTTGTAGGTGTCTGTCACACGCCAGACTAAGATGGTAGAGATCATAATTGGATTTCCTAGCTTGTCATTTACTTTCAGACGTTCACTATCAAAATTACTAGCTCGAAGAGAGATTCCTTTTTTTCGATACAAAGGATTAGCCCAGTATAGTCCATTGTCTTTGATGGTTCCGATATATTTTCCGAAAAGTAAAATAACTTTGGATGTATTTGGATTGACCAATATAAATCCAAACAAACCAAAGAATCCGATGAGGGAGCTAAGGAGGAAAAGTGGGTTTTCCTTAGCAATAGCTATCACGATACCTCCAAAAAATAAGATCAAGATGATTAATAACATTAAGTAGCCATTTGCAGGCTTGGTGATTTTCTCTGCTTTCATAATTTATTTGATATTAAAATGATATCACAAAGATATATGATATTTTTACTTATTTCCAATTTTTTTCATGTTTATTTTTATAATTTAGCTGCAAACTAATTCTAAAAACTTACAATGAAAGCGACACTACTTTTATTCATATCCCTATTTATTATGCCAGCTTCAGACACTGAGCATGTCTTTTTTTGGGGGCAAAATGGTCATAGAGCAACTGGTGAAATTGCAACACAATATTTGTCTAAATCGGCCAAAAGAAAGATTGATAAACTTTTAAAAGGGCAGAGTTTGGCCTTTGTGTCTACTTTTGCCGATGAAATAAAATCCGATAGGAAGTACAAAAAATTTTCTCCTTGGCATTATGTCAATATGGATCTTGATCAAGACTATGAGGCAGCAGAAAAAAATCCAAAAGGGGATTTAGTTTCTGGAATTGCTACATGTGTTTCGGTCTTAAAAAACAATAATAGTTGTGAAGAGGATAAGGTGTTTTATTTGAAAATGTTGGTTCATTTTATAGGAGACTTGCATCAGCCAATGCATATAGGCCAGAAAGAAGATCGAGGAGGGAACAAGGTTCAAGTACAATGGTTTGGAAAAGGAACAAATTTACATACTGTTTGGGATACCAAAATGATCGAAGATTGGAATATGAGTTATTTAGAATTGGCTGATAATGCGACAAAACTTTCAAAGAATCAAGTACAAGCCATTCAGAAGGGGACCGTTGTTGATTGGGTAAATGAAGTGCATGAAATTACTAAAGAGGTGTATGCTTCTGTGGAATCTGGCGAAAAATTGAGCTACAGATATTCCTATGATCATTTTGGAACGGTTCGAAACCAGCTGCAGAAAGGTGGAATTCGTTTGGCTAAAATTTTAAATGATATTTATTAAGCATTGTAAAAAGAGGTTCCCTAAAAGTTTTAAAGAACGCAAACTTCATGTGAGCAATTTGATTTTTAATCACAAAAAAAAGAGATTACGATGTGCGTAATCTCTTTTTTTTAGGTCTTGAAAGATCAAGACGATGTTGTTGATTTTAACTGTATTCTAGCTTTCCCAGAAATAGATCCGTTTAAACTGTTGCAGATGCTTTCATTGATTTTCTATAGATAAAAGAATTGAAAATGTTTCTTTTTCCAAAGTTGTTCATGGATTTTGAATTCACAAATTTTCCAAATAAAATTTTACTAACACCAAAGTATTCGTAGGTATTTCCATCTGTAAAGGTAACCTCTAACAACATGCTCTTGTGGTGCCAGTCTGCTACTTGAAATTCAGTAATGGTTTTCTTATACGCTTCTAAATTTGCTTCCTTTGTTTCTGGAGCTATACTTACCAAAAAGTGATATCCATCAATAATTTTGGTACTGATAATGTCTGCTTCCGCTTTTTTGTCTTCTTCCAAAAATTTATCGGGATGCCATTCTTTGACCAAACCTCTGTAGGTAGTTTTTAATTCTTTCAAATTAATGGGACCTTCTACTTTAAAAAGTTTTTTATATTCTTTAATACGCTTCATCTATGCTGTTTTCAAATTGCGTGCAAAAGTATTGATATTAAATGAATTGTGATACAAAAAAATGATGAAAGATATCTAGAGCCTTTTGGAGATGAAAAGAATTTCTAGGGTTCTAGAAAACTACTTTGTTAAAAAATAGTAAAGGTCACCTTGGAAGATGACCTTTACTGACAAACGACTATATTAAAGTCTGTTAAAGGTAAAAAAAATTAAGACTTTTAGAAGCAATACTTGTTTTCTGTTTTCAATTTTTCTGCGATTTGATTTCTCAAATTCACTACATTTGGGTAATTGGTATACTTTGTATAGCGTTTTAAGCCCATTAACATCATTCGTTGTTCATCTCCTTCTGCAAATGAAACGATTGCTTCTTTTCCGTTTTTAATAATTATTTCAACGGCATTGTATAGATATAATTGGGTCATTGCGATCTGTTCTTTCTGAGTATCTTCTCCAAATCGTTTGGCGTTTTTCTCAGTTCTTAAAATGGCAGATTCTACCATGTATACTTCAATTAAAATATTAGAAGCAGCTATTAATAATTGCTGATGTTCTTCCAAGTCAGGACCGAATTTTTGGATAGCCGCACCAGCAATCATTAAAAATACATTTTTAAGTTTTGATAGCATTTCTTTCTCCTCTGCAAATAATTCAGAATAATCTGGAGTATCAAAAGAAGGGATTCCCATTAGGTCTTCTTGCACTTTTGTTGCAGGACCTAACAGATCTACATGTCCTTTCATTGCTTTTTTAATCAGCATCCCGACTGAAAGCATTCTGTTAATTTCGTTGGTTCCTTCGTAGATGCGAGCAATTCGTGCATCTCTCCAGGCAGCTTCCATAGGAGTTTCTTCTGAGAAGCCCATTCCTCCAAAAATTTGAATTCCTTCATCGGCACAATTTTGTACATCTTCTGAAACAGCTACCTTTAAGATTGAACATTCAATTGCGTATTCTTCGACACCTTTTAATTCTGCGTCCTGATGAGAGTTTCCTTCCGCTTCGCGAATGGCAATCCGATCTTCAATATCTTTAGCAGCTCTATAACTTGCGGATTCACCAACATAAGTATTGGAGGTCATTTCAGCGAGTTTGTATTTAATAGCACCAAAATCTGCAATAGGAGTTTTAAATTGCTTGCGCTCAGTTGCATATTTTACAGCATGGGTCACTACTCTTCTTTGAGAATCTAGACAGGCTGCAGCCAATTTAATACGCCCTACATTCAATGCATTCATAGCAATTTTAAATCCACCTTCTCGTACAGATAGCATATTTTCAACGGGCACAAGGGTGTCATTAAAAAATACCTGTCGTGTTGAAGAAGCTCTGATTCCTAATTTGTGTTCTTCTTCTCCGAGGGTAATTCCGTTTTCAGGGTTGTTTTCTACGATAAAACCTGTAATATTTTTATCATTTTCTATTCGTGCGAAAACGATGAACAACTGGCAAAATCCTGCATTAGAGATCCACATTTTTTGCCCGTTTATTTTATAGGAAGTTTCGTCAGCAGTTAATTCAGCCGTTGTCTTTCCTGAATTTGCATCCGAACCAGCTCCTGGTTCTGTCAAACAGTAAGCCCCCATCCATTCGCCAGAAGCCAATCTAGGGACATATTTTTGCTTTTGTGCTTCATTTCCATATAAGGTAATTGGCATGGTACCAATTCCAGTATGTGCACCAAAAGCAGTACTAAAAGAGCCAGTTCCACTTGAGATGTAATCACAAGTAAGCATGGTAGAGACAAATCCCATTCCTAGCCCTCCATAGGCTTCTGGAACCGCAACTCCTAAGAATCCTAATTCTCCAGCCTTACGCATCACTTCTTCTGTTAAAGCATAATCTTTCGCTTCAAACCGAGCACTGTGAGGGATGATTTCACGGTCGTTAAATTCCATTACCGCTTCTTTCATCATTGTTTGCTCTTCCGTAAAATCTTCTGGAGTAAAAACGTCTTCGCAATTTGTTTCTTTTACAAGAAATTGACCTCCTCTTAATAGTTCTGCCATTTTTTTAGTTTATTGATAATTATGTTTGGTATAATTTTTTGTTTACTTTAGAAATTCAAAAATTCCAGCTGCACCTTTACCAGTTCCCACACACATGGTAACCATTCCGTATTTGTTTTTCAGATCACGTTTTCGCATTTCATCAAATAGTTGTACCGATAATTTTGCTCCTGTACACCCTAATGGATGTCCCAAAGCTATGGCACCTCCATTGACATTTACGATGTCTTGGTTAAGATCCAATTCGCGTAGTACTGCTAAAGATTGAGAAGCAAATGCTTCATTCAATTCAATCAGCTCAATATCTTTTTGTTGCAAGCCTGCTTGTTTTAACACTTTTGGAATGGCGGCTACGGGGCCAATTCCCATAATTCTTGGTTCAACTCCAGCAGCAGCATAGTTTACCATGCGCGCTATTGGTTCTAGGTTTAATTCTTTAACCATCTCTTCACTCATCACCATTACAAAAGCTGCTCCATCACTCATTTGTGATGAATTCCCTGCAGTTACACTTCCGTCAGCAGCAAATACCGCTCGTAATTTGTTTAGAACAGCCGTTGAGGTTCCTGCTCTGGGACCTTCATCTTTGGTGACTGTATAATTTCGGGTCGCTTTTTTACCATTTGCATCCAAATAAGTTTCTTCTACTTGAATGGGGGCAATTTGATCTTGAAAACGATTTTCTTCTTGGGCTCTGAGTGCTTTCATATGCGATTTGAAGGCAAATTCATCCTGATCTTCTCTAGAAACCTTAAATTGTTTTGCCACAGCTTCAGCCGTATTTCCCATTCCCCAGTAATAATCGGCATGACCGGATTGGATGGTATTGTAGTTGAGCTCTGGTTTATAACCCGTCATCGGAACAGAACTCATACTTTCAGCACCCCCAGCAATGATACAGCTTGCCATTCCTGACTGTATTTTAGCAACTGCCATACCAATGGTTTCCAATCCTGAAGAACAAAAACGATTTACGGTTACACCTGGAACGTCGACAGAGTTGAGTCCTATTAAGGAAATAAAACGTGCCATGTTGAGTCCTTGAGAACCTTCGGGCATCGCATTCCCAACAATCACATCGTCTATACGTTTTACGTCTAAATTGGGCAATTCTTTCATCATGTGCTGAATGGTTTCTGCTCCCAATTCATCCGCTCGTTTGAAACGAAAAACACCTTTTGGTGCTTTCCCAACTGCGGTTCTGTAGGCTTTTACTATGTATGCTGTTTTGCTGCTCATCGTATTAAAATTTTTATATTTTGTCGTAAGTATTCCTAAGAGTTCTTTGAAGTGAGAAATTCATTTTTTATGACTTCAAGGACTATATTTATACTTGGCTTTACATTTTTTCTTCTGTTTGTATGTTTGTCCTTTTTTTGTAAGTAATTCTTTAAAATCGCTTAGAAGGGTTATTTTAATTTCATCCTACTCTTGTAGCGATTAGTTCCGTAATGGTTTTCCAGTTTTTAACATATGCTGAATGCGTTCTAAGGTTTTTCTTTCTGTACAAAGTGATAAAAATGCTTCTCGCTCTATATCTAACAGATATTGTTCTGAAACTAGTGTTGGTTCTGATAAGTCTCCTCCAGCCATTACATAGGCTAGCTTATTGGCTATTTTTTGATCGTGTGCTGAGATGTATTTTGAATGTTCCATAGAATCTGTTCCTACTAAGAACATTCCCAGCGCTTGTTTCCCTAATACTTTTACATCTGTTCGCTTTACAGGTTGTGTGTAGCCACTTTCAGCCATTAATTTTGCATGCGCCTTAGCCGTTGCAATTTGTCTTTCTTTATTGACTACAATGATGTCTTTTCCTTTTTGAAGCAATCCTAAATCGAATGCTTCGTAACCAGAGGTAGACACTTTTGCCATTCCGATAGTTAAGAAGTTCTCTTGTAAAATGTTTAATTCTACATCGCCTTTGTGAAAAGAATCGGATGCTCTCAAGGCCATTTCTTTAGAGCCTCCACCACTAAGAATTACACCGACTCCAAATTCAACCAAGCCCATATAGGTTTCTGCGGCAGCTACTACTTTGTCTGCGTGTAAAGAAATTTCACATCCCCCTCCTAAGGCCATACCGTGAGGAGCCGAAATTGTTGGAATAGAAGAATATCTCATGCGCATCATTGAATCTTGAAAATACTTGATTGCCATGTTTAATTCGTCGTATTCTTGTTCTGCGGCCATCATAAATATCATTCCAATATTGGCGCCAACTGAGAAATTTGCAGCTTGATTTCCGACAATTAAACCTTGGAAATCTTTTTCTGCGAGATCGATTGCTTTGTTCAATCCAGTTAGTACATCTCCACCTATAGTATTCATTTTTGAACGGAACTCTACATTTAAAATACCGTCTCCAATATCTTGAACAGAAACACCTGAATTTTTGAAAACTTCGGTTGATTTTCGGATATTGTCTAAAATAATAAAAGAATCTTGACCAGGTTTTTTAACCTGTTTTTTTAAAGGAATGTCATAATAATGAGTAGCACCTTCTTTTACTGAATAGAAAGAAGTTTCTCCTTTGGCAAGCATTTCACTAACCCAAGCGGCGGGTTCTTTTCCTTCTGCTTTCATTATCTCAACTCCAGCTGCAACTCCAATTTCATTCCAAATTTCAAAAGGACCATGTTGCCAACCAAATCCAGCTCTCAAGCCATCATCCAATCGGTAGATTTCGTCAGAGATCTCAGGGATTCTATTTTGAACATAGGCAAATAGGGCGGCAAAACATTTTCTGTAAAACTCCCCTGCTTTGTCTTTTCCCTTGACCAATACTTTAAAACGATCGCCAACATTGCTAATGGTTTTGGTTAACTCTAAGGTTGCGAAAGAGGCACGTTTGTTAGCACGATATTCTAAGGTGTTGAGGTCTAAGGATAAAATTTCTTTCTTGCCATTTGGATGTACTACTTTCTTGTAGAATCCTTGATTTGTTTTGCTTCCCAACCATTTGTTTTCCATCATTGAATTTACAAATTCAGGAATCTCAAATTGTGCATTCATTTCGTCGTTTGGACAATTGTCTTTAACTCCATTGGCGGTATGAACCAAGGTATCTAAACCAACGACATCGATGGTCCTGAAGGTTGCCGATTTTGGACGGCCAATTACGGGTCCGGTCAATTTGTCAACTTCTTCGATCGTTAATCCTATTTCTTTGACGATGTGAAAAAGGTTCATGATGCTGAAAATTCCAATTCTGTTTCCAATAAAAGCAGGAGTATCTTTTGCTAAAACAGCTGTTTTGCCCAAGAATTTTTCTCCATACATCATTAAAAAATCGGTGACTGAAGAATCACAATTAGGGCCGGGAACAACTTCAAATAGTTTTAAATATCGAGGAGGATTGAAAAAGTGAGTAACAGCAAAATGTTTTTGAAAATCGTCACTTCGTCCTTCGCTCATAAATTTAATTGGAATTCCAGAAGTATTCGATGTGATTAAGGTTCCAGGTCTTCTGTATTGTTCGATTTTCTCAAAAACAGATTTTTTTATATCCAAACGTTCAACAACAACTTCCATGACCCAATCAACCTCTTTTATCAAATGCAAATCGTCATCTAAATTACCCGTGGTAATTCTATTGGCAAATTTTTGATGATAAATAGGAGACGGTCTTGATTTTAAGGATGCAGTTAAAGCATCATTTACAAGACGATTTCGAACAGCTTTGCTTTCTAAGGTGAGTCCTTTTGCTTTTTCTTGGTCGGTAGTTTCTCTCGGAACGATGTCTAATAAAAGAACTTCTACACCAATATTGGCAAAATGACAGGCGATACCACTTCCCATTATTCCAGAACCGATAATTGCCACTTTTTTTATTCTTCTTGTCATTGGTTTGATATTTAATTTAAATAGCTTTTAAAGGTGCTTCTTGAAAGACTTTTTTTTCTGCTATTAACTTATTGATAGTTGAGGTTACTTTAAAGAAACCTTCTAATTCTTCTTCTGTAATATGTTCTCGTATTGTATTGTTGAACTGATACACATGTCCTTTCGATACTGCGCGCATTTCTTTTCCGTAGGGCGTTAATTTTATAATTACACTTCTTCCATCCTCTGGGTTTTTCTCTCTACAAATTGCTCCTTTGTCTTCCATACTTTTTAAAATACGCGAAAGACTGGTTGGTTCCATTCCCATCAAGGGGCCTAAAGCCGTTGATGGCGTTCCTTTTGTGGAATCAATATTTAACAAAACAAAGGCCGAAGCCATGGTGCTTTCATGCTTTACAGCTTGCTCATTGTACATCTTTGCGATAGCTTGCCAAGTTGCTCTTAATTGGTGATCGATTGATTTATCTTTATCCATTACTCCAAAGATAGTAAAATTTATTATGCACGCATAGTAAATTACAAAAAAGTTATGCGCGCATAGTAAATTTGTAATAATGTTGAAACAGTTAGGGGCATTTATGTACAAATGTGTGGCTCATAATTATATTCAATCTCCTTCAAACATGGATAAAGTATCCATGATTAGCCTTTCGCAAATTAAAAAATAGTGTAAAATGAGATAGCAATTTTTATGGCGATATAAATTGTTACCTTTGTATTCACAGTCTGATTCGTTGCAGAAATTTACAGAGTAAAAATTTTAATATTGAGTTGAGAACATTAGCTATAAAAATTTAAAAAAATTAGCGTACATACAACGGTTTATTATAAAAAAAAGATGGAAAAATTAAAGGCTTTTTTAGAATACAGTTTCAATTTTGGTACAGATGTAACAATTTCTGTTCAGACCATTTTAATCGTCTTTCTGGCGTTGCTGATTGCATCTTTTCTTCTTAAATTTTTCAGGAAACTAATTACAAGGAAACTACCAAATGAAGATAAAGAAAAATTTGTATCGGTTTTTGAGTATTTAAAGTGGTTGGCATATATCGTTATCTTTTTGGTCACTCTCCAATCTTCAGGAGTCAACGTTACAGCAATATTTGCTGCATCGGCAGCCCTTTTAATTGGGGTTGGTTTGGCATTACAGACCTTATTTCAAGATATCATTTCAGGAATTTTCATCTTAATAGATCAATCTGTTCATGTGGGTGATATTATTGAATTGGAAGGAAAAGTAGGGCGAGTGGTTGAAATTAAATTAAGAACTACTAGAGCCGTTACGATCGACAACAAAGTCTTGGTGATTCCCAATCATTTGTACTTAACCAACAGTTTGTACAATTGGACTGAAAATGGAGTAGAAACAAGAGAGTCTGTTTCTGTGGGTGTTGCTTATGGAAGTGATATTCAGTTGGTAAAAAGTGTTTTATTAAAAGCAGTGGAATCCAATCCAAAAGTAATTCCGAAACCAGAACCAACTGTTTTCTTTACAAATTTTGGAGATAGCTCGTTGGATTTTAAAGTTTCGTTTACCCTAAATAATAGTTTTGAAGCTGCAATAATTCAGAGTGATATTCGTTTTGAAATTGATAAATTATTCAGAGAACATCAGATTTCAATTCCATTTCCACAAAGAGATGTGCATGTGTATAAGACCAATGAGTTGTAGGTTTTCAAAAGCATTCTACCGCAATTTCTAAGTAAAAAAATATAACAATCCAATAATGAGCAATATATTAATCATAGAAGACGAGGCATCAATTCGAAGAGTACTTAGGAAAATTATTTCTGAAGAAAATGACACGTATGCTGTTGATGAAGCTGAAGATGGATTGTTAGGGATGGAAATGATATTACAGAAAGACTATGATTTGGTTTTGTGCGATATTAAAATGCCCAAAATGGATGGTGTTGAGGTGTTAGAACGTGTTAAGAAAGTAAAGCCAGAAATTCCTGTTATCATGATTTCAGGACATGGTGATCTAGATACTGCAGTCAACACGATGCGCTTAGGTGCTTTTGATTATATTTCAAAACCACCTGATTTAAATCGATTGCTCAATACAGTTCGAAATGCCTTGGATCAAAAGGAGCTTATTGTAGAAAACAAGCGATTAAAAAAGAAGGTGAGTAAGAATTATGAAATGATCGGTGAAAGTCCTCAGATCCTTCATATCAAAGAATTGATTGAAAAGGTTGCAGGCACAGATGCCAGAGTTTTAATTACAGGTTCCAACGGAACTGGAAAAGAGCTAGTTGCGCATTGGTTACATGAAAAATCGGATCGGTCAAAAGCCCCTTTGATCGAAGTAAATTGTGCCGCAATTCCTTCAGAATTGATAGAGAGTGAGTTGTTTGGACATGTAAAAGGATCTTTTACTGGCGCTCAAAAAGACCGTGCTGGAAAGTTTGAAGCGGCTACAGGAGGAACCCTGTTTTTGGATGAGATAGGAGACATGAGTCTCTCTGCTCAAGCCAAGGTCTTACGCGCTTTGCAGGAAAATAAAATTCAGCGAGTAGGAAGTGATCGAGATATTAATGTAAATGTTAGGGTCTTAGCGGCAACGAATAAAAATTTAAATAATGAAATTGCTGCGGGTCGTTTCAGAGAAGACTTGTACCACAGATTGGCAGTAATTTTAATACAGGTGCCAGCCCTAAATGATCGAAGAGAAGATATCCCTTTATTGGTGTCGTTTTTCTCGTCTAAAATTTCTAAAGAACAAGGAACCCCTTTAAAGACTTTTTCTTCAGGAGCAATCAAGCTATTACAAGAATACGATTGGACTGGAAACATAAGAGAACTTAGGAATGTTGTAGAAAGACTCATCATCTTGGGTGAAAATGAAGTTACAGAAAAAGATGTATCGCTTTTTGCTTCAAAATAGTCTAAAACTATTTAAAAGTAAAATCACTATAAGTAAAACTGATAATAAGATAAAAAGTTCCCATTTAAATTTTTAAGTTTTAGTACAGAGCTTTGCTATCTTTGTATTAGAAAATTCATATTAATCATAAATAATAAATAAAATGGCAACAATAGTTGGTAAACAATTTCCAAACTTGAACGTAGATGCAATGAATGAAATGGGCGATACGTTTAAAATCAATGTTTTAGAAGAAGCAAAGAAAAATAATAAAAAAGTATTATTATTCTGGTATCCAAAAGATTTTACATTTGTATGTCCTACTGAATTACATGCTTTTCAATCCGCTTTGGGTGAATTTGAAAAAAGAAACACTATCGTTATTGGTGCTTCATGTGATACACCAGAAGTTCACTTTGCATGGTTGAGTACTGCAAAAGACAATGGAGGAATTGAAGGAGTCACCTATCCAATCTTAGCCGATAGCAATCGTAATTTATCTTCAGTTTTAGGTATTTTAGATATTACAAACGAAACTTTTGATGAAGAGACACAAACGATTCAAGTAGAAGGAGATAATGTAACTTATAGAGCTACGTATCTTATCGATGAAGAAGGAACGGTTTTCCATGAAGGTGTTAACCACATGCCAGTAGGAAGAAATGTAAATGAATTTTTACGTTTGATTGACGCGTATTCACATGTACAAAAAAATGGTGAAGTTTGTCCAGCAAACTGGGAAGAAGGAAAAACGGCAATGGCACCAAATGCAAAAGGAACCGCAGCATATTTAGCAGCAAACTAATTTTTATAACAATGGTACAAGAGTTAAGTCAAGATAATTTAGCAGAAATAGTAGCGAGTAACAAAACCGTTATCGTGCAATACTCTGCAGGATGGTGTGGTAATTGTAGAATTATGAAGCCTAAGTTTAAGAAATTTTCTACGGAAAATGAAACGGCAACTTTTGTAATTGTAGATGCTGAGAAATTTCCAGAAAGCAGAAAATTAGCAGATGTAAGTAACCTACCAACTTTCGCAGCTTTTAAAGATGGAAAATTTGTTAGTCAGACACAAACCAATAAGGTTGATGTGTTGAAAGAATTTTTAACAGAAACCCTATAAGATGAAGTTACCCGTTATTAAACATTTGACTAATTTTATTGAAGAAAACGATCAAGACTACGTTTTAGAAACTATCGAAACTCTAGAAGCACTAACTGAAGTCCCATCTTTAAAAGATGAAGAATTAGATGTTATTGGCGAATTGATTTCTAATCTATACGGAGCCGTTGAAGTTGATAAAATGATCAAAGAGGGAATTCCTAAGAAAGAAGCGTTGAATGCTTTTATGAAACGTGTTTTAGGGGCGATTGATCAATAATTGTCCCCACATACAAATAAAAATCTCAAGTTAGAACTTGAGATTTTTTTTGTTTAACAACGGTTATACTTCCTGTTTTTTTTGCTCATTTACTTTTTTGATAAGCGCTTTTAATCGCTCTTTATGATACTGTTTTTCTAACTTCACCTTATTGACTTTTTGATGCATGAGCCGATTGTATTTTGCTTTGCTAACAGTGTTTTTTGCTTTTCCTTTTCCTTTTTTTGGCATCAAAAATAATTGTTGAATTTTATTCCTCGATGCTTAAATGAAACAAAGCATCCCCTTTATTGACAATTGGTGTTTTATTAATACAGAAAATATGAGCATCAAATGGTGCGTAAACTTTCTTTTTAAATTCTCCAAATGGGTCTTGAATGATTCCTAAAACTTCTTTTTTACGGACAAAAGATCCGTTTGTAATCATAATTTTAAACATTCCAGAATAGGATGCTCTTAACCATTTTGAATTTTTTATATAAATAGGTGTTTTTCGAACTGTAATTTCACCTTCAATAAGACCTAAATGGATCAATACGTTTTTGGTTCCATTGACACCTTCGTTGATGATTGAAGCATTGAGTTCTTTCGATTTCCCCCCTTCAAACACTAAAATGCTCTTCCCCATTTTACGTACAGTATCTCGTAAAGATTTTGATATATTGTTAGAATATACAATCATAGGGGGATTAAAAACCTTGGCAAGTTCTAGTCCTTTTTGGTCTTCTTTGCTACATCTAATTTGTGCAATATTATCACGTTCAGCACCCCCTGTATGAAAGTCGATGACATAATCTACGAATGGAGCTATTTCTTTGGTAAATTGATATGCAAATTGACTAGCTAATGAACCATTTAAAGAACCTGGAAACATTCTGTTTAAATCACGACCATCTGGAAATTCACGAGTTTGAAATAAATACCCAAAAATATTAAACACAGGGATGCAAATAATAGTCCCTGCAACTGGACTATTGATTTTTTGATTGATAATTTCACGAATAATTCCTACGCCATTCGTTTCATCTCCATGTATCCCTGCCAACAATAAGACAACTGGCCCTAGTTGATGGGAGCGTTCTATGATCACTGGAACTTTTACCGTTGTTCTGGTGTGTAATTTTGCAACTTCTAAGTCTAAAACGGTCCGCTTTCCTTCAGGAATTTGTTGTCCTAAAATGATAAATGGCTTACTCGACATGAATTTCTAAATATCTAATGATTTCTTTGGCAATGTCTTTTCCAGTTGCAGTTTCAATTCCTTCGAGACCCGGTGAAGAGTTTACTTCCAAGACCAATGGACCTTTAGATGATTGCAGCATATCTACTCCAGCAACTCCTAGACCTAGGGCTTTGGTTGCTTTTAAAGCTGTTTTTTCCTCCTCATCGGTCAGTTCTATAATGGAGGCATTTCCGCCGCGGTGAAGGTTAGAGCGAAATTCACCTTCTTTTCCTTGACGTTTCATTGCGCCAATTACTTTCCCGTCAACTACAAAAACTCGAATATCAGCACCTCCTGCTTCTTTAATAAATTCTTGAGCGATTACCCTTGCTCCTAGGCCATTAAAAGCTTCAAGAACGGAGGTTGCTGCATTTTTAGTTTCAGCTAAAACAACACCCAAACCTTGAGTCCCTTCCAATAACTTTAAAACCAAAGGCGCCCCTCCAACTGATTTTACAACATGCTCTACATCTTTGGTGTAGTTCGTGAAAACAGTTTTAGGTAAACCAACTCCGGCCCTTGCTAAAATTTGTAAACTACTCAATTTATCCCTGGAGCGAGTCAATGCTTGTGAAGAAACACAGGTAAAAACTTTCATCATTTCAAACTGACGAATTACTGCCGTACCGTAAAAAGTAACCGAAGCTCCGATTCTTGGTATGATTGCATCAATATTTTCTAAATATTCTCCTTTGTAATGAATTTTGGGAGATTTTCTTTCGATTTCGATATTGCATTTTAAATGGTCTACCACAATGATTTCATGCCCTCTTTTCTCTGCAGCTTCTACTAATCGCTTGGTAGAGTATAATTTTGGATTTCTTGATAAAATTACAATTCGCATTCTTTCTTATATTTTAATTTGTGTGATACATCCTTTTTTACTGGATCGATGATAAACTTTTTGTTTAAAAATTTTCTTCCCAGTAATATTGGAAATTTCATATCCGTTCTTTCTGCTAAAGTCAAATGAATCGGATAGTGCTGATTGAAAATAAAAATGCTAGTTTCTATCAAAAATCGTTTTTCTGTAATTCCGTTTGAACTTTTTACCAATTTTGAGGTATACTCTTTTGTTTTGATTTTTTGATGATCAAATAATGGATGCTCTGGATCGAGCAGGGTAAATTCTATCCAATGCTGTTGATTCTCAATAATTTCTTCAATTTCAGTACAATGGATTGAGGAAGTATATGCTCCTGAATCAATTTTGACATCGATATCATAAAGCGAGAATTCTGGAAAGTCAGCTTTGTCTGAACGTCCAATTGTAATTTTCATTTATAATTATTAATCTGGGTAAAATTACTGATTGTTATTGATTTATCTGTTTATTTTAAAAAAAAATATGAATTATAGTTTTGCGATCACTGCTTCCGCACAACGTTCTCCGTCCATAGCAGCAGAAACAATTCCTCCAGCATAGCCACCCCCTTCTCCACAAGGGAATAAACCTTCTATTTGGGTATGTTCTAAATTTTCTTTTCGTGGAATATTGATTGGTGAGGAAGTTCTTGATTCAACCCCGACAATATTAGCCTCATTGGTATAGTAGCCGTGCATTTTTTGCCCAAAACCAGCAAATCCTTTGCGCAAACGACTGCCAATTATTTTGGGTAAAAGTGAATGAAGTGGAGCTGAATTTAATCCCGGTTGATAGGAAGTTTCGTTCAAGTCGGTAGAGAATTTTCCATCGACAAAATCGACCAATCTTTGCGCCGGAGCTGTTTGAGTTCTTCCACCAGCAAAAAAGGCAATTTTTTCCAAATCTTTTTGAAATTCTAGTCCTTTCAAGGCGCCAAATGCTTCGTATTTTTTAAAATCTTTATCAATATCCAACTCGACGACTATTCCAGAATTGGCAAACTTATTATTTCTTCGTGATGGAGACATTCCGTTGACGACCACTTCGCCATTAGCTGTAGCTGCAGGAACGATAAAACCACCTGGACACATACAAAAAGAATAGACCCCTCGATTGTTTACTTGTTGCACCAAACTATAGGCAGCAGCAGGCAACAATTCATTTCGTTGTCCAGAACAATGATACTGAATTTGGTCAATAATCTCTTGGGGATGTTCAACACGAACCCCCATGGCAAAAGATTTGGCTTTTAAAGCAATATTTTTTTTGTGCAACAATTCATAAATATCTCTTGCGGAATGTCCTGTTGCTAAGATGACAGAATTTACAGTCATTTCTTGACCATTTTGAAGATGAATCGCTTGTAGTTTGTTGTTTTTGATGACGAAATCGGTTACCTGTGTTTCAAAATGAATTTCACCTCCAAACTTGAGAATGTTTTCGCGAATGTTTTGTATGATTTTTGGGAGCTTGTTAGTTCCAATATGTGGATGTGCATCGATTAAAATTTGTTCGGTAGCTCCATGAAAAACTAGGTTCTCAAAAATCCGTCTTACATCTCCTCGTTTTAAGGAACGTGTATAGAGTTTTCCGTCAGAATAGGTTCCTGCACCTCCTTCACCAAAACAATAATTAGAATTTTCATTTACGATATGATCCTGATTGATGGCTTTGATGTCTCGCCTGCGATTTTGCACATTTTTTCCACGTTCTAACACGATAGGTTTGTAACCTAATTCGATACAACGCAAAGCTGCATACATTCCTGCTGGACCAAAGCCTACAATGTGAATTTCTTTTGCATTGGAAACATCTTTATAGTCAAAAATATAATTTGATTTTTCTGGAACTTGCTCGTTGACGTAGACAGCAACTTTATAGTTAAAGATGATGTCTTTTTTGCGAGCGTCAATCGATTTACGCAAAATTTTTACCGCAAAAATTTCACTTTGATCCAAATCTAATTGATTTGCAGCTTTTGATAAAAGGATGTCCTCTTTCTGTTCTTCAATTAAATTTACACGGAGTTGAATCTCTTTTATCATGTGGCAAAAGTATGGAATTAAAAAGATTTAAAATGGAATAATTTTAGGAGGTTTTTGATTAAAGTGGTGCTTTATCTTGTTGGACCTCTTCGTCAAGAGACGTGTTTCGCCTACTTTGAATTTTCTATAGAATCTAAATTATTGAAATGGCATTTGATCATTCGATCATTTCCGAAGTGGTCTTTTTTTAGTTCAATGTTGGTAAACCCTTTTTGTGCTAACATTTTAATCGTTTCTTTTCCTAAATATTGATTGATTTCTAAAAAAAGTAGTCCATTTGGGGTGAGGTGTTTTGCTGCCAAGTCGGCAATCTTATTATAAAAAAGAAGTGGATCTTCATCAGTAACAAAGAGCGCTAAATGAGGTTCGTTTTCTAATACATTTTTTTTAATTTCAAATTTCTCTAACTCTCTCACATAGGGGGGGTTGGAGATAATTACATCAAATTTTTGAGCTAAATGATTTGTTTGTAAAATATTTGTTTCAATAAAATAAATGGCAACTTTATTGAGAATGGCATTCTGTTTTGCGACTGTTAGGGCTTCTTTAGAAATATCTAGGGCAAAAATGGTTGCATTCGGAAGGTGCTTTGCTAAAGAAATTGGGATGCAACCCGAACCTGTTCCAATGTCTATGATTTGCGTTTTTTTGGTTGGGGATATTACATTCAAGATCCATTCGACTAATTCTTCTGTTTCTGGTCTTGGAATTAAGGTATCGCTGTTGACCAAAAAAGGAAACCCATAAAATTCTGTTTTTCCAAGAATATATTGGATGGGAATTTCTTTTTGGAGAGCTTCCAAAGCATTTTTGAAAAAGGGAAGAATGTCTGATGAGAGCTCAAAATCTGGTTTTAAGACTAGGTCTATTCTTTGGAAATCAATATATTCTTCAATTAAGAAAAAAAAGAAGGTGTCAATTTCTGTCTGAGGATAGATTGCCGATAATTCTTGAGAGAAATAAGATTGATATTCTTTTAAAATCATAAATTTTTTAACATCCAAACGTTACAGGAATAATGCCCAGTATTTCCCATAGGCTTGTCTAAGTTTTGAAATCCATTTTTGGCATACAATGCTCTGGCAGCCTCCATATAGGGCATGGTTTCTAAATAGCAACTGTCATATCCCAAAGATTTTGCTTTTGCCAAACAGGTATGGATGAGTTTTGTTCCTATTCCTTTTCCTCTTGTGATGGGGAGAAAATACATTTTTTGAAGTTCGCATGTATTGCCTTCAAAATTATCTAATTGTGCAATGCCTGCACATCCTACGACTTTTTGTTGATATTCCACAACATAATAGGTTGATGTTTTCTTTTGAAAATGCTCAAACATTTCATCGGTTGCCTTATCTTCATAAGCTGTTCCTACTTTGGGGACGCCAAACTCAATTAATACCTCACGAATTACTTTCGCAACTTGTGCGTTGTCTTGAGGTTGAATTTCTCTAATGATAAAATCATCTGTTGTCATTTATTCTCTTATTTTTGCATAGCAAGGTATCAAATTTTTTAAAACAATTTTCATGAAAAAAGCAGTATATTTTTTGGTTTTATTTTTATTGATGAACAGCTGTTCTGTGTCAAAAAAACCAATATTTATGAAAGTAGATCAGGTGGAAATTGTATCAGCAACTTCTGACACCCTTCGCTTAAAAGCGGCAGCTTTTTTTAAAAATCCAAATACTATAGGAGGGACGATTTCTTCAGACGAAATACTCGTATTTATGAATGGAGAGCCAATAGGAACAGTTAGTGTAGCACCCTTTAAAGTTCCTGCTAAAGAAAAGTTTTTAGTTCCACTTTCTGCAGTGATTCCAACCAAAAGAATTTTGGAAAATAATACAAATGGTATCCTTGGCGGATTGATTAATTCCTTTTTAAAGAAGTCTATTCAAGTCCAGTTTAAAGGAAACTTAAAATACAAATTTTTTGGTTTTTCAACGACCTTTCCTGTAGATAAAATTACAGAAATCAAACTTTAATTTTTTTGAGTCAAGAATTCTACATACAACGATGCATCCAAATTGCGAAGAACGGATTGGGAACTACCGCTCCAAATCCCTCAGTTGGCGCGGTTATTGTATTTAAGGATAAAATTATTGGTGAGGGCTTTACTTCTGCTTACGGAGGTTCTCATGCAGAAGTGAACGCGATTGCTGCTGTCAAAGAAAAAAAACTTTTAAAGCAAGCTACGTTGTATGTTAGCTTAGAACCTTGTTCGCATTTTGGAAAAACTCCTCCTTGTGCCGATTTAATAGTGCAACATCAAATCCCGAAGGTGGTTATTGGCTGTGTAGATTCTAATAGTCTGGTTGCTGGAAAGGGTATTGCACGACTTCGAAAAGCTGGGATTCATGTAACTGTTGGAGTTCTGGAAGCAGCCTGTAAAGAGCATCACAAACGATTTTTTACAGTGCAGCTCAAAAAGAGACCTTATATTGTTTTGAAATGGGCAACAACTAAAGATGGTTACATTGCTCCTGAATCAAAAAAAATACAAAAACCAGTTTGGATTTCGAATTTGTTTTCACAACAACTTGCACACAAGATTCGTAGTTCCGAACAAGCAATTTTGGTTGGAACTGAAACTGTAATTGCTGATAATCCGACATTGAATATCCGAAATTGGGCTGGAGAGCATCCTGTTCGAATCGTTTTGGATAGAACGTTGAGAATTCCTGCAGATGCAACAGTATTTGATGGAGCGGTCAAAACTATTGTGATTACTGCAAACAAAACGGTTCCAAAAAACTCTCGGGAAAATATCATATACGAGTCGATTGAATTTCCTCCTTTGCAAGATGAAGAAAGTGATTTTGCTCAGACTATTTGTACCGTACTTCAGAAGCATTCAATTCAATCTGTGCTTATAGAAGGAGGGGGGCAAACCTTACAGACCTTTATCAATGCCAAGCTATGGGATGAGGCTTATGTCTTTGTTGGAGATCATGTTTTTGGAAGTGGAACAAAAGCCCCCATTTTTAATTCAAATATTGAGTCAGAAATTCGGATTCAAAACGACCTTTTAAAAAAATACAATAATGATTAAAAACATCATTTTTGACTTTGGCGATATCTTTATTAATTTAGACAAAGAAGCAACAGCCAAAGAACTTTTCGATCAAGGTGTAACCGTATTTTCTGAGGAAGAAATGGATCTGTGTCAACGATATGAAATGGGCTTGCTGTCAACTACAGGATTTCTTAATTTTTTTGAAAAGAAATTTCAAGTCCCTTCCTATAAGTTCATCAAAGCTTGGAATGCAATTCTGTTAGATTTTCCGATTCATCGGCTTCATTTCCTTCAAGAATTGTCAAAAAATCCAAATTACCGATTGTTTTTGTTGAGTAATACCAATGATTTGCATATTTCTTGGATTCAAGAAAATTGGGGAATGGCTCTTTACAATACCTTTAAACATTGTTTTGAACACTTTTATCTTTCTCATGAAATGAATATGAGAAAACCAAATTCAGATATTTATGAATATGTTTTAAAGGCGCATGATTTAATTCCTCAAGAAACCTTATTCATTGATGACACTAAAGAAAACACTCAGTCAGCGAGTCACTTAGGAATTCAGGTATGGAATCTGATTCCCGGCAAAGAAGAGGTTACACAATTATTCAGTCAAATACATTTTTTAAATTGATCTACTTACTTCTTAGTATCCTTTTTTCGACTGGTTTATTTGTGATTTTTAAATACTTTGGGACTTATAATATTGACGTTTTAAAAGCCATTTTTGTCAATTATCTTGTTGCATTTTCTATGGGTTTTTTATTGGCAGAACGAAAAATTCCTCTTGAAGAGGTCTATTTAGAACCTTGGTTTTTTGGAGCAATCATCTTAGGAGCTTTGTTTGTATCGATCTTTTTTGTAATGGCGATGACTGCTCAGAATAACGGAGTTTCCGTAGCTTCAATTGCGGGTAAGATGTCGGTTGTTGTCCCTGTTGTATTTGGAATTTGCCTGTACAATGAATCTGTTAGTTTTTTAAAAGTGATTGGGATTGTAACTGCTTTGGTGGCGGTGTATCTCTCGTCTGTAAAAGAACATTCAAGTGCAAAAAAAGGGAGTTTAATTTTTCCAATTTTACTATTTATCGGTTCTGGAGCTATCGATACACTCTTAAAGTATGTGCAAATTAACTACGTTGCAGAGGAAGATATTTCTATTTTTTCCGGAAGTTTGTTTGGGATTGCTGCACTTTTTGGATTTGTAATTCTGTTGCTAAAAGCGCTCAAAAAAAGAAGTTCTTTTGGAACGCGAAACATTGTAGCTGGAATTGTTTTAGGAGTTCCCAATTATTTTTCGATTCTCTTTTTAATCAAAGCCTTGCAAAATAAAAATTTCGAAAGTTCAACCTTGTTTACTATAAATAACGTGGCCATCGTAATAGTGTCTACCTTAGTCGGATTGTTTTTGTTTAAAGAAAATTTTAGTTTGAAAAATAAAATTGGAATTGCCTTGGCGGTTGTAGGAATAGTATTGGTAACCATTGCATAAATGAAGGAAGACGCTTATAAAACAATTGATCAGCCCTCTGATGAAGCTCTCTTTAAAGAAAAGGGAAGTAAGTTTTTTGGATATGCTTTTCCTGTTTTATCAGAAGAGGATGTAAAAGACTGTCTCGAGGTTATAAGAAAGAAACACCACGCTGCACGTCATTTTTGTTACGCCTATCAAATAGGTATCGAAGACGTTTACTATCGTGTAAATGATGACGGTGAACCCAATAATTCTGCTGGCTTACCGATCTATGGACAAATTCAATCTTTTGAGGTTACCAATATTTTAATTGTTTCTGTCCGTTATTTTGGTGGAACAAAACTAGGGGTTGGAGGCCTAATTTCTGCCTATAAAACATCAGCAAAACTCGCTTTAGAGGCTTCAAACATTCTTGAGAAAACAATCAATGTTCAATTTCAATTAATTTTTGGATATGATAGGTTGAACAAAGTCATGCGA
Organism: Polaribacter sp. HL-MS24; assembly: GCF_032758595.1. Classification (NCBI taxonomy): domain Bacteria; kingdom Pseudomonadati; phylum Bacteroidota; class Flavobacteriia; order Flavobacteriales; family Flavobacteriaceae; genus Polaribacter; species Polaribacter sp. HL-MS24. The sequence goes on along the minus strand of NZ_CP136415.1, from coordinate 309,046 downwards.
ATTGTTAAAGAGAACAACATCTCAATTACAACACAAACCTTGGAACTCGATTGTCGCTATGGTATTTCTGTTCGAAAGAATGATGCCGAATCAATTTTCCAAATTTTTAAAAAATTGTATAAAGTTGAAATACAAGTGGTGGAATAATTTGTATGAACCTAAAGGTCAATTTTATTCAATACATATTCTGGACAGGGCATTGGTTTCTTTGTTTTCATATTCATAAAAGCCAAAACAGAATTTCCAGTACAAATTAATTCATTTTCTTGGTTTTTTATTTCATAATAAAATTCTATTTTTACCATGGGTTTTTTTTTGATAAAAGTGTGTATTGTCAATACATCGTCATAAAGTGCCGATTTGATAAAATTACACTGCAATGAAACAACAGGAAGCATTGTTCCATTTGTTTCCATGTTTTTATAGGTAACCCCTAATGAGCGAAGCCATTCTGTTCTTCCGATTTCGAAAAATTGTGCGTAATTTCCATGATATACAACGCCCATTTGGTCAGTTTCAGAATAGCGAACTCTAATTTTTGTAGTATGTTTTTTCAAAAAAGTATAGTTTAAATAATTTCAGATAGTGTACGTAAAAAAAAGTTAGTAATCAATAGCAAATTGATTTTTTTATACTGAATTTTATTCACACTTTTGTAGTATTAAAAATAGATTAAGGCTATCCCCTAAAAATCAAGTATTAACCTAATAAAATCCATTACCCTAGAATGACATTAACTGCTGACTCCGTTTGGACTGAATGCTTGTCTTTTATCAAAGACAATATTAAGCCTCAAGCATACAAAACTTGGTTTGAACCCATCAAGCCAGTTAAATTATCAGGAGAAGCATTGACCATTCAGGTTCCTAGTAAGTTTTTTTACGAGTGGCTAGAAGAGCATTATATAAAACTTTTAAGAGTTGCCCTAGTAAGACAATTAGGAAATGAAGCTAAATTGGTCTACGACGTTCGGATGGAGAATACCTATAGCAGCAATAGACCTCAGATTGTAAAGATACCTAGTTCGAATAGAGATCCCTTAAAACCTCAAAAAATGACCATGCCAATAGAGGCTGGTAAAAGAGAATTAAGGAATCCGTTTATCATTCCAGGATTGCAAAAGGTTAAAATTGAATCTCAATTAAATCCTAATTACAATTTCAATAATTTTATCGAAGGAGATTCGAACAGGTTGGCTCGTTCAGCAGGAATGGCAGTAGCCAACAAGCCAGGAGGAACTTCTTTTAATCCATTGTTAATTTATGGTGGAGTTGGATTAGGGAAAACCCATTTAGCCCATGCAATTGGTGTTGATATCAAAGATAAATATCCAGACAAAACAGTTTTATATATTTCTTCTGAAAAATTCACTCAACAATTTATTGACTCTGTAAAATCAAATACAAGAAACGATTTTATTCATTTTTATCAAATGATTGACGTTTTATTGATTGACGATGTACAGTTTTTATCTGGAAAGACAGGGACGCAAGATGTGTTTTTCCATATATTCAATCATTTACATCAAAATGGAAAGCAAGTAATTCTAACTTCCGACAAAGCACCTGTAGATATGCAAGACATAGAGCAGCGTTTGTTATCCCGTTTTAAATGGGGATTGTCTGCAGAATTGCAATCACCTGATTATGAAACTAGAGTTTCTATTTTACAAAACAAACTCTTTAGAGATGGCGTTGAAATGCCAGAAGAAATTGTTGAATATATCGCAAAGAATATTAAATCCAACGTTAGAGAATTAGAGGGTGTCATTATTTCGATGATTGCACAAGCATCTTTTAACAGAAGAGAATTTTCTGTGGAATTGGCAAAGCAGATCGTAGATAAGTTTGTCAAAAACACCAAGAAAGAAGTTTCAATCGACTACATCCAGAAAGAAGTCTCTAAATATTTTGATATGGATGTGGCTACCTTACAATCCAAAACTAGAAAACGTCATATAGTTCAAGCAAGGCAACTCGCTATGTTCTTTGCAAAAAGATTGACCAAAACCTCACTAGCAAGCATCGGAAATCAAATTGGTCAACGAGATCATGCTACTGTTTTACATGCATGTAAAACGGTTGATAACTTAACAGAAACTGACAAGCAGTTTAAAAAATACGTTGACGACTTAACGAAGAAATTGACTTTCTAATCCTCTTTCTTATGAAAAAAATACTCATGGTCTGCTTGGGAAACATTTGTCGTTCTCCTTTGGCGGAAGGTATTTTACAATCCAAAGTACATTCCGAAAAAATAGTTGTAGATTCTGCTGGAACTGCTGCCTACCATATTGGCAACACACCCGATGAACGCTCAATAGCAGTAGCCAAAAAATATGGAATCGATATTTCAAGCCAAAAGGCTAGAAAATTTTGTATCAGTGATTTTGAAGATTTTGACACCATCTATGCGATGGACGAAAGTAATTATCAAAATATCTTATCTTTATGCAGTAATCCACAAGATGTAGCTAAGGTAAAAATGATTTTAAATGAAATCAATCCCAAAGCAAACCAAAGTGTTCCAGATCCCTATTATGGAGGAGATGAAGGTTTTGAAAATGTGTTTAAAATGTTAGACCAAGCCTGTACAATAATCGCAGAAAATTTATAAAATGATCGGAAAATTATATTTAATTCCCACAACTTTAGGAGATACAGAGCCATTAGAAGTAATGCCTATTTCTGTTAAAAAAGTTGTAGAGCAACTCGATTATTTTATTGTAGAAAATGAAAAATCAGCCAGAAGGTTTATCAAAAAAATTGCACCCAAAAAACCGCAAGATTCCTTAAAATTAATGTCTTTGGATAAGTATGCTGAAGAAATTGAGACCCAGGCCTACTTAGATGAATGTAAAAATGGGATCTCTATTGGATTGCTTTCTGAAGCAGGAGTTCCAGCGGTGGCCGATCCAGGAGCAACAATTGTCAACTTAGCGCACGAAAAAGGAATTCAGGTAGTTCCACTAGTAGGCCCTTCTTCTATCTTGATGGCGATGATGAGTTCTGGAATGAATGGACAAAATTTTGCGTTTAATGGTTATTTACCAATTGACAAAGGGGAACGAAAAAAAGCGATCAAGGATCTTGAAAAGCTTTCTAGTGATAAAAATCAATCTCAAATTTTTATTGAAACTCCCTATCGAAATGAGAAAATGTTTGCAGATTTAAAAGCTGCATTAACTCCTACAACAAATTTGTGTATCGCAGCAGACATTACCCTTCCTACAGAGTTTATCAAAACCCTAGCGGTCAAGGACTGGAAATACCAACACCCCGATTTGCATAAAAAGCCGGCTATCTTTATCATTCATAAATAAGACTTTTTTTATTGGAGTGGATTCTGATAAATTTTTAACAAAGGCAATTTTTTAGCTATTGTGGCCTACACACTTGCTTTTCTATTGGCTTTAATTTTTGAGACATCATATCCAGCAAACTTTTTTAAATAGGATTGAATTGTAGATCCATAGCCATCTGAAAAACAGATTTTACCATGGCTTCGTAAATATTTTTTTACATTTCCAGCACCACCCAAATGCGCAGCAGCCAATATTCCTGATTCTGTAATTTTAATACCCTGTATTGTTTTTCCAACTGAACGGTTGATGTCCTTTCTCAGAATCCACTTATTCACAGCACAATAGGCGGCAAATGCTTTTTCTTGTAGTACGGGATTCTCTAAAAATTCGCGAGTATTGTAAATTTTAAACCTTTTTAAAGTTTCTTTTCCGAATTGATATTTTCCTAAATACCCTAAGGTATTTACTGCATTGTATTTTCCTTGTGATTCTTTAAAAGCGACTGCCTCTTTAAAACCAACAAAGTTTCTTGGGAGATATGGGACTTCTAACGAGCTGTTTTTTGGGAAATTATTTTTTGGATTCCTATTTTTTACCCTATCAATTGAAGTAGCGTAGAAACCAATAAATACAAATAGGGGTATGAATAGTAACTTATTGATATTTAAGATTCTTTCTGTTTGGCCTTGCAAATTTATGATTTAATTTCAGCACACTGATTATTAATATGTTAAAATTCAATAAAAATAAAAAAAATCAATTTCTTCCTTTTTTATTTAAATGCTAAGATGTCGCAAAAATTCCGTGAACTAGGTTGTAAGAATGAGGTTTTTCCATTTAAATCAAAATTATCACCCAACTAGATTTATTTTATGGGTGGGTTCTTTTATGGATGAGAAATGTTTTCTGAAAGTAAGAACTTACCTATTGACTCCATTTTGATTCATCCAACGATGATATTTTGCGGCATTTCGATTGTGTTGTGTCAGTGTCTTTGCAAATGTGTGAAATCCTGGCTTCTCGGTATTTGCACACATATAAAAATACTTGTGTTTTGCTGGATTCAACACGGCATCAATGGCAGATCTATCAGGCATGGCTATTAAATTAGGAGGCAAGCCTCTATTTTTATAGGTGTTGAAAGGAGATTTAATTTCCAGATCTGTTGTTAAGACTCTTTTCACAACAAAGTCTTGGCCTTTTATTTCACGAATGCAGTAAATGATTGTAGGATCTGCTTGTAAGGGCCACCCTTTTTGAAGTCGATTTAAATACAATCCTGCTACAATCGGTCTTTCAGAGATTTGGGCAGTTTCTTTTTGAACAATAGAAGCTAAGGTAATTACATCTTTTTGGGTCAAGTTCAATTTTTGGGCTTTTTCCAAACGATGTGTATTCCAAAAACGATGGTATTCTTGGAGCATCCTATCTCTAAAGTTTTCAGGGGAAGTAGTCCAATAAAATTCATATCGATTTGGCACGAAAATTCCTAACACTGTTTTTTTATTCAAATGATGCTTTTCAAGAAATGTTTTGTTTGTGATTGCTTGTATGATTTGTGTTGAATCTGCTTCTATTTGTTCTGATATTCTTTTGGCAAATTTTTCTAAGGTGTCTTGATTGTTAAAGGTCACTTTTACAGGGGTTTGGTTTCCACTTCTTAAAAGGTCTACAAGATCGTTGTTAGACATTCCTTTTCTCAAGAGATATCTACCTGGTTTTGGATTGGTAAATTTCTTCTGCTTGGCAACCCAATCAAAGCTTTCCCCATTTTCTAAAAATGAGGAAATGTTCTTTTTTAATTCGTCCATAGTATCAGTTGACTTGATATACAAGTCTCCAGTCAAAACTACATTTTCTGAAAATATTCGCTTGTAAAAGCTGATGAAAACGATTCCGCTAATTACAACCAATGTTGCAATCGTAATGAACACTATTTTTTTATTCATGGATCAATTGAAATAAGAGTTCGTTTTTAAATTTTCCTTCAGAGAAAATCCAATCTTTTTTTCTCCCATTTTTATAAACCCATTTTTTGTGAATAACGAGTTGCTTTTGAAATTGTCAACAGTAATATTTGCATATAATTGATGCAGTTGTAGGTGTTTAAAAGCATAGGAGATGATTATTTTTAAGGCTTCGGATGCAAATCCCTTATTTTGAAAGTCAGGATGAATTAAAATTCCAACCCCTGCTCTTTGGTGTTGAGGATTAAAATCGAATAAATCGATCATTCCAACCTGTATTTTGGTGGTGTTTTCTTCAATGATCAAGCGCAATTGTTTGGCTTCATAAATGTCTAAATGAGCATTTTCTAAATACTGCTTGAGAAGGTATTTTGAAAAAGGAACTTGGGTATGGCTTACTTCCCAAAAGCGTTCATTATTTTCTATTTTGTACAGAAAATCTAGATCTTCAGGCTCTAGGGCTCTTAAACATATTTTTATTCCAGATAAATTCATTTTATTGTAAGCTTTTTGAGTCAATTAGATTCTATTATCATAAAACCTCAAGGGTTCCTTGAAAAACAAATTCTGCAGGACCTCTTAAAAAAACATTGGTATATTTCCCTTCATATTCTTCAAAAGAAACTTGCAAATCACCACCCAAAACAGGTAAAGAAATTAGTGTGTCCATTGTTTTTTTAGTTGCATGCATCGCAATTGCAACAGCAGTAACGCCAGTTCCACAGGCTAGTGTTTCATCTTCAACCCCTTTCTCATAGGTTCTTACTTTAAAGGTATGGGGATCTATTTGTTCAACAAAATTGACGTTTGCACCTTAGTTCAGGATATGAATATCTGATTTCTCTTCCTTTCTGAAGTATTGGGTAACTTCCTAAATTTTGAACCAGTTCTACATGATGTTGGGTTCCAGTGTAGGTATATACCGAGTTTTTTTTAATTTCAATTTCACTCACATCTATCATTTGCAAAGAAATATTATCAGAATCAATTTTTGCATGATGAGCACCGTCAAAAGCTATAAAGTGAGTTTGATTGTCAATAAGCTCTAATTTTTTCGCAAAAGCTACAGCACATCTTCCTCCATTCCCACAGAATGTTTCACTTCCATCAGCATTAAAATAAATCATTCTAAAATCAAACTCAGCGTCATTTTCAATTAAAATAATTCCATCAGCACCCACTCCAAAATGTCTGTCACAGATCTTTGAAATAGCGCCAATATTTTCTTTTGGAAAGATTTGAGATCTGTTATCAATCATAACAAAATCATTCCCTGTCCCTTGGTATTTGAAAAAAGTAATCTTCATGAGGACAAATATAGGGATTTCAATTACAAAAAAGAGATGTTAAAATGGGGTTAAAGTCCGTTAAAACGAAGTTAAACAGATTTTTTAAACAGGTTAAAATTCTATATTTGATTTTGCAATTTAAAATAAATTAAGATGAGGAAATTTTTTAGTTTTTTAAGTATTGCTATCTTAGGAGGGGCAATTACTTTGGGAGGTTATAAAATGTTTGTAGAAAAAAAGGGAGTAATACAACAAAGTGCCTCGATTCCACTCCCTATCATCAATTCACATTTTAATCCTACCCCAACGAATACTGTCGATAATGCAAATGCTATCGATTTTACTCTAGCTGCAGAAAATTCAGTACATTCCGTTGTACACGTTAAAAACACAGCGATTAGAACACAGTCAAGTCCCATCGATTTGTTTTTTGGAAACCGAAATGGACAACGTCAGTTTGAACAAGTTGGTACAGGAAGTGGTGTAATTATTTCATCCGACGGATACATCATTACCAATAATCATGTAATAGATCATGCATCTGATATAGAAATCACTTTAAATAACAAACAGCGATATAAAGCAGCATTGATAGGAACTGATCCCGCAAACGATATCGCCTTATTGAAAATTGATGCTGGGGTTGATTTGCCTTACATCCCTTTTGCCGATTCGGATCGTGTAAAAATAGGAGAGTGGGTTTTAGCTGTTGGAAATCCTTATAATTTAACGTCCACGGTTACTGCAGGTATTGTAAGTGCCAAAGGAAGAGATTTGGAAGGGAATTCATCCATCGACTCATTTATTCAAACTGATGCTGCGGTGAATCCAGGAAATAGTGGAGGTGCCTTAGTCAATACTCGAGGAGAATTGGTGGGAATCAACACTGCAATTAGTTCTCGAACGGGTTCTTTTATAGGCTATTCATTTGCGGTTCCATCAAATATTGCAAAAAAAGTAGTGGACGATCTTTTGGAATTTGGTACGGTACAAGAAGCAGTTTTAGGAATTCGAATTGACAATTCAGAGAACGATATTGATGGAGTGAAAATTGCAGATTTAACGGATGAAAGTGGCGCACAAAAAGCAGGGTTACAAGCGGGTGATATTATCGTAAAAGTCAATGAAGTAAAGATTTCTAAATTCTCGGAACTTCGAGGACAGCTTACGGCTAAAAGACCTTATGATTTTGTGGTTGTTACTGTTGATCGAGATGGTGATTTGTTGACTAAAAAAGTAATATTGACCAAGAGGATCAAACTAATTTTCGCAAAAACTTTTGGTTGGCAATTGCAAAATTTAAGTCAGGAAGAACTAAAAAAATTAGATCTTACAAATGGAGTAAAGATTGTGGAGACCAAAGATCCTGATAATGATTTGTCTGGTTTTATCATTACAACAATCAACAATAAAAAAGTGACAAATGCAGAAGAAACTGCTGCATTAATTGATCAATTATCTAGTTTCCGATTTTCAAATAGTATAATAGAATTGGTCAATTTAGATGGAGAAAAAGAACGATTTCGTTTTTAATTGGAGTGAGTTATAGATGTTTTTAAAAATCCTGATTTTCATCAGGATTTTTTTTAGTTTAAATAGTGTACGCAATCGATTTCGTTTTTCAAAAAAAAGAAATACTTTTGCGGAAAATTTATTCAAATATATTGCAATGTCAACAAAAGTAAATTACGAAAAAGAAGTTTTAGTCCAGGCTCAAAACAGAAGAGCAACAGTCGAGTTTATCAATATTGTAAATAGATTATGGTATGAGAAAGCCATTGAGTTGGTGCTTTTTAGAAATCCTTTAATAGACAAAAGAGCTGGTGAAGTCTTACATTTAATCAACTATGCAAAAGCCTTTGTAAGTAAGCCAATAACCATCATTGATGCATTAGAAATTGCCAAAGCGATAGAGGAGCTTCCTTTGCCTGCATCAAAATTAGACATAGGTAAATTGGCCTACGAGTTTTATTTACACCCAAAAAATACAAGTGACAAAGTAGCTTTTGTAAAACATCAATTACGGAATGCTCAGAAGGGCGAAAACTTAGCGTCTAAAGATGTCGTCCTATACGGCTTTGGAAGAATTGGGCGTCTTTTAGCTCGTGAATTACTAACCAAAATGGGGAAGGGGTCTCAATTAAGACTGAGAGCAATTGTAGTTCGTGGAGCGATCAACGCAGCTGTTTTAGAAAAAAGAGCTTCTTTGCTACGAATTGATTCAGTACATAGAGATTTTATAGGAACTGTAGAGATTGATCCAGAAAATAATGCATTGATTATCAATGGAACAACCGTGTTTCTGATTTCTGCAAATAAACCTGATGAGATTGATTATACCCAATATGGGATTGACAATGCATTAATCATAGACAATACGGGTGCTTTTAGAGATCGTGAGGATTTACAGCGACATTTGGCTTCAAAGGGAGCAAGTAAAATACTGATTACTGCACCTGCAAAAGGAGTTCCCAATATTGTGTATGGGGTCAATCATTTAAAATATCATCCTGATAGGGTGTCCATTTTCTCAGCCGCCTCTTGCACTACCAACGCAATTACCCCTATATTAAAAGTATTGGAAGAAAATTTTGGAATTAAAAAAGGACATCTAGAAACCATTCATGCCTATACAAATGACCAAAATTTAGTTGATAATATGCATTCTAAATATCGAAGAGGGAGATCTGCTGCATTAAACATGGTGATTACTGAAACTGGCGCAGGCAAAGCTGTTGCAAAAGCGATTCCTATTTTAGAGGGGAAACTGACTTCAAATGCAATCAGGGTTCCAATTCCCAATGGTTCTCTTGCAATTTTAAGCCTGCAGCTCAATTCAGAAGTCACTTCTGAAACACTCAATTCAATTATCAAACAAGCAGCTTTAGAAGGTCCTTTGGTAGAGCAGATTAAATATTCCATTGACAACGAGTTGGTCTCTTCAGACATCATCGGTTCAACTGCACCAGCTATTTTTGATAGTAAAGCAACCATTACCGATGCCGAAACCATTGTTCTATATGTTTGGTATGACAACGAATATGGATATTCGCATCAAGTAATGCGTTTGGCAAAATTCATTGCGAAGGTCAGAAGATATACTTATTATTAGTAGCTATTTCCAGCGTACTATGAATTTTTCAATCAGAGTCTAAGAGGAGAATCCTTTGCAATAATGTTTAAAAATTCATTTAGTTTTCTCTATTTTTATCAAAAATTATTTTTAGAGAATTAACTTTTTAGTGTTCATGACAACTCAACAAAAAATAGAACAACTACGCGACGAATTGCGCCAGTACAATCACAATTATTATGTCTTAGACAGTGCAACAATTTCAGACTATGATTTTGACATCAAGCTGAAAGAATTGGAAAAGTTAGAAGAAGCGAATCCTCAGTTTTTTGATGTAAATTCTCCTACTCAAAGAGTCGGTGGAGGAATTACTAAAAATTTCGAAACCCTTGTCCATAAGAATAGAATGTATTCATTAGACAATTCCTACTCAAAAGAAGATTTATTAGATTGGGAAAAAAGAGTGCAAAAAGTGTTAGGAACCGATGATGTAGCTTTTACTTGTGAATTAAAATATGATGGAGCCTCTATCAATTTAACATACGAGAACGGACGATTTGTCAAAGCTGTTACTCGTGGTGATGGTTTTCAAGGAGATAATGTAACGGCGAATATCAAAACGATTCGTTCGATTCCCTTAAAGCCCTTAGGAGATTTTGTCTCAAATTTTGAAATGCGTGGAGAAATTGTGTTGCCCTTAGACGGTTTTCAAAAGATGAATGAAGAGCGGATTGCCAACGGTGAAGAAGAATATAAAAACCCAAGAAATACGGCTAGTGGGAGTTTGAAATTACAAGACAGTGCCGAGGTGGCAAAACGACCCTTGGATTGTTTGCTGTACCAAGTGGTTACTGAAGAAAGAAAGTATCAAACACATTTTGAAAGTTTAGAACACGCAAGGAAAGTTGGTTTTAAAGTACCCAATACCATGGCGCTCGTATCCTCTATTGATGCTGTTTTCGATTTTGTCAATCACTGGGACTTAGCACGTCATCAATTGCCTTATGAAACAGATGGAGTTGTTATAAAAGTAAATAATCTACAACAACAAGAAGAGCTGGGGTATACCGCAAAAGCACCCAGATGGGCTATTGCTTATAAGTTTAAAGCTGAGCAAGTGTCTACACTCTTGCATGAAATTACGTATCAAGTTGGGAGAACAGGGGCCATTACTCCAGTAGCAAATTTAGAACCTGTGCAACTTGCAGGAACTACGGTAAAAAGGGCTTCACTTCACAATGCAGATCAAATAGAAAAGCTAGATATTCGAGTTGATGACACTGTTTATGTTGAAAAAGGAGGAGAGATTATTCCTAAAATCATTGCAGTCGATTTGTCAAAACGTCCTTTAAACTCACAACCTACCATTTATGCAACCCATTGCCCTGAATGTTCTACAGTGTTGGTAAGGAATCCTGGAGATGCAAAGCATTATTGCCCAAACGAGTTTGGATGTGCTCCGCAAATTACTGGGAGAATACAGCATTTTATTTCAAGAAAAGCCATGGATATTGATGGTTTGGGAGGTGAAACGGTTGACTTATTGCGAAAAGAAAACTTGATTTCCAATTATGCAGATTTGTATGATTTAAGAGTCGAACAAGTCATTCCTTTGGAAAGAATGGCAGAGAAATCTGCAAAAAATATGATTGCTGGGATTGAAAAATCAAAAGAAATTCCTTTTGAAAAGGTGCTATTTGCACTCGGTATTCGCTTTGTTGGTGAAACTGTTGCTAAGAAATTAGCAAAACACTTTAAATCCATCGATGCTTTATTTGCAGCAGATTTTGAAACTCTGATTCGTGTTGATGAAATTGGAGATCGAATTGCACAAAGTATTCTAGATTTTTCAAATAATTTGAATAATCTACAGTTGATTGATCGCTTGAAATCGCATGGAGTTCAATTGGAACTCTCTGCAGAAAATTTAGAAAATCAAACAGAAAAATTACAAGGTAAAACTTTTGTAGTTTCGGGTGTTTTTCATCAGTTATCCAGAAATGAACTTAAAAAAGCTATTGAAGACAATGGAGGGAAAGTAAGTTCGTCTATTTCTAAAAAAACAGATCATATAGTAGCAGGGGATCATATGGGGCCAAGTAAATTGGCAAAAGCGGAAGAATTAGGAGTTTCTATAATTTCTGAGCAAGATTTTATAGCTCTCATTTCTTAAGGTGCTGTAAACATTCATAGTGAGCCCTTTAAGGTTTTGAAAACTTCAAAGGGCTTTTTGAAAAGGTATGTCATTAAATTTTATATCAGAATCGTTGTCCCTTTGGCTGTTTTGGTATTGTCTTCATCAAAATAGAAATCGACACGACCGAGGTTAATTCCGAAGGCTCCCACTTGATTGACGAGCATATTTTGGTCAATACTGTTTTTTACGAGGGTTGGTTTTGGTAAAAAAGTATGGGTGTGTCCCCCAATAATCAAATCAATATCTTGGGTCACTTTTGCCAAGTTTAAATCTGAAATAATGCTCGGATTATTTTTGTAAAAATAACCCAAGTGAGAAAGACAAATAACCAAATCACACTGTTCTTCCTCCTTTAAAATTCGACTCATATCTTGAGAAATTTCGACAGGATCAAGATACTTGGTTTCCTTGTACATTTTTGGATCTACTAAGGATTCTAACTTAATTCCTAATCCAAAAACGCCTATTTTGATATCGTCTTTTACAATAATTTTATATGGCTTTACATGGCTATCTAATACCGTATTTTTGAAATCATAATTGGCTGAGACAAAATCGAAATTGGCATTGGGTAGCTGTTTATAGAGCCCTTCAATCGAATTGTCAAAATCGTGGTTTCCAATGGTTGCGACATCATACCGCAGCATACTCATTAGTTTGAATTCTAGGGCTCCTCCAAAATAATTGAAATACGGAGTTCCTTGAAAAATATCACCAGCATCGAGCAATAAGGTATTGGTATTTTCTTTGCGAATGCTTTCAACCAAGGTTGCTCTTCTCGCAAATCCGCCTTTGTTGGCGTGTTTGTAGTGTGAAGCTTCAAAAGGCTCAATTCTACTGTGCGTATCATTGGTGTGTAAAATGGTGATGTGTTTTTGTTTTTTGCTAAAACTAGGCAAGTTAAGCCCTGAAGAGGTAAGGATAGCAGCTGCAGCCGTTTGGTATAAAAAATTTCTTCTGTCCATTTTAGTTGAGTTGTATGCGCTTATCTAGGGCTGTTCTTAGAGTATCTTGACTTTTGAATTCGTCTACAATCGCATGGCGCATTTTATACCCGGTCTTAAAAATCGAGATAGGATTCTTAAAGAAATTCATTCCATCGCCTCCGCTTTGCAAATAATCAGAAGTCAATACAAAGTACTTTTTTGTGATATCAAACTTTTGTGAGTTGATTCTTAATTCATAGGTATCATTTTGAAAAATCTTTAGCTCAATATTTTTAGAAAGGGGATGAGCTTTGTTGTTTCTGATAAAATAATCAATTAAGTCGGCAATTTTTTTTCCAGAAAGTTCAACAACTACGAGACTATTTTCAAAAGGCATTAATTCAAATGGATTTTTATTGGTAACCACTCCCTTTGAAATTCCAGCTCTTATACCGTCATAATTGAACATGGAAAAATCGATGTTTTGATTGGTTTTTTTATTAAAAATGGCGTTCGCCCTTTTGACGCATAGGTCAGCTAATAAATTTCCCAGCGAACTCTGCAACTTCCCATCCTGTCTATTGATGTCTTTTGGCGCATAGGAGATGACAGTATTAATTTCTGAAATCATTTTGCTTTTGTAGGGAGCAATGAGTGCTGTATAGGCTTCTTTTTCCTCAAGAGATGCATCAATTTCTACAGTTTTTGCAGTAATTTTAGTGACTGTCTTTGGAGTTTTTTTACACCCAGTAAATGTCCATAGGAAGAAGATGAGAAGAAGTGCTTTTTTCATGAAATTTATAAGCTCTTTTTAATTAAATTTGTTACAGCTAATTTAAGCTATTATCAATTAAGTATATGATTTTTTCTAAAATTAAAGAACACTTTTTACGGAAAGCCCTATCCCAGTCGGCAGATACGAACAAAAGCATTGTGCCCAGTCAAACGATAATTAGGATTGGAATTTTAACCTTAGAGGAGTTGAATGCTACTTTTGATTTTAAAGAAAGAATAAAAAAGGTATTTCCAAAAACCAGGAGTATCAATCTGTATGGTTACAGAACCTTTAAAAAATCAGATGAAAAGTCGTTCTATTTTTTTTCTGAAAATGATTTTGATTGGAAAGGGAAAATCAAAGACTCCAGCCTACAAAGTTTTGTTGAAGCGCCTTTCGATTTATTGATTTGTTATTTTGATACCAACAATATTTATCTAGAAAGCCTTGTCAAGCAATCCCAAGCCAGTTTTAAAATTGGTTTCTCGAAGGTGAATCAATCCTTATTCGATTTAGAAATTTCAGAAAGTATTGAAAAGGTAGATAATTTTAACGCGGAGGTGAAAAAATACCTTCAAATATTAGGGAGTAAGGCCTCATAAGAATTCAACAAAATAAAATATTCTGTATAAAAATGCTATTTAGAAATTTAGATGGCATTTAGCGATAAATATTTCAATATTTTTGCAATCGAAACAAACCTTAGAAATACAATGCAAAAATTCGTAGGAACAGGTGTTGCTCTTGTGACCCCCTTTAAAGCAGATAAAAGTGTAGACTTTGAAGCTCTCACTCAGTTAGTTGAATTCAATATAAACAATGGAGTCAATTACCTTGTAATTAATGGTACCACAGGAGAAAGTGCAACCATTACTGATCAAGAAAAGTTAGAAGTCATTGCTGTTATCGTAAAGGCCAATAATGGGCGATTGCCATTAGTTCTAGGAGTAGGAGGAAACAATACCACCAACGTAGTAGAAGAATTGCATACCAGAGATTTTTCTAATATTGATGCAATTTTATCTGTAGCACCCTACTATAGCAAACCAACTCAAGAAGGTTTCTATCAGCATTTTAAAGCAATTGCAGAAGCTTCTCCATTGCCTATTATTTTGTATAATGTTCCAGGAAGGACTGCAAAAAACATGTCTGCTGAAACTACTTTGCGTTTGGCCAATGATTTTGAAAATATTGTGGCAATCAAAGAAGCAGGAAACAATACCCAACAATATTTGGAATTGATCAAAAATAAACCTTCTGATTTTTTAATCATTTCAGGGGATGACGATTTGGCTTTGGCAATCACTTTAGCAGGCGGATCAGGGGTGATTTCTGTAATAGGTCAAGCCTTTCCGAAAGCCTTTTCTAAGATGATTCAGTTGGGGTTAGCAGGAAAAAATAAAGAGGCTTATCAAATTCATTTTCAATTGATGGATGTGGTCGACTATATTTTTGAAGAAAACAATCCTGCTGGAATTAAAGCTGTATTGCAAGAATTAAAAATCACTTCCAATGAAGTCCGTTTACCTTTGGTAAAAGCAAGTGAGGAACTTCAAACTAAAATTGCTAAATTTGTATCAGAATTTTAAGTAAGAATCTGTTTTAGGTCTGCTGGAAACAGCTCCAAACTATTGGTTTTACTAAAGAATTCCAAAAAAAAACTTTTGGGAAGTACTTACATTTCCTTTTTAAGATCAATTGTGATGATAATTGTTATCTTAAAAGACGATTTTCAAAGGAATGTAGACGGCTAAAAGTGTAGATTAACAAAGTTTTAGCACCTTTTTTGACTTATATGTGACGTTTTTTATGCAATATTGCAAGCTACATTGAAGAGTGTAAAAAATCGTTTCATTAATCCATATTTAATTAGTAATTTTGCCCGATGCAAAAAATTAAAAATTTAGCTTGTTTACTAGTGCTTTCTGTGATGCTATTCTCTTGTGGGGAATATCAAAAAGTACTCAATAAAGGTTCCGAAGAAGAGCAGTATAAGATGGCTGTGAAATTGTATGAATCTCAAAATTACAGCAAGGCTTTGCGTTTGTTCGAAAAAATAACGCCTTATTACAGAGGAAGACCTCAAATGGAGCGTATCCAGTATATGGTTGCTCAATCCAATTTTAACGAAAAAAATTATACCACAGCTGGCTATTATTTTGATCGATTTGCTGAAAATTATCCAAAAAGTTCAAAGAAAGAAGAAGCAGCTTTTTTATCTGCTTACAGTTATAAATTGGCATCTCCCGTTTTTAGTTTAGATCCAACAGATACGAATAAAGCATTAGAAGCCTTTCAAGGATTTATCAATGACTACCCAGATTCAGAAAAATTAGGAGAGGCCAACAAGCATTATGCCGAATTGAGAATCAAGTTACAACGAAAATCATTTGAAATTGCTAAGACCTACTATCGAACGGCAGATTATGATTTAAGAAATTACAAAGCAGCCATTCAAGCCTTTGATAATTTATTGTCGGATTATTTAGGTTCAGAATTTAAAGAAGAAGCATTGTATTATAGATTGAAAGCGGCACATGATTTTGTGTTGAAGAGTTTTGATAGAAGAAAATTGGAAAGAATTAAAGATGCTATAGATGCATATGAAAAGTTGAAAAGAAATTTTCCAGAATCGAAATACTTGGAAGATTCGAATCAAATGCTATCGACCCTTCAAAAGGAGCAAACAAGAGTAGAGGCTCTATTGAAAAAAGAAGAAACAATAACATTACAAAAAAGCAAATAACAATTATGGACTATAAAGAAACCAAAGCAGCAACAAGCACTGTTACGTATAACAAAAATGAAATTGAAGCGCAGACTGAAAACATTTATGAGGCGATTTCAATCATAGCCAAAAGAGCAACTCAAATCAACAATGATTTAAAAACGGAATTAGTGGATAAGTTGGATGAATTTGCAACTTATAACGATAGTTTGGAAGAGGTTTTCGAAAATAAAGAGCAAATTGAAGTTTCAAAATTTTACGAAAGATTGCCAAAACCCACTGCTTTAGCTGTTGAAGAATGGTTGAACAATAAAGTATACCACAGAACACCAGAAACAGAATAATATGTCTGTTTTAAGCGGTAAAAAAGTTCTATTAGGCATTACTGCCGGAATTGCTGCTTACAAAACGGCGAGTTTAGTCCGTTTATTCATAAAATTAGGCGCAGAGGTTCAAGTAATTATGACTCCTGCGTCTAAAGATTTTATTACACCACTAACACTTTCTACACTTTCCAAAAGACCAGTTCATTCTGCCTTTTATGAAAAGGAAGAAGAAAATGAATTATGGAACAACCATGTAGCGCTTGGTCTCTGGGCAGATATCATGCTCGTTGCTCCTGCAACTGCCAATACCCTTTCTAAAATGACCAATGGGGTTTGTGACAACTTATTGTTGGCAACCTATTTGTCTGCAAAATGTCCTGTTTATTTTGCCCCTGCAATGGATTTGGACATGTATATTCACCCAGCAACAAAAAATAATTTAGAAAAATTACAAAGTTTTGGCAATCGGATGATTCCTGCTACCTCTGGCGAACTCGCAAGTGGTTTGGTAGGAGAAGGACGTATGGCGGAACCTGAAGAGATTGTTGCATTTATCCAAAATGATTTGCTAGATCAATTGCCATTGAAAGGGAAAAAACTTTTGATGACTGCGGGTCCAACATACGAAGCGATTGACCCGGTTCGTTTTATTGGGAATCATTCTTCTGGTAAAATGGGGTATGCAATTGCTGAGACTGCTGCAAATCTAGGGGCTGAAGTTGTTTTAATTTCAGGGCCATCCAACGAAGAAATTCAGCATGCCTTGATAAAGAGAATTGATGTACAATCTGCTGAAGAAATGTATTTTGCTGTTCATAAACATTTTGGAAGCTGCGACATTGCCATTCTTTCTGCCGCGGTTGCTGATTATAAACCCAAAAAGGTTGCCACTCAGAAAATAAAAAAGGAAGAAGCAACGTTAGAGATAACATTGGAAAAGACCAAAGATATTTTGGCTTCCTTAGGGAAGTTGAAAGAAGATCAGTTTTTGGTTGGTTTTGCTCTTGAAACAGATCATGAATTGGAAAACGCACGGGCTAAATTACAACGAAAAAATTTAGACTTGATTGTTTTAAACTCCTTACAAGATCGGGGAGCTGGCTTTGCAACCAATACGAACAAAATTACGATTATAGATGCTGCCTTGAACGTGAAGCCTTTCGATTTAAAATCCAAAGCTGCCGTTGCTGTAGATATTTTAAATGAAATTATTGCCAAATTAGCGTTGTAAAGACGTTTTAGAATGGCGATTTCGATACCATTCGACCCAATAAAAACACCTAAAAAATGCAACAAAAAATTGTACTCTTCTTCTTGTTTTTTTTAACCTTTAGTTTGCATTCGCAAGAATTGAATTGTTTGGTCACTGTAAATGCAGCCCAAGTTCAAGGCTCGAATGTTCAAGTTTTTAAAACCTTACAAAAATCATTATCAGAGTTTATCAATCAGACCAAATGGACAAATAAGGAAGTAAAAGTTGAAGAACGTATTAATTGTGCGATGAATATCATCATTACTTCAAGAGATAATAATTCGTTTCAAGCCTCCATACAAGTGCAATCGACAAGGCCTATTTACGGTTCTACCTACGATTCTCCCATTCTCAATATAAGAGACGAAAAATTTTCATTTACCTACAACGAATTTGATCCGTTAATTTACAACCCCAATTCTTTCGATAGCAATTTAATTTCTACCATAGTGTTTTATACTCAGATTATTTTGGGTGCTGATGCTGATACTTTTAAAAAGTATGGTGGAGAGCCCTATTTGAAAGAAGCACAAAATGTCATGTTGCAAGCCCAACAGAGCGGAATTCAGTCTTGGCAGAATGTAGTTGGAACTCAAAATCGTTTTTTATTGATAGACAATTTATTATCATCAAAATTAAAAAATTACAGATCTATATTGTATGACTATCACCGAAAAGGAATGGATGTGTTTTCATCCAATGAGAGAACTGCAAAACAAACCATCGAAAATAGTTTGATCTCTTTAGAAACGATTTATAACAAATCGATAGGAAACTACCTTATCCGTATCTTTTTGGATGCCAAAGCAGACGAAATTGTTAGTATTTACTCGGATGGAGCCAAGACCCAAAAAACGACTACACTCATTAAAACACTTCGTAAAATCTCTCCGAATAACAATTCTAAATGGAGGCAGTTAGATTGATGAAATTGGTTTAATTTTTTAAGAAATAAGTTGCTTCTACTTCTAAAATAATTGCTAGTTTCAATAGCACTGCAAGGTTTAATTTTGTTTTATTTCGTTCTAGTTTATGGTAGGCAACTTGCCCGATACCTAGCTTTTCTGCTACATAGGTTTGAGTAAATTCTTTCTCTAGCCTTCGATTTCGTATTTTAAATAAGATTTCTTTTAATTTTTGTTGGATTAAAATTTCCATTCCCTAATGAATTAAGATGATGTGGGGAATTTTACCGTCAAAACTACAAAAAAACTACCACGACCATACAAAAAAAGTAGTTTCAGTCTCTTTCTTTTAAGGTTTATATCCAAGGAGTTATAATTTATAACTTTTTAGATATTGACTAAAATAGAATCTTTATCTATATTTATCAAAAAAAATGAATAGCCTTTGGTAGGAGGTTTTAGCTTTGAATAAAGAGAAGAGAAAATGAAAAAACAACTATTTCCAAAAGAAATTTTAGAAAACACCGTTGAAGGACATCAATTTAAACACACTCATAAAAGTAAAATTATTTACAGTTTTTTTTAAAAAATCTTAATGACAAAAAAACAAGTTTATTTAAGGATAAGTATTTGTTTTGCATTATTAGGATTGTTGTTGTCAATATTTTATCGGCCCTATATATATGCAAATAATGTTTCTGACTTTGGGTTTGCGGATGTTATTGGTAGCTTCGTTTCTGTGATTAGCTTTTGTACTTTTGTATGGTGTAATAAAGAGTATTCCAATAAGGTCAAAAATAGTCATATTTTTTTAGCAATTTTTGTTTATGGGGTTTTGTGGGAATTTTTAGGCTACCTAAAATTATATGGTACTTTTGACAAAAAGGACATATTTGCAACCATAGTTAGTGGGTTACTTACTTATTTTATAAAAATGGTTGTCGAAAAAAAGTATGATAAGAAATATTTAAAAAAACATTGATAAAATTTAGAAAGAAAATTTTTCAAATAGAAAGTAAACAATCAATTAACTTTTTTAAATATTTAGCTGCAGTGTATCTTACGAAAAGATGGCAGTAGAATTCTAGATTCAATTTTCATTTTTCAATTTTAATTCACTAATTTTAGCTTCTAAAATTATAGAATTTGCTGAGTTCCATTTCCATTACTAATTACGCTTTAATCAATCAATTGCATATTGATTTTTCCTCAGGGCTTTCCATCATTACCGGAGAGACTGGTGCTGGAAAATCTATATTATTAGGTGCGTTGGGGTTGGTTCTTGGCAATCGAGCCGATTTATCTGTTTTAAAAGACGATCGCCAAAAATGTATTGTCGAAGCAAAACTCTCTATTGAAAATTATCAATTACAAGGTTTTTTTGAAACGGCTGATTTGGATTATGAGCAGGAAACTATTCTTCGAAGAGAGATTTTACCTTCAGGAAAATCCAGAGCTTTTGTAAATGACACTCCTGTTACGCTTTCTGTCTTGAATTCTCTTAAAGAAAAATTGATGGATGTGCATTCACAGCATCAAACAAGCCAATTGTCGGACGTGAATTTTCAATTTACGATCATTGATGCCCTTAGCAAAAAATAAGACAGCAATAGATTCTTATCAAAGAGGCTTGCAGCAATACCATTTCTTACAAAAAGAATTGCGTCAAATTGAAGAGAGCCAACGAGAAGCCAATCAGCAATACGATTACAATCTTCACCTTTTTAATGAGTTGGAAGCTGTAAAATTGATAGCCACAGAACAAGAAGATTTGGAAGCAATTTTAGAAAAACTGAACAATATTGAAGATATTCAGCTGAACCTTTCAGAAGCCTTATCTCTTACAACCCACGAAGAAGTAGGCATTCAAAGCCAACTTTCATCAGTGGAAAACAGGTTGCACAAGATTGCCTCTTTTTCAAAGGAATACCAAGAAATTTCTGAGCGACTCACCAGTCTTAAAATTGAACTGGATGATATTATTGGTGAGTTAGAAACTGCAAATGAGAACCTTGAGTTCAATCCTGCTGAAGCAGAAAAAATTAATGACAGGCTTCAATTGATCTATAATTTACAGAAAAAGCATTATGTAAACACCATAGAGGAGTTGTTGGCAATACAAGAAGTGCTTTCAGAAAAATTAGCACAAAAAGAAAATGCAGAAGAAAACATTGCGTTAAAGTCAATAGAAATTCTGAAAGTTTCAGAAAAATTAGATGCAGTGGCTCAAAATATTTCTGATGCACGTTTGAAAACGATACCTAAGCTCACAAAGTCTTTAGAGAGTCTATTGGCTGAATTGGGTATGGAGAATGCGCGTTTTTCAATTCAAATACGTCCCACACATCATTATTTTTTCAATGGGAAAGATGAGTTGGAATTGCTATTTTCTGCTAACAAAGGTGGTAATTTTGGAGAACTTAAAAAAGTGGCTTCAGGAGGAGAATTGTCAAGAATCATGTTGTCAGTTAAAAAGATCTTATCGGAAAACACCCAGTTACCTACCATTATTTTTGACGAAATAGACACAGGTGTTTCAGGAGAGATTTCCAATAAAATTGCTCAAATCATGCAGCAGATGAGTGCACATATGCAGGTGATTACCATTACCCATTTGCCACAAATCGCTGCAAAAGGAGCACATCATTATAAAGTATTTAAGAGTGACATAGGTGGAAAAACCACCACCAATTTAAAACAACTTTCCCCAGAGGAGCGCATTGTTGAAATTGCCGAAATGTTAAGTGGGAAAGAGATTTCAGATTCGGCATTGACTCATGCTAAAGAATTGTTGAATTAACGAAGCAAAACGAATCCGTTTGTTAATAACCCAATATCCAATATGTACAATTTATTAAAAGGAAAAAAAGGAATCATCTTTGGTGCGTTGAATGAACATTCCATTGCATGGAAAACTGCTGTCAGGGCACATGAAGAAGGGGCGATATTTGTATTGACCAATGCGCCAGCTTCTATTAGAATGGGAGACATTGCTGTATTGGCATCTCAAACCGATTCACAAGTTATTCCTGCAGATGCGACCTCTATAGATGATCTAGAAAATTTAGTTGTACAAGCGATGGAGATTTTAGGAGGTAAAATTGATTTTGTATTGCACTCCATCGGAATGTCGGTCAATGTTCGAAAAGGAAAACACTATACAGATCCCAATTACGATTTCACGACCAAAGGATGGAATGTGTCAGCAGTTTCGTTTCACAAAACAATGAAGGTCTTGTATGACAAAAAGGCCATGAGTACTTGGGGAAGTATTGTCGCGTTGACCTATATGGCAGCTCAGCGAGTTTTTCCAGATTATAATGACATGGCAGATAATAAGGCCTATTTAGAAAGTGTTGCCCGTAGTTTTGGCTACTTTTTTGGAAGAGATTACAAGGTTCGTGTCAATACCATTTCTCAATCTCCAACCCCCACAACTGCAGGAACGGGAGTAAAAGGTTTTGATGGATTTCTAGCCTATGCCGATAAAATGGCTCCATTAGGAAACGCAACAGCAGCTGATTGTGCAGAATATACCCTTGCTATGTTTTCCGATTTGACCAAAAAGGTAACCTTGCAAAATCTATTTCACGATGGCGGATTCTCAAATATGGGGGTAAGTGATGCCGTTATGGAAAAGTTTGACTAACTTACAATGAGAAAAAAAATCGTTCAAAAGTGATTTTTTTTGACGTTTACTTTTTTAATAATTTTGAAGACAGACTCCTATTGAATTTCTCTATCATCATTCCTGTTTACAATCGTCCACAAGAAATTAATGCCTTGTTGGAGAGTCTTGTGCTACAAGATTTTTCTGAGGACTTTGAGGTGCTTATTATTGAAGATGGCTCTGAACACTCTTCAGAGAAGATTGTAGAGAAATACACAGATCAACTTCGAATACACTACCATTTCAAAGAAAATACTGGGGCAGGGGATAGTCGAAATTTTGGAATGCAGAAAGCTTCGGGAGACTATTGTATTATTTTAGATTCTGATATCATTCTTCCCAAGCAGTACCTTTCGGAAGTACAAAAGGCATTGTCCGATAATTTTACGGATGCCTTTGGAGGACCAGATGCTGCTCATCAAAGCTTTACTTCGCTTCAGAAAGCCATTAATTATTCTATGACTTCGCTGTTAACAACAGGGGGGATTCGAGGGAAAAAAAAATCCGTCGGGAAATTCCAACCCAGAAGTTTTAATTTTGGAATTTCCAAAAAAGCTTTCGAAAAAACGCAAGGTTTTTCTACAATGAAGAACGGAGAAGATATTGATTTAAGTCTTCGGCTTTGGGAAAATGGATTTGAAACCCAGCTTATAGAAACTGCTTTTGTATACCATAAAAGACGTAGCAATTTGATGCATTTTTTTGAACAAACCTATGGTTTTGGAACTGCTAGACCCGTGTTGAATGCGAGGTACCCTCAAACTGCCAAGTGGATCTATTGGTTTCCGAGTATTTGGTCTTTTGGGTTGTTATTGAGTGTGTGGGTTGCCCTATTAGGGCAGTTCGTTTTGATTGATTGTTATGCTGTTTATCTTGCGCTGATTTTTTCAGATTCTTTCGTCCAAAATAAAAACATACATGTCGCATTTTTAAGCATATTTACCTCGATGACTCAATTCTTCGGTTATGGACTCGGATTTTTAACCGCACAGTTTTCAGTTAAAAAATAGTTTCGATATAAATATTAAAGCCCAGACTCCCCCTCAAAGGGTTTCAAACCCTTTGAGGGGGAGTCTCATAAAAATATAAAATAGTCACCTTGGACAAGTAAGTTGTAGAGGCTGCAAAATTTTATATCCCATTTGGAAGAGAACTATTCTTTAAAAATAAAAACCCAAAACATTTAGGTTTTGGGTTTTGCAAGTATTACTCACTTATTTTTTTTTCAGAGCTTGTTGTTCTTGTGCTTGCTTCATAGCAGCATCGATACGTTGTCTGAACTTACTTTTTGCTTTTTCTGGACGTTTTTTGTTTTCCTCTATTTGTGCGTGAATTTTATCTTCATCAATCACAAAGTTTTTAATGACCAACATAATCACGATGGTCAATAAGTTGGAAATAAAGTAATACAAACTCAAACTACTCGCATAGTTGTTGAAGAAAAACAACATCATGATGGGAGAGAAATAAATCATGTACTTCATCATTTTTCCCATATCAGGCATTCCTTCTTGCGCTGGGGCTTGCATATTTGCTTGCTGACTTTGGTTCATTTTCATATAAAAGAAAATGGCAACAGAAGCTAAAATAGGAAACAAACTTACATGATTTCCATACCAAGGAATGTCAAAAGGCAAGGTGTAGATGGTATCGTATGAAGATAGATCGGGTGCCCATAAGAATCCTTTTTGACGTAAATCTAAATTGGTAGGAAAAAATTTAAACAAGGCAAAGAAAATTGGCATTTGCAATAAGGCAGGAATACAACCCGACATCATGCTTACTCCCGCTTTTCGCTGTATCGCCATGGTTTCTTGCTGGCGTTTCATTGCGTTGTCTTTTCCAGGTACTTTTCGTTCAATGCAGTCAATTCTGGACGAATAACTTTCATTTTTGCACTCGACACATAAGACTTGTAGACCAAAGGTGACATTAAAATACGGACAACAATGGTCATCAAAATGATGATCAATCCGTAATTGTTCAGAAGTCCTTTCAACATATTGAAAACTGGATAAAAGACTGTTCGGTTTAGAAAGCCAAAAATACCCCAACCCAAATCGGCAGTTTCATCGAGTCCTGTAGTTTCGTAGGTTTTTAATAAATTATAATCACTAGGTCCATAAAACCATCTCATCTGATAATTTAGTTCACCTCCTGTTAAGACCAAAGGAGTTTTTAATTCGTATTTCTTGGTAAAAACAGTATCTATTTTCTCGTCTATTACCAAATCGGTAGAAGTTACAGTAGCATTGTAAAAAGGAGTGTCGGTCAATAAATTAGAGGTAAAAAAGTGTTGTTTGTAAGCAACCCAGTCCAACGAATTTAAAATCTCGGTATTCCCTGGTCGTAAATAATCCACTTCACCGTCAGTCTTGTAGTAATACCACGAATACATTGTATTTTCGGTTTTTAAACTCTTTTCGTGTCGAAACCCTTTCAAAGACCAATCCAATTCAATAGGATTGGAAGCATTGATGACAGCGCTTAATCCTTGAGAACGTACAGAAAAGTCAACCATATATTCTTTAGGTTTCATTTCGTATCGGTACTCTAAAAACTGAGTATCAGAAACTTTTAATTTCATTGACAACACGTCATTTCCGTTTTTCTTTGTAAGGACGGGGGTAAAGAATAAATCGGTTGTGTTTAAAATTTGATTGTCAGTGGTTCCAAAGTTAATGTTAAAAGACGCATTGTTGTCTTTGATCATGTATAATGGAAGAGAATCGTAGGTTTTGTAGTTTTTAATCAACGCTTCTACAATTTGCCCTCCTTTATTGTTAATGGTCAGTTTTAGAACTTCGTTTTCAATGGTAGTGACTCCTTCTTTTCCTTGTATTGCACTGTAAGCAAAAGCACCCAGTTTGTTTTGCTGTACAATGGCTCTGATCGAATCATTTTCAAAAGAGGGGGTTGTTGTTTCAAAAGTATCACCTTCAGGATTTGTCGAAGGAGCAATCATCTCGGTAGGTGTTTCAGGGAGAATTTCTTCTTTGTTCGAATTCATCCACCATAATAAAATACCTCCTAATAAAATCATTCCTATAAAGGAATTATAATCGAATTTTTTTGTTCCATATTTTTTTAAAAATGTCATTTTGTCGTTACTGTGTTGGTTGAATACAAACCAAAGTTGACAAATGTAGTTAAAAAGCAGGTTTTAAATTGTTTTTCCTGCTTTTAGTTAGAGAATCCTATAGTGTACAAATCCTATTCCCTTTTGAACTAGGAATAGGATTTTTTTGTAATTTCTAGCCTTTCGATTGTTTTAATGCTGCCTTGATAAAATCCACGAACAATGGATGTGGGTTTAGCACGGTGCTTTTGTATTCTGGATGATATTGAACTCCAACAAACCACGGGTGATCCGGAATTTCGATAACTTCGACCAAACCTGTTTTAGGGTTGATTCCCGTTGCTTTCATTCCAGCTCTTTCAATTGCTTTTAAATAGGAGTTATTGAATTCAAAACGGTGTCTGTGACGTTCACTAATCGATGCTGTTTGATAGGCAGCAAAGGTCTTAGATCCTTCAGAAAGTGTGCAGTCCCAGGCACCTAAGCGCATGGTCCCACCTTTCTTAGTGATCTTTTTTTGACTTTCCATTAAATTGATTACCGGGCTTTTGCAATTTTTCTTCATTTCTGTAGAAAAAGCATCTTCTAAATTCAATACATTTCTTGCAAATTCAATCACTGCCATTTGCATTCCTAAACAAATTCCAAAAAACGGAATCTGCTGTTCTCTTGCATATTTTACCGCCTTTATTTTCCCTTCAATTCCTCGATCTCCAAAGCCTGGAGCAACTAAAATTCCATTCAAACCGGTTAATTTCTTTTCGACGTTTTTTGGAGTCAAGCTTTCAGAATGAATCCAACGTATTTTGACTTTGGTCTCGTTGGTTGATCCGGCATGGATAAATGCTTCCGAGATCGACTTATATGAATCGCGCAGCTCTACATATTTTCCAATCAGACCAATTTCTACTTCCGATGTTGGGTTTTTATGCTTTTGAATAAAGTTGTTCCAAGCGATGAGTTCAGGTTGTTTTTCAGAGGAGAGTTTTAGTTTTCCTAAAACGACCTTATCTAACCCTTCTTCAAACATTAAGTTTGGTACATCATAAATCGTTTCTGCATCAATCGATTGAATAACATCTTCCTTTTTGACGTTGCAAAACAAGGCCAATTTATGTTTGATCTCATCAGAAATTTCATGCTCTGTTCTACACACTAAAATATCTGGACTTACACCACTTTGCATTAGCATTTTTACAGAGTGCTGTGTAGGTTTTGTTTTCAACTCTCCGGCTGCTGCCAAATAAGGCACTAGCGTTAAGTGAATCACAATTGCATTTTCTTCTCCTTTTTCCCATAACAACTGACGAACAGACTCTACATAAGGAAGCGATTCGATATCTCCAACGGTTCCACCAATTTCTGTAATGATGATGTCATAGTCACCTGTTTCGCCTAAAAGTTGGATGCGGTGTTTAATTTCGTCTGTAATGTGTGGGATTACTTGTACTGTTTTTCCCAAAAACTCTCCTTTTCGCTCTTTGTCAATGACAGATTGATAGATTCTACCCGTCGTTACGTTATTGGCTTGTGAAGTAGGAATGTTTAAAAAACGTTCGTAATGTCCAAGGTCTAAGTCGGTTTCAGCACCATCGTCTGTTACATAGCATTCACCATGTTCATATGGGTTTAATGTTCCTGGATCGATATTGATATATGGATCTAATTTTTGGATGGTAACAGAATAGCCTCTTTCTTGCAATAATTTAGCCAGAGATGCTGCTATGATTCCTTTTCCTAGTGATGAAGTTACGCCTCCAGTTACAAAAACGTATTTAGTATTGTGCATGCCATTGTTAGGTTTGCGCAAAAGTAAGAACTCTAGTTTTTATCACAAATAAAAAAGGCATAAAGATTTCAAAAAAACAGCATATTTTACTTGATTAAAAATAATTTCACATTTTTTTTAAATTGTATTTGCCATAAATAAAAACAGTTGTATATTTGCCCACGCTTTAAACGAGGTGAACTTGTTCAGCAATAAAAATTAACAAAGAAGACTTTTAAAAATACAGATAATGCCAAAAAGAACGTACCAACCATCGAAGAGGAAGAGAAGAAACAAACACGGTTTCAGAGAGAGAATGGCTTCTGCAAATGGTAGAAAAGTGTTAGCACGAAGAAGAGCTAAAGGAAGAAAGAAAGTTTCTGTGTCTTCTGAATCTAGACATAAAAAATAATATAATGACTATCAGTTGTTAATAATCAAGGTGTTACTATTTTTAGTAACACCTTTTTTTATACCCATATAATATTTATTTTTACAAAAACTAACTTACAATTATTACAATGCCAAAAAACGACAAACTAAAATCGATTTTAATTATAGGTTCTGGCCCCATTGTTATTGGACAAGCCTGCGAATTTGATTACTCGGGATCACAATCTTTAAGATCGTTAAGAGAAGATGGAATTGAAACGATTTTAATCAATTCAAACCCAGCAACAATTATGACTGATCCTTCTATGGCAGACCATATTTATTTGTTGCCTTTAACGACCAAGTCTATCATTCAAATCTTAAAAGAACATCCACAAATTGATGCTGTTTTACCAACGATGGGTGGACAAACAGCGTTGAATCTTTGTATTGAAGCTGACGATAAGGGTATTTGGGACGATTTTAATGTGAAATTAATTGGTGTCGATATCGATGCAATCAACATTACTGAAGATCGAGAGCAGTTTAGAGAATTGATGCTAAAGATTGATGTACCAATGGCGCCTCAAGCTACAGCAACTTCTTTCCTAAAAGGAAAAGAAATAGCACAAGAATTTGGTTTTCCATTAGTCATTCGTTCTTCGTATACCCTAGGGGGTGCCGGAGCTTCGATTGTATATGACCCAAAAGATTTTGACGAATTATTGAGAAGAGGTTTAGAAGCTTCACCTATTCACGAGGTGATGATTGATAAAGCCATGATGGGATGGAAAGAATACGAATTGGAATTGTTGCGAGACAGGAATGACAATGTTGTTATTATTTGTTCTATTGAAAATATGGATCCCATGGGAATTCATACAGGAGATTCTATTACGGTAGCTCCAGCAATGACTTTGTCAGACAAAACCTATCAGAAAATGCGTGATATGGCAATTCATATGATGCGTTCAATTGGTGATTTTGAAGGAGGATGTAATGTCCAATTTGCTGTGTCTCCCGACGAAAAAGAAGATATTATTGCCATTGAAATCAATCCAAGAGTTTCTCGTTCTTCTGCATTGGCGAGTAAAGCGACTGGATATCCTATTGCAAAGGTAGCTACAAAATTGGCTATTGGTTATACTTTGGATGAGTTGGAAAATGGAATCACAAAATCTACTTCAGCCTTATTTGAGCCGACTTTAGATTATGTAATCGTAAAAATACCGCGGTGGAATTTTGATAAATTCGAAGGCTCAGACCGAACCTTAGGATTGCAAATGAAATCGGTAGGAGAAGTAATGGGAATTGGGCGTTCTTTTCAAGAAGCATTGCACAAAGCAACCCAATCATTAGAGATTAAAAGAAATGGACTTGGAGCTGATGGAAAAGGATACACCGATTACAATCAAGTTATTGAAAAACTAACCAATGCAAGTTGGGATCGAGTTTTTGCAATCTATGATGCCATAGCCATTGGAATTCCATTGAGTCAGATCTATGACATTACTAAGATTGACATGTGGTATTTGAAACAATACGAAGAGCTGTTTCAACTTGAAAAAGAGATCTCAACCTTTACGATTGATACCATTCAAAGAGATTTGCTTTTAGAAGCAAAACAAAAAGGATATGGTGACCGTCAAATAGCGCACATGTTGAGCTGTTTTGAAAGTCAAGTATACAATAAAAGAGACGAATTAAAAATTCAAAGAGTTTATAAGTTAGTTGATACTTGTGCTGCAGAATTTACAGCAAAAACCCCGTATTACTATTCAACCTTTGAAAACGAGATTGAAACTCCATCTGGAGAAATAATTATCGCCAACGAAAGTATTGTAACCCCAAAGAAGAAAGTAATTGTCTTGGGTTCAGGGCCTAATCGTATCGGACAAGGAATTGAATTTGATTACTGTTGTGTACACGGTGTTTTAGCAGCTGCAGAATGTGGCTACGAAACCATCATGATCAACTGTAACCCTGAAACAGTTTCTACGGATTTTGATACAGCAGATAAATTGTATTTTGAACCTGTTTTTTGGGAACACATTTATGACATCATCCGTCATGAAAAACCTGAAGGAGTCATTGTTCAATTAGGAGGACAAACCGCCTTAAAATTAGCTGAAAAATTAACGAAATACGGCATTAAAATTATTGGAACTAGTTTTGAAGCCCTAGATTTAGCTGAAGATCGAGGAAGTTTTTCAAACTTGCTAAAAGAGAATAACATCCCTTATCCAGAATTTGGAATTGCTGAAACAGCTGACGAAGCTTTGGCTTTGGCTGACAAATTGGATTTCCCAATTTTAGTAAGACCTTCTTATGTATTGGGAGGACAGGGAATGAAAATTGTCATCAACAGAGAAGAATTGGTCGCTCATGTGGTCGATTTATTACAGAAGATTCCAAATAATAAGCTCTTATTAGATCATTATTTAGATGGTGCGATCGAGGCAGAAGCAGATGCGATTTGTGATGCAGATGGAAATGTATACATCATCGGGATTATGGAACATATTGAACCTTGTGGAGTGCATTCAGGAGATTCAAATAGTGTATTGCCAGTATTTAATTTAGGAGATTTAGTCATGCAACAGATTGTTGATCATACACATACAATAGCCAGAGAGCTTAAGACAGTAGGATTGATCAACGTACAGTTTGCTATTAAAGACGATACAGTATTCATTATTGAAGCTAATCCGAGAGCCTCTAGAACGGTTCCTTTTATTGCGAAAGCCTACAAAGAGCCTTATGTAAATTATGCAACCAAGGTAATGTTGGGAGTGAATAAAGTAACTGATTTTAAATTCAATCCTCAGTTGGATGGATATGCAATCAAGCAGCCAGTATTCTCTTTCAATAAATTCCCGAATGTCAACAAAGCATTAGGTCCAGAGATGAAGTCGACAGGAGAAAGTATCTTGTTTATTGACAGTCTTAAAGACGATGAATTTTATGATTTATATGCAAGACGTAAAATGTATTTGAGTAAGTAAATTCAAATTCATTCAATAGTAAAACATCCAGTACACTGAAATTGATTCAGGATACTGGATGTTTTTTTGGGTCTAGATTTTAAATTTTAAGGAAGTAATAATTTGGAATTACTATTAATTAATAAAGGGAGAAATTCTTCCATTTCAAAACTTTTACTATTAAAACGAGAGGTTCTATCCTTCGCTTCTTCTTGTCTTTTGATACTTCTAACAAAACGAAGTATTTCGTCTTTGCTTGTTAACACAATCCCAGGTATAGGGGTGCTTTTTCCAGTTTCGTCTTTAGCAACCATTGTGAAATATGAGGAATTACAATGTTTTTTTTCTCCAGTTCTTATGTTTTCCGACTCAACTCGTAATCCCACCACCATAGATGTTCTTCCAGTGAAATTGATAGAGGCTTTCATGGTTACCAGCTCGCCAACTTCAATTGGATTTAAAAAGTCAACTTTATTGACCGAAGCGGTTACACAATAATTTTCTGAATGTTTTGAAGCGCAGGCAAAGGCAATTTGATCCATGAGATTTAAAATATGCCCCCCATGAATTTTTCCACTAAAATTTGAATGAGATGGAAGCATCAATTCAGAGATGCTTAATTGAGACTCTGAGATATGTTTGTAAAGATTCATTTTTTTTGTGATCGTCAACCATTAGAGGTTAATTTTTATGTATTCATATTTTATCAATAAGTTTAGATAAAAATACAATTTAATTGCAAGGTGTTTTTTAAAAAACACTGCTAAAATTTCACTAAATAAAATTTATGTAGTAAATTACTTGATTATCAATATTCTATTGAAAGAAAACGCTTTAATTTTTATTCCCTAATTTGAAAAAAATGAAAAAAAACTACTTTTTTAAAACATCTTTATTAATGATTCCTGTATTAGCATTTTTGTTGATGTCGAATTCTGGTGGGAAATCAGGAGCTTTTTCGGGTTCCCCTGGAGATGGAGGAGAATCCTGTACTTTTTGCCACAGTGGAGGGAATTACGGAGCAACTGTTGCCATCACTCATGATGTTCCAGTTTCTGGATATGAATTAAATACCACATACAATCTCACTGTTGTTGGAAGTTCATCTTCAAGCTCGAATGGTTTTCAACTGACTGCTGAAACCAATTCAGACAACGCTAAAATTGGAACATTGATTGCAGGCGCAACTTCTAGGTTGGTCAACGGAAATGCAAATATCACTCACACCAATACTACCAATAGTTCTTGGAATTTTCAATGGAAATCTCCCGCCACAAACCAAGGGGGTGTTACCTTTTATGCTGCCTTAAATGCTGCTAATGGGAATAGTGCAACCTCAGGAGATCAGGTGGTTACGGGGGATTCTGGTGTAATAAACTCTTTGAGTATTGCAGATGAAAAGCGACTGGATTTTTCAATGTTTCCAAATCCAGCTCTTTCAAATGTAAGCATTCAGTTGCCGACAGAGACCAATAAAGCAACTGTCTTATTCTATGATACGATTGGTCGTGAATCTCTTTCAACAAAGGTTTCAAATTTAGATTCAAATATAAATGTCTCTGTGTTGAGTAAAGGAGTCTACATCGTAAAGGTTATTTCTGGAGGTAAAATTGGAACTCAAAAGTTTCTTAAAGAATAAAAAAACAATCTTTTTTAAGAACCGTTTGTAAATCTCTACAATCGATTTTTTTTATGCCTATTTTAAAGTAAATTTGTTTTTGAAAAACATCCCTATGAATTATATTTTATTTGACGGAGAAGTAAGAAATTCTTTGTTGCCTTTTACCTATACAAGACCCGTTGCAGACATCAGAGTTGGTATTTTAACCATTCGTGAAAAGTGGGAGAAATATCTCAGTTTAACTACTACGACCATTACTGAAGCCTATTTGGAAGATAAGTATCCAATGGTTGAGTTGGAAGAAAATGTGATGATCAACGCTTCTTTTTTACCAACTGCACAATTGGTTGATCAAGTAAAAAATTTACAAGAAAATCAAGCCATTTTTAAAGGAGATGATGTGATTGCTTTTTTTACTACCGATTCTCAGGAAGAAATTGATTTTGATAATTATACCCAACTTGAATATGAAGGAGAGTTATTACAAGTAAAAAATACGTGGGATATTTTTTCATTCAATGCACAAGCCATTCAGCAAGATTTTGATTTGATTACAAAAGATCGAACTTCAGAGCCAATTCCAAAGGGTGTACAAACCATCAATCCAGAAAATATTTTTATTGAAGAAGGAGCGAAGCTTACTTTTGCTACACTCAATGCAAGTGAAGGACCAATTTATATTGGCGCTAAGGCAGAAATTATGGAAGGGGTTGTGGTCCGTGGTCCTTTATCGATGTGTGAATATTCAGTGTTGAAATTGGGTGCTAAAATTTATGGTGCAACTACTTTAGGTCCGTATTGTAAAGTAGGAGGCGAAGTCAATAATTCCGTTTTATTTGGGTATTCAAGTAAAGGGCATGATGGATATTTGGGGAATTCAGTAATTGGTGAATGGTGCAATTTAGGGGCAGATACCAATAATTCAAATTTAAAAAACAATTATGCAGAGGTCAAGTTATGGAACTATACTTCCGGTAGATTTGTAAAAACTGGATTGCAATTTTGTGGCTTAATGATGGGAGATCATTCCAAATGTGGCATCAATACCATGTTTAATACAGGTACTGTAATTGGAGTAAGTGTAAATATTTTTGGAAGTGGTTTTCCTAGAAATTTTGTTCCGTCTTTTAGTTGGGGTGGAGCTACAGGCTTTACAGAATACAAAACAAATAAGGTCTTTGAAGTTGCAAAAGTAGTTATGGAACGAAGGGGTTTTGAATTTGACTCCAAAGATGAAGCAATTTTAGAGCATATTTTTGAAGAAACAAGTTCGTATCGAAATTATTAAGGTACTTTTCTACATATCAAAAACCCGAAAGAATTTTTCTTTCGGGTTTTACTTTTTGAAGGGGTGTTGTTAGTTTTTGTCTATGACATCTCCAGATCCGATTGATTTGGTGTCAACATGTTTGGGATTTCCTTTGTAGTAGATATTTCCAGAACCCACAACTTTTGCTTTTATTTTTGTCTGAACAGTTATTTTAATGTTTCCAGAACCAGCGATGCTTGCATTCAAGTCATCTGCTGTAAACGCATAAGCTTTGATACTTCCAGAACCCGCGATCTTACTTCTCATTTTTTCGGCTTTTCCTCTTAAGATCAAATTCCCTGATCCTCCAATAGATGCACTACCATTTTGTACCTCAAGGTGTAGGTCGATGTTTCCAGAGCCACCAATATTGACTTTAAAATCTTTAGCTTTGATTAAGTCCTCACTGCTTATTTTTCCAGATCCACCTAGGGAGACACTTTCCAAATCTTTAATTTGAACCCTTATTGTGACACTTTTGGTAGACCGAATGTTGGTATTTCTTTTGTATTGAATTTTCAATCGATCTCCATCGACTTCCGTTTCGATATACGGAATGATATTCTCTTCTGCTTCAATAGTTATTTTTCCTTCTGTACCTTTTACCAAAATTACTTCAAAAGAACCTCCAACATTGATTTCGTTAAAACTGGAGACAGTTCTCGTTTTGGTAATTTGGTTTCCATTTCCTTTGATTCGATTTTTGCTTCTCCACCAATCTTGTGCATTCATGGTATAGGAGAAGAAGAGTAGCATGCTTGTAATAACAAATTTAGTTTTCATTTTTTTTTTTTTTGATTAATTAGATTCACTAAATTTTACACCTCCATATTGAGATTTAATTTTTACAGTAGACTTGGAAGTTCCGTTTCCGAATTTTCCTTCGTAGTATTTTTTTGTAGGTTTAGAGATGCTTTTATAGATTTCAATTTGATCAATCGCTTGTTTAAAGTTTGCATATTGAATATCAATTTCAAAATTGAAAACAGCAGCGGGATTAATTCCCACTCGGATTCCGGTATATTGTCCGGAAATTTCGACATTTTCAAACCCTTTTTGGAGCTGGTCAATTTTTATAGACCCATAATCTGAGTCGACGTTTAAGGCCTTCTGAACAATTCCAAATCGTAAAGCAGTATAATCTGAATTCCCTATAATATTCTTTCCCTCATCGATTGTAATGGCACCATAGTCAACATTAAAAGTGACTTTTTCAATGCGATGTATGTCTAGAGTTGTATAATCTGCATTGATTGTAATTTCTTGACCGTCCTCAATGGTTAGTTTTGAATAGTCAGTATTGATATTTCCTCCTTTGATATAGTCAATGCTCGAGTTTGAGGCATAATCTAGATGTATTCTATTCGTATTTGCCAACAACTCACCGAGTTCAATTTTTCCATAATCGCAGTTGATGTCTGCTTCCCCAGAAAGTTTGTCCAGATAAATATTCCCATAATCGTTGTTCAATTCAACGGAGTTACTTTCAGGCATTTTTACGAGGTAATTCACTTCATAGCTCATGTTTTTGCTTCTATTCCACCAATTCCAACGAGACTTGCTCTGTTCAAAAATAGTAGTTGCTTCGACTCGGGATTTTGAGGCGTCAAATTCAACATAAATTTTTTCAAGTTTACGCTCTATATCCTCGTAATCATCTCCTTTTACCGTAATGGTTACTTCAATTTCTATTTTGTCATTATTCCAAGTAGTGATGTGTAAGTTCCCATATTTGTTGGTAATGGCTAACAAGGCATCTTTGTTTACTGTAAACGTTTTGTTAATTTTTTTACTCTTTTCGTTTTTATTATCAGTAGGACCTACAAATGCTACTAATGGGACAAAAAATAGAAATAAGATTGTTTTAAAGATAGTTTTCATCTGTGGAAATTTTAGGGGTTTTAAGGTATTTTATTTGTGTCAATAGGTTTTCGAGAATCTCTAAACGTTGTTGATAGTTGTCAATCATGGCTTGAATGATTTTCTTTTCGTTTCTATTTTTTGAAAGTTCAACAACAAAAAAATTATACTGTTCTTCTAACGTTTCAAGCCCTTCTAGGGCGTGTTCTATAAGTGCTTCGGTTTCTAAACTGCGGTTGTTCTCTACAGCTTGTAACTCTTGACGAATGGTCGCAACAAAATAGTTTTGAACCTCTGCCATTTTAGGCGAAATATCTGCCAAATCTGTTTGCTGTTTTTGATGATTCGTACCCAATCCAAAACCGATGATCAAAACGATTGATGCAGCTACACTTAGCCATCTCCAAGACATATTTGTATGCTGTTTTTGATTGCTTAATTTTTGCTTAAAACGCTTTAAATGACCTGAATGGGGTTCTAGAATATCAAAATCCATTTGTGGAGTATCATTTTTCATAAGTTCTTAGTTCTGGTTCTTCAAGGAGCAAATATTTTATTTTTTTCTTAGCTCTCGACATGATTGTTCGCACGTTTTCGTTGCTGATATTTACTATTTCTGAAATTTCATCATAATCATATCCTTCTATAAAATGTAAGGTGAGGACAACTCGGTAATTTTCTTTCAAACGATTCAGTGCCTCTATCACTTGTTTCGCTTGTAATCCTGAAAAATCAAGTTCCTCTTCTTCAACATCTACTTCCTCATTAATGATCAACTTCATTTTTATGTCATTGTAACGTTTGTTCTTCTTCAATTGGGTCAAACTTTTATTGATCACTATTCGTTTCAGCCAAGCTCCAAAGGCTACTTCTCCTTTGTACATCTTCAACTTTGTAAAAGCGGTTAAAAATGCCTCTTGCATAATATCCTCAGCTTCAAAGTCATCTTTTAAAATCCGATGCGCCGAATTGTACATAGCACGATAATAACAATTGTATATTTCTAATTGTGCCTTAGAATCCGATTTTTTACAGCGATCTAAAAGATTGGTGATATGTGGTTGATTGGCTTCCAATGAAACAGTTCTATTCTATAGACGCATATGCTCCTTGTTTGTGACAGTTAAAGTAACTTTTTTTCAATAATGACGTATTTTTTGTGAAAAACAATCAGTACTTAAACAATAAATGTATAATTTAAAAAATGAATATGATCATGCAACCAAACAATGACAAATTTATATTTCATGAGAGTTGGTTCGGAGAAAACATCTTTTTATTTACTTTTCAAATCGCACTAGATTTTAGTTTGAAATAAGGATTATTTTTTTCTGTGATACTTATTTCAATTTTTCAAATTCAAACAAAACGTTCATTTCTGAATTCGAGACCGATGCATTTAATTTTTGGCCATTTTTCCAATATTTAATAACCTTTGGGAAATCGTTTTCTGGGTTTTTACAAACAAATTCGCTGTTTGTGTGGCTCGTTCCTGCAAAGAGAATTGGTGTTGTTATTTTTGGAAGGCTAACAGTCAAATTCCATTTTTCATTTGCTTTGAACAATTTGATTTTTTCTTGAGAAATTGTGTCTTCACCTTGTAACGTAAACCCAACCCCTGCATATACAGTATCGTTTTGTTTCGTCCAATTTTCAAAGGTTTTTCTCCCTTCCTCATTATTGATCCGTTCCCAATTTCCCAGTATCCAATCAAAATTTTCAATTGGATGGGTAGGACTATTTTTCTGCGGTTGATTTTTTGGTCTTGAATTGCATGAGAGTATCATAAGACCAATGAACAGCATTATTATTTTTTTCATCAGTGTTGTTTTTAGAAGTGTTGAACTTGATTTTTCTGCGGCCTAGCTTATTTGATGTCTTTTCTGAATTGTTCTTCGGAAGGCCGAATCCAGAGAAGATATAGGAGAATTAAAACCCCAAAGTGGATAAAATTGGGGTCTAAAAATAAAATTAAGAAAGCGGCTGCTTCAACAATTGCCCAACGAATGATTGAAGCCGTCTGATACAAAGGTATTTTTTCTTCTAGTTCCAGTTGGGGATTTATATTCTTTAGTTGTCTTTTGTAGAGGTACTGGCTAAATCTAAAAGAGAACAGAAGCCCGACTAGAGAGATGATTGATGTTGTTTCTACGCTGAAAGAGCTTACGTTTTCAAACGAAGTAATAATACCTAGCATACAATAGGCGATTAGGATTGCAATGCAGATGGCAAAGTGAAGCCCCTGAATGTTTTTGAATTTAGCTTCCATTTTTTTTGTTTTAAATGTTCGCTAAGTTGGGGGCAAATAGTCTCAGTAATGGATGTTCTTAGTTAGAAATCCTGTATATAATTTACTTGAAATCAATACGTTGTATTTGCAAGTTACGAAATTTCATCAATACGCAAAAAAATAGATGTACTTTAAGTGAGTTGCATTATTTGATAGTTTTCTAATCCACACCAGTTTCTCGTAGAATTTCTAAATTACATATTTATCAGATTTTTTAAAATTTGTAAGTTGTTCTAATTTGGTCTATGTCACTCATTCCTGATGAATCATCGTTATTCACTAAGAAGATATTAATTCTTTGATGCTCAGTATTTGGTATTATGAGTAGAGTTTATTTCTTTTAAAATCGGAACAAAAAGTGCAATTATTGCCCCTCCCATTCTTTTAGTGAAGCCTTATTCATTTCTATATAAGCATCATTCTTTGCGCGAGTAGCATATTTTAATGAGGCTTTTGCTGCTGCAATGGCTGTTTTTAGATTTCCTGCTTTTGCATGAATCAACGCTTGTTTTCTAAGAAACCAGAAACGAGGTTGGTCAGCACTCAGTGCAACCGCTTTGTCAATCCATTTTTGAGCAATTTGGATATCTTTGTTGGTACTGAGATAGTAATCGGCAGCAGTGTAGAAATCTTGAGCTGTAGGTCCTGCCATTACTTGGTCGATATTTTTAGAAACCATGGCATCTGTTGGAGTACCAAAAGGCAATCCTACATAAGTGTTCTCCCATAAGATTCCGATTACTGCAGAATTATAGGTCAAATCATCAAAGGTTATGGTCAAAGTCTCTATTGGCATAGGCATCTGCAGAGGAGTTACGCGAACTTGTACAGCAACTTTCGTTGGATCCCATTCTCTTGGAACTCCCCAATTGTTGGTATCTGTATACAAAATGATGTCCCAAGCTTCTTTACTAGGAATGGTAAACAAAGCATAAGTTCCTTTTTTTAACTCTTTACCATCAATGCTAATATTGGTAGAAAAGCTAATCTTGGTATTTTCGTTGGCTCCTGTTCTCCAAATTTTTCCATAAGACTCCAATCCACCAAAGATTTTTCTACCTTTCATGCTAGGTCTAGAGTAAGTAATACTGATGTCTGTGAGGCCAACTTTTTGTTCTATTTTTTGGAGAGGGCTCGGTACAGGAGCTTCAATTTGTGCAGTGCCAACATAAGAAATTGCCGCTACGATTAGGTTTAGGATTATTTTTTTCATAATAGTTTGTTTATGTAATTGATCAAAATTACAATTTCAAAACAGAGGGTACTGTTAAGAAAACCTTAAAATAATGTACCGTATCTTTGTACACGTTTTTAAAGAACATATTCAAAATACATTCCTGAGTTAATTGGAACATTTTCAATATTTTTTTGCAGAGAAGCGGCTTTGATCTTGTGTGAATGGGTTGAGCAAACGAATAGCTAATAGTATAAAAGAATTCCCTTGAAAAACATTAGTATTTTAGGTTGTGGATGGTTGGGAAAACCCTTAGCAACCTCTTTTTTAGAAGAAGGTTATACATTAAAGGGTTCTACGACCTCTGAAGAGAAAATAGCAATTCTTGAGGCTTTGGAAATTGAAACCTATCTTGTAGATATCTCTGAATACGAAGAATATGATGCCTTTTTAAATGCTGATATTTTGGTAATTGCCATCACATCAAAAGACATTGACGGATTTGAAAGCTTGATCCAGCAGATCGAAGTATCACCTGTTCAGAAAGTAATTTTCATCAGTAGTACATCGGTATACCCGAATCTAAACGCTGTTGTCACTGAAGATACAAAACCAAAAGATACTCCTTTGACTGCTATAGAGGAAATGTTTCGTCAAAACAATTGTTTTGAAACTACAATTATTCGTTTTGCAGGTTTATTTGGAGGCGAGCGTGATCCTGGAAATTGGTTTTCTGATGGACGAAAAATTCCACAACCTAGAGGATATGTCAATCTCATTCATCAAGAAGACTGTATTGAAATTATTCACCAAATTATTGATCATAATTGTTGGGATACAACTTTCAATGCTTGTGCAGATCATCATCCAATTAGAAGCGATTTTTATACCCTTGCCAAATTGAGGAAAGATTTTACAACTCCAGAATTTGAAGAACATGAGGTGTTGAGTTATAAAATTGTGAGTTCTGAAAAGTTGCAAGAAGTTTTAGGCTATGCGTTTATTCACAATGATTTATTTTCTATGTTTAAATCTTAACGTCTAAAAGTTGAAACGTCAATGCCGGTGGATTTTTTATTTTTAAGAGAATCTTAGATAGCTTGAGGCTAGATCCCATACTTCCGTTTTCGAACAAAATGAAATACACCACCAAAAAGCAGTATTAAAAGAATAGGAAAGACAACGTTAAGAAATTTCCAAAAACGACGTTCTTTAAAGGCTTTCTGCTTGTTGAGAATATTGATTTGTAAAGACTTGTTTCTTAGTTCCATTAGACCGACATCATCCAGCAGATAGTCTACAGCATTCAGTAAAAAATCTTTATTTCCGAAGGTCTCACCTGTCCATTTATCTCTTGCCAAATCGTAGGGTTCTTTTTTTAAAATCTGATTTTTCCCAATATCACCATCTGAGATGATGATCATCTTGTTTTGATTTGCATTAGCTTTGTAAAGTGGGGTTTGAAAAGGCAGCATTCGATTTTTATAAGCCGATTTGAAATCTCCTTCTAACAAAACCGCAAACAATTGATTTCCGTCTTGAAAGTCAGCTTCAATAGGTTGGTCAGCTATTGATTGTAATTCAATAAAATTGGGAGTGCCTAATTTCTGCGTAAGTACCGAACTCACTAATAAAGGTGTTTTTTTGATTGAATTTTTTAAGGTATCTATCTGATTTGTGTACTGGAAACGAACGGGTACTATGTTTTTGGTAATTGGGTGATATGGATTCCCATTTGCCAAAGGATGAAAAAACCAAGGCTAAGTTTTTGAATTGGGTTTGATTTCCAATCGTACCTGAAGCTACTGGGATTTTTGCAGCATACAGATCTTTTACCAAAGAGGTATTGATCCGAACACCATAGGAGAAAAGAAGATCGGTAAGATTTAGATCTCTCGGATAAGCTAACAACTTGCCCGTGTTGATCAGGCTGTCTTGATCAGCATTGACTTGGTCCAACATCCACAAGGTTTTTCCTCCGTTGGTGATAAATTGATCTAAGGTGAATTTTTCTTCTTTAGTGAATGGAACTGTCGGTTTTGCTATGATTGTCAAGTCATATTGATTCAGTGCTTTGAGTGTTTTTTGAGGATTTTCGGCAACCGAATCTAAGGTGAATTTTGCCAATTGATGTTTTTTAGCAACTTCACTCAAGAAACTATACAAATACAAATCGCTCAATTCACCATTTCCTGAAAGTACAGCTATCTTCTTTTGTTCTTTGATAGTGATGCGATGCAGGGCACTTAAAAAACTGTATTCTAAGTTTTCAATTGCTTTCTGCAGTTGCTCTTCTTGGGAGGCAACAACGGCGGTTGGTAATAAGGAAACAATAGTACTTTTACCATCATAGTTGATTTCTGCCCATGGAAAAATAATCGCTTCGGAAAGTTTTCCGTTTTCTTCAACGGTTAATCGACTGGGCATCATGCCTCTTTCAAGTAAGGCTTCGCGCTGGTCATCTGGATTTTCAAAATGGAGGATAATGTCTGAATTTTCCGCGACCAGCTCTTCTAAAAATTGACGTGTTTCTATTTGCAATCGTTTAAAT
This sequence comes from Polaribacter sp. HL-MS24, assembly GCF_032758595.1. Lineage (NCBI taxonomy): Bacteria > Pseudomonadati > Bacteroidota > Flavobacteriia > Flavobacteriales > Flavobacteriaceae > Polaribacter > Polaribacter sp. HL-MS24. The sequence goes on along the minus strand of NZ_CP136415.1, from coordinate 267,626 downwards.
TCTGAGGGAAAATCACCTTCCAAATAGACTGTAATAAAAAGACTTCGATCAATTTCTTTGAGGATGCTATGGCTGGTTTCCGATAATGTATAGCGTTGGTCTTGACTAATGTCAAAACGAGTATAATAAGATTGATTGGCCATGTTTAACACGATCAAGCCAATCAATAGTCCCAAGCTATTTTTGGTTCTTCTATTCATTTTCTAAACGATTTTTAGTCATGAATAAAAAGAAAACGGTGACACTTACAAAATACATGAGATCTCTGCTGTCGATTACACCACGTGAAATGCTTTTATAATGTTCGTTGATTCCTATTTTCTGAATAGCAAGCTGTTGGTCAAAAGAGTTTGAAATGGCATCAAATCCATAGAAAAGTAAAAAGGTGATAAAAATCCCTAAAAGAAAGGCTGTAATTTGATTGCTTGAAAGGGTAGAGGTAAACAATCCAATAGCAGTATAGGATGCAGCCAAAAGCAACAAACCCATATAAGAGCCAAAGGTACTTCCTAAATCGATATTTCCAATTGGATTCCCCAATAGATAGACTGTAAATACATAGCTTAAAGTGGGCAACAAAGCGACCACAACCAAAAGGAGTGAAGCCCAAAATTTTCCTAGAACAATCTGCCAGTCCGAAATAGGCCTTGTCTTTAAAATTTCAATTGTTCCATGATTCAATTCGTCCGCAAAACTTTTCATGGTAATGGCGGGAATTAAGAACAGAAACACCCATAGGGCTAGGTAGAAAAAAGAGCGGATATCAGCAAAACCGGCATTTAAGATATTGAAGTCATCTTGAAAGACCCATAAAAACAAACTGTTGATCAATAAAAAAACACCCATCACCAAATAGGCAATTGGGGAGGCAAAAAACGAGTTGAATTCTTTTGTAAAGATGGTCTTCAATAGGTGGTTGTTTTGGAACGGGTAATGGACTGCATTTCTTTATTCTTTTTTTGGAAAATGCGAAGCTTTCTTTTCGAGTTTAAAAATACAATTTTTTTCAAAACCGGCATCGATTCTTTTGGGTTGATACACAAAATGATGTTTCTCTAATAACGCAATAGAGGGCAGATTATTTCGATGTGTAAAGGCTTCGATGGTTTTTATATTCAGCCTGTCAAAGCCAAATTGAATTACTGCTTGCAGTGCTTCGCTCATATAGCCTTTTTGTTGGTACTTGGATTTTAACTGATACCCAATTTCTGCATAATGGGCATTCAATACAATTCGATGCAAAACAATGCTACCAACCACCTTTGTGTCGAGCCAGATCAACCAAAATATTCGATTGTTTGTTTTGTAAAGACGGTTGCAGTTTTGAATAAAATCACTTGCTTCTTCTAGATTTTGCATTTTTTTGGTAGCAACATATCGGTTGAGATCTTCACTGGAACGCAATGCGAAGACGGATTCTGTATCTTCATGAGTCGCTTCTTTCAAGCTGAGCCGAGCTGTTTTGATTCTCGGAAAAGTTGTGAAATCAAATTCCATTAGGGCAAACTGACTTTTTTGTTGACACTCCATGCTAGTGGGCGATCGTTAAATAAAGCCTTGGTTTGTGCCCAAACGCTTGTAAAAAGTTCCGAATTTCTATAGGCCTCTAAATCTTCCTCGTCATCCCAATACGAATAGGTGAAAAAGATTTCTGGAGTATGTTTGTCTTGATACAATTCTAACAGAGTACAGCCTTTAGATGCTCTAATGAGGGCTTTTTTTTCTTCAAAAATTTTCTGAAATGTAGAGATATGCTTTGCGTGAAAACTCATTTTTACAATTCTGACAAACATCGATTCTTAAGTTAAAGGAGTAAATTCGGATTTTTCTTCGTTGTAGAACTCAATAATAATTGGGTCTCTATACTCCAATCCCAATAGGGTAGAAGCCCCACCAACTGTATTCAAATTACTCCGATATAAAGCGATTTCTAGGTAACCTGCAGAATTGAAAATTGCTAATTTACTGCCATCAAAATTAAGATCTTCAGAAGAATTTCCTTTAATTTCATTGTACTTGCTGTAAATTTTTTCAAAAGAATATCGGGTTGCAGTAATTTTAAATTTTCTGCCTTTCCCAACTTCTTGAAACATTTTTTGTTTGATGTTGGTAATTACATTTCCATAATTATCAATATAAATGACTCCACCAATAATTTGAGTTTGTGCTTGATTTACTTTTGGCTGAATTTCAATTAATTTTTTATAGGTTTTAATCTCTTTTCCAATCACAGTTAAATTTCCTCCTCGTGCTATAAAACAGGCAACTTGCACAAAAACATCCAAAACAGGGAAACTGCTTTCAATCCGATCATGAATATTGATTTCTACAATTTTTGTAGGATTGATTTCAGAAGCAATCATAGAGATCAATCCGTTGTCGGGGCATACAAAAAAATGATTGTCCAATTCTAAAGCAATGTGTTTGTTAGAGTCGCTCAATTCAGAGTCAACGCCAATAATATGGATGGTTCCTTCGGGAAAACTTTTGTAAGAATTTTTTAAAATATACGCCGTTTCGGTAATGTTGAATGGAGAAATTTCGTGTGTGATATCAACAATTTTAGCATTTTCTAGCTCAGAATAAATTGCACCTTTTACAGCCCCAACAAAGTGATCTTTTGTACCGAAATCTGTAGTTAAAGTGATAAACGACATTGAAAAATTTGCTGTTAATGAATTGTGTAAAAGTTGTTCACTATTTTACGCAAATCTAATCAATTTACTAATTTTAATTACTATTTTTAGTTGAATAATTCGAACACACTTTTTCTAAAAAAAAAATAAAACATTTGAACGAAAGAATCATTACGTTAACAGAAATTGACCCTAAAGATTTTTTTGGGGCACACAACAGTACCGTCGAGCAATTGAAAAGATATTTTCCAAAAATTAAATTAGTTGCTAGGGGAGCACAGCTAAAAATTTATGGAGAATCTGCGTTGTTAGATGAATTTGAAAGTCGCTTAGAACAACTGATCAAATACTTTCATCGCTATAATAAGTTAGATGAAAATAGCATTGACCGTATTTTGACTTCCAACGGGAAAGAAGAAAAATTGGCAGCTGCTTTCAATGCCAAGGATGTTTTGCTACATGGGGTGAGCGGTCGACTGATTAAGCCACAGACTGCAAATCAGCGGAAAATGGTTTCACTCATTCAAAAAAACGATATGCTATTTGCTGTGGGCCCTGCTGGAACTGGAAAAACTTACACTGCCGTAGCAATTGCTGTAAAGGCATTGAAAGAAAAGGAGGTTCGAAAAATTATTTTGACCAGACCCGCTGTAGAATCGGGTGAGAATTTAGGGTTTTTGCCTTGGGATTTAAAGGAAAAACTAGACCCTTATATGCAGCCTTTGTATGACGCTTTGCGAGACATGATTCCTCATGAAAGGTTGCAATCACACTTAGAAAAAGGTGTGATTCAAATTGCTCCTTTGGCTTTTATGAGGGGAAGAACCCTCGACAATGCTTTTGTGATTTTAGACGAAGCCCAAAATACCACTCACAATCAAATGAAAATGTTTTTGACTCGTATGGGAAAGAACGCTAAGTTCATCATTAATGGAGATCCTGGACAAATCGATTTACCCAGAAAACAAGTTTCAGGATTGAAAGAATCTCTTTTGGCATTGAAAGACATTAAAGGCATTGCACAAGTTTATTTAGATGACAATGATGTTGTTCGACACCCATTGGTGAAAAGAATTATATCGGCCTATCAATCCATTGAAACTACTTAATTGAAAGCGCCAGTTTTTGCTGACTAGCTCCATTATTTTGAATACAAAGTGGGGCTAATTTTATAAAATGATCCCTTCAGAAAATAGGCTTTATTTTAGAGGCATTTCAATGGAATTTTTAACGGAGTGCTTTCTATTTTAGAATTAAAGACTATTTTTGTCGCAAAAAAATCGCACAACATCACAATTCATGAATACAATCAACGATACCAACTTTCAATTTCCCAAACAAAAAAAGGTTTATAAAGGGAAAGTAAGAGAAGTTTATACTATTGATGATCGCCTTTTAGTAATGATCGCCTCAGATAGACTTTCAGCATTCGATGTCATTCTTCCCCGTCAAATTCCGTTCAAAGGGCAAATTTTAAATCAAATTGCAACCAAAATGTTGCATGATACAGCAGATATCGTTCCCAATTGGCTGCTAGCAACACCAGATGAAAATGTCGCTATTGGTCATTTATGCGAGCCCTTTAAGGTAGAAATGGTCATTCGTGGATACATGTCGGGACATGCAGCCAGAGAATACAAGGCAGGAAAACGAGTTCTTTGTGGAGTCGTTATGCCAGAAGGCCTTCAGGAAAACGATCCATTTCCTACTCCCATTATTACCCCATCAACCAAAGCAGATAATGGAGATCATGATGAAGACATCACCCGAGAAGCCATCTTAGCCAATGGAATTGTTTCTGAGGAAGACTATTTGGTCTTGGAGGATTACACTCGGAAATTGTTTCAAAGAGGTACCGAAATTGCGGCCTCACGAGGTTTGATCTTGGTGGATACCAAATATGAATTTGGAAAAACTAAAGAAGGAAAAATTGTGTTGATTGACGAAATTCATACTCCTGATTCATCTCGGTATTTTTATGCAGACGGATATGCAGAGCGCCAAGCAAATAAGAGCTCCCAAAAACAACTCTCTAAAGAGTTTGTACGTCAGTGGTTAATTGAAAACGGTTTTCAAGGACAAGAAGGACAAGCTATTCCTGAAATGTCGGATGCAAAAATTACCGAAATTTCGAATCGCTATATTGAATTGTACGAACAAATTACAGGTGAAGCTTTTGTCAAAGCATCGACCGAGAACGTTTTAGATAGAATTGAACAAAATGTGACTGCATTTTTAAAGTCTCATTAATTATAAATAGTAGCAATCAGCAGGGGAACTCACAAGAAGAATGAGTTTTGTGGCTTTCCCCTTCAGTATTAAACAGCAACCCATGATTATAGAACCAAGAACAAGAGGATTTATTTGTTTGACATCACACCCAATAGGATGTGCTCAAAATGTTAAAAATCAGATTGAATATGTAACTTCAAAAGGAAAAATTGACGGTGCCAAAAAAGTATTGGTCATTGGTTCATCAACCGGTTTTGGACTAGCTTCTAGAATTACCAGTGCCTTTGGTTCGGATGCAGCAACCATAGGAGTGTTCTTCGATAAGCCAGCAAGTCCTAACCGACCAGCGTCTCCAGGTTTTTACAATACAGCTGCATTTGAACAAGAAGCCCACAAAGCAGGTTTGTATGCAAAAAGTATCAACGGAGATGCCTTTTCGAACGAAATTAAGGAGCAAGTAGTCAACTTGATCAAAGAAGATTTAGGACAAATTGATTTGATTATTTATAGTTTGGCGTCCCCAGTTCGAACTCACCCAAACACAGGAGAACGTTTCAAGTCGGTTTTAAAACCTATAGGTGAGGTTTTTACCAACAAGACAGTAGATTTCCATACAGGAGAGGTCTCTGAAATTTCAATCAATCCTGCTGAGGGAGATGATATTGAAAATACCGTAACGGTTATGGGAGGTGAAGATTGGAAAATGTGGATGGATGCTTTGAAAGAAGCAAACGTTTTGGCAGATGGAGTACAAACGGTTGCCTATTCGTATATCGGTCCAGAAGTTACAAAACCTGTTTATAGAAATGGAACCATTGGTGCTGCCAAAGACGATTTGGAAGCAAAGGCATTTATTATTGCCAACGATTTAAAAGCACTCAATGGAAATGCATATGTATCGGTGAACAAAGCCTTAGTTACTCAAGCTAGTTCAGCAATTCCAGTAATTCCATTGTACATTTCTTTATTGTACAAAACCATGAAAGAAGAGGGTGTTCATGAAGGATGTATCGAACAAATTCAGCGATTGTATAGTCAGCGGTTGTTTGGTGGTGATTTGTCATTAGACAGCAAAGGAAGAATTCGAATTGATGATTTGGAGATGCGTGAAGATATTCAAACCAAAGTGGTTCAGCTTTGGGAATCAGCGACTACAGAAAATCTTGCTTCAATTGGAGACTTGGAAGGGTATAGTACTGATTTTTACAACTTATTTGGTTTTAAAGTACCGGGTGTAGACTATGATCAAGAAGTTGATGAAATGGTTTCAGTACCTAGTATTCAAGAATAATGTTTTAAAGTAGATTTGATATAAAAAGGCTGTTTGACCAGAAGTAGTGGGATATGTGTTTTCGGATCCTAGTTTACTGTAAATCAATTTGTTTTTGAACCCAGAACGAGTTTAGTTTGATGAGACAAAACTTTTTCGGACACTCTCTAATTTTATTCTCTTCGAAACGACCGACAATGAAAGCAGTTCCTTTAAAAAAACTAAAAGACGAGTTATCACACAAATCAGCCAATGAATTGATGGTGCTCTGCTTGCATTTGTCAAAATTTAAAAAAGAAAATAAAGAATTACTTACGTATTTGATGTTTGAATCTCATGACGAAGCCTCTTATATTGAAAGTGTTAAAAGTCAGATGGACCTTCTTTTTGATGAGATCAATACCAAAAATTTCTTTTATATCCGAAAAAGTGCTCGTAAAATATTGACCTTGATTAAAAAGTATATTCGGTATTCAAAAAAGAAAGAAACAGAAGCAGAGTTGCTAATTTATTATTGTCGAAAATTAAAAAATTTTTCTCCTTCCATCAAAAAGAGTTCCCGTTTGTTGAATGTATATCAAACTCAACTGAGGATGATTAAGAAAGCAGTTGGAACCTTACATGAAGACTTGCAATATGATTATCAACATGAAATTGAAAATTTAGAAATTCCCTCATAACCTATGGATGCCAGAAAAGACTTACGCCCCGTTTTGCCAACAATTGAAGAAACTGATAAATGTAGTGTTGAGGAAAAGTTTCAAAACGAAACTTTACGACAAATCATAAAATTGCAACATTATCTTTTGATTGCTCTTTTTAAAACCTATGCATTTACTAGAAAAACCGACTTACAGACAACTAGTGAACAACGAATCAAGAGATTTATTGAAAGTGCCTTGTCCAAAGACCTAGCCTTTAAAAATAGGTTGATCGGAGTCATTATCGGTCAATTTACAATGGAAGAACTTGAGATTTATAAAGAAAATTCATCAGAATTCAACAAACGGATCCTCGCCATTCTTAAAAAACGACTGAAAGACAGTCTCTCTGAATTGGTCCCAAAAGCGTCGATTCTTTAAAAAGAATGGTCTTTAAGGCACTCAGTCAGTTTTAAAAATTTCTATTCAACTTATTGTGAAATCCTATAGGGAGCTGATTCTTACCGCAATTCGTTTGTTGTAATCTAGAGATATTTCAATAAAATTCGAAGGCTCACCAATCCAATCAAAATTGCAGTTGCTTTTTTCAACTGTATGGGAGTCAAAAGGCTGTTGCTGATACGGATTCCAATTTGTCCTCCCACTAAAACCGTTGTAAGTAGAACAATGGTCAAGTTCCAATCAATATAAAAATCTGGGTGCTGATATTGACCTAATAGACCTGCAATCGAATTTGCTAAAATAAAGAAACTGGCAGTTGCAGCAATTTTTTTTGGAGTTTCCCAATGGGTTAGGTGGAGTAGAGGGGCTAAAAAGATGCCTCCTCCAATACCCACCATTCCAGAAATAAAACCTACAAGCCCTCCGTAGCTCGAACTTTTCACCCAGCTTAGAGGTTTTGTGTTTTTTGTGGAGGATAGATACCGTTTGGAAATCCACATAGAAATGGCTGCAAAAAGCAATGTAATTCCTAATAAAACAAAAAAGAGCTGTTGATTGATGGCAAGTTTTCCTCCAAGATATGCCAATGGAACACTGCAAAGCACCAAGGGAAATATTTTTTTCCAAGGGAATGCTTTTTGCTGATGTAGGATGAATAGGTTTCCTGAAACGACTATAATATTACACAACAAGGCAGTTGCTCTTATTTGTGTGAAGGCAATTCCTGTAAAAGCTAAAATGGCCAAATAACTAGATCCTCCCCCAAATCCAACAGAAGAATACAAAATCGCTACTGAGAAAAATATGAGAATAAGATGCCAATGATTTAGAATTGATTCAAAAAGAAGTAAATAATTCATAAAACAAATATAATTTTATATTTTTAGACTTTATTACCTGCCCAAAAAAATATTATGAGTAATTATCACATTAAACATTTGGAAGAGTATCTTCAAGTGTATCGAAAATCGATCAATCATCCTGAAAAATTTTGGGAAGAGCTAGCTGAAGAAAATTTTGTTTGGCGCAAAAAATGGGATTCTGTCTTGGAATGGGATTTTGAAAAACCAGACGTAAAATGGTTTCAAGGAGCAAAGCTTAACATAACAGAGAATTGTATTGATCGGCATTTGCTTACTCGTGGAGAAAAAACTGCGCTTTTATTTGAACCCAATGATCCAAATGAACCCGCAGAGCATATTACATACAACCAACTTTCTGTTCGGGTCAATCAATTTGCAAATGTTTTAAAGTCCAAAGGGATTCAAAAAGGAGATCGTGTATGTGTTTATTTACCCATGATTCCAGAACTGTCTATCGCTGTTTTGGCATGTGCCAGAATTGGTGCCATTCACTCTGTTGTGTTTGCCGGATTTTCATCTACCGCTTTGGCAACAAGAATAAATGATGCCGATTGCAAGATGGTCATCACCTCAGACGGGGCTTATCGTGGAAATAAAACCATCGACTTAAAAGGAATTGTTGATGAAGGCTTGGAAAAATGTACCACTGTAGATTCTGTGTTGGTCGTGAAGCGAATTCACTCTGAAATTCAGATGAAGTCTGGGCGTGATTTTTGGGTTCAACCTCTTTTGGACAAAGCCGCTACCGTGTGTCCTATAGAAATTATGGATGCTGAAGACCCCCTTTTTATTTTATACACTTCAGGTTCAACAGGAATGCCTAAAGGGATGGTGCATACCACCGCTGGCTATATGGTCTATACGGCTTATACTTTTAAAAATGCATTTCAATACAAAGAAAATGATGTCTACTGGTGTACTGCAGATATTGGTTGGATCACAGGACATTCCTATATTGTATATGGTCCTCTGGCCAATGGAGCTACCTCGGTCATTTTTGAAGGGGTTCCGAGTTATCCTGATTTTGGGCGTTTTTGGGAAGTAGTTCAAAAACACAAGGTCAACCAATTTTATACAGCTCCGACTGCTATTAGAGCGTTGGCAAAATATGGAACTGATTTTGTAGATCGATACGATTTGTCTTCACTGAAGGTATTAGGATCTGTAGGTGAACCGATAAATGAAGAAGCATGGCACTGGTACAACGATAATGTTGGAAAGAAGAAAAGTCCCATTATTGATACTTGGTGGCAAACTGAAACAGGCGGCATGATGATTACTCCAATTCCTTACATTACTCCGACAAAACCGACCTATGCAACGTTGCCTTTTATTGGCATTCAACCTTGTTTAATGGATGAAAATGGAAATGAATTGAAGGGAGGTCAAGCAGAAGGAAGACTTTGTATTAAGTTTCCTTGGCCAAGTATTGCTAGAACCATTTGGGGAAACCACCAACGTTATAAAGAAACTTATTTTTCAGCATACAAAAATAACTATTTTACGGGTGACGGTGCTTTGCGAGATGAGGTTGGGTATTACAGAATTACGGGTAGGGTAGACGATGTCGTTATTGTTTCGGGACACAATTTGGGAACAGCGCCTATCGAAGATGCGATTAACGAACACCCAAAAGTAGTAGAATCGGCCATTGTTGGTTTTCCACACGATATCAAAGGAAGTGCATTGTATGGATATGTAATCTTAAAAGATACAGGTCAAGAGCGAGATCCCGATAATTTACGAAAGGAGATTAATCAAATCATCACAGAGCATATTGGACCTATTGCAAAATTAGACAAAATTCAGTTTACCGAAGGCTTACCAAAAACCCGTTCAGGGAAAATTATGCGTCGAATTTTACGAAAAATCGCAGCCAATGAAATGGAGAGTATCGGAGATATTTCTACCTTGTTGAATCCAGAAGTGGTAGAGAGTATTATTGAAAATAGATTGTAAATAAATTGGGGAGTGCCGATTCCATTAGGCCTCAAGATGAAATCCTTTCAAATAAATTTCGTCATGTACAGAACAATAATAATCATGAAACCTCGGGAGCAACACGTTTTCGAGGTTTTTCGTATCTTTTAAGATGGAAAGGTCAAAAAGTTCAATAGCATCTACTTCCTCTTTTTGAATTGATAAACTAGAGAGTGGAATTTTTAATTCCGCAATAAAGACATGATGAAACTCATTGTCAAGAATTCCATTTTCATGTGCAACTTGATGTTTTCTTGTTCCGATCTTGATCAAATCGTTTTGATGAATCTCTAAGCCAATTTCCTCAAAAATTTCTCTTTGTGCAGAGTTCAATATCGATTCTCCAGCTCCAATATGACCAGCGACAGAAATGTCCCACAGACCTGGAAAAACTTTTTTGTGGCTGCCTCTTTTTTGAAGTAGAATTTTTTTATCGGCAGTGTAGAACCAAATATGAACGGTAGCATGAAACCAACCATGAGCGTGTGCTTCCGATTTTAGCGCTGTTGTACCCGTTGGAATTCCTTCGGGAGTTAAAATATCAATAAGCTCGTCCATGGTAAAAAAAAACAGGACTTCCACAAATGCTCATTATATAATGGAGTGAGAATTTGTGGAACTCATGTCATTAAATTAATTATTTGAAATATGAAAAGGTTTCTCCGTCTTCAATTTTTAATAAGGTTTCGTAGATCATTTTAATTACATTTTCAACATCATCTCGATGTACCATTTCAACTGTGGTGTGCATGTATCTTAGTGGCAAAGAAATCAAGGCAGAAGCAACACCTCCATTGCTATAGGCAAAAGCATCGGTATCAGTTCCTGTGGCTCTAGACAATGCAGAACGTTGAAAAGGAATCTTATTAGCTGTCGCAGTTTCTGTAATTAAATCGCGTAATTTTTGTTGTACCGCAGGCGCATAGGCAATTACAGGACCTTTTCCTAATTCTAAATGTCCAGCTACCTTTACATCAATCATTGGTGTTGTGGTGTCATGGGTTACATCGGTAACGATGGCAACATCTGGCTGAATTCTGTGAGTGATCATTTCTGCCCCACGCAACCCAATTTCTTCTTGTACGGAATTGGTAATATACAATCCAAAAGGCAGTACTTTGTTGTTTTCTTTTAAAAGACGTGCTACTTCGGCAATCATAAATCCGCCCATTCTGTTGTCCAAAGCTCTACAAACAAATTTGTCACCATTTAAAATGTGAAATTCATCGGGATAGGTAATAACACATCCTATATGAACCCCCAAAGCTTCTACTTCCTTTTTGCTTGCACAACCCGTATCAATAAAAATATTTTCTGGTTTTGGTGCTTCCTCATTTGCTTTATTTCGTGTGTGTATTGCAGGCCATCCAAACACTCCTTTTACGATTCCTTTATCGGTATGAATGTTTACAATTTTACTCGGTGCAATTTGATGATCCGAACCACCATTTCGAATCACATAAATCAATCCGTTGTCAGAGATATAGTTGACATACCAAGAAATTTCATCTGCATGTCCTTCAATAACCACTTTGTATTTTGCCGCTGGATTGATGACGCCTACTGCAGTTCCGTAAGTATCGGTAATAAATTCATCTACATAAGGTGTAAGATATTCCATCCAAATTTTTTGACCTTCCCATTCATAACCCGTTGGGGCTGCATTGTTTAGGTATTTTTCTAAAAATGAAATGGATTTTTTAGTCAATATTGATTTTTTTGCCATAGATAATTTTATAAAGTTAAATGTGAAATGGATTTGTTAAAAACAATTCGTTTTGAACAAGACCTATTTCTTCTGCGTAAAAATAATCGATTTTTAAGTTCTAATGAAAGAAAGATTAAAAACTTGTAATAAAAGTTATTGATTGTATAAGAATTCCAAATCGAGCATTGTGTATTAGCTGTCTATAAATAGTTACTATGAACTTTTTTGTATCCGAAACGAGTTCAGATTGATGAGGTAAAACCTTTTCGACAACCTCTTTTTGTTTTTATAAAACGAGTATATTTACACTTATTTTAAAACCTTTGGTAAAAAAACTCATATACATATTTATTTTATTCAGCTGGGGCTTCACTTTTTCACAAAAAAGAGAACAAGATTCCTTGCCAAAATCTCTGGATGAATATATTTTGGTGAAGCCCGGAGATACTGCGGTTATTAAATTGAATGAGTTTGTGCTTTTACCAAAAAGGAAGTTCAAATCTAATGAAGATATTCGATATTATTTTTGGTTCAAAAGTAAAGTGTTTAAGTCTTATCCCTTTGCAAAATTAGCAGCAACAAGGTTAGATTCACTAAATGCCCGACTTTCTAGAATTAAATCCAAGTCCAAGAGGAAGAGGTATACCCGAAAAATACAAGACTATGTAGAAGGAGAGTTTGCAGATCAAATCAAAAAGATGACAACTACTGAGGGAAGGATTTTGATAAAGTTGATTCATCGGCAAACAGGGAAAACCGCTTTTCACAATATCAAAGGATTGCGAAGTGGGTGGAATGCATTTTGGTATAATACCACCGCCAATATTTTTAAAC
>NZ_CP136415.1:0-247500 GCF_032758595.1 Polaribacter sp. HL-MS24 | reverse complement strand
AAAAGCATTTACCTTCTATTCGATTGAGTTTTGTATTCAATGCAAATCTTGGATTTGCTGAAATGTACTTGAATGGAGTGAATGTTGAAAATGAAATTAGATCATTAGAGGTTTCTCAATTGGTTAGTAAAGTTTCTGCAATTTCTTCGGTACGAAAAAAATTAGTACATGAACAACAAGATATGGGAAAGCACAAAGGTATTGTTATGGACGGTAGAGATATTGGTACTGTAGTTTTTCCAGATGCAGAACTAAAGCTTTTTATGACTGCTTCAGCAGAAAAAAGAGCGCAAAGACGTTATAAAGAGTTGATAGAAAAAGGAGACTCAGTAGAGTATGAAGCTATTTTGCACAATGTGGTAGAAAGAGATCATTTAGATTCAACGCGAGAAGATTCCCCACTTTCAAAAGCTGATGATGCAATAGAAATCGACAATTCTGATATGGGTTTACAAGAACAGTTTGATCTTATATATGCATTGGTAACAAGTAAACTTTCTTAAAATAGTTCTGTATCCTAGATTCTTACTACGATAAAAGATTATGGAATGTTTAAGTATTTATGTGTTTGAAGCGATATTTTCCATTTTGGATTTGCCATCACGTAGTCAACAATTTGTGGGGTCATTTTTTCTTTCATGCTCCATTCGGGTTGTAAGAAGAGTTGACATTTTTCACCCACTTTCGCAGCTTGAGCTTCAGCAAAATCAAAATCAGATTTGTTGTGGATGATCATTTTTAATTCATCTGCTTCCTTATAGACTTCCGCTAAGGGCAATTTTGTTTTTTTAGGAGACAAACAGAACCAATCCCATTTCCCCGAAAAGGAGTAGGCGCCAGAAGTTTCTATGTGCGTCTTGATATTGTTTTTTTGGAGTAATTCTGTAATATAATCCATAGACCACATTAAGGGTTCGCCACCCGTAATGACTACAGTATTGGCGTGTTTGGTGATATTTTGTACAATGGTATCGGCCAAAGTAGGTGGGTGTAATTCTGCGTTCCAGCTTTCTTTTACATCGCACCAATGACATCCCACATCACATCCCCCAACTCTAATAAAATAAGCTGCAGTTCCGGTATGAGAACCTTCGCCTTGAATTGTATAAAATTCTTCCATTAATGGAAGCATGATGCCTTTATTTACTAAATCTTGTGTTTTCTTATCCATTGTCAATACGATCCTCCAAAAGGTTTTAAAAATGCAAAGGTAGTTTTTTGAATAGCAAGAAAAAAAGAATAATAAACTAATTCTAATTCCTTAAAAATCAACTTATTTTTGTAAATTTGCACTCCTTTTTACGGTAACAGATTTAAAAAAGGAGTAAAAAAATCATTTCATAAAAACAACTCTTTGCGTTTTTATCGTTAAAAATCTGAAAAACAATAAGATACAAAAATTATTTTCAGGCATGTCTGAAGAAACAAAAAACACTGAAGAGCAAGTAGTTGCTACTGAAGTACAAGAAACAGTTGTTGAAACTGTAAATCCAGAACAATTTTTAGCTGATTTTAACTGGCACAAATACGAACAAGGTATTGAAGCTGTTGATGAAGCAAAATTAGTAGAATTTGAAAAAGCCTTAGAGGGAACCGTAGGTTTTGTAAACGAACGTGATGTAATCGAAGGAACTGTAATTAGAATTACAGACAGAGATGCGATCATCGACATCAATTCTAAATCTGAAGGAGTAATCTCTTTAAATGAATTTCGTTACAACCAAAGTTTAGCAGAAGGAGATAAAGTAGAAGTATTGGTTGACAAAAGAGAAGATTCTTCTGGACAATTAGTATTATCACACAAAAAAGCAAGAGTAATTAAGGCTTGGGAAAGAGTAAACAATGCTCATGAAACTGGAGAAGTAGTTAACGGATTTGTTAAGTGCAGAACTAGAGGGGGGATGATTGTTGATGTTTTCGGAATCGAAGCATTCTTACTATAGGTTCTCAAATTGACGTGAAGCCAATTAGAGATTACGATCAATATGTAGAAAAAACAATGGAATTCAAAGTTGTGAAAATCAATCACGAATTTAAAAACGTTGTAGTTTCTCACAAAGCATTAATTGAAGCAGATATCGAAATTCAGAAGAAAGAGATTATTGGTCAATTAGAAAAAGGACAAGTATTAGAAGGTGTTGTTAAAAACATTACTTCTTACGGAGTCTTTGTTGATTTAGGTGGTGTAGACGGATTGGTTCACATTACTGATTTATCTTGGTCAAGAATCAATCATCCTAATGAGGTTGTTGAATTAGATCAAAAATTAAATGTTGTTATTTTAGATTTTGACGATAACAAATCAAGAATCCAACTAGGATTGAAACAATTATCAGCTCATCCTTGGGAAGCTTTAGACACGACTTTAAAAGTAGGAGATAAAGTTACTGGAGAAGTTGTTGTTTTAGCCGATTATGGAGCGTTTGTAGAAGTAGAACAAGGAGTAGAGGGATTAATTCACGTTTCTGAAATGTCATGGTCAACGCACTTGCGTTCTGCACAAGATTTCGTAAAAGTGGGTGATAAAGTAGAAGCGCAAGTTTTAACTTTGGATAGAGAAGACCGTAAAATGTCTTTAGGGATCAAACAATTACATCCAGATCCTTGGACAGACATTACTACCAAATATCCAGTAGGAACTACACATACAGGAACAGTACGTAATTACACAAATTTTGGTGTATTTGTTGAACTAGAAGAAGGAATTGATGGTTTGGTTTATATCTCTGATTTATCTTGGACTAAGAAGATCAAACATCCATCAGATTTCGTAACTGTTGGTGATAAATTGGAAGTTCAAGTATTAGAATTAGATGTTGAAAATAGAAAGTTAAACTTAGGTCATAAGCAAACACAAGATAATCCTTGGGATGCACATGAAGCTACGTATGCAATCGATTCTAAACATGAAGGAACAATCAAAGAAAAGAATGATAAAGGAGCAGTTATTACTTTTGCTGATGGAGTAGAAGGTTTTGCACCAAGTCGTTTCTTAGAAAAAGAAGATGGTTCTAAATTAGAAAAAGGAGACAAAACAGAATTTATTGTTTTAGAATTTTCTAAAGAATACAGAAGAGTTGTTGTTTCTCATACCTCGATCTTTAAAGTGCAGGAAAGAAAGAATATCAAAGTTGCAGCAAAGAAATCTGCTGATGCTGAAAAAACCACATTAGGTGATATTGGAGGACTTGCAGCCTTAAAAAAGAAAATGGAAGAAGGTAAATAATCCTTTACATTTCATATAGATTTTAAAAGCCGATACCCAAAGTATCGGTTTTTTTTGTGCCTGCTAGTTTTTAAATTCCGTATTGCAATACTCAGTTTTACTTTTTTAAATATTTAAAAATAGCATCTGTTGTGAAATAACCAACGCGTATTTCGTTCTAATGTGAAGTCAACTCGAAGCATGATTTCGTGAGAACTAAAATTGGGACCATAACTTGCGAGTTGATACTCGTATGAATATCCAATTCTGAACTTTTCGTTTATGATGAGTGCCGCTAAAGCACTTATAGAATTTTTGTATCGATAGGAAACACCCGTTTCAATCCTTTTGTTGTATATAAAATTTGAATTCAGATCAATTGAAACTGGTAAAGAAGGAGTATATTTTATTAACGTTGAGGGTTTAAAAAGTATTTTTTCAGTAATATTGAAAATTGATCCTACGCTCAAAAAGTAATTTGCATGATTAAAATCTGTAGTACCAGAGGTTTCGATGATTTTAAATGAGGAGGAATTTAAAATGTTTGGAATTGAGAGTCCAACAAAAAAACGATTGTCATAATACAACCCCCCAAATCCAATAGTTGGATACTTTCCCTTGATTGAAGGATAAACATCGTTATCTGGAGTAATCGCGAGATCCGTCGTATTGTTAAAAAAAGCCAAACCCCCTTTTAACCCAAATGAGACTCTTCCATATTGTGAAGTTGGAATGGTATAAGATGCATCAATATTCACATTATTACTTTTGAATAAGCCCAACTGATCATTGATTATCGTAACTCCCAAACTGAATCCATCTTTCATTCTTTCACTAATAGAAAACGTATTGGTTTCTGGAGCTCCCTCGACTCCAATCCATTGTTGACGAGATAAAAGAGAAATGCTAAGATCAGCTTTTGCACCTACAAAGGCTGGGTTTAAGATCTCCATATTGTACACATATTGTGAATAATGTGGAGTTTGTTGCGAGTAGCTAATACTATTTAGCAATAGAAGGAAAAAGCCACTTACAAGACTAGGAGTTATCTGTTTTCTTTTTTTGATCATCGGATTAATTGAATAAAACTTCTTTTTGGTGCAGTCATTCCGTCATTATACTCTAAGGTATAATAATAAACTCCTTCAATTACTGGTTTTCCGTTGTGGGTTCCATCCCACCATATTGGAGATGATTTTCCCTCGTTACTATAATTGTATACCTCACTACCCCATCGATCAATGATGACCAGTCTGAAATTTGGAAAATGTTCAATTCCTCCTATTTTGAAAACATCACTTTTTCCGTCAGCGTTGGGTGAAAATAAATTTGGGAAATCATCATCTCTTATAAACCCTGTTGCTGATCCTACAGCTAAGGAGAAAGGGGAGCGGTCAGTAACTCTTAATAAAAATGTTTCTGTATCCTCATTCAATAGATCATTGAGTGTTTCCACCTTTAAGGTAATAGATGTTGTGAAAGCTGGAACGATAAAGGTGTTAACTACTGCTTGATAATCTTCTGAAGCAAGAGCTGTTTGGTTGCTTGTTTCAATCTCTAAATTGATGGGTAAATAATTTTGAAGCGGTTCTAAATCGGGATTTAGAAAACGTATTGTAAATAGCATAGGCGTTCCTTCTACTGTCAATTCATCGTCTATATGAATGATAGGATAAGGATCAATATCTAAAATGGTTCCTTTTTTGTCAAGGTCTTCTATAGCAACACTTCCTGTAGTAACTGCCCCAATGACATATAAGTATTCTTCATCTGCTTCATTTATATTATCAATTAAGGTAGGAATGCTGAAAGTTGCTTGTGTGTTTGCCTTGGTTGGGTCTACAGTTCCTGGAATTGTAATGTTTTGATTTATAGAGGTATAGTCACCGGGACTTATTGCAGTGTTATCTGTTGTTTGTATATCAATTTGAATTGGAGTTGAAGAAGGGTGACTCAGGGTAATGGTATGATCCAAATCCACACCTTCGTTTTCTATTGAATTGTTCATTGAAATAGTAGGAGGACTATCATTATCAATAATAGTTCCAATCCCTTTGATATCCGAATTAATGGTATTGTTGGAAGTAATAGTGCCGTTCACTGTAAATAATTCGTTAAGTTCAAAGATGTTATCATCTATAGATGCTACGATTAATTGACCCGTATCAGTAAATGGAGGTATGCTAACGGTGGTGCTTATTGAATCATAATCGTATGGAGTAGTTGCTTCTGAATATTGATCTGTGGTGTCTGTTCCATTCACATTAGAAAAGTTAATGTCTATTGGAGTGGCACTTTGTACTCGAATTGAAGGGGTATTTTTGGTGACTAAAGTAATGGTAAAGCGTAGATCTGCTCCTTCGGTTTCAGCAACATCACTGATCAGTACTACAATGGCAATAATTTCTCTCCAATCCCTTTCAGAAGTATCTGTATTGTCTACATTTGGAAAGTCTGTTGGGACCTGACCATTTGTTGGGTTGGTCACTCCATCATTAGTGTCATAGGCATCATCAAGACCGTCGTTATCAGTATCAATATTTAAAGCAATAGTTTCTGCAATTCCATCATTATTAAAATCCCAGCCTTCAATTTGATCATCTCGAACATCATTGTCAGAATTGAAATCGATATAATCAAAAACACCATCGTTTTCTGTATCTTGGGGGGCAATTCCATTTGGGAATGCAGTATCGATACCCATAGCATCCACCTCATTATTGGGAGCTGTATAGGTGTCGGTAGCTTGTGCTTCTATATGATCTACTATTCCGTCGCCATCTGCGTCAATATCAATAAAATTTGAATTTCCAGTTCCATCTGTATTTGGAATGCTATATGTAATGAGAGCACTAAACGAATCGTTGTTTTCTAAATTATTATCAAGACCGTTTGCTCCAATAGCAGAATTAGTTCTCCCATTACGATCAGTGTCTCTAGTTGCATTATTTGCTTCAACAATGTCTAAAATCCCATCATTATCACTGTCTAAATCAAAATGATTGGGAACACCATCATTATCAAAATCAAACAAATCAATAATCCCATCTCGGTTTGCATCAACACCAAAATCAGGATCTCTATAATTAGGGATAAAATCAGCATCATCATCATCTAGTGGATTCAATCCATTGTATTCATCAGTATCTGGAATCGTGTCGTTATCGTCATCAATGTCATTTGCATTGGAAATTCCATCCTTATCCGTATCACTTGAAACATCAACAGTGACAGATCTGGCCGAACTAATTGTAATCCCTAATGGATTGGTTGCTGAAAAAATAGCAATATTGTTGTTGATGCAATCTTCATTAAAAACAACGGTAAATTGAACCGTAATAGATTCACCAGTTAGCATCAATCCGGATGTTCCATCAAAAATGTTTGTTTCGGTGATTCCATCATAATTTGGATTTAGTAGAGGATTTATGCTTGCAGTAGAATTTTGAATAAAGGGGGTACTTACAGACACAATATTTCCGCCACAAAGTGTGTTTAAGTCATCTTTTAATTGAAGATTGTCTAGTTGTACTTGTGGACTTGTATTGGTGATGGTCAATTGAAATGTAATTTCTTCATGCTCCAAAATTCCATTGGGAGCATTTTCAATCGCTGAGATTGTTTTACCTGTGGTCGAAGAAGATGAAAATCTCAATTGCATACTAATAGACTCACATAAACATTGCGAAGAGGAAGAAGCCGATGTTGTATCAGAAGTTACGGGATAGTAATTATCTAAATGATTTCCTAAAGTATCTTCCCAAACAACATATGAAAATTCTGATGAGTTTATAACCGTTGCTTCATCAAACCCATCAAGAGGACCTTGCGTCTGTGATCTGTCGCTTTGAGTAAAAAGGTTGGATCCAGAAGATGAAATTGGAGCTGTTAATGAATATACTTCTAAGATAATGGTTTCTCCAGGATCAAGAAAATTGTTTGGGTCTAATAAAAAAGAATTTACATATCCGTCAAACCCGTTATTAATACTAACAGTAGGGCCTGCAACTTGTGAAACGGTTAAATTGGTGAATACAATTCCATTCGAATAAAAACTACCCAGTCCCATATTGTAATTGATGTTTTCAGCCCTAGTTGAACCCTCATTGGTGATGATTACTGTATTGGTATAGTCAAAAGTTCCATCCGTATTTACAGATGGGTTTGATTCTGGAACAAATAGACCTGCAGTGACCACGGCTTCTGTAGTATGAAAATCTGTAAGGATTAGATTGGTGGTAGAATTTCCTCTAGTTGATGAACCACTAATGATATTATTAAAATCGATTGCAGATCCAGAAGGAGTAGGAGAGGGTCTTCCACCGCAAAAAGGATCTACAGTAACACAAAATTCGATATTTACAGATTGGCGTGGGTACAAGATGAAATTGTTGATTGCATTACTGTTAAAAATTTTACTGGATGTTCCATTTAAAAAATCAGGGTTTATCGCGTTGATATCGAAGTCCAATGGGTAGGGGTTGTTGATGAAATCTTGAACTCCATTGGTTCTAATCGTAACATCATCAATTAGAAGGACACAGCCAGTACCGTAAATGGACTGTAATTCATTGGTTAAATCAATTTGTTTTAACAAGTTTGTAGGATGATAATCTCTAGCGGTACTTCTATTTTTAAAAACAAAACTATATTTAATTTTATAGACTCCGTCTACAGTATACCCTTGATTGCAACTCTCTAATTCCGATATCTCTAAAAGGTCTGTAATCTTTTCTACTGTTAAAAATAAGGAAGCTGTGCTAGAAAATACTCCGTCAGAAACACTATAATTTATTGTGGGAACATTGCCTGTATAATTATTTGTAGGTATAAAAGTAAAACTTCCATCAGTATTGATTGTGATTGATCCTTCAGCAAAAGAGGCTATTTGTCCAGCAGCGTAGGAGGTTCCGTTTATAATAAATCCTTCCACTACGATTGCATTGTTGTCTAGGTCTGAATCATTCGATAATACACCACCTAGTGCTCCAACATTTAATGTGGTGTTTATTTCTGCAGTATCGAAGTCATTTACTGCCGTCGGAGGAAATAGATTGATAATTTCAATTGTTAGAATGGCTGTACCTGTATCTGTTCCGTCAGAAATTGTATAATTGATATTTGGAACACTGCCGCTATAGTCAAGACTGGGGACAAAGGTAAAGCTACCGTCGGCATTTAAAGTAAACTCTCCTTCGGGAATATTTGCTGTTTGACCTTTCGTATAGGTTGTACCATAGATCAGAAAAGTTACTACTTCAAGAGTATCTCCATCAGCATCGGTATCATTTATTAAAATCCCTGGAGCAGTAATAGCTAATGTAGTATTTGTCTCTGTACTATAGGTGTCATTTTGAGCAATTGGGGGAGTTTGTCCATTAGTAAATTGCCAAAAGAACAAAAAAATGAAGACTATTTTTTTATACTTTTCCATCATCAGAGTAATTTTATATATATTCTGAGAATAGGGGTAGAGAGCAGGAAGTGCTCTAATCTCATGTTAACTATTACAATCGATAGGTCAATCCAATGATCATTTGATTCACTTGTGTTTCAAATTTCACATCTGTGGTATTGGCAAGAAAACTGGATTCTAGGGGAGAAAAACCTCTTTCCCATCGAATATCAATTCCTAGTTTTCCAATTTCGATGCCTCCGCCGTATTGTAAGCCAAGGGTAAAACCATCTCCTTGTACATTTTGAATATCATTGATGTCGAAATTTTGACTTAAAACATATTGAAAGCTTGGACCAAGATACACATTTCCAACACCAAATATTTTTTTTCCTACTAATATAGGAATATCTATCTTTTGAAAACTAAAAACAGTCGACTTTTTATTTCCTAAAGGAATTGAAAAGGTCATATCGTTTTTTAAATTGGTATATACCAATTCGGGTTTGATATAGAGCCCAAGTACAGGAATTTTAGCTCGTAACCAAATTCCTGCATGGTATCCTGTTTTACTTTCAGCACCCTCAAATACATCAGTAGAAATTTTTTGAATCGATCCAGGATTGTAGTTAACACCTCCTTTGACTCCAAATTGAAGCTGTGCAGTAGATGTTTGACTGATCGCTAAAGTCAAACAGAAAAGGAAAAAGCTTTTTTTCATTTTTAAACTTTTAACACAACCATAAGATGATTACTTTCTAGAAATTACCTTTTTCACAGCTATAACAATTGCATCAGCATCCAAACCGTATTTTTTCATCAGTTGCTCAGGAGTTCCTGATTCCCCAAAAGTGTCATCGGTTGCAATAAACTCTTGTGGAGTAGGATTGTTTAGGGCCAACGTTCTTGAAACGCTTTCTCCTAAACCTCCTAATTTGTTGTGCTCTTCAGCGGTAACAATACAACCTGTTTTTGCCACAGATTTTAAAATAATATCCTCATCTAGAGGTTTGATTGTGTGAATATTGATCACTTCAACAGAGATTCCTTCTGCTTCCAATCTTTCTGCAGCTTGTAATGATTCCCATACCAAATGACCAGTAGCAACAATGGTTACATCGGTTCCTTCTGTTAGTTGAATTCCTTTTCCAACAACAAACTTCTCGTTAGCAGGCATAAATACTGGTACTTTTGGTCTTCCAAAACGCAAATAGACTGGGCCATCATGTTCTGCAATGGCAATCGTTGCTGCTTTTGTTTGATTGTAATCACAA
Organism: Polaribacter sp. HL-MS24; assembly: GCF_032758595.1. Lineage (NCBI taxonomy): Bacteria > Pseudomonadati > Bacteroidota > Flavobacteriia > Flavobacteriales > Flavobacteriaceae > Polaribacter > Polaribacter sp. HL-MS24. The sequence goes on along the minus strand of NZ_CP136415.1, from coordinate 237,626 downwards.
GTATTGATGACTGTCATTCCATAGGCAACATTTTCATCAGTCCTATGTCTTCTAAAATTTGATGTGTTGCACCGTCTTCTCCTAAGGTCAATCCTGCATGAGAAGCACAGATTTTTACATTTTTATCAGAATAGGCAACCGATTGTCGAATTTGATCATATACCCGACCTGTAGAAAAATTCGCAAAAGTTCCTGTAAATGGAATTTTACCACCAATTGTTAAACCTGCAGCGATTCCAATCATATTTGCTTCTGCAATTCCAATTTGGAAAAAACGCTCTGGGTTTTCTTCAATAAATTGATCCATTTTTAAAGAACCGATTAAATCAGCACAAAGTGCAACTACATTAGGATTTGTTCTTCCTAATTCTGTCAAACCATCTCCAAAACCAGATCTAGTATCTTTTTTTTCTGTGTAGGTATATTTTTTCATTGTAATGTTGTGTGTTGTATATTTTCCGTAAAAATAAACTTTTATTTTTCTTTATAGAAAAGAAATGTAAGAATAGCGGCAAGACTTTTTAACATAATGTGAGCAAGTCGTTAGGATTGATTTGAGTGGCAAATAATTGGATTTTTTTAGAGCTCCATTAATTCTTTGTAGAGCTTCTGTACAGGGAGCCCCACCACATTAAAAAAGCTGCCTTCAATTTTTTCTATTGCGATCAAACCAATCCATTCTTGGATTCCGTAGCCTCCCGCTTTGTCAAAGGGTTTGTAATTGTTGATATAGTAATTAATTTCAGCATCTGAAATCTCTTTGAAATAAACAACTGTTACCTCATTTATAATTTTTTGAAAGTTTTTCCCTTTGATGGAAATTGATGAAATGACCTCGTGTTTTCTTCCAGAAAGGGCCCTCAGCATTTCGAAAGCTTCTTGATGATTTTTTGGTTTTCCTAAGGCCATGTTTTCGTGCCAAACAATAGTATCTGACGTAATGACGAGTTCATTTTCTTTAAGATTTGTAAATGCTTTCGATTTTAAATCAGCTAAAAAATCTGTGATTTGACTTCCTTTTAGTTCTTTTGGATAGATTTCTTCAACTTCTCTAACTTCAACAGTAAAGTCTAGATGTAATTCTTTAAAAAACTGATGTCTTCTTGGGGAAGCAGAGGCTAAGATAAGTCGATAGTTTTGTAATTTTTCTCGTAACATGGTCTTGTTTTGTTGCTAAAAAAGAGTAAATTTTGTAAAATAGGATTAGTTGAAGCTCTTTTTTATTCTGTCCAAATCCCGTTTGTTGTCTCGGTCTTTTAAAACGTCTCGTTTATCATGTGTTTTCTTACCTTTTGCCAAGGCAATCTCAAGTTTGGCAAAGCCTCGTTCATTAATAAATAAGCGCAAGGGAACCACTGTATTCCCTTTAGCTTCTACATCTTTCCTGAGGTTTTTTAGCTCGCGCTTATGCAACAAAAGCCTGCGTTCACTTTTAGGCTTATGGTTGAATTGATGTCCGAAAATATATTCTTCAATGTACATGTTCACCACAAACAATTCTCCACGGTCATTAAACTCGCAGAAACTCTCTGTAATTCTTGCTTTGCTGAGGCGAATCGATTTGATTTCGGTACCAGTCAATTGAATTCCAGCAACAAATTTGTCGATAATTTCAAATTCGAATCGCGCTTTTTTATTCTGGATGTTTATATTTTTCTGAACAGCCATAGACTGGATTTATTGTATTTTTATGTTTTAAATGAGCACTCTTATCAAGAACTACGGTGCTTCATAAATTTAAACAAATATACATTTTGATTACGATTAAGTAGCGTAAATTAGCGTTCAATTTAGGGACAAACATAAAAAATAATATGCGTTACTTACCGATTCTTTTTTTAGTACTGATTCTTTCATGCAAAGCAAATAAGCCAGATTTAACAGCGCAGCAAATCATCGATAAAGCAATTGCTTTTTCAGGAGCTAATCTAGTAGCGAATGCTCAGATTTCTTTTCATTTTAGGGATAAAAGTTATACTGCTTTTCGAAAAAATGGAATTTTTGTTTTAGATCGAGTGTTTAATTCCGATGCGACTAAAATCAAAGATGTTGTCTCTAATAATGGTTTTCAACGCTTTCTAAATGGGCTTCCAGTAGCTGTGGTAGACAGTATGGCGGTAAAGTATGGTAATTCTGTGAATTCTGTTCACTACTTTTCGGTATTGCCTTTTGGTTTGAATGACAAAGCTGTGCAAAAGAAATTACTAGCACCTGCCCTCGTCAATGGGAAAGAATATTTTAAAATAGAAATTTCATTTTCTGAAGATGGCGGAGGAGAAGATTTTGAAGATGTCTTTTTGTATTGGATTGGAAAAACAGATTTTTTAATCGATTATATTGCCTATTCCTACCATACCAATGGTGGGGGAAAGCGTTTTCGTGTTTTAAAAGAACAGTGTATTAAAGATGGAATTCGTTTTGTAGATTATCAAAATTACAAACCTATTTCAGAATCGGTGTCTTTGATAAATTTGGATACCGCTTTTGAAGAAGGTCAACTTCAGAAAGTCTCCGAAATTGTCCTAAAAGATATTGAAGTTACAATTTTTGACGAATCCATTTTCAAGGACCATTACTCGCTTTTTAAATAATACTACCAACAGAAAAATGAAGAAAAAACAACTCATTAGCAAAAAATTAGAAGATTTTTATAATACCGCTTCCGAAGAAACACGTTTGGATAGTGGAATGGGATTTTTCGAATTTGAACGAATTAAATCGCTCATCGAAAGGCATATTACAACGACGAAAGCAACCATAGTCGACGTTGGAGGAGGTACAGGTAAGTACAGTGAATGGTTAGCAGCAAAAGGGCATGAAGTACATTTGATAGAGCCCGTAGAAAAACATATTCAATTGGCACACAAAAGAGCTCTTAAATCAAAAAATCCATTTTCTGTTACTTTGGGAGAATCTCGTCAATTGGATCTCAAAAATGAAATTGCCGACTTGGTCATTTTACACGGTCCCTTATATCATCTTCAAAAAAGAGAAGACCGTTTGCAGACCATCCGTGAAGCAAAAAGAGTTTTAAAAAAAGGAGGTATTATTTTGGGATTTGCAATCAATTCTTCAGCTTCTACAGTGGCAGGATTAATGCAAGGCTTGGTGCATAAAAAACCATTTTTTGAAATGTGTAAAATAGAACTTACTTCGGGAGTTCACAATCCTCCAAAGGAATTCCCATGGTTGTTGGCTGACGGATTTTATCATAAACCCAAGCAATTAAAAAAAGAATTCACTTCTCAAGGACTGAAAATTGTAAATTTATTTGCTGTTGAAGGAATGATTTGGTTGGATAATGAATATTTTGCCAGTATGCTCAACCCAATAAAAAAAGATACATTAATTGCCCTTTTAGAACTCACAGAAAAAGATGAGTCTGTTTTGGCTTTCAGTCCTCATATGCTACTGGTGGCAAAAAAGGAATTTTAATTGACTTTTACTGTAGTACTTGTTTTTAGATCCCCTTTTATTGTGACGATAAATAAAGTAGCATTGTCATCATCCTTCATGTTTTGATATTTTTCTTCCCCTAAAATACTGTTTGCAAAGGCTGGTGTGGTATTGCTGTGTCCTACCACCAAGACTGATTTTCCTTTGGTATTTAGCTGAAAAATTGAGTTGTACAATGTATTCGGGTTATTGCGTTTTAAAGTAATATCTTTAGTCTTTGCGGTGGGGGTTGCGGTTTGTTGAGTTCTCTTATAGTCGGTTGTATATATAGACTCTAAGGGAATGTTTTTAAAATAATTTGCCCATCTTACAGCTCTTTCTCGTCCTTTTTTGTTCAAGTTTGGATCTCGATTTGTAGTGTCTTTTCTTTCTTTTTCTGCATGACGAATTAGATAATAGGTAGTCGTTTCTTCTGAAATACAAGAAAAGAAGCAAATGCAGATAAAAACGAATCCTAATAAATTTTTTTTCATTCGAATGGATGTATAAAACGAAGATAGGAAAAAATAAAAAAGTGATGTTTTTTACCACATCACTTTTGAAAGCACATACATGCTCAAGTATAATTTTTTCAGAAGAAATTTTATAAACTTATTCTACCGCTTTCAACAAATGGGTTTGATTTCTGAAAACTAGCTGGTCATTAAAACAATCAATCAAAATAATACTATCGGTTGATATACTGCCCGATAAAATTTCTTTTGAAAGCTGATTTAAAATTTCTTTCTGAATGACTCTTTTTACTGGTCTCGCACCAAAATCGGGTTGGTAGCCTTTCTTTGCCAAATGCTGCATGGCTTCATCGGTTGCATCGATGGTAATATCTTGTTTCCCAATCATCTTCTTCAATTGCGCTATTTGTAATTTTACAATTTCAAAAATATCTTTATGACTTAAAGGAGTAAACATAATGATGTCGTCAATTCTGTTTAAAAATTCAGGTCGAACCGATTGTTTCAATAATGCCAAAACTTCTATTTTTGATTGTTCGATAATCGTTTCCAAATCTGCCTTTGGATCACTAAATTTTTCCTGAATGATATGGCTTCCCATATTAGAGGTCATAATGACTATGGTGTTTTTAAAATCGGCAACCCTCCCTTTATTGTCTGTCAATCTTCCTTCATCTAGCACTTGCAACAGGGTGTTAAAAGTGTCTGGGTGCGCTTTTTCAATTTCATCTAAAAGGACAACTGAATAGGGTCTTCTTCTAACTGCTTCTGTCAATTGTCCTCCTTCATCATAGCCAACATATCCCGGAGGAGCTCCAACCAATCTACTTACAGAATGCCGCTCTTGGTATTCACTCATGTCAATTCGAGTCATTGCATTCTCGTCGTCAAATAAGTAAGCTGCCAATGCTTTGGCAAGTTCCGTTTTTCCAACACCAGTAGTTCCTAAAAACAAGAAACTTCCAATGGGTTTTTTGGGGTTCTGGAGTCCTGTTCTAGAGCGTCTTACAGCGTCTGAAACTGCTTCTATGGCTTCTTCTTGACCAACGACTCTTTGATGTAATTCTGTCTCTAATTTGAGCAATTTCTCCCGTTCGGACTGAATCATTTTTGTCACTGGAATTCCTGTCCATTTTGCAACGATTTCAGCAATGTCCTCGTAGGTAACTTCCTCTTTAATCAACGAGTTTTCAGATTGATTTTCTTTTAAACTTAGCTGAAGCTTTTCTAAGGTTTCTTGAGCTACTTTTATTTTTCCGTATCTAATTTCTGCAACTTTTCCATAATCACCATCTCTCTCCGCTTTTTCAGCTTCTGCTTTATAATTTTCGATGGATAGTTTGGCACTCTGAATGTTGTCAACAACTTCTTTTTCAGATTTCCATTTGGCATTCATTTCATTGCGTTCTTCTTTTAAATTTGCCAACTCGGAACGCAGTCCCTTTAATTTTGCCTCATCTTTCTCTCGCTTGATGGCCTCAATTTCGATTTCTAATTGCATTATTTTCCGATCCAAAACATCCAATTCCTCTGGTTTAGAATTGATTTCCATACGTAATTTAGACGCTGCCTCATCCATTAAGTCAATGGCTTTGTCAGGTAGGAAGCGGTTGGTGATATAGCGTTGAGAAAGCTCTACTGCCGCAATAATGGATTCGTCTTTAATCCGAACTTTATGATGTGTTTCGTATTTTTCTTTAATTCCACGCAAAATAGAAATTGCACTTTCTGTATCGGGTTCTTCCACCATTACTTTTTGAAAACGACGCTCTAAGGCTTTGTCTTTTTCAAAATATTTTTGGTATTCATCCAAAGTTGTCGCTCCAATTGCTCGTAACTCTCCACGTGCTAGTGCAGGTTTTAAAATATTAGCTGCATCCATGGCTCCTTGACCACCACCAGCACCAATTAAGGTATGAATTTCATCAATAAACAAAACGATGTCTCCTTCGGAAGTGGTAACTTCCTTGATAACAGCTTTTAAGCGTTCTTCAAATTCTCCTTTGTATTTTGCTCCTGCAATCAAAGCTCCCATATCTAATGAGAAAATCAGTTTGTCTTTTAGATTCTCAGGCACATCTCCATCTACAATCCTGTGAGCCAAACCTTCAGCAATAGCCGTTTTTCCTGTTCCGGGTTCTCCTACTAAAATTGGGTTGTTTTTGGTTCTTCTTGACAAGATTTGTAGCAATCTTCGGATTTCTTCATCTCTTCCAATTACTGGGTCTAGCTTGTTATCTTGAGCTAGCTGATTGAGGTTTTTGGCATATTTATTTAGTGCATTATAGGTTTCTTCAGCATTTTGAGATGTAACCCGTTCTCCCTTTCTCAATTCCTCAATGGCAGACTTCAAGTCTTTTTCTGTAACACCTTGGTCTTTTAATACCTGTGCAATATTGCTTTTTGATTTAAAAATAGCTAAAATTAAATGTTCAATGGATACAAATTCATCGTTCATTTTTTTCGCAATAACAGAAGATTCTGTCAAACTTTTATTCGCTTCTCGCGAAAGGACAAGTTCTGCTCCTGTAACTTTTGGGAAACTTTGGAGTTGCTTGTCTAAAATTTGATTGAGGACTCCAATATTGATATTTAATTTTTTTAAGAGAAACGGAAGAACATTTTCATCTACCTGTGTCAGTGCCTTAAAAATATGTTCGTTTTCTATTTGAGAATTCCCAAACTCTTGAGCAATTTGTTGGGCTAATTGGATGGTTTCCTGAGATTTGGTTGTAAAATTATTAAAATTCATTTTTTCTACATTTTTAGTTTTTAAGGGCAATTACAATACCGTTTTTTAAACTGCTGAAAAACAAGTCATTTTGTCTTGTGTAGCCTTGTTTTAACTGCCTTTTTGACTGAAAAAAAGTTCCCTATCTTTGAGGTCAAATTTGAAGTAAAAAAAAATAGATCATGGGATTATTTGAGGGAATTTTTAATGGAAAAAAGGAAGAGAAAGTAGTTGCAAAAACATTCATTAATTGGATTCCGCTAACTTCTTTAGACCAGTTGCCGATGTTAAAAAAGGAATCTGAAAACGAAGCTGTTCTTATTTTTAAACACTCTACACGTTGTGGAATTAGTAGAATGGTACTCAAACAATTTGAAAAATTAGTGACTGAAGAAACCAAAAATCTAAAAATCTACTATTTAGATCTTCTGAATTATCGAAATGTCTCTGATGAAGTAGGCTATTCATTTCAAGTGCATCACCAATCTCCACAATTGATTGTTCTTAGAAACGGAGCTACCTTTGCACATGCTTCTCATTATGAAATTACTGAAATAAATCTATCACGCTTTATTTAAAAGCATCATTAATGTTTATGATTGTGTGGATGAGCAGGCCATCATCATTAAAACCATTAATACTAAGTTTTGTATTTTTTTGATTTGTATTGAATGGAATTTTCAATACTGCTGTTGTATTGGAAGAAAGCTTAAAATTTGGAATCCAGTCAATAACACTATAGGTTTTTAATGATTTCTCGTCGTTGAATTTTATCCTAGACTGGACAAAGGTTGGTAATGATTTTTCATAGCCCATAACGGTCTGATTTACCTCATGACTGATTGCCCTTTTCTTGCTATTCGTTACATTTTTTTGAATTAAATTTACAACTCCATTCGCTCCTCTTTGTCCTTCTCCAGCTCCTGAAAGATTGACCATGATGACTTCAAAATCGGATGTTCTAAAGCCAACTAAAGGATCGAGTTCTTCTCCTAGAGGAATTCCGTTTAATTTTACATTGACAATCTGAGAACCAGTTATCGATTTTGCACCTCTTGTACTAAATATTAAAGGTGCATTTGAAAGCGGAACATAGACGACCCTTAAACCTGGTACATTTCCGAGATATTCAAAAATATCGGTTCCAGCAGCCAAGTTTTCATCTGGGATATAAAATTCTGTAAAGCCAGCCCCTAGGGTATTTTCATATTTTTTTCTAATTTCCTTTTCTTTGTCAACAACTGTTTTGAATTCTATTGCTTCAAGTTCAACTACATCTTCTTCCAAACGAATTGAGTGAACTGCGTCGGGAACAGGATCGTCTTTATCAATTTTTAATTTCTCCTCTCGGACACCTTCTAAGGTCTTATTGGGTTTATAATGATAGTAATTTGGAAAGATATAAAAGCTACCTTTTATCGTCTCTGATTTTTTATTGATGAGGCTTAATGTAAAATTGCTAGGGTGTGTCAAATATAAATTTTCGAATTCGAAAGAAAGGTCTTTATTGATTTCTTGAATTTCAAAAAGTTCATTTTCTTTTGACGAAAGCATTATCTTATATTTCTCCAGTTTTTTGGTAGTTGAATTTACTTTGCCCTTGATTCGGATTCCTGTTTCATTTTTGTAGCGGTATTGATGGGTTGGATGAAACGAAGAAAGGGGAAATGCTTTTTTATTTAAAAATGCGTCAAGAGTGTTGTTTTTTTGGTGCAATAAAATTTCTGTATAATCAGCATCTAAAAAAGAACTCAAAATCGTTTGGTCTTCAGTATTGATTTCACTGTCAGTATCCAGTATCGAAATGCTGAGTCTCGATTCAGCGCTACTATTCAAAACCCGTAGGTTTAAAAAGAGGCTGTCTTTTGTTTTTTTGTTTTTAGTAATTTCTAGGGTACCCAATTTAGAATTGTAATTCCAAAAAGTTTTTTTAGTGATAATGGTATGAGCAGTATCAAATATTGTAATTGTATTTGCACCATTTGATAAAAATTCTGGAGCAAATTTTATGGGATATCTTTTTTTATTGCCCACTTCGATGAGAGCACAAGAGTTGATGCTTCTATCTTTATGTAATACTACAAAAAGAGGTTCTCCATTGTATTTTTGATACAATTCCTTGTTAATTGTGAGGTAAAAAAGTGTTGAATTGTATTCTGTTAGGTTTCGAGTAATCTTTGGATCATCTTGAGAGCGGGGAAGTGATTCGTTAAAATTTTGATTTTCCTCAATCGAATCGTTACTGATGGACTGGTTGTTTTCTACTGCCTTTAAGTTGATGATTTCAATTTTGGTAACCGTTCCTTTTTTGAAATTTTTATTCCAATTTGTATCTAGTTCTATATAATAAATTCCAGAAGAGAGATTTTCAGACAATCCAAACTGACCGAATGTCTTTCCTTTATTGACATGGTATAGCTTGCTGTCCACAAGGTTAAAAGAGGAGTTGTATAAATTGAGATGTAGGTTTTTTGTAATTTCTGAAGGGACTTCATTTAGTTTGTCTAAAACATAAGCAGCGAACCAGATGTCTTCTCCAGAAAAATAGACAGATTTATTGGTGTGAAGGAAAAATAACTCTTCATGATTATTCGTGAAATAAGGAGAACTGTTTATAAAATTAGTCACTTTTTCCTGAGAAGTGCTTTGTGAAAAAGTAAGGTTGATAAAAGTTAAAAATAATAGTAAAAAGACTCTTTTCATAACATTTATTTTTAATAAATATACATCAAAAAGTATTCCAAAATATAACATTCAAAAGGAATTTGTTAGCTTTAAAATTTCTCAGTATTTAGCGTATTTTTTTGTGCTATTTTGAGGTTGTTACATCGTTTTGAAATCTAGCGATTTATTTTTATTTAAATGTAAGAATATTTAAATGAAATAAAAGTAGTGTAAAACCTATTTTAAGCCTTACTTTTGTATTTCAAAATTTTCAAAATCTTGGCAGAAATTAGCACGTTAAAAAACACTTCAGGGAAAGAATTATACAATTATCAAAAGGATGCCATTACAGAAATCTTTCAGAGATTTGAAAATGCTCCCGAAGATTATCATTTATTATACCAGCTTCCAACAGGAGGTGGGAAAACGGTTATCTTCTCTGAAATAGTACGACGCTATATTTCAAGATATCAAAAGAAAGTTTTGGTATTGACTCACCGAATTGAGTTGAGTAAGCAAACTTCCAATATGCTTACAGAATTTGGAGTCGAAAATAAAATCATCAATAGCACAGCACAATTGGACGATCAAGACAATTATGACTGTTTTGTAGCGATGGTAGAGACCTTAAAAAACAGGTTGAATGACGAAAAACTAGATATTTCGGATATCGGTTTGCTTATTGTTGATGAGGCACATTACAATTCGTTTACCAAAATTTTTAAGTTTTTTGATAAATCACTTATCTTGGGAGTAACAGCGACCCCTTTGAGTTCGAATATCAAATTACCTATGTATGAGAATTATCAAGATTTATTTGTTGGTGAAACCATTCAACATTTAATAGATAACCATTATTTGGCAAGTGCAGATTTACATTCGTACAATGTAGGGTTAACGTCCTTAGAAGTTGGAGCCAATGGAGACTATACGGTAAAGTCTTCAGAAGATCTTTACACGAATTCAGATATGTTGAGTAAGTTGATTATGGCCTATGAAGAGAGTTCCAAAGGAAAGAAAACACTAATTTTTAATAATGGAATCAATACTTCCATTCAAGTGTTTGAAGCTTTTAAGAAAGCAGGATATCCAATTGCTCACTTAGACAATACAAATACCAGAAAGGAACGTGATTTCATCTTAAAATGGTTTAAAAAAACACCGAATGCAATCATTACTTCGGTAAGTATTTTGACCACGGGTTTTGATGAACCTACTATTGAATCTATTATCTTGAATAGAGCAACAAAATCGTTGACTTTGTATTATCAGATGATTGGTCGTGGATCTCGAATCTTAGACAATAAAGATACTTTTACAGTGATAGATTTAGGGAACAATTTTCATCGTTTTGGAGCATGGGGAGCAGATTTAGACTGGCAAAAAATGTTTAAATCTCCAGATTATTACCTAGATGCAATTCTTTCAGATGAAGATATTGAAAGTACTTTTCGATACGAATTCCCAACGAATCTAAAGAAAGATTTTGAAAAATCTACGGATACCTATTTTGATGTTAAAAAAGTTTATATCGACACTATCCGAGCAGGGGAGTCCTCAAAACGAGTGTTGGAGAAGTCCATCGTTCATCATGCAAAAATGTGTATAGAGAACAGCGAGGATGTTTTTGATGCCTTAATTTTAGCAAAGAAAATTGGAGAGGAGATCGATGATCGTATCAATCGATATGCAAAATGTATCTCCAAAAGTACCCACAACTTTGTTACTTGGCTAAAAGATGATTATCGTAAGAAATTAAACACCTACCTAAGAGAAAATTTTGATTCAGATTTCGAAAAAATTCACGGGCATCCTCCTTTAGATGAATAGCATAGATTTCAATACGCCATTTTAAGAATTTTATTCTCAATCAATTACTTTTCGGGGAAGCTTTGAAAATACATATTTGAAGTGCCAAATTAAAATAACCTTTCTCAATTAAAGAAAACTCAACCTTCCAAGTCAAAATTGAGCTTTGGAGTTGTTGCTTTCAAAACCATATGCAAGTGGATTAAAATCTATTTGAGGGTAGCATATCGTTTGCTGAATTTTCAACGGATTCATTTACTATTGTATTCTCATTTATTTTACTGAAATGAGAAATTTTTTGATGACAATAGCTCTGCCAAAATTACATCAAGAAGCATCATCATTTTTATTAAGTGTGATTTTAAATTACCTTTTTTTTTAGGTTAATGACTGTTTGAGTGATGCTACATTCAATCTCTTTCATAAAGGAAAGAGATCTTTTTTACGCTGATATATTTTCAAGTATGAACATGCACTATACAGTAGCCTCTTTTTGTTCCTACTATTTTTTTTCTCTATAAAGTCAATAATAGCCTAGAGTAGTGCTTTTTTTTGTTGGATTATAAACTATACAGAAAGTTACATTTTTACAATAAGTACCTATTATACAAGAAATTTTACTAATTTAGTAACCAAACAAGGACGTAATATGTATAGATTTTTTTCAAAATTTGCCATTCTTTTATTTTTGGTTTGTTGTAATTTTTCTTCCTTTGCACAAGAGCTTCCTCCCATTACTACGTACACTACAGAGGACTACGGTGCAGAAAATCAGAATTGGGGGATATCTCAATCCGAGACTAAATTTATTTATGTAGCAAACAATTTAGGTTTGTTGGAATTTAATGGAGCCAGCTGGCAATTGTATGAAACACCTAATAGTACTATTATGAGATCTGTTAGGGCGTATAAGAACAAGATTTTTACAGGTTTTTATATGGATTTTGGTTTTTGGGAGAAAAACAATTTTGGTACTTTAGAGTATTCATCCATTGTTAAAAATCAGCAGATTCAAATGCTAGATGATGAGCAAATCTGGAGTATTTTGGAGGTAGATGGTTGGTTGTTATTCAAGTCCTTGCAAAGAATTTATTTGTACAATTTACAAACCAAGGAAGTCAATATTATCAATGCAGAGAATAGAATACACAAACTTTCAAGTACTAAAAGTGGAATTTACTTCCAAGAAGATAAAAAAGGGATTTTTAAAATCGAAAATGGGGTTCCGAAATTAATTTCTGATGCTCCAATTTTTAAAGAAAATAGTATTGTTGAGATTTTTGAAAGAGAAAACCAACTTTTATTTTTAACACAAGAAGAAGGTTTTTACTATTTGAAAGATAAAAAGCCTATTAAGTGGAGTTTGCCTTCTGAGATTTTAGAGAACAAAATTATTTATAGTGCCATTCAGTTAAAAGACAAGAATTTCTTATTAGGAACTATTTCAAATGGTTTGATCAATTTAAAAGAGAATGGGGCTGTTGATTATCAAGTAAATAAAAGTTCAGGGATTAGTAATAATACGATTTTGTCTGTTTTTGAAGATAGTGAACAAAATATTTGGTTGGGGTTAGATAATGGTATCAACTGTATCAACAACAAATCTTTGTTTAAAAAGAATAATACGAAAAATTATTATTTAGGAACGATCTATGCCTCTATTATTTACAATCAAAACCTTTATTTAGGAACCAATCAAGGCTTGTTTTATAGAGCTAAAAACTCTGTTAAACCCTTCTCATTGATTAAGAATACTCAAGGGCAAGTATGGAGTTTAACAGAAATTGACGGTGTTTTGTTTTGTGGACACAATTCGGGGACCTTTATTATTGATAACGGAGTTGCCAAAAACATTTTTCCGAATCAAGGTACTTGGAATATTCAAAAGCTGACAGATTCGACACTTTTGTTAGGAAGTTATGACGGATTATATGTTTTGGAAAACAAGAATCGATCGTGGCAATTGAAAAATAAAATTAAAGGTTTTGAAAACTCGAGCAAATATGTAGTGCTTCACAATGGTCAAATCTTCGTTGACCACGAATACAAGGGAGTTTTTAAAATTAGTGTAGATAAGGATTTTACAGAAGTCCTGAGTGTTGTGAAAGATACTTCTTTACAAAAAGGAATCCACTCTAGTATTTTAAAGTATCAGAACAATCTCTTGTATGCTAATAAGAAAGGAGTCTTTTTCTATAACGAAGAAAAAGATCTATTTCAAAAAGACAGTGTGTACAGTCAGCTAATTGATTCAGAAAATTTTATATCTGCGAAGCTAATCCACAATCCTTTGCAAAATCGTTTGTGGTCATTTTCTAAAGATCAAATCAATTACTTAACATTGGGGAAGCTTAACAATCAACCAAAGGTTCAAACCATTTACATTTCAGAATTTTTACCGAAAGCTGTTTCTGGATATGAGAGTATTATTCATTTGGAAAATGAAAAATATCTTATTGGTACTTCTGACGGGTTTTTGGAAATGGATTTGAATTCACTAAAAAAACCCATTGACTTTGAGATTCATATCAATAAAATAAATAGTTTTAAATATGATGGGCAAAAGAAGGAAGTTGACTTAACGATGGATCAAGAGTTTCACAATAGTGAAAACAATCTTGAATTCTTTTTTAGTGTTCCCAATTTTAATAGTGTAACTGCTACGAAGTATCAATACCAGTTGCTTGGGAAAAACAAAAAGTGGAGTCTTCCTTCCAAATCTTCTTCTGTGTTGTTTGAAAACATTCCTTATGGAAATTTTACTTTCAAGGTTCGAGGAGTTGTTTCGGGAAAGCTAAGTGAAAATATAGCTAGTTATCAATTTGAAATTCAACGACCTTGGTATTTTTCGAATGCATTAATCTCAGTGTATGTATTTGCATTTTTATTATTTTTATACTTCTTCCATCTTGCTTCTAAAAGATATTATAAGAACCAAAGAGAGAAATTATTAGAAAGGGCTCAAAAAGAATTGGAATTAAAGGAGTTGGAGAGTACCCAAAAAATTATAAAAATCAATAATGAAAAGTTGCGCAATGATATTGAAAATAAGAATCGTGAGCTAGCGATTTCAACGATGAATATAATTAAGAAGAATGAATTTTTAAATTCGATTAAATCAGAATTAATCAATTCAGATTTGAAACAAAACTCAAGTGTCGTTAAGATCATTGATAAAAATTTAAACAATACAGACGATTGGAAAATGTTTCAGGAGGCATTCAATAATGCTGATAAAAACTTTCTTAAAAAGGTTAAAAGTAAGCATCCTAACTTAACCCCCAATGACCTTCGTTTGTGCGCCTATTTGAGGTTAAACCTTTCTTCTAAAGAGATTGCGCCACTGCTGAATATCTCACCAAGAAGCGTTGAGGTAAAAAGGTATCGATTGCGTAAAAAGATGTCCTTACCACATGATTCTAACTTAACAAATTACATTCTAGAGATCTAATACCTCCCTCTGATCTTATTAAGACCTATACCGAACCACAACATTTGAAGAAATTCAAGGTTGTGGTTTTTTTTAATGTACCCATTCACGCTCGTTTTTAGAGGAGATTTTACGATGTATGTTTATTATATAGGTTTTATTAAAATATATTATAATTTATTGGTGTTAAATTTACCATATCAATAATTCAAAAACAATTTATGCTTAGAAAATTCACATTATTACTTTTTGCATTTTTCATTTTGAGTGCATCAGCACAGCAAATAAATGTAAAGGGTGTTGTAAAAGATGCTACTACTGGAGACCGACTTGGGGGTAAGTATAGCCGTTAAGGGCAGTACTACCGGAACCGATACAGATTTCGACGGTATGTACAATTTGAATAATGTAGCCAAAGGGACAACACTTGTCTTTAGCTACTTAGGGTACAAATCAAGTGCAATTGTAGTTGACTAGAAACGATCAATGTTTCCTTAGAAGTTTCATCGGAAACTTTAGATGAAGTGATTGTTATTGGGTACGGTACACAACGAAAAAAGGAAGTTACGGGAGCCGTTTCTGTTGTTTCTTCCGAGTCAATCGAACAATTGAAGCCGACTCGTATTGAGCAAGCCTTACAAGGACAAGTTGCTGGGGTTAGTATTTCATCTACATCAGGATCACCGGGTGCTGCTTCAAATATTCGTATTAGAGGAATTTCAACCAACGGAGATAGTAGACCTTTGATCTTATTAGACGGGAACGTTATTGAAGATTTGAGTGTGGTCAACGCTTCCGATGTAGAAACCATCAACGTCTTAAAAGATGCAACTGCTGGTATTTATGGGGTTCGTGGGGCCAATGGTGTGATTTTAGTCACAACCAAATCGGGAAGAAAAAATACAGAATTTAAAACCACATTAAATATGTATTATGGTTTTCAAGAAACCACTCGTAAAATTCCTCTATTAAATGCAACCGAATATGCTCTATTGGCAAATGAGGCTTATGCTGCAAATGGAGAAGTAGTGCCTTTTCCAAATACAAACGGGTTAGGGCAAGGAACCAACTGGCAAAACAAAGTGTTTGAGACAGCACCTATTTCGAGTATTGACTTTACAGTTAACAAAGGAACTGAGAAGTCTACCTATTCTTTTGGAATGTCTGTACTTGATCAAGATGGTATCGTTGGAGGTGACAAAGCAAACTTTAATAGAACCAATGCGAGGTTTAATTTTAACACAGACATTAGCAAGAATTTAAAATTTACTTCGTCTACAATTTATACGAATACCAATAAGAAGAGCCTTGTCGAAAATACCTTAGGGTCTATTTTATTCAACGCATTAAACATGCCAGCAACAACGCCTGTTTATGATGCAAATGGAAACTTTTCTACCCCTCCATCTATTGGAACTGGGATTGAAGTTGCCAATCCTTTGGCGCAAATAGACAATGCACACAACAGAGCTTGGGTGCATAAGATTTCTGGTAGTTATGGATTGAACTTTCAGTTTTTAGACTATTTCACTGCAGAAACAAGAATTCAATTTAACTCTGCTTCCGCAAGCTCAAAAAGTTTTTCACCCGTATATAGTTATGGTAACTCAAATGTTTTTAATGTAGATAATAGTACCTTATCTCAATACGAAGAACATTTTAATGACTATACCTTTGATGCGTTCTTAAAGTATGAAAGAGTATTTAACGATGTGCATGCTGTGAAAGCAATGGTTGGAACTTCTGTTTTTAAAACACAAGGAAATTTGATTAGAAATCAATCAAACTTTGCAGAAGGAAACGATTTAACCGATGTAGTCGAATTAGATTTAAATGAAGATTTTTTACAAATTTTTAGAAATAAAAACAATGGAAAAAATCTGACATTTGACAGTAGATTGTTGTCCTACTTTGCAAGACTTCAATACAGCTATGACAGTAAATATTTGATCTCTGCAGTTATTCGAAGAGATGGTTCTTCAAAATTTGGACCTGCCAATAAATTTGGATACTTCCCAACAGCATCTTTAGGATGGGTGGCTTCAGAAGAAGAATTCTTAAAAGATTCTGAAGTTTTGAGTTTTTTGAAAATTAGAGGAAGTTATGGTGTTTTAGGAAACGATAGAATTGCTAATTTTGGATTTATTTCACTTTTAAGTGGTGAAGGAGACTACGTTTTTGACAATGAAATTGTCAGAGGAAATGCTGCTTTTGGAAATGTTTCCAATCCACAAATCAAATGGGAAAAGCAAATTCCTTTGGACATTGGTGCTGATTTAGAGTTATTCAATAAAGTAAATATTACTCTAGATTACTTTAATAAAAAGACAGAAGATTTATTAGTACAACCTACAGCTTCTGGTTTATTAGGAGTCTCTGCACCAGGTTCTGGATCTCCAATCATCAATGCAGGTACTGTTGAGAATAAAGGATTTGAATTTTCTATAGGATATAAAGACCAAGTTTCAAATGATTTTAGCTTTAGTGCCAATTATAATTTTACAACATTAGAGAACAACGTATTGTTTGTTGACAGTGGTACTGGAATTTTAGAAGGAGGTTCTTTTGGAGTTGGACAAGACGCCCCATCGAGAATGGAAGCTGGTTTTCCAATTGGATATTTTTATGGATATCAAACTGATGGGATTTTTCAAACACAATCAGAAGTAGATGGACATGCTTTACAAACCAATGCAGCTCCTAGTGATTTGAGATTTGTTGATACCAATAACGACGGTGTTGTTGATGTTGATGATAAGACGTATATCGGAGACCCGATTGCAGACATTACCATGGGATTGAATCTTTCTATAAATTACAAAGCTTTTGATTTAAATGCCTATGCATTTGCTTCTATCGGAAATGAAATTGTAAGAAATTACGAAAGAACATTGCCTCTGACCAACCGAGCGACCTATTTCTTAGACCGATGGACCGAGCCTGGAACCAGTACAACTACTCCTAGAGTAACGACTGGAGCTACTGGAAACAATCTCTTTTCTGACTTCTATGTAGAAGATGGTTCTTTTGTGCGATTGCAAAATGTGCAATTAGGATATACACTTGAAGGAAGCCGATTGGAAAGATCTCAATTGGACAAGGTTCGTTTCTATGTGTCTGCAAGCAACTTGTTTACGCTTACAAAATACAGAGGATATGATCCAACCACTTCAAATGGAAATCCAATTGGAGGAGGTATCGATCAAGGATTTTATCCAAATCCAAGGACATTTTTATTTGGTATGAATGTTAATTTTTAAAAGATAATAAAATGAAAAAAATAAACATAAAAATAATATCTGCAATCATCATCCTTATAACACTCAATGTTTCTTGTAGTGATGATTTTGTTGATGTGAAATCAAATTCAGAAAATTCTGAAGAGTTTTTCAACTCAGAAGCAGATTATCAAAATGCATTAGTAGGAGCCTATGATTTATTGCAAGCAACTTACCTAAACGTTTTAATGGGCGAAATTGCTTCGGACAATACATTGGCAGGTGGAGAGAGTGCAACCGACGTTGTTGGGATTCAAGAAGTAGACGACATGATTCACACTCCTATGAATGCACAATTAAGAGATATTTGGGGGTGGATGTTCTCTGGAGTTAACAGAGCAAACTATATCTTAGAATTTAAAGACAAAACCAATTTTACTGGAAAAGAAGTCGTTCTTGCAGAGGCTAGTTTTTTAAGAGCGTATTACTATTTCGAATTGGTAAAATGGTTTGGAGATGTTCCTTTAGTAGTAGACCAACGAATTTTATTTGGGGATCAATTTACTGTAGATAGAACTCCAAAAGCAGACGTATACGCACAAATTGAATTGGATTTGATCTATGCTGCTAGCAATTTGCCAGTGACTCCTTCACAAGAAGGTAGAGTGACTAAAGGCGCTGCGCAAGCATTATTAGGAAAGGCCTATTTATATCAAGAGAAGTTTGATGCTGCTGCTGCCGTTTTAGACCAATTAATAGCAGATGCTAATTATGACTTAGTTTCAGATTACAACAGTATTTTTGAAGATGCTGGAGAAAACAATATCGAATCGGTCTTTGAAGTTCAGTATTCAGAGGCAGAAGGTGCTGGTTTTGATTGTTTACAATGTAGTGAAGGAAATGTAGCGGTAGGTTTTAGTGGTGTAAGAAACTACACGGCGACTCCAGATTCTTCTGGTGATATTTTTTCTTCAGGGTTTAGTTTTAATGTACCTGTTCAAGAAGTTGTCGATGCATTCGAAGCAGGAGATCTAAGAAAAGAAGTTGCAATTTTAGATATTGAAGCTTGGGCTTCACAAACAGGAATTACTTATGGTACCGGTTTTGAACATACAGGATATTTCAATAGAAAGTACCTTCCAAGAAAAAGAAGTACCAGTGCACAAGGAGACCGAAACCTAACGAACCCAAACAATTACAGAGCAATTCGTTTTGCAGATGTTTTGTTAATGGCGGCAGAGGCTCACAATAGAAGTACGACCGCTCCAAACGATGCCAAAGCACAGTTGTATATAAATAGAGTAAGACAGAGAGCTTTTGGAGATCAGCTTCATAATATTTCTTCGACTGGAAGTGCACTTACAGAACTCATTTATCAAGAAAGAAGGGTAGAATTAGTTGGTGAAGGACACCGTTTTTTCGACCTAGTAAGAACTGGAAAAGCAGCTCAAGAGATTGATGGATTTGTGGCAAACAAACACGAAGTGTTTCCGATTCCAACTATCGAAATAGAATTAACAGGAAATCGTTGGTTACAAAACCCAGGTACTAATAAAAAATATTACAGATGAAAAAATTAAAAAATATTTACAAAATTTTAGCAGTCCTGCTTCTAATAGCAGCCTGTACAGATTCTGATCTAAGGGACTTGTCTTTCTTAGATCGTATGTCTGCACCCTCAAATATTGAGATGGTTTACAATATCACCCAAGACAATACTGGGTCGGTTACCATCACTCCTAATGCAGATGGAGCAGCAACCTTTGATGTGTTTTTTGGAGATTCAACTCCTGAGCCTATGAGAATTCCTCAAGGAGAGAATGCAAATCATGTGTATGCTGAAGGTCAGTATGAAGTTAAAGTAATTGCATACAACACCAATGGTGATGCTACAGAAATGTCTAAACCATTGACAGTGTCTTTTAGAGCACCTGAAAATTTGGTGGTTACCATAGACAATGATGCTGCAATTTCTAAACAAGTCAATGTCAATGCAACTGCAGAATTTGCAACGATTTATGAATTTTATTCAGGAGAAGAAACAGTTACACAGCCTGTAGCAACTGCCACTATTGGAGAGGCTTTGAGCTATCAATATGCAACGGCGGGTTCTTATTCTGTAAAAGTTATTGCGAAAGGTGGAGCAATTGAAACTACAGAATATTTGGTAGATTTTGAAGTGACTGAAATTTTAGCACCGATTGCTTCAGCAACAATTCCTCCAGCTAGAAATGATACAGATGTTATTTCAATTTTTAGTGATGCGTATTCAGATGTTGCTGATTCTAATTTTTACCCAAACTGGGGACAATCGACACAGTATACCGCTTTCGATTTAAATGGAGATGCAATTCTTCAGTATAGTAATTTGAATTACCAAGGAATAGACATTGGTTCTGAAATTGATGCTTCTTCAATGGAGATGCTTCATATTGATATTTGGACTGCAGATGCGACTAGCATCAATATTTATCCTTTACCAAATGGAGTTGTTCCTGCTGATGAAAGATTTGTTACCAAAACTCTTATTGCCGATCAATGGAATAGTTTTGATATTCCAATGGAAGATTTTACAAGTCAAGGATTACCTACGAATGCTTTGAAGCAGTTAAAGTTTACAGGTGCTGGAACCGTGTTTTTAGATAATATTTATTTTCACAAAGCACCTTCTAGCATCGTTACAAGTCTTGTTCAAGATTTTGAAGGAACAGCCCCTACCATTACCCCTTTTGGGAATGCAGCAGCTGAAATCATTTCGAATCCTGATGCAACCGGAGCAAATACTACAGCGACTGTTGTTGAGTTTACAAAAACATCGGGAGCAGAAGTATGGGCAGGTGTAACCTTAGATATTACAAGTCCTTTAGATTTCGAGAATTTTTCAAAATTAGCCATTAAAACCTGGTCTCCAAAAGTAGGAGCCATAGTCAAAGTGAAATTAGAAAATGCTGATGCTAGTATAGTACACGAACTGGATCAATCAACAACAGTGGCTAGTTCATGGGAAGAGCTTACCTATGACTTTAGTGGAGCTCCTGCAGCTGATTATGTAAAAGTAGTTGTCTTCTTTGATTTTGGTAATTCAGGAGATGATTCGGTATATTACTATGATGAAATAAATCTTATAGATGATTCTGGTGTACTTGCTGGTTTAAGCTTTCAAGATTTTGAAGGAACAGCCCCTACCATTACCCCTTTTGGGAATGCAGCAGCTGAAATCATTTCGAATCCTGATGCAACCGGAGCAAATACTACAGCGACTGTTGTTGAGTTTACAAAAACATCGGGAGCAGAAGTATGGGCAGGTGTAACCTTAGATCTTACAAGTCCTTTAGATTTTGCTAACTATTCAAAAATAGGGATTAAAACCTGGTCTCCAAAAGCAGGAGCCATAGTCAAAGTGAAATTAGAAAATGCTGATGCTAGTATTGTACACGAAATAGATCAATCAACAACAGTAGCTAGTTCATGGGAAGACCTTACCTATGACTTTAGTGGAGCTCCTGCAGCAGATTATGTAAAAGTAGTTGTCTTCTTTGACTTTGGGAATTCAGGAGATGATTCTGTGTACTACTATGATGAATTAATATTAACAAACTAAAATTAAAACAATGAAAAATATTAATTATATAAAAGCATTTTTATTTGCTACTGTTTTTACCTTTTTAGGTTGTCAAGACAATGAGTATTCTTTTGGAGAAATTATACCACCTTCAAATATTGTAATCACTGCAGAAATAGTTGGAGCAGACGACGACAATCCAAATGGAGATGGAAGTGGAGTTGTAAATTTCTCTGCAACAGCAGACAACGCAGTTTCTTATAAATACGTTTTGAATGAGGTAGAAAAGGTGTCTTTATCGGGTAAAGATACCATTAGCTTTAGTACTTTAGGATTGAATACGTATACGGTTACAGTAGTCGCATCTGGAATAGCTGGAACGACATCTAGCAAATCGATTCAAGTAGATGTATTGTCCACGTATGCACCCCCTGTAAATTTGATTTCTAAACTATATGGTTTTGACCCTGCAGATCCAACAGCAGTGACTTCTAGAACATGGAAAATTCACTCGGGAAAAGCGGGTCATTTTGGAGTGGGACCTTTAGGTGGAACTTGGCCAGAATACTATACTGCGGGTGTAAATGAAAAAGATGGTGTTGGAATGTATGACGATCGTTTTACTTTTAGCTCAGATGGTTCTTTTACGTATGTAACGGGAGGAACAATTTTGGGTAGAGACCCTTTTGTCATAAATGATTTAGGACCGAACTCAACAGGAATCGTAAACGGTGCAGATATTGAAAATTATGTATTTGAAGATTTTACAGCAACCTATTCATTAATCGCTCCAGGAGGTGTAGAGACAATTAGTCTTTCTGGAAATGGATTCATTGGTTACTATAGTGGTGGTACTCACAAGTATGAAATCATTGATAGAGCTGTTCCTAATGAATTGTATTTAAGAACTACCGATGGTAGTGGTCAATTAGATTGGTGGTTCATTATTACTTTAGAATAAAGTACACCAAATAATTACAACTGTTTTGATAACGAACAGTATTGCTTAAATATTAAAACTCAGAATTGTAAAATTCTGAGTTTTTTTATACTCTTTAGTCTCTTTGTAAAGATCGATGAATAGGGAGGTCGCAGCCTGTAGTGGGATGTTTTAGCTCCTTGTGAGCCTTTTTTATTATAAAGTATAGCGTTACGCTTATTTTGATGCGATCCAATGTAAAGCAATACTAAAAGCTTTGATTACAGTAATTGAAACTGGGATCTATTTATTTGATAGAAACTTGAAGGCAAAAAAAAACTCCAACGAAATTTGTTGGAGTTTTTCTTAAGTATGGAAAGGAGTTTTATCCTTTTACTTTGTTTTTGAAATCTTCAAATTTATCAGCTTCTTTTTTAGGCCAGCTATTGTTTGAAGTGTCTACATCCGCAGTTTCTTCGTCTGGGTCTACTTGGATACTCTTAATTTCTTTGGTTGAAGAAAAGACTCTTTTTGCAGAAGTGTCATTTTTCATCCAAATTTGAGCAGGAAAAGTTTGTCTTTCTGTTGTGCCGTCTGCATAGGTCAACTCAACAATAATTGGCATTACCAAACCTCCTAGTTTTTCAAACTCTACAGAATAAATATAGGATGGAACTTCTTTTCCATTGGCATATTGATCCATAGCCTTTGCATTGGCATCTTCTTTTTTATCTGTAATATAGACTAGGTCACCCAAGTTATCGAAATATTGCTTGTATTGTTCTTTTAAAGCAATCACTCTTTCATTAGGTTTGTCTGTAAGGTACAATGGCTTTACTTCTTTAATTCCAATGTCTGTGACGTCTGTGGTATAAAACCATCCTCTCCAAAACCAATCCAAGTCCATTCCAGATGCATCTTCCATAGATCGGAAGAAATCTTCAGGAGTTGGGTGTTTGAACATCCAACGCTGTGAATAGGTTCTAAAAGCATGGTCAAACAATTCAGGCCCCATAATGGTTTTTCTCAATAGATAAAGACCTGCAGCGGGTTTTGAGTAGGCATTTGGTCCAAATTGCTTTACATAGTCTCCTTGAGACATGATTGGTGAAATATTACTCTGATCACCACCCATATATCTTGTAATTTCTTTGGTTGGATTGGACGCAAACAATTCTGCATCGTAAACATCCTCTGCTAAAATTTCTACAAAAGAGTTTAAACCTTCATCCATCCAAGTCCACTGTCTTTCGTCGGAATTGACAATCATAGGGAAAAAGTTATGGCCAACTTCGTGAATAATGACTCCGATCATCCCTTTTTTGGTTCTGTCTGAGTAGGTTCCGTCTGGATTAGGTCTTCCGAAGTTGAAACAAATCATAGGGTATTCCATTCCTTGTCGTTCAGAATGTACTGAAATGGCTTTTGGATACGGATAGTCAAACGTCAATTTTGAATATTCAATCAATGTGGTAGCGACTGCTCTAGTAGAGTGTTCTTCCCATAAAGGGTTTCCTTCCTTTGGATACAGTGAAACCGCCATCACTGTTTTTCCATTTATATTCGTAGCCATGGCATCCCAGATGTATTTTCTTGAAGTTGCAAAGGCAAAATCGCGAACGTTTTCTGCTTTGAACTTCCATGTTTTTGTGCCAGTAGCTCTTCCTTTTTCTGCTTTTTCTGCTTCTGCTTGAGTAACAATCATCACAGGTTTGTCAAAGCTTTTTCGTGCTTTTTCCCAACGTTTGCGTTGTTCTTTGGTTAATACATTTTTTTCATTTTGTAAAACACCTGTCGCATCTACAATATGATCTTCAGGAACTGTTAGGTTCACTTCATAATCTCCAAATTCTAAAGCAAACTCACTACGTCCCCAGAACTGCATATTTTGCCATCCTTCTACATTGTTGTAGACAGCCAATCTTGGAAAAAACTGTGCAATCGTATAGTTATTATTTCCATCTGGAAAGCTTTCTAGTCCCGATCTTCCTCCGTCTTTATTGATGTCATTGATTTTATAATTCCAACGAATACTGAAGTTAAATTTCTCGCCCGGCTGAAGGGGTTTTGGTAAATTTATACGCATCATTGTTCTGTTAATGAAATGAGACAATGGTGTTCCATTACTTTCTACAGAAGAAATGTTAAAACCAAAACCTTTCTTTTCGTTCATATAGGTACTCTTAAAATTGTCTGGAGTAACAAAAAGAGAAGCTCCTCCAGAGACGGCTAAAGGAGTTTTAGAATCGTCGGCTCTCATATTTTGATCTAATTGCACCCACAGATAGTCTAAATTATCTTTAGAATTGTTGTGATAGGTAATTCTTTCACTCCCATAAATCCGATTGTTCTCCTCGTCCAAACGAATGTCCATCACATAATCCACTTTTTGCTGGGTGTATTGATGACCTGGAGCGCCAGAGGCTGTGTGTTGGTCGTTTGGTGTTGCCAAAACATCCTTTAGTTGTCTAAATTTGTTTTGGTCTGTGTGTCCTTGTTGTGTCTCTTTTTTATCTTTTGCAGGTTCTTGCGCAAATGATGCTGAAACCACAAAGAGTATTGAAAACACGAATAAAGATAATTTTCTCATAGGATATATAGTATTTTAAATATGCGGTCTAAATTAACAAAACGTTTTTAATTGTTTTCAAAAAAGCATATAAATTAACAGTTTTTTATCAAAAAAAAGGCGAAATCAATAAGATTTCGCCTTTGAACTCCTAAAAGGATTCTTTAGCCCTTAATGTTCTTCTTAAAATTACTGAATTTTGTATCCTTTTTCTTTGGGAAGTTGTTGTTTGAGGTATCTACATCTGCCGTTTCTAAATCTGGATCCAAAGCAATATTGATGATTTCTTGATCAGAAGAAAAGACCTTTGTAATTTCTTGATCATTATATCTCCAAATTTCTGCTGGGTATGTTTTTCTTTCGGTAGTGCCATCTTTGTAAGTGAATTCCACAATAACGGGCATGACCAAGCCTCCAGGTTTGTTGTAGGTAATTTCATAATGAAACTTAGAACTAGCATTTGAAGTTGCAAAACTCAATCCTTCCGAGGTGTCTTCTACGAATTCAATAGTGTCTTGTTCCCCTGTTTTAGTTTGATACTTTTTCACTCCTTTAATCCCGATATCCGTAACGTCTGTGGTGTAAAACCAACCTCTCCAAAACCAATCTAGATCCATGGCAGATGCATCTTCCATAGAACGAAAGAAGTCTGCTGGGGTAGGGTGTTTAAATTTCCATCGCTGTGAATAAGTTTTAAAGGCATGGTCAAACAATTCTTTTCCCATAATAGTTTCGCGAAGTATCCATAAAGCTGTTGCTGGTTTTCCGTAGGCATTGCTTCCGAAACTATAGACGTTGTCTCCCTTAGACATGATTGGTGCAATTTTTGACTGATCTCCACTCATATACTTTACAATATTTTTTGGATATCCTCTGGTAATTGGAAAATCTTTGTCATAGGCCAATTCGGCTAACATTTCCATGTAAGAATTCAATCCTTCATCCATCCAAGTCCATTGTCTTTCGTCAGAATTGACAATCATTGGAAAGAAGTTATGACCGACTTCGTGAATGGTTACTTTGATCATTCGGTATTTCACTTTGTCTGAATAGCTTCCATCTGCATCAGGTCTTCCTAGGTTGAAACAGATTTGTGGATATTCCATTCCCATTTGTCCATCTACAGAAATTGCTTTATGATAGGGATAGTCAAAGGTATACTCTGAATAGGTTTTTAAGGTTTGTGCAACGGCTTTAGTTGAGTGATCACCATACAAAGGATTTGCTTCTCTAGAATAGTACGAATATGCCATCACGGTTTTTCCATGAATAGCTACAGCCATTCCGTCCCAAATAAATTTTCTAGAACTAGCAAATGCATAATCTCTTACGTTGGTTGCTTTAAATTTCCAAGTTTTGGTTTTTGTCGCTCTTTTCTTTTCTACTTTTTCAGCTTCTTTTTGAGAATGTATGACGACAACCTTATCAAATGATTGTTTTGCTTCAGCAAGACGTTGCTGTTGTTTTTTTGTTAAAACCTCTTCTTCATTTAGGAGAACTCCTGTTGCACCCAATAGATGATCTTCTGGAGTGGTAATATTCACGGTGAAGTCTCCAAATTCTAATGCAAATTCGCTTCTTCCCCAAAATTGATCATTTTGCCATCCTTCAACATTGTCATAGACACACATTCTAGGGTAAAATTGTGCTATCACATAGTTGTTGTTTCCGTCAGGAAAATGCTCATAGCCAGAGCGTCCTCCTTGGGTTCTGTGGTTGTTAATATTGTACCACCATTTGATTTTAAATTCAAAGGTTTCCCCAGAATTCACGGGCGAAGATAGGTTGATCCGCATCATGGTTTGATTGATGGTGTAGGAAAGATTTGAACCATCTAGGTTGGTGACACTTTCAATTTTAAATCCTCCATCAAATGCAGTTTCAGGAAAACGATTTTCATACCTCTTCTTACTTAGCTTTTTTGGAATGCGAGTAGGCTGAATGTCTGGAGTTTTTGAATCTGCAGCACGCATATTTTGATCCAATTGTACCCATAAATATTCCAAATCATCTTTTGAATTGTTGTGATAGCGAATGGTTTCATTTCCATAAATTCTTTGGGTATCGTCGTCCAAGACAATATCCATTTGATAGTCTACCTTCTGTTGTGTATAGTCTACACCGGGTGCTCCAGAAGCTGTATGTTGGCTGTTTGGGGTTGCTAACTCCTCTTTGAGTTGCTTGAACTTATTTTGATTGGTATGACCTTGTTTGGTGGTGCTTTCTTGGGCAAGGCCCGATGCAGAAATAAAAACAAAGGAAAATAGTAGAATGCTTAGTTTTTTCATTGGATTCGGTTGATTTTAAAAATGGTTACCAATTTAGGAATATCCATGTAAAGACCAAGTCTAATTTGTTAATATTTTAAAAAAGCCGAATCTTTTGTAGCACTTAATAGAACACTTTTATGAACAGTGCCTACTTTTGATTTGATTAAATTTTCTTGTTTTGGAAAGTGTTTGAGAAGTATTGTGTTATGAACTTCGATTTGACGAATTTCGGGGATATTTTCGATTTCTAAATAGAAATAAACCAACTCTCCATCATATTCCTTGCCGATATAAGTATATTTTTCAATACGATCATTCACTTTGAATTGAAGTGTTTGGTTCAAGTATTTTTCAAAATAATGATCGTTGTCTTTGAGTTCTTTTTCTGTAGTCAATTGTAAATCGATTTTATAATCTGAATTCAACGCAGTTTCAATATCGTCCATAAAAACATTGAGGATGATTTGTATTGATTTGGACTCACTTTTATAGTTGATTTGTGTCAAACTCAAATAATATTTGTGTGTTGAAAAAGCTACCAAGGGGAGGAATAGAAGGAGTAAAAAGGTCTTTTGAAGTTTCATAAATAATTCATAATGTATTATTGAGCCAAATTAGTCTTTTTTAATGATTTCTAAATAGCTTTTACTTTGTTCTTGTAGGATGATCAATACTTCAAAAGTGTGCCCTTCTGCAAATAGTTTTTCAATGCCTAAGGGATTGCAATATTCTAAAAAATGATGGTAATTTTCTTTTGGAATTTGTAATTTTTGAAAGAAGAAATCTTCACCAAATTCTGCTAATATTTTTGAGGGAATTGCTTTTTTAAGTGCTATTTCTCGGCGCAATGCCCATAATTTTTCTGAAGATTTATAAGGCATAGAGATTCCAACTCCTACGCCTGAAAACAAATTTGGAACTGTATTTACCATGGGAGGTCGAACATGATTGTCGATGTAATCGTCATTTGTACGAGCATTCCAATTGATCTGCGAAAAATCCATGGTACTAGCCAAAAGTAAAGCCTGAGGGTTTTTGGAAGTTTTTTTGCTATCGACACCAAGAAAACCACTGAAATCGTGTTTTATTAGTTCAAATTCGTCTAAAAGAGTCGTTTGAATTGTTAAGAAAATAGGAACTCGTTTTAATGAAGAAGTCTTTTTGTCAATGTAGATTTTTTGAGTTTTATGTTGAATCGAAGAGAAGCGTACAGTGTCTCCTACACGAACGGGAATTTCAAACATTCCTTCATCATCTGAGGAGGTTCCTTTTATTGAATTTAAATTCAAGACTGTCACATTTTGGACAGAACCCAATGAGTCGACGACTTTACCTATCAATAGGAGCTCTTTTTCTTGAGAAAATAGGCTGTTGATATTAACTAAAAGCACAAGAAGAAAGGGGCGTATTTTATTCATAGAGTACATTGCATTGGTAGAAATATTATTTCTATTACCCGTTTACAAATAAAATTCAATTGACTGTTAAAAATGTTTTAAAGCATGTGTAAACTTTTGTTAAAGTCCTTTTTTATTCTTTAAATTCGCTGTTTAAAATCTCCCTCTCATGAAGAAATTGCTAATTGCTAGTACCTCAACAGTTTATGGAAGTGGCTATTTAGAGTATTTACAGCCTGCACTCACTTCTTTTTTTAAAGGAATTACTATTGTGTTATTTATTCCTTATGCAAGACCCGGAGGGATTTCATACGAGGCCTATACCAAAAAAGTCAAAGAAGCTTTTGCAAGTATTGATATTGAAGTACAAGGAATTCATGAATTTAAAAACCCTAAGAGGGCAGTGCAAGAAGCGCAAGCTATTTTTACTGGAGGAGGAAATACTTTCGAGTTGGTGCATCAACTCTATGCAAATGATCTTTTGGTGGATCTAAAAGAGGTTATAGAAAATGGTACTCCGTATCTAGGAACCAGTGCTGGGAGTAATATTTGTGGAGTTTCTATGATGAACACCAATGACATGCCTGTGGTCTATCCACCAAGTTTTGTAACCCTGGGGTTGATTCCATTCAATATCAATGCGCATTATTTAGACCCCATTCAAGGATCTACTCACATGGGAGAAACCCGAGAAACTAGAATTCAAGAGTTTCACTTCTACAATGAGACTCCAGTGGTTGGTCTGCGCGAAGGAAGTTGGCTCGAAGTTATGGGGTCAAAAATTATTTTAAAAGGAAACCTTACTGCGAGACTATTTCAAAAAGGAACCCATCCTATTGAAATTGAAAGTGGGAGCGTGGTGTAAGCTTCAATATTCAAAATTTAAACTCAACAAAAAGACTGCCTAATGAGGCAGTCCTTGCATTTTTATATTTAGAGCGTTTATTTAAGTCCTCCAATCATTTCCTCTGGTTTTACCCATAAGCATCATATTCTTCTGAAGTAACATAGCCCAATCGAACGGC
This sequence comes from Polaribacter sp. HL-MS24, assembly GCF_032758595.1. Classification (NCBI taxonomy): domain Bacteria; kingdom Pseudomonadati; phylum Bacteroidota; class Flavobacteriia; order Flavobacteriales; family Flavobacteriaceae; genus Polaribacter; species Polaribacter sp. HL-MS24. The sequence continues at coordinate 208,124 of NZ_CP136415.1, read as the reverse complement.
TTCTAACTTTAAGGTAGTTCCGTTAGTATGTGCTGTATTTGCAATTTCGGCTGCTTTGTAATACCCTATTTTAGTGTTCAATGCAGTCACTAACATCAGTGAATTATTGACTAATTCTGTAATTCGAGCATGATTAGGTTCTATTCCAGCAGCACAATTTTCATCAAAAGATTTACATGCATCACCAATTAATTGAGCAGATTGTAAAACGTTTGCTGCCATCATCGGTTTGAAAACGTTCAATTCATAATGCCCTTGTGTTCCTCCTACGGTAACTGCAACATCATTACCCATCACTTGCGCACAAACCATTGTAATTGCTTCTGCTTGTGTTGGATTTACTTTTCCAGGCATGATTGAAGAGCCTGGTTCGTTGGCAGGAATAATCAATTCTCCAATTCCCGATCGTGGACCTGAGGCCATCATTCGAATATCGTTTGCAATTTTATTAAGAGAAACAGCTATTTGTTTTAAAGATCCATGTGTTTCTACCAATGCATCGTGAGAAGCTAGGGCTTCAAACTTATTTTCAGCAGTGATAAACGGGAGTTTGGTGAATTTTGCAATATAACTTGCAACCAAAACATCATAACCTGCTGGGGTGTTCAGTCCTGTTCCTACAGCCGTTCCACCGAGGGCTAACTGACTTAAATGTGCCAAAGTATTGTTCAATGCTTTCAAACCAAAATTTAACTGTGCTACATAACCAGAAAATTCTTGACCAAGAGTCAAAGGAGTTGCGTCCATTAAGTGGGTTCTTCCAATTTTCACCACATCTTTAAACGCCTCTGACTTCATTTGTAAGGTGTCTCTTAATTGTTCAATTCCTGGAATCGTAGTTTCTATAATTTTCTTGTAAGCCGCAATGTGCATTCCGGTAGGGAAGGTGTCGTTGGACGATTGCGATTTGTTTACATCATCATTGGGTTGAATCGTTTTTTCACCTTCACCAATAATTTTTCCAGCAATTTCATGGGCTCTATTGGCAATTACCTCATTGACATTCATGTTGGATTGTGTGCCAGAACCTGTTTGCCATATCACAAGTGGAAATTGGTCATTGTGTTTTCCTGCTAAAATTTCATCACAAACTTGTGCAATCAAATCCCTTTTTTCTGAAGATAAAACTCCTAATTCGCAATTGGCATAAGCTGCTGCTTTTTTTAAGTACGCAAAGCCGTATACTATTTCGATAGGCATTGAACCAGGAGCACCAATTTTAAAGTTGTTGCGAGAACGTTCAGTCTGAGCTCCCCAATATTTATCTGCGGGAACATTTACTTGCCCCATAGTATCTTTTTCAATTCTGTATGTCATGATAATGTAAATGAAGTTTCAAAATGCAAATTTACAAAAACTAAGATAAATCCGATTAACAATTGCTTTTAAAAACTATTGAAAAATTTTGATTTTACATAGTAGAATATGAAAATATGTATTATTTTTGCAATAATAATTTTTCAAATAGAAACAAATGTTAGATTTCTCTCAATTTTCAGGATTAGTTTTATTCATGTTTATTTTTACAGCAGGTTTTTGGTTGTTGATCTTCTTGTTAACATTTGTCGTGCCTTACTGGATTGGTGGAACTATTTGGGAAAATATGAAATTGAAAAGAGACGCTAAAAAGGCCGCTGAAGGCAAATAGTGAATCTCAAGTATCCCAAAAGTATACAAACTTCTTTCTACTCTTTTAAACTTTAGTTGCTGAAATCTAGATTTGTAGCGCATTAAAGTATCATTCCCCTCTTTATCTTAAAAAAAAACTTGAGTGTTTATAATTTAGGTATAGATTTTTTAAAATTATCCATCCACTTATTAGTTCGTATTTAACCATATTTTCTTTTTGATTAATAAGAAAGTCAATAAACAGTGTTACCATACAATCCTACCATTTAGTTTTACAGTTAGAATGTTTAAAAGATGCTTTTAAATTTAACTTTCTTCTATTTTCTTATCGATAGTCAATCATACTCAGTTATTTTAAAACAAAACAAATCTGATAGGGGTATTTTTCAATCACATCATATTTTAAAATAGCTATACAACACCCCTACAATTGTTATTTTCAATCATTTTTTTTCATTTTCTTTTGTTTGTAATTACATACATAGCTTTGAAAAATGCTATTTTTTGAGTTGTATGTTTTTTATTGAGGTCATTCTTGATGATTTGACAATATATTAAAGCTAAATTTATAAAATAACAAATTAGCATTAAAACCATCAATGCTATTAATGTAAGAATTATAAATTATAAATTATGAAAAACTATTTTTTAAGTTTTGTCCTTTTTTTAGGTTCTCTTATCTCTTCTGCGCAAGCTGACAAGGTAGAAGTATATAATGATGCAGACGGAATGAGATTAGTCGTAAATGGAAAAGATTTTATGATTAATGGAATGAATTGGGACTATTTTCCAATTGGAACTAATTATACATACAGCCTGTGGAATCAGTCAGAAGATGTCATTAAAGGTGCATTGGATGCAGAAATGGGACTTCTTAAAAACATGGGGGTCAATACCATTCGTGTGTATACTGGAATTCAACCCAAATGGATTACCTACATCTATGAAACTTATGGAATTTATACAATGTTGAATCATTCGTTTGGTAGATATGGACTCACTATCAATGGTGCTTGGGTTCCAAAAACCAACTATGCTGATGCTACAACACAAAAAATGTTACTGGATGAAGTAACCCAGATAGTTGAAAACTATAAAAACACACCTGGTTTACTAATGTATTTATTAGGTAACGAAAACAACTACGGATTGGTGTGGAAAGGTGCTGAAACAGAAGATATTCCTATCAATGAAAATGATTATTCAGTGGCCGCTAAATATTTATACAGAATGTTTAACACCGCTGCTGTGGAAATAAAAAAAGAGATGGTTCACATCCGGTAGCCATGTGTAATGGTGATTTAGGATTTTTAGACATCGTTGCAAAAGAATGTAAGGATGTGGATATTTTTGGTACCAACATGTACAGAGGAAAATCTTTTGGCGATGCTTTTACCAGAGTGAAAAACGAGTTGAACAAACCAATAATGTTTACCGAGTTTGGTTCGGATGCCTTCAATGCATTAACCAATCAAGAAGATCAAAAAATGCAATCTTTCTTTATGGTGAACAATTGGAAAGAAATTTATCAGAATGCTTCAGGACTAGGTAAAGCAGGAAACTCCATTGGTGGATTTACATTCCAGTTTAGTGATGGATGGTGGAAATTTGGTCAAACTAAAGATTTAGACGTACACGACAACAATGCATCTTGGTCTAACGGGGGGTATTATTTTGACACCAAGAATGGAAGTAACAACATGAATGAAGAATGGTTTGGGATTTGTGCCAAAGGGCCAACCAACGATGCAGGTTTGTATACATTATATCCAAGAGCCGCTTATTATTCATTAAAAGAGGCACACAGTATCAATCCTTTACAAGAAGGAGTTACCGCGAATGCAGTTGCAAAACATTTTTCCAATATTAGTTTAATGGATGGTGTTTTAAGAGCACGAGGTGATAAAGCTGCTTTAGGGGGGAATGAAAAAATTAGTGTAAGCAATTTAAGAGCAGAGTTTACAACCTTTAATACAGGTGGGAGTTTGCTTACGACACCTAGTGTCGCAGATCCTGAAAACATTGGATATCCAAACAGAACAGGATTCGATCATATGCAATCTTATTTTATAGGAGTCAAAGGGCAGCCTTCTGCAAACATGAGTGCAGAAGTTAACTTTAATATTTTAGGAAGAGTTGCAGAAAATCCAATCGATGAAATTTTCTATGAAAACAGAAATCGTCCAGTAGTTGTAAATACAGATAACGGAAATGTAACGTTAACTGATAACAACAGAGTGCAAGTATACAATGCTGAATTTGATTGGAAAGGAGAAGACTTCAATGTAAGAGGTTTTTATAGAACAGGGCATTATCACTGGCAATATGAAGGAGATGTATTTGGATTGTACCCTGAAGCGAATTATGGACCAAATTTAGACATCTATCAAGGTGAAATTTCAGGGATTGAGGTTGATGGAAAAGGTGTTTTGGATGGCTTAAAGGCCGCTTTTGGACCACAATTGTGGTGGGGAGCTAACCCAGCAGTATTGCTTAAATACAGAAAGACATTAGGGAATTTCGATTTCACGGGAGTGTTCCATGAAGATGTTTCAGAAAATACACAAGCACAAACATCGGGTTTTATACCGATGCCAAAAACACGTAGATTAACCCTTGCAATCGAAAGAAAGTATGAAAACTTTGGTTTTCAACTAGGAGGTATTTGGGGAGGTCAACCGCTAGTAGGTAGAGAGTATCAAGATGTTCGATACAATACCGATGGCACGAGTTCAGTGGTTGTAGACAAAATTAAATCATCTGACAATTGGGGAGGGAAATTTAAAATGACCTATACTCAAGGAACTTTTAACTGGTATGCACAATCTGCAGTAATGGGATTGGTTGCAACTGGAGGTGCAGATGCTACCCAAACCTTTACAGGATGGAAGCTGAAAGATTCAGGAAGTGGAAATCAAACGAATTTTTTAACGGGATTCACTTTTAATGTAGGAGATCTACAAATTGCACCCAACTTTTTATGGCAAATGCCATTGGTTGCTGCCATGCCAAACGATGTCAATGCGCCTTAGTAGATTGAGAAATATTCAATCAGATCCTTTTATTGTTCGTGCAAATAGAGAAACAACAGCAGGAGAAATTTTATTTTCATATGATCCAACTCCAGGGACTTGGATGTATGAATGGGATAATGACCGAGCAGAAGACGCAAAATTTGCAATGAGCTTAGGATTCGTATACAGGCACTTGCCCACTACACAGGATGCATGGATTGGATTCTTTGCAGATCGTACTTCATTTGCATTTCCTACTTCTGCACCCGCAGAGGATTTATGGGAAGTAAATTCTAGAATAGTTTCAAAAATGAGTCCAGAATTTGGCTTTATTGCTAACCTATACTATGGAAATGGACAAGCCAATGGTAGCGATGACAGGTTGATCAAAAGAGCGGGTGGAGACATCAGGATGATTTACAACAAGTTGAAAGTTACTGCTACAGCAAAATTCAATGATTGGGGACCTTTTGATTACCACAGAGATTTCAACTTGACCTATCCAACACAATTAATGCTAGATTTTTCAACCACATTAGGAAAACCAGGTTGGTTTATTTTACCAAACACAAAAATGGGAATTCGTGGAACATGGCGTTCATTGAATGAGTTTTCACCAAGATATACCCCAAATATTGCATTGCCTTTTGCAAGTGCTCCAATTATTAGTCCAGTAGGTTTTCCGAATGGATCAGAGTGGGAGGTTCGTACATACATTCACATAAATATTGGAAAATAATAAATAGTTAGATCATGAAAACTAAAAAACAAATACAATCAAAAATCACCTTTCTATTAGGTTTGATTTTACTCACAACAATAGCTTGTGAACGAGAACTTTCAGAAGACGTAGTAGAGGCTACATTTACTTTAAATCCAGAAGTTTATATTGATGGGTTCAGTGCTGGATTAGAATACTATCCGTATTTAGATTCTAAATTTGATGCTTTTTCTGTAGACACTGAAGTAAAATATTCAGGTGCTTCATCGATGCGATTTGATGTTCCTAATGTTGGAGACCCTTCAGGAGCCTATGCAGGCGCAATTTTTAGAGATGATAATGGAGGTAGAGATTTATCAGGTTATGATGCCCTCACTTTTTGGGCAAAATCATCAACTGCTGCAACGATTAATGATATTGGTTTTGGTCAAGATTTTGGCGAAAATAAATTTCAAGTGAGCAAAAGAGGACTCCGTTTGTCAACTAATTGGGTGAAGTATATTATTCCAATTCCAAATCCATCTGAACTTCACCAAGAAAGCGGTATGTTTTGGTATGCTGAAGGACCAGAAAATGACAATGGATATACCTTCTGGATTGATGAATTAAAGTATGAAAAATTAGGAACTATTGCGCAGCCAAGACCTTCAATTTTAAATGGAGATGATATCGTTGTGAATTCTTTTATTGGAGTCAAAATAAATATTACAGATCTGAATCAAACTTTTCATCTTGATTCTGGTCAAAACACTACTGTTTCAGCTGCTCCAGGATATTTCACTTTCACATCGTCTGATCCTAGTGTGGCTTCAGTTTCTGAATTTGGAGAAGTATTAATTGAAACTGATGGTCAGACAATCATAACAGCAAGCCTAAACGGAATTGAAGCGGAAGGATCTTTAACAATTAATTCTGTTGGTTCTTTTTCTTTTGCTCCAACTCCCTCAAGAAGTCCAGAGGATGTAACGTCCATATTTAGCAATCATTATACCAATACTCCTGTAGACTTTTTCAACGGATATTGGCAACCATACCAAACTACTCAATCTGCAGATTTTAGTATAGATGGAGATGACTTTTTAAATTATACCAATTTTAATTTTGTTGGGATCCAATTTGCGAATCCAACTGTAGACGCTACTGAAAAATCTAATTTACATTTCAATATGTATATTCCAGATGCGGTACCTTCAAATTTTGATTTTTTAGTTACTGTTATAGATTTCGGTCCAGATAAAGTAAATGGGGGAGGAGACGACACTAAGGCAACAATTATTTGTAAGAAAATCTCCGAGAATTATTGCAGATTCATGGATGACAATTGAATTTTCATTAGCAGCAATGACAACGAAAAACAATGTAGGTTTAATTATTTTTGAAAATATTAACTTTTCTCCTTTAAACAATTTTTACTTAGATAATATTTACTTTTATAAATAAAAAATAATCTTTAGACTCAAGAAAATATGAAAATTAATTCTAAATATATACCTAATACAAGCCTATTTATTAGTGCAATGATTGCAGTTCTATTCTTTTTGAACATTGCTTGTTCAACAGATGAAACACAAACTGTAACCACTTTAAACACTTTAGTTTGGGAAGACAATTTCGACAGAGTTTCAGCAACTGATAGTTTGCCAGATACAACCAAATGGACCTATAACGAAGGAACAGGAGATAATGGTTGGGGAAATAACGAGTTGCAGTACTATACTGCTCGTCCTGAGAATGTAGTTTTAAATACTGAAGGCATGTTAGAAATTACAGCTGTCAAAGAGTTCTATATGGGTGCCAATTATACTTCAGGTAGAATACTTACCAAAGGGTTGTATGAGAATGCCTATGGAAGATATGAAGCACGAATCAAATTACCTTGGGGACAAGGTATTTGGCCCGCTTTTTGGCTTTTAGGAGACAATTCTTCAGGAGCAGGATGGCCTTCTATTGGTGAAATTGACATTATGGAATACCGTGGTCAAGAGCCAACCATCGTCCATGGAAGTGTTCATGGTCCAGGATATTCAGGAGGCGAGGCAATTACAAAAAGTTTCAACTTACTTAATGATCGATTTGATACCGATTTCCACGTCTTTGGAATAGAATGGGGTCCGGAATATATCAATTATTATGTTGATGATGTTTTGTACAACCAAATCACACCTGCAGACGTATCAGGTGAATGGGTTTTCAATAGCAATAAATTCTATATTATCATGAATGTAGCTGTTGGAGGTTCTTTTGCAGGAAACCCAAATAATGAAACTGTATTCCCACAAACCATGTTGGTAGATTACGTAAGGGTATATCAGTAAAAGCATTAAAAAGTTCCTTTCTTGAAAAGGAACTTTTTAATATTATTTTAAAAGTAACATATAATACATTCCCACAATTTTAAATCAATAAAATATATTGGTCACAATATATTTTGAAATCTTTTTTATGACGAAGAATACCATTTTTTTAGGTAAAAACGAAGCTTATCACCCTTCATTAGAGGTGAAAGGAGAACAGGTCCACATTGGAAATGAGGTCTATTACAAAATATCGAACAGCAACAAAATGAGACCTTTTTTTATAAGTCTTGTGAGCAATTCTAACCATTGGATGTTTGTTTCGAGTAATGGTGGCTTATCAGCAGGTAGAAAAAATGCGGATAACTCATTTTTTCCCTATTATACAGATGATAAAATAACCGAATCGTCTGAAATTACGGGAAGTAAAACCATTGTTCAAGTTCATAAAGAGGGTAAAACATTTCTTTGGGAGCCATTTTCAAACAAATATGAGGGTGTCTATGCAATCAAAAGGAATTTATATAAAAATAATTACGGGAACAAAATCATTTTCGAAGAAATCAATGAAGATTTAGGACTAAACTTTCAATACCAGTGGAATACGAGCAATCAATTCGGTTTTGTTAAAAAATCAACTTTACAAAATACATCTGATTCGAAAGTAGAGATAACGATTTTGGATGGAATTCAAAATATTCTACCTTATGGAATCGCAGCAGATTTCCAAAACAGTACGAGTAATTTAGTCGATGCATACAAAAAATGCGAATTAGAAAAAGAAACTGGATTGGGAATCTTTGCCTTAAGTGCTGTGATTGTAGACAAAGCAGAGCCAAGTGAAGCCTTAAAAGCAAATACGGTATGGTCTTTAGGAGTTAAAAATCCTACCTATTTAATTTCTTCTTTGCAGTTAGATGCCTTTAGAAAAGGAGAAGAAGTTTTGCAAGAAGAGGATGTCAAAGCAGAAAAAGGGGCTTATTTTACCATTCAAAACTTAAGTATCGCACCAAATCAAAAACAAGAATGGATGTTGATTGCCAATGTAAATCAAAACATCATTTCTATTGAAGAGGTCAAGAATCAAATTAAAAACAACCAAGATCTTTCAGAAACGATTGAATATTCAATTCAGGCAGGTACAGAAAAGTTAGTAAAACTTGTGGCGGCTTCAGACGGTTTGCAATTGGGGGAGAATCAACCCAGAACAACTAGACACTTTGCCAATACCCTTTTCAATATTATGAGAGGTGGAATTTTTGACAATAATTATCAAATTGAAAAGGAAGACTTTATTAGCTACTTTTCGAAAGCAAACAGTGAAGTATATGCTGCGAAAAAGAAATTATTAGCAGAGTTGCCTGAATTGTTTTCTGTGAAAACGATCAAGAAACTGGCGAATTTAGATAACAATCAAGATTTTAAACGACTATGTTTTGAATATTTGCCATTAAAATTTAGCAGAAGGCATGGAGATCCCAGCAGACCTTGGAATAAGTTTTCCATCAATACACGAAGTGAAATAGACGGGTCTAAAATATTAGACTACGAAGGGAATTGGAGAGATATTTTTCAAAACTGGGAAGCACTGGCTCATTCCTATCCAGAGTTTATTGAGGGAATGATTCACAAGTTCTTAAACGCGACTACTTTTGATGGGTACAACCCTTACAGAGTTACAAAAGGTGGTTTCGATTGGGAAGTGATTGAAGAACATGATCCTTGGTCATATATTGGCTATTGGGGTGATCATCAGATTGTATATCTGCTGAAATTTTTAGAATTTATTGAAAATTACTACCCTGATCAGCTTCTAAAAAATGTTACTGAAGATCTTTATGTGTATGCCAATGTCCCATACAAGATAAAGAGTTATCAAGATACACTTTCCAATCCGAAAGACACTATTGATTTTGACTATAAGTTGAATGAGGAAATAGATCTAAGAAGAGCTAAATTAGGAGCAGATGGTGCCTTATTAAGAGATCAACAAAAAAATATTTACAGAGTCAATTTAATCGAAAAATTATTAGCTACAGTTTTGGCAAAGGTTTCTAACTTTATTCCTGAGGGAGGAATATGGATGAATACGCAAAGACCCGAATGGAATGATGCCAACAATGCATTGGTAGGGAATGGAGTCTCTATGGTAACACTATGCTATCTTCAACGCTTTTTAGACTTTTTTGAAGACGTAGTTACCAAATCTACCCTAGAAACGGTCTCTATTTCTGAAGAGTTGGCTGCGTTTTTCAACAGTACTCTTTCGACTTTAACGGATCATCAAGAAATGCTTTTACGAAAGGTCTCTGATGCCGATCGGAAAACAATTTTAGACGGTGTGGGGCAAGCTGGAAGTACTTTTAGAACAACAATTTATACAAATGGTTTCAAAAACAAAAAAGTAACAATTGCGAAAAGTGATTTGCTTGCCTTTTTTGAAATTACCAAAAAATATACAGCGCATACAATCGCAGCCAATAAGCGTTCAGATAATTTATATCACGCATACAATTTAATGACTGTTGAAAACGGCCAAGAAGTTTCCATTTCTCATTTACCAGAAATGTTAGAAGGTCAGGTTGCAGTATTGAGTTCAGGACATTTGTCTCCAAAGGAAGCATTGGCTGTTTTAGACGGATTAAAAGCAAGTGCCTTGTTTAGAGAAGATCAGTACAGTTATATCTTGTATCCAAATAAGGAATTACCAAGATTTACCGATAAGAATATTATTCCGTCAAAAGCTGTTCAGAATTCTAAATTGTTGCAACAACTTTTGGCAGACAAGAATACACAAGTTCTAGAAAAAGACATTACTGGCGTGTATCATTTCAATGCAAACTTTAACAACGCAAACCGTTTAAAAGAAACTTTAGAGTCTCTATCAGAAGAATATCAGCCTTTATTGGAAAAGGAGGAAAAACAGATTTTAGACATTTATGAAGCCATGTTCGACCATAAATCTTTTACAGGAAGATCGGGAACATTTTTCGGATATGAAGGGCTAGGATCTATCTACTGGCACATGGTTTCTAAATTATTAGTTGCCGCTCAAGAAAATTGTTTATTAGCGATCAGTTCCAATGAAAGTGAAGAGACTATTGGACGATTACTAGAGCATTATTATGAGATCAATGAAGGAATTGGTGTGCATAAGTCACCAGAGTTATACGGTGCTTTTCCAACAGATCCTTATTCTCATACTCCAGCAGGGAAAGGTGCGCAACAACCAAGGTATGACAGGTCAAGTAAAAGAAGATATTTTAGCGAGGTTTTATGAAATTGGTGTTTTTGTCAAAGAAGGGCTCATCCAATTCAATCCAAGATTATTACGAGGTGAAGAGTTCTTAACCAATGCAAAAGACTTTGTATATATTGATATCAACGGGGACAAAAAGACTTTGATTTTAGAATCGGATGCGTTCTGTTTTACCTATTGTCAAGTTCCAGTTATTTATCAGAAATCAGAGAAAAAGGGAATGAAAGTGTTTTTTGAGAATGATTCAAATAAGGAGTTTCACAATTTAATTTTAGACAGTACAACCAGTAAAAAAATCTTCGAAAGATCCGGAGAGATTAAAAAAATCATCGTTTTCATTAATAAATAAGAGTGAAAGAAACAATGCAACATACCAACCAAGATAGAAAGGCATATATTTTTATGATTGCCTTTTCTGTCTTGGTATTTTGTTTTGCATGTACAAACAAAAAGAATGTAGAAATTTCACAAAAACGAGCAATGACAGCAGCAACAATTTTAGGAAATCCTAAGTATTTGGCAATATCCTATGGAGGCTATAGAGAAACATCCAGAGCAATTCAGCCTACGATAGTAGAATTGAAAGAAGATTTAAAAATTCTATCTGCAATGGGTATCAAAATTATTCGAACCTATAATGTACAGCCAACATTGCCGCATGCTTCAAATGTGTTGAAAGCCATTCGAGAGTTGAAAAGAGAAGACCCTAATTTTGAAATGTATGTAATGTTAGGTGCTTGGATTGATTGTTTGAACGCGTGGACTGAAACACTTCCCGATCATAATTTTGAAAGCCCTCAAAATGCTGGAGAAATAGATCGAGCAGTTGCACTGGCCAAAGAATATCCTGAGATTGTAAAAGTAATTGCTGTTGGAAATGAAGCGATGGTAAAATGGGCTGCGAGTTATTATGTTCAACCCGCTGTTATTTTAAAATGGGTAACTCATTTACAAGATTTAAAGAAAAAAGGCCAATTGCCCAAAGACCTATGGATTACGAGTTCGGATGATTTTTCGTCTTGGGGTGGAGGAGATCCTAGTTATCATACAGAAGATTTAGAGAAATTAATGAAAGCGGTAGATTATGTTTCTATGCATACGTATCCTTATCACAACACGCATTACAATCCAGAATTTTGGAAAACTCCCAATCATCTAAAAAATCTAAGCGATAAAGAACAAATTAATGCCGCCATGTCTCGAGCATTAAATTTTGCAAAAAATCAATACAAAGGTGTGGCAAACTATATGAAAAGTCTAGGCATACAGAAACCGATTCATATTGGAGAAACAGGATGGGCTAGTACTTCAAACGGACACTATGGGCCTAACGGTTCACGTGCAACCGATGAGTACAAACAAGGAGTGTTTTATGCTTCGATTCGTAAGTGGACAAACTCTGAAGGGATTTCCTGTTTCTATTTCGAAGCTTTCGATGAGCAATGGAAGGATGCGAACAATGCGAAAGGTTCTGAAAATCATTTTGGGTTGATCAATCTGAAGGGAGAAGCAAAATATCCCCTTTGGAATTTGGTAGACCAACATGTTTTTAAGGGCTTGACTCGAAACGGAAAGCCCATTACAAAAACATTTCAAGGAGATTTAAAGACGTTGATGGAAACAAGTTTGCTTCCCAACACTGCATATCCCAGATAAATTATAATTTTTATGAAGACCGTAAAACATATTTTTCACTTAGCCCTCTTTCTTATAATGATAAGTTGTAATCAAGAAACAAAGCAATTAGAGGTTTCAGTTTTTGAAACCGCTGCCAACGGAAATAAACTTACTCAAGTTTCTGATTTTTCTCGGGTTGAAAACGCGACTTCTATCATATTGGATCCAACCCTAGAATTTCAAACGATAACAGGATTTGGTGGGGCATTTACCGAATCTTCTGCCTATTTGTTAAACCAACTCAGTAAGAAAAATAGAGATAGCATATTACAAGCTTATTTTTCGAAAGAAGGCGCCAATTACTCGTTGACAAGGACTCACATGAACTCTTGTGATTTTTCTTTATCTCATTATTCCTACTCTCCAGTAGTTGATGATTTAACATTGGATCATTTTACTATTGAAGAAGATCAAGCCGATCTTATTCCAATGATTAAAGATGCTTTAAAAGTATCTGAAGATGGATTTAAAATTCTTGCTTCTCCTTGGACTGCAGCCCCTTGGATGAAAGACAACAATGCATGGGTGGGGGGAAAATTATTGCCAAAATATTATGATACCTGGGCATTGTTCTTTTCAAAATACCTTGATGCTTACACAAAAGAAGGAATTGATATTTGGGGCTTTACCGTTGAAAACGAACCTCATGGTAATGGCAACAACTGGGAAAGTATGCATTATACTCCTGCTGAAATGACAAATTTCGTTCAGCACCATTTAGGTCCCAATCTAGAATTGAATGGTTATGGAGATAAAATTATTTTAGGCTACGATCAAAATAGAGCTGGTATCAAGGAATGGGTAGATGTAATGTTTGCAACTCCTGAAACTTCCAAATATTTTGACGGAACGGCCATACATTGGTACGAAAGTACTTACGAGGTTTTTCCAGAAGCTTTGCAATATGCTCATCAAAAAGCACCCAATAAATACTTGATCGAAACCGAAGGTTGTGTCGATTCACAAGTCCCTGAATGGCAAAACGATGCATGGTATTGGTCCAAAGAATCTACCGATTGGGGATGGGATTGGGCCCCAGAAAAAGACAAATATCTTCATCCAAAATATGCACCTGTAAATAGATATGCCAGAGATATTATTGGTTGTTTAAACAATTGGGTAGACGGTTGGATCGATTGGAATATGGTTTTAGATACTCAAGGTGGTCCTAACTGGTTTAAAAATTGGTGTGTAGCTCCAATCATTGTCGATCCAGAAAAAGACGAAGTGTATTTTACACCCTTGTATTATACCATGGCTCACTTTAGCAAATATATCAGACCCAATGCAATCGTCATTGGTCTAGATAACTCAGACAAAGAATTACAAGTAGCTGCAGCTAAAAACCCCGACGGTACAATCGCCGTAGTGGTTTTTAATGAAGGAAAAATTGCAAAGAATTTTAAGATTCGTTTAGGCGAAAAAGAAACATCAATATTTATAAATGCACAAGCATTGCAGACCATATTGATACCCACTAATTAAAAAAAAATTATGTCGAATACAAACACTTCTACAAAAGTACCCATGGGACAAAAAATTGCCTTTGGAATCGGTATGCTTGCCAATCAAATGTTTCCTGCCGCATTGGGGATATTTATGGTAGTCTTAGTCCAGGATTTAGGTTTCCCAGGTTGGATGTGGGGAGTGATCTATTTTTTTCCTAGACTTTTTGATTGTTTTACAGATCCAATAATGGGTTTTATTTCTGATAATACCAAATCGCGTTGGGGACGAAGAAGACAATATGTTATTCTTGGAGGACTTGTGATGGGGATCTCATTTATGATCATGTGGCAACTTTTTAGAGAGAGCGGTGTGGATTACAATTTCGCATATTTTATGTTTTGGTCTTTTATCTTTTATTTGGGGCTTACTATTTTCAGTGTCCCTTATGTTGCTATGGGCTATGAGATGAGTGATGATTTTCACGAGCGAACAAGTATCATGGCAGTTGCACAATGGATCGGCCAATGGGCTTGGGTCATCGCACCTTGGTTTTGGGTTATTATGTATGATCCAGCATGGTTTGAATCAGCAGAAGTAGCTACTCGATCACTAGCTGTTTGGGTAGGGATTATTTTTACAATTTGCGCACTTGTACCCGGGATATTTATCAAAAGCAAACCCACTTTAAATGAAGATTATTCTCCTCTGAACCTAAAAAATATTGGAAATAGTTTAAAAGAAATTGGAGCTGGTTTTGCAAGTGCTTTTAAAATGAAACCATTTAGACAGTTGTGTATTGCTACATTTTTAGTGTACAACGCTTTTATGACAATTGCTTCTTTTTCATTTTTCATTATTGTATATCATCTTTTTGACGGAGATGCTGAAGCTGCTGGGATCTGGCCAACTCTTTTTGGATGTTTAGGAGCTCTTGGAACTACTTTTATGGTAATTCCTATTGTATCGGGGATGTCAAGGAGATTGGGTAAAAAGAAAGCATTTATCATTTCACAAGGAATTTCTGTTTTAGGGTATTTGATGCTTTGGTTTCTCTTTATTCCAGGAAAACCTTATATGTTCATCTTTGCGTTGCCATTTTTCTCTTTTGGGATCGGAAGTTTGTTTGTACTAATGATGTCTATGACCGCAGATGTAATTGACCTCGATGAATTAGAGACAGGATTGAGAAGAGAAGGTACTTTTGGAGCG
Organism: Polaribacter sp. HL-MS24; assembly: GCF_032758595.1. NCBI lineage: Bacteria > Pseudomonadati > Bacteroidota > Flavobacteriia > Flavobacteriales > Flavobacteriaceae > Polaribacter > Polaribacter sp. HL-MS24. The sequence goes on along the minus strand of NZ_CP136415.1, from coordinate 192,872 downwards.
ATCTACTGGTGGATGGTCAAATTTGGTTTTGCTATTGCAGGAGGATTGAGTGGAGCAATCATGAGTATGATCGGTTTTGATTCGGGGGTTACCGTTCAGCCCGAAGGTGCAGTGGAAGGGTTACGAATGGCGTTCTCAGGAATTCCAATATTAGGAACAGTGATCGCCATGATAGTAATGCGTAATTATAATGTAACTGAAGAAAGTGCTGGAAAAGTTCGTGCTCAATTGGACAGTCGCAAATCTCAACTACCCTCAAGACCTCTATATCAGACTGATAAATTGGCTTCTTTACTCGCATCAGGAATAAAAATTGACAGTTCTTCCGATACTGATTTCAGTTCAAAATCAGATGCAGATATTAAAGCTTTGTTTTCAGAAAGTTTAAGCAAAGGGCTTCACGGCTTGTGTTTTAGTCCCTACTTAGAAGGACAAAATATTGGAGATCAATTATCAGAAAAACAAATTCGTCAACGGATGGATGTGATAGCACCTTATACCCAATGGGTGCGTTCTTTCTCTTGTTCAGAAGGAAATGAACATACTCCAAAAATTGCACAAGAAAAACATATTAATACCATGGTAGGTGCTTGGATCAGCGGAGACAAATCCCAAAACGAACAAGAAATCAAGAAACTTATTGAACTTGGGAAATCGGGCTTGGTCAATATTGCTGTTGTTGGAAATGAAACTTTAATGCGTGAGGAATTAACAGAAGATGAATTGATTGATTATATCAAAAGAGTACAAGAAGCCTTGCCGGGAATTCCTGTAGGTTATGTAGATGCATACTATCAGTTAATTGAAAGGCCGCAATTGATGGATGTTTGTGATGTTATTTTGGTCAACTGTTATCCATTCTGGGAAGGATCAAGTATTGAGAAATCTGCAACTCATTTAAAGCAAATGTACGCCGTTACCCAAAAAGCTGCCAATGGAAAACCTGTAATCATTACCGAAACTGGATGGCCAAACCAAGGAGACGCTACCAAAAAGGCTGAACCTTCTGAAAACAATGCGATGAAATATTTTATTGATACCGCTAATTGGGCTCAGAAAAATGAAATTCCAATCTTCTATTTCTCTTCTTTTGATGAATCTTGGAAAGTACATCATGAAGGAGATGTTGGTGCACGATGGGGGCTCTGGGATACGAATGAAAACTTAAAATATTGATCATAAAACATAAACGATAAAATTGCAGAACGATGTCTTATAGAGAAGGAAAAAAAGTTTCAAAACAAGAAATCGATTTCAGTCAATATAGTGGAGTCGATTTTAGCAAATCTTCATTGGAAGATTTAAAAAAACAATGGCACGCTACTTTAGAGAAAGGCATGCATGGTATCTGTTTTAGTTTGTATGAAGATGGACAGGAGCCATAGGTGATACTATTACAGAAGAACAAGTAGAACGAAGAATTAAGATTCTAAAACCACATACCCAATGGATTCGTTCTTTTTCTTGTATAGAAGGAAATGAGCATATCCCGAGAATGGCTAAAAAGCATTTATTGAAAAATATGGTGGGCGCTTGGCTCAGCGATGATTTCGCAAAAAATGAACAAGAAATAGAGGCGCTTATTCAACTTGCAAAGGAAGGATGTGTCGATATAGCTGCGGTTGGTAACGAAGTTTTGTATCGAAATGAATTGACATTAGAACAGTTGTTAGGATATATGACTAGAGTTAAAAATGCACTTCCTGGAATTCCTATTGGTTACGTAGATGCTTACTACGAGTTTTCAAAACATCCTGAGTTGGTTGCTCTTAGCGATGTAATTCTTTCCAACTGTTATCCGTATTGGGAATCTTGTCCAATCGATGTCTCTCTGAATCATATGCAACAGATGCACCAGCAAGCCTTTGCCGCTGCAAATGGAAAACCAGTGATCATTACCGAAACAGGATGGCCAAGTCAGGGAGGAAACGAAGGCGATGCCGTTGCTTCTGAAGAAAATGCACTTAAATATTTTATCAATACCCAGTTTTGGTCTGCAAACGAGCAGATTGATATTTTCTATTTTTCCTCTTTTGATGAATCATGGAAAGTAGGAGATGAAGGCGATGTTGGCGCTTATTGGGGGATTTGGGATAAAAATGAGATGCTGAAGTTTTAAGGAAAAACTCACCTCACCAATACACTTCCTATACCATTGGTATTTAGTTAGTTAATTAGATTTTAGAAATCATTTAAATTTTACCACTTGTTCTAAAATCAACTACAGTTATTCTTTTACTGTGTTAAAATTTCCTTGTTTGTTTTTTGTATGGGTATTTTTCATGTACATAAGTATATGTATTTGTAATATTAGTTTGTAATTCTAAAACTTAAATATTATGAAAAAAATTACCTTATTATTAACTTTATTGATTTCTTCAATTGGGTTTTCGCAAGAACTACTTACCAATGGAGATTTTGAAACTGGAGACACTACTGGATGGATTGGTAATGCTGCTAATATTGTAACAGAAGGAGGAAACAGTTACAATTCGGCCAATGTAGCAGCTGCTGGAAACTCATTTGATGTTAATTTAAGTCAAGTGTTATCGATAACAAGTGGGCAGACTTATACGTTGCGATTTGATGCTTGGTCAGATAGAGATAGAACTTTAATAGCTGGAATTGGTCTTAATGAATCACCATGGACAAATACAATTGAAACTGTTAATTTAACGTCCAGTTCTCAATCATATGTATTAACGCTCACAGCAAATTTTGGATTAGCAAATAGTCGTGTTCTATTTGATATGGGTGCAGCTGTTGGATTTGTAGGTATTGACAATGTGTCTTTACAAGTATTAAATCCGGAGGACGACGCTAGATTAAGTGATTTGAAAGTAGATGGTACTTCTATTGTTGGTTTTGATGCAGCTAAGAAAACATATGAATACGAAGTTGCCTCAGGAGGTGTAGTCCCTACTATTACAGCAACCGCATCAAATACGAACGCAACTGTAACAATTACACCTGCTACTGCAATTCCTGGAGATACAACTATAAAAGTTGTTTCTGTAAACTCAAGTGATACAAAAACATATACTGTTTCATTTATAACAGAAGTTGCTCCTACTAATGCGCCTACTACTCCTCCAGCTAGAAATTCATGGGATGTAATTTCTTTGTATGGAGATGCTTATGGAACTGCTACAGGTTTTAATGGTGTTTCATGGGATAGTGGTTCAGAAGCAGTAGAAGGAACTTATGCAAATAATAAAGCTTTAAAAATCATAAATGGAAATGGAGATTTTGTCGGTTTTGAAGTTGCTAATACTGAGGGGTATGTTGATGCAACAAATATGACACATGTACATGTTGACTTTTGGGTGAAAGGTAGTTATGTTACGGGTCAGGTTTTGAAAATAAAATTATCAAATCATAATACTGCTGGTAGTGAAATCAATGCTATAATTAAAGAAATTGTTCCTAGTGCAACAGATGTTGAAAAATGGATATCTCTTGACTTGCCTTTGGATACAGATGCAAGGGAAAAAATTGCGGAAATAATTTTAATTTATACAAATTCTGCAGTTCCTCCTAGTGTGGTGTATGCAGACAATATTTATATGTACAGAGCTGCTACAGCTAGCGTGGACAAAAACAACTTATTAAATGTGAGTTTGTCTCCGAGTCCAGCTGCAAATGATTTAAGAATTAGTGCCCAAGCTACAATTGAAAATGTAACCATTTACAATGTTTTGGGTAAAACTGTTTTAAATGCGAAAATCAATAAAAAAGAAGACATGATTAATGTATCTTCTTTAGATACTGGTGTTTACATTTTAAAATATACGATCAACAATGCTGTTGGTACCATGAAATTTGTGAAAGAGTAACCCTTTCATTTTATTATTGTCAAATCGCCTAAAATGTATTTAGGCGATTTTTTTTGTGAATTTATAAACGAAACCCTCTCCGAGTTTTCAATAGCTGTTTTGTTTTCTTTTAGTTGAATTCTATCTTTCCATTTCTTACTTCCTTAATTCGAATTGATTTTCAAAAATTCATTTATTTCTAGGTTGTGCTACCATCACTTATTTTTACATTTTTAACTTGATAGGGGTACTAAACAGTCTCTTTTTTTGAAAAAAAAGAAAAGAAATGCCATGAATATAGAAATATAGCAAGGGAGTTTTTGTGAATACGATTGTAAAAGTGTTAATTTTTTTGATAATTATCTATACAACACCTATACAATTTTGCTTATCTCCTTGCAAAACAATTACACTTATCCTGATTTTCACCCTATTATACCTAGAAAAACACCACTTATTCTTTTTTTCGATGAAATATATATATATTGTATGCTAAATATATAGGTCAATTTTCTTAAAATAGCTAAATAAAAAAGTATACTTGAACAACTAATTTATAAATCCCTTAATATTATGAAAAAAATTACTTTATTATTTGCTCTGTTAATCACCTCTTTGGGTTATTCACAAAATTTGGTATCCAATGGAGATTTTGAAACTGGAGACACTACTGGATGGTCCGGTGATGCTGCTTATGTTGTAACAGATGGAGATAACAGTTACAATTCAGCCGATGTTACTACTGCTGGAAACCCATACGATGTTAATTTAAGTCAAGTGTTATCGATAACAAGTGGGCAGACTTATACGTTGCGATTTGATGCTTGGTCAGATAGAGATAGAACTTTAATAGCTGGAATTGGTCTTAATGAATCACCATGGACAAATACAATTGAAACTGTTAATTTAACGTCCAGTTCTCAATCATATGTATTAACGCTCACAGCAAATTTTGGATTAGCAAATAGTCGTGTTCTATTTGATATGGGTGCAGCTGTTGGTTTTGTTGGTATCGATAATGTTTCTTTGGTTGAAAACGTTGCTCCCCCCGCTGGTACCCCTGAAGTATTACAAGACTTTGAAGATGGAGGTCTTGGAGAAGCTTTTGCAGGTGCTTTAGGTTCAATTGTTGCTGATCCTGAAACTGGAGGTTCTAGAGGTGATGTTGCGATGCTTACCGCTTCCTCATCGGGTGCTGTTTACCAGGGAATCAATATCGTTTTGAATAAAAATGTTCAATTAACTTCCTCAAAAACGATGGAAATTGATGTGTATTCTGATGCGGCAATTACATTTGCTCCAAAAGTTTTAGGAGGTTTAGAATCTGCTCCTGCTTCTACGTCTTCTGCCACTCATACTGGAAGTGGCTGGGAAACTTTAACCGTAACCTTTGACAAAGGGTATGATAACACAGTTCCAGCGAACGGTGTATACTCTCAATTTGTAATATACTACAATTGGGATGCTACAGCTTCTAATTTTTTAGATCCTGCAGTAGACAGAGTTTTTTATGTTGATAATATTTCTGGTATTGGTGCTGTAGCTCCACCAGTTGCGACACCTCCATCGGCTGCTCCAGTTCCTCCTGCTAGAAATGCTTGGGATGTGATTTCTCTCTACAGCGATTCTTATACTCAAACAGCAATAACCCAATTTGATGCGGGATGGTGTGGTCCAAATTCTGTTTCAGAAGTTCAAGTTGATGGTAACTCTACACTTGCTTGGTTGAGCAATCCTTGTCAGGGAATTACTTTTCCTGCTGTAGATGCTTCAGCATTCACTAACATGCATGTTGATCTTTATATTGAAGCTGGAACAGATTTAACTTCTAAGGTATTCAATCTGAAATTTGTAGATACGGCAAATAATATATTTTTAGAAGTAAATAATAATATAGCATCAAATCCGCCCTTAGTAGCGGGAAGTTGGGTTTCGATAGACGTGCCAGTTAATTTGTCTACTTTCACTACTTTGAATGAATTTGGTGTGACCTCTGGTAATTTAAATAATATTGCTTGGTATGATAACTTATATTTTTATAGAGCAGCTACGGCTAGCGTAGACAAAAACAACTTATTAAATGTGAGTTTGTCTCCGAGTCCTGCTGCTAATGATTTAAGAATTAGCGCTCAATCTATAATTGAAAATGTAACCATTTACAACATTTTGGGTAAAACTGTTTTAAATGCGAAAATCAATAAAAAAGAAGACATGATCAATGTATCTTCTTTAGATACTGGTGTTTACATTTTAAAATATACGATTAACAATGCAGTTGGTACCATGAAATTTGTAAAAGAATAAGCATACCAATTTTTAAGACATGATAAAATCGCCTAAATGTATTTAGGCGATTTTTTTTATGCTAAAAAAAGCAGGGTTATTTTAGGTTCAAAAGTCTTTTGGCAGCGGTAAAAGGAGTTGTTTTTCCGCTTTCTAGATTTTTGATTTCAATAGATAGTGCGGCTTTGATTGTTGGATCCTTGTAAAAATCATCTTTTAGTTGCTGCTCGATGGTGGCGCGAAGCCAAAAACTATTTTGTTCATTTCTTCGATGATCAAAATACCCGTTTTCGGTTGCTAGTGTAATGTACTTTGTAAGAAGTTCTTCAATTTCAGAAATTCCAGTTCCATTGATTGCACTTGCAGTTAGTACTTTGGGTTGCCATTTGCTTTCCTTCAAAGGATATAAGTGTAAGGCATTCTGAAAGGCTCTTTTTGCAATTTTCGCATTTTGCATATTGTCTCCATCTGCCTTGTGAATGACAATGGCATCTGCCATTTCTATGATTCCACGTTTTATTCCTTGCAATTCATCCCCTGCACCCGCTAACTTTAAAAGTAAAAAGAAATCGACCATAGAATGGACTACCGTTTCGGACTGTCCAACACCTACGGTTTCAATAATCAACGTGTCAAATCCAGCCGCTTCACAAAGAATGATACTTTCTCGTGTTTTTTGAGCCACACCTCCCAAGGAGTTTCCAGAGGGGGAAGGTCGAATAAACGCATTCGGATCGGTTACCAATTGCTCCATACGCGTTTTGTCTCCTAAAATACTTCCTTTGTGAATAGAACTACTAGGGTCTACAGCCAATACAGCAACTTTTTTACCAAGAGCGGTTAACTGCTTTCCAAAGACCTCGATAAAAGTACTCTTTCCAACATAAGAATTCCTGTAATACCAATACGAACAGATTTGTTGGCATAGGGTAAACAGCGCTCTAAAATGGCATTTGCTTTTTCTTGATGAACTTCATTCGTGCTTTCGACCAAGGTAATGGCTCTGCTTAAAAAAGGAATATCCCCAGCTGTAATTTTTGAAACAAATTCATCCACAGAACTATGTTTTGCCCGGTTCAATTTTATTTTTTCAGCTGCAGTTTTGTTGGTCGTTTCTGGAGCAGAAACGCCTTTTTTTTCGTGTAAAGCAGATTTTTTCAATTTCATTCTAAAAATGTATGTGGTAAATTTAAGGATAAAATTAAAACTTCGACTTTCATAGAAGCACATTCCTTCAATATTTGGTAAAGGATGATCTTCGTGTTCTAAATAGAAACGGAAGCTGCTCCTTTAAAAAAGACATTCTACTTCCCTAAAATTCTATTTCGCTATTCTGTATAAAGTACCTATATTTATCAACTGTAAACAGGCACTTTTTTTAATGGAACGCTACAAAGAAAATCAATTAAAAGTATACAATTCTCTCTCAAAAAAGAAAGAGGATTTCAAAACCCTAACAGACGGATATGTAGGCATGTACGTTTGTGGTCCCACCGTGTATAGCAATGCACACTTGGGCAACGTAAGAACCTTTATGTTCTTTGATGTGGTTTATCGATATCTATTGCATTTGGGCTATAAAGTCCGGTATGTGCGAAATATTACGGATGCGGGACACTTGGAAAATGATGCGGATGAAGGGGAAGATCGAATTGCTAAAAAAGCACGATTAGAGCAAATTGAACCCATGGAAGTTGTTCAGCGATATACAGTCGATTTTCATGATGTTTTAAAAAATTACAATTTTTTACCTCCAAGTATAGAGCCTACTGCAACGGGGCATATTGTAGAGCAAATAGAAATGATTAAGGAAATCATTGAAAAAGGTTTTGCTTATGAAGTAAATGGTTCGGTGTATTTTGATGTCTTACAATACAATAAGCAGAGTCACTACGGAATTTTATCGGGAAGGAAAGTCGAAGACTTAATTCACAATACCAGATCTTTAGACGGACAATCAGATAAGAAAAATCCACAAGATTTTGCACTCTGGAAAAAGGCAGATGACAGACATATTATGCGTTGGCCATCTCCTTGGTCCGATGGATTTCAGGTTGGCACCTAGAGTGCTCAGTGATGAGTACCAAATATCTAGGCGAACAGTTTGACATTCACGGAGGGGGAATGGATTTGAAATTTCCACATCACGAATGTGAAATTGCTCAATCAAAAACCTGTAGTGGCCTTGAGCCTGTATCATATTGGATGCATACCAATATGTTGTTGTTGAACAGTCAGAAAATGGCCAAATCTACTGGGAATTTTATTTTACCTAATGAAATTTTAACAGGTGAAAATTCCATTTTACCAAAACCATTCTCAGCAAGTGTCGTTCGGTTTTTCAATATGCAGGCCAATTATAGAAGTATTTTAGATTTTTCTGGAGAAGCCTTGGAAGCCTCTGAAAAAGGACATTCCAAATTAATGGAGGCCCTTGAATATCTTGATAAAATTGAAGCAGGTAACACTTCTACATTTGATGTTCAAAAATGGTCAATGGATTGTTATGCAGCAATGAATGACGATTTTAACACTCCCATACTCATCGCTCATCTTTTTGAGGCAGTAAAAACCATCAACTTAATTAAGGAACAAAAAGCTAGCTTAACAGCAGATGATTTGGCAGCATTAAAAATTGTATTGAATGCATTTGTGTTTGATGTGCTAGGATTGATGAACGAGGGAACACAAGATCATTCAGAAAAGATGAATGGGGTGGTGAATTTGCTGATAAAATTGCGAAAAGAAGCAAGAGAGAATAAAGATTGGGCTTTGTCTGACCAAATAAGAGATGAACTGATAGCCCTGGAATTCAGTTGAAAGATGGGCGAGAAGGGACTAGTTTTTCGATACAGTAAGTTTGAATAAGATCCTCACATATCCATTTATTTTGTTGGTTCGTTTCTATCAAACTGCGATATCGCCCTATACACCGTCAACCTGCAGGTATCAACCAACTTGTTCACATTATGCTATTGAAGCTTTTCAAAAACAAGGACTCATAGCAGGAGGCTGGTTGGCCCTGAAAAGAATAGTAAGTTGTCATCCATGGGGAGGAGCTGGATATGATCCCGTTCCTGAAAAGAAAAAGAAGTAAAACGAATCTCTAAAAGGGAGATATTATCGATATTTAGAAATTAGGTTCCGATCTCTTTCGGACTAACACAAAGAAAGAATATATGAGTTTTTTAGCAATAGAATGGAACCCGTCCATAGGAATTGATTTAGGTTTTTTTACTATACGCTGGTATAGCATGATGTTTGTAACTGCCTTTTTATTGGGCCTTCATCTGATGAAAAAATTTTATAAAGAAGATCAAATTCCCTGGAGAAGTTGGATCCTCTTTTTATGTATACGTTTATTTCTATGCTGATAGGAATGCGTCTGGGAGATGTGCTGTTTTATAGTTGGGACTATTATCAAAATCATTTGTTGGAAATTTTCTTGCCCATCAAAGAATCTGCAACAGGATGGAAATTTACCGGATTTACTGGTTTTGCAAGTCATGGTGCCGCAATCGGAATCCCAATTGCCTTGTACTTTTATGCAAAAAAACATCTCCAAAAATCATGGTTTTTTATTTTAGACCGAATGGCGATTGTAGTAGCCTTAGCAGCATTTTTCATCCGTTTTGGAAATTTTTTCAATTCAGAAATTTATGGAAAAGAAACGGATTCTATTTTTGGAGTTGTTTTTACAGCAGCAGGAGAAACATTGCCCCGACACCCGACGCAACTGTATGAAGCGTTTAGTTATTTGGCGTTGTTCTTTGTCATGTGGTTTCTTTATTGGAAAACCGATAAAAAACAAAAAGTGGGGTATTTATTTGGACTTTTTACTGTAGTATTATGGTCTTTGCGTTTTTTGATTGAGTTCATAAAAGAGCCACAAGTACAACAAAGAGGAAATGAATGGTTTTTTAGTCCATTAAATACGGGTCAAGTACTTAGCATTCCCTTAGTGTGTATTGGTTTTTGGTTGATGCTCCGAAAGAAGAAATAAACCATTATCCTTCAAATCCTTCTCCGCCATCATTGGGGTTGCGTCCACCTCTTTCTTGTTTTTTCTTTTGATTGAAACGGTAAGTGAAATTTAGTGAGATTTGACGCTCTCTCCATTGAAAGGTTTGATTGGAAATGTTGGTAGGGGTATCTCTATTGGGTGCATAGTTTACCGACGCTCTTTTTCGAGAATTGAAAAGATCACTCACATTCAAGACCAACGTTCCTTTCTCTTTAAAGACATCTTTGCTAAAAGCTAAATTGGCAGAGAAAATCCCTTCCGAAACATCTTGCGCACTTTCACTAGGACCACGATAGGACAACCTTGTTTGCCACTCTATTTGATATGGCAACCTAATTCTTGTGTTGAAACGTGCTCTCCAGCTCGTATTGCTATTGCTTAAATCCTCTGAGATGGTCGTTGTGGTATTTGTGATTGGGTCTAAGAAATCATAGGTATATATGCCCTCTGTTTTGGAGTTGAAGACATTGAAACTTCCATCTAAACGCACTGTTTTCGAGGCAGTGAAATTGGAAGTAAATTCAAACCCATATCGGTCTTCTGAAGCCAAATTGATGGGTTCTCGAATCAATACCGATTCATCATTTCCGTTGATTTCTCGAATCTCTTGCCGGGTAACTCTACTGATTGTATTGGTGGAATGTTGATAGTAAACCGATCCATTTAAAGTCAGTTTGCCAATTTTGTTTAAGTATCCCAAATCGAAGGAGTTGGTAAAAGTAGGTGTTAATCCTGGATTTCCTTTAAAAATAATATTTTGACTGTTTCTAGATTCAAAAGGATTTAAATACCAAAAACGAGGTCTTCGCAAACGTCTGCTATAACCAATGGTAATACTTTGGTCTTCGGTTGCTTCAAATCCAATATTCAATGTAGGAAACAATTCTTTATAACTAAAATCGTTATTTTTATTGGTATTAAGTAAGCGAACTTTGACATCCGTTACTTCTAAACGAAGTCCTAATAAAAAAGACAATTTATTGAATTTATTTCCATATTGGGTATAAAAAGCATGGATGTCCTGTTTGAATTCTAAATTATTGGAAGGATCGAAATCTGGGTCAGAAATAGGTGACACTAAAAAATCGGAGGTTAAATCTTGAAAGTCCCCTCGATAGCCTGCTTCAAATTGTGATTTCTCACCAATAGGCAATACGTAATCAGCCTGAACTAAAGTGTTTTTTGAAGCTTCGTTTGTAATGTTGGATTCGTTTGAAAATCCAGTTTCCTTATTGATCGCTGTTTCATTTTCTTTACTATCACTGTATTGAAGATCTAGTGTTAATTTGTGACCATCTTTACCTAAATTGTTGGTGTAGTTCAAAGCGTATTGGATAGTTTCGTCGTCAGAATCTTCCTCCTGAATTCGAAGGGCATTGTCTGTGAGGTTGCTGTTGGCATCAAATTCCTGAATCGTATTTTCTGAGAAATTTCCACCTTTGGTATTGCGATAAAAAATGGTTCCAGTTAGATTACTTTTTGTGCTAAGAAAATATTCTAAGCCCACATTAGCGTTAAAACTATTTCTTTTTCGTTGCCATACCCTGTCTTCAATTCGAGAGCTAGTAACCACATCATTTGAATAATTCTTTAAATCTGTAAATGAATTTCCTGGTCCTTTACTGTAATTGTACCCAAAGTTTGAAAAAAGGTTGGTTTTTTTGCTTCGTTGGTTGAGATTGGTTGCTATTTGATATTGATCTGGAACTCCAATAGAGGAGTTTATAGACCCATTAAAACCCAATGCTTTCCCTTTCCTTAAAATAATATTTAAAATTCCTGCGGTTCCTTCTGCATCGTATCTGGCAGAAGGTGAGGTAATGACTTCAACTTTTTCTATTGCGTCTGCGGGCAATTGCCTTAGCGCTTCTGCACCTGTCAAACCAACCAAAGCAGAAGGCTTTCCGTCAATTAGAATACGAACGTTTTCATTTCCTCTCAAGCTTACATTTCCCTCTACATCGACACTTACTGAAGGAACATTGTCCAGAACGTCTGACGCTGTTCCTCCTTTAACAGTCATGTCTTTTCCTACATTGTAAATTCTTTTGTCTAAGCGAATATCCACAGTAGATTTTTCAGCAATGATGACAACTTCGTCTAAGCTACTTGCGTCTTCTGATAGTTGAATGACACCAAAATTGGTGTCTGAAGTTAGGTTTTGTGTTGGCAATTTTTTTCTCTTGAAAGAAATGTACTCTACACTAATCTCGTAGTTTCCTTTGGGTACATTGATGTTAAAGATCCCATTTTCATCGGTAATTCCTCCAGAAATCAGCTTTGTTTGAGTTTCTTTTAGAATGATGGTGGCATATTCTAGTGCTGTTTTTGTTTTGGCTTCCTGTACTACTCCGTTTATAGAGATTGTTGAAGTTCTTGGTGTTTTTTGTGCAAATAAAAATGTTGCCGTAAAAAGACAACAGATAAGTAGGGATAATTTTTGTATCAAAGTTTTGTTTTTTTGTTATTAGACTCTCCGAAGTCTTAAAGGTTTAAATTGATAATCAAAGAATACTTAAAATTACTGAAGGAGGTCTACCTACTAGAGCTTTTTTATTGTTCACCACAATAGGGCGTTCAATTAGTTTTGGGTTTTTAGTTAGTATTTCAATGAGCTCTAGTTCAGTATAATTGTTCCCTTTAAAATTTTCTTTCCAAATTTTCTCGTTTTTTCGAACCAAGTCCAAAGGAGAAATCTTTAATAAGTGAATGATTTGAGTCAGTTCTTTTTCGGATAGGTTATCGTCTAAGTATTTTACAATTTCAAAGTCTACTTTGGAATTTTCTAGAATTTGAACTCCTTCTCTCGATTTAGAACAACGAGGATTATGGTAAATTTTTATCATGGATCATTAGGTTTGAAAGTTCATATAAGATATTGAAGAGTCCGATATTTTAAGACTGTTCTGCTTTTTTCTGCCCATTGAGCATTAGATATGATTTTAAAAAGGGGTTGATCTGCCCATCCATTACAGCATCCACGTTTCCTGTTTCATGACCTGTTCTTACATCTTTTACCAATTTGTAAGGGTGCATAACGTAATTTCTGATTTGACTTCCCCACTCATTTTTCATTTTGTTTGCTTCAATGTCATCTCTTGCAGCTTGTTGTTTTTGCAATTCAATTTCATACAATTGTGATTTCAACATTTTCATAGCAGTAGCTCTGTTGTCATGTTGAGAACGAGAATTGGAACAAGAAATCTGAATTCCTGTTGGTTTGTGTGTCAGTTGTACTTTGGTTTCTACTTTGTTTACATTTTGTCCACCTGCACCACTAGATCTTGCGGTAATAATTTCGATGTCTGCGGGATTGATGTCAATTTCTATCGAATCATCTGCCACTGGAAAAACATAGACAGAACCAAAGGTGGTGTGTCGTTTCGCGTTGCTGTCAAAAGGAGAAATTCTTACCAATCGATGTACTCCGTTTTCTCCTTTCAGCCAGCCAAAAGCATAATCGCCTTCTATTTCTATGGTAATTGTCTTAATACCTGCTACATCTCCTGCTTGGTAATTGAGCGTTTTGAGCTTAAATCCTTGTTTTTCTGACCACATAGTATACATGCGAGAGAGCATTTCTACCCAATCGCAGCTTTCGGTTCCACCTGCTCCTGCAGTAATTTGTATCGTTGCAGACAAGGAGTCTCCTTCTTCAGAAAGCATGTTTTTAAATTCAATATCTTCTAAAAAAGTACTTAAAATTTCAAATTGTTCAAGGAGCTCTTTTTCTTGAACCTCCCCTTCCTTAAAGAAATCGTACAAGACCTGAATATCTTCATTCAATGCAATTGCTTTGTGATAATCCTCAACCCATTTCTTCTTAAAACGAAGCTCTTTCATTACAAGCTCAGCCTTTTTGGGATCATTCCAAAAATCTGGATTTGCAGTTTCCTCTTCTTCGTTGGAGATTTCAATCAGTTTTTTATCAATCTCTAAGTAGGATTTTAATTTTTCAATTCGAGCAGAGATGTCTTTTAGGTGGTCTTGTGTAATCATAGCTTTTAGCAATACAGATAATTTTATTACACTATTCAATAGGCAATTAAGCCTGTAATTGACTAATTATAAAAAAATCGATCTGATTTTTAACAAGTGAATTCATGCCCATTTGTTTTGAATTAAAAAAGGCCGTCCCGCAAAAATAAATGAATTTTTAAGATTTCTTCTTCTAAAAGTTCATAGATATTGCATAGTTTTAGCAAAAAATACTTTGATTCTTAAAAAAGCATTCATTTTATGGATTTTTTGATTTGCGGGTTTTTTTTGTTCCGATAAATTCATTTAGGAACTTTATTTATTGCCCAAGTCCTTACTAAAAAAAACAATTGATGATTATAGATTTAATTTCAGATACAGTAACCAGACCTACTCCTCAAATGATGCAGGCAATGCAAACTGCTTCAGTGGGAGACGACGTTTTTAAAATGGATCCTACCGTAAACGCTCTACAAGAAAAAGCAGCCAAGATGTTTGGAATGGAGGATGCCTTGTTTTTTCCCTCAGGAACCATGGCGAATCAGGCTGCTATCAAATTGCATACACAGCCTTGGCGATAAGCTCATTTGTGATCAATACGCACATGTGTACAATTACGAAGGAGGAGGCGCAGCCTTCAATTCGGGAGTGACCTGCAAATTAATTAATGGATCTAGAGGTATGTTTTCTGCGGCCCAATTGCAGGAGGCGGTTTCCGGTCGTTCCGATATTCATGTGCCATTTTCGAGATTGGTTTGTATCGAAAATACGACGAACAAAGGTGGCGGAGCATGTTGGAATTTTTCTGAATTAGTAAAAATTCAAAAAATTACTAAAGAACATCATTTGGCATTTCATCTCGATGGAGCTCGTTTGTTCAATGCTTTGGTGGCCAAAAAGGAAACACCGATGCAATATGGGGCACTTTTTGATACTATTTCTATTTGTTTGTCAAAAGGTTTGGGAGCACCAATTGGTTCAATTCTGTTGGGTTCTAAAGAGGCCATAGCAAAAGCCTTACGTATTCGGAAACTTTTTGGTGGTGCAATGCGTCAAGCAGGTTTTTTAGCAGCTGCTGGAATTTATGCTTTGGATCACCACATAGAACGATTGGCTGAGGATCATCGCAAAGCAAAAGAAATTGGAACGGTATTAGAATCGGTAGCTTTTGTATCTAAAATTGAACCCATTGAAACCAATATTGTTATTTTTTATGTGATAGAGGAAATAGGAGCAGATGCATTTATCCAAAAAATGAAGGACAAAAACATTCTTTTGACTCCAATGGGGGAGGGGAGAATTCGAATAGTAACACATTTGGATTACACGAGTGAAATGCATGAAATTGTCTTAACAACTTTGCGTGAATTTAGCTATTAAAAGACCTCTGCACACAATTGAAGCATCAAAAAATGGTAGAAAATGGTGTGTGCTATTTGTTCAAATACTCCATTTCTTTATAATTTCTGTGGAGTTTATTTAATAGAATACCATAAAGAAGTTGGTAAAACAACCAAAATAGCAACAACATAATGGCTGTCACAACTAGCATAACAACAATGACGAACCAACCTGGGGCATTTTGATATCCTCCTTGTGGGTCTACAACCATTGCTACAGTCATCGTAAAAGAGATGAAAACGATGTAGAGTAGATTGAAGATGACATAATTTTGAACCGTTTTTCTAGTTTTGATGATTTGCCCCATTAACTTATGGGTGTTTTCTGTAATTGATATATTTTGATAATTTCTATAAAATAAGTATAGAAAATAGAGCATCACGGGGAGGGTTAGATATTGAGAGAACTGGACAATGGTATGCACACCCAATTCTTCCATCATTTTTTCTTGCTTTGAGGTATCAATCATAAAATTAGAGCCTATCATAAAAATAAACTCGAAAAGACCGATGACAAAAATCCATTTTACAATAGAGGAGGATTTTGATTGGCTTATTTTGTGAATTTCTACAGCAGAAATTTGATGTTTTTCTTGAGGTTGATTGCCCCATGCTTTTTTATAATGTTCTAATCCATCCATCAGTTAAGGGGTCAAAAGGGTTTTTAATTTTTCTTTTGCTCTATTCATTTTCACTCTTGCATTTACATTAGATATTCCCAAAGTCTCTGAGATTTCTTTGTAGGGTCTGTCCTCTAAATACAAGAAGATGATTGCCTTTTCAATATCACTTAATTGGTGAATTGCTGCATACAAAGCTTTTAAATGAATTTCTTCTGAGTCATCATAATCTATAGATTGAATCTTATAACTAAAATCACTTATCGGTGTTGTTTGTATTCTTCTGGTCGTTTTTCGATATAAAGAAATTGCCGTATTTAGAGCAACTCGATACATCCAAGTGCTAAATTTTGAATCGCCACGAAACTTAGAATAATTTTTCCAAAGTTGAATGGTAACTTCTTGAAACAAATCATTATGCGCATCTCTATCGCTAGTGAATATTCTACAAACCTTGTGAACAATATTCTGATTTTTCTCAAAGTCCATTAAAAATTTAGCTTCTAAATCTTTGTGCACTTTCTTAGCTCTTTTTATGATAAGTAACAAATGTGTTAAAAATGTTACAAGTTTTAAAACAAAACATGCTTTTTTATTAAAAACAAGTATCTTTGTTTAAAATAAATCAAATTCTGTTGAACAATATAAAACAAGACTTTACGATTAGAGATTTAGAAAATATCTCTGGTATTAAGGCACATACAATTCGAATATGGGAGAAAAGATATGATTTGTTGCAACCAAAACGATCTGAAACGAATATTAGGTACTATTCTCATCAAAATTTAACCAAGCTGTTAAATATTTCTTTGCTTAACAAAAACAATTTTAAGATTTCAAAAATTGCTTTAATGACTGAGGAAGAAATTATTGAAAATTCGAGAGCCCTCGCTTTTGATGTAGCGGTAAATGACGAAGCGATTAATTCGTTTACATTGTCAATGTTTCAGTTTGACAAAACCCTGTTCAACGATACCTACACCAAATTACTTCATCAAATTACTTTTAGAGATATTTTTAAAGATGTATTTATTCCTTTTCTAGAACAAATTGGAATGCTTTGGCAGACAGAGACATTGCTGGCTGCACATGAACATTTCATCTCAAATTTAATTGCTCAAAAAATTCAAATTAATACCGAAAAATTACAATCTAGTGTAGTGAATGCTAAAAACACCTATGTATTGTTTTTACCAGAAAATGAAATTCATGAATTGGGTTTATTGTATCTAAATTATGAGCTTGTTCTTAGAGGAAATCATACCATTTACCTTGGACAAAGCTTGCCTTTGAATAATTTAAGTTACTTTTTTGAAAGTGATCGAAAAATCAGATTTGTAACTTCGATGACTATCATGCCGTATTCAGACAAAGTGTTTGAATATTTCCAAGAAATCGATACTATTTTAGAAGGTTCCAAACATAGTTTAATAGCTATTGGAAAAAAAACAAACGAGGTAAAAGAGGTCAGTTTTAAGTCCAATGTTTATTTGTATGAATCGGTAAAAGATTTATTAAAGGAGCTGTAATTTAAAGACCCAAATTACGAGTATTGCCTATTATGTTCTTATATTTGTTATACAAATGAAACAATGAAAAGACATATATATATAATTGGATCTGGATTTTCCTCACTTTCTGCATCATGTTATCTTGCCAAAGCAGGCTATAAAGTTACTGTACTTGAGAAAAATGAAACTCTAGGAGGCCGTGCAAGGCAATATAAAAAAGATGGATTTACTTTTGATTTAGGTCCTTCTTGGTATTGGATGCCCGACGTTTTTGAACGTTTTTTTGCTGATTTTGGAAAAAAACCGTCTGACTACTATACCTTAGACAAATTGAGCCCAGGATATGAAGTGTATTTTGGAGAAAATTCTTCCATAAAAATTGCCAGTAACCTAGAAGCAATTTACGAGCTATTTGAATCTGAAGAAAAGGGAAGCGCCAAACACTTACAATCGTTTTTAGCTTCTGCAAAAGAAAACTATGATACTGCAATCAAAGATTTAGTATACAAGCTAGGAATTTCCCCATTAGAATTGGTCACTACAACAACCATTGCTAGAGTTACCCAGTTCTTTTCAACCATTAGAAAACAAGTTCGAAAAAATATTAAAAGTGCTAAACTTATAAAAATTCTAGAATTCCCAGTGTTGTTTTTAGGTGCTAAACCGAGTAATACTCCAGCCTTTTACAATTTTATGAATTATGCAGATTTTGGCCTGGGTACTTGGCATCCAAGAGGAGGGATGTATACTGTTATCGAGGGAATGGTCTCTTTGGCAACCTCATTGGGAGTGCAATTTCAAACCAATGCAAATGTTTCAAAAATACACGTTGATGCGAATAAAAATATAACGGGATTAATTGTTAACGGAGAGACTATAGAATCAGATTTGGTTTTGAGTGGAGCCGATTATCATCATACAGAAACATTGCTTGATTCAACAGTAAGACAATATTCGGAAACCTATTGGAGCAAAAAAACCTTCGCTCCTTCTTCCTTGTTATTCTATGTGGGCTTCGATAAAAAAATTGAGAATGTAAGTCATCATACCTTGTTTTTTGATACCGATTTTGATGTACACGCAGAAGAAATTTACGATCATCCGAAATGGCCTACAAACCCCTTGTTTTATGCCAATTTCACTTCTATGACCGATCCCACTTCAGCTCCAAAAGGACAAGAAGCAGGTTTTTTCTTGATTCCTTTGGCACTAGGAATTGAAGATACAGAAGCATTGAGAGAAGCTTACTTTCATAAAATAATGGATCGATTTGAACAATTAACCAATCAAGAAGTTCGTAGTAGTGTTTTATTTAAACGAGCTTTTTGTGTGAATGACTTTATAGAAGAATACAATTCGTACAAAGGAAATGCCTATGGAATGGCAAATACACTTTTACAAACCGCTTTTTTAAGACCCAACATAAAGAGTAGCAAAGTGAACAATTTATATTTTACAGGACAGTTAACTGTTCCTGGACCGGGAGTGCCTCCTGCATTGATTTCAGGAAAAATAGCCTCAGAATTAATCATAAAAAATCAGTTGTAGCATGAAAAAACTATTTGATGATGTTTCAAATGATTGCAGTAAACTAGTAACTAAAAAATACAGTACATCATTTTCGTTGGCAGTACATATGTTGTCTCCAAAAATTAGAAAGGATATCTATAATATTTATGCTTTTGTTCGTTTTGCAGACGAGATAGTTGATAGCTTTCACGAATACAATAAAGAAGAGCTGATGGCTCACTTTGAAAAAGATTATTACAGTGCAAAAGCACAAGGAATCAGTTTAAACCCGATTCTAAATTCATTTCAACAGACCATCACTAGGTATCAAATTCCTGATGAAATGGTTCAAGCTTTTTTAAAGAGTATGAAGGCTGATTTGTACAAGACAGAATATTCTACAAAAGAAGAGTACGATGCCTATATTTATGGGTCCGCAGATGTGGTAGGATTGATGTGTTTAAAAGTCTTTGTGAATGGTGACGACATGTTGTTTGACAATTTGAAAGAGGCTGCCATGCGATTGGGATCTGCCTTTCAAAAAGTGAATTTTTTAAGAGATTTAAAAGATGATTTTGAATTGTTGAACCGTTCTTATTTTCCAAATATTGATTTGGGAAAACTAGATACTGCTTCTAAGAATTTAATTATTAAAGAGATCGAAGACGATTTTGAATATGCCTTCTCGAATGGTGTTTTAAAACTCCCTGTTGAAGCTAAGTTTGGGGTGTATATGGCATACAGATATTACAGAAGATTGTTGAAGAAATTGCATAAAATTCCTTCAGAAAAAATTATGGATACTCGGATTCGAATTTCAGATCCGATGAAAATTAATCTTTTAGCAAGAAGTTACGTAAAATACAAATTGAATATAATATAATGAGTTACGCATTAATTACTTTAGGTGTTTTTTTAACAATGGAAGGTGTTACCTATGGTGTACACATAAATATGTCATGCATGGTTTTGGTTGGTTTCTACATGAAGACCATCATCAACCAAAATACAATGGTTTTGAAAAAAATGATGCCTTTTTTGTGGTGTTTGCAATTCCGAGTATTGCTCTGTTTTATTTTGGAACCTATACTCCGCATACCTATTTGTTTTTTATAGGTTTAGGGATATTGTGCTATGGGTTGGCATATTTTTTAGTGCATGATATTTTGATTCATCAGCGTTTTAAATGGTTCAAAAACACCAACAATGCTTATCTGAAAGGACTTCGAAAAGCACATAAGATTCACCACAAAAATATGGGAAAGACAGAAAGCCAATGTTTTGGAATGTTGTTTGTGCCTTTTAAATATTTTAAGAAACCTAAATTTGAGGCTTCCAAAAATTAGCGATTTCAATAAAAAAAGATGAAGCTAATATCTTACGTAGTCAATAATCTCTAAGCCATATCCTATCATTCCAACACGTTTTGATTGTTCGGTATTGGTAATTAATTTGAGTTTGCTCACATTCAGGTCGTGCAATATTTGTGCTCCAATTCCAAAATCTCTGTTATCCATTTCAATTCCAGGTGCTTTGATTTCTCCTTTGGTCTGACTTTCTTTTAAGATTTCTAACCGACCTAATAAATTCTGAGATTGGTTTTGTTGATTGATAAAAAGAATTGCACCTTTTCCTTCGGTATTGATTACGTTAAACATTTGATCTAACTTTTTATCAGCATTGTTCGTTAGCGTTCCCAAGATATCATTGTTTACTAAGGTCGAATTGACTCGAGTCAATACACTGTCCTCTTTGGTCCAACTTCCTTTCGTTAATGCAAGATGCACTTGGTTGTTTGTGGTTTGTTGGTAGGCTCTTAAACGAAATTCACCAAAGCGAGTTTGCAACATAAAGTCTTCTTTCTTTTCAATTAAAGAATCATGTTCCATTCTGTATGCCACTAAATCTTCTATAGAAACAATTTTAATATCGAATTTTTTGGCAACTTCTAGTAATTGAGGCAATCTTGCCATCGTTCCATCTTCGTTCATGATTTCAACAATCACTCCAGCCGGTTGCAAGCCCGCAAGTCTAGCAAAATCAATAGCTGCTTCGGTATGCCCTGTTCTTCTCAAAACACCACCTTCTTTTGCTCTTAACGGAAAGATATGACCAAGGTCTTGCTAAATCGAAGGGTTTAGTTTCTTTGTCTACTAGTGCCTTTATGGTTAATGCCCTGTCTGCTGCAGAAATTCCTGTGGTAACTCCTTTTCCCCGTAAATCTACAGAAACGGTAAAAGCTGTTTCCATAGGATCGGTATTGTTTTGCACCATCATTCCTAAAGCGAGTTCTTTACAGCGGTTTTCTGTCAGTGGGGTGCAAATCAATCCACGACCATGAGTCGCCATGAAATTCACCATGTCTGGCGTTGCCATCTCTGCTGCGGCTAAAAAGTCACCTTCATTTTCCCTATTCTCATCATCCACAACGATGATTACTTTTCCGTTTTTAATGTCTTCGATGGCATCTGCAATCGAATTGAGCTGGGTGCTATTTTGAGTTTTACCTAGTGTCATATTTGGGGTGTCTTTTTAGACATGAGTCGTTTAAAAATTGTAATTATTGGTTGTGTAAATGTATCGATATTGAAAAGTCCTTTGTCTCGGGTTGCTCTTCGGGTCAATAAAAATGCAATAGGGAACAATGCGAAAATTGCAATCCATCCTCCTAATAATGCAGAAACAGAACTTTCTTCTGCTAAATTTTTTCCAAAAGTATTGCTAAAAAAGTAAATAACATAGATGGAAATTGCTAAAATCATGGGCAACCCAAATCCACCTTTTCTAATGATGGATCCAAGGGGAGCACCAATAAAAAACAATAACAAGCAAGACAATGAAAAAGCAATTCGGTTGTAAAATTCGGTATCGTATAAGTTCAAATTCTTTCGTTTGAATTTAAAAACACTCTTGTTTGAAGTGATATTGTTAGCAGCCCTTCCGGCGATGGTAATAGAGGTGTTCAAAATATTAATTCGATCATTCAAACTAAAATTATCTAAGATTGCAGGTGTAATCATTTTGGGTTTTACAGAATCTTGATATTTATATAGGCTGTTTGCTTTTAGAATAGAATTTAAGCTCTTTGTTCTCAAAAGCA
This sequence comes from Polaribacter sp. HL-MS24, assembly GCF_032758595.1. Taxonomy (NCBI): domain Bacteria; kingdom Pseudomonadati; phylum Bacteroidota; class Flavobacteriia; order Flavobacteriales; family Flavobacteriaceae; genus Polaribacter; species Polaribacter sp. HL-MS24. Next base: position 170,632 of record NZ_CP136415.1, on the reverse strand, counting down.
CATATTCGTCATAGTCTGCTTTTAAATCTGGTAGGGTATCCTTAATTTGTTGAATACTCAACATGTTGTGCCGTCCTTTGTATTTCTCGTCTTCTAGATCTTCTTCAGATAAGGACGAGATATCAATATTCATTTCATATTCTTTAAAGGTCGCGTTTGAAGAGGGCATTCTTTTTCGCTTTGCCAATGAAGAGCCAGTTCGAATGTGTTCTTCATAGTAGTTGCCATCATAGAGCACAAAGGTCATGTATTTACTTCCTTCTTCTGAAACAATTTTACCATTTTTCGCGGTAATGACTTTCTGATTTCCTCTTCTACTTTTCAAATCGTAGATCAATACCTTTTTAAGTAGATTTTCATCCTCTCCGTATTTTTCTTCAAACTTGATTTGATAATCAGGAATTTCGGTGTTAAAACTTCCTGGAATTAGTGCCATTGCTGGCTGTTTCTTTTTGATGTTTTGCTTTAAATTTAATTGCTTGAAAACCGCATAGGGATATACGTTGTTTAGAAATAAAAAGTTGATGCCACTCAAAAAGATTGCTAAGATTGCCAATGGTCTAACCATGCGTTGCAATGAGATTCCAGCAGATTTTGCGGCTGCAAATTCGTAGTTTTCACCTAGGCTTCCCAAGGCCATAATAGAGGAGAGGAGAACACCAATAGGCAATGCTTGTGGTATAATCATCAAGGCGGTATAGTATAAAAACTTAAAGATAAATGTCAAGCTAATCCCCTTTCCTGCAATGTTCTCAAATGTTTGCCATAATGCTTGCATTACCAAGACAAATAAGACAATAAGAAATGTTGCGAAAAATGGGACTAAAAAACTTTTGAGTATGTATCTGTCAAGAATTTTCATCGGTACAAAAGTAGTTTCTTAAACGCTAAGAAGCTACTAATTTTCTGTTAATTGGGGGTTAGTCTATTGAATATCCATTTTTCTCAGAATACTTTTCTGTATCTAGAGAAAACAGGGTTTCAGATAATTGTTGATTGCTCCTAAATGTTGTAATCGTAAAGGTTGTTTGTGAGCTATTTTCTCCAGTTTGAATTAACTGATAAATGTGTTTTGTATTCAAATCGATTGCCAACTTTACTTCTACAATATTGGATTCGCTATCCATTGGATATAAGGTTATAAATTGGATCTTTCGCCCCTTGACAGTTTTTAGTTTTCCCATTTCGTAGTTATATCCTTCTTTGTGAAAGGTTAATAATTTCGAAGGATAAATGAACCCGTCGTCACCGTCGATGTCTCCTTCAGAGATAGTAACTTCTTTATCATCATTATTAATGACTACCATTTTCTTCCCGTCAAAAATAAATATATTTCCAAGGTAGTTTAATTTGTATTTTTCTTTTTGTAACGTTATGTTTCCGACAATAGGCGGTTCGTCTCCTTTTTTAATTCCAGCATCTTCATTGATTAAGGTTTGACTGAATTGAATATACATATTCTCATAGGCACCCATTTTTTCTGAAACTTCATCAAGGAGTAATTTTGCTTCTTCGGAATTTTGACCCAATAAATTGAGCGAAATAATACAGCTTAAAAACAATATATAAATTTTTTTCATTTGATCTTTTTTGGTTTCTCGATGTATGGAGAATTAATTCTCTTTTTCGTTTTCTAATAATTGGTCTAAAGCAACTAAATCGGTTACTAAAACCTGTCTAGCTTTACTCCCTTCAAATCCGCCCACAACTCCTGCTGCCTCTAGCTGATCAATCAATCGCCCTGCTCTGTTGTATCCTAATTTTAATTTTCGTTGCAATAAAGAGGCAGAACCTTGTTGTGCAATTATTATGACTTCTGCGGCCTCTCGAAAGAGTTTGTCTCTATCGGAAATGTCAATATCAATAGTTGTGCCACCTTCCTCATCGATGTATTCAGGTAATAAATAGGCATCTGCATAGGCTCTTTGCGAACCAATAAAATCGGTTATTTTTTCTACTTCTGGCGTATCGACAAATGCACACTGAATCCGTACCATTTCATTTCCATTGGTGTACAATAAGTCTCCACGACCAATCAATTGATCGGCTCCACCAGAATCTAAAATTGTTCTAGAATCTATTTTTGAAGTAACTCTGAAAGCGATTCTTGCTGGGAAATTGGCTTTGATAATTCCTGTTATTACGTTAACAGAAGGTCTTTGAGTTGCAACAATTAAATGAATTCCAATTGCTCTCGCAAGTTGAGCCAAACGCGCAATTGGAGTTTCAACTTCTTTGCCTGCAGTCATTATTAAATCGGCAAATTCATCAATGACTAAGACGATATAGGGTAAAAACTGATGTCCTTCATTTGGATTTAATTTCCGTGCCTTGAATTTTACATTGTATTCTTTAATATTTCGAACCATAGCATTTTTCAGCAGGTCATATCGATTGTCCATTTCGATACAAAGTGAATTGAGTGTATGTACTACTTTGGTTGTATCGGTAATAATGGCATCATCGGTATCGGGTAATTTTGCCAAATAATGACGCTCAATCTTGTTGAATAAGGTCAGTTCTACTTTTTTGGGATCTACCAAAACAAACTTTACTTCTGCAGGATGTTTTTTGTATAATAAGGATGTTAAAACGGCATTTAAACCTACTGACTTTCCTTGTCCTGTGGCTCCTGCCATTAACAAGTGAGGCATTTTCGCCAGGTCAATGACAAAGGTTTCATTTGAGATTGTTTTTCCCAAAGCAATTGGCAATTCCATTGGAGATTCTTGAAATTTCTTAGATGCGATCACTGAATGCATTGAAACAATGGTCGATTTTTTGTTGGGTACTTCAATACCAATGGTTCCTTTACCCGGTATAGGCGCAATAATACGAATCCCTAAAGCAGACAAGGATAGCGCAATATCATCTTCTAAATTTTTGATTTTTGAGATCCGAATTCCAGCTTCTGGCACAATTTCATACAGGGTAATCGTCGGTCCTACTGTTGCTTTAATTTCTGCAATTCCAATTTTGTAGTTTTTTAAGGTTTCTACAATTTTGTTTTTATTGGCCTCCAATTCCTCAGGATCAATAGAAATGGTTTCATTGTATTGTTTCAAAAGGTTAAAGGTTGGAAATTTAAAGTTGGACAGTTCTAAAGTAGGATCAAACTCTCCAAAATCTTTTAGAATTTTATCTGACAAATTTTCCGTAACACTTTTTTCTTCTTCAATTTTTTCGACTTCGATCTCTACAAAATCCTTTTCATCTTCTGTAAGAGCTGATTTTTTGGGATCTACTTCCAGTGGGACTTCTTCTTTTTTGATAGGAGTTTCAGAATGATTGGCAATGGTAGGTTGAAGATTTTCTAAAGACAATTCAAATTCCGATTTTGTATTCAAAGGCCTTATGGGCTCTTCGGTTGAATTTTCATCCTCAATTTCAGTTGGATGAGGTGCTTCTTCAGGGTCTGTATGCAAAGCAGCGTTTTCAGCTCTTTTTGTTCTTATTTTTTCAATAATTCGGTCGGCAGTCAATTTGTATCGAAGTGCCAAATAGGCAATAAAAAAGAAAGCTAATACTAGAACCAACCCTGTTTTTCCTAAAAAGCGTTGAAGGTAATCATTGATTTCGTATCCAATAGTTCCAGAAAGAAGGGCTGATTTTTTTTGCATAAACCCAAAAGCAACCGAAATCCAAAGCATTATTGATAATCCCCAATTCCAAGAAATTATAATTCGGCCTATTTTTTTCTGTAGAAGCCAATACAATCCTGTTTTGAATAACTGAATTGCAATGATAAAAGCTGCAATTCCAACACCCTTATAAATGAAGAAGTGACTCAGTTTTGCTCCAATTTTCCCCAGTAAATTCTTACTCAAAACCGTTTTATCAGTCAGTCTTGTTAGGGTGCTTTGGTCGTCTTGCCAATTGAAAAAGAAAGAAACAAAAGCAATCGCCAAAAAGACTGCAAAGAGAAGTAGAAAAGCAGCAATAATTGTTTGTGCTTGTCTCGTTTTCAGATAAGAAAAAACAGCTGTTTTTTTCTCTGAATGACTACTCTTATTACTGCGTTTCGTTGCTTTTTGAACCATTAAAATGTGTTAAAATAAATTGAATATTCTACTTCCATAAATAAGATACGCCACAATTAGAGAAATGATTCCCGCAAAACTAGGACCTCCTGCGGCAATATCTTTTATGAAACCTATTTTTTCGTGATAATCAGGGTGAACAAAGTCAGCCATTTTTTCGACAGCAGTATTCAATGCCTCTGCAACCAAGACCAGTCCAATTACAATGAACTGAAGCATCCATTCAGTGTTTGAAATTTGGAAATAAAACCCTAAACCTGTTACCAGTGCTCCAAAGAACAATTGCGCTTTGATACTGTCTTCTGTAGCGATGAGAAGCCACATTCCTTTGAGGGCAAATTTCATACTCCGAAGCCTTCCTCTTAAAAAACCATCATTGGGATTTTTCATACGTCTTTCTTAGGGTTAAAGTGCCTTTAATGCTGCTTCATAATTAGGTTCATCGGCAATTTCTCCTACTTGCTCTGTATAGATAACTTCCCCTTGGGTATTGATAATCACTATAGCTCTTGAATGCAAATTGGCTAAAGGACCGTTGGTAATTTCCAATGCATAGTCTTTTCCAAAACTTCCTGTTGCAAAATCAGATAACATTGCTACATTTTCAATTCCTTCGGCGCCACAAAAGCGTTTTTGTGCAAAGGGTAAATCTCTTGAAACACACACAACCGTTGTATTGTCTAAATTGGCAGCTTTTGTATTAAACGCTCTAACAGAGGCTGCACAAGTACCTGTGTCAATGCTAGGAAAGATGTTTAAAACCAAATTTTTACCAGCGTAATCTGATAAGGTTTTTTGAGTCAAATCGACTGCGGTTAATTTAAAGTCAGGAGCTTTCTCGCCTATTTTTGGTAAATTCCCTGATGTTTCTATTGGATTTCCTCCAAGTGTGATGTTTGCCATTTTTGTAGTTTTGTTAGCTTCAAAAATACATTTTTTTGCTGAATTTAAATGGTTTCTATTTTGTTAATATTCTTCAGTTATTATAAATATCTTAGCACCCACAAAAATTCAAATTAATCGTGAATATTTCCCAATATACTTCAGAATTTAAATACAACTGGAAACTTGCAGCTCCAGTCATGCTTGGGATGTTAGGGCACACTTTTGTGAGTTTTGTTGATAATATTATGGTTGGGCAAATGGGAACTGCAGAATTGGCGGCAGTTTCATTAGGGAATAGTTTTATGTTTATTGCCATGTCTATTGGGATTGGTTTTTCTACCGCGATTACCCCTTTAATCGCTGAAGCTGATAGTGCCGATCAGTTTGATCAAGCAAAATCGACGTTTAAGCATGGATTGTTTTTATGCACTGTTTTGGGAATTGTTCTTTTCTTAGGCATCTTTTTTGCAAAACCACTGATGTACCTCATGAAACAGCCCAAAGAAGTCGTAGAGTTAGCAATTCCGTATTTAGATTTGGTCGCTTTTTCTCTTATACCGTTGATTGTTTTCCAAGCTCTAAAGCAGTTTAGTGATGGTCTTTCGATGACTCGTTTCCCCATGTATGCTACATTATTGGCCAATATTCTCAATATAATTTTAAACTATTTGTTAATTTTTGGGAAATTTGGTTTTCCAGAGTTGGGAATTGTGGGTGCTGCTTATGGTACATTATTGTCTCGTTTTGTAATGCTCGCCTATTTGTGGTGGTTGTTGGCCAAAAAGGAACGATCTAAGGCTTTGGTTACCAATGTGAAACTCTTTGTACTCGATACCTTAATGTTGCGAAAGCTGATCAATTTAGGGGCTCCAAGTGCTATGCAAATGTTGTTTGAAGTAGCGATTTTTACAGCTGCGATTTGGTTGAGCGGTTTGCTCGGTAAAAATCCTCAAGCTGCAAATCAAATTGCACTCAACTTATCTTCGATGACCTTTATGGTCGCTATGGGATTGAGTGTTGCCTCTATGGTACGTGTTGGAAATCAGAAGGGATTGCAAAACTTTAAAGAATTGAGAAGAATTGCTTTTTCCATCTTTTTATTAGGACTTTTGTTGGCGATTTTCTTTGGAACTCTCTTCTTTTTATTTCATAAAAGTTTGCCTAAAATTTATGTAGATTTGAGTGATGTCAATAATTATACAGATAATTTAGAAGTGGTAGCAATTGCCTCCCAATTGTTATTTGCAGCAGCAATTTTTCAAATTTCCGACACCATTCAAGTAGTTGTTTTAGGAGCCTTACGGGGTTTGCAAGATGTAAAAATACCAACGATCATTACTTTTTTTTCCTATTGGGTGATCGGTTTTCCAGTGAGTTACTTTTTTGGAAAAGAAGACATGTATGGGAGTTTTGGTATTTGGTTAGGTTTGCTAGCGGGCTTGTCTTCTGCAGCAGTTTTGTTGTGTTTTCGTTTTAATTATTTAACGTTAAAACTAATAAGAGCGCATCATAATTAATCCTACATTTGCCTTTCAAACGATATTCAACACAAGTTATGGAAATTCCAAAATTTTTATTAGCAGACAACAGCAATTACCCAGAAGATATTTTTATACTTCATACCGAATACCCACGTTTTTTAATCAATTTAAAAGATGATCAAATAGAGTGGTTCGAGGATTTAACCGGTGAAAAAGAAGAAGATATTGCGACTGAATTGGCCGATTTAATGGACAAAGCGGGTGCTTTTTATGACAAAGAAGTAGGGCAGTACGAATAGCTACTTTTTATTTTGATTATAGGTGTTTGCTCTTTTGAGTACCATATTATTTCTTTACAAAAATGGATAAAGACAAAATTTTTTGAAACAGTTTCTCATTTTATGATTATTTTTATCAAAAAAATAAAAGTTTTGATTTCAATAAGAAGGGGTTGTTTTTAAAGTAGCTTATTAGAACGATAGCAATCCTTTTTTTTGCAATACTATTTTTTTATTTATGTTAAAATAATGTACACAAAAAACAATTACTCATACAATTTTACGTTTCATATACAAATCAACAAAATACAACCAATGAACAAAAGATTTTTAACACTTTTTAGCATCGCAACTTTATCTTTATTCATGAGTTGTACGAGCAGTAAATTTGAGATTTCCAAAGGAAAAGTAGGAGATATCACTACAGAAACTACTATCAAAGATTTGGAGCATATATTTGCTTCAGATTCTATTGTGAAAAATTTAAGTGAAGGAGCTACTGGAAATAATTACTTTCAAGATGATGACGAATATTTAATCTTTGAAAAAGGAGGGAAGCATTTATTGACCATTGTACCTAAAGAACAGCTAGATTCTACATCTACAATTCAAAGTATTGAAATTTTAGATTCAAGATACACTACAGAAAATGGGCTCTCTTTAAATTCAACTTTTTCTGAAATTAGATTGAATACCAATATTGCCAAAGTAGAAACTTCATTCTCTTCAGCAACCCTCTTTATCGATGATTTAAACGCTACATTAGCAATTGACAAAGAAGAACTAGGTTTGAAAGAATTTAGTACAGGAAAAGTAACTTTAGATCAGATTCCTGATTTTGCAAAAATGAAGTCTTTTGTCGTTTGGTTTAACTAAAATAACATTCCTTTAAGACCTATTGAAACGATTTTTATTGATCACATGAGATTGAATCCGTCCCTTGGACATCATGCATGTTGACATAAAACAGTCTTACACAAAACTATCATTTTTAATGCCTACAACCAATGTAGTCGTTGTACAACCTTTCTAAAAAAAAAAGCAGAAAACTACTCTTTTTAGTTGACAGGAAGGTTGAAAAAAAACCCTTCGAAATAGATACAATCGAAGCTTGCTCTAGCAGAGAAGTAAGATTGAATTTCTTCCCCAATGACTTCATGCTAAAAACTCCTTGCGCTATGGGATTCTTTTTATCAACCCGAACCTCTAATCCTTAATTTTTACCTCATTTTTCTAGTAAAACAGCTTCATTGTACAATTGTATGTTTATTTTAATTTGTATTTTTTATAAAATAATTTTAACTTGCATTGGTAATTGGAATAACTGTACAGATATGTATACGTGTTAGTGATCGGGATTTGCGTATGCTAGAGAGCCCAATTGACACATTAATTAGAGTTCAAGACCCCGCTAGCGCGAGCGTCCCGCTCGTGACCAGTGCGAGTAAGAAGATAAAAAAGAAATAGAAAAAATGAGTAGAAAATATAAATTTCATAACGAATCCGGAGCATACTTTATAAGTTTTATTCACAATTTAGTAATTTGTTTTGTTGAGTTCATGCATCCGCTACGCTCAAGTGCTACCGTGTATTGGTTAGATGTTTTTACTCGTCAAATATATTTTAATGTATTAGAAGAAAGTATAGATTATTGTAGAGCAGAAAAAGGCATGGAAGTCTTTGCCTATTGTTTTATGCCAAGTCATGTGCATTTAATATTTAGGTCAGGTAATGAAGATCCTTCTGGTCTAATAAGAGATTTTAAAGGTTTTACAGCAAAAAAACTAATAAAACCCATAGAAGAAAACCCACAAGAAAGTAGAAAAGAGTGGTTATTATGGATGATGGAACGAGCAGGTAAAAAGAAGAGTAATGTTAAACAACGTCAGTTTTGGCAACAACACAATAAACCAATAGAATTATGGAGTGAAAAAGTAATACAACAAAAAATTGACTATATACATAACAACCTTGTTGAAAGCGGTTTTGTTACCGACCCAATAGACTGGAAGTATAGTAGTGCAAGAAATTATCAAGAAGACCAAACAGTTTTAGAAATAGATATATGAGAAGAAATACTAACTTTAGTTTGTTTAAGGGCACGAGCGGGACGCTCGCGCTAGCGGGGAAAAAGTTGTGTGTGCATTTAGAAGAGGTTGTGTACTAACAAAAGTTGCCTCTTGCGCTTATGAAAAATGTATAAAAGTAGATGATAAATTAAAACAACAAATATGAAATATTATTTACTAGCTTTTAAAAGAGCATTTGATTTTAAAGGAAAATCTTCACAAAAAGAATTTTGGGTTTTCTTTTTACTAGACTGTTTAATATACATATTAATTGGATTTTTTGAAGGAGCCACTTCCTATATAGATTTATCAAATAATATAATGATTATATATTCAATATTAACATTTATACCTTTTATTTCTCTTGGATTTAGGAGATTGAATGATGCTGGGTATAATAAATTATTATTTTTAATTCCTATTGCCAACTTATTTTTTGCAAGTATGGAAACTAAAGATTAGTAGATGCTCACAACCACCTATATTAAAAAATAACAGTTAAGTGCATGCTTCAAAGTTCATGCCTTTCTACTATTTTTGTTTTTAAACTTAAAATTAGAGCATTTTTATTTTGCTGCTTTTATGAACTAACATGTTGTAATCCATTTAAGAAAATCAACAACACAGAATAATAACGAGATTGTTTTTTTTTTTTTTTTTTATGATATAAAAAAAACAGAAATGAATGAATAAAGAAACTCTAAATAAAAAATAAACTCTGCTTGGAAGAAAAAAATAAAAGAGTTAAAACTTTGAATTGCCTATAAACGGAATTTTTTTCAATAAGGAGGCAAAATTGCAAGTGTTTAATACTCTTAAAATTAAAATTGAATGCGTGAAATATTAAACATAAAAATAAATGAAAAATTTAAAACAAATTTTAGTAATTGCTTTCATCTTTTCAGCTTCTTTTCTTGTGATAAGTTGTACTAATGATGAAAATCAAATATCTCAACAAGATAAACTATCTTTAATTCTTGAAAAAGTTGATGATAAAAATATCATTGAAATTAGTTTGAGTAGTGATAATGAATATTCTTTTATAAAAAAAGATGCTTTTATTAGTGGTTTTCTGGCAAAAGCAGCTGCGCCTGGAGACATTGTTTGCCAAGGAAAAGGTTACAGTTTTGCAAAGTGTGTCGGAAAGGCACTTGATTCTGGTTTAACTTTAAAAGTTTACAAAAAAGGAGGAGAATATTACGCTGAAGAAATGTAACTACCTATAACACCAGTAACCAGCTGCACAAGCCCCGAAAAAAAGTAAAAAACCTTCCTTTTTAAGCCGTTGTGCGGGGTGCCCTATTAAAAAATGAGTATGCTGTAGTGTTTTTTGGAAGGGGATCCACGCTTTTTTGTCCACTTGTACCATAATAAGCTCTAGTCAAGCCATACAAATATTCTAAATCTAAAACGCTTCCTAACTGTCGGTAAAAATTGTCTTTTGGTACCCGTTCGCTCAAACTAAAACAAGCAAACAGCTTTTCTTGATAGGTCTTTTTTCCTTGCATCCTTAAATCTAAAGAAAATATTTTTATTATCAATCTATATTTGCTTATATTTGGATAAATACTTGTGCAACAGGCACAATCTGTATAGTTAATGACTACAAAGAGCTAGCTTTAAGGTTAGCTCTTTTTATAAAAATAATTGTTTTCTGAAAAGTTATTACTTTTTACACGCCACTAACCATACAGCAACCGTTAGCATACATTTGAAAATGAAACAGAAATTCCTATATACTTTATTAATTCTAACAAATAGTCTGACATTGTTCGGACAACGATATAGTGAAATAAAGAACTATGAACACTATTCAATTTTTATAGAAAATGATACTATAAACTACCATACTTACGCACAAAAAAGCATTGATTCAATAAATGCCATTTTTTTATATGTTCAAGGCTCAAGCGCAAAGTCACTATATCAAATCAAAAAAGAAAAAGGCAGTATTTCAATTGGAACTACCGTGCCATTTGAATTTTCCACAATTCCAGACAACTATTTATTTGTTGTAATATCCCGAAAAGGATTTCCATTTTCTACTGAAATGGACAAGCCCTTTCCAATTCCAAAATCATACTTTGAAAATCAAACACTTGAATATCGAGCAAACCAAGCTGATTTAGTTATTAATGATTTATATAAAAAGTATAATAAACAGATTGACAAAACTATTGTGTTGGGTCATTCAGAAGGTAGTGATGTTGTTGCTAAATTGGGAACTCTAAACAAAAAAGTAACACATTTTGGGTATTGGTCGGGAGGAGGAAACACCCAATTTATCGACTTTGTTACATTCATTAGAAAAGATGTTGATAAAGGAAAAATTACAGAGGAGCAAGCTGAAATGAAAATTGACTCATTATTTAACGACCTAAAAGATATTATGTCCAATCCAAATGCGACAGACAAATTTTGGCAAGGAAATGATAATAGTTATAAAAGATGGAGTCATTTTTCAGAACCACCAATAGAAAATTTATTACAAATTGACAAGCCATTATTTGTAGCAATAGGAACAAAAGACCAAGCTGTAACCGTAGAATCGGCTTATCTAATACCTATTGAATTTATTAGACATAAAAAAGATAATTTAACCTTTAAATCTTATCCTGATTTAGACCACGGATTTGAAAAGGAATTAGAAAACGGAGAATTCAAGGATTATTGGAATGATGTATTTGAAGATTTCTTGAATTGGGTAAATGAAAATTAGAAAAACGTATGCTAACACGGGTAACCGTTGCACAAGCCCCGAAAAAAAGTAAAAAACCTTCCTTTTTAAGCCGTTGTGCGGGGTGCCCTATTAAAAAATGAGTATGCTGTAGTGTTTTTTTGGATGGATCTTTGCTTTTTTACCCGCAGCTTTCGAAATAGGCTTTGGTCATAGTCTAAGCTTCCTCTAATTAGGATTTTTTTTGGGGAAGCATAGATTGGTATGAAATATAGCTATAATTTAGAGATGAAGTGTTTGTGTTAGTTAAATAGTAAACAGCTACCAACAATGGTAGCTGTTTTACAAGCTTTCAAAAAAAGTAGAAAACTACTTTTTTTAGTTGACAGGAAGGTTGAAAAAAAATCCTTCGAAATAGATATAGTTAATGCCTGCCCTAGCAGGGAAGGAAGATTGAATTTCTTCTCAAGTGACTTCATGCTAAAAACTCCTTGCACTATGGGATTCTTTTTACCAACCCGAACCTCTAATCCCTTAATTTTTACCTTATTTTTCTAGTGAAACAGCTTCATTGTACAATTGCATGTTTATTTTATTTTGTATTTTTAAAAAAATAATTTTAACTTGCATTGATAATTGGGGTAACTGTACAGATATATATGCATGTAAGTGATCGGGATTTGCGTATGATAGGGAGCTCAATTGACACATTAATTAGAGCTCAAGACCCTGATAAACAGAAATTTAAAAATAAAAAAATTAACCATCAAACATAATGGAAATATCGGTACCAGTAACGATATACAGTAGTTATGCTACATTAAATAAATATAACGGTCGAAAACGGACTGACCATCCAAAATCTGAAATGTGAAAGTTGAAACCGAAATAAAAGAAAAAGTAAACCGAGTTTTTTGAAAATCGAGAGAGTAGAAATGGAAATTTTATTAACTTAGAAAAGTTGAAAAAGTAAAAGGCTTTTCCTCTAAAATTAAAAATCATGAAAAATGGATTAAACAAATTTGCAAAAGGAATTTTTGCAATCTTAACAATTAAACTATTATTTTTTCGGAATAATGTTTATAAATCAATCTTGTCAAACAGAAGATGATATATTCGAAAACCAAGAACAAAAAATTGCTTTACAAAAATTTGAAAGTCTTTTTTTAGAAATTCAACCTAAAATAGAGAATACTTTTGATAAACAAAATCTAATTTTGAGTAAAAAAAGTACAAAATCAAATGTTTTAGATAAACAAACGGTAAAAAAATCGAAAGAAATTTTAACACCTTTAGTGAAAGGTAGTAAAGAATTATTAAAATCATATGGTATTAATGAAAGTGACTTTTTGGAAGAGTTTGCAGATTCAAATGACCCTAGAATAGCGTTCGTAGGCTTAATGATACTTTCGGCAAATAAGAAAAAAGAAAAAGACAATTTGGTCTCAATTAATTATGCTAGTTTTTTTGTAGCTTCTGCTTACGCAACAAATATGGATATGGAACCAGATTGGTACGATTGTATGCTTCGTTCAGTAGGTATTGATGCAGTAGTAGAATTGTTAAAAGGAAAAGTAACTAAAGCAATAGCAAAAAAAGCAATTAGAAAAATTGCTTCTAGAACTTTAGGATGGATTGGTGCAGCAATAGCTGTGTATGAATTTGGAGATTGTATGGATTGGTATAATTTTAGAGATGATGAATAAGTACATATTAACAATTCCAAGAACAATAATGCTAGGTATTTTTATTATTGGTGGTTTAATTTCTTTTTCCAAAAATGGGTATAATTCAATGAATTCTGTTGAAATTATTTCTAGTATAATTCTTTTTTTAATTCTAGTCTTTTTAGTAGCAATAAAAGTAAGGGAATATCTTATAAAGAAGGAAACATTAAATTGAAATAACGTGGCATAACACCGGTAACCCTTGCACAAGCCCGAAAAAAAGTAAAAAACCTTCCTTTTTAAGCCGTTGATCGGGATGCACCAGCTGCGCAAAGTCTCCCGACTTCGCGCAACTAAAAAATCATAAAATGAAATGCAAATTTTGAAGTATCAAAATGAATTTGAACAAAAAATTAATGAATGAGAATTATATAAGCTCAAAGTCGGGAGACTTTGCGCAGCAGGTGAATTGAAGAAGTTGAACAAATAATTGAAAATGAAAAGGTGGCATAGAACAATGTGTATGATGTTCATGCCTCCCATTTGGTCAGCACGCCACATACACTAAACGTTGGCAAACATTACAAAAAATGAAAAAAGGAACACTAATTTTATTAATTTTAATATCATTTAAAAGCTATTCTCAATCTTTTAATGAAAGAGAAATAAAACACATTAATTATTTTGGAATTCAAACGAGTTCATATGATTTGAATGATAATAAAATCCAAACTGATTTTTCTAATATCCTGAGACTGAATAAAAAAAAGAAATTAAATAAAACATTTGGAATAATTCTAGGTTCAGTTTCAATATTAACTTCAAGTTTAGGAATCATAGCTCTATCTGCTAAGAAGGAAGATGGAATGGGAAAAGCTATTGTGGATACGCTTGGAGGTTTTTCATTGGGAATTGGTGTGATTTCTGGAGGGTTTTCTTTAAAACTATTTAACTCTTCAAAAAAAAGAAAAAAAGAAAGAGACAAATTGATTGAATTTTATCAATAAATGAATAAAAACGATTTGCCAACAACGTGTAAAAAACATAGGGCGTTTTAGGCTAAATCTAAAGGTTTGGGTTTCCCAGCTGTGCAAAGTCTCCCGACTTCGCGCAACTAAAGAATTATATAAGTTCAAAGTCAGGAAATCGAAGATTCGACGAAGTCAAACTTTGCGCAGCAGGTTTAGAATGGTAAAATCTTAAAATCAAAATATCATGAAAAATATGTATTTAATCTTATCAATTTTCTTCATTATTTCAAGTTGTAGTGATGAACAAACCGAACAACAAGAAAACACTATATATGGAACTTGGCATTTAATAAATCGTTTTGATGGTGGTTCTCCTACTCCAAATCAAAACTTTGAAAATGGAGAGATTATTACTTTTTCAAGTGAAAATTTATACTCAAATAATTTATATCAATGCGATGGTACTTATAGTATTAATAACTCAATTATTGAAATCTCAATACCGTTATTACATCTGATTTAATAAAATATTCTTTCAGTATTGAAAATAATGAATTAAAGCTAACTTTATCCCCTTCAACTTGTGATGAAGGATGTTATGACAAGTACAAAAGAATATTATCTGAATAAATAAACTGTTTACAACAATGGCAACCGTTGCACAAGCCCCGAAAAAAAGTAAAAAACCTTCCTTTTTAAGCCGTTGTGCGGGGTGCCCTATTAAAAAATGAGTATGCTGTAGTGTTTTTTTGGATGGATTTTTGCTTTTTTACCCGCTGCTTTCGAAAGAGGCTTTGGTCATAGTCTAAGCTTCCTCTAATTAGGATTTTTTTTGGGAAGCATAGATTGGTATGAAATATAGCTATAATTTAGAGATGAAGTGTTTGTGTTAGTTAAATAGTAAACAGCTACCAACAATGGTAGCTGTTTTACAAGCTTTCAAAAAAAGTAGAAAACTACTCTTTTTAGTTGATATGAAGGTTGAAAAAAAATCCTTCGAAATAGATATAGTTAAAGCCTGCACTAGCAGAGAAGAAAGATTGAATTTCTCCCCCAATGACTTCATGCTAAAAACTCCTTGCACTATGGGATTCTTTTTACCGACCCGAACCTCTAATCCCTTAATTTTTACCTTATTTTTCTAGTGAAACAGCTTCATTGTACAATTGTATGTTTATTTTAATTTGTATTTTTTATAAAATAATTTTAACTTGCATTGGTGATTGGGGTATCTGTACAGATATATACGCATGTAAGTGATCTGGATTTGCTTATGATAGAGAGCTCAATTGACACATTAATTAGAGCTCAAGACCCTGATAAACAGAAATTAAAAATAAAAAATTTAACCATCAAACATAATGGAAATATCGGTACCAGTAACGATATACAGTAGTTGGCGGTAATTAAGGTGCAAAAATCACATAATTTAAAAACATATAAAGGTAATATTATGAAACAGTTTCTTTTTTTCTCAGTTTTATTGTTTACACTAGTAAGTTGTAATTTTAATCAAAAAGACAACATTTCCAAGCATTTTGAACCAACAGTAAAATCACTAAAAGACAATTATGAGTACCCAGAATGGCTTATGGATGCGAAATTTGGAATTTTTACATGTTGGGGACCTGTAACACATGCAATCCAGTATGGGGATAGACAAATGGGATGGTACGCAGGAAGAATGTATGACGAAGAAACAATCGAACACGCTTATCATCTAAAGCATTTTGGAAACCATAATGAGTTTGGGTATAAAGATATAATAAAGGAATTTAAAGGTGAAAAGTTTAATGCTGAAGAATGGGCTGAAATAATTGAAAATTCAGGTGCGAAATTCGCTGGTCCATTAGCTGTTCATCATGATAATTTTTTAATGTGGAAAAGTAATATTTCACCTTGGAACTCGTATGACATAGGTCCAAAAATTGACATTAGTGGTCAAATGGTTAAGGCTTTACGTAAAAGAGGCATTAAATTTATTGGTACTTTTCATCATGGTTTCACGCATAGGTTTTACGAACATGCTTTTAAATACGATGGGAATGAAGCTCCTGAATTATATGGTATACCTCATAATCCAATGTCAAATCAAACTAACAACACACTTGCATGGAGAAAAATACCAGGCGTGATGCAAGAATCGTTTTTAGCTAAGGTGAACGAGTTTGTGAAAAATTACGAGCCTGATATGATTTATTTTGATTTTGGATTAGGATGGAATGATGAAAATATTAAATTACAAATGTATGCCGACTTTTATAATGCTGCAATAGCTTATGGTCAAACTCAGCCAACAGTAAGCCAAAAACAAAGGGAAGGAGAGCAATTAAATTTTTCAACCCTGGATCTTGAAAGGGGGCGCATGGACTTTTTAACCAGTTTCCCATGGGTATGCGACGATTCACCTGACTGCCTTAGTTCTACCATCCGGGTATTAAGCTGAATCCGGCAAACACTATGATTGATAGATTTGTTGATATTGTATCTAAAAATGGCATATTACTTCTAAATCTTGCACCCAAAGCTGATGGAAGCATCCCTATTGAATTCAAAAATATAATGAAAGAATATGGACGTTGGCTAAAAGTTAATGGTGAAGGCATTTACAATACACGCCCATGGCTTACGTATGGAGAAGGTAATGTACGTGGTGTAAATGATTATTATGGTGCACATAATTCGCAGAATAGAAAAGAGAGCCAATATTCTTCAAAAGATATCCGGTTTACTTCAAGCAAAGATGGGAAGAACTTATATGCATTTATACTCGATTGGCCAGAAAACAAAAAAGTAAACATTAAATCAATATATGCCAAGAATCCAAAAAATAACTTAAAAGTAGAGCTTTTAGGAGATGATAAAATTGATTTTATTATTGAAGAAAACCAAACTATTACGTTGGATTTATCAAAAATTGATACATCTAAACATGAGGTCGGTTATGCATGGTGTTTTAAAATAAGTGGAGGGGATATTAAATGGCATCCACTTGGTCATCATTATTTATCTTCAACCATTTGGTTTAAGGATGAAAAAAACGATATGATAGATTTTTATGATGGAGAAATAAGTTTACCAAAAAATGTAGAATATGGTCATCGTACTTATGAAGTGGTAGGAGTATTAGATAAAATAAGCGAAGATATTGAATTAGAAGTAATGATTTATAGTGAAGATGATAAACGAATTGGAGGACCTTATTTTATAAAAAATATTTCTAAATCAACAATAAAAAATAAACCTGTTACTTTGGGTAAAGTACCTATAAAAGATGCTGGAAATTATTTTTTACAAATTACGATACTTAAGGGTAATAAAACCAATTTTAATTTCTCAGAATTATACATGGCTGTGTCACGGGATCAAACAATCTTAAAAACTGGTGATAGTTTCTAGAATATAATTATTTACAGGATTGTGAACGATTAATTAGATTGCAAAAATAAATGTTAGATGGATATTCTATAAGTTATAGAGTGATATAAAAGAATATTCCGAAACTAAAAATGAGAAGGAACTGATTCAATTAATAACTACCGCCAACAATAAATATAGGTCATTTGGCGGATAGTGCTAAATTTGATAGTGAGTATATTTAATAAAACATATAGCGGTTTAATAGGTAAGTGTTTCGAAATACCAAACGCACCATATTCTAAACGTTGTGTGTAACCAAAACAATAACATTTTGATAATTATGAATAAATCACTTAATAAAATTTGTATACTAATCGTTCTTTTCGCATTTCTTTTTTCCCTGCCCTCAAAAGCGCAATGGTCAATTCATGCTGATGATACAACAAAACATGAACGGTGGTATTTTCTTCAAAAATTCACCACTGAAGAATGGGATGCCAGTAATTTTGCTTCAGAGCAAGAAATAGAATGGTTCAACGATGCGCGCTACGGGATGTTTATCCACTTTGGACTTTCCACTTACATCGGAAAAGACTTAAGCTGGGGGATGTGCTATACGAGAAAAGCACCGGATATAGGAAATGGACCTATCGCTGATTCATTATGGACAAAATATCCGCAGCAATTCAATTTTGAGAATTTTGATGCAAAAAAGTGGGTTGAGATTGCTCAAAAAGCTGGTATGAAATATATAGTTACCATTGCCAAACATCACGATGGGTTTCACATGTGGGATACACAATATTCTAATTTTAAAGTGACCAAGACACCTTTTGGCCGAAATTACCTGAAAGAAATTGCTGATGCCTGTCACGAAGCAGATATGAAATTCGGCATTTATTATTCACAGCGCGACTGGTATCACTCTGATTATGCTCCTGTTGATACATCTCTAATTGATGTGATGCCTTCTCCTCCCTATTTCAAAGCAAAAGCCGGAGTTGAAAAGATTTCTGCTGGACCCAGTCATGACAAATATATTGATTATCAATTTAAAGCCGTACGAGAGCTGTGCACCAAATATGGGAAGGTTGACATTTTCTGGTTCGATGCCTGTTGGTGGGGAGGTATGTTCACTGCCGATATGTGGAAATCGGAGCAGTTAACACGGATGATAAGGGAACTTCAGCCAGGTATCATAATAAATAACAGAGCAAGTATACCCGGTGATTTTGACACACCAGAACAAAAGATCGGAATGCATCAGTTGCGCCCTTGGGAAAGTTGTATGACATTGTGTGATTCATGGTCGTGGTCTGATACTCCTGTAAAGTCAACAAAAACAATAGTAAAAATAATTACTGCAACCGCCACTGGTAATGGAAATACTCTGATGAGCTGGGGGCCGAAATGGGATGGTGAATTTGATCCCAAACAAGTATCACAACTTGAAGAAGTTGGCAGTTGGATGAAAAAATATGGATACACGATATACAATACTCAAGGAGGGCCATGGTATCCTGAGAACTGGGGAGGAAGCACTTATCAAGGCAATAAAGTATACGTACATATTACAGGTCAAACAGAAAACAAGCTGTTGTTACCTGCACTGTCAAATAAAATTTTGAATGCAGAATGTTTAAGCGGAGGAGAAATTGAATTTAAACAAACATCACGAGGAATTATTTTGGATTTGAGAAAAGTAAAATATGAATCACTATCTGTGATTATTGAACTCACTTTTCAAGATGAAATTTCAGGAATGGCATTTTCGAAAAAAACCTTATCAAAATTTTCAGATCCGATTTACGGAGGGATTATCAAGTCATACGAAAATCCAAACTTAATCAAAGGAGACTTAACAATCGATTTAGGTAAAGCTAAATTAGTAACCGGCATAGATATTCGAGATATTATTTCTGAAACTAAGGGAACATTTACAGTTGCAATTTCCGAAAATGGTTC
The DNA here is from genome assembly GCF_032758595.1 of Polaribacter sp. HL-MS24. NCBI lineage: Bacteria > Pseudomonadati > Bacteroidota > Flavobacteriia > Flavobacteriales > Flavobacteriaceae > Polaribacter > Polaribacter sp. HL-MS24. Next base: position 151,239 of record NZ_CP136415.1, on the reverse strand, counting down.
GTCGTGGAAGGTTGTAGGAGAAAGCAAAGATTCCAATAATCCATGGGAAATAACTGTCGATAAATTTAATGCTGGTATTGACTTGCCCGGCGTGAACATCAGATTCATTAAAGTATCGCTAATTGCAGAAGATAATGCTTCTTTTCGTCTAAATCATATTTCTGTTTACGGGAAAGAATAGGAGCTGGATGTTAGAATAATTTAAGATTTGAATGAATAAATACTTTGTAATTAAACGAGACAAAAGGTGGCAACACCCCCGCTGCCGCACGAATCCTTTCGTGTGGTAAAGTGGCAAAAGTGCAAAAATGTTAAGGTAAAAGAGAAGAATGAAAAAAGAATAAAAAATGAGTAGAAACTATAAATTTCATAATCCAGAAGGTTTATATTTTGTAAGTTTTGCAGTGGTAGATTGGTTAGATGTATTTACAAGAACTCAATACAAAGACATCTTGATAGAGAGTTTAGCATTTTGTCAAACCAAGAAAGGAATGGAAATTATAGCATGGTGTATTATGACAAATCATGTGCATTTGATATTTAGAAGTATAAAGGGAGAAAAACCAGAACAATTATTAGGCGATTTTAAAAGATTTACGAGTAATAAAATTGTAAAAGCAATACAAGAAAATTTGCAAGAAAGCAGAAGAGAGTTTTTGTTGGAGCAGTTTAAAAAAGCAGCAAAAAAGTCTTCTAATGTTGAGCATCATCAGTTTTGGAGACACGATAATAAACCAATAGAATTATGGAGTAATGAAGTAATAAAAGAAAAGATAAATTATATACATCAAAATCCTGTCGAATCAGGATTGGTATACAAAGCAGAAGAATATGTGTATAGTAGTGCAAAAGATTATGCAGGAGAGCAAGGCTTATTGGAAGATATAGTAGTCTTTAATCTGTTTAAAGTATGATGGATAATAAACAAAAACCACACGAAAGGATTCGTGCGGCAGCGGGGATATACACTAGTTGTAAGCAATTTGAAGCAACTATTTCGGAGTTTTAGCATCTTTTAAAAAACTGTAATTATGAAAAAAATAATTCTTCTAATATCATTCATAGGGATTTTATCATCGTGCTCGAAAAATGATTCTGAAACCGATACACGAGAGTTTGTAGCTGGAGAAGTATCTGTTGGAATTAAAAGTGGAACTGACATAAATGATTTGTTTGACTTTATTAATTTATTTGACCGTCAAGTTGATAATGTAAACTCATTAACTTTTACGTCAAATTTGGAATCAGACAATTTGCAATACGTTTTAGATATTCTTAATGACAAAAATTATACAAATGATGGAGTGAATTGGTTTGTAACAGGATATTTACATTCTCAAACAAATGAGATAACGATTTTCCCTCGGCTTTTTGGAATAGAAAATATTGACTATCAAACTGACTGGCTTAATTCAATGAACGAATTAGAGTTGAACGAAAAGCACAATTCAGAATTGAATAGCGGAATTATTCGATTTTATGTTCCTATTGGTCAAGAAATAGAATGGAGAAACCAATTTACAAGTTATGATATTGTAGATTGGGCTGAACTAAATTATATTGCGGATATTGAACCACATACTAATTAAAAAACTGCTTACAACAATGGTTACCGTTGCACAAGCCCCGCTGCGCAAAGTCTCCCGACTTCGCGGAACTAAAAAAAGCATAAAATGAAATGTAAATTTTGAAGTGTTAAAATAAATTTTATACTTAAAAATAATGAGAATTATATAAGCTCAAAGTCGGGAAATCGAAGATTCGACGAAGTCAAACTTTGCGTAGCTGGTTTTGAATGGTAAAATCTTAAAATCAAAATATCATGAAAAATATGTATTTAATCTTATCAATTTTCTTCATTATTTCAAGTTTAGTGATGAACAAACCGAACAACAAGAAAACACTATATATGGAACTTGGCAATTAATAAATCGTTTTGATGGTGGTTCTCCTATTCCAAATCAAAACTTTGAAAATGGAGAGATTATTACTTTTTCAAGTGAAAATTTATACTCAAATAATTCATATCAATGTGATGGTACTTATAGTATTAATAACTCAATTATTGAAATCTCAATACCGTGTATTACATCTGATTTAATAAAATATTCTTTCAGCATTGAAAATAATGAATTAAAGCTAACTTTATCCCCTTCAACTTGTGATGAAGGATGTTATGACAAGTACAAAAGAATATTATCTGAATAAATAAACTGTTTACAACAATGGCAACCCTTGCACAAGCCCGAAAAAAAGTAAAAAACCTTCCTTTTTAAGCCGTTGTGCGGGGTGCCCTATTAAAAAATGAGTATGCTGTAGTGTTTTTTTGGATGGATTTTTGCTTTTTTACCCGCTGCTTTCGAAATAGGCTTTGGTCATAGTCTAAGCTTCCTCTAATTAGGATTTTTTTTTGGGAAGCATAGATTGGTATGAAATATAGCTATAATTTAGAGATGAAGTGTTTGTGTTAGTTAAATAGTAAACAGCTACCAACAATGGTAGCTGTTTTACAAGCTTTCAAAAAAAGTAGAAAACTACTTTTTTTAGTTGACAGGAAGGTTGAAAAAAAATCCTTCGAAATAGATACAGTCAAAGCTTGCCCGAGCAGGGAAGGAAGATTGAATTTCTTCCCCAATGACTTCATGCTAAAAACTCCTTGCGCTATGGGATTCTTTTTATCAACCCGAACCTCTAATCCTTAATTTTTACCTCATTTTTCTAGTAAAACAGCTTCATTGTACAATTGTATGTTTATTTTATTTTGTATTTTTTATAAAATAATTTTAACTTGCATTGGTAATTGGGGTAACTGTACAGATATATACACGTGTTAGTAAACGGCATTTGCGTATGATAGAGAGCTCAACTGACACATTAATTAGAGCTCAAAACCTTGATAAACAGAAATTTTAAATAAATAATTTAACCATCAACCATAATGGAAATATCGGTACTATTACCGATATACACTAGTTACCGCCAAGTTTAAGAAACGAACTGCAAGCAATGAAACATGATTGAGATTGAACAAATAATATCTGATTTACTGCCTGATAAAAACCGACGAAGAAACTACCTTGAGATTCTTTGCGAAATTATCAGATATGCGGATTCGTTTGGTTCTGAAAAATGGGGATTGAGTGTAAAAAGAGACGGAATACGATTAAAGATTGGAAGTTTAATAACAACAACGATTCACGAAGATTCAATTTGGATTGCTTTAGATAAGGAACTATTAAAAGACAATACTACCGATATTAATGAAATGTTAGAATCTGATTGGGATTCTGGAGATTGGGCAGAATATTCGGCTGTAAAAACACGAAATTATTTTTATCGGGACATTTCAAAAGCAAAATGGGAAAAGATTAAACATCTCCATTTTGGTACAATTGAAAAAGCATCAAAAAAATATGTACAGTTAAGGACAGATAGTCAAAAAGACACTTCGTTTGAAATGCTCAATTATTTGAGGGAAAATACTTCGCCATCCTTGCCTTTTCCTGAATATAAAGAAACTGAAATTTCTGGCGATTCCTCATTTAATAGTACTGGATATTGGATTTTCTTTTGTAATCCAAAATATTGGCAAATTGACGAATTTCTTGAAACTGAAGAAATAAACTCTACGTGGAGGATAACTGATTGGCAAAGTGAACATTTTCAAAAAGGACAATTAGCTGTTATTCGAGTAGGTAATGATTCAAGAACAAAAGACGAGTTAGCAGGAAAAGACAGATTAAAGGCTGGAATATACGGGATTGTTGAAATTGTGAGTTCAGCACAACCAATGCCTGATTCTGACGGACAATTTTGGATAAACCCCGAAAAATATGGAGAAGAACGTTTAAGAGTTAAAATTCGGTATGTAAAGAAACTCTTGGATAATCCGATACTTTTAAGCGATTTGAAAAATCTAACGGACTTTCAAAATGAAAAACCATTGCTAAATGGTCGTCAAGCTTCCTCGTGGTCAATTGAGAAAGATACATTTGATAAAATAATTGAAATTGCAAACAGTAATATTGAAATTGTAAGTGAAGCAACAAATTCAGAACTTAATGACTTTGTAGATTTACAAAAGCTTGAAGCAAAGTATTTTAATGCAACACCAAGAGTAAAAGAAATTGTAAGTCGAAGAATTGAGCGAGGAGATATTTCAAAAGCAGTTAAAAAAGCAAATAACTACGAATGTCAGATTTGTAAAGCTTTAGGACTTAATCCTCATGGATTCAAAAAACGAAACGGAGAATTTTATGTTGAGACTCATCATATAATTCCTGTATCAGAGTTGGAACAAGGTTCTCTTGGAACTTTGAATTTACTGACTGTTTGTGCAAACCATCATAGACAGTTGCATTACGGAGACGTAAAACTGATTGAAAACAATGACAAATATTTCGAGTTTACGATTGTTAATCAAAAGATTCGGATTGATAAAATGAAAAATGAATAAAAATAAGGCGGTAACACTGTATATACAAAATGGGCGGAATCGTAGTAAATTCAAAGGTTGTAGTCCGCTTCAAAATCGTAACGGTTTGATAAGTTTGAAGCCCGCAATCGCCCACTTTGCATATACTTGTCCGTTGGCAATAATATTAAGACAAACATTATGAGAATAAAAAGCAGCATTTGGATTTTACTAATTATCGGATTAATAAGTTGTAAACAAAAATCGACAGAAAAAGAAATCGAAATCATAAAAGAGCCTAAAATTGTAAGTGGAAATAATGAAATGGCTTACAACGAAATAAAAAAATTGAATTTAGACAGTACTTATACAAATCTACTTGACCCAAGAAACGTAAGTGAATCTGAATATAAAATTATTGCGAAATCTTGGTCTGAATTTCATAAAAAAGTTTCTCAATTTATTAAAGAAGAAAACTTTAAATGGGAAGTTTCTGACTCAACGATTACTATTTTTAACAGAATCTATTTCGACAAAAATGGAACTATAGATTATTATACATTTAGAATTAAAAACCCTTCAGTTTCTGACGAAAAACAAGCAGAATATGAAAAGTTACTTCAAAAGCTTAGTAAAGAAGTAAAACTTGATTTAAAACGTTCGGAACAATATGCTCAATGTGGAAAAACAAAATATCTGAATTATTAAAAATACTATTGCCAACACCGGTAACCGTTGCACAAGCCCCGAAAAAAAGTAAAAAACCTTCCTTTTTAAGCCGATGTGCGGGATGCCATACTAAAAAATGAGTGTGCTGTTTTGTTTTTTGGAGGGGGGTATATAGGACCCAATGCCCTTTGTGAAGGCTGTAATTTCAAAAAACACAAAACCAAGGGCTTTTGCCTTAGATTTTGCCAGTTTTTGAGTGAATTTCAGGTACTTTTTCAGATTATAAGCCATTGCTGCCAAGTGCATGACCCCGCTGCCGCACGAATCCTTTCGTGTGGTAAAGTGGCAAAAGTGCAAAAATGTTAAGGTAAAAGAGAAGAATGAAAAAAGAATAAAAAATGAGTAGAAACTATAAATTTCATAATCCAGAAGGTTTATATTTTGTAAGTTTTGCAGTGGTAGATTGGTTAGATGTATTTACAAGAACTCAATACAAAGACATCTTGATAGAGAGTTTAGCATTTTGTCAAACCAAGAAAGGAATGGAAATTATAGCATGGTGTATTATGACAAATCATGTGCATTTGATATTTAGAAGTATAAAGGGAGAAAAACCAGAACAATTATTAGGCGATTTTAAAAGATTTACGAGTAATAAAATTGTAAAAGCAATACAAGAAAATTTGCAAGAAAGCAGAAGAGAGTTTTTGTTGGAGCAGTTTAAAAAAGCAGCAAAAAAGTCTTCTAATGTTGAGCATCATCAGTTTTGGAGACACGATAATAAACCAATAGAATTATGGAGTAATGAAGTAATAAAAGAAAAGATAAATTATATACATCAAAATCCTGTCGAATCAGGATTGGTATACAAAGCAGAAGAATATGTGTATAGTAGTGCAAAAGATTATGCAGGAGAGCAAGGCTTATTGGAAGATATAGTAGTCTTTAATCTGTTTAAAGTATGATGGATAATAAACAAAAACCACACGAAAGGATTCGTGCGGCAGCGGGGATACTTTCGGCAAATAAGAAAAAAGAAAAAGACAATTTGGTCTCAATTAATTATGCTAGTTTTTTTGTAGCTTCTGCTTACGCAACAAATATGGATATGGAACCAGATTGGTACGATTGTATGCTTCGTTCAGTAGGTATTGATGCAGTAGTAGAATTGTTAAAAGGAAAAGTAACTAAAGCAATAGCAAAAAAAGCAATTAGAAAAATTGCTTCTAGAACTTTAGGATGGATTGGTGCAGCAATAGCTGTGTATGAATTTGGAGATTGTATGGATTGGTATAATTTTAGAGATGATGAATAAATACATATTAACAATTCCAAGAACAATAATGCTAGGTATTTTTATTATTGGTGGTTTAATTTCTTTTTCCAAAAATGGGTATAATTCAATGAATTCTATTGAAATTATTTCTAGTATAATTCTTTTTTTAATTCTAGTCTTTTTAGTAGCAATAAAAGTAAGGGAATATCTTATAAAGAAGGAAACATTAAATTGAAATAACGTGGCATAACACCGGTAACCCTTGTACAAGCCCGAAAAAAAGTAAAAAACCTTCCTTTTTAAGCAGATCTGCGGGATGCTCTATTGAAAAATGAGTGTGCTGTAGTGTTTTTTTGGAGGGGAAGCTTACATGTGTTTTTGTTGTGATTTTGCTCCCTCAAGAAGCGTTTGACCTTTTTTTGGTCAAATAAAAGGGAAGATACAGCAATAAAAAGTACGGAATTACCAATGCTTCTACTACAAAAACGTATTGAGGCCACTCGCCAAAAAGATCCAAAGCGGTTGCTGCATTTGGTTTCCTGTTGGTGAAAAAATAATTGGAACCTAAAAAGAAATTCAGCACAAACATCAAAATCATATAGACTTGCATTCCTAAAAATGATTTCCCCACACTTTTGATAGTGGGATTCATTTTATAAATAACGGTTGCAAAAAACATAAAAATCACCAATCCGGCATGAACAAACCAGTATCTAAAAAACGGAAAGTTTAAATAATTGTAATCATCGGGTGTAATAATTGATTGTAAGGTGCCCCCTAAAATAAGGAACAAGAAAATTTCATACAATACATATTTTCTAGTGATGGAAAGTATCGGGATAATTAAGGCTAAAAAACTACATAAGTGCAGAGGTAAATCTTCTTGATAGTTAAAGTCTTTTTGATATATTTTTAACAATGTCCCAAAAATCACCGTAAGGCTAATTGAGAATGTAATGATATTTCCAATCCGTATTTGGTTGGCTTCCTTTTGTTTTTTGGTCCATAGGATGAGGACAGCCCCTAAGACAATGCATAAGAGAATCATCCACAGATGCTGTGAAGTAAATGGCGTAAAGTTGCTGTTTTCTTTTAAAAAAAAATCACTCAAGATTCAGATATATTGTTTGTCACAATATAGGAAAAATGATTTGATTGTTAATTATGAGCTCTTTCGCAAGCCAGTAAAGTGTTTTTTAATAACATAGCAATAGTCATAGGACCTACACCACTAGGAACTGGAGTGATAAAATCTGATTTTTTAGAAACTTCGTCAAAAGCGACATCCCCTAATAATCGATATCCACTTTTTTTGGAAGTATCGGCCACTCGTGTAATTCCAACATCAATCACCGTTACATGATCTTTGACCATATCAGCCTTTAAAAATTCAGGAATTCCAATTGCAGCAACAATAATGTCTGCTTGAAGCGTAATTTCTTTTAAGTTTTTAGTTCTACTATGACACATGGTCACGGTAGCGTTACCAACTTTTCTTTTTTGAGCCAGTAAAATACTCATTGGGCTACCAACAATATGGCTCCTACCTAAAACGACTACATGTTTTCCAGAAGTTTCAACTTCGTACCTTTCTAATAATTCTAAAATTCCATATGGAGTGGCAGAAATAAAAGTAGGTAAATTCAAAGCCATTTTACCAACATTTGTAGGATGAAACCCATCTACATCTTTGTTTGGGTCTACTGCCATTAATATTTTTTGTTCGTCAATATGACTCGGTAAGGGCAATTGAACAATAAAGCCATCAATGTCGTTATCAATATTTAAAATGCCAATTTCATTTAACAATTCTTCTTCGGTAGTGTCTTCATTCAAACGGATCAGGGTAGATTTAAAACCAACACGTTCACAAGCTTTTACCTTAGCGTTAACGTAGGTGATGCTTGCGCCGTTGTTTCCAACAATAATAGCAGCCAAGTGAGGTGTTTTTTTACCATTGTCTTTGAGAGCGCTCACTTCCAATGCGATTTCCTCTTTAATGTCTGCTGCTGTTTTTTTTCCGTCTAATAAAATCATTCTGTATCGTTTTCAATTGTAGTTATGAACTACCAATTACTATTTATGTTCTTTTTGAAATGAACTTTTTTAAAAAGTTGAAAGTACAATTATTTCATGCCTTTCATCATCTGCATCATTTTCTTTCCACCACCACTTTGCATCATTTTCATCATTTTGCTCATTTGATCAAATTGTTTCATTAACTGATTTACAGCCTGAATTGTGGTTCCAGAACCTTTTGCGATTCTTGTCTTTCTACTCACATTGATGGTTGAAGGAACACTTCTTTCCAAAGGTGTCATCGAGTGGATAATTGCTTCAATTCCTTTAAAAGCATCATCATCGATATCTACATCCTTCATTGCTTTACCAGCACCGGGAATCATGCCTATCAAATCTTTCATACTCCCCATTTTTTTGATTTGCTGAATTTGACTTAAAAAGTCATCGAAACCAAATTGATTTTTAGCAATTTTTTTCTGAATTTTTCTCGCTTCTTCCTCATCATATTGTTCTTGGGCTCTTTCTACTAAAGAGACTACATCTCCCATTCCAAGAATACGATCTGCCATTCTTTCTGGATAGAAAATATCAATGGCGTCCATTTTTTCTCCAGTCCCAATAAATTTGATAGGTTTATTGACAACCGTTTTAATCGTTAATGCTGCACCACCACGAGTATCACCATCTAATTTTGTTAGAATAACTCCGTCAAAATTTAAGATATCATTAAAGGCTTTGGCTGTATTTACAGCATCCTGACCCGTCATTGCATCAACAACAAATAAAGTTTCTTGTGGACTAATGGCGCTGTGAATGTTGGAAATCTCAGTCATCATTTCATCATCAACAGCCAAACGTCCGGCGGTATCAATGATCACCACATTTTTTCCATTCGCTTTTGCATGTTTGATGGCGTTTTGAGAAATTTCTATCGGATTGTTGTTGCCAACTTCAGCATATACTTCAACACCAATTTGTTCTCCAACTACTTGTAACTGATTGATTGCCGCAGGTCTATATACGTCACAACCTACTAAGAGTACCTCTTTTGATTTTTTTGTTTTTAAGTAATTTGCTAATTTTCCAGAAAAGGTGGTTTTTCCAGAGCCTTGTAAACCAGACATTAAAATCACCGTTGGTGATCCTCCCATATGAAGTCCTACAGTTTCACCTCCCATTAAATCAATCAACTCGTCTTTGACAAGTTTGACCATTAACTGTCCTGGGTTTAATGTGGTTAGGACATCTTGACCAAGGGCTTTTGTTTGTACGTTTTTGGTAAATTCTTTGGCGATTTTAAAGTTTACATCGGCATCTAAAAGAGCTCTTCGAACTTCTTTCAAGGTTTCTGCAACGTTTACTTCTGTAATCTTACCATGCCCTTTAAGGGTGTGTAAGGCTTTATCTAGCTTATCGCTTAAATTATTAAACATAATGGGTCTTCTTTTTTTGGAACCACAAATATAAGAATTCGTGTTTAGTTGTTTGTAATTTAAAAGCAGTTTTTTGGCACTCATTTCTTTACAAAAATACTGATCAAAAAATTAAGGAGATGTACCAAAATTGAGACTAAAAAGACAGTGAATGATAGAAGTAGTACAGTATTGAAATCTACGAATGAAAACAACGGATGGTCTGTAAGGTCCACATTTTTATAGGTAAAATATACGGCAATTAGATAAGGAATGATTGCGATAATTTGCAGAAAAATATGGAGGGCTGAGAGTGTTTTTTGGGGAGGTCTTTCGATCCAATACAATACCGAATAATCCAATCCTATTAATAAAAAAAGGTAAGAAGAAAAGAGGCTAATACTCCTAATGGAGAGCATGAAATACAAGTCGAATAAATGAACACTAATGGAACGATCTCCACTTAAAATAGCAATTAATAGAAATATCGGTATGCATCCAAAAAAGAACCTCTGGGGTTTTCTAATTAGTTTTTTCACGAGTTTTTTTCAAAAATAAGATTTATTATTCTTTTGGTATAAATTCCAATGCAGCTCCATTGATACAATGTCTTTTTCCTGTAGTTTTTTGGGGACCATCGTCAAAAGAATGTCCTAGATGTCCACCACATGTTGCACATTTTAATTCTGTCCTTGCATAGCCAATTTTATAGTCTACATCGAAACGTACATTTTCTTCAATCGCTCTGTCAAAAGAGGGCCACCCAGATCCTGAATCAAATTTATGTTCGGATGCATACAAAGGTGTTTTGCATGCAGCACACAGATAGACTCCTTGTTTGTAGACTTTATTTAACGGACTCGTAAAAGCTCTTTCTGTGCCTGATTGACGCAATACATAATACTGCATTTCGGTCAGTTCTTTTTTCCATTCTGAATTTGTTTTTTGAATTGGATAGGTTTTGTGAGTTTCTTTTTTTTGAGCAGTTGTTGTGCAGCTCATTAATGAGATAAGGAATACTAGGATGATGCTGTTCTTCATGATACTTTTTTAAAAGGTTTGCGATCAAATGGATTGCGTTTTACAATCTGTCGTTTGTGCTGTTTACAAATTACAAAAACAATGATATCAGTCAAATTGATTCAACCAATATAAGATTTTAACATGAATAATTATTAGCGAATCTAGAGAATATGTATTTTTATAAAAATTAATCTTTGAAAAATAATAAAATGAATAAAAATCTTTTTTTACTTCTTACCCTCTTTCTCTTTAGCGAGTGCTCTACTGTACCAATTACAGGAAGAAGTCGGGTAAATTTAGTTAGTGATGCTCAGGTTTTGCCCGCTAGTTTTTCGCAATACCAAGGTTTTTTAAAAGAAAACAAAGTGTCAAATAACACTGTGATGACCAAACAAATTAAAGATGTTGGTCAAAAAGTATCAATGGCTGTAGATCGTTTTATGCGTGCAAACAATATGATTGCCGAAGCGAATTCGTATCAATGGGAATTTAATTTAGTTGAAGATAAAACGGTCAATGCATGGTGTTTGCTAGGAGGAAAGGTGGTCTTTTATACGGGTATTTTACCCTTTTGTGAAAATGAAAATGGGATTGCAGCTGTTATGGGGCATGAGGTAGCACATGCTTTTGCAAAACATGGTCAAGAAAGAATGACGTCTACTTACGGTCAACAAATAGGAGCGGTTTTAGTAGCCTTAGCAAGTTCAAAAGATGATCCAAAAAAACAAGCAATATGGAATTCTGCTTATGGTATCAGTTCACAAGTAGGGATGTTATCTTTTAGTAGAACACACGAAACAGAAGCTGATAAATTAGGCTTGGTGTTTATGTTGATGGCGGGATATCAAGGTGCTGAAGCTGCAGAGGTTTGGGTGCGAATGAGCAAACAAGAAGGCGCTAACGCAACTCCAGAATTTTTAAGTACACACCCTTCAAATGAAACAAGAATTCAAACGTTGAAAAATTATTTACCCACTGCAAAAGTCTTGGCTGAGAAGTACAACGCACAAGCGAAAGGATTCTCAAATAAATAAGAAAAATACTTTCACTATATTGTATGCCGTTCAAGATAGTTTGAACGGCATTTTATTTTAAAGCAAAGGATATGTTACAAATAGGAGATAAGAAATTAATCAACGGATGGGCTTTTTACGATTGGGCAAATTCAGTCTATTCGTTAGTCATCAGCACTGCGGTTTTTCCCCTGTATTATTCAGGAATAACGAGCGATAAAGTAGTTTCTTTTTTAGGGATTGATTGGGAGCATCCAGATGCCTTATACAGTTATACCTTGTCTTTTTCATTTTTGGTGGTGGCATTTATGTCACCCATTTTGTCTGCAATCGCCGATTATACTGGAAATAAAAAGCAATTTTTAAAAATATTCTGTACCATAGGTGCTGTTTCTGTAATGAGTCTCTACTTTTTTGAAAGTATAGACACTATTTGGATCGGTATTGTATTTACTTTCTTTGCGAGTATTGGTTTTTGGTCTAGTGTGGTGTTTTACAACTCTTATTTGCCCGAAGTAGCATTTCCTGAAGATCAAGATCGAGTTAGTGCCAAAGGATTTGTTTATGGTTATACAGGCTCTGTTATCTTATTGGTAATCAATTTAATCATGATTTTGTATCATGACATGTTTGGAATCACTGAGGCCTATGCTTCAAGAATATCTTTTGTCATGGTAGGGCTTTGGTGGATTGGTTTTGCTCAAATCACCTTTAAGGTTTTGCCCAACAACACCTTTCAAAAAAAACCAGAGAAAGATTATATTTGGAAAGGTTTCAAAGAGTTAAAAATTGTTTGGACTGAAATTAAAACCTTACCTACTTTAAAGGGGTTTTTAATTGCTTTTTTTCTGCTAAGCATCGGTGTACAAACCATTATTTTATTAGCTACTATTTTTGGTTCCTCAGAATTAGGATTGGGAGCGATAAGTTTGATTGTTACTGTTGTCTTAATTCAAGTGATAGCTATTTTGGGAGCCACTATTTTTTCTAGAATTTCAAATAAATATGGAAATTTTACCGCTTTAAAAATTACCATTTCCATATGGATTCTCGTTTGTTTTTGTGCCTTCTTACTTCATAAAGAACTCCCAAATGTAGATTTGTATTTCTATGGATTAGGAGGTTTATTGGGATTGGTTTTAGGGGCTATTCAGTCTTTAACTAGATCCACCTATTCAAAATTGTTGCCAAAAACGGAAGATCATGCAACTTTCTTTAGTTTTTATGATGTGACAGAAAAAATCGCGATTGTCTTGGGAACTTTTGTCTATGGGTTTTTGTACTCTTTAACGGGTTCTATGCAATGGAGTGTGCTGTCTTTGGCACTCTTTTTTGTCGCTTCTTTTATTGTATTGAGTCGCTTGAAAAAAACAAAGTATGTGTATTAATAGAAGATTTTTCGAATTCCTATAAACACAAAGACCAACACTGAATATCCTATAAAAAACGGAATGATCAATGCTTTGAGTCCCATGACCAACATTAAACTGATAAGAAGTAACTGAAAGCCCAGTCCAAAAGTAGAAATTGAGGTCATTAACCAATTTGGAAATGGTTCTCCTTTGGATGCATTTTTGTCTAAGGCATAAATAATTTTGTCAAAAACTCCATAAAGGAGCTTATACAAAAAGAATAAAATGGTTACATTTTTTTGTTTTTCTCCAGGAGTGCACTTGGTGTTTTATCTTCAAAGATACGACTGGTTGTATCTCCCTCAAATCGGTTTCTCAATATCACATAGTAATAATTGTATAAGGTTCCTTGCAATTGAATCCCGAAAAATGCGAGTAAAGTCATAAAGATACTGACTTCAGTTTCCATCCAAAGTGTCATAAAAATAATAAAGTTGAGAATGATGTCTGAAACCGAGTCCAAAAAACGACCAGTATAAGAGGGTGTTTTTTTAATACGAGCCAATTCTCCATCGGCAGCATCTAGAATGGATTTGAAAATTAGGAAAAAAGCAGCCAGCCAGAAATATTCTTTAGTAATACAGTAGATCCCTATCAAACCCGAAATGACAAAAGCGATGGTTACATCGACGGGTGTAAATTTGGTGTTTTTTAATGAATTTGCAATCACTCTAGCGATTGGCCTCCCATAATCGGAGAGGTCTATGAATTGGTGCTTTTTGGGTAGTTTAGACATTAAAATGCTTTAGTATTGAGCATGTTTAAGAGTTAAAAACTAGCTTAAAATAGCACATATTTTTACAATTACAAAAATAACCTTTTTGGATTTAAAAATTGATAAAAAGAAATTAAAGTACAAAGTAATAAACGTTGTACTTTAATTTATTTTGTGTGTTTACAACGAATACGTATGACTAAAGCTAATAGTTGATATTGATACTGAGAACAAGATTCCTAGCTTGATTTTGAATTCTATCAATTTTCAATCGTGACAAATGATTGATATAGGATGTGTTAAAAACATTGTTAATTGCAATCGAGGAGTTGAATTTGATTTTATGAATGGTGAAATCTCCTCCAAAACTCAAGTTTAAAAGATCATATCCAGAAGTTGATGTCTCAAAAGTATTGCTATTTTTTTGAGAAAATACCGTTTGAAGACTTATGGAAGCATAGGTGTTTTTCACTCTTCTGGTTTCTGTAAATTCTACACGAAAAGTATTGGTCCATGAGTTTGCAGGAATTAGTGGCAAATATACCCCACTTTTTTGTTTTCCGATAACGGTTTCAAAATTGCTTTCCAAATGTAGCCAGTCTGCCGGATGTGGATGTAAATGAAAGCCGATTTCTCCACCGTACAAGTTGGCATCCTCTTGAATATAAGTAAATACGGGACTTCCATCTTCTATTTCTCCAGTAGGGGCTATGAAAATATAATTGATGATACTATTGTGAAATCCGTTGACAAACCATTCAAAATGATCTGATGTATATGCCACCGATACATCTATTTGTCTGTTTTTTTCTTTCTTCAATTCTGCGTTCCCAATTTCATATCGGTTGGTTCCATGGTGAATTCCATTGGAGGTTAACTCTGCTAAATTGGGGCCTCTAAAACCAGAAGCCAAGTTGATTCTCAAGATTGTGTTTTCTTGAAGATTTGTTTTAAACCCAACAGAACTTGTGAAATTATCATAGGAGTTTTGAATAGGGGCAAACACGTGCACTTCATCATCATGAACAACCTCATGTCTCTCGGTACTGATATTTCGATTGTCAAAACGAATTCCAGCTTGGAGGGTGTTTGTATTCCAAGAATAATTTCCTGTTGTAAAGATTCCAAAATCATTGACATCAGCATTTGGAATCAATAGTTCTTCGCCAAAGTTTCTATTAGTTTGTTGCAGTCCTTGAATACCAGTAAGTAGTTCTACATTTCCAATTTTTGGATAGTGATATTTAAGATGATAGCTCAGTGTGCTCAGTTTCATATCGAGGGCAGCATTTTCGCCTTCTGCCTCAAATTCTTTTCTGATATTATTTGTGTATCCAAGATCGATGTCCAATTTGGAATCTTTGAAAAAGACATGGTTGTGCAAGCTTGCAATATGATTGTCTATTTGTTGGTAAGGAGTCAAAAGGGTTCTACTTTTAGATTGTTGGGAAATCCCTTCCGTGATGCCTAGCTTTGATCGGTTGTAATTGTATCTAAAATCAGTAGAAAATCTATTCTTTGCATATCCTATACCCGATTTGAAATCGACTTCTTGAAAACGAGTATTTGTAACCCGTTTTCCATTTGGAATTGCATAGTCGGAATGGATAGAACGGGTTCCTCTTGCTAAAAACTTCCAATTTTCTTTGGAAAGCTTTGCTGCTAAAGAAGTATTTGCTCCAAGTGTATTGCTGAAAAAGCGATTATTTGCCAAAAATTCTGTTTGATTGGCGAACGCATATTTTTCAGGATTTATATATAATACTCCTCCCAAAGCATCCGAACCATAAAGTAGAGATGCTGGGCCTTTGATGACTTCAATACTGCTCACTCCAGCTTCATTAATTCCCAAACCATGTTCGTCTCCGAATTGTTGATTTTCTAGTCGTATCCCTTGTGTATAAACTAAAACGCGGTTACCACTTAGACCTCGAATAACCGGTTTCCCAATTGCGCTTCCTGTTGAAATTTGTGACACACCTGCAATTTGAGAGAGCCCTTCGATTAGGGTAGTGGCTCCCATTTTCTGAAGTGACTTCGCAGTCAATCGTTCTACTTTCATTACATTTTCTGATTGTAACTTATTGAATGGTGTAGCGATGATGATTTCATCAATCTCAAAGGGACTTTCTTCTAAGATGATGTCTAGATGTTTATTGTGATTCGTAGTGCTGATTTTTTTCTGAACAGTTTTGTATCCTAAATATCGAATCGTTAGATCGATATTTCCATGTGGAATCTCTTTAAAACTAAAGTTTCCTTGGGTATCTGTTGTTGTCCCTTTGTGTAATAGCGTGCTGTAAATTTCAACGCCAAAAAGAGGACTCTTGTGGGTATCGGTTATTGTTCCTGAAATACTATTTTGAGCATTCAAAGAAATATATCCTAGTATGAATAGGAGTTGTAGATATGTTTTCATAAATATTATTGTATTGTATTAGTAAAAAAAGTGTGACTAAACAATAAAATACGGTGGTCCTCTGGATTTTCTTTTAAAAAGACCTACGGGATGAAAATGTGAATTCTTGTTTGTAAAGACAGAACGGTAAAATTTTATTGGAAGCTCCTTTTCATGGTCATGGAAAAGACTAGTATAGGTTATCGAATTCCAATGAAAATCATGACAATCATTTTTTTCTTGATGTAGGTGTTGGTCAATTTTAGAAATGCAAACCTCTTGTTCGTGGTCTTCAAAAGCATGAAACGATTGAATTGCTATTGGAGTAAATAATACCAATAGTAAGAAAAGGACGCTATGTTTTTTGAATGTTCTAATAATCCTATTTTTTTCGAATTTTCATGTTCAACATTTCAACCCCCAACGAAAAGGCAATTGCAAAATACAAATACCCCTTTGGGATGATTCCAACAGTTTGTCCTAAAATATTGGCATGAGAGAGATGTGCTCCTTCAGCAATAAGCATAAAGGCGATAAGAATTAAAAATGCCAAACCTAGCATTTGTATGGTAGGATGTTTGCTAACGAATTCTCCAACAGGATTTGCAAACAACAACATAATTCCCATAGATAAAATGACGGAAACCACCATGATGGGCATTGCACCATTGATTCCGTTGGTCATACCCACTGCTGTTAAAATTGAATCAAATGAAAAGACAATGTTGATGAGGGTGATTTGAAGAACCGCTTGTTTTAAGGTGTAGCCTTTTTGGGGCTTGCTGTTTTCGAGATCCTCTTGCTTTCCCTCTACTTTATGATGAATCTCTTGAGTACTCTTGTAGAGTAGAAAAATTCCTCCGACAAATAAGATCAAACTTTGGCCAGTAATACCAGCTTGAATCCAAGGGAGGTCGATGGTCCAGAATGGCGCTTTCATTGCAATGATGTATGAAATTCCAAATAACAAAATGATCCGTAAGACCATTGCTAATACAAGTCCAATATTGGTGGCTCTTTTTCTTTTCTCCTTGGGAAGTTTATTGGCAGCAATCGAAATAAAAATAATATTGTCGATTCCTAGAACAATTTCTAAAAAGGTTAAAGTTAAAAGTGCAATCCAAGTATCTGCTTGTAAAAATAGCTCCATTTTATTTTATTTTATAGAGGGTTCCTTTTTTAGAAAACTTCGAAAATCCAATTTTTACTGTAAAATCATATGCATTTTCGTAAATCTTATTTATTTGAATAAACATTGGATCTTTCTGTAAATCTGTCTTTGGATTTAGGTAGCGTAAGGTATAGAAAAAATTATTTTTCCATTCGATGGATAATGTATCAATTTCAGTCCCATGTTGACTAATTTGGATGCTGTCTTTTCGAATAATAGTTTCTTTGACAAACCCCTTGCCTGCAGGAATTTCAAAAACACCTATTTTAAATTGGTCAGAGTTGTCCTTGATATCCGATTTACATGCCGCAAAGAGAGTTAAGAATGCTAAAAAGAGACTTATTGTTTTCATTAGATTCCGGTATAATTTGCGGGTGTAATCGCTTTCAACTCTTCTTTGATAGCTATTGAAACCTCTAAGGTATCAATAAAATTAGCAATGGATTGCTGATTGATTCTTTCATTGGTTCTGGTCAATCCCTTTAAAGCTTCATATGGATTTGGATACGCTTCTCTTCGTAAAATAGTCTGAATGGCTTCTGCAACTACAGCCCAGTTATTTTCTAGGTCCTGTGCAAACTTTTCCTGGTTTAGTAACAATTTATTCAAACCTTTTAAAGTAGAAGTATAGGCAATTATGGTATGTCCAAAAGGCACCCCAACATTTCGCAATACAGTACTATCAGTCAAGTCTCTTTGCAAACGAGAAACAGGTAATTTTGCAGAAAGATGCTCGAAAATTGCATTTGCAATTCCTAAATTCCCTTCAGAATTTTCAAAATCAATTGGATTTACTTTGTGCGGCATGGCAGAAGATCCAACTTCACCTGCTTTGATTTTTTGTTTGAAATAATCCATCGAAACATAGGTCCAAAAATCTCGATTTAAATCAATGATAATGGTGTTCAAACGTTTTAGAGTGTCAAACATTGCTGCCATATGGTCGTAATGTTCTATTTGGGTCGTTGGAAAAGAATGATGTAAGCCAAGTTTTTCTTGAACAAAAGCACTTCCAAAGGCTTTCCAATCGATGTCTTTATAGGCGACTTTATGGGCATTGAAATTTCCTGTTGCTCCTCCAAATTTAGCCGCATTAGGAATGGTTTTTAAAAACTTGAATTGTTCTTTCAATCGCACAACAAATACTTCAATCTCTTTTCCTAATCTAGTTGGAGATGCTGGTTGACCATGCGTTCTTGCCAACATAGAGATGTCTTTCCATTCAATGACCAATTTCTCTAGTCGTTCAACAACTTCTAAATAATGAGGTGTATAGACATCATCCATGGCCTCTTTTATAGAAAGGGGAATGGCAGTATTGTTAATGTCTTGAGAAGTCAACCCGAAATGGATAAACTCTTTGTATTTTTCTAACTGAAGGCCGTCAAATTTTTCTTTGATAAAATACTCAACCGCTTTTACATCGTGGTTGGTTACTTTTTCAATGTCTTTTATTTTTTGCGCATCTTCTGTGGTAAAATCGGTGTAAATTTTTCGCAATTCACCAAAAAGTGACACCTCGAAGTCTGCTAGTTGAGGCAATGGAATTTCACAGAGTGCAATAAAATATTCGACTTCGACACGAACTCTGTATTTTATAAGCGCTTCTTCTGAAAAGTAGTCTGCTAAGGGTGCTATTTTATTTCTGTAACGGCCATCAATAGGAGAGATGGCATTTAATTGTGTAAGACTCATTTTTTAATTCTGTTGTTAGAGGCAAAAATAAAAATTTGAAAGCGTATATAACTATGTTTTATCTAAAAACTTTTCGTTTAATAATTTGTAGTTCATTTTTCTTTTCTAAGTTTTTTATAACCCGGATTATTGTTTCAACGCGTAAGCCCAATATGTCTGCAATTTGCTGTCGTGTATATTCAATTTTTAAAGTAAATTTTCCTCCTATTTTATAGACATCATTTTTCAAGTAATCAAAAAATCGAAGGACTCTATGTTCAGGTTCTTGACTAGATATTTCTGACGCTATAATTGCCTTATAATACAGTTTTTTCGCTAAGCTTCTGGTGATTTCAAGATGAATTTCAGGTTTTTCATACAGGAGACCAAATAATTTTTTTTTTGGTAAAATATAAATATGTGTGTCTGATATTGCAGTAGCATTAGCTGGATATTTTACATTGATAAAAAGCGGAGACTCACCAAAACTTTGTTGTTTGTAGAAGATCCCTTGTATAAACTCTTTACCACGGTCATTGTAGTTATTCATTTTCACGATCCCTTTTAATATTTGAAAATAGTTTCGGGCATTTTCATTTTCAGAAAAAATAAGTTCATTTTTTGAATACTCTTTTATTTGAGCCCCAAATTTGAGTAAAAGCTGTTCGTTGATCATTATGATTCAGGTCATGAAATTCTATGTTTCAAAGATATATTTTTAAATTTTAAAAATAGATATAGGATTATGAATACTATTGAAGATAGAACTGAAATTTCAGTATTAGTGAAAACATTCTACAATAAGATTAAAGAGGATGCATTCATAGGGCCCATTTTTCTGAAGGCAATTCCAGAGCATGAGTGGGAGGTTCATCTTGAAAAATTAACTGATTTTTGGGAAACAAATTTATTCTTTAAAAAAAAATACAAAGGAAATCCGATGCAAGTACATGTAGAGCTAGATGTCAAAAATAATTACACCATCACTCAAAAGCATTTTGAAAAATGGTTAGAATTATGGATGTCTACTTTGGATGAACTTTTTGTTGGAGAAAAAGCATTGAAAGCAAAAGAGAGTGCTCGTAACATCTCTTTTATGCTTTTTTTGAAAATATTAACTAATAAGCCCAATTCTGTAGTTTGAAAAAATGATGCTAAATTAGCATCTGACCTTTGTTAAGCGATTTGATACACCAGCAAGAAAACATTAACAATCACACTGACGATAAAAGACCAAGTTGAAATTTTAAAAGGAAGCTGCCCCAGTACACATACATTTGTTCCCATGGATAAAACAGCAGCTGTGATAAGAATTGGCATCGAAACATCTCCTTCAACTGCCAATGCTGCAGTTATTGAAGCAATTCCACTTCCGACCATGATATAAAAAAGTGAAATACCAATTGAATTTTCTTTTTCTTTTTCAACATAAGTATTGACGCAGTTTATAAAGGCTAATTTTGAAGTTTTATTAACATTTAATGGGTTTTTAATTGTTGTATTTGTATTCATTTTATGATATTTAAAAACAAATTTATACACAAAATTTTTTCTTTTTTATGAGTTAAATCATAATTGAGATTAAAGGGCTGAGTGCTTTTCTATCAAATCCAACACCTGTTTTCCACGAGCTTTACATCCCTTGCCCTCATGGATGATTTTGGTGCTTATTAGATGAGAAAGTTCTGGATGTATCCAATCATTTTTCAACCCAAATAAATACAATACGGTCATTGTATAGGCTCTTACAGCAATTTTTTGTGGGCTTATCAGCCAGTCAAATCCAGTCTCAATTATTGAATCTATATGAGTTTGGGTAAGTTTTTCTTGAAAGGCATTTTTGCTCTTTGAAAAATAGGCTGTTGCAATTAGTTCGCAAATTTTAGCGCAAGCTCGTATTGAACTATCAAAACGCAAAGTTGAAATTTTCGTTGAAAATTCATCTAAATGAGGAA
The DNA here is from genome assembly GCF_032758595.1 of Polaribacter sp. HL-MS24. Classification (NCBI taxonomy): domain Bacteria; kingdom Pseudomonadati; phylum Bacteroidota; class Flavobacteriia; order Flavobacteriales; family Flavobacteriaceae; genus Polaribacter; species Polaribacter sp. HL-MS24. Next base: position 130,085 of record NZ_CP136415.1, on the reverse strand, counting down.
GCATCCATTCTAAATGATGATGCTTGCAAATCCATTCTAAAATCCAAGCGGCTTTGATAGAAACCTGATTGTCGACTTTAAAAGTAATAGCAATCAATTCCTTAAATAACTCTGGATTTTCTAATACCAAATGAGAAACTCTTTCTCGGTTTACCCTTTTCGGAGTTTTCATATTGTTGAGTTGATCAACTAAAAAAAGAGACTTTAATTTCGACATGATTCAATGGATTCCCATTCTACAGATAAATATAAAAAGATTTCTCAGAATTATCAGGGTACTGTGCTTGCTTTTTTTGAGGTCAAAGTTGCATGTATTCTTCTCATAAAAATAGATAGTTCTTTGTACATTTGCAACCATAAAAATAGAGAATGAAACGAGTTGTAGTTGGTCTTTCTGGTGGGGTAGACAGTAGTGTTACTGCCTATTTATTAAAGGAACAAGGATATGAAGTGATCGGCCTTTTTATGAAAAACTGGCATGATGATTCTGTAACCATCTCCAATGAATGCCCATGGCTAGAAGATAGTAATGATGCAATGATTGTGGCAGAAAAACTGGAGATTCCTTTTCAAGTAGTGGATCTAAGCGCGCAATATAAAGAACGAATTGTTGACTATATGTTCGATGAATACGAGAAAGGGAGAACTCCAAATCCAGATATTCTGTGCAATCGTGAAATTAAGTTTGATGTTTTTATGGACATTGCTTTAAAGTTGGGTGCTGACTATGTGGCTACAGGTCATTATTGTAGAAAAGGAGAAGAACACATTGATGGAAAACCGATCTACAAACTTTTGGCAGGAAAAGATAAGAACAAAGATCAATCCTATTTTTTATGTCAATTGTCTCAAGAGCAACTTACAAAAGCACTGTTTCCAATAGGTGAATTGACCAAGCCTCAAGTGAGAGAAATTGCAAAAAAAGCAGACTTGATTACGGCAGAAAAGAAGGATTCACAAGGGTTGTGTTTTATTGGGAAAGTCCGCTTGCCTGATTTTTTACAACAAAAATTACAACCTAAAGAAGGGCTAATCCTTCAAATTCCTTCAGAACATCCCGCCTATTCAGCATCCATTCCAATTTTTGAAGATCTAGAAGCTGAGTTGACCTATTTGGCGACCAAGTTTTCGTATCAACAATCAGACGGAAAACGAGTAGGGGAGCACCAAGGGGCGCATTATTTTACCAAAGGACAACGAAAAGGCTTGAATGTGGGAGGTACTAAGGAAGCCTTGTATGTGATAGAAACCGATGTGGTAGAAAATGTGATTTATACCGGTGAGGGGAAAAATCATAAAGGACTCTATCGTAAGGTGTTGTTTGTTTCTAACGAAGAAATTCATTGGATTCGAGAAGACTTGCAATTGAAACAAGGGGAGACCATGGTTGTAGAAGCGAGAATTCGCTATCGACAAGCTTTGGAAAAAGCCTTTTTGTATAAGGCAGAAAAAGGATTATTTGTTTCTTTTGAAAACAACCAGTCTGCTATTCAGGAAGGACAGTTTGTGGCTTGGTACCAGCAAGAAGAATTGTTAGGTTCTGGAGTAATTTCGTAATTTTGTAGGAGATTTCCCATGTTTTTTAAGATTCAATAGTGAAAATTTATATAATTTTATTCTTTATTGCTCTTCAATTAGTTGTTATTTGAATTAGAAAATTTCAAACCTTTAGCAACGATGACATCTTAAATTGGTAAAAAATAATGAATACAGCAATCACTCAATTATTTAACATTCAATATCCTATAGTTCAAGGAGGGATGGTCTGGATTTCGGGATGGAGATTGGCTTCGGCAGTTTCCAATGCAGGAGGATTGGGATTGATTGGTGCAGGTTCTATGTATCCAGAAGTGCTAAGAGAGCATATTCAAAAATGTAAAAAAGCGACTAATAAACCTTTTGGAGTTAATGTGCCGATGCTCTATCCAGACATCGAAAAAATTATGGATATTTTGATTGATGAGGAGGTGAAGATTGTTTTTACTTCCGCAGGAAATCCAAAAATATGGACTTCTTTTTTAAAGCAGAAAGGAGTTACGGTTGTCCATGTTGTAAGTTCAGTAAAGTTTGCGATGAAGGCAGAAGATGCAGGAGTTGATGCTGTAGTCTGTGAAGGCTTTGAAGCTGGAGGACATAATGGGAGAGAAGAAACCACAACGTTTGCCTTAATTCCGATGGTGAAACAACAAACGAATATCCCAGTGATTGCAGCAGGAGGAATTGCGACTGGGAAAGGAATGTTGGCGGCAATGGTTTTAGGTGCCGATGGTGTTCAAATTGGTAGTCGGTTTGCAGCAAGTTTTGAGTCCTCTGCACATCAAAACTTTAAACAATCTATCTTGGATGTTAAAGACGGAGATACTCAATTGACCTTAAAAGAATTAGCCCCAGTAAGACTGATTAAAAATGCTTTTTACAATCAACTTCAAAGTCTCTATGAGCAAAACGCAAGTGTTGAAGAACTTAGAACATATTTAGGGAGAGCACGTGCTAAAAAAGGAATGTTTGAAGGTGATTTGGAGAACGGCGAGTTAGAAATTGGACAAATTGCTGGAATTATTGATCAAATTGCGTCTGTAAAAGATATTTTTGAAGCGATACTTGCCGATTTTTTAGAGGCTAAAGCCCTAGTTAGTAGGTTTTAAGAGGTGTTTTTGAAATATTAAGAATATTTTTTTTGTTATTAATTTTTTTGATATTATATTTGCAACTTAATAAAACGTTGTTAGTAATTAAATTAGCAACACAATAATTTTTTATAATGAATAAAGGTACCGTAAAATTTTTCAATGAATCTAAAGGATTTGGATTTATCACAGAAGAAGGAACAGACAAAGAACATTTTGTACATGTTTCAGGTTTAATTGACGAAATTCGTGAGAATGACGAAGTTGAATTTGACTTACAAGATGGAAGAAAAGGATTAAACGCAGTAAATGTAAAAGTAATTTAATATATACTTAGTTAATTTTTAATGAGAAAGCCTGCAATTTGCAGGCTTTTTTATGCCCATTACTTTTGGGGTATTTTAATTTGGTATATTTTTCTAGACTTATTGTTCAGCTTGTTTTCTCTCAACCAAGAATTGTGTTTTTTTAATTCTTTATAATTGGTGCCAAACCCTTTGGCAAAGAGAGCGATGTTTGTAATTGCAGTATCTACTTGTACTATTTTTGTTTTTTCTAAGGGATAAAGATCTTCTTCCTCAAATTTAAAACCGTATTTTTTTGGATGAGACAACACCTCTTTTAAAGCTATTATTCTAAAAACATATCGTTCTGTTTCGTCAGGCAACAATGCATCGTAATAACTAGTTACTCCTTGAGTTTCTAATCTTCTTGAAACTCCTTGATTTCCTGCGTTATAAGCTGCAGCAGCTAAAGTCCAGGAGCCTAATTTTTCTTTTGATTTTAGTAAGTACTCTGCTGCTACTTTTGTCGATTTTTCAATATTGTAGCGTTCGTCTACATTGCTGTTAATTTCGAGGCCATATTCTTTTCCAGTACTTTTCATAAAATGCCACATGCCTGCTGCACCTGCTGAAGAAGTTTCGTCAATGAGCGCGCTTTCTGCTACCGCTAGATATTTAAAATCATCTGGGATGCCATATTTTTTTAACAGGGGTTCCAATATTGGAAAGTATTTGTTTGCTCTTTTTAGTAACAACAACCCATTGGATTGCCAATAGGTATTCACCAATAATTCTCTGTCCATTCGCTCTCTAATATCCTGGCGTTCTATGGGAACTCGTTCTCCTGCAAGATTTAGATTTTTGGGTAATTTTAAAGCCTGAATTTCATATTTTTCACTCGTATTTTTAGGTTCTTTATTTTCAACAGCTTTGATACATAAAAAGCCGATAAGAAGAATTCCCAAAAAGGAAAAAAGACGCGTTGATTTTTGCATTTTAGTTTTTTTTTGATGACATAAACTTACAAAATAATCAGTCTACCTAAAAGTTAAACTTTTAGAAAGATTTCTTCGTGGATGTTTGGAGATACAAGTGTTACTTTATTAAAATCTAAGATTTATTTTAACAGAAAGTGTCTAGTAGTTGGTTTTAAATCAGTGAATTGACCTTTTTTTCTACAAATTGAAAACGAACCAATCCGTCCTCGTCAATTTCAGTTAAATAAACTTCCTGCAGAGTGTTGACCAATTCAGGATCCCAGGAGCTTTTACTTTTACATAATTTTCTGTAAAGCCATGGATGTAGCCTTCTTTGTTTTCACTTTCAAAAAGGACCGTTAATGTGTTTCCTAATTGAGATTCATAAAAAGCTCTTCTCATTTTTGCCGATAAACCGCGTAACATTTTACTGCGTTTAGCGCGAACTTTTTTGGGTACAATACCTTCAAATTCGGCAGCTTCTGTATTGGGTCTTTCCGAGTAGGTAAAGACATGTAAATAAGAAATATCAAGACTATTGAGATAGTTGTAAGTTTCTAAGAACAATTCCTCTGTTTCGCTAGGAAGCCCACAATTACATCTACTCCAATACAGGCATTGGGCATGGTTTTTTTGATCTTTGTGACTCTGTTAGTATAGAGGTTTGTTTGATAGCGACGTTTCATTTTCTTAAGAAGCTCGTCGCTCCCCGATTGTAATGGAATGTGAAAATGAGGAACAAAACTCTGTGATTCTGAAACAAAATCGATGGTATCATCTGTAAGTAAATTGGGTTCTATAGAAGAGATTCTGAGACGGTGAATTCCCTCGATTGTATCTAACTTTTGTACGAGTTCTAAAAAGGTGTGTTCGTGTTTTTTATTGCCAAATTCTCCTTTTCCATAATCACCAATATTGACTCCTGTTAAAACAATTTCTTTGATCCCTTTTTTGGAAATGGTTGTAGCATTTTGGACAACATTTTCTAAGGTGTCAGATCTTGAAATACCTCGAGCTAAAGGAATGGTACAATAGGTGCACTTATAATCGCAACCATCTTGAACTTTCAAAAAGGCACGGGTTCTATCGCCAAAGGAGTAGGAACCTACATAAAAATCGGCATCAGAAATTTCACAGGAATGTACTTCGCCCACCTGATTTTTTGTCAAATCATTGATATAGCTCGTTACATTGAATTTTTCGGTTGCGCCCAACACCAAATCAACACCATCTACAGCGGCTAATTCTTTGGGTTTGAGCTGTGCATAACAGCCTACTGCAATTAAAAAAGCTTCCTCATTTTTCTTCAATGCATTTTTAACAATCGCTTTAAAACGTTTGTCTGCATTGTCTGTAACGGAGCAGGTATTGATCACATAGATGTCTGCTTTTTCTTCAAATTCTACGCGCTTAAAACCCTCGCTAATAAAATTTCTAGCTATAGTAGAAGTTTCAGAAAAGTTTAATTTACATCCTAAAGTATAAAATGCTACTTTTTTATCTGCATCCATTGGTGTACATTTATGCTTTGCAAATTTACACTTTTATTGATGATTTTTAGAACGGAAAGTCCACTTGTAGGGAATTAATTTTTAAAGTGCTATCATTTATGTGTGCAATAAAAAAGAACTTAAAAGGGATGCAATATTTTGCTCATGCGTTTTTAATAACTGAAACAAAAACCTACTTCAATTTATGCTTGTAGATCATTTAAAACCACCTTATTATGCAGTAATTTTTTCTACGTTGATGTCCGATGATATTGAAGGTTATGCCGTGACTGCTGAACGAATGGAGCAACTTGCAAAGCAACAAAAAGGGTATTTAGGTATTGAGTCAGCTAGAAGTGAAATTGGGATTACGGTTTCATATTGGGAAAGCTTAGAGGCCATTACTGCATGGAAAAATAATGTAGAACATACTGAAGTACGATTAGTAGGAAGAGAGAAGTGGTATCAGAAATACCAATTAAGAATTTGTAAAGTAGAAAGAGGGTATGGATTTGAAAAATAGAACGGTATTTTTAATATCAATTCTTATCAGTTTGATTTCTTGTGAGCGGGAGTCACAAAAATTTAATGATTCGCAAGTGTTTAAATACAATGAACACCGAAACATCAATACCTTGGATCCCGCATTTTCTAAAGATTTAAGGACGATTTGGGCTACTAATCAGCTCTTTAATGGATTGGTTCAGTTAGACGATTCCTTACAAGTAATTCCTGATATTGCTGCCAATTGGACCATTTCTGAAGACGGGAAGAATTATGAATTTCACTTGAGAAAGGATGTTTTTTTTCATCAACATGCCTTATTTGGTAAAGACAGTACTAGAAATGTAGTTGCCAAAGATTTTGAGTATTCTTTTCAACGATTACTCGATCCAGAAATAGCTTCACCAGGGAAGTGGGTGTTAGAATTTGTCACTGATTTTTCTGCAAAAAACGATAGTACATTTCAGGTTCAACTCAAAGAACCATTTCCTCCTTTTTTAAGTCTATTGACCATGAAATATTGTTCGGTAGTTCCCAAAGAAGCGATTGATTTTTTTGGAGATACTTTTAGAGCTAACCCAATAGGAACAGGTCCTTTTCGTTTCAAACTATGGAAAGAAAATATCAAATTGGTATTTAGGAAGAATCATCATTACTTTGAGTATAGTGAAACAGGAGTTCAGTTGCCATATCTAGAGGCGGTGGCTATCACTTTTTTGCCTGACAAACAGAGTGAGTTTTTACAATTTATCCAGGGGAATCTCGATTTTTTAAATAGTATCGATAATTCTTACAAAGATGATTTGTTGACTAAAAATGGAATATTACAACCCAATTACGCAGCACAAATAGATATGCTCAGAAGCCCTTATTTGAACACAGAATATTTAGGAGTGTATATGGATGCTGAAGAAGAAGAGGCCAATTCATTGCTCATAAGAAAAGCAATGAACTATGGTTTTGATAAAGAAAAAATGATTTTATATCTGAGAAATGGAATTGGAACACCTGCTTTAAATGGCTTTATCCCTAAAGGCTTGCCTTCGTTCAATCATATGGAAGGATATAGCTATCAGCCCCAAAAAGCAAAGCAATTGATTGATGCTTATAAATTGCAATCGGGGAATCAAAATCCTAAGATCACCATAAGCACCGATAGTCAATATTTAGATTTGTGTGAATTTATTCAACGGGAAATGCAAAAAGTAGGATTGGAAGTGGCTATAGACGTCATGCCTCCTTCAACATTAAGAGAACAAAAAGCGAATGGGCAATTGAGTATATTCAGAGGAAGTTGGGTTGCCGACTATCCTGATGCAGAAAATTATTTATTCATTTATCACAGTAAAAACTTTTCACCAAACGGACCGAATTATACCCATTATAAAAATGATACTTTTGATTCCTTGTATGAAAAGGCTGTAGCAACCATCCATACCAAAAATCGCCATCGACTGTATCAGAAAATGGACAGCTTAATGATGGAGTCTGCACCTGTGATCCCTTTGTACTATGACGAAGCAGTTCGTTTTACCAACAAAAACATTTCTGGACTAGGAATCAACCCAATCAATCATTTGCATTTAAAACGCGTTCAAAAAAAAGAACTAATTAGGCCAACTAATTTTAGATAGAATCGGGAAGTGGTCTGAATAGCTTACAGAAGCTGTCTCAAATTTATTAATGATTGCTGTTGAATCGGTAACTATAAAGTCAATTCTTGTTGGAAAAAAATAATTGTAGGTTTTTCCAAAGCCTTTTCCAGCGTCAACAAATGCATCTTTTTTGTTTTTAACGATCTGATTGTAGACCCATGAATAAGCGGTGTTGTTAAAATCGCCACCAATAATTTGTTTCCCCTTCCAATTTTTTTGATGACTTAAAAACAACGCTGTTTGATCGGCTTGTTTTTCAAATGAAGTTTCAATTCTTTTAATTAGTTTTTCTGAATTTTCTTCTCCAAAGTTTTCCTCATTTGGCTTTATTTTCAATGATTCTAGGTGTAGATTGTAGATTCGAATCGTATCCTTTTCTTTTAGTACATCTACAAAAATAATATTGTTGTTGGTGTTTTTTAATTCTAAAGAACCTGAGTTGATGATTTTAAATTTTGAATAGATCGCCATTCCAAAATTGCTGCTATTTTGGTGTATTTTGATATACTTATAAGGAAATTTAAGTTGAATTTTACTCGATTGATAGTATTCTTGAATTAAAAGAAGATCAGGGTTTTCTTTGGAAATAAACTCAAATCCGTTTTTCTCAGCCTTCTTTTCTTTAGTTGAATAAAACCAATCAAAAGATTTTACATTATAGCTCATCACTTTTATATCCGAATTAAAAGCTGAATTTTTTTCAGAAATTTTATAAAAGGGAGCCGAGAAAACAAGTCCAATTATCAAAGCGATTGTGGAGAGTAAGACTTGTTTTTTAAGTTTTACCAACCAATAAATTGCAAACAAGAGGTTGATGATTATGAACACTGGAACTAAAAGACTTAAAACAGCCAAAACAGGAATGTTTTTTGGGGAAATAAAGGGAAGGAGATACGACAATAGCAACAGTATTGCTAAGATTGAATTGAGTAAATAAATGAGTTTGTCGAAAAAGGATAAGTTTTTCATGAGGATTTATTGTTTTCCTTGTTTGAATAAAAAATCTTTTTCAGCTTTTGAAAGCGTATCATATCCCGATTTGCTGATTTTATCTAAAATTGTATCAATTTGTTTTTGATTGAAGGAGGTGTTTCTTGCTGTTTTTTTCTTTTTTTTATCGGATTTATATACAGTTCTTAAAGGTTTGTCTTTCTTCTGAAAGATAGCCCAAAGTAAATTCAACATTCCCCCACTTTTATTTGATGCTTGACTGATGTATACATATCCGAAAAGAGCTCCGCCAAGATGTGCAAAATGTCCACCAGCATTGTCTCCAGTCAAACCAATAAAATCCAAAAGAATCCAAAACCCTGCCAAATACCACAGTTTTACAAAACCGATAAACCTTAGTTTTAATTGATAATTTGGCATATGAGTTGTGATTCCTATAAAGATTGCAGAAATTCCTGCGGAAGCACCTACTAGGACGGATTGTCTTCCCTCAAAAAAAGGAAAGTAATTGTGGCTAACGATAAATAATAATCCGCCAAAAATAGTTCCCAAAAGATAAAAAGTAAGCAATTGTTTTTGGGTAAAATATTCGACAAAAAGATTTCCGATGTAGTATAATACGATCATATTCATTAAAAGATGAATGAAATCGGCATGTAAAAAGCCGTAAGAAACAATCGACCACGGTTTTGACAGAAAGGTATCGGTACTCGAGTCTAAGGAAAACCATTGAATGAGCCAATTCGTTTGCCCATTGTATAACCCTTGAACTACATCAAAAAAAATTGAAAAAAGAAAAACACCTACATGTAAATAAATGAGTTTTTCTAAGGTATTTGATTCTTTATATTTTTGTTGCAAATTGTCTATCAAGCTCATTTTAAAATACTTTAAATTGATTTTTCTTCCAATACCAAGGCAATTACAAATCCAACAACAGCTCCCCCAACATGAGCGAAATGAGCAATATTACCAACAGAGTACTTGGTCATTCCAAAGAATAGATCTCCAAAAATCATCAAGGGGATAAAATATTTTGCAGCGATTGGAACAGGGAAAAAGATCAAAGCCAATTTAGCATTTTTAAAATACAAACCAAAAGCAACTAATATCCCATATACAGCACCTGAAGCACCCAAGGCAGAGGTATTGTAGAGAGAGTTTACCGTTTGTAAGTATTCATTTTGATAGATCAGTGTTGGGTTCATCAATTCCATAATTTCAGCTTTGCTAGAACCCAATTCGATCAGCTTTTCAAAGGCTGTATTGAATTGGTAATAATTGACTAAGGTATAAATGATTCCTGCTCCGATACCCGCTGAAAAATAAAAGAAAATGAACTTCTTTTTTCCCCACATTTGTTCTAAAGGTGTTCCAAATGCCCAAAGACCATACATATTAAATAGAATATGCCCAATACTCCCATGCATGAACATACTTGTTACATATTGCCAAAAACCAAAATGTTCGTTATCTGGAAAATGCAAGGCAAGCATGTTGGTAAGGTCTAAATTTAAAAGCTGCGGTGCAACAAATAAAATGACATTGATAATGATGATGTGTTTGATTGCATCTGTAACGTTTCCCATAGTTTACTTATTGAAAATGATATCAATTTCTTTTAGAGTCAAGGTTTTAAAAGTTGATTTTCCAAAAGGAGAAATACTCGGTTCTTTACAAGAAAATAGATCGTTCACAAGATTTTCTTGTTCTACTTCCGATAATATGCTTCCTGTTTTGATTGCCAATGTTTTTGAAAATGATTTTGCCATCAGGTCAAAATGACTAAAACTAGCGTCAGGGACCTCCAAATCGATATCGCGAATGAGTTCTTCTAGAATCACGGTGATTTGACTTTCGGTCACTGAAACCGGAATTCCTTTAATGATTACGTTTGTTTTTGTAAATTCACCAAAAGAAAAACCTGCGTTTTCTAATTCGTTTTTTAAAGAATAGATAATTTCAATTTCTGAGGAAATTAATTGAATGTTTACAGGGAATAGTAGCTGTTGACTGTTGGCTTCCTTTACCGTAATACTCTCTAAAAAATCTTCGTATAAAATCCGTTGATGTGCATAGGATTGACTGATTAGTACCACACCCGATTTGATGGCACTTAAAATATATTTTCGCTGTATTTGTATGGTTTTACCCGTTTCTTTTTGGGAGTCCCCAACAAATAAAGTCTCTTGATTGGATTCTTTACTTTCAACCTCTATATGAGTGTATAAAGATTCCCAACTTTCGGTAGTTTTTTCTTTATAATAAGGTTTTTTTTGCTCTTTATGTACTTCTTCCTTGAAAGGATTGAAGTCGGGGTCTACAGTGATTTTTGGAGTAGAAGTGCCCGTTTTTCCATTAAATTTGTAGGGAACGTCTAAGTTTGCATCTCTGTTGAAGTCCAAAACGGGTGCCACATTGTATTGCCCTAAACTGTGCTTTATAGTGGCTCTTAAAATAGCGTACAAGGCTTTTTCGTTGTCAAACTTAATTTCTGTTTTGGTTGGGTGAATGTTGATGTCAATACTACTCGGGGGGACCGATAAATACAGAAAATAGGAGGGATGACTTGAGTGTTCTAAAAGTCCATCAAATGCATTGACAACAGCATGGTTTAAATAGGAACTCTTGATAAAACGCTCATTGACAAAGAAGAACTGTTCCCCTCTTTTTTTCTTTGCAAATTCGGGTTTTGTAATAAAACCTTGAATGGTAATTAGGTCAGTTTTTTCTTCAATGGGAACCAATTTTTCATTCATTTTCGAACCAAAAATGGCTACAATCCGTTTTCTTAGATTGCTTGCTCGTAAGTTGTATACTTCATTGTTGTTGTGATGTAGTAAAAAAGAAATCCCAGGATGTGCCAAAGCTACTCGCTGAAATTCATCAATAATATGACGCGTCTCTATCGTATCCGATTTCAGAAAATTTCTTCTTGCAGGAATGTTGTAAAATAAGTTCTTTACAGCCAAACTGGTTCCTGTAGCTGTGGCAACAAATTCCTGTGAAACGATCTTACTTCCTTCAATTTTGATTTCACTTCCTAGTTCGTCGCTATCTTCTTTGGTTTTAAGAGCTACATGTGCAATTGCTGCTATAGAAGCCAAAGCTTCCCCGCGAAACCCTTTGGTATTTAGGTTGAATAAATCTTCTGCTTTTTGAATCTTGGAGGTTGCATGGCGTTCAAAACACAAACGAGCGTCGGTAGTACTCATTCCTTTTCCATCATCAATCACTTGAATGAGGGTTTTGCCTGCGTCTTTTAAGAGTAATTTTATTGAATTTGCACCAGCATCAATCGCATTTTCCAACAACTCTTTTACAACAGAGGAAGGTCTTTGTACTACTTCTCCTGCAGCAATTTGATTGGCCACGTGATCTGGTAAAAGTTGAATTATATCTGACATTAATTTTTTAGAAAAATTGATAAATCGAAATCGATAATATACAAAAAGATAAAAGTCAAAATACAAATAATGATGATGAGGTTTTTATTTACCCTTTTGTCGGGAGATTTTAGTTCTTCGAGAGCATCAGAAAATTTTGATTTTAACCCTTTGTTTTTACCTGTTGTATTTCTAAATTGATCTAGTTTGTGCTCAATCTTAAAAGGATTTCCTTCTCCTTTGTAGTACCGAGGTTGATAGTCAAATTTTTTGTTTGTTCTTTTGAAAAATCCCATAATCTTTGTTTTAATTGCTATACTTCATTGACCTGAATCAATTTTTATACCAATTGAAAGTGCTTTTCAAATTTACAGAATTAAAAGCGATTTTTCAGAAAATGTTGAGAAAAGAAAGCGAGGATTTTTTGGGTTTTGTTAAAAACCGATTGGCTTCCCTTTTAGGGTTCCATTTTTGATTGCTGCCATTTTGATTGCTGCCACAGCACATTCAATTCCTTTGTTTCCCAATTTCCCTCCAGATCTATCAATAGATTGTTGTTTGGTGTTGTCAGTAAGAACACAGAAAATCACAGGGACATCGTATTTGAGGTTTAGATCCACAATTCCTTGGGTAACTCCTTCACAGACAAAATCGAAGTGCTTTGTCTCTCCTTGAATCACATTTCCAATTGCAATGATTGCATCTACCTTTTCTGATTCAATCATTTTTTTACATCCATACACCAGTTCGAAACTTCCGGGAACCTCCCAAGAAATAATATTTTCTTTTAAAACACCACAGTCAATAAAAGCTTCCAAAGCTCCCTTTTCGAGGTTTTTAGTAATTTCTGGATTCCATTCAGAAACAACCATCCCAAATCGAAATGGTTTCGCATTTGGGATGGTTGCTTTATCGTAGGATGATAAATTGGTTGTTGCCATTTTTTAAGTTTTCTAGTACTCTGTCACAATTACTTTTGCAATTGTTTCTGAACGACTATTCAGCATATTTTGCAGCATTGATGTATTTGTCTACATTGGTGCCTTGCTCTGATTTTGAATATTTTGCTTTAATTTTAGAAAACAACGATTCAGCTTTTGCAAATTCTTTTAATTCCAATGCAATAAAGCCCGCTTTTTCTAAAAATAAAGGAGTTGTAAACTCGTTGTCTCTGAGGTTTGCTGCTTTGGTATAGTATTCCAGTGCTTGTTCTGGCTGGTTGATGTCTGCAAATGCATCACCCATTGCACCTAAAGCAACAGGACCTAATAGCGCATCATCAGAATTAAATTTCTCTAAATATTCGATGGCTTTGTCATATTCCTTTAATTGTAAATACGAAACTCCTGCATAATAGTTGGCTAAGTTTCCGGCTTTTGTTCCACTAAATTTTACGGCAATGTCTACAAAACCATATTTTCCATCTGCACCCTCTAACCCTAAATTCAATAAAGAATCGATTGATGAACCTGCAACAGAGGCATCGTTAAAATATTTTCTTGGAAAAGCCAATTCATTGGAAGCTGCTAATTCAGCAGGCTCTGTAACAAATTTATTATAAGCCAATAACCCTAATCCCAAAACAACGATGATTACCAAACCATAAAATAATGGTTTACTATTTTTTTCGATCCATTGTTCCGATTTACTAGCGGTATCATCTAAGATATTGAATACTTCTGCAGTAGTACTTTGTGATTCATCAACTCTTTGTTGGTCTCCTTTATCTGTAGGTTTGTGTCCTTTTTTCTTGTATGTAGCCATGTTTGCTTAATAAATTAGTGCCGACAAAAATAGTTTTTTTAATTGGATTTTAAAAGCGTATAATTCGCTAAATTTTCAATAATTTGCGAATCCTTTTCTAACCCAATTATTATTGATGTATTTACAGAAGCTTTCTTTAGTTAATTTTAAAAATATTGATTCCCAATCCTTTGATTTTCAAGAGAAAATAAATTGTTTTGTGGGTGATAATGGTGTGGGGAAAACCAATGTTCTAGATGCCATTTATTATTTGTCATTTGCTAAAAGTTACTTTAATTCTGTTGCAATACAGAATATCAAGCATGGTGAAGGTTTTTTTATGGTAGAAGGAGATTATTTTCTAAATGATCGAATTGAGAAGATTGTTTGTAGCTTGAAGCGAGGTCAAAAAAAAGTTTTAAAAAGAAATGGAAAGAGCTATGAGAAATTTTCCGAGCATATAGGACAATTGCCATTAGTGATCATTTCTCCTGCTGACAGAGACTTAGTGACTGAAGGTAGTGAGACTCGACGTAAATTTATCGACGGTGTAATTTCTCAACAAAATAAAAGTTACCTCAAAGACTTGATTTTTTATAATAAAGTATTGAGTCAGCGAAATGCTTTGTTGAAGTATTTTGCAGCCAATCGAACTTTTGATGCTCTTAACCTGAGTGTTTATGATGAACAGTTAGCCGATTTTGGAACGAGAATTTATGAAGTTAGAAATTCATTTTTAGAAGCTTTTATCCCTATTTTTAATGAGAAATACCAAATAATTTCTGGGGATAAAGAACACGTAGATTTAAAATATCGAAGTCAGCTTCAGGATTTTTCAATGATAGATCTTCTGGCGAAATCTATAGATAAAGATAAAATTACTCAATATACCACTTCAGGAATTCATAAAGACGATTTAAGTTTTGAAATCGGGGATTATCCTATTAAAAAATTTGGTTCTCAAGGGCAACAAAAATCATATTTAATTGCTTTAAAATTAGCGCAATTTGAATTTATCAAACAGCAATGCAATGTGACACCAATTTTGCTCTTAGATGATATTTTTGACAAGCTAGATGAGAGTAGGGTCTCACATATTATTGAACTGGTCAACAATGATGAGTTTGGTCAAATTTTTATTACAGATACCCATTCGGAACGAACAGAAAATATTTTAAAACAGCATCAGAAGCCTTATCAAATTTTTAAATTGTAGTCCATAAGTTCATCGTTAAGGTGCAAAGTTATCAAAGGAATCCGAATATGGGGTTCAAAAAAAAAGTAAAAAAATGACAAAAAGAGAAAACGATTCATTTTCAGTAAAAGATTTAATGCAAAGTTTTATCAATGAAAATAATTTGAGCAAAGGAATGCAGAAAATGAAGATTGAAGAAACCTGGAATAAATTAATGGGTCAAGGAGTTGCAAGCTATACCAGTTCGGTTCGTTTGCAAAATAAAACCTTAATCATCCAACTAACTTCTTCGGTCTTACGTGAAGAGTTGAGTCATGGAAAAGATAAAATTATTAAAATAATGAATGAAGAGTTCGGAGAGGAAATTATTTCAAAACTGATGTTGATTTAAAAGAGTCTCTTTTTTTTAACTTACCCAATATAATTTTTTTACTTTTAACTAATTTCGATGAAAAATATACTTGTAATTTTATTTTGTTGTACCCTTTTTCAGTGTTCCTCAAATGACGTTACTGCGGATTCTCCCGAAGCAACGGTAATTGGAAGATGGAATCTCGATGGATTTCAAGGAAATGTGATGTATGAGTTTACAGAAAACAAACGCTATACTTTGTATTCCTCAGATGGAATTTTTGAGTCAGTACAAGACCTTATTGATAGCGGACGTGTAGGTAATGACTGGTGGTATGAAGGCAATCAAATTACGGTTGATTTAAATTTTGGGAATTTTTCTACATTAACTCCAACGTTTAAATGCCAAAATAACGTGATAGTTTGGACGACAGTTTCCGATGCGTTTCATGGAACCTATTTTAGAGAGGGGTATGATTTTAATACCTGTTCAGAATAGATCTGATAGAGAATTTACTCCAAAAAAAAACTCACAACGAAAGGTGTGAGTTTTTTTTATCTGTGGTGGAATTTTTTTAAAATTGCTCTCTACCTGAAAAGTGAAAGTTAGCTTCAATAGCAGCATTTTCATCAGAGTCAGAACCGTGAACGGCATTTTCTCCCATAGAAGTTGCATACAGTTTTCTAATCGTTCCTTCTGCAGCGTCTGCTGGATTGGTGGCACCAATTAAAGTTCTAAAATCTTCAACTGCATTTTCTTTTTCTAAGACAGCAGCCACAATAGGACCTCGTGTCATGAATTCTACTAATTCTCCAAAAAATGGACGTTCGTTATGCACAGCATAAAAAGCTTCAGCATCTGCTTTGGTCATTTGTGTTTTCTTCAATGCTACAATTCGAAAACCTGCAGCATTCATTTTTTCTAAAATCGCTCCAGTATGCCCGTTTTCAACAGCATCTGGTTTTAGCATTGTAAATGTTCTATTTGTTGCCATATTGACTTTTTAATTACTTGTGTCTATTTGTGAAATGTTTCACAAAATCGATGCAAAACTACATAAATTTTTTAATTAAATTGTATCTTAGCTGCCTATGATTTTAAAAGGATTTGAAGCGTTACAGGGGTTTTTAGAAAAGCCAAAAAGCATTGTTGTAATTGGGCACAGAAACCCCGATGGTGATGCGATTGGATCAACATTAGCTTTGGCTCAATATTTAAATAAGAAAGGGCATTCTGCTACTGTGGTAGTCCCGAATGAGTATCCTCATTTTTTGCACTGGTTGCCTTATTTCGGAGAGTACCTATCGTTTTGATTGGCAGAACAGTCAGTCGCAGAGAGCCATCTCGAATTCAGATTTAATTTTTCTGTTAGATTTTAATGCCCTCCACCGTGTAGGATCTGACATGCAAAACACGTTGGAAGCATATCCAAACGATTTTGCCATGATCGATCATCATCAACAACCTGAAGAGGTTACCTATATGTATTCAGATGTAGAAGTATGTTCTACCTGTCAAATGGTCTATCAATTTATAGAAATGAACAACGATCTAGCACTCATAGATGCCGATATTGCTACTTGTTTGTATACTGGGATTATGACCGATACAGGATCTTTTCGTTTTCGTTCGACTACCAGTACTACCCATCGAATCATAGCAGATTTAATAGACAAAGGGGCTCAAAACGATGTCATTCACAATAACGTATACGATGCTAATTCCTACAATCGATTGTTGTTATTAGGGCAAGCATTGAGCAATATGCAGATCATGACCGAATACAACACGGCATTCATTACCCTAAGTACTGAAGAGAAAAACCGTTTCGATTTCCAAAAAGGAGATACCGAAGGGATTGTCAATTATGCCTTATCTATTAAAGGAATTATTTTTGCAGCGATATTTATTGAAGATGCGGAACAGAATCTTGTTAAAATCTCATTTAGATCAAAAGGAGATTTTTCTGTGAATCAATTTTCAAGAAATCATTTTGAAGGTGGAGGGCACGATAATGCTGCTGGAGGAAAGTCAGATGTATCGTTGGAAGAAACCATTGCAAAATTCACCTCTTTATTGCCAAGATATCAACAAGAGTTAGCTGCTTCGTATGAAAACTAAAGGACTTTTTGTATTGATTTTGATTTTTGTTGCTTGTTCTAAAAATGAAGCAAGAAGACCTTTGAACCCAAAACCATCGACAACCTTACTTTCTGAAACTGTCGATCATTCAAAGGCTCTTAACGAAATAGAAGTCCAAAAAATCGAAGATTACATCGCCAATGACTCTTTACAAATCTATGAGGTATCTAAAAGTGGGTTCTGGTATAGTTATCAGAAAAAAGTCCACAATAATGCTTCTGTTCCAGTACTTGGAGATGAAGTTATTTTTGAATATCAAATTTCAGATTTGTATGGAAATCCGATCTATACCAAAGAAGAGCTGGGTCTCAAAAAGTATCTAGTAGACAAAGAAGATTTTATTTCAGCATTACAAAAAGGAATAAAGTTGATGAAAGTTGGAGAAACTGTTATCTTTGTCATCCCATCCTACCATGCTTTTGGAATTTCAGGAGATGGAAACAAAATTGGGATGAATCAAACCATAAAAAGTACCGTAACACTATTAAAAATAAATTAAAAAATGAAAATGATTACAATTAAAAATTTAGCATTCGCAGTGGTTCTATTCAGTTTAGTATCCTGCAACAAACAAGTAAATAGCTCTTCTTTAAAAACTGAAATGGATTCTGTAAGCTATGCATTAGGATTGGATATGGCAATTAAAATAAAGAAGAACTTAGATTCGACAGATGTACACTTATTCCAACAAGGTTTTAGAAATGGAATGGCTTCAAGTGATTTATTAATTCCAGAAGACCTTCAATCAGTCAATGGAGTGCTGAATCCGTTCTTTCAAAAAATGCAAGAAGCAAGAAGAAAAGCAAAGTCTGCAGAATCGGAAGCAGAAGCAGCCGTTAAATTTGCAGAAGTTAAAAAAGCTGGAATTGCTTTTTTAGAAGAAAATAAAAACAAGACTGGTATTCAGACCACAGCTAGTGGCTTGCAGTATCAAATACTCAAGCAAGGAAAAGGGGAGCAACCCGCTGGTCCTTATGCAAAGGTTAAAGTTCATTATCACGGTACCAACATAGAAGGACAGGTCTTTGATAGTTCTGTTGATAGAGGTACCCCTGCGACATTTACTTTGAATCAAGTGATAAAAGGCTGGACCGAAGGTTTGCAACTAATGAATGTTGGATCTAAATTCAAATTCTTTATTCCACAAGAATTAGCATACGGAGCCCAAAATAAAAGCGAATTAATCAAACCGTTTTCTACCTTAATTTTTGAGGTTGAATTGTTAGAGATTGTAAAATAACTACAGTGAAAAATTGTTTTGTTGCCTTTTTGGGATTGCTTGTATTCGTCTCTTGTAAATCTGCCTACAAAGATTTAAATGAGGGACTCTATGCTGACATGCACACCAATAAGGGGAGTATTCTTTTACAATTGTATGCAGAAGATACACCGCTAACCGTTGCTAACTTTGTGGGGCTAGCTGAAGGAAATCACCCAAAAGTTACTGATTCCTTACAGGGAAAAAAATATTATGACGGTCTTCGTTTTTACAGAGTTATTTCTGATTTTATGATTCAGGCTGGTGATATCCTAGAAACAGGTAGCGGACAACCCGGGTACCAGTTTGCCGATGAGTTTCCGAAGGATTCTGTAGGTGGTTTAATTTACAAGCACGATGCACCTTAGTGTTTTGTCAATGGCAAACCCTGGACTACCTAATACGAATGGAAGCCAATTTTTCATTACGCACAAGGCAACTCCATGGTTAAATGGAAAGCATAGTATTTTTGGGAAAGTGATCAAAGGGCAACAGGTTGTTGATTCCATTGTGAAATCGGATACAATTGTGTCTGTCAAAATCATACGACTTGGGAAGAAAGCCAAACGATTTGATGCCTCTAAAGTATTTATTGCCGCAGCGCAAACTGCTCTGAAAGCTGAAGAACAGCGAATGCAAGCTGCGAAAGAAGCTGAGGTGGCGAGATACAATCAGTTTTTAATCGACAAAAAAGCGACCTATACCAAAATGGGGGCAGATCAAGTATTTCCATCAACTTCTGGACTAAAAGTGTTAAAATTGAAGAAGACTTCAGGTCCAAAAGTAGTTGCCAATAAACCCATTACGATTCATTATACGTTGTATTTAGCCAATGGAAAACGTTTGCAATCGACCTTAGATGAAGGAGGGAAACCTTTCGTTTTTCAGCTCGATGATGCTGATAAGCCCTTGATCACAGGATTTAAAGAAGGTTTGTTACAATTGCGAGAAGGTGAAAAGGCGCGGCTTTTCATACCGTATTATATCGCTTATGGCGAAAAGGGAGGTGGTCCATTTCCACCCAAAGCAGATATCATCTTTGAGATAGAAATTTTAAAAGTAGGAGCATAATTTGATAGACATCATCATCCAAAAAGAC
The DNA here is from genome assembly GCF_032758595.1 of Polaribacter sp. HL-MS24. Taxonomy (NCBI): domain Bacteria; kingdom Pseudomonadati; phylum Bacteroidota; class Flavobacteriia; order Flavobacteriales; family Flavobacteriaceae; genus Polaribacter; species Polaribacter sp. HL-MS24. The sequence goes on along the minus strand of NZ_CP136415.1, from coordinate 110,422 downwards.
AAAGAATTATTAGTCTTTTTGAACAATTTAGGAACTGAACAATGGGACCCTTTTTGGTTGGCAATTACCAATCAATTACACTGGGCCCCATTGTTCATTTTTGTCTTCTTTTTGGTTATAAAATCCAAGGGTTGGAAACGAGGAGGTTTCATCATTTTTTGTATGATTCTATTGGTTGCATTTTCAGATCAGTTTGTGAATTTAATTAAGGATTCAACTGAAAGATTGCGGCCAAACAATGATATTGCTATCCAAAGCCTATTAAGAACCTTTATCAGACCTCAAAGTTTTAGTTTCCTTTCTGGACATGCTACAACTTCAACCTTTTTTACCGTATTTACAATTTTGTTATTGAAAGATCACTTCAAATATATGTATCTGATGTGTGTTTTTCCTCTGCTTTTTTCTTATAGTAGATTGTATTTGGGAGTGCATTTCCCTATAGACATCTCGTTGGGGATTCTTACAGGAATTGTGTTGGGAAGGCTCTACTTTTTATTGTACAGAAAGGTCGATCAAAAACTATTTGGATAACTTTTTGTTGTTAAAGTACAAATATTTTGTACTGTGGTAATAGCCAGATAAAAGGCTATCCATTCTTTGTGTAATCAATGGATATTTGTCTTTTACGTCAAAAACACCCGTATCGCTTAAACGATACAAGCTTAGTTTTTTTGAACTATTGGTTTTTTCTAAATAGTATCCGTTTTTAATAAGCCCAACTGCCCTTTCTCCTTTACTATCTTGATATACAAAAGCAGCGGTATCTGTATAGCTAGTATCCAATAAGTTTCTTCCTAGGGTATAGTTGGTATAGTCCATTTTTGCAATACTGGTTGCTGTAGGGAAGATGTCAATCAATTTCGCATACTTATCCAACACTTCAGTATTTACATATTTAGGAGCATGAATAAAAAAGGGGACATGATGTCTTTGAATTTCTAAAGCATCTTCATTATTATGTATAAAATTCAACTTTTTCATTCCTCCTTGATGGTCTCCAAAAAAGACAAAAATAGTATTGTTGTAATAGCCAGATTTTTGAGCTCTTTTTAAAAACCGAGCGACATTAAAATCTAAATAACGAATACCATTCAATTGTCCCAAAGATCGAAATCCACCTTTTAATAAGATTTCATCGGTAATTTCGTGTTCTAAAATGCGTCGAAATTCCTCTTTTTGATCGGGTACAGTAAAAGGCATGTGATTGGTTGCCGTTTGAATATACGCCACAAAGGGTTGCTTATTTTGATGTAATTTTTGAAGTTCTTTGTCCGATTCTTTAAACAAATCGTAATCGTCAATTCCCCAAACATCGGCTCTAATTTCTTCTTCAAAACTACCTTCTTCAAAGATTTGCAAGCCTTCAATATTCGATTGAAAAACTCCTCTAATATTTGCCCAATTGGCACTTCCTCCTAAAAAATAACGTTTTTGATAGCCAGTATATTGGTCAAAAATAATTCGTTGATCGATGGCTAACGGATTTCTAGAAACTGTTTTTACATCGTCAATGTCTGGCAGTCCAGTAATACTTGAAAAAACACTCGCAGCTGTACCTGGTTTATGAACGTAAAATTTAGAAAAACTCAAACTCTCTTTAAGAATCGAATCCATTTTTGGTGTACTGTGTAATGGATTTCCATAAGCACTCATCGTAGCAGTTCCTGTAGACTCTAGCATTACAAAAATCACATTAGGCTTTTCTTTAAAAGGATTGGCGAATGCTACTTTTTTCTCAAACAACACCTTTTCTGTTGGTATGTTGAGGTGCTTAGCTAAGACTGGGTAGTACTTGTTAAAGTCTTCCATTACCACTCCTTCACTTCTAAAAGCAAAACTGTCGAAAAAGTACAAAACAGGATTCAAACCAAACTGATTGACTTTATTATTCTTCGAGAAAAAGGCTTCACTCCAACGCAAAGGATAGTGTGTAATGCTATTGAAAACTCCAAAACAAAGGAGTAGAAATGTAGTTGCAAAATACAGTGCTTTTACTTTTTTTGAAAGCAGAGCAGCATTTCTTTTGTTGGAAGAATACAGATACTTTGAAAACCTATGGATGAGGATTCCAAAAATAAGAAGACCAAAAAGGCCTTTGAATACAGGATAACTTTCATACAATACTTGAGCAGAAATTTTAAAATTACTTAAAAAACGAAGTGAACTTGCATCCAATCGAATTCCCAAATATTCATGGTATCCAAAATCAAAAACATAAAAAAGAAGAAGTATGAGGTAGACTGCAGTTGAATATATGCTGTTTATTTTCTTGAAAATAGTTTTTTCAAAAAAACGATGATTGGAAATTAAAATCAGCATTGAAAGTGGAAAAAATGAAAGAACAGCGAGTTTTACATCAAATCGAATTCCTAAAAAGAATGCTCTTTTCACTTCTTCAGGTGATGCATCTTGAAGGTCAATTCCAAAAAAATAAAACAGACATCGAAGTAAAAAAACAAATAAAAATAAGCAGAAAATATTTTTCAGAATCAACTGTATGTAATTGGGTATTTTCTTCATAATTTCTATAACGATCGAATTGATATTTTTGTTCTTGTGAAAGCTTCACGTTGCACAAAAATAGTCAAAACTTTGATATGATTGTATTCTGGTAATTGCATGCATTCCTTTTTCTTCGAACGCATTTATTACATCAATTAAAAATAAAAGCGGTAATATTGTTTTTCAATTTTTTACCCACAAATTTAAAAATACATGAAGAATCATAAAAACTACACCCTGTTTATAAGTTTTATCGTAGCACTAGGAGGTTTCCTATTTGGTTTTGACGCAGGAATTATTTCTGGGGTGATGTCGTATGCAGGACCTGAGTTTGATTTAAATGACATCCAATCAGGATGGGTGGTGAGTTCTCCTTCCTTTGCGGCCATGATTGCGATGCTGTTTTCAGGCAGGTTGAGTGATAAAGTTGGAAGAAAGAAATTATTACTTTTTGTGGCATTTCTCTATGCTCTTTCTGCGGGGTTTTCTGCAGTGGCCGTTTCTTACGAAATGTTGTACATCGCAAGAATGATTGGTGGTTTGGCTTTTGGAGCAGCCTTGGTGCTAGCTCCTATGTATATTGCAGAAATTTCATCAGCAGAGAATAGAGGAAAGTTAGTGGCGATTCAACAATTGAATATAGTGCTTGGTTTTTTTGCTGCGTTTTTAAGTAATTATTTTTTCAACAAATACAATACCGTTGACAGTACTTTTCTTACAGACGAAAACGTTTGGAGATGGATGTTGGGTGTCGAGTTATTTCCTGCATTGTTTTATTTTATCCTCTTGTTTTTTGTTCCAAAAAGTCCCCGTTGGTTGTATTTGATGAAGGAACAAGAAGCAGCAAAAAAAGTATTGCATAAAATTCACGGGACTGCAAAAGGAGAATTGGAAATTGCTTCTATTGAAAAAAGTGTTCACGCAAATAAGAACAAAGCTGCATTAAAAATCATTGATATTTTGAAGCCATCCTTGCGATTTGTGGTAGTCGTTGGACTTATTGTCGGGGTTTTACAACAAATCACTGGAATCAATGCCGTATATTTTTATGCAACCTCAATATTTAAACAAACAGGAATTGGGACAGATGCTGCATTTTCTTCAGGAATTTTATTGAGTACAGTTACTTTAATTTTCACCTTTATTGCGATGTATTTAATAGATAGAACGGGGAGAAGACCCTTACTTTTAGTAGGTACAGCAGGGATTGCTATCAGTTTATTATTATGTGCTTATGGTTTTAATCAAGCAACCTATCAATTGAGTGATGAAAATATCAATCAGTTTGATTTTCAAAATTCAGAAAAGTTAGCACCCTTTGCAGGAAAAGTATACCAGAGTGATATTGCATTTAAGAACGATGTCAAATCGGTTTTAGGAAATAAAATTTACAGCAAAAATGATGGTGCTATTTTAGAAGCTGCCACAACAATCAATGCAACCTTGATATTGATTGGAATTTTAGGTTTTATTGCCTGCTTTGCCTTTTCACTAGGCCCTGTAATGTGGGTCTTGCTTTCGGAGTTATATCCCCTAAAATATAGAGGTTTGGCAATTGGGATGATAGCTTTTGTGAATTCTTTTATTAGTTCTGTAGTCCAATTGATTTTTCCTTGGGAACTGTCTAATCTTGGAAATGCAACGACCTTCTTTCTCTTTGGAATTATAGCGCTTGGGGGATTCTTTGTTTTGGTAAAAATACTTCCAGAAACCAAAGGAAAATCACTTGAAGAATTAGAAAATGAGTTGATCAAAAGTTAAAATCTTATTTGATAACTATCAGCTATTCAAAGAGATAAAGAGAAACAACTTTCATAAAATAAGTTTTTTTTAATTTGTAAGCTCTTTAAATGCTTTTTGAACATGTAAAATCTTGTTTTTTAATTAAAATTAATACTAAAATTAGCCGTTTTTAGACAATATTTCAGCATAAATTTACTTTTTCAGAAATTGCGAATAGCAATGTCTATTAGGGTTTTTATGAGTTTTTTGAAAAAAATGATGGCATTCGTTATTTTTTTGTTTGTCATATTTAAAAAAAAACTATTTTTGAAGCACTTATGATAGGTTAAATGTTCAATTTCACTTATTCTGGAAACGACTTTTTATGGAAGATAAAAAGAGGTATCGCATTTAAGAAGTGCAACAGAAAAATTAGGTTTTCTTCCAATTTACTTTCATTATATATACTTCAGAATCACATCCTCCAAGGTGTGTTATTAAAAATCCGCGTATAGTTGTTATTTTATTTTAGGTTATGTAAAACCAAGTTATCAGATAGCATTTTGGTTTTTTTATAATTTTTTAATAAAATAAAATGAACACTAAATACAAAGATTTAATAGAACAAACGTTTGACTTCCCTCAAGAAGAATTTCAAGTAGAAAATGGCAACTTATTTTTTCACGATATCGACCTTACTTCATTGGTTGAGCAATATGGAACGCCTTTAAAATTTACTTATTTACCAAAAATTTCAGAAAATATTCAACGTGCAAAAAAATGGTTTGAAACCGCTATGACTGCACAAGATTATCAAGGAAAATATCATTATGCGTATTGCACCAAAAGCTCTCATTTTAAATATGTTTTAGAAGAAGCTTTGCAGAACGATATTCATTTAGAAACTTCTTCGGCTTTTGATATCGATATCATAAAAAATTTAAAAAAAGAAGGTAAGATAAAAGAGGATACTTATGTGCTTTGTAATGGTTTTAAACGAGATCAATACATCGCCAATATCGTGAGTTTAATTGACGGCGGACATACCAACTGTATTCCGATTATAGACAATTACGAAGAACTCAACTTGCTTCTCGATGAAACCACAAGCAAATTTAAAGTAGGCATCAGAATTGCTTCAGAAGAAGAACCAAAATTTGAGTTTTATACTTCTCGATTAGGAATTGGTTATAAGAATATTGTAGCATTTTATGAACGTGAGATTGCTCAAAACCCGCAGGTAGAATTAAAAATGCTACACTTTTTCATCAATACAGGGATCAATGACAATGCCTATTATTGGAATGAATTGCTAAAGTGTATGAATGTATACATTAGGCTTAAGAAGGTGTGTCCTTCATTGGATAGTTTGAATATTGGCGGCGGATTTCCGATTAAAAACTCATTGGCGTTTGACTTCGATTATCAATATATGATTGATGAAATTATCAATCAAATTAAAGTAGCTTGTGAGGAAGCAGAAGTACCCGTTCCAGATATTTTTACAGAATTTGGGAGTTTTACGGTAGGAGAATCTGGAGGTGCAGTTTATGAGGTGTTGTACCAGAAAAAACAAAATGATCGCGAAAAGTGGAACATGATCAATTCTTCGTTCATTACCACCTTACCTGACTCTTGGGCAATCAACAAACGCTTTATTATGCTCCCCATAAATAAGTGGAACAAACAATATGAACGTGTTTTGTTGGGAGGTCTGACCTGTGACAGTGATGATTATTATAATTCTGAACAGCATACCAATGCAATTTATCTTCCGAATTATGAAAAAGAAAAACCGCTATACATCGGTTTTTTCAATACGGGTGCCTACCAAGAAACTATTGGGGGTTTTGGAGGGCTTCAACACTGTTTGATTCCCCATCCAAAACACATCTTAATTCAGCGAGATAAAAAAGGAAAAATGACAACCCAATTATTTAAAGGACAACAAAAAAGTGAAGAATTACTCTCAATATTAGGTTATGAAAAACAATAGAACATTTGCAGGGATTCCAGAAGTTAATGCACAGTTAGAAACGTCTAAAATTGTATTATTAAGAGTTCCTTACGACGAAACAAGCACCTTAGCAAAAAGGAGCAGACCGTGGACCAGAAGCATTTTTGAAGGCTTCAGAAAATATGGAATTGTACGATATTGAAACAGACAGTGAGGTCTACAAAGAAGGGGTGTATTTAGCAGAAGCTATTTATGAGAATGCTTCTCCAGAAGCTATGGTGAATGCAGTTCATGAAACGACTAAAAAATACATTAACAAAAATAAATTTGTAACCATTTTCGGTGGAGAGCATTCCATTTCTATCGGAACGATTCGAGCCTTTAATGACTGCTTTCAAAATCTGACGGTACTTCATATCGATGCCCATGCAGATTTAAGAAAAGAATATGAAGGTTCTCCATACAATCATGCTTGCGCAGTGTATGAAGCCAATCAAAATACAAATTTGGTTCAAGTAGGTATCCGAAGTATGGATATTTCTGAAACTCGTGTAATGAATAAAGAGAAAGTCTTTTTTGCTCATGACATGGCTGTCAATGAATATTGGATGGATGATGTATTAGATCAACTTACTGGAAATGTATTTATCACCTTCGATTTAGATGCTTTAGATCCTTCAATCATGCCTTCTACAGGGACACCAGAGCTAGGAGGATTGTTTTATTACGAAACCTTAGCGTTTTTGAGAAAAGTCTTTACAGAACGAAATGTAGTTGGGTTTGATATCGTGGAATTGTGCCCCAATCCTCAAGATAAATCATCAGATTTTTTAGCTGCCAAGCTGTATTATAAAATGTTGAGTTATAAGTTTTCTTCAGATCAAGAAGATGAAGAAGATTATGGGAATGTAGAAAACACTCCTTTCAGCAAGTTGTCAAAGTTCAAAGACAATGATAACGAAGTTGATTTTTAACGGATATGAAAATCGAGAATATTGAAAATATTGAATTACATTATTTAACGATCCAAGATTATCAAGAGCTAAAACAAGCGATGATTGAGGCCTACTCCAATATGCAAAATACATATTGGGAAGAAGCACAAATACAAACCCTTATTTCAAAATTTCCAGAGGGACAAATTGTCATAAAAATTAATAATGAATTGGCAGGTTGTGCATTATCGTTGAGGGTAGATTATGATAAGTTTGACGACCATCATACCTACAAAGAAATAACGGGAAACTATACGTTCAATACTCATAGCAATATCGGAGATGTCTTATACGGTATAGATGTTTTTATAAAATCAGAATACAGAGGTTTGCGATTGGGTCGAAGATTGTACGACTATCGAAAAGAACTGTGTGAAAAATTAAACTTAAGAGGAATTGCCTTTGGGGGAAGAATTCCAAATTTTCATAAATATGCTGAACAGTTTTCGCCAAGAGAGTATATAGAAAAAGTAAAGCGTAAAGAAATTCATGATCCTGTTTTAAATTTTCAAATTTCGAATGATTTTCACCCTTCCAAAGTGATGAAGGGTTATTTGGAAGGAGATCAAGATTCCAACGATTTTGCTGTTTTATTAGAGTGGGACAATGTCTATTATAAAAAGAAAACTGAGAAGGCGGCGATTAAAAAGAAAGTAGTTCGTTTGGGGCTAATTCAGTGGCAAATGCGCTTGTATAAGGATTTGGAAGAATTAATGGAACAGGCAGAGTATTTTATTGATGCAGTTTCTGCATATCGTTCAGATTTTGCATTGTTTCCAGAATTTTTTAACGCTCCTTTGATGGCTGATAATAATCATTTACCCGAATCAGAGGCAATCCGAGAGTTGGCAAAATACACCCCCATCATCGTTCAGAAATTTTCTGAATTAGCCATTAGTTATAACATCAATATTATTTCGGGAAGTATGCCGGAATTAAAAGATGGGATGCTCTACAATGTTGGTTATCTATGTAGACGTGATGGAACCGTTGACAAATACGAAAAACTCCATGTAACCCCAGATGAAGCAAAAGTTTGGGGAATGCAAGGAGGAGATGAATTGAAAACCTTTGATACTGATTGTGGAAAAATTGGGGTGTTAATTTGTTATGATTCAGAATTTCCAGAATTAAGTAGAATTTTGGCAGATGAAGGAATGGATATCTTGTTCATCCCGTTTTTAACAGATACTCAAAATGGATATTCTAGAGTGCGACATTGTGCGCAAGCAAGAGCGATAGAAAACGAATGTTATGTAGCCATTGCAGGGAGTGTGGGGAACTTACCAAAACTAAATAATATGGACATTCAATTTGCCCAATCCATGGTGTTTACCCCTTGTGATTTTTCTTTTCCAGCAAATGGAATTAAAGCAGAGGCAACCACAAATACAGAGATGATTTTGATTGCCGACGTAGATTTAGATTTGTTGAAAGACTTGAATCAATTTGGAAGCGTACGAAATTTAAGAGATAGAAGAACTGATATATTTGAAGTGAAAAAGCTTCCTAAAAAAACCAATTAAAATGGAGAGACCAATTACAAATTTTATTGAAAAATATTTTTTACACTTTAATGCAGCTGCATTAGTAGATGCAGCAAAGGGGTATGAAACGCAATTAGAACAAGGATCTAAAATGTTAGTTTCTTTGGCAGGTGCTATGAGTACAGCAGAAATTGGAAAGATTTTTGCAGAAATGATACGTCAAGATAAAGTGCATATTATTTCTTGTACTGGAGCAAATTTGGAAGAGGATATTATGAATTTAGTAGCGCATTCTCACTACAAAAGAGTGCCAAATTACAGAGATTTGACACCTCAAGACGAGTGGGATTTATTATTGAAAGGACTCAATAGAGTTACAGATACTTGCATACCTGAAGAAGAAGCATTCCGACGTTTGCAAAAACATATTTTCAAAATATGGAAAGATGCACAAGATAGTGGGGAGCGATTTTTTCCACACGAATTTATGTACAAATTATTATTGTCAGGAGTTTTAGAAGAATACTACGAGATTGATTTAAAAGATTCTTGGATGTATGCAGCGGCTCAAAAAAACCTACCGATGGTAGTTCCAGGATGGGAAGATTCGACACTAGGGAATATCTTTGCATCCTATGTTTTAAAAGGAACCTTAAACGCTTCCACAATGAAATCGGGAATCGAGTACATGACCTTTTTGGCAGATTGGTACACAGAAAATTCTAAAACTGGAATTGGGTTCTTCCAAATTGGTGGAGGAATTGCGGGAGATTTTCCAATATGTGTAGTGCCGATGTTATATCAAGATATGGAGAGAGATGATACTCCTTTTTGGAGCTATTTTTGCCAAATTTCGGATTCAACTACCAGTTATGGGTCGTATTCTGGCGCTGTTCCCAACGAAAAAATTACATGGGGGAAATTAGGAATAGACACCCCAAAGTTTATCATAGAAAGTGATGCAACCATTGTAGCACCTCTTATTTTCGCGTATCTTTTAAAAATGTAGCTATGAAAAGAGTTATTGTTAATTATTCTAAACTGACGGCAGATATTTTAGATTTGTTAATTGAAAAGTATCCCGATGGATACGATTATACTGATATTATAAAATTTCAAAACTCAAAATCGGAAACTATTAGCGCAGTTGAGGTAAGAACAGAAGACACGATTTTTTTGGTAAAAATTAGTAATGAGTTAGAGAAGGCTATGGAAGATTATTCCGATGAAGATGTTTTTTTTGACGAGAGTGATTTTGATGATTTTTAATTAAAAATAGGATGAATAAGTATAGTAAACCAACCTCCATTACCATTAGTGGTCAATTTGTTGGGTATTTACATGGAGGATATGTATTTCATTTGGAAAATGAAGACATCATCGATTTTGACCAAATTAACCCAAAAGTGCTGGAAGCATTTGATTTAAAATCCAATGCGTTTAAAAACAAAACTTTTGAGATTGTCTATTCAGAAATTTTTGATGATTTAGACGATGATGACCTCGTCATTTTCAGATTAGAGAAACTTACATTGATATAATTATGGAGTCAAATTTTCACTTATCACTTCCGTGTAGGGATATTGAAAACACGAAAGTTTTTTATTCAAAAATTTTAGAAACACCCATTGGGAGAAATACCAATACGTGGATTGATGTCGATTTATTCGGAAATCAAATCACTTTTACTAAGTCTGGAGATTTTAATTTTGACTTTAAAAACTACCGTTTAGGAGATCAAATTTTACCCTCTTTTCATTTTGGCATCATTATTACAATTGACGATTTTGGAAAGTTGTACAGCAGACTCTTGCAATTGGATATTGGAGCGACCCTACAAACTACTTATATGAAGGAGAGTGTTGGTGAGCATTTATCGTTCTTTGTAAAAGATCCAAATGGATATATGATCGAATTTAAGTGCTTTAAAAATCATTCTGAAGTTTTTAAGACCCAGAAATAACTACAGAGCATACTTGTTTTTAATTTCTGAAAATAAGTATGCTTTTGTTTTGTCCCAAAACGCTATTCTAAGCGATTATCTTTCTCGAATTTCAACTTCATTTTACTGTAATTCCAATTAGATCTATGGTAAAAAAAATGAAATAAATAAAGCTGCTAACAATGGCAACTTTTGTATAAGACCTCAAAAAGTAAATACTTCTTTTCAATCCGACCTCCAGGGTACCTCACCAAAATGAGTGCGCTGTATTGTTTTATTTGAGGGCTTACAGAATTACTTTCCGATACAAAAATTAGAGAAAATATGTCCTAGAATGTCTTTGTCTACATCGTATTCCCCGGTGATATTTCCAAGGTGACGCAAACATTCTCTGATGTCTATCGAAAATAAATCGGTAGAGATTTCTAAATCAATACCTTGTTGCACAGAGGAGATGGCTGTTAAGGCGTTGTTCAGAGCTTCAAAATGACGTGAATTGGTTACAATGGTTTCATTATTACTCAACGCACCGGTATTGACTAAGGAAGTCAGTTCAGCCTTTAATGCATCGATGCCTGTTTTGTTTTTTGCTGAAAGTAAAATTAAATGTTCAATTTCAGATTCTAAAAGAGCACTATCATGACAAGACAAGGTATCGGTTTTGTTAGCAAGGACCAATAAGCGTTTGTCAGGGAAACGGTCTTTGATAATCTTAATTTCTTCTAAAAATTCTGCACTAGCGTAGGCAAATTTATTAGAGTCTATTAAGAACAATATCAGTTGTGCATTGTCTGCTTTTTCATAGGCTTTCTGAATTCCAATACTTTCGACCACATCTTGGGTTTCTCTAATCCCAGCAGTGTCTATAAAACGAAAAGCAACCCCTTCGATAATAAGTTCATCTTCAATAGCATCTCTTGTGGTCCCTGCTATCTCTGAAACAATGGCTTTTTCTTCGTTTAGAAGTGTATTCAATAAGGTTGATTTCCCAACATTGGGTTCGCCAATAATTGCAACCGGAATTCCGTTTTTCATGGCATTACCAAAAGCAAAGGAATCGATCAATCGTTTCAATACAAAAGAGATTTTTGTAACCAATTCTTTGAACCGTGTTCTGTCGGCAAATTCTACATCTTCTCCAGAAAAATCAAGTTCCAATTCAATCAGTGCGGCAAAATCTAACAACTGTGCTCGCAATTCTTTGAGTTCGTTGGTAATTCCTCCACGCATTTGCTGTATGGCCATTTGGTGGCTCGCAGCTGAGTTGGACGCAATTACATCAGCAACTGCTTCTGCTTGGGATAAATCCATTTTTCCATTCAAAAATGCGCGCATGGTAAATTCTCCATTATCTGCCATTCTACACCCACTTTTTAGAAAGAGCTGAATGATTTCTTGCTGAATAAAAGTAGAGCCATGACAGGAGATTTCAACAACATTTTCACCTGTATACGAGCGAGGGTTTTTAAAGACCGAAACCAACACTTCATCTAGAATCGTTCCCTTTTGAATGATGTGCCCTAAATGAATGGTATGGGTTTTTTCGTTTTTTAAAGACTTATTTTTTTTGATTGATTTAAAATGCGCATCTACAATTTGAATGGCGTTTTCACCAGAAAGGCGAATCACAGAAATTGCGCCCATACCTGCCGGGGTTGCTAAAGCGATAATAGTGTCATTTTGAATCATTCGACAAAGATACGGATGTAATTTTGGTTATGGAAAGTGATAAGGGCAACAAAACAGAGTTGTGACCCAATCTTCTTTGAAAGGGTTAAATATTTTTAATAATATCCTCGTATTCATTGTAGAACAACTCAAATTCGGTCATGGTTTTTACATAGAATTCAAAGCATTTTTGCCAAGTATTTTTATTGTGAATACTGAATTTCTCTTCAAAAGGGATATAAATACGTTGAATGATTTTTCCGTTATCTAACACATATTCGTCATCAAAAATCACTTCAGGAAGGTGTTCTGCTATTAAGATATTTTTTAAGGACAGTACTTGATCATAATACAGAATATTGGCTACCTCGTCTGGATTTTCAAAATCTAAACACACACAGGCTGTTTTTGTATCTGCTTGAAATTTAAAAGAAATCCCTTTTATTTTGGTATTGTATAACAACCACTTTCTAGGAAATGATTTCCCAAAACTAGTCCAAAATTCTTTTCGTAATTGTTCAGATGCTGCTTTGGAGAACATTTTTTAAGGAGTTTGAAAGTGAATATAATTTGAAAGTAAAAAAAGGAAGGCTTTTGCCTGGATGCTATCCATGAATTTTTGCTTCAGAACCTCGTTCTTTCATCATTTCCGCTTCAAAAGCAACCAAGGCATTCCATTTTTCATCGACAATTTCTCGATCTTGATAGGCTCTTGCAAATTTTAAAAATGTAGTATAATGGTTGGCCTCAGAGATCATCAAATTCGTATAGAATTTTGACAATTCTTCGTCTTCCATGTTTTCAGAAAATACTTTAAAACGTTCACAGCTTCTGGCTTCAATTAATGCAGCAATAAGAAGTCGTTGCACTAGGGCATTGGTTCGGTCTTTTGTTTTTGGGAAAAATTTTTGCAATCGAATTGCATAATCGTTTTTTTGTTCTCTACCTAAAACCATTCCTCTTTTTACCATGAGTAAGTGTACCATTTTAAAATGTTGCATTTCTTCGATGGCAATATTGCTCATTTCTTTAACCAACTCAGTTTCCTCAGAATAATTGATGATGATCGATACCGCATTGGAGGCTGCTTTTTGCTCTAAAAAAGCGTGATCGGTTAAGATCTGTTCTAAATTCACTTTGGCTATATCTGCCCATGAAGTAGCAGTTTCAAATTGTAATCCTAACATTTTTTGATGATTTTACGCAAACTCGATCCAAAATAGGCGAGAGCTTTCATTTCTTTAACACTTGCCAAACGTTCGCTGCTAAAAATTAGCAAACCAACTTTAGAAGCTTCTATATGATATTGTTTGTTACTTTCTAAAAACAAAATTAATTCATCTGTAAAAAATGCTCTAATTTTTTCTTCGTTTTTTCCCAATAAAAAAAAGCGTTTGCTAAAATCGGGATGCCCAACAATATTAATATCCTTAAACCCTGCAAAATGATAGAGGTATTCAAAAATTCCTTCTTTGTCCAATGTAAAACTCGGTACCTCTTTTTGAGGGTGAATGTGCAACATTGTCATTTTAATGACTTGTTTTGCGATGAGTTCTCCTTCTGAAAATTGTACATCAAATAGAGTACAATCTTCATTGGACAATACATTCGATATTTTGTCAATTTTTCGGGTTTTAAAGTATCCAAATTGAGGCAATTCCTCCATTTCCAAATCCGAGAAAGCATCGTAATTGTAATGCATTTCTTCACTAATTTGTTGAATGGATTTTTGCCTTTTGGTCAAAACGCCTTGTTTAGGAACGATTTGTTTTGGTAAAATTTTACGCAATGCAAAGGGATGTTCACTTCCCGATTTTGAATCGTCCAAACCGATAACTTCAAAATGACCGCCTTTTCTGGCAAAGGATTCTGCGTAGCTACTCATATTTTCCATCACTGAATGATCTACAAAATCACATAATGAAAAATCGACAATGGTTTCTTGAGTTTCTGGAATTTGGTTGAGTTTGGATTTTAATTTTGTGTAATTCAAAAATGAAGAGAAGTTTTTTACACTTACATAATATTTTCCGTCTTCTGTAAACATCAACACGTTTGGTTTTAAGACATTTTTGAGAAATAACATCACATTTTTATTGATGATGATGTGAATGATCAATGTAATTATAATTCCCACCAAGATTCCAGTAATCAAACTGGTTGTAATGGTTACAGATAAGGTAACTAAGAAAATGATTAATTGTTCAGAGCCGATTCGAAATACTTTTTGCAAGTTTTCTGGAGATGCCAATTTATAGCCTGTATAGACCAAGATTGCTGCCAAGGCTGGCAATGGAATCTTCCGTAATTCAGAGGCAAACAATAGCACAAAAAGAAGTAAGAATCCCGCATGAAAAAAGTTTGCAGATCTGTTACTCCCTTTATTGTGAACATTGACAGAGCTTCGTGCAATGACTGTAACGACATTTAATCCACCCAAAAAACCACTTATTACAGTTGCAATTCCTAAAGCTCGAATGTCTTTATTTACATTCGAACGTCGTTTTAAGGGATCCAATTTATCTACGGCTTTGATGCTTAATAAACTTTCAATACTGGCTATTAAGGTGATGGATATTACGGCATTGATAAAGCTCAATTCAGAGAGCATTCCAAAATCAGGAAAGGCAAAATTGGATAAAATATCGTTAGGCAATTCAATTAATAATTCTTTTTCGATAGGGTAGTGCACCGGACTAAACATTTCAAAGTAGTAATACATTCCAACACTGATCACCACAATCCACATAGGAGCAGGGATCAGTTGAAAATACCGGTTTCGAATTTTACTGTAAAAAGTCATAATCAGCAAACTAAGAACTCCGATAAGACCTGCATAAAAAATACTGGTATTATCCGTTTGTACAAAATGGTAAATCCCTTCAGGAATTTGAAGTAATAATTCGACAATGCTTCCTTTGGCGTCTAAATTACCAAGCATTACATGAAACTGTTTTGCGAATATTCCAATTCCGATAGCAGCCAACATTCCTTGAATAGCAGAAGCAGGAAAGAAGTCTCCCAAGGATCCCAATCGTAGGAATCCAAGAAGAATCATGATGATTCCTGAGAGTACAATGGCAGCTAGGGTAAACAAATATCCTTGATACATATTTCCGTTCCCAAGTGTTGTGATGGCAGCCAAAATTACAACCACTAGTCCATTTCCTAGTCCAGTGATGGTTACGTTAGAACCTCCTAAAAGAGCAACGACAATTCCACCTACAATAGCAGCAATAACTCCAGAGATTGGAGGTGCTCCAGATGCGAGTGCCAAGCCTAAACCCAACGGAAGGGCAATTAGAGAAACCACAAAACCAGAAAATAGGTTTTTAGGAATTTGACCCAAAAATGTTTTGAAAGTATTTTTTTGATTCATTTATTTTACAATTAAAACATCGGTGGGAAGTTCTGAGAGAATATACTCAATATCGTGAGGAAAAATTCGGTCGATAAACCGTATTTTTTCTGGGGCATTCATCACCAGTAAATCGGCGCGTTTTACTTTGGCATAGTGTCCAATAGAATAGCCTCTTCGTCCAAAAATACTTTGCATTTTTACCGTAATCCCCTTAGAATCGATGTCTTTTAAGATGTTTTTGACTCGAAGATCTTCTCTGTTTGTGATTCGTTCTTTTACAATGGTCGATTTCCGAAGGGTTCGATCGTCATGAACATCAACGTGCAATTCAGACTGACTGACTTCCTCAACAATGGTCACTTTTTTACAATTCAGTTGTTTTGAAAAATAAAATGCCATTTCAATTGTTTTTGCAGTTTTTGTATCGTGCAAACCATTGACTACAATATTTTTGCAGGCAACTCTAACAACCGAGGGCTTTATCATCAATAGTACAGAACAGGGGGCTTTGCGAGTGAGTTCTCTTGCAATAGACCCCACATAATATTTAAGGATATTTTCTTGCTGTAAAGCGCCCAAAATAAGTAGGTCGATCTGCTCATCGGTACAAGTTTTTAAAATCACATCGACAGGTTTTCCTGTTTGCCAGATAATTTTGAAAGTCTTTTTTAAAGGTTCAGCAGCATTTAATAATTTTAATAGGTCTTCTTTTTTTGAATACTTTCAGCACCCACATGAACGCAAATTAATTGAGCATCAAACATGTTAGCCATACGAACGGCTTCAAATACATTTGATTTTAGGTTGGGAGAAAAGGCAATACCAATAAGAATTTTATCTAGTGTATTCAAGTATTTAATTTAAGATTGGTCTAACGCACAAGGTAGTAAACTTTGGAAGAATGAAAAAAACTATAAAATTAATTTTTTAAGGTTGAGAAACATCCTTAAATTTACTGTATAAATTAGGAAGGTTTATGTTAGAACTTGCAGGAATTATTATTTTGGGCATATTGGCACAGTGGGTTGCTTGGAAATTTAAAATCCCTGCTATTCTTCCCTTAATTTTGATCGGTCTTTTGGTCGGTCCCATTGCAGCAGCTTACTTAAGCGACGATGGTACAAAATGGATAGAACCCATTTGGAATGGTGAAAAAGGGTTGTTCCCTTGTGATGCCTTGTATTATTTTGTATCTCTTGCCATTAGCATTATTCTTTTTGAAGGTGGTTTGACCTTAAAACGTGCAGAAATAAAAAATGTAGGCCCCGTAATTACCAAGTTAATTACCCTAGGAGCAGCGGTTACTTTTTTTGGAGCAGGAATTGCAGCCCACTTTATTTTTGGATTAAGTTGGGAGCTTTCGTTCCTGTTTTCAGGCTTGATCATCGTTACCGGTCCTACGGTAATCACACCTATTTTAAGAAATATTCCTCTAAAAAAAGATGTTTCTGCGGTGTTGAAATGGGAAGGAATCCTCATAGATCCCATTGGAGCCTTGGTGGCCGTATTGGTATTTGAATTTATCAGTGTTGGTGGAGGTGGAGGTTTTACTAAAACAGCTTTGATGGAATTTGGAAAAATTCTTTTATTTGGAACGAGTTTTGGGTTTACTTTTGCACATGCTTTGGCTTATGCCATAAACAAAAAACTCATCCCACATTACTTGTTAAATGTAGTTTCTTTATCAACCGTTTTGTTGGTTTTTGTAGAAGCTGAAATCTTCGCACACGAATCGGGTCTATTGGCAGTTGTTGTAATGGGGATGGTCTTGGGAAATGGAAAACTCAAAAGCCTTAAAGAATTACTCTATTTTAAAGAGTCATTGAGTGTCTTGCTCATCTCAATCTTATTTATTTTACTTGCTGCAAATATCAATATTGAAGATTTATTACTTCTCTACAATTGGAAGACGGCTGTACTTTTTATTCTGGTTGTTTTTGTTATCAGACCCTTGGCAGTGTTTCTAAGTACCCACAAGTCCAACTTGAAATTCAATGAAAAACTCTTTATTAGCTGGGTTGGACCTCGAGGAATTGTCGCTGCTGGGATTGCTTCCTTATTTGGGAGTAAGCTCCTGAAAGAAGGAGTTCCTGGGGCAGAATACATCACTCCATTGGTCTTTATGATTGTATTGGGAACTGTTTTGTTGAATGCGACTACAGCTCGATTATTTGCAAAGATGGTAGGTGTGTTTCTTAAAAGTTCGAATGCCATATTATTTGTGGGTGCTTCAAGTCCAGCAAGATTGATTGCTAAATATTTAACTCAAAATAACAAACGGGTTGTTTTAATCGATTCTAATAAAAGCTTTGTAGAGGAAGCAAAAAAAGAAGAATTAGAAGCTTTTTTAGTGAATATCTATGATGATGATTTGACAGATAATATCGAATTGAACGACGTTGGATATTTGATTGCCATGACGGGGAGTGAAGCTGTAAACGAGTATGCTATCAGTCGGTTTTCGAATGCTTTTGGTGAGCATGGTTCGTATCGATTGGCAACTTCCAAAGAAATTCGCTCGGGAAATTCTGAGTTTAAAGATCAATTTTTTTCTCCCAAAGATGATTATATCAATTTGAGTGAAGCATTTCGTGACAATCCTAAAATTTATGAAGTTGCCATTCATTCTGAAGAAGAATATCAGTCCATGCTTTCGAAATTGTTCAACGAATTGCGATCGGTATTGTTGTTTGTAAAAAAAGAGGGAAATTTGTATTTGATTCCTGAGTTTGAAAAATCTGGAAAATCTAAAGAAGATTGTACTTTAATATATTTAGGAAAAGGTATTTAGAATTTACAAATCCAATTCGAAAGCCTGACGCAATTTCTCTAAAAGAGGATTTTGTTCTTTCAACTTATTGAACTTCTCTTGTGGCGTGTAAGCGAATTTCTTTTCAACAGTTTCGTTTAAAATAACATGAATTTTAATTCCATAATTATTTAATTTCTCTCGTAAAAATTGCAATAATTTAGGCCTTCCTTTTTTAAATTGATCTTGCATTAATTTATTTGGAACGGTGAAGCTAATTACAAAATCTTCTTTCAGTCTTGGAGTGTCTGTAGCGACAATAGATGCCATACTGCGCTCTCCTTTTTCATTTAAAAGAGCCACATACTCTTTCCACAGTTTTTGTAGTTTTTTTTCGTCAAACCCGTCTTTTGGGTGGTTGTCGAAGTTCTCTTCTACAAAGGTTTTTTGAACCTCTTTTTTTTCGTGTATACTTTTTAGTGAAAGCGAAGAGGAGCGTCTTTGTACATGTTGCAATACAGGGTTTTCAATTTTCTTAGTTGCGGGTTCTGCAACAGGTGGTATGATTTTTATAGGGTTTTCAATTGCCGATTTTGCAATGATAGCAGGTGCCGAAGCTGTTTTTTTGGCGGGTGAAAGTGCCTGAAAAAAAGTCGCTGGAATTATGTAGTTAGCTGATTTTTTTTTTCTCCATCAAAAGTGATAGAGGCAATTTGCATTAAAGTCAATTCAGTCAACAAGCGTTGGTTTTTACTGACTTTGAATTTTAAATCACAATCGTTGGCTTTGTCTATTGCTTGTAACAAAAAAGGAATGGAAGCTTTGATAGCTTGTTGCAAATACTTCTTTTTGGCATTGTCACCTACTTCCAATAAGGCGATGGTAGCTTTGTCTTTGGCAACCAAAAGATCTCTAAAATGACTGGCCAATCCATTGATAAAATGATGTCCTTCAAATCCTTTTCCTAAAATGGTGTTGAACGCATTTAAAACCTCGGGTATTTTGTTTTCCAACAACAAATCAGTCATCGAAAAATAGGTATCGTAGTCCAAAACATTTAAGTTTTCGGTAACGGCTTCTCGGGTTAAATTTTTTCCTGAATAACTCACCACACGGTCAAAAATAGACAGGGCATCTCGCATGGCGCCATCTGCTTTTTGAGCGATGATGTGCAATGCATCGTCTTCAGCAGTTATGTTTTCTTTTTCGCAGATTATTTTTAGATAATTTTTTGCATCCAACACTCCAATTCGTTTAAAGTCAAAAATTTGACAACGCGATAAAATGGTCGGAATTATTTTGTGTTTTTCGGTTGTTGCTAAAATAAAAATGACATGTGCAGGAGGTTCTTCTAAAGTCTTTAAAAAGGCATTAAAGGCAGATGATGTAAGCATGTGTACCTCATCGATGATGTACACCTTGTACTTACCCGTTTGAGGCGGAATACGAACCTTATCGGTTAAACTTCTAATGTCATCTACAGAATTGTTGGACGCTGCATCCAATTCAAAAATATTAAAGGCAAAATCTTCGTCATCGGCCAATTCAACATCTTGCTGATTGATTTGCTTGGCTAAGATTCTAGCACAAGAAGTCTTTCCAACACCCCTAGGACCTGTAAATAATAAGGCCTGAGCTAAATGATTATTCTTGATGGAATTTTCTAAAGTGTTCGTAATGGCTTGTTGCCCAACAACATCCTCAAAAACTTGAGGACGATATTTACGCGCAGAAACTATAAAATGCTCCATGGATATTGGTTATCTTTGTGAAACAAATGTAGGGCTCTACTTCATTTTTTACAAGAATGGTTTTGAACAAAATGCTAAAGTTGTAAACAATTGTATGAAGTGGCTATTGCTTAGAACTGTAGGAGTACTAGTTTGGAAAGCCCAATGGAGTGATTGAAAAACCCTTTAAAGAATAAAAAAATGAAATTTATAAAAGCAACCTTTTTTGCCAGTTGTACCCTTTTTATCATGGCATGTTTTAGTTTTACTGAAAGCAAAAAAACAGCAGTACCGACCGATCATATTGACCAAGGGACAGAAGTCGCTTATTTTGCCAGTGGTTGTTTTTGGTGTGTAGAAGCTATTTTTGAAAGCGTAGAAGGTGTTGCAGAGGCCGTTTCTGGCTATGCAGGTGGTTTTACCAAAAACCCAACCTATGCGTCGATTGGAACTGGAAAAACAGGGCATGCAGAAGCGGTTGCGGTATATTACAACCCTCAAAAAGTTTCGTTTGCAACCTTGATTCAAGTGTTTTTTGGCTCTCACGATCATACAACCGTAAACGGGCAACACCCAGATTATGGAACCCAATACCGTTCCATTGCATTTTATAAAACTCCTGAAGAGAAAAAAATTATTGAGGCTGCTATTCTTGAATTGAATGCAAACTATTCCAAAAAAATAGCGACAGAGGTCACTCAGTTTTCTCAATTTTATAAGGCTGAAGACTATCATCAAGACTTTGAAAAGCGCAACCCCAATCAGGGCTATGTAAAGGCAGTTTCTATTCCGAGATTGAACCGGTTTAAAAAGAAATTCCCTGAGTTGTTGAAGAAAGATCGTTTAGAGTAGGTTCTTATTGGTTTGATTTGAGAATTTCATGATTTCAGTCCGTAATTATACGGTTGGTCCACAATTCTTTTCAAAATCGCAATTTGTCCGCAATGCCACATGGTGTGTTTTATGTTCCAATCTATTGCCTCAAATTTTGTTTTGGCAACAGGATGAGGGATTTTTGTGGATTCAACGGCTTGCTGCAACTCATTCTGGGATAATGATTTTATTACCCTCAAGGATTGTCCTTGCATGTATTTCAAATCCTCCTTTAATTGCTTAGGATTCGTTTTATCGATCAAATCTTTTGCAGCAGTATCATACCCATATCTTTTTGTGTACAAACGCAAATCTAGTTTTTCGATTATTTCAGAAATATGACCAACCACTGACATAATCGTGTGGTAGTAAATGCTAATTATTTGATGACCTATCTGCCAACTAAAATTTGACTCGATTCCGTTTGCTATGATGTGCCACCTATCATAGGGTACACTAGCAATAAGCTTGTTCGTCCACTCAAATGCATTTTCAGTTTGGTTGGTTAAAATTTCAATTTCAGTCATTTTACTTTTATTAAAAATCTATGGATCTATTGGGCAGCTGACAAAAAAAGTCCTTAGTGCTCACTATTCTTAAAAAGCTCTTCCTCAGTAAATATTTAAACTACATTTTTAGTACTAATTATTTTTTTTAGAGGATTTATAAAACGGTTGCCGGTATCACCCCGTTTTCGATGGTATCTGGACTCCATTTGTTTTTTATAATTTTATTGAGTTCATTCTTCAGTGAATTCTATCCAATATGTAATCCTTTTGGAGCTCCTTAAATAATCAATGCAAGTTAATACTATTTTTAATAAAATAAAAAAAATATTAAATAAGTATTTAGGTTTATGGCAAAAAAAAATCCTCTAAACAAAATGAATAGGGGTGATTTGTGATGGAAACGATTGTTTAGAAAACAATCATTTAGGGATGTGTATTAAATGGCTCTATTCCCATATGCATCAATAAATCGATAGGGATAAACTTCTGGGAGTTTGCTTAATTGGGTCAATACATCTAATTCATCAGCAGTAAGGAGAATGTTGTTTGCGCCCATATTGTCTTTGAGTTGGTCGAGGGTTCTAGCGCCTAAAACGACAGAAGCAATTACTTTTCTCGATAAAATCCATAGGCAATGGCTATTTGAGAGTGGGTAGCATTGTATTTTAAGGTTAAGGCATCTATAGCTCCCATAATTTTCCAGTTTTTATCATTATTTCTTCGTTCCCAAGATTCTTCGGTATCTTCGGAAGTCATCGAAATTCTTCCCGATGTAGGAGTTGCTTTGGAATATTTTCCAGATAAGAATCCGCCCCCTAGAGGGCCCCATGCCAAAAGTCCCAAACCTTCTGATTCTAACAAATCGAAAAATTCATACTCTACATCTCTTTTCACCAAACTGTACTGATATTGTGCACTGATAAAAGGATTGGTGTTGAGGTATTTTGTCAGTCCTTGGGCTTTCATTACTTGCCAAGCCTTAAAGTTTGAAACTCCAATATACCGTACTTTTCCACTATCAATCAAATGTTCTAGTACTCTAAGGGTTTCTTCAATTGGGGTGATGGGGTCAAAACTGTGCAAATAGAGCATGTCGATATAATCGGTTTTTAGCCGAGTTAAACTGTCTTCAACACTCTGTATGATATGGGTTCTAGACAGACCTTCCGCATTGACATCTGATGACATGCTAAATCTGACTTTGGTAGAAATAATCGTTTTCTTACGGTTTCCTTGTAGTGCCTTTCCAATAATTTCTTCTGAACGTCCTTCGGCATAAACATTTGCGGTGTCTATATGATTTCCACCCATTTCGAGATAGTAATTGATCATTTCAATCGCGTCCTTTTCTGAAGTTGATCGACCTAATTGTTCACCAAAAATCATTGTTCCTAATGTTAGATTGGAAGTGATCAAGCCACTATTTCCTATTGGTCTGTATTTCATTTGTATTGCTAGTGGTTGTGTATCTTAATTAAAGCAGGTAATTTAGGAAATTTAATTCGAATTCGATAGTTTATGCTTATCCGGTTTCTAAGTAGGCGAGGAGTAGGCAGTGGATGCGTTGCTACGAATAAAAAAATGTGTAAAAAGAGACTGTTTACAGTGCATGCGATTGGGCTATCGGGGAGGTGTATTGGTTGTTTTTTTTCTATTATAATATATTCCAATTCCAATTATAGTTATTATTTGTGCGATTATTGATAAGTATGAACCTTCAAACCCAAAAGCTCCACCGTTTATTAAATTTCCTTCATTCTTGCCAAATTCTATCAATGAATATGTGTCTTGTCCACTAACATTAAAACCCAGAAGAGTTTGAAACAAGTTCCAACTTAAATGCATTGCAATCGGAAACCATAAATTTTTAGTATGGATATACGATAGACCAAGAACTATTCCTGCTAAAAACAAATTAAATAAAGAGAATAAATCAATATTCGGATTAAAGCCATGCATTAAAGAGAACAAAATTGAAGAAATGACTAAGGGCTATATATTTATAAAATGAATTCATTAAGTTTTTTAAAATATAGCCACGAAAAAGAGTTTCCTCAACTAATGCAACAATCGTATATAATAATATAGAAATTAATAGTTCTTTATAGTTGAAATGTATTCTTATGAAAAATATTTCTTTAAGGTCTATTAATATAAAATACCCTAAAGACATAATTAATAAACCGATAAGAATTCCAATAATAAATCCCTTTAATCTATTCTTTGTTTGAAATCCAAGTTTAGTAAAGTGTTCTTTGTCTACAAATTTCATAAATAGCCAGAGAACAAAAAAAGTCCCAAATAAATCAAAAATACTAATTGTTAGTTCTTGAGTTGATGTTTTTTTAGGTTCAAGATTTGTAATATCTACTCCTGCAATAAATGCTCCAATTAGTTGAAATGTTCCTACAATAAACAAGTATGGAATAATTAATAATAGTATTCTTTGCCAGCCTTTTAACATGTATTCTTTTTCGTTCATTTCAAATTAATTAAAACGCGTCTGGCTATAACACTTTTTTAATGTGTTATTAGTCTGTGTACTTGTCAAACAATTGTTTATCCAAAAATAGATAAATCTAGATTGATCAAAAAATATTTTTGTTAAATTTAAGGTTGCAAGGAAAAAAGGCCTATTAAGAAAAGCTGTTTGCTAATTTTCAGTTGAGTGAACGGGTGCCCCAAGAGAATTTTTATCGTCTTTTACGGATGTAATTGATAAAAAAGTATTGACCCCTCAAAAAACAATATAGCACACTCTTTTTTTTGTATGGCATCCCGAAGATCGGTTTAAAAAGCAAGGGTTTTTACTTTTTTTCTAGGCTTGTACACCGGTTACCATTGTTAGCAGCTGGTCATTCTTTAACATTTCCTTTTTCGTCAATTCCGAGGAATGGGTTACAGGCAATTTCCCATAAATTCCCATCCAAGTCCGATATGTAGCTACTATATCCTCCCCAATTCACTTTTTGAGGTTCTTTTACTATTTCAACTCCATTGATTCTTAATTCCTCAATGAGTTGGTCAACTTCTTTTTCGGATTTGGTATTGTATGCTAAAGTAAAGCCCTTAAATCCATTTCCGTCAGAGTTTACAGTTGCATCTTCGGCTAATTCTTTTCTGTCATAAAGAGCGAGTTGAATTCCGTTTAAGGTGAAGAATGAAATGTACTGATTACTTGATACAGATTTTTTCCAACCAAACTTTGTTTCATAAAAATCAGTAGACTTTTTTAAGTTCGAAACCCCTAAAGTTATAATTGTCAGTCTTTGTTCCATAATATCCTTTTTCGATTGTCCAAAACTATTTGTTGTCAGCAGGACTAAAATTACTATTGTTAAATATCTCATTTTTATAACAAAAGCAAATTAATTCTATTTTTTTAAAACAATTCAATAAAACCAATAAATTTTTACTCATACGTCAAAAAAATGATTGAAATATAGGGGTAGGGGACTTTCTGATGAAAAAGATTTTTTGTAAAATCTTAGGACTATGGTTGTTAGTAGGTTTCTTTAACTCTTTAGTGTGTTGTTTTAGAGTCTGATTCCATAAGAATTCACGGCCTAGGGTTTTCTTCTAAAAGCTATGCTACTAGTTGTGTTTCCGGAATTTTTTGAATTGTAAGAAATTGTAGGGGAACTAGAGAAATAACTTTGTTTTTAATACGAAGGGGTAAAAAAGATCAAAAATGAAGAGATGTAAAAGTGCGCACGAGAAGATTCGAACTTCCACGAACTTGCATTCACCAGCCCCTCAAGCTGGCGCGTCTACCAATTCCGCCACGTGCGCTAATTTACTAAAAATAAAAAGTGAAGCTATCGCTTTACTTTGTATGGTGACCGGGCTGGGGCTCGAACCTGCGACCCTCTCCTTAAAAGGGAGATGCTCTACCAACTGAGCTACCATAATCGGGTTCTTCCTAAATCGAGTGCAAATATAATATCATTCTTAAAACTTACCCCTATAAATTTGGTGTTTTTTTATCGATATTTGCAGAAAATACAAATTCATGAAATTAGTTTTATTGGGCTATATGGCTTCTGGAAAGTCAACCATTGGAAAATTACTTTCCGAAAAGTTGTTTGTTCCTTTTATCGATTTAGACGAGTATATCGAATTTAAAGAAAACAGTAGCATAACCACTATTTTTAAAGAAAAAGGAGAAATTTATTTTCGGAACATTGAACATCGCTATTTGAAGGAATTGATACATACAGAAGAGCAATTTGTGCTTTCGCTGGGTGGAGGGACTCCTTGTTATGCAAACAATATGGAGTTGATTTTAAAGTCGGATCACATTACAGCCATGTATTTGCAAGCGAGTATTCCTACAATCGTAGAACGATTAATTGCCGGAAAAGACAAACGCCCTTTGGTTAAAGAATTGGGAGATGAAAAGTTGACTGAGTATGTTGCCAAACATTTGTTTGAAAGACGCTTCTTTTATGAGCAAGCCCATCACAAGGTAGTCATTGATCATAAAAAAATAGACGCTATTATTACCGAAATTAGAATGCTTTTACATTAAAAACGCAATGGCTTCTTTTTGATCAAACTCTACAATTACATGTTCTTTAATCGATGTCGATAAAGAAATTCCTTTAAAGTCAGCCTTTACAGGATATTTTTTGTGGTTTCTATTGACCAATACTGCCGTTTTAAATCGCTTTAAAGGAACGTTTAAAAAGTGTTTTACACCATAGATCAACGTTGCACCAGAGTTGAGTACATCATCGACCAATACAATGGATTTGTTTTTGTAAGCTTCTTCATTCAATGAAGTTGTTACAGGAGCTAAAAGTTTTTTCTTATCGATAAAAACCTTGCAAAGCGTCGTTTTGATCTCCGAAATTTTGTTGAGTTCTTCCACGAGCTTTTCAGCGAAAATGTAGCCATTTCCAACAATACCGACAATGATTACCTCTTTTTCGGTTGAATTACTCTCTAAAATTTGATATGCAATTCTACGAGTCTTTTGGGCCACTTGCTGAGTGGTTAAAATAATGTTTTTTGTATCAGTCATTTTGAGTTTCAATATCTTCGTCCGTATAATCTTCTATATCCCGTCGATCTTTTTTAGTGGGTCTTCCAGTCCCTCTTTTTCGATAGTGGTCTTTCGCAAATTTAAGCATTTCGTTTTTCTCGAAAGCTTCTTTTGGAGTGACATCTTTTCGATAGAGGTCAACAATTTTGGCGCCAACTCGACTTTCCGGTAAATCTAAAACTTTATATTGATAGTTTATTTGATTTTTCCGTACCAAAAGAAGTTCATTCCCAAAGATTTCTTTAGAGGGTTTTATGTTTGCGGCATTTATCTTTACATGCCCTTTTTTACACGCTACAGTAGCTATGTTTCTAGTCTTGTAAACGCGTATACACCATAAATATTTGTCAATTCTCATAAAAAAAGTTAAAAAAGTACTTTTGCCTTTTTACAAAGGTATAAAAATGCTAAATTGCGGCACTAAAATTAGCATGAATAAATGAATAAATTTAAATATATTTTTGCCCTTCTTATAGTAATTGCCATAGTGGCTGCTTGTGGAAATAATACAAATTCAATTCCTGTTGATGATTTTGATCATGAAGCACAAGCTTTAATTGATAATGATTCCCTAAATTCTTTTTTTTCAAAGCATTATTATGATGCCGATGTGGATTCTTTAAAAACTCTAGTTGATGGTGCATTACCGCTATCACGAGATGAGAAATTAAAAACCTTGAATGTTACTGAAAATGAAATTGACTACAAATTGTATTATTATGAAAATAATATTGGAAACCCCACTGTGGATAAAGGCTTTCCAACCACAATGGATTCTGTTTTTGTCAAATATAAAGGGTTTAGAATTAGTAAAACAGATAGTATATCTCCCTCTTTTGATGGAAAACAAATTCCGATATGGTTTACTTTAAACGCTGTTATTAGGGGTTGGTCGCATGGTTTAGTGAATTTTAAAAATGGAGATAATGTAACAAGTAATGGCCCAATTACCTATGAAAATGGAGGGAAAGGAATTTTATTCATTCCTTCTGGATTGGCGTATAGAAATACTTACTCGGGAGCAATTTTACCAAATGAAAATTTGATTTTTTACATCGATTTGTACGATTTTGTAAAAGATACTGATCACGATAACGATGGAGTTCCTTCATCGGAAGAAGATCCAGATGGAGATGGTGACCCAAGAAATGACGATACTGATGGAAATTCTAATCCAAACTATTTAGATACCGATGATGATGGAGACGGTGTGTTGACCATTAAGGAAGATGCAAATGGAGATGGAAACCCTTCCAATGATTTTTCAGATTCAGCAAATCCAAACTTACCAGATTACTTAAACCCAGCGATTAAGTAAAACTCAGTTTAATACTATAAAAAATGCTCTTGAATTTTTCAAGAGCATTTTTGTTTTTATGGACATTTCACATCTCAGAGGGCTATAGGTGAAATGAATTTGAAAGCCTTTTTATGGTCATCCTGAACTTGATTCAGTATCAGTAAAAGGTCTGTGAGAAAGGTTTCGTGTTGTCTTTTATATCCCCAAGGAACTCAATAAGTCCCTCAATCTTGGGTCAGAAGGTCTAGGAGCATTGGGATCTACAATTACTCCCTTTGGATCGATCAATATAAACCGTGGAATCCCATTAATTTTATATGCTTTTTGAAAAGAAATATCTTTTCCAGACCAAAGCTGAATGCCTGTCATTTCTCTTTTTTGAATGAAATTGCGCCATTTCTTTTCTGCTGCTTCCCATGATCCTCCATTTCTTCTGGCCTCATCGGTAGAAATACTCACAAATGCAATATTCTTGTCTTGATAGTCTTCTTCTAGCTGATGTAAAAAAGGAATCTGTTGAATACAAGGTCCACACCATATTGCCCAAACGTCAATGTATACATACTTTCCTTTGAAAGATTCTAATGATTTTGTTCCTCCTGAATAGTCAATATAGTCTGTAAAAGTGGGGGAGGGTGTACCAGCAACATTCTCTAATTGGGCAGCATAGGCATTCTGAAAATAGTCTATTATTTGAGTATTTTGTGCTTTTGCATCAGCTACTAAAGCACTGTCTAAATCTTTATATGCAGCCAAAGTATGATCTAAGTCATTTTGTAAATCTGTTATTTTTTTTTCAAAAGAAAGGGCATCTAATTTTAAAATCAAATTGGGATCGCCAAGCTTTTTTGTCAATGCAATTTGTGCTAAAACGTAATTGCTATTGTCAGCACCCGTTCCTTCATACGTAAAGCTTTCCATAAATTTTTCTGAATCTCCACTAATGTAGATGTCAAAACCATTTTTAAGATAAAGGGGAGCTCTTTTTGTTGGACTGGTTTGAAAAGTGTAGATATTGCCATTTTCAACAACGAGGGTGTCCTTAAAGCGACCTTCTGCGTCAATCCTTAGGGTTTTAAGTACGCCCGATCTGCCTCCAATGGTGATTAAGGAATCGGTGTTGTTTTCCAATTTTCCAGCAATTGTTGCATAGTTTTTGGGATGATTCTGTGAACAAGCTGTAAAAATACTGATGCTAAAAAGCAGGATTCCGATTTGTTTCATTGGTCTTATTTATTTTAAATGCAAATATAGAATATTCTGTTTAAGAAAAATAGTTAAATTCATTTGCATATACAGATGCAAATTTGCAAATTTGATAAAATAATCAACTATTTATGAGCACATTCCATTATATTGATAATAACCCACTCGATTTAGCTAAAATTCACGAAATTATTTCTACGAATGCAAAATTGGCTTTATCTGAAACGGCGATTCAGAAAATTGAAAAGTGCAGATTCTATTTGAATGAAAAAATGAAATTGATTTCAAAACCAATTTATGGAATCAATACTGGCTTTGGTGCTTTGTACAATGTAAAAATTGATGGAAGAAACCTTCAAAAACTCCAAGAAAATTTAGTCATGAGCCATGCTTGTGGAACGGGAGAAGAAGTGAATAGCGAAGTAGTAAAGCTGATGTTACTTTTTAAAATTCAATCGTTAAGCTATGGACATTCGGGGGTGCAATTGGCAACCATCAATCGTTTGATTGATTTTTACAACCACGATATTTTTCCGATTGTCTATTCTCAAGGATCTTTAGGGGCTTCTGGCGATTTGTCGCCATTGGCACACCTGTCATTACCTTTGATTGGCTTGGGAGAGGTCATGTATCATGGTCAAAAAATAGCAGGAAAACAATTGATGGAAATGTTTTCTTGGGAGGGCATCAACCTGCAATCTAAAGAAGGTTTGGCATTGTTGAACGGGACACAATTTATGTCTGCCATTGGAATTCATTGTTTGCTGAAATCACATAAATTATCCTATTTGGCAGATCTTATCGGAACCATTTCTTTGGAAGGCTTTGATGGAAGAATAGAGCCTTTTAACGAATTGATTCACTTTGCAAGACCTCATCATGGACAAATTAAAACTGCCGAAAGAATAAGCCATTTTCTGGAAGATAGTAAATTGATTTGTCAAGAAAAACAACACGTACAAGACCCATATTCTTTTCGATGCATGCCGCAAGTCCACGGTGCAACCAAAGACACCATTCGGTTTGTGACCAAGACTTTTTTGACGGAAATCAATTCGGTAACTGACAATCCGAATATTTTTGTCGATGAAGACGAGATTATTTCTGGGGGGAATTTTCATGGGCAACCATTAGCTTTGGGATTGGATTTTTTGGCAATTGCCATCTCTGAATTGGGAAATATCTCTGAAAGAAGAACCTATCAGCTGGTTTCTGGACATCGACATTTACCGCCTTTTCTAATAGCAAACCCAGGATTGAATTCAGGATTTATGATACCTCAATATACAGCTGCCAGTATTGTCAGCCAAAACAAACAATATGCAACTCCTGCAAGTGTAGATTCTATCGAGTCGAGCAATGGACAGGAAGATCATGTTTCAATGGGGGCAAATGCAGCGACAAAATGTAAAAAGGTTGTCGATAATTTACAAACCATTTTAGCCATCGAATTGTTTACTGCTTCTCAAGCCTTGAGTTTTGGTAGTGGAAAAACATCTCCTTTTCTGGCTTCGATAGTGCGTTCGTTTCGAGAAGAAGTTTCGATTGTAGAAGAAGATCGAATACTCCACTATGATATCGTTAGTGCGACTAAATTTATCGATTCTTTAGAGATTGATAATAAAGAGTTGTTTGGGTAGAAGTGAAAAAAAAATCCCAAACGAATGTTTGGGATTGTATTTGTAGAATTAAGATTCTGTTTCTGTTCGAGTTTCTTCTTTCTTCTTTCCTTTCTTAATTTTGATTGTGAGTTCGCTTTTGGCCTCGTCTAAATCCATTGCAATGGTATCTCCTTCCGAGAGTTTAGAATTTACAATTTCTTCTGCCAAGGCATCTTCAATGTATTTTTGAATGGCTCTTTTAAGAGGTCTTGCACCGTATTTTTTATCAAAACCTTTGTCTGCTATGTAATCTTTGGCTTTGTCGCTTAGATTCAAAGTGTAGCCTAAATCAGAGATTCTGTGAAGTAGCTTGCCCAATTCTATATCGATGATGGCGTGAATGTCTTCTCTTTCTAAGGTATTGAAAATAATCACATCATCAATTCGATTTAAAAATTCGGGTGCAAACGATTTTTTCAAGGCACCTTCGATGACTGATTTTTCGTGCGCTTCTGCTTGTTCTTTTTTGGAAGAAGTTCCAAAGCCAACACCACCGCCAAAATCTTTTAGTTGACGAGCTCCAATATTGGATGTCATAATGATAATGGTGTTTCTAAAGTCAATTTTTCTTCCTAAACTATCGGTGATGTGTCCATCATCTAAAATTTGCAATAACATATTGAATACATCAGGATGTGCCTTTTCGATTTCATCCAATAAAATTACAGAATAAGGTTTTCTTCGAACTTTCTCGGTCAATTGTCCGCCTTCTTCATAACCAACATATCCCGGAGGTGCTCCGATTAAACGTGAAATAGCAAATTTCTCCATGTATTCACTCATGTCAATTCGAATCAAAGAGTCTTCTGAGTCAAACAGTTCACGTGCCAATACTTTTGCGAGCTGTGTTTTTCCAACTCCCGTTTGTCCCAAGAAAATAAAAGAACCAATTGGTTTGTTTGGATCTTTAAGACCTACTCTATTTCGTTGAATGGCTTTTACAACTTTGGTTACGGCTTCATTTTGACCTATAACTTTTCCTTTGATCAAGTTTGGTAAGTCGTGTAGACGATTGTTCTCTGCTTCAGCTACTCTGTTGACAGGTATTCCAGTCATCATTGAAACCACTTCAGCGACATTGTCTTCAGTAACAATTTCCCGATTGAGTTTCGAGTCATCTTCCCACTGTTTTTGAGCAGAATTGAGTGCTGCTTCTATATTTTTCTCGTCATCTCGTAACTTGGCAGCCTCTTCATATTTCTGACCGTTTACTGCTTTAGTTTTGTTGGTACGAATAGTTTCTAATTGAGTTTCAAGTTCTATTACTTGTTGTGGAACCACAATATTGGTGATGTGTATTCTTGACCCTGCTTCATCCAAAGCATCAATAGCCTTGTCTGGTAAGTATCGGTCGGTCATATATCTATTGGTCAATTTAACACAGGCTTCCAATGCGTTGTCTGTATAATTGACATGGTGATGTTCTTCGTATTTGTTTTTGATGTTTTGTAAAATCTGAATGGTTTCTTCTACTGAAGTTGGCTCTACAATAACCTTTTGAAAACGTCTCTCCAATGCGCCATCTTTTTCGATATTCGTTCTAAATTCATCTAGGGTCGTAGCACCTATACATTGGATTTCTCCTCTGGCAAGTGCTGGTTTCAGCATGTTCGATGCATCTAAAGAACCGGTAGCTCCACCTGCACCTACAATCGTATGAATTTCATCAATAAATAAAATGATGTCATCGTTTTTCTCCAACTCATTCATTAAAGCTTTCATACGCTCTTCAAATTGACCACGGTATTTTGTTCCTGCAACCAAACTTGCAAGGTCTAAAGAGACCAAACGTTTGTCAAATAAAATTCGAGACACTTTGCGTTCTATAATACGTAATGCCAAACCTTCTGCAATGGCAGATTTCCCAACTCCAGGTTCACCAATCAACATCGGATTGTTTTTCTTTCTTCTACTCAAGATTTGTGAAACCCGTTCAATTTCTTTTTGACGCCCAACAACAGGATCTAGTTTTCCTAATTCGGCAAGCGCAGTTAAATCTCTTCCAAAATTATCCAACACTGGTGTTTTCGACTTTTTATGTGCGCTTCCTTTAGAAGCTTGTTGTTCAAACGGATTTGGTTTTTCTGATTCAAATTCGTCATCTGATGGAGTTTCTGCAATCGGATTTTGTGGAAGATCTTTCTTTACATGCAATTCTTTGTACAAGGCTTTTGCTCCATCATAATTGACATGGTATTTATGAAGTAACTTTGTAGCAGGGTCATTTTCATTACGCAATATGCATAACAATAAATGTGCAGTATCGATCGATTCACTTTGATATAATTTGGCCTCTAAAAAAGTAGTTTTAAGGGCTTTTTCGGCTTGTCTAGTTAGGTGAAGATTTTTCTTACCCTCGCGAGGCAACAATGTTGGCTCAGCAGGATTTAATTGTTCTAGTTTTTTTCGCAACAGAATAAAGTCGACATCGAAAGAGGTTAAAATTTCTACCGCTTTCCCATCTTTTTTCCGAATCAGTCCTAGGAGAAGATGTTCTGTACCGATAAAATCGTTCCCTAAGCGTATCGCTTCTTCTTTGCTGAATGTAATTACATCTCTAACCTTTGGTGAAAAATTGTCGTCCATATATTCTTTCTTTATTCATGTAAATTTAATCCTTTTTTTGGAGGAAATTTAGTAGAAAAATACAAAAAAATGAGGAAGCACAAAAATCTATCGGATTTTCTTGTTTAAAAGGGCTAAAAAAGGCTGAAAATCAGTAAGATAAAAGACGGTTAAAAATTATTAAAAAATGTTGATAACTCTTCCTGATTAGAAAGACTTAAACCTTTGTAGATAGTATCAAAAATAGTATCTTGCCTTGTTTAAAAAAAAGGATTAAAAATTATATAGATTAGATATGGCAGACGGAGAAAAGTTAATTCCTATTAACATTGAAGAGCAGATGAAATCTGCATACATCGATTACTCGATGTCAGTGATAGTTTCAAGAGCCTTACCCGATGTAAGAGACGGTTTAAAACCTGTTCACAGAAGAGTTTTGTTTGGAATGCATGAGTTGGGAATTAAAGCAACTGGATCGTATAAGAAATCAGCAAGAATTGTTGGGGAAGTTTTAGGAAAGTATCACCCTCATGGAGATACATCTGTTTACGATTCGATGGTGCGTATGGCTCAAAACTGGAGCGTACGATATATGATGGTCGATGGTCAAGGGAACTTTGGTTCTGTAGATGGAGATTCTCCTGCAGCTATGCGTTATACGGAAGTCCGAATGCAGAAGATATCGGAGGATATGTTGGCGGATATTGAAAAAGACACCGTTGATCATCAACTTAATTTTGATGATACTTTACAGGAACCAACCGTATTACCTACTCGAATTCCAAATTTATTGGTCAATGGTGCTTCTGGGATTGCAGTTGGGATGGCTACCAACATGGCGCCACACAATTTAACAGAAGTTATCAATGGAACCATAGCCTACATTGAAAACAGAGATATTGATATTGATGAACTCATGCAACACATCACTGCTCCCGATTTTCCTACTGGAGGAACGATCTATGGCTACGATGGAGTAAGAGACGCATTTCATACTGGCCGTGGACGTATTGTAATGCGTGCTAAAGCCATTATTGAGGAAGTGAAGGGAAGAGAGTGTATCATTGTTACAGAAATCCCTTATCAGGTCAACAAAGCAGAAATGATTAAGAAAACTGCGGAATTGGTCAATGAAAAGAAATTAGAAGGAATTGCAAATATACGTGACGAATCGGATCGAAATGGAATGCGTATTGTGTACATTTTAAAAAGAGATGCCATTCCTAATATCGTTCTCAATAAATTATACAAGTACACTCAATTGCAAACGTCGTTTAGCGTAAACAATATCGCCTTAGTCAAAGGACGTCCAGAACAATTAAACTTAAAGCAACTAATTCATTATTTCGTAGAGCACAGGCATGAAGTTGTCGTTCGTAGAACTGAATTTGAATTGAAAAAAGCAGAAGCAAGAGCTCATATTTTAGAGGGATTAATTATTGCGTCAGACAATATTGATGAAGTGATTAAAATTATAAGAGCTTGTGGAAATGCAGATGAAGCAAGAGAAGCGTTGATTGCCCGTTTTGAATTGACAGAAATTCAAGCCAAAGCAATTGTCGAAATGCGTTTGCGTCAGTTAACTGGTCTGGAGCAAGACAAGTTACGTGCAGAATACGATGATATTATTGCTACGATTGCAAATTTAAAAGACATTTTAGAGAATGAGCCTAGACGTTACCAAATTATCAAGGATGAATTATTATTGATCAAAGATAAATACGGTGATGAGCGAAGATCCGTGATTGAATACGCTGGAGGAGACATGCGAATTGAAGACATGATTCCTGATACGAAAGTAGTGGTTACCATTTCGAATGCAGGGTACTTAAAGCGAACGAATCTTGATGAATATAAAGTTCAGAATAGAGGAGGTAGAGGTCAAAAAGGTGCAACTACTAGAAATGAAGATTTCTTAGAGCACTTGTTTGTTGGAACGAATCACCAATACATGATGTTCTTTACGCAAAAAGGGAAAGTATTTTGGATGCGAGTTTACGAAATTCCAGAAGGAGGAAAGAACACCAAAGGACGTGCTATGCAAAACTTAATCAATATCGAGCAAGATGATAAGGTTAAAGCTTTCTTAGTAACCCAAGATTTGAAAGACGAAGAATACATCAATAGTCATTATGTAATTATGGCAACCAAGAAAGGTCAAGTTAAAAAGACTTCTTTAGAACAATATTCTCGTCCAAGAACAAACGGTATCAATGCAATTACAATCAAGGATGGTGATGAACTGCTAGAAGCAAAATTGACCACAGGAGATAGTCAAGTGATGTTGGCTTTGAAATCTGGTAAAACAATTCGTTTTGAAGAGGCCAAAACCCGTCCAATGGGAAGAACAGCATCTGGTGTTCGAGGAATTACTTTACAAAATGAAGAAGATGAATTGATTGGAATGGTTGCCGTAAACGACATGGAGAGTAACATCTTAGTTGTTTCAGAAAAAGGATACGGAAAACGCTCTAAACTAGAAGATTACAGAATTACCAATCGAGGAGGAAAAGGTGTAAAAACTTTAAATATATCAGAAAAAACGGGTAATTTAGTAGCAATTAAAAACGTAGATGATTCCAACGATTTGATGATCATCAATAAATCGGGGTTAACGATCAGAATGGCTGTAGAAGATTTAAGAGTAATGGGACGTGCAACACAAGGGGTGCGGTTGATTAATATTAAAGATTCAGACAGTATTGCTGCCGTAGCCAAAGTAGCGCATGAAGAAGATGTTGAAGAGGATGCTGATGAGCTATCTGAAACACAAAATGAAGATGGCATAAAAATTGAAGAGGATTCAACCGAAAATGATTCAACCGAAAATCAAGAATAGTAGAAAAATAGAATTTAACAATTAAGATCATGAAAAAACAAATTATAGCGTTATCGTTCGCATTGATGTCGATAGGAGTTTTCGCTCAAAAAAATGAATTAAAAGCAGCTGAAAAAGCCATTAAAAAAGAACAGTATGCAGATGCACTAACTGCTATTACTGCTGCCGAAGCTTTGTTGGGGAATATGGATGCAAAAAGTACAGCTAAATTTTATTTCTTCAAAGCGCAGGCTTATGCAGGACAAAAGGATTATACAGCAGCAGCTGATGCTTTTAGCACACTTTTTGCTTACGAGGATGAAATCGGAAAACAAAGATACTCTAGTAAAGCAAGACCAATTTTAGATCAATTGAGAACGGAAGTTTCAGAAAAAGCCTTGCAATTATACAATACGGATCAAGATTATGGAAATGCAGCAAAGCTTTTTTACTTAACCTACAAGTTGAATCCAATTGATACGGCTTTTATGTTTAATGCAGCAGTGAGTGCTACACAAGCTAGAGACTTTGATACTGCGTTGGTTTATTACAAAGAGTTGAAAGATAGTGGGTACACAGGAATTACTACCGAATATTTAGCCACCAATGTGGAAACTGGAGGTGTAGAAAATATTGGTTCTAAAAGTCAAAGAGATCTTTTTGTGAAATTAGGAACTTATACCAATCCAGAAGATCAAGTATCAGAGTCAAAGAGAGCTACTATTGTTAAGAACATCGCCTTGATTTTAAAAGATCAGGGGAAAGTTGATGAAGCGATTATTGCTATTAAAGAAGCAAGAGCTGATAATCCAGAAGATTTAAATTTACTGTTAGCAGAAGCTGAATTGTATATTAAATTGGAAAAAATGGATTTATTTGGAGAATTAATGGAGCAAGCAGTCGAGATGGATCCAACCAACCCAAACTTGTTTTTCAACTTAGGAGTTGTGAATTATAACCAGAAAAAGAATAAAATTGCTGAAGGATATTATAAAAAGGCAATTGAATTAGATCCTGAATATAGAGACGCTTATTTAAATCTTGCTTATTCTATCTTAAATGAAAGAGTTGCAATCATTGAAGAAATGAATGCAAATTTGAATGACTTTAAGAAATACGATGAGTTAGAGGAGAAGCAAAGAGAAGTTTGTAGAACTGCAATGCCTTACTTGGAAAAAGCAGACCAAATCAAAAGATCTATCGATACTGTAAAAACCCTTTTAAACATCTATGACACTTTAGAAATGGATGAGAAATCGAAAGAGTATAGAGCGTTGTACAATGAAATGAAATAGTAGCTCCTAGAGATAAAAAAAACCGAAACAATTGTTTCGGTTTTTTTTTGTCTATATAATTTTTTTAATAACTCTTAGTTTGTGTGTGTGCTTTTGAAGGTCTACATTGTAGATGCCACTATGGTCTAAGGTGTCTATACGAACTTTTCCGTGAGCATGAATAATATGATAATCGTTCATGATGATTCCAACATGAGTAATGTTTCCTTCTTCGTTGTCAAAAAATGCCAAATCTCCCGCTTCACTTTCTTCGATAAAACTCAGCACCTCTCCTTGAGATGCTTGTTCTTTTGCGTCTCTTAATAAAGAATGTCCACAGAGTCTATAGACCATTTGTGTAAAACCCGAACAGTCAATTCCGAAAGGCGTTCTTCCTCCCCATAAGTAGGGAGCATTCAAAAAGAGAAAGGCTTT
The DNA here is from genome assembly GCF_032758595.1 of Polaribacter sp. HL-MS24. Classification (NCBI taxonomy): domain Bacteria; kingdom Pseudomonadati; phylum Bacteroidota; class Flavobacteriia; order Flavobacteriales; family Flavobacteriaceae; genus Polaribacter; species Polaribacter sp. HL-MS24. Next base: position 72,618 of record NZ_CP136415.1, on the reverse strand, counting down.
TTGAATAAGCTCTTCTTTGGGTAATTGTTTGTTAAGAACACGTCCTTCGTACGAAAATTGAGTATCGTTGATTTGTAAAAAATTGTTTTCAAAAAAAGGCAAACAAGATCCGATAGGGATGGTGGTCAATTCATTTTTTGAATCGGTGATAAAGTCCACAAATTCGCCTGAATACTGATGCATTGTTTCAGAGAGTTGTCTAAATACTTCTTCTGTAATTTGTTCAAATTGCTTATTATCGACATAGCCTTCGTAATGATCGTGGAAAAGTCTAATTTTACTCCACTTTTTATCTTGCTCCAATATCTCAAAATGTTCACCAAATAAAATTTGGTTCACCATTTCTGATGGATCAGCGGCTTCCAGACGAAGCGGTACTGTGCTTAAATTACAAATTCCGTATAACAAATGGCGTGTATTAATGAGTGTAATATTTATTGTCTTTCAATAATGATTGCGCTTGCGCCACCGCCACCATTACAAATTCCAGCAACACCAATAGTGGCGTTGTTTTGTTTCAAAATTGAGGTGAGAGCAATTACAATTCTTGCACCAGAAACTCCCAAAGGATGTCCTAAAGAAACGGCTCCTCCATTTACATTTACTCGATCAGCTGTAATTTCTAAGATTTTCATATTTGCTAAACCTACAACAGAAAAAGCTTCGTTCAATTCAAAAAAATCAACTTCTTCTATCGAAAGATTTGCTTTTTCAAGGGCTTTTGGAATTGCTTTTGAAGGTGCTGTCGTAAACCATTTTGGTTCTTGTGCAGCGTCTGCATAACTTCTGATTTTTGCAATAGGGGATAGCTTCAATTCGCTTGCCTTCTCTGCTGACATTAATACTAGTGCAGCGCCACCGTCATTGATTGTCGAAGCGTTTGCAGCTGTAACAGTACCGTCTTTTGTAAAGGCAGCACGCAATGCTGGAATTTTTTCCATGTGTACATTTTTATATTCTTCATCTTCCGAAAAAAGAATTGGAGCTCCACGACGTTGTGGGATTTCCACGGGAACAATTTCCTCTGCAAACTTTCCTGCTTCCCAAGCAGCAGCAGCGCGTTTGTATGATTGAATTGCATAAGCATCTTGATCAGTCCTAGAAAATCCATATTTAGTTGCGCATTCATCGGCGCAAACCCCCATGGCTACTTTTTCGTAAGCGTCTACCAATCCGTCTTTTTGCAAGCCATCCTCTAAGGTAATGGGGCCAAATTTGTTGCCATTTCTTGCATGTTGATAATGGGGTATCTGACTCATGTTCTCCATTCCTCCAGCAATAACAACGTCAGCATCTCCAATTGCAATTGCTTGTGCTGCTAGCATTATGGACTTCATCCCAGAAGAGCAAACTTTATTAACTGTAGTGCAGGGTACTGTATTGGGAATTCCTGCACCTAGAGCTGCTTGTCTTGCAGGAGCCTGTCCTAAGCCTGCAGAAACAACATTTCCCATAAATACTTCGTCCACTAAATTGGGGTCTAATTGAATTTTTTCTAAAGCTCCTTTAATAGCTATAGTACCTAATTCTGTTGCCGGTATTGAAGCTAAACTCCCCATAAAGCTACCGATAGGAGTTCTCGCTACAGAGACAATAACTACTTCTTTCATGAACAAGACATTTTTTGGATATTTACTACTGCTAAAATAACCATTTTTAATGAATTTAACTTTTATATGCCCCAGTGAATTTTAAAGCTTGATTTTTTTACAGTAAGTTTGTTGTTGAAATTTCTTTTCTATGCAAAATTTTATAAATAAAATTTATCAAAATAATACAGTAATCTACAAAGTACTACTGTTTTTAGTAACCACATTTGCAATTGTGTACTTGTTTCCAAAAGGGGGGCAGTTTAAATATGAATTTAACAATGGGAAAGTATGGAAATACGAAAACCTGTATGCGACTTTTGATTTTGCAATTCAGAAAACAAAAGCAGAAATTGAACAGGAAAAGAAACAGGTTCTTACCAATTCCAAGATTTATTTTTTAAGTAATTCGACAATCGAAGATGAGGTATTGAGGCGATTTGATAATCGCATGCTTGCTCTCGCAATAAGAGATTCTATCAGCAATTCGGTTCTTAGTTTTTATAAAAACAAAGGAGAAAAAATTATTCAAAATGTATATGCCAACGGTTTTTTAGAAGTGACCAGTGAAGGCGTTGTTACAGACGAGAATAGCATGGTAATTCTCAAGAAGAACAATCAAATCTCTGATGTTCCCTACAAGAGCTTCCTAAATTCCAATCGTGTCTTTTTAGAAATTAAAAAAGAATTAGAAGATGATCAAAATAGTACTGTAAAAAACAATGTTTTAGATATTTTATCAGAAATTATACAGCCTAATATTTCTTTTGATGAGGTTTTTACCAAAAAAATGACACAAACCGAAATGGATGCCATTTCTTATACCAAAGGAATGGTGTCTAAGGGGAAACTGATCATCATGAAAGGAGATTTGGTGGAGGGAGAAAAGCTAGCCATATTGAATTCATTAAAAAGTGAATTTGAATCCAAAGTTTGGACAGCTTCTTATTACAATTGGATTGTGTTCGGATACACTATCTTGGTCTCTTTGGCATTGTTAATGTTGCTCCTTTTTTTGCATAAATATCGAATTGAAATATTTAACAATAATAATAAGGTCACCTTTATTTATCTGAATGTTTTTTTCATGATTTTTATTCAGACTTTGGTAATTAAATACAATTCAGATTTTTTATATGTGGTGCCATTGAGTGTATTGCCAATTGTTTTAAAAGCATTTTTTGATGCACGTTTGGGCTTGTTTACTCATGTATTAACCATTTTGCTCTTGGGCTTTATTGTTCCCAATAGTTTCGAGTTTATTTACTTACATATTATTGCAGGGATAGTAACCATTCTTACCGTTTCAGAATTGTACAAAAGAGCCAACTTGTTTATTTCTGTGGGGCAAATTACCCTGATCTACATGCTAACCTATTTTGCCTTTTCTATTATCAAAGAAGGAGATGCTTCGCAAATAAACGGAAATTATTTTATGATGTTTGCTGCCAACGGGGTTTTATCTTTTTTATCCATCTTTTTTATCTACGTCTACGAAAAGGTTTTTGGATTGGTTTCAGATGTTACCTTGCTAGAGCTTTCAAACACTAACAGTAAACTTTTACGAGAATTGAATGAAAAGGCACCCGGAACTTTCCAGCATTCAATGCAAGTGGCAAATTTAGCTGAAGCTGCTGCCAACGAAATCGGTGCAAATTCGATGTTGGTTCGGACAGGAGCTTTGTATCACGATATTGGTAAAATACTCAACCCTTTGTATTTTACAGAAAACCAAACTACAGCTGTCAATCCACATAGTGATTTGTCTCCAGTGGATAGTTCTAAAATCATCACGGATCATGTGATTAAGGGGATTGAATTGGCAAAAAAATACAATATTCCAGATCGAATTATCGATTTTATACGAACCCATCACGGAACGAGTACTACCTATTATTTTTATATGAAGGAGAAAGAACAAAATCCAGATGTAGATATGACCAAATTTCAATACAAAGGACCCATTCCATTTTCGAAAGAAACGGCAATTCTAATGATGTGTGATGCTTCAGAAGCTGCTTCAAAAAGTATCAAAATACCTTCGGCTTTGTTAATAGATGAATTGATCAATAAAATTATCGATAAACAGATGAATGATGGTCAATTTTTAAATTCTGACATTACTTTTAGAGAGATTGAAATCATTAAGAAGGTGATAAAGAAAAAGTTACTGAATATCTATCATTTGAGGGTGGAATATCCCGAATAAAAAAATACGAAATATATTAAATTAACCTTGCAAAAGTGCAATTGTAATACTACATTTGCACTCGCAATTTTTAATATCAAACTTGTTTTTGATGTCAAAAGGAGAGGTGCCAGAGTGGTAATGGAGCAGATTGCTAATCTGTCGACGGGTAACTGTCGCCAGGGTTCGAGTCCCTGTCTCTCCGCTAAGAAAATTGCACTCGGGGTGTAGCGTAGCCCGGTCATCGCGCCTCGTTTGGGACGAGGAGGTCGCAGGTTCGAATCCTGCCACCCCGACACAGTTGGTCGTAACAACTCTAAAATTACGGGCTCTTAGCTCAGCTGGATAGAGCACCTCCCTTCTAAGGAGGCGGTCGCAGGTTCGAATCCTGCAGGGCTCACTTAAAGCTTCACAGAAATGTGAGGCTTTTTTGTTGGGTAAAACTCAGGTTTCAAATGGCTTCTTCTAGTTTGAATTTCTCTTAAAAATAAGATCACATTTCTCACTTCCAAAAATCTGTAGGTTTCATAGATCCATCATTTAATATGGTTCTAACCCTTTCGATGAAATTCGAATGTTTGAACTGAATATTTACCTTTATTGACAAATCGGAGAACATCCTCTGTATGAAAGAGAAAAGAATGCATCAAAGGAGTGCATAAACATAGAAAAAAAATTGAACGGACGCCACTAAACGCTTATTGTTTGTCTTTATTTTGTTTATGCAAACTCGTGAGTTTCTTCTGTTCAGTTTTAATTTGTTAACTTTAGTGTTTAATAACACAACTAATTTCCACAACAATGTTAGGTTAGAGGTATCAGAATAATTAGCATATGAATTTATCAAATACACTGTTTCAATTTTTTCTATCTGAGAATGCCAAAAGGCGAATTGAAAAAACAATACTCTATGTTGCACTATTTGGATTTTTCATCCACTTAATGTTCATCTACCTTAGCAAAATTTAATATTCTAAATTTTCATTTAGCCTCAGATTTATTTAAAAATCCAATATCGGCAATTTACACCCCATTTTCATTTATCCTTATTTATGAAGTTTATTTATTAATTTATTATTTACCGAAGTCATTTACTACTTACATTACCAAACAGTACGAAATTATAGCACTCATAATTATTCGAAAATTATTTAAAGATTTATCTGCTATTGAATTGTCATCAGATTGGTTCGAGATTAAAGGAGATTTACAATTTACCTATGATATTTTGGCTTCAATCATTCTTTTCTACCTTATTTATCAGTTTGAAAAACGAGGGGCCATGAAGTCCCTACCATCCGATGAGAGTAAATCAAGAATTGAGCGATTTGTTAGCAGAAAGAAGATAATTGCGATCGTTCTTGTTCCCATATTTTTTATAATGGCTGTAGTTACTCTTTTTAATTGGGCTTCCGATATTTCTTTTACCTCTAATAATTTACCTAGTTTTGAAACAATTAATAACCTCTTTTTTGACGAATTTTTTACAGTTTTAATATTGGTAGATGTCGTTCTCTTGTTGATCTCCTTTTTTTACACAAATAAATTTCATAAAATAATTAGAAATTCTGGATTTATAGTTTCAACGATTTTAATCCGAATGTCCTTTGGAGTAAGTGGAATAGTAAGTACTATTTTAATCGTTGCAGCTGTTCTCTTTGGATTATCAATTATAATGATCCACAATAAATATGAAAAAAATATTTTGCCCAAGTAGCCAATTATTTTTTTCGATTACACTAAACAATAAAAAAATCCCTTTCCTTTAAATTAAGGAGCTCCAAGAAAATCCAAGTGAATTTTGAGATGATCACTTATAGCTTTGTGTAGCTTGTTGTATGATACTGGTTTCAATCAATGCTTGCTGTTGAAGGAGTACACACTGAACTATTTCAATTGTAAATACGAAAAACGGTACTTGAGACCTACATTTAGTAGTGGGCTGTTGAGTCCACCACCCAAAGATTTTACAAAGCCTGCAGACAGCTGAAATGAGAGTGTATCACCAAGAGGTTGATCGATTCCAAAACTGCTCTTTACAATCAATCCCTGTTTGGTTTTGATGTCTCCACCTCCAGCTGCACCCGTCAAAATTTGCGAGAAAAAACTTGTTTGAAGTGCTGGGAATGGAGTCACTTTTACACCAAATCCAACAATTCCCTCAGCATAAGCCCCTGCATTTCCAAAATTTGCAAAAGAGGTTTGCCCCGCGATATAAAGGTGCTGATTCAATTCTACATTAAGTTGCATGGATATTTGTTGTAAATTTTCAGTAGGATTGCTACCTCTTTTTGCATTCCAATACAGCTCTTGGCTTAGCGAAAATTCAAAGCCTTTGAATTTTCCAGATGTATAGGTTTTTGTTTTGGATTGAGAACCATTTACATGGGCAGTATACTTTAACCCAACTCCATAGGTTGAAGTAAAAAAATGTCGGTCAGGGGTAAAGAGGTATCCTTTGTTAATACTAAGAGAAATTCCCTTTGAGATTTTTTGTTCTATTGATACATCAGGATAGAGTAAAAAACCTCCTCGGGTGTCTACACCTCCACCACCCCCTGCACCAAAGCCCAATTTGGCAAGAAGATGCGTACGGTTTTTATTCATCGAAAACTCATAACCACCACCCATAAGGACATCCATGTATCCTGCTTGAATTCCGTGATAAGCACCATCTGCTTTTATAAATACAAACCATTTTTTATTAAGGTAGACATCAAATTCAAATCCTGCTAAACGGATGGTTTGTCCGATCAAATATTCATTTTCTGTATTGGCAACCTTGTCATCCACTCGTAAATTGTTCAAATGCAAAAGCAGTCCTATTTTCTTCGGTTTTTGATGCCAAGGAGTATCTTGAAAAGCTTTTATGGCATACTCTTTTTCATGGGGTCGATGTGAAGCGAAGTCAAAGGAAAGAGGGACCTGTAGCGCTGCATTCCATTGCTGATTTTGAATCAACCCCCCATCAAAGAAATCAATGGCACTCCAACCCGCTGTGATAGAGAAATAAGGAAAATGATATCCTAAATTGGCATGACCCAATATAAATGCGCCTCCTCCGTCGGGTGCAGCTGCACCACCCCCACCTCCAAAGTGAATTCCACTGTCTATAAAGAAGTTCTTGAAGATGTTTTTTTGAATTCCAAGATTGGCGCCAAGAGTAAAAAAGCCTCCTCTTTGTCCTGTAACACTGCCGTAAATAGCAACACCTGCATAGCTCCAATCATTCATTTTTAAGTTATAATGAATTCCTGTAAAGCCCATATTTGCTTCATCAGGAATGGTTGTATCAGGCATATGAATCGACAAAAAATCAACTTGTCCGAATACTTTTTGGTTTTTTTGGGTTGGGATTTCTTGCGCGGTGACCATTCCAATTGGAGCCAATAAAAAAATCCAAAAGTATCTTTTCATTCTAACTTTTTTTAAGGCTTATAATCACTGTTTTTGAAGCTGGAGTATTGCTGATATCTGCCTTGCTTTGAAGAGGTACTAGAACATTAGTTTCTGGAAAGTAGGTAGCAGTGCACTGCTTCGGTATATTGTATGGAACAACTAAAAAGCCCAAAGCATGTCGTTGTTCTCCTTTAAAATGACTGGTAAGATCTACCTTGTCTAATTTCTGAAGTCCTACTCGTTCCATATCTTTTGGGTTCATAAAAATAATTCTACGCTCATTCAATACTCCACGATAGCGGTCGTCCAATCCATAAATTGTAGTATTGTATTGATCGTGTGTTCGAATGGTCATCATCAAAAACTGATGGGCTTTCAATTGAATTTCAGAGGGTTTGTTGAGTGTGAAATTCGCTTTTCCTGTTTTTGTTGGACGAAAGTCGTTTTCTCGTGCGTTATTTGGCAAAGAGAAACCGCCTGGAATTCGAATACGCTGATTGAAATTTTCAAAACCAGGAATGGTAGCTTCTATTTTAGAACGAATCAAATCGTAATTAGAACTTAGTTCAGACCAATTTGTGACAGACTGTTGTAGGGTTGCAGCTGCCATTTGGGCAACAATTGTGGGTTCACTTAACAGCTGTGTGGAATGCGGTGTCAAATGTCCTTTGGATTGATGCACAATTCCCATCGAGTTTTCTACTGAAATAAATTGTTCTCCCGAGGATTGAATGTCTTTCTCAGAACGACCTAGGCAGGGGAGGATCAATGCTTTTTTTCCGTGAATGAGATGACTACGATTTAGTTTAGTTGAGATTTGCACCGTAAGACTACAATTTTGCATAGCCCTGACTGTAAATTCGGTATCTGGAGTTGCCGAAATAAAATTGCCTCCGAGTCCGATAAAGACTTTGGCTTTTTGTTGCTGCATCGCTTCGATGGCTCCTACCACATCAAAACCGTGTTTTCGAGGGGCTTTAAAAGAAAATTCTTTTTCTAATCGGTCTAAAAATGCTTCAGAGGGTTTCTCCCATATCCCCATAGTTCTATCTCCTTGAACGTTGGAATGGCCTCGAACAGGACAGGTTCCAGCACCTTTTTTTCCAATACTTCCTTTAAGAAGAAGTAAATTTACAATCTCTCGAATATTGTCTACAGAATTTTTATGTTGGGTCAATCCCATTGCCCAACAGACAATAATTCGTTCATTCTGAATAATTAACTCGGTTGCTTTTTCAATAGCAGACAAATTTAAACCAGTTTGAGCTATCAAGTCTTCTATCGTATAGTTGTCCAAATCAGAAAGAAAATCTGCTATTCCCTCTGTTTTTTCGTTGATAAAGTCGTGGTTAAAAACACTCTTAGGGTTTTCCTCCTCCTTGGCTTTCATCAATTTGAGAATGATTTTTAACAGGGCTACATCTCCATTGATTTTTACTTGGAGATAAAGATCTGTCAAATCTTGTCCTTTGCCAACCCACTTCAAGGGATTTTGTGGGTCTTTAAAATTGAGTAACCCAACTTCTGGTAGGGGGTTAATGGTTATGATTTTTCCGCCTTTGAGTTTTGTTTCACTCAAAGCGCTCAGCATACGTGGGTGATTTGTCCCAGGATTTTGACCGATCACAATGACCAAGTCTGCATGATTGAAGTCATCTAGGGTCACTGATCCTTTTCCAATTCCTAACGTTTCTGTAAGTGCTGCTCCACTGGATTCATGACACATGTTTGAACAGTCAGGTAAATTATTGGTCCCAAATTCTCGAACAAACAGCTGATATAAAAAAGCCGCCTCATTGCTGGTTCTTCCAGAGGTGTAAAAGATCGCTTCATCGGGAGTCTCTAATTGATTTAGTTCTTTTCCAATCAATTCAAAGGCTGTTTTCCATGAAATTTCTTCGTAATGATCTTTTCCTTGTGGCAAATACATGGGGTGGGTAATTCGTCCACTTTTTCCGATTTCATAATCAGATAATTTGGAAAGTTCTTTTACCGAATGTGTTGCGAAAAATAAAGGAGAAACTTTGTTTTTAGTAGCTTCTTCTGCTATTGCTTTTGCACCATTTTCGCAATATTCAGCGAGAAAGGCTCGCTTTGCATCTGGATCTGGTAAGGCGCACCTGGACAATCAAATCCATTTTTTTGATTGATATTTTTGAGCAAACCAATTCCCTTAATCAAGCCCACCTCATTTGAGATATGCGATAGTGCCGATGCAATAGCTTTGACTCCCACTGCTGAGCTGGGAATTTTTGTCAATTCAATGCCAGTCAGGGTCGTGGGGGTTTGTGCCTGTGGTTTGTCTTCCATGATTACTTTGTCAGATAATTTGGGTTGGCATAGAGGGTCATTTTTTCTCCTCTGGCAAATCCGATTAAACAAATTCCAAATTCTTTAGCAAAGTCAACAGCAAGGGAAGAACAGGCTGATACTGCTACTATGATTGGGATTTTCGCTATAAAGGCCTTGGAAACGATTTCATAAGAAACCCGCCCACTTACCAACATAAAAGTAGCGTCTTGCAATTGATCTTTGAGTAATAAATCCCCCACTACTTTATCCACTGCATTGTGTCGTCCAATATCTTCTTTGATGCTCAAAAGCTCATTCTTTCGGTTGAAAAGTGCAGCGGCATGACTTCCTCCAGAGCTTTTAAATGCCTCTTGATGTTGATGCAAAATTCCAAACATAGCTTGAATGTTTTGAGTTAGGACTGCATCGGGAAGATTGATTTTTTCTCCTGAAACATTCAGATCTTTTAGTTCTTTTTTTCCACAAATTCCGCACGAAGAAACCGAGAGTAAGGTTCGTTTGTTTAGATATCCTTTTCCGAGTTGATCTTTAGGAACGGTAATGTTTACGACGCTTTCAAAGTTATCTTTTTCTTCAACGACTTCAAATATAAAAGGAGTACTTTTTTTGTAAATATCTTCGGCATACAATAAGCCCCTAACAAGTTCTAAGTCGTTGTCTGGTGTTCGCATCACCACTGTATAGGGAGTATTGTTGATGTTGATTTGAAGTGCTGCTTCAATCACTAAGGCGTCCTCCTTTTTGTAATGAGAATTTTGGATGATTTGTAAACCTTGATAATTGAGGATCTGCATCTTTACTGAAATGGATTTACTACAAACTTACTAAAAATGTCCTTGTATTAGTATGAAAATTGGGCAAAGTTCTGGAAGGTTATACTTTTTTACAAAAAAGAACAATGTGCTTGTTATTGCAATCAGTAGTGAAGAATAGGAAATCTGTTCCTCCTTCTTTGATGCGTGTTTCTTTACGAATTTGAGCAACACTTTTTGGGAAATTCCGAATGGTAACGTTTGCTTTTTGATTAGGAAGCAATTTTCTGATTTTCTTTTTGTCATAGGGAATGCAATGCGTTACAGAAAAAGCTCTTCCAGAAAGTAAACCAAGCTGTCGGAGGTATATAAATGCGAATGTTGATGTAATTTTTGAAGCTGAAATTGCTGCCCAACTTCATGAAAACCTCCAGATTTTAAGATGGCAGCATTGGGCTCGTAAACGAATGAGAGGGGTGGGGCATAGCTGGACGTTGTATCGGATTGATGAACGAATTCTATTTTTTGAATTGCTTCTTTTTGAACGTTGACTGCCTCAATCAAGATTTTGCCAACATAGTCTTTTTTCAAAACAAAAAGTAATTCTTTCACCTCGTTATTAAGTGCAAATACCCTTACTTTTTCTACGTTTTTTAAATCATTGATCGTATTACTAATGTCTAATATTGGTGAGGTTTTGATCAGTATTTGCGTAGCTTTTTCAAACAAAAAATCAATTTTTGGGGGTACATAAGGCAAACAATCTTTTAATAAAAAAACCTTTCCTTTGACATCGTCTCTTCGGGAAGGATCGATATAAATACAATCAAATTTTTGATGCACTTGTTTTAAATAGTTCATCCCGTTTCCCGAAAAAAACTCCACATTGTTAATGCCTAATTGTTGATAATTGTGTGCTACAATTTCAGAAAGATCACTATTGATTTCACAATGAACAACCTTTGAAAATAGCTTTGAAAAGTAGAAGGTATCAACTCCAAAACCTCCAGTAAGATCGATGATTGATTTCCCAGAGACTAGTTCTAATTTATAGCGAGCAGCAATTTCTGATGAAGTTTGCTCTATGCTGATTTTCGCAGGATAATAAATAGTATTGTGAGCAAACCAAGTGGGAAGTTTCTTTTCAGCTTTCTGTTTGGCTAGAATCTGATTTGCCAATTCTTGAATTGTAATTTCTGGAAAAGGACTCCCTTTTAAAATTAGATTTGTAATTTCAGAGTCAGTATTTTCTGAAATAAATTGCTGTACTTCTGGATGGAGAATTGCTGGATTCAAAGAAAGTTATAGGTCTTTTGTGAGTGTTTTTACAATATTATTTTCAGATAAAAATTCTTTTAAAATCACTTTCAATGCTGTATACATTGGGACTGCAGTGATCATTCCGGTAATTCCAAATAAAAGACCTCCAATGATGATTACCAAGAAAATTTCTAAAGGATGTGCTTTGGTAGCTTTAGAGAAAATTTTGGGTTGACTTACAAAATTATCAATTATTTGAGCAATGAAATATCCGATCATCACATAGGTAGTTGTGGGTAAAATGACTGTTTGAAAGTCCTGACCGATATTGCTGGTCATTGATAGGATAAACATAATAACAGCACCAATCAATGGTCCAACATAGGGAATCAAATTGAGTAAGGCACACAAAAAAGCAATGACAATAGCATTGTTGATTCCGAAAATCAAGAGGATGATGGTATACAAAATAAAGAGGATGCTGATTTGTAAAATCAAACCGATAAAATAGCGTGAGAGTAAACTGTTAATGGTTTCCAACGAATCGGAAAATCTTCCTTTGGTAGTACTTGGAACTAAAAGAAGAAGTCCATTTTTCAATATTTTACTGTCTTTCATAAAGAAAAACGAAATGAATAAAACCGAAAACAGGCCTACGCTAATCGAACCTACAGCACCAACAACCGAATTTAAGAGGTTTGGAATTTCTTTGAATTGAGTCAGGATGTCCATGTTTTTAATTTCAGAGAGTACATCAATTCCTTTTGAAGAAAAATAGGAATTAATTTGGTTGAAAATATCCTGAATGTTTTTTTGTAAGCTATCTACTTGTAATAAAGACAAACTGTCTCCTTGTTCTGCGATTAAGGGGATAAATAACCCAATCAATCCCGCCAACAAAGCGAGCATAAAGATCATGGTCGTCATCACTGCAATAGAATTTGGAAATCGCAATTTTGTTCTTAAAAATAAGGTCATCGGTCTTGTAATTAAGGATAAGATTCCTGCAATAATGATATAAACGATGACCGATTGAATTTGATAGAGTAAATAGAGAAAAATTCCTATTCCTACTACAATTGCAAGTGCTCTTAAGATCCCGTTTGAAATAATTTTTGCGTTCATTGTCGTGTTCCTTTTACGTTGCCCATGTTCAATATTCTGCCCTTACCAAAAGAATGATTTGTTGGCAATAGCGTACCACTTTCTGTTTTGATCCAATCGTCCCAAGTTGCAGAAATTCCTTCCATCTTCATGGATGGAACATACATTTTAAAACTTTTTGGAAGGTGGTTTTCATCCAAGATCCAAAGATATGCATCTCCTGGAGTTGATCCTCCTGTGGTGTATTTAACATACAAGGCATTTTGTTCATTCTCTTTTCGAATACTTCGTTGAATTCCCTTCTCAAATAATTTATGAGGTCCCACCAGCCAAAAGCTATCATTGTTAAAATAATGCATTGCTTGTGTAATGAGTTCTTCCTTTTTGGATAGGGTGCTTTTTGTGTTGATAAACAAACTGCTTTTTTCAATATCATTGGGATGGAGCACTACCTGTATACTGTCCCATCGTACTGAGACGATATGATCTCTTTTGTTCCAATTATAGAAACGTCTTCCTCCAAAACTCCATTCTAAATGTGTCGTTTCTTGATATGCCTCGTGATGAATGGCTTTTAAAACTTCTTTTGCTAGTTGATCAGCATTTGGATTGTAGGCGGCAATTGCTCCTATAGCTAGTTGCATTCCAAACAATGATAAAGTGTGTGATGTGGGAAGTTGAATTCCAGATTGGGTCATTTTAAGTTGATCCCAAGATGCTTCGATTCCTCCTACTGGAATGATATCAACCCACATTTTAAAAGAAATTGGCATTCCATTTTCATCTAATTTCCATAGATAGGAGTCTCCCGGTGTGGTTCCTCCAGAAGTATAAGTTACTAAAAGAGACGCTTTTCCTTCTTGTTTTACAATTCTTCTTTCGGTCCCTTGATCAAATACTTTGTAAGGGGCTACCAGCCAAAAAGAATCGTTATTAAAGTAAGCAGTTGCCGTTTCAATAAGTTCCGAATCAGTTTCCTTTTTTGTATTGACACTAACACTGCTTTTATGTGGATTTTTGAGGTTTAGGAGTACTTTATTTCCCCCCCATGAAACCAACACACTGTCATTGTTTTTAAACCATTTGTAATGATGTTTATTTCTAAAATTCCATTCCAAAATTTCAGTGGACTTGAAAGCCTCTACGTCCATTGCCTTCAACATTTTTGTAGCCAAAGCATCTGCTTCGATTCCTTGTTCTCCAATTGGAAGTGCTTCGTTTTTTATGGCAAAGAAAATTCCTCCTGCCAAGATCAACAAGAGTAAAAGAGTACCTATGATTTTAAAAAACGATTTCATTTGTCTGGAATTCAGTTAAAGGGCGAATTTAATTCTTTTTTGAAGTTATTTTTTGTTTTCTTCATAATAATCTAGAATGTGTTTGGGAATCTCCATACGTTGAGGCTTTCCTTGATCAGCAACAGGGTATTCAGCAATCTGTTTGATAGGAATTAATCCAGCCCAAATATTCAAATTATAATCTTCGGGTTCGTCAGCCACACCTTCATCTCTAATTTTTGCAGAGGCAGTTTTGATGGTCATTTCGATGACTAAAGTTCGATCGATTTCTTCTTCAGTCATTTCGCGAATTCCATCCCATCGTCCTTTCATAAGATGTTCCATTAAACAGAACAAGGCATCGCTTTTTTCTTTTTTTCTTCAATTTTCTTTGGTGTGCCAAAGAGGGTAGCGGATCGGTAATTCACAGAATGATGAAATCCGGAACGTGCCATAACTAAGGCATCGAGATGCATCACAGTCATACTCATTTCTTTGGCTTTTAGAAGCGAAGTCAGCATTCTGTTGGCATTAGAACCGTGAAGAATAATCCGATTGTCTCTTCTGCCGTATGCCATTGGAAGGCTAATTGCTTTCCCTTCATATACATAGGAAACATAGCCAATAAATCCAGCATCTACAATGCGATGTATTTGTTCAACATCATAACTTGCTCTGTTGGCACCTCTTTGAACCCTGTTTAGTTTTGATTTTTCGTATTCAGCCATTGTGCTCTGTTTTTACAAAATTTCTTCAATGAAAAGATAACGGTTTTATTTGGAGGATATTATTTTTGTAAAGGCTTTTGGGAGCTCTTTTTCAATCCTCATTGGCTCTTTGGTAAAAGGATGTGTAAATTCTAAAATTCCAGCATGTAAATACATGCCTTTCCCAGTTAAAATTAAATTTGGAATTCCATATTGTTGATCTCCTAAAATCGGATTCCCAATGCCTGCCAAATGCTTTCTTAATTGATGTCTTCTCCCTGTGGTTGGATGTAGTTGTACCAGATTCAAAAATTCAAATCTTTTTGAACGTGCCGTTTGTAGAACTTCATATGCTGAGCTTGCATTCTTCTCATCAATGGGGAACTGAATCGTTCCTGCTGGCATCATTTTTCCAATGCAAATCGCAAAATAGGTTTTCTTGATTTTTTTCTGTTCAAAAAGATTGTTCAAAGCAAGAATGCTAGCACTTGTTTTTCCAATAACAAGTAGTCCTGTTGTGGGATAATCAAGGCGATGAACTGGTCTTGGTCGTACTGCATCAAATTGAAGACTCTTTTGGATATTTTGTTGCAAGGCATTGTCTATGGTTTTGAAGGTGTTTCCACTTACTAATATTCCAGCAGGCTTGTTGATGATTGCTAGATATTCATCTTCAAAAACCACTTCTAAAGGCATTTCGAATCGTTTAAAAAGAGGGGAGACTTCGGAAGCAAATAGGGTAATTTTTTCTCCTCCTGTTATGAATTTTGCAGTAGTAGCAAGTTGCTCATCAATAAAGATCAATTCTTTTTTGATGGCTTTTTTGATGGCAGATTTAGTAGGGATGCTGCTAAAAATACCCACGGCATATTCTTGAAACCGAATCGGATTGTCCAATTGTGGAACGATATGGCTTTCTTTGAGTTGCATTAGCTTGCAAATAATTGGTCAATGTTTTTGAAAGCTTTGAACTCTAAAGCATTTTCTTCAGGATCATTAAAAAAAAGGGTTGCTTGTTCTCCTGCCTGTCCTTGAAATCGAAGGGTGGGTTCGATTACAAATTGAGTATTGAGTTTTTTCAATTTTTCTGCTAATAGATGCCAGTCTTCCCAAGTTAAAACCACTCCGAAATGGGGGACAGGGACCTCATGTCCATCGACAGGATTTGATATTTTTTGTGGAATAAAACCTTCTTTTTGATGCAGTACCAATTGATGGCCAAAGAAATTAAAATCGACCCAATGTGTTGCGCATCTTCCTTCTTCACAGCCTAAAACATCTCTGTAGAAGGCTCTGCAGGTTTCTAAATCTTTTACGGGTATGGCCAAATGGAAGGGTTGTGTTTTCATAGAGTTTAAAGTTTTATTATTTTTTGGTTAAAAACCGGCAGCTGCATCATCACCACGTTTGTCTGCACCTCCTTCTAATGTTCCATTTTCTAAAACCAAAATAGCTGCTACTTTTCCAATGACGAGCGATTCGCTTTCAGTGAATTGATAGTTCAAGCTTTTTAACTTCTCAATTACTGTGCTAGAAAAACTATTCGGTTCTAATTGAATTTCATCGGGCAACCATTGGTGGTGAAACCGTGCTGCATTGACAGCTTCTTGCATGCTCATATCAAATTCGTGTACATTTAAAATGGTTTGTAAAACGGAAGTGATAATGGTCGATCCACCAGGGGTTCCTAAAATCATATAGAGTTGTCCGTTTTTTTCAATTATGGTTGGCGTCATCGAGCTCAGCATTCTTTTTTCTGGGGCGATTTCGTTGGCCTTAGCACCCACCAATCCAAACATGTTGGAACTACTAGGTTTGCTGCTAAAATCGTCCATTTCATTGTTTAGAAAAAATCCTAAATCGGAACAATACAATTTGGATCCATAGCCTCCGTTGATGGTGGTGGTCACTGAAATGGCGTTTCCAAACGCATCTACAATAGAATAATGGGTTGTTTCGTCACTTTCGATTATTTGGATGTTTCCGTGCGATACTTCAGAAGAGGGGGTGGCTTTTTCAAAAGAAAAGTTAGCCATTCTTTTTTGGGAATATTCTTTCGAAATCAATGCTTCTTGAGGGATCGAAACAAAATCGGGATCTCCCAAATAGAAACTTCGATCAGCATACGAACGTCTCTCTGCTTCGGTAATTACTTGAATCGCTTTTACAGAATTATGGCCATATTCGTTTAATGGAAAAGGTTCAATTGCATTCATGATCTGTGCCAAACAAATTCCTCCACTCGAAGGAGGAGACATGGAAATGATGTTCAAATCATCATAGGAAAAGCGAATGGGTTTTCTCCACTTTGGTTCGTATTTTTCTAGATCTTCTAGAGTGAGAATACCCCCATTTTCTTGCATGAATTTCACCAAACGTTTTGCCGTTTCTCCTTTGTAAAATTCCTTTGCGCCCTTTTGTTGAATTCGAGTCAGTGTTTCTGCCAATGCCAAATAACGAATGGTATCGTTTTCTTTCCACTCCTTTTGAAACAGTATGGAGTCTTTATTCGCTTCTAAAAATGCAGACTGGTAGTTTGCAATTCTGTGAGCTTGTTTTGAGGTAACCGCGACACCTCTTTTTGCCAAGGCAATTACAGGTGATAAAATTTCTTGAATGCTCAACGTTCCAAATTTCCGATGCACTTCAAAAACCCCCGCAATGGTTCCTGGAACTCCAACCGATAATGCTCCGAGAGTGCTTTTCCCTGGAATGACCTCTTCATTGTGATCCAAGTACATGTTTTTGGATGCTGCTAATGGGGCTTTTTCTCGGTAGTCTAAGGCCCCAATTTCACCATCGTTTTTTCGGTAGACCATGAATCCACCACCTCCAATATTCCCAGCATAGGGATAGGCAACTGCCAATGCCAATTCTGTGGCAACCATGGCATCAAAGGCATTTCCACCCTGTTGTAAAATTGCGACCCCAATTTGAGAGGCTTCTGCTCTGGCGGAAACAATCATCGCGTTTTGGGTCGTCAATCCATGTGTTTTTTTAGGAGGGCTGCAGTGGAGTAGGACTAAAGAGCAACTTAAAAAGAGGAGGAGTTTTTTCATCAGTTAGTTGGGGTATTTTGAATTTCAATTAGTTTTTGATTTGTAAACGCAATCACTTCATGGAAGAAGGAGGTGAAATCGGCTTCAAATTCGACGCTTAGTTCTCTTAGGTCTTCGATGGCCAAGTGCATTTGTGATTTTCCCTGAGTTCTTCTGTTCATTCCGTTCAAAACCTTTTCAATCCCGTCTTCGTGCTGGTAGTTGAACAAGATATTATATTCAATCATATAGCGAATAAATTCTTGTGATTTTGGGGGTAGTTCTGACGATTTGTTATTAAAAAAGTGATGGATTGCTTTGGTGTAGTTTGCTAAAGGAATGGCTGAATACTGTGCCCAATTTTTGGCCAAATAATGATCGAAAAAAATATCGATGATCACTCCGTCATAATGTCTGTATCTTTGGTGCAATCTGCGTTTGCTCTTTCGAACAATGTGATGTGCATCAGTAAAAGTGTCAATTTCGCGATGCAATTGGATGCCTTGTTGAATTTCCTTTGAAAAATGCTCGTACCGATTTCCTCGAATATGATCTGCAATAAAATTACCAATCATCACCTCGGGATTGTTTTGAGAAAGATACAAATGGGCAAGGAAGTTCATAGAAGTAAATGTAAAGAAAAGTAGTTAGTATTAAAGTGTAAAGTTGAAAAGATGTAGGTTCCTATATTTAAATGTTGTGCATACAAAAAAAAGACTGTCTTTTCAGACAGTCTCTTAGATTTCTTTAAAATTTGAATCAGTTAACTATTCAGCATCACTGGCATGACCAACATGGTTACTTGTTCTCCTTCGTCGGTTCCGTCGATAGGCGTTAAGATTCCTGCTCTGTTTGGCAAAGACATTTCGATTAAAACTTCATTAGAATTTAAGTTATTTAACATTTCACTTAAAAAACGAGAGTTAAATCCAATTTGCATGTCATCTCCTTGATAGTCACAGCTCAAACGTTCGTCTGCTTTGTTTGAAAAATCTAAATCTTCTGCAGAAATATTGAGTTCTGTTCCAGCCATTTTCAAACGAATTTGGTGGGTTGTTTTGCTCGAAAAAATTGAAACACGTCTTACAGAGTTTAAAAAAGAAGCTCTGTCAACGGTTAGTTTATTTGGATTCTCCTTAGGAATTACAGCTTCGTAGTTTGGATATTTACCATCAATCAAACGACAAATTAAAACCACATTGTCAAAGGTGAATTTTGCGTTTGCCTCATTGTATTCTATAGTTACCTCATTGTCAGAGCCCCCTAAAACACTTTTCAATAAGTTTAAGGGTTTTTTAGGCATGATGAATTCTGCTGTTTGATCAGCAGTGACATCGGTTCTAGTATATTTTACTAATTTGTGAGCATCAGTGGCAACAAAAGTTAAACCCTGTGTGCTGAATTGAAAAAATACACCACTCATTACAGGGCGCAAATCGTCATTTCCAGCAGCAAAAATTGTTTTTGATATTGCAGTTGCTAAGATATTCGATGGAATGACCGTTTTACTTGGAGAGGGTAAAGAAACCGCTTTTGGAAATTCATCACCACTAAAGTATGCCATGTCATATTTTCCTTGATCTGAACTAATTTCGATGGTATTGTTTCCTTCCGTTTTAAAGGTTAAGGGTTGGTCTGGGAAGGTTTTTAGGGTGTCTAGTAATAAACGTGCAGAAATTGCAATAGAACCATCGCTATCACTTTCTACATCCACCAAAGAACTCATTGTAGTTTCTAGATCTGATGCAGAAACCTTTAACTGGTTTTCAGACAACTCAAATAAGAAATTATCTAAAATGGGTAAAGTATTATTACTATTAATAACGCCGCCCAAAACTTGTAATTGTCTCAATAATTGCGAACTGGATACAATAAATTTCATTGATTATTTTTTCTTAATTAGTCTTACAAATATAATCTTATTATACGGTTATAAAAATTAATTTATTAACAGGTTATCCCCATTTTTTTTCTCTTTTTATAAATGTTATAAAAATGTTAATTGCAATCATTTACTTGATAAAAAAGGTACATTTGTTGAAATGTCCAAACTTGAATTATGCATAAAGACACCTTTTTATCTATAGGACTGCTCTTGATTTCGATGAATCTTTTATCTCAAAAACCAGAGAAACTCACATCCAATCAAATTTTTGAGAAAGTTCAAAAGCTCAACTTTATTGGGACTGCCTTGTATATTGCTGCACATCCTGATGATGAGAACACGCGATTGATTTCGTATTTGTCAAATGAGACAAAAGCTAGAACAGGATATTTATCTCTTACAAGAGGCGATGGTGGTCAGAATTTAATAGGTCCTGAAATTCGAGAGTTGTTAGGTGTTATTCGCACTCAAGAACTTTTGGCTGCTCGTCGAATAGATGGAGGAACTCAGCTATTTACTAGAGCCAACGATTTTGGATATTCTAAGCATCCCGATGAAACTTTACAGATTTGGGACAAAGAACAAGTTCTAAGTGATGTTGTTTGGGCAATTAGAACTTTCAAACCCGATGTCATCATCAACCGATTTGATCACCGAACTCCTGGAACAACCCACGGGCATCATACCAGCTCAGCGATGCTGAGTTATGAGGCTTTTGATTTGGCAGCTAATTCTTCGAAATATCCTGAGCAATTAAAATTCACATCTGTATGGCAACCCCATCGGTTGTTTTTCAATACTTCTTCATGGTTTTATAAGAATCAATCCGATTATCAAAAGGCCACCAAAGGAAAACTTACGTCTTTTGATGTGGGGGTTTTTTATCCGCTAAAAGGATTGTCAAATAACGAATTGGCTTCTGTGGCAAGCAGTCAGCATTTGTCTCAAGGTTTTGGACGTTTGTCTACACGGGGGAGTCAAGATGAGTCTTTAGAATTTTTAAAAGGAACCCCTTTAAAAGATAAGAATGATATATTCTCAGGAATCAATACTACATGGAATCGTCTCAAAAACGGAGGAGAAATTGGAGAAATTTTATATCAAATTGAAGCGGATTTCGATTTCGTTCATCCCTCAACACACCTTCCAGAATTTGTAAAAGCCTATCGTAAAATACAAGAATTAGATGATCAACATTGGGCAAAAATAAAATCTCAACAGATTTTAGAAATTATCGAAGCAACACTTGGCTTGTACCTAGAAGCTTCTGCTGTGAGTTCTTCTGTGATTCCCGACGCTTCCATAGAAGTTGAATTTGAAGTCTTAAACAGAAGCAAATGGTTTCTTGAGTTGGAATCCATTACCTTTCTTCCTTCGGGAAACGTACTTTCTAAAAATACTGCTTTAAAGTCCAATCAAAAAATCAATTTTGCTGCAACCATTGCGACCAATTCGTTAGTCTATTCTGCTCCTTATTGGTTGGTCAATGAAGCTTCTTTGGGAATGTATTCAGTAAAAGATCAGGAACTCAGAGGAAAGCCAGAAACCCCAAGACCTTTGCAAGTTCAGTTCAATTTATTAATCGGAAATGAATCCATATCTATCGTAAAAAACGTAGTCCGAAGAACTTCCGAGAGAGATCAGGGAGAGATTTATGAGCCTTTTGAAATTTTACCTAAAATCACCACCAAACTACACGATAAAGTTCTTCTATTTACAGATGGAAGTACTCAAAAAATAGCCGTAGATGTCCTCGCTGGAGTTGGAAATGTTTCTGGAGAAGTGAAGATTGAAGTTCCTGAAAACTGGAAGGTATCACCTGCGAGTAATGATTTCGTTATTGTGCAGAAAAAAGACAAACAACGGGTCGATTTTTTTGTGACACCGCCGAATGAAGCGTCGGAAGGAACCCTAAAAGTAGTGGCAATTTCCGATGGGGTATCTTATAGAGACGAATTGGTAGAAATCAACTATGATCATATTCCAAAGCAATCTGTATTGTTGAAGTCGGAAGCCAAAGTGGTTCGTTTGAATATTCAAAAAGCAGGAAGTTTTATTGGTTATGTCAAAGGAGCAGGAGATAAAGTGCCTGAAAGTTTACGACAAATTGGCTATACTGTAACACTGATCAATCCTGAAGAAATTCTTCCAGAAAGTTTACAGAAATTCGATGCCATTGTATTGGGGATTAGAGCTTATAATGTGGTGAAAGAATTACAATTTAAACAAAAATATTTGCTGGACTATGTAGAAAATGGTGGCAATATGATTGTGCAATACAATACCAGTAGGAATGTAATTATTGGTGCACCATTTTCTTTATCGTTGTCAAGAGATAGAGTAACCGATGAGACGGCTGAAGTTCGAATTTTAGACGATAATCATTCGCTTTTAAACTTTCCCAATACGATTACTAGTAAAGATTTTGAAGGTTGGGTGCAAGAACGAGGGTTGTATTTTCCAGATTCTTGGAGTGCACAATACACTCCCATCTTATCGATGAATGACAAAGGTGAAACACCTAAAAAGGGCAGTTTATTAATTGCTAAATATGGCAAGGGAAATTATATCTATACAGGATTGAGTTTTTTTAGAGAACTACCTGCAGGCGTTTCTGGAGCTTATAAATTGTTTGCCAATATGTTATCTGTTGGAAAAGAAGAGTAGTTTGTTTTTTTTAAATAATTACTCAGCAATTACACATTACCTAAATTAAAGCAACACATCATGGACCATCAAAAGTACATTTGGAAAAAAGCATATACACTGGTTTTAGTTTTGAACCTTCTTTATTTAATTGCGTTTTATTTCATTACTAATTATTTTATCGTTTAATCTATGGAAATTACAAGTAAATTACATGCTATAGATTGGATTGTATTAAGTATTACCTTGGCGTTCATTGTAATTTATGGGACCTATGTTACCCGAAAAAACAAGAACGTAACTGATTATATCAAAGGAGGAAGCGATAGTAAATGGTGGACTATCGGTTTGTCTGTGATGGCAACACAAGCCAGTGCAATTACTTTTCTATCAACCCTATAGGTCAAGCATTTCATAGCGGAATGGGTTTTGTACAATTCTATTTTGGCTTGCCGATCGCAATGGTGATTATTTGCTTGGTTTTTATTCCTATGTATCACAAGCTGAAAGTCTATACTGCTTATGAATTTTTAGAAGGGAGATTCGATTTGAAAACAAGAAGTTTGACGGCAATTTTATTCTTAGTCCAAAGAGGTTTGGCAGCTGGAATTACCATTTTTGCACCCGCAATTATTTTATCGGCAGTATTGGGTTGGGATTTGCTAAGTCTAAATATTATCATCGGATTTTTAGTGATAATTTATACTGTGTCTGGTGGAACCAAAGCAGTAAATGTGACACAAAAGCAGCAGATGGTGGTAATTTTTATTGGAATGGTAATTGCTTTTTATATGATCATGAGTCAGCTTCCAGCGGATATTACTTTTTCAAAAGCACTCGATATTGCAGGGGCAAGTGGGAAAATGAAGGTTATTGATTTTTCATTCGATTTATCCAATCGATATACCGTTTGGACAGGAATTTTGGGAGGGACTTTTTTAATGCTGTCTTATTTTGGAACCGATCAAAGTCAGGTGCAACGCTATTTGTCTGGAAAATCGATTCGTGAGAGTCAGATGGGAATGATTTTTAACGGATTGTTAAAAGTCCCCATGCAGTTTTTTATCTTGTTGATAGGGGTGATGGTTTTTGTGTTTTATCAATTCAATCCATCTCCTTTAAATTTCAATCCAAGAGCTGCTGAGGAAGTAGTAAAATCAGCTTATGCATCAGGATACAAGGAATTGGAAGCCGAACATATTGAAATAGAAAATAGTAAAAAAATAATTCTTGCAGATGGTTTTCAACGGGAAGAAACCGCTCAAATTCAAGAGTTAAATAGTAGAGATTTGGAATTGAAAGTAAAATCGAAACTCATTATTGATCAAATTGATCGAGAGCAGCCTTTGGAAAAAATAGAGTCGAACGATAAGGATTATGTTTTTATTCATTTTATTTTGAACAATCTTCCTCGTGGTTTGATAGGCTTGTTGTTGGCCGTTATTCTCTCCGCGGCAATATCTTCAACTGCATCAGAACTTAATGCCTTAGCAAGCACTACAGCCATCGATCTCTACAAAAGAAACCGGAAAGAAGAAAAGAGTGAAGCTCATTATGTAAAAGCGACGAAGTGGTTTACATTAGGTTGGGGAATTCTTGCCATTTCGGTAGCCTGTGTGGCGAATTTATTTGATAATTTAATTCAGTTAGTCAATATTATAGGATCTATTTTTTATGGAAATGTCTTAGGAATTTTCTTGCTGGCATTTTTTGCTAAATTTGTAAAAGGAACCCCAGTTTTTATTGCTGCATTCATTACTCAAGCCCTTATTATTGGAATTTTTATTTTGGATTGGCTGCCGTATTTATGGTTAAATTTACTGGGATGTATTTTAGTGATGGGGATCGCAATCGGGATTCAACTATTTAATAAACAAAAAAATGAATCAGAAATCGCTTAAGAATATACAATGGGGCATTATTGGGCTTGGGAAAATCGCTCATAAATTTGCTTCGGATCTTGCTGAGGTGCCCAATACATTCTTGTATGCTGTTGCTTCCAGAAGTCAGGAAAATGCCAATGCATTTGCACACGAATTCAATGCTTCAAAATCCTATGGTTCCTATGAAGATATGGTGAATGATCCAGAAGTAGATGCTATTTACATAGCCACACCTCATTGTTTTCACAAGGAACATGCTTTGCTTTGCTTGCAGCATCAAAAAGCAGTTTTGTGTGAAAAGCCTTTTGCCATGAATTTGCATCAAGTTTCTGAAATGGTTACTCTCGCTAAAGCCCAGAAAGTTCTATTAATGGAAGCCTTGTGGACGTATTTCTTACCACATTATACCTTTGTTTTGGAGATCGTCAATGAAGAACGATTTGGGAAATTGATTGGCTTAGAAGCCGATTTCGGGTTTTATGCTCCTTTCAATCCTGATAGTCGAGTATTTAGAAAAGAACTTGGCGGGGGGAGTCTGCTGGATATTGGAATCTATCCCATTTTTGCAGCCTTATCTACTTTGGGGGTTCCAGAGCACATAGAAGCAAGTGCTACTTTTTTTGAAAATGGAGCTGATGCGAGTTGTGATATGATCTTTCAGTATCCCAACGCACATGCAATTTTAAAGAGTACTTTTTTGGAAGAAACTCCCACTGAAGCCATTTTTACGTTTGAAAATGCAAGTATTCAGATTCACAGTCGTTTTCATGAGTCTTCAAGAGTTCGAATTTTTCATGATGGAAATGAAGAAATTCATGATTTTGAACGAAAAACATTAGGTTACAGCTACGAAATTGAACACTTCAATCAGCTTTTAAGAGCTGGTAAAACAGAAAGCAATTTGATGACGTTTGAGTTTTCTAAAAACCTCATCAAAACCTTAGATGCGGTTCGAGAAAAAATAGATTTAGCCTATTAGTACCAACGTTTTTTATTTTTTTTTGAAGCTTCTGACTTTCTTCCTTTTTTGTGTTGACTGATCGTATTGGGTTGTACTTTTTGTTTTTTTGATTGTACTAAGGGGTAAGGATGATCTGTAATTACTTTAATAGGTCTTTGAAGTAATTCTTCAATACTTTTGATATAAGTATTTTCATCGGGGCTACAGAATGAAAATGCAATTCCAGATTTCCCAGCTCTTCCTGTTCTACCGATTCGGTGGACATAGGTTTCAGGGATGTTTGGGATGTCAAAATTGATAATAGCATCGACATTGTTGATGTCAATTCCACGAGCAGCAACATCGGTAGCAATAAGTATAGATGCTTTTTTATCTTTAAAATCCTCTATGGCTTTATTTCTGGTTAATTGCGTTTTTTCACCGTGAATACTGGTGACCTTATACCCGTTTTTAGACAGTGTTTCTTCTAATTTGTCAACACCAATTCGAGTTCTTCTAAAAATAATAATTTTTCCGTTGATGGTATTTCTTAGTAAGTGTAAACAGATATCTGTCTTCTTTTTCTTTGGCAAATAGTACAGAAGTTGTCCAATGGTTTTAGCCGTTGTTTCTGAGGGGTTGATTTTAATAGTAACAGGGTTTTTTAAAATCGTTTTGGACAATTCAACAATTTTCTCTGGTATGGTAGCGGAAAATAATAAGCTCTGTTTTTTACGAGGACACAAACTTTCAATTTGAGTTACATCGGTGATAAAACCCATGTCTAACATTAAATCGGCTTCATCCAATACAAAAATTTCAATGCCACTCAAATCGATGGCACCTTGTTTTTGTAAGTCAATGAGTCTTCCAGGAGTTGCAATTAAGATGTCAACACCATTGTTTAAGATCTCTTTTTGGGGTTCTAAAGAAACTCCACCATAGACAGCAGTGGTTGTTAAATTACTGTATTTACTATAACTTTTAAAATTGTCTTCAATTTGTAAACACAGCTCACGGGTAGGTGTCACGATTAAAGATTTTATTTTAGAAAATTTTTCATCGTTGTCTTTTCTTTCAGATAATAATTGAATAATGGGTAGGGCAAAGGCAGCTGTTTTTCCAGTTCCAGTTTGTGCAGATACGATGACATTTCTCTTGGCCAGTATAGCCGGAATTGCTTGTCCCTGTACTTGGGTAGGTGTGTGAAATCGTTCTTCGGAAATCGCTTTTAAAATGGAGGGATGAAGCTGTAAGTCTGTAAACTGCATTTGGGTCTTTTTTTTAGCAAAGGTAGTCTAAATGAGGCTATCGTTTTTGTGAAATTGATTTATAAGAAGACGGTTTTTTAAGCAATTCAGAGGTTTCTTAAAAAAATTACAAACGTTCCTCTATCCAAGCTTTGAAACTAAAGAAGTTTTGAGGTGCAACTCCGTGGCCCACTGGATATTCGGAATAACAGTTCTCAATATGTAGATTATTTAAGATTGGTGGGGCCTTACGTGCCCATTCTACAGGGATTACTTGATCTACTGTTCCATGGGAAATATAGTAGGAAGTTTTGATGTCTAAGTCTGCCATGTTGTCTGGTAGTAATTCCTCGTTGATGTACCCACTTAAGGCAACTAGGTAGTTTACTGAATTGGGATGTAAAAAACTGAGTGCATAGCTTAAAATAGTTCCCTGACTAAAACCGAGTAAAAAAGTTTTATTTGGATCTGTATTGAATTTCTGTTTGATTTCATTGATGAAATTCGCAATATGTTCAATCGAAGTTCTGGCTTGTTCTAAGTCTGAATATTTTTCATTAGCAGTGTCGAAGTTAATCGCATACCAAGCATAACCACCATTTCCCATTTCGTAGGGTGCTCTTGCACTCACAATTAAAAGTTCTTGTGGCAGTTCTTCTGCAAAAGAAAATAAATCTTGTTCATTGCTTCCATATCCGTGCAATAAAATCAATAATGGGGGATTCTCGACGGCACTTTTGGGCTGTCGAACAATATATTCTAGAGTTTTCACGATGGCTATTGTTTAAGAATGAGTTGGTTTTTTGCAATAATTCCGTAAACACTTCCTTTTAATTTCTTGTCTATAAAAATACTGTTCTTGGAAGTTGATAAGAGATCACTCGTTGAAAAAGTGTAATTTCCTTCTGGATTAAAAAGGGTAAGATCTGCTTCACTACCTTCTGCAATGATTGGAATGGTAATTCCAAACCGTTGTCGAGGTTTGATGGTAATGGCTTCAATAAATTCAATGGGATTCAAAATGGAATTAAGAGCACCAAACAAACTTTCCAAACCAACGGTTCCATCAATAGCTTCGCTGAACTCCACTTTTTTGTGTTCAATGTCTATTGGGTTGTGGTCAGATGTAATGATGTCTATCACGCCAGAAACAACTCCTTTGAGTAGTGCTTTGGTATCTTCTTTGGTTCTCAAGGGTGGGTTGACCTTGTTTTTGCTATCAAAGCCATGTAATTCGTCGTCGGTTAAGACCAAATGGTGAACAGCAACACTGCATGAAATGTCCAAACCTTTGTTTTTTGCAGCTTTGATAAGTTCTACCGATTTTTTAGTAGAAATGGTCGGGATATGCAATTTACCCCCTGTGTATTCTAGCAAAAACAGATCGCGTGAAATTTGTATGTGTTCTGCTAGTGCTGGAGCTCCTTTTAGGCCCAGTCGTGTACTATTAATGCCTTCGTTGGCAATTCCTTCTGAAGCTATCGAATTGTTTTTTGGGAAGCTGAAAATGATTCCTTCAAAATTCTGTGCGTATTGAAGTGCAACTTTTAGTAAGTTGTCGTTTGCAATAGGAAGGTTGTAATCTCCAAAAGCAATAGCGCCGGATTGTTGCATGTCATACATTTCTGCCATGTCAATTCCTTTGCTATCTTGAGTTAGAGCACCAATAGGATAGAGGCTTGTTGCAAAGCCTTTCGATTTGTTGATGAGAAATTCAATCGCTGACTTGTTATCAATGATTGGGTTTGTGTTGGGGTTCACTGCTACAGCTGTAAAACCACTTTTTGCAGCTACCTGAAGACCGTTTTTGATTGTTTCACGTTCTTCAAAACCGGGTTCTCCAAAAGAGACACTTGTATCAAACCAGCCTGTAGAGACATGTAAATTATCTTTGGAAATTACAGCATACTCTTTTTTAGAAGGGATATTTTCTGCAATCTGGGTAATTTTTCCGTCAATAATTAAAATGTCTTTTATTTGTTGATGGTAGGCACTTGAAGGATCAATAATCGTTGCCGATTTTAGAAGCGTATTCATGATTTGAAGAATTTTAAAATCAAAATTTCTAGCAGCAAAGATACAATTGCTAATGCTAAAAACCATTTCCAAAGCCAATGAACTTCATTTTTTTTGGTATTTTCCATAAAGAGGTCTTGTATGGAGCTAAATACTGAAATGTTTGTATGGTCTTTTGCCAGCGTATTTACATCTAAAAAAGAGAGTTTACTTTCTTCTGTTGGAGGGTTGAAAGCAATTGTTTGTATGGAGGTGTTTCCTTTTGAAATAGTATAAAAATCTTGATTTTCAGGGAGGTCATTCGTGGTTAGTATCACCTTTTTTTGATACTGTTGTTGTAAAGGGATCCAAGAGCCCTTATTGGTTGTGATAGAAAGGATTTCATCTTTTTGTAAGTCTGCTTTGATTGTAATTTTGTTTTCTTGTCCAAGGGAGTAGTACAGCTGTGTAGGTGTCAAGCTCAGTTCACCAAAATTGTAAAAAACGGGAACAATTAAAGGCGAATTTATAAAATTGCTATTTTCTCTCTCTAAAGATGAGGCAATCCAGAAAATGCTATTGGTTTTTGTCTTTATTTCCTTCAGAAAACCTTCATTGTTTTCGTAAGAAATCAAATTATTACTATTGTAAAATGAGGTAGGGAAGTGGTTTTGAGAAGTTGGATATTGAAAATTATCTACCCGTTTGTAAAAAACATTCTTAAAAAAGGGGTGGGCATAGTGAATGCGAGTCATTTTTAGAGGTGTCTCTGTTTTAGCGGAAATGCTACCGACACCAAGTTTTTTAAAAAAGGATGCATACGAATCTAGTTCTAAAAAAGTATTTGGGATAATGACTAGGTTGCCTCCTTGCTTTGAAAATTCTACCAAACTATTTTGTAAAGAAATTGGAATGTTTTCCAGTTCATTTAAAATGATTAATTGTTGATGTTGAAGGTTGTTGTAATTGATCGATTCTGTAGGGTATTGTGTAAAGTGAAATGCTGTGTTGTTGTAGATTTTTGACAAGTATTCCGCACTCTTTCCAATAGCTAAAATATTGATTTTTTCTTCGGGATTAATTGCAAATAAAAATTGATTGTCAAAAATAAAAGTGTCGTTTAAAGTTAGTTTTAATTTTCCTAAAAACTGAGACTTTTTGTCAATTTCAAAAGCGATTGTTTTGATGTTCTTTTCCTCAATAGAGAAGGATTGCTTACTGATGAGTTTTTGATCGTTGTAGAGAGTAATGGGGATGTTATTTTGTGCTTCACCATGATTTCTGATAAGAACGTTTACGATGCTATTGTCAATTGTTGTACTAGCTATAAAAACACTATCGATAGAAAGGTTGTTTTGTGTGCTTGTTGCTAGTTGAACTACAGAAATTGGCTGTGTTACATTTGTAAATTTATTTTTGTAAGTATTTTGAAAATCAGATATTAATGTGTTTTCATATGAAGTATTACTTTTGTTTTTATTTAACGCATCTATTTTTAGTAAAATACTATTTAACTCAACTTTTTTGGAGGTGTTTTTGATGTTGAGAAGACTTTTTTTCAATTCAGATCGAGAAATATTTTCTTCAAAACTATTATTTGTCATCAAGGTATAGCGACTTTTATCAGAGCTATATTGAATGATGTCTTGGGCAGCGACTTTTAATACATCCCCCCTTTTTTCCTTTCGAGTTACTGCTGTAACTATTGTCTAAATAGATAAAATGTACTGGTTGTTGTGTACTGGGTTGTTCGCTAAAATAGGGTTGAGAAAATGCAAAAAGTATCGCAGAAAATAACAGCATTCTTGTCGCTAAAATTAACCATTTTTTGATGCGTGAACTCTTTCGATTTTGGAGAACTAATTTTTGCAAAAAGGCAACATTTGTAAATGCAATTTTGGTGAATTTTTGCAACTGAAATAAATGCACAATAATTGGAATAATTAGGAGTGCTAAAAAGTATAAAACTATTGGGTTTTTAAATTGCATAAATGCTGTGAATATTTGTAAGATGCATCTAAAATAGTATAAAAAAAAGGATTTAAAAACCCTTGTTAATTTCTATTTAAAACTTTTCAAAAACACCTAAGCCAAATAAGGCAAAGTCGTACTTTACAGGATCATTTTTGTCCAATCGTCTTAAATTCAGGTCCAATTCAGCTACAGCCTTCCAATCGTTTTGTTTTCTTAGGAGCAGTCCTAATTTTCTTGCAACATTGCCAGAATGTACGTCTAAAGGACAAGATAGGTTGGCTGGACTGTGACTGTTCCAAAGGCCAAAATCGACTCCAGCTTTGGAGTCACGAACCATCCAGCGGAGAAACATATTGATTCTTTTGGCAGCAGAATTTTTCAAGGGATCAGAAATGTGCTTTTCGGTTCTTGGCAAATGAGGGATTTCAAAAAAATGTTTTTTAAAACGATGGATTGCTGTTTGATAGGTGTCCGTATGGTCAGTAATAGCCAATGATTTTTCTAGTCCTCCACAATGCAAATATATGTGCTGTAAGGAGCGAATAAATTGCTGTAAATCGTTACTATTAAAGGTTCTGTGTACAAAACCTTCTAAGTTTTTTAAATCTTTTTCTTGATGGTTTCGTATAAAATCATAGGGAGAATTGTCAAACAATTCCATCATCTTTGTTGCGTTGCGAATGATCATGGTACGGTTTCCCCAAGAAATAATTGCTGTTAAAAATCCAGCAATTTCGATATCTTCTTTACACGAAAAAAGATGCGGAATTTGAATAGGGTCTGAGGCAATGAAATCAGGATTGTGATAACAGTGTACTTTTTCGTCTAAGAACTCTTTTAAAACCTCTATATCCATTACTGTGAGACTATTTTACCGTCTTTCATGATCAATTTTCGATCTGCCATTTCTGCAAGTTCTTCATTATGAGTAACCAAAACAAACGTTTGACCAAATGTATCTCGCAATTGAAAAAATAATTCATGCAGGTGTTTAGCCGATTCACTGTCTAGGTTTCCGCTGGGTTCATCAGCTAAAATAACTGCTGGCTTATTGATTAGTGCCCTTAGCAACAGCAACTCGTTGTTGTTCCCCTCCAGAAAGCTCATTGGGTTTGTGATGAATTCTGTGTCCTAAACCTAGAAATTCTAAAATTTCTGTAGCATTTTTTTCGGTGGCTTCTTTCGATTTGTTTCCAATATATGCTGGGATACATACGTTTTCCAGAGCAGTAAATTCGGGCAATAATTGGTGAAACTGAAAAATAAATCCGATATGATTGTTTCTAAAAGAAGAGACTTGTTTGTCTGAAAGCTCTTTAAGGGAAATACCATTTAAAGTCAGCTCAAAGCTTTCTTCTTTTAAGGGCTTGTCTAAGGTTCCGATAATTTGTAAAAGGGTAGTTTTTCCGGCACCAGATGGCCCAACAATGGCAACGATTTCTCCTTTTTGGATATGGAAATCAACCCCCTTTAATACTTCTACATCTCCATAATACTTATGGATGTTTTTTGCTACAATCATCGTCTAAAAATCTGAGTAACGAAAGTATTAAAAAAAAATCGGATGGCCTTTTGATACACCTCCAATTTTAATCGAAAAAAAATCCCAGATGATCAGCCTCGAGTAAAGTTCGTTTCAAGAAATTCTTAATTGAAATTAAAAGATCTTTTTGAGTCGATTGTAATCGATAAAATATACAAACCGCACAGAGAACGTATGTTGATTGGATTGATCAAACAAATTTTCTATATTTTTAAAAAAACTTTGATTGGCATTTGTGTTCGAATTAAAAATTGAATTCCGATAAAATGCAATTAATTGACTTAAAAGTGCAAACTGCCAAATATAATTCAAGTCTAAGTTCCAGCTATTAAAGTTGACGTCTTCACCAATATAAGTGGTGTTTGGAAACAACCTTCCATTTGAAAACAAATTGGAATAGCTATGATATTTAACAGAACTCCAATAGTGTCTAAAGCTGAGAGATAGTGATGAAAGGATGCTAAAATTATATTTCCCAGAGATGGAATTGGTGTAATTATTTCGATCTCTAGTTCCAAAAATGATGTTGTTGGTATCTTCATTTACGTATCCTTGGTCATTCAGTGTTTTATTAAAGTTGAGTCTGTAGCTTAATGAAAATTGATTGCTAAAACGATAGCGAGGCGCTAGACTAAAACCGTAATTCGTTTTTGGGTTTTTGGAGTATGCAGTATAATAAGCTTCCATATCCAGTTGAAATAATTTTTGTGAATTTGTAGAAATCCATCCATTGATATTTTTTCTTTCAGGTTGAATAAAATACACTCCACTTGTAGTTCCTTGTCGGGGTTCAAAAAAGTCTTTGGTTTCAGAACCATAATTTAGATTCCCTCCAAACGTAAAGCGGTTTCTTGTTTGCGCATAAAAATTAACCCCTGAATTGTAGCCCGTATAGATGCCAGAAAAGTGTTGGAAATTTAACTGGTTGTATAAAAAAAATTGGTAATTATTGAATTTTTTGGAAGGTTGAAGTGTTCTCCAGCCTGTACTCCCGTAAATGGATTGTTGGTTGTTGGAAAATAAGATTCCTAGATCGTTTGGATTAAAGTCTTTATTTCTAAAGTTATAGCCTACTTCCCAATTCCAATGACCAGAGTTGTAGCCAAAACTATTGTCAAAGGTGTATCCAATATTGGGGTTGTTGATGTCGTCGGTAATATTGCTCATTCCAAAAGAGCCATCGGCATTGTATTTACTGTTTTTTGTTTCTATATGCCAGTCTAGTGCTGTTACGTTTGCGTCTCTAAATCTTCCATCTCTCGTTACGTTGGTATTGATCAGAGAAATCGTTGAATTCTGATTAAATTGTTGGTCTAATACTAAAATATTGAAGTTTGTAAAGGGGCTCAAAACAGTTTCGTAGCGACTCTTTTCAGTAATGATATTTGTGCCTACTTTGGTTTGAGTTGTTTTTTCTATATGTCCTGTTGTTTTTTCAGTAATGGCGTTAAAAAAACCAATTCCAAGTCCTTTCTTGGTTCTACCAGAAATTTTCACGGCATTCAGCATGGTGACTTTTCGTGGAGCATTTACCAGTTCTTCTGTAATTTTGATATTATTTTTAAAATCTTCATCGTTTCTTCTTTCGCTTGAAAATTGATCGATTGGGGCGCCTCCAATCCTTCTAGAGTAAAACAAGTTTCCTTTATTGAAGAGTTCTGTACCTTCAGTAAAAAATTGTCGTTGCTCCGAAAACTGTTGTTCAAAAGGTCCTAAATTGAGTTCAACATCATCAAAACCAACTTGACTGAAATCTGGAATAAGTGTTGCATCTAAGGTGAAGTTTTCTGTCAATCCGTATTTAATATCCATCCCAACACTCCAATCAAAACGGGTTGTTCCTTCAAAAGTTGTGGTGGTTGCAGATGCATAGGGATATAAATTTACTCTTTTGGGAGGAGAAATGTTCTTGAAGCCTTCAATCAAACCATCGTATTGTGTCCAACGCCCCACAGCATTGTTGATGAATGTCCAAGTATGTTGTTCGTTCAATCGTTCCAATCGTCTGTGAAAATTAAATCCCCATGATTGTTCTGGTCTGTTCGCAAAACGCAAACATCTGTATGGAATTTTGATCTCAGCATTCCACCCTTTATCTGTGATTTTAGTAGCACTTTCCCAAACAGCACTCCAGTTAAAATCCTCCCGTCCATTTGATACTTTAGAGTCCCCTTGATTTCCAGTGCTTTGTACTATGAATTCAAAAGGGTTTTGTCCATCATCATTGGGGTTGATCGTTACCAAGAAAAAATCTGCTTGACTGAAATTATCTCGAACTGAAAATTCCATAGGAATTCCTTCTGGATCAGGGTCGAGCATCATGGCTGAGATGTATATTGCTTCGTCATCATAGACTACCTTAACGGTGGTTTGATAGGATGGCGCCACCTTTTTTCCATTATCAGGTCTAAAAACAACAAAGTCAGTCAGTAGTTTGGCATCTTTCCAGGCTGTGTCGTCTAAAATTCCGTCAATTTTTGGTGCTTTTTGGATCCGTGTTGTTTCAACTGTTTTTCTATTTTTTTGAATCTCTTGTGCATTGAGCGAACTTACCATAACAATTGTAAGGACACTTAGTAAACATTTTCTAAGCATTTTTTGAATTTAAAAAACACAATTCAAATTACTTTCTTTTTTACAATAGAGTTATATAAAATTGTGTGTATTCAAATAAAAGACTTTAGTTACTCATTTCTGTTACATTTTTAGTTGTTAAAGAAATCTTAATTTAAAATTAGGGTCTTTTTATTTTTCCTTTTTTTATTGAAAAGCATGCAACACTTCACGTCTGAATTTGTATTTTTGTCCCCGTTTTAAACATGTACTAAATGAATTTACACGAATATCAAGGAAAACAAATATTAAATAGTTTTGGAGTTAGAATTCAAAGAGGAATTGTAGCCAATACTCCTGCAGAAGCTGTTGCAGCAGCAAAACAACTTACAGAAGAAACCGGAACAGGTTGGTATGTAGTAAAAGCACAGGTACACGCAGGTGGTCGTGGTAAAGGAGGTGGTGTAAAATTGGCAAAAAACTTAGACGAAGTACAACGTATTTCTGGGGAAATTTTAGGTATGATGTTAGTGACTCCTCAAACCTCTGCCGAAGGAAAATTAGTCAATCAAGTTTTAATTTGCGAGGATGTTTATTATCCTGGTGAAACTGAAACAGAAGAATATTATATTTCTGTTCTTTTAAACAGAGCCTCGGGGAAAAATATGATTATGTATTCTACTGAAGGTGGAATGGATATTGAAACTGTAGCTGAAGAGACTCCGCAATTAATTTTTACAGAAGAAGTAGATCCATTATTGGGTTTAATGCCTTTTCAAGCTCGTAAAGTCGCTTTTAACTTAGGCCTTTCGGGGGTTGCTTTTAAAGAGATGACAAAATTCATCACTGCTTTATATACTGCATATATTGAATCAGATTCTGCAATGTTTGAAATCAACCCAGTTTTAAAAACCTCTGACAGTAAAATTATGGCAGTAGATGCAAAGGTTTCTTTAGATGAAAACGCTTTGTATCGTCATAAAGATTATGCAGCAATGCGTGATTTACGTGAAGAGAATCCGATTGAAGTAGAAGCGAAAGCTGCGGGTTTAAACTATGTAGATTTGGATGGAAATGTTGGATGTATGGTGAACGGAGCCGGTTTGGCAATGGGAACTATGGATTTGATCAAAGAGTCGGGTGGGGAACCAGCGAATTTTTTAGACGTTGGTGGAACTGCAGATGCACAACGAGTTGAAACTGCTTTTGGAATCATTTTAAAAGATCCGAATGTAAAAGCAATTTTGGTAAATATCTTTGGAGGTATTGTTCGATGCGATCGAGTTGCACAAGGAGTTGTAGACGCTTATAAGAATATGGGAGATAAAATTACCGTACCTATTATTTGTCGCTTACAAGGAACCAATGCCAAAGAAGCAAAAGAATTGATTGACAATTCTGGAATGGAAATCATTTCTGCAACTGAATTTCAAGAAGCTGCAGACAAAGTTCAAGAAGTATTAGAAGCCTAGGTTTCTTTTTTAAAATAGAATGCTAAAAACGCCTCATGAAAATGAGGCGTTTTTTATTGAAATTTATTGAGGTTGAAGGATTGTTTTTTTTAATATTGAGCAATAAATTCAATCAATATTTTAACATTTTTTTTAAGAATACTGAGAAACTATTTTTTATTTTTATAGTAAACTTTATATTATGAAGCATACTATTTTACTAAGTCTCTTGTTCAGTTTCTTTTCAAGTGGTTTGTATTCTCAAAGCACTATTTCAAGTATTGAAATCGGAGATCATTTTGTCATAGGTGAGGTTCCAAAGAACTCTTATAAACACATTCGCTTTCCTAGGGCGAACTTCATTATTAAAAAAGGTGGGATTCCAAATTACAACACAATTATAGGCCAAGAGGTGGAAATTATTTCAACAAAAGAAAAAAAAGGACGTCTTATAGCCACACTTCAGTTGACTTCTAAAAAGCTTTTTTTTAATAGCCATAAATTCATTGAAGTAGAGGTTGAAGAGGCACTTCGACAAAAAGAACTGCTTAGAATTTAGTCTTTGAGTTTCTGAAAGAGAGTAGAACTTTCTGAATAATATGGACTCAACGATGGAAGAACTCTTTTTGGAGATTAAATTTTCATACACTTATTTGCTAACCACTCTTTTTCACTTGGTTTTAGTTTTGGAGAAATGGTTTCAAAAACTTTTTTGTGATAGGCATTCAGCCATTCCAGTTCATGCGCTTGTAACAAACTTTTATTGATTAATTGTGTTTCAATAGGGAAAACAGTGATGGTCTCGAAACCATAAAATTCACCAAACTCAGTGATTTCTTTCAGTATTGAAAGGACTATGTTTTCAGTTCTGATACCATAGCTTCCTTTTTTATAACACCCTGGTTCAATGGTTGTCAATTGGTTGGCTTGGTGTGCAACAGCCCCCCTTGAAGTGGTCATGGATGCTGCAAATCCTTGTGTTGGCTCATGAACCATGCCATAAGAGCCAATTCCGTGTCCAGTACCATGAGGAAAATTCAAGCCCTGCTTCCACAGATGCATTCTTGCAAAAACATCTAACTGCATACCCACCGTTCCTTTTGGAAATTGCATTTGATCTAATTCTATATACCCTTTTAATACAGAAGTAAATGCGGTTGTTATTTCTTTGCAAGGTGTACCTCCCAACCAAACGGTTCGGGTAATATCGGTAGTGCCATTTTCGTATTGTGCGCCACTATCGACAAGCAGAATACCTTCGTTTTTTACTATTGCAGCTCCTTCTTTTGAAGCGGTGTAGTGAATGATTGCCCCATTGCCTTTATAACCTACAATAGCAGCAAAGGATTCGTCTTTATACAAGGGTTGTTCTTTTCTAAAAGAAATTAATTTTTGTCCGATTTCATATTCTGAAATTTCACGGGTTTTCAATTCTTCTTCTAGCCACATAAAGAATTTTGTCATCGCAATTCCATCTTTCAACATGCATTTTTTAGCATGTTCTATTTCAACCGAGTTTTTAATAGTTTTGATCTGCTGCACCAGGATTGCTTAAAAATAATTTCACCTTTTATTGCTTTATAACACGCAAAATTAAGGGAGGCTTTATCGGTAATAATTCTTTTGTTTTTGCTTAATTCAGGCAATTTTTTAGCAACCAAATCATAATTTATAATTTCAACAGATAGTTCCTTGAAAATTGCAATGGTTTTAGCCTCAAATCGATTTGAGTCACAGAAAAGATACGAGGTCTTTTTTCCAATAATTCCAAAAGAGATCACTAAGGGCGTATAGTCTACATCTGTCGATCGAATATTAAATAGCCAAGCAATATCGTCTAATGTTGATAGAAAATAATAATCGGCATTTTCTTTTTCAATTTCAGTAGTTATTTTTTGAATTTTAGAAGCAGTACTTTCTCCACTATATTCCAAAGGATGAATTTGGACCTGTTCATAAGGCAATGAAGGTCGATCTGTCCAAATTTTATCCACTAAAAAAGGGGTATTCTGAATTGTGATCTTTTTAGGAGTGGCAAAACTTAAAAGAGTTTCCATTTGCAATTTTGAAAACTGGCGATAATCGATACCAATTACCGTATTCTCTGCTAGATGTTTACAAAGCCAAGGAACAT
Organism: Polaribacter sp. HL-MS24; assembly: GCF_032758595.1. NCBI lineage: Bacteria > Pseudomonadati > Bacteroidota > Flavobacteriia > Flavobacteriales > Flavobacteriaceae > Polaribacter > Polaribacter sp. HL-MS24. Next base: position 34,737 of record NZ_CP136415.1, on the reverse strand, counting down.
GCTCTGGTGCATGAGGAATGCTCTGTTTAAATAAATTTACAAGAGTGTTTTTACATTGTTGCTCAACCTGTAAAAAATATCGAGAATCGGTCCAAAGTGCTACTTCGGTTTTGGTAACTACTAGTGTTCCCGCTGAACCATTAAAACCAGAAAAAAACTCCCTAATTTTCCAATAGTCACCAACATATTCGCTCTGATGAGGATCCGACGAAGGGATGATATAGGCATCCATTCCCAGTGTGTTCATTTCCGTTCGTAAAGACTGAATTCGTTCATTGATTTGATTCATACTCCGATTTATTTTTTGAACAGTTGTTTTTTCTTTGCTAAGGTCTAAAATTTTAAGGTAGGATTTCAGTACAATAGCAATTTTCATTGTTTTTGAACTTTGGATAGGGAGTAAGGAGCTTCTTAACCATGCAAAGTGATTTTTGGTAGTTTCCTCCTTGAGAGGAACATGTCTTTTGCTCTTCTCTTGCGCTTACTTTTTTTTTACTTCTAAACAGTGCGGTTTTAAGGGGTATTTGCACTTTCACATAGATATACAGAAAGCCAATAAAGTGATGCACTTGGCAGTGATGGCTTATAATCAAAAAAAGTACCTGAAATTTACTCAAAAACTTGCAAGAAGTGTGGCAAAAGCGCTTGGTATTGTATTTTTGAAATTACTACCCTCATAAAGGGCATTGGGTCTTATAAACTCCTCCAAAAAACACTACAGCAACCTCATTTTTTAGTATAGCATCCCATACGTCAGCTTATAAAGGAAGGTTTTTTATTTTTTTCAGGGCTTGTGCAACGGTTACCATTGTTGGTAACTGACTGTGCTGTATTATTTTTTTAAAATTTTATATGTTGCAGAATTTGAATTTTCATCAAAAACTGTTAGAAAGTACAATCCTTTTGAGAAAAAGGACGTAGAAATTTTTTTAGTTCCAATAAATTTTATGTCATACTCAAATATTTCTTTTCCTAAAACATCTCTTATAATTGCTTTATTTACTCTTACTTTTGAATTAATAAATAGGTTTTCCTTTGAAGGATTCGGATAGATTCTTGTCTTTTCTATAAGATAATCATTAGTACTTAAGCTGTTATCTACTATAAAATAATGATTTACAATTTCACCTGTACTTAAGCTGCATTCTACAAGCCATTGTCCTTCAATATCAACGGTGCCATTATACCACCAATATGAAGATGAGTAATCTTGAGTTAAATTTCTATTCCAATTATAGGCAATAGAATTATCAGGTCTGTAAACTTTTAAATTAAAATTATAACCTAATTGATCTTTTAAAAAAACAATAAAATATACCAATTCATTTGTTGAAAAAATATTTTTTTCATTATTGATTTCAGTAGATGGGCAATTTCCAAAACTAGGTGGATCACTATTGGTAGTCAAAGCATTTATTTTTGGATTTCTATAAGGTTTTTGTCTTTGCCACCAAGATGAAATATTCCAGTTATTTGATGGACCGCTATAAGGGTCAATTAATTTATCATAGCTATAATTATCATCTTCATAAACTTCAAAATGTAAGTGTGGTCCGTTAGAATTTCCAGAACTAGCTACAATTCCTAAATACTCACCTTGTGTTACTGTATCTCCTATATTTTTTGTTGTTAAAGAACCTTTTTTAAGATGTCCATACCATGCAACACTACCATCATTATGTTTTATATAAACAGCATTCCATTGATTACTATTAAAAGAACAGCTTCTATCAAATTGTCCATCACTTTTATAAATGATTTGTCCTCCTGAAGCTGCAATAACTTCAAGTCCATTGTTATCAACCATTTTCCAGTAATATGGCCAAATATAAATATCTATTCCTTGATGGTTATATCCTGAAGCAGTATCATAACTTTTTGTACCACCATTATAATCTTTTAGTTGGTCAGGGTAAGCAGTATTGTGATCTACATAATTTGAAATAGCCCAAATTTCGTTATACGTAACATTGGATGCTTGTTTAACTGGCCATATAAATAGTGGATTAGGAATTCGACTATTTACATTAGAATATTTATTTTGAAATTTTAATTGCTTTTGACTTTCTTTTAACTTAATAATAATTTCTTCTCTTTGATTTACCGTTAAACATTCAGTTTTGGATTCATTAAACTTAAATTCTCCTCCACCATTCTCTTGAGAAAATAAAGTCAAATTTGAATTTAAAAAAAAAAGTAATAATACTATTTTTAAAGCTTTCATATTATCTTTTGTTTAATTATTGCACGATTTTTTTTGGTTTGTTACCAACGTATTTGTATTCGATTAGTTGTGTTGGATAGGTCCATTTTAGTAAAGGGAAAACGAACCTACTGATAATTCCTGCTGAATTTTCCGAGTACACACAACACCAACAATTAATTATATACGTTGTACTTGATGCACAAGTATTTACCCAAATATAAGTAAATATAGATTGATACTAAAAATATTTTTGTTAAATTATAGGATGCAAGGAAAAAAGACCTATCGAGAAAAGCTGTTTGCTTGTTTTAGTTTGAGCGAACAGATACCCAAAGACAGTTTTATTGACAGTTAGGAAGCGTTTTAGATTTAGAATATGTGTATGGCTTGACTAGAGCTTATTATGGTACAAGTGGGCAAAAAAGCATAAATCCCTCCAAAAAAACAATACAGACACTCAATTTTTAATATAGCATTCCTCACATCGGCTTAAAAAGGAAGGTTTTTTATTTTTTTCCGGGCTTGTGCAACGGTTACCATTGTTGGCCACTGGCTGTTCAAGTTATCTTCTCAAAAGCTTTCAATATTCGCTCTTCGTTTATCACAATATTTCTGAATACAGCGTTTGGAAATTCGGTGTTTTCTGCTACTTTTTGGTCAGGCAAAAACTACAATTTTTACAGTCGATAGTACTGTTAACTTTAGTGCTGGTATGTAAATTTAAATTGTTCTTTTCTATATCAGATTTCAATTGATGGATTGACTTATTCAACGTTTCTTATAATATTGGTTCAAGTAAACATTCCAAAGCTGTGTTTTCATAAATACAAACTGTTAAGACGGGTATAGTTTTTGGAAAAAAAAAGACATCAAAAAAACCACTTCAAGAGTATTGAAATGGTTGTGTGAATTTGATGTAAATACAGTTTATTCGTTATCTAATTTTTTGGTAAGGGTAAAACCTACAAACAAACCTACACCCGCCATGAAGAATATCATTGCTGGGTAAACGGCATTGCTATCTAAATTTGAATAGGTATCTAATAGTAGTGCAGAAAAGACTCCGAATCCGACACCCATTAATAATAAAGAAAGATTTAAAATGAGTACTTTCCAAAAAGGAGCAGCGTTTTTTGCCCTACCTTTTATAAAAATACTGGCATCTGCTCCTTTTTCTATCAAGGCCAAACGCTCTTTATTTCTTGTTGAAAAGTATAAATAAAATATTCCAAAAATACTTCCAAAAACGACTGCTAATACTGCTACTGCCATACGATATTGTTTTAAAGATTAAAATGATTAATTTTAGTGTGCTTGTAGCTTTGACGAATGCTTCTCAAAGAAGGTTACAAAATGAAGCAATTAATTTTTAAAGAAAAAGTGTAACCTATTCATAGATTCAACAGTCTAAGAAGTAATGATCATCAACAAAGACCAACAATACATTACAAAAGTACTTGAGGGGGATACAAATGCTTTTTCATATCTTGTTGATAGGTATAAGAATATGGTATTTTCCTTAGCCTATAAAATGACAAAGAATCGGGAGGAAGCAGAGGAGGTAAGTCAAGATACGTTTATAAAGGCATATACCAATTTAAGTAAGTTTAAAGGGGATTCTAAATTTTCTACATGGCTGTATCGAATAGCTTACCATACAGCCTTAGATGGCATTAAAAAGAATAAAAAAAGCAGCAATACATTGGATATTGAGGAATGTACTCATCACCAAATACATTCCGTCAATGATATTTTACAAGGAATAGAACGGAAAGAACGGGCTCTTATAATGAACGATTGTTTGTTGAAGTTACCAGAAGATGAGCGATCGATTATTTGGATGTTTTATTACGATGAGCTAAGTTTGAAAGAAATTATTGAGGTAACCTCCTTATCAGAAGCCAATATCAAAGTAAAACTGCACAGAGCAAGAAAAAAATTAGCAACGATAGTCAAGGAAAATGTAGCACCGGATATTATACATCATTATGGAAATAAATAATCAAAAAGAAGAATTCGATGCCTTTGCAAAAAAGTATGTAAAAGAGATTCTTCAAGAAAGTCCTTCTTCAAATTTTACGGCTACACTTATGCATCGCATTGCTCAAGAATCGGTTTCTGAATCGAAAAGTACCGGGGCGTTAATTTCTAAGAAAGCATGGTTTGTACTTGCTGCCTTGTTTATAGGGGTTTTGTGTCTTCCCTATGTACAAGATGAAGCCTCTTTCATTACTATTCCAGAACTCAATTTTTCGTTTTTAAACACATTTCAAAGAATGAATTTTGTTGAGTCTTTTTCAATGACAGATACTGTCTCATTTCCTTTTCTTTTCTTCGGACTGATGCTTATTGTTCAGTTGTTTATCTTGAAAAACTATTTTGACAAAAGATTGTATTAACCATTCTGAAGATTTTGCATGAATTAATACTATTAATTCATGATTTTTGGATAATATTTTTTTCGCAACCAAAAGGAAACCCGAACCAATAAAATTAATGCAGGAACTTCAACTAAAGGTCCAATTACTCCTGCAAATGCCTGTCCTGAATTTAGTCCGAAAACTGCAATTGCAACAGCAATTGCCAATTCAAAATTATTTCCTGCTGCAGTAAAAGCTACAGAAGCTGTTTTGTCATAATCTGCTCCGGTTGCCTTGGTAAAGAAAAACCCAATAATAAACATTAAGGTAAAATAGATAAGTAACGGAACTGCAATAATAAGCACATCCATGGGTATTTCAACAATCAATTCTCCTTTCAGCGAAAACATCACAACTATTGTGAATAAAAGCGCAATTAAGGTGATGGGTGAAATGGTCGGAATAAATGTGTTGGTATACCAATCTTCACTTTTAAGTTTCACTAAAATAAATCGACTCAAAATTCCCATTGCAAAAGGAATCCCTAAATAGATTGCAACACTTTCTGCAATAGTTCCGATTGAAATATGGACAATAGCTCCTTGAAAGCCAAAATAGGGTGGTAGGACTGTTATAAATATCCATGCATAAAAGCTGTACGCAAATACTTGAAAAATACTATTCAAAGCAACAAGTCCAGCTCCATATTCGCTACTTCCTTCTGCGAGGTCGTTCCATACCAAAACCATAGCAATACAACGAGCCAAACCAATTAAAATTAGCCCAACCATATATTCTGGATACTCTCTTAAAAATGTAATTGCCAACACAAACATTAAAACGGGACCTATAACCCAATTTAGAAGAAGTGAAATAGAAAGTATTTTTGTGTTTTTAAAAACTTTTGGAAGTAATGAGTAGTTGACTTTTGCTAAAGGTGGATACATCATTAAAATCAAACCTATTGCAATTGGAATGTTCGTAGTTCCACTACTGAATGAGTTGATGATATTTGGGAATGTTGGAATAAAATACCCAAGTCCAACTCCAATAGCCATTGCTATGAATATCCACAAAGTTAGGTTTTTGTCAAGAAAGCTTAATTTTTTTGATGCCATTTTAAACTAAATATTTTAGCAAAAATACCACAATTCGAGTAGAATTTTTTTATTTACTGGATTGTATTTTATAGAAAGATGTCTCTTCTATTTTTTTCATGAGCTTATGCAACGGATCCTTGAGTTCAGTAGGCTATGAAATTCGATTCACAGAGAATTCTCGAGTCCAAGTCACCGAAGTTTTTACTGCCAGTGCAATTTCAAAAAAGAGTTCTGGGCTCACCACATGTTCGGTTCCCCAGATATTGATTTTAGTGGTTTTAAAATTTCCTTTTTCACGAAGGGACATCTTAGAATGTACGTTGTGCAATTCCCACTGTGCAGGAACGAGGTTATCTCCCGAAAGGTTGCTAAAAAAGAAGGGTTCTGTGGGACTGTCGTTAAACTGAATGCTGTTGTTGCCAAGAATTACTTTTTGTTCTGGATTTACAGTTTCTATAAAGGCTGTTGGTTGCAAGTCAAAAGGAAATTGCAAAGAGTAATGAACTCCGATAGGCTCTTTGGCTATCGCCATAAAATTGTGAACATATTCATCGGTATGAATTTCTTTTTCACCAGTATTCTGCAATGTATAATGAATTCGAAAGCCGTTTTCGTGCAGTTCAATTCTCTTTTCTAGCACATAAGAATATCCATTGTGGGCTGCCGATGTACAGCGAATGCGCAGTGTGTTGGGGGTTGGAAAGTATTCAAATACTGCGGGTTTAATTTCGTATTTCTTTCCGGGTTGGTAAACGGAATCTTCTTTTTTTAAAAGTCCAATTCCAATTTTGTGAAACCATCCTCCCAATGGAGTTTCTTCAAAGCCTAGGGGAGTATCAATTCCGAATTCATTGTAAAATCCCTTTCCCAAATCGTTTTCATTTTTAGCATCTTTACATTCACTAGCGGATACTTGAATATTTTGATAGTGTACTTCTGCAATTTTACCAGTCCAGTCAAACCTCGAAAACGTGTAATTTTCTTTTGGAAGATCAATTCTGACGGTAAGGTTGTGATTGCGAAGAAAATGTGCCATTGTTTAGAAATGAAAATGTAGATGAAGCAAATTTACTATTTTTAGAGCTGGCATTTGAACTGATAGAGAAAGATTTTCTGCAAAAAAAAACTCGCATCAAAAGATGCGAGTTGTTTAAATATTTGATGAAGGACTTTTAGTCTTTTCTTCTTCTTCCAAATCCACCAACATTTCTTTCGCTAGAAGGTCTACTAGAACGATCCGCTCTGTCAGGTCTGTCAGAACGTCTCTCTGGTCTTCTGCTAGCATCACTGCTTCTTCTTGAAGAGTCATCAGAACTTCTTTTGCGTCCAAATCCACCTTCTTTTTTACCAAAAGGTTTTCTTCCACCACTACCGCCTCTTCGTCCACCTTGACCACCACGTTCTTTTTTGGTGATTTCGATGTTTACAGAACGTCCGTCAAAATCAGGGCCATTTTCTAAAAAGGCAGCTAAGGTTTGATCTTCGTAATTTTTATCAATTTCAAAGAAAGAAAAAGTGTCTAAAATATCAATAGCTCCAATTTCAACCTTATCACCAATATTTTGTTCGTTGATCAATCCAATCAATTTCCCTGGATTCAAGTTGTCTTTTCTACCAATATTGATAAAGAAACGAGTCATGTTTTCATCTGTAGCTCTTGCTCTTGAGTTGTCTTTTGAAGATAAGTCGTTCAAATCTTTTGAGTTTTCATAGTATGTCAACATGGTGTTGAATTCTAGGGAAACAAATTTCTGAATCAATTCTTCTCTATCTAAACCTTCTAATTTTTCGTAAATACTTGGAAGGAACTCATTGATTTGAGTTTCGTTTACTTCAATATTTTGAACTTTATCAATAAGATTCATCAATTGATTTTGACAAATCTCTTTTCCAGAAGGAACCTTGGTTTCTACAAATTTCTTTTGAATGATTTTTTCGATTTGGCGTAATTTTCCTTTTTCTTTTCCATTTACCAATACGATAGAAATCCCCTTGTTTCCAGCTCTTCCCGTTCTACCACTTCTGTGTGTATAGTTTTCGATTTGATCTGGTAATTTGTGGTTCAATACGTGTGTCAACTCATTCACATCCAATCCACGAGCAGCAACATCTGTTGCAACTAAGATTTGAATAGTTTTCTTTCTGAATTTCCCCATTACAGAATCACGCTGACCTTGCGATAAATCCCCGTGTAAAGAATCGGCATTATAACCGTCTTTGATTAAATTATCGGCAACTTCCTGTGTTTCTCTTCGAGTTCTACAAAAGATGATCGCATAGATATTTGGGTTTAAATCTGCGATTCTTTTCAATGCAGGATACCGTGTTCTTTCTGTTACTGAATAGTATTCATGACTTACACTGTCTGCACCTTGATTTTTTTGACCTGAAGTAATCTCAACTGGATTGGTCATATAGTTTCGTGCAATAGACTCAACTTCTCTTGGGAATGTTGCAGAGAACAATAAGGTTTGTTTGGTATCTGGAGTTGCTTCTAGAACTTTGTCTAATTCGTCTTTAAACCCCATGTTTAACATTTCATCTGCCTCGTCTAATACAAGCCACTGAACGTTTCCTAATTTTAAAGCTCTTCTGTTGATTAAATCGACAGTTCTTCCTGAGTTCCGACTACAATTTGAGATCCTTTTTTTAAAGATCTAATTTGCTCTTCCATACTTGACCCCCCGTAAACAGTCGTAACTTTTACGTTTTTTAAATACTTGCAAAAGTCCTTAATGTTGTTTCCAATTTGTACTGCCAATTCTCTGGTAGGTGACAAAATGATGGCTTGAACATTCGAGTTATTCTCATCTAAAAGTTGAAGTATAGGTAAGCTAAAGGCAGCTGTTTTTCCGGTACCTGTTTGAGCAAATGCTTTTAAATCGTCTGTTGAAGAAATAATTTGAGGAATTGCTTTTTCTTGAATAACAGTTGGATTTTCATATCCTAAATCTGTTAATGCTTTGTTAATAGGTTCTTTTAAACCTAATTCTAAAAATGTTGACATACTGTGTTTTTTGTTGATTCACAGACGCCCACCTGCAAACCGTATTTATAAATTCGACTTGATTTTTATGGGGTTGTACCCATTTTTAAAATCGTGCAAAGATATGTTAAAAAATGCGTAAAACACCAGTAAATATTGGAAAAGATTAATATTGATTGAGCTGGTCTAATTGGCTATAAATGTTCCTAGAAGATAGGGATGCGAAGCCGTTGGTAACGATACCTTTTCTGTTGATTAAAATTGAACGGGTCATTTTACTGGTCAAAAACGAATTCGCTTCACTATTGCTTTTAATGAAAAATTGTTTTTTAATGTCAAAGTTTTCGATTTGAGTATGGGTATCACCGTCAATCTGAATGGTTAAAAATTGAATTTGAGGATAGCGATTGGACAAATAGTTAATTCTTGACTGAACATAGGGTCTAGAAACTTTATTTGGACTCCAAAAAAACAGCAAACTATTCTTTTTTCTCAAGAGCTGTTTTAAAGAACGAGATGTATTTGTGAAGTCATGCAATTTAAAATTCATCATTTGATGATGGGTTGCAATTTGTTCATTGTCACGTAGTAATTTATGAACCAAGGCCTTGTCTTGTTCATTTGAACTCAAAGCTAGGAAAACCTCAAATTCATTGGAATTGATCTCTGAAGTGGATTTTTTATTAAAATGACTGAATAAAGTTTGTTTTAAATAGGCATTTTTAAATCGTTTGGATTTAATTTGGGATGCAATGGTTTTTAACAAATCGGCAGTAAAATTTGAAGAAAAGTGATTCTGCATCGGTTGATATCCATTGTTGTAAGTTGTATTGTATAAAAAACTAGAGACGTACTTGCTATAGGGAGGATAATACATCCATGCATCTTTGTTCAGGTCAATATCTTTTCTGAAATCATAAAAGGAAATTGGCGTTTTGGGAAAACTGGACAAATGCATCTTTTTTGCATGTGCGTTTGGATAATTTTCTATTCTCGTGTATACTGGATAGGTAAGGGCAGTTTTTAAGAGCTCGTAATAAGAGGCTGTTTCTTTGGGATGGTGCAGTGCATAATCTTCAAAAGTTTCTATCTTATGTCTAATAATTGAATCTACTTTTTGTTGAAACAATTTCGGCGGTAAAGCATTGTATTGATAAAATAAGCGTTCATCTTTTTCGAACTGTAAATAACAATCCAATAAAATATTATTTCTATCAGCACCAAAGCCTGAGAAGACTAAAGATTCGTCAAAGTTCCAAGTATTCAAACTCAGCATTAAACTATCATTGGGTTCTAGGTAGACAAACTGATTTTCATAGCCATGGACAAAATAATACAGCCCTTCTTTCACATCCTCTAATTTTCCTATAAATTTGTTTTCAGCGTTGATAAAAAAAGTATCTATCACTTTGTCCATCGAATACAAAATAACATGGTTGGCTTTGGGGTTGATAATTTTACCTCCAAAATAGGTCGCAGTTCTTTTAACCGATTTGCTGCAGCTAGCGAAACCTGTTAAAAGGACACAAATAATTATGGAAATAATTTTAAGCTTCATTGTTTGGGGTGTTATTTGAGAACAAATTTAAGGTTCTAAAGAGCCAAATATTGTTAATTAGCTGTTAAAAAAAAAACTAGAAATGAGGTCGTTGAATTTGAGAAAACTGTCAAAAAATAGATGTTTAGAATTTATTAAAATCAAAAAGGAGAATCAAATTTAAAACAGCTGGTTTTCTCTATGCAAAACCAAAATCAATTTCATACTTTTGCACAAAATTAAAAAAACAGTAAAAAGCATGTTATCAGTATCTAATTTATCAGTACAGTTTGGAAAAAGAGTTTTGTTTGACGATGTAAACACAAAGTTTGTACAGGGAAATTGTTATGGAATTATCGGTGCCAACGGTGCAGGTAAATCGACCTTTCTGAAGATTATTTCTGGAAAAATGGATCCAACTTCGGGTCAGGTACATTTAGAAAAAGGAAAGAGGATGTCTGTTTTAACTCAAGACCACTATGCTTATGATGAATTTCCTGTATTGGAAACGGTAGTTATGGGAAACAAAGATTTGTTTACAATTAAAAAGCAAATTGATGACTTATATGCGGATTATACTGATGAAAATGCAGAGAAAATAGGAGAACTCCAAATCATTTTTGAGGAAATGAATGGTTGGAATGCAGACTCGGATGCAGCTGCTATGCTCTCCAATTTAGGAATTAAAGAAGATTTGCATTATACTTTGATGAAAGATTTGGATGGGAAACAAAAAGTTCGTGTTTTAATAGCTCAGGCACTTTTTGGAAATCCAGATGTTCTCATCATGGATGAGCCTACCAATGACTTGGATTTTGAAACGATCGAATGGTTGGAAAATTTCTTGGCAAATTTCGAGAACACAGTGATTGTCGTTTCGCATGATCGACACTTTTTAGATGCAGTTTGTACGCATATTTCTGATATTGATTATAGTAAAATTAATCACTATTCTGGGAACTATACTTTTTGGTATGAGTCGAGTCAGTTGGCCGCAAAACAACGTGCACAACAAAACAAAAAGGCGGAAGATAAAAAGAAAGAATTAGAAGATTTTATTCGTCGTTTTTCTGCCAACGTTGCGAAGTCCAAACAAGCCACTTCTCGAAAGAAAATGATTGAAAAATTAAATGTTGAGGATATAAGACCTTCAAGCAGAAGATATCCTGCTATTATTTTTAAAAGCGATCGTGAAGCAGGGGATCAAATTTTAAACATTGAAGGTTTGGAAAAAAAGTTTGAGGGAGAAATGTTATTTTCAAATGTAGACATCAACTTGAACAAGGGAGATAAAGTGGCTGTTATTTCCAGAAACTCAAGAGCTCTTACTGCTTTTTACGAATCCATTACTGACAATAGCAAACCAGATGCAGGAACCTATAGTTGGGGAGTTACTACAACACAGTCCTATTTGCCTTTAGATAATTCTTCATTCTTTCAAAATGGAGAACTCAATTTGGTTGACTGGTTGCGTCAATATGCACAAACAGAAGAAGAGCGAGAAGAAGTATTTATTCGTGGGTTTTTAGGGAAGATGATTTTCTCTGGAGAAGAAGCTTTAAAGAAAAGTAATGTTTTGTCTGGAGGTGAAAAAGTACGTTGTATGCTCTCAAGAATGATGATGAAGCGTGCCAACATTTTATTGTTAGATGAACCAACCAATCACTTAGACTTAGAATCAATTCAATCGTTGAATAATTCTCTGATCAATTTCTCTGGAACTATTATGTTTTCTACTCATGATCACGAGTTTGCACAAACAGTTGCTAATAGAGTTATCGAATTGACTCCTAAAGGGGTAATTGATCGTCATACTTCTTTTGACGATTATTTATCAGACCCAAAAATCAAGGAGTTGAGAGAAAAAATGTATTCATAGTATTTTTTATGATTTTTTGTTTTGAAGTGGACTAATAATCTTTACGTCCGAAAATGAAATTGCCCCTCTGATTACTCCATCGATCGTAGTTCTTAGGGCTTCAATCATCTGCATTTTTAACTGCGATTTATGATAAATCAAACTCACTTCTCTTGCGGGAGGGGGATTGGTAAACTCACGCAAATGACTTTTATCGACATCGTTTAAGTCTAGAGTGTGCAAATAGGGTAGGAGTGTCATTCCAAGACCTTCTTTGGACAGTTTGATCAAGGTGTCAAAACTACCACTTTCCAGTTTGAAATTTCTTTTATTATTGACCTTATGTGTTCTACAAAGATTGATGACACTGTCTTTAAAGCAATGTCCGTCTTCGAGTAATAAAATATCATCGACTTCCAATTCGTCTGTACGAATTAACTTTTGATTGAAAAGGCGGTGATTCTGTGGAATGAGTCCAACAAAGGGCTCGTAGTACAAAGGTCTTTCTTTGATTGCCTCATTTTCTAATGGGGTGGCAGCAATGGCAGCATCAATGTGTCCATCGGTCAATTTTCGTACAAGTTCTTCGGTCGTCAGTTCCTCAATGACCAATTTAACTTTTGGGTATTTTTTGGTGAAGTTGTTCAGAAACATTGGCAGCAGCGTAGGCATGATGGTGGGTATGATTCCCAGCTTAAATTCACCCCCAATATATCCTTTTTGTTGGTGTACGATGTCTAAAATTCGATTGCTTTCATCTACAATGACTTTTGCTTGTTCTACAATTTTTTTGCCCACTTCGGTCAATTCAATTGGTTTTTTCGATCGATTAAAGATTTTTACCTGCAATTGGTCTTCCAATTTTTGGATCTGCATGCTCAATGTCGGCTGAGTCACAAAACTATGATCGGCTGCTACGGTAAAATTCTTATACTCCGCAACAGATAAGACGTATTTTAATTGTGTTATGGTCATTGTAATAGTAATTTTTGATAAATATATTAAATCTATCAATAATAATTATAGTTAGAGCTGTTAATTTTTTCAAAATTTATATCATTCCTATAAAGTTACACAAAAGGAATTCAAAATTAGAATCGATTTGATAGTGGAAAGAATTTCTACTTCACAAGGAAGATGATTATACACTATTAGTGATGAAACTTCGTTGGTCGAATCCCAAAAAAAATGAGTAATTTGAATAGAATGAAGTAAATGATCAAGGAATCAATTCAATGATAAATGATTTCATTTCGGGGCATGAAAAAAAACATTTAGACGATGAATACTTGGCTGATTTAGATTCTCAAATTTAAGAAACAAACTAGGACTCAGATTGAGAAGCTGACTAATTTCTTGTTTTTGTGATGCTTTAATCCAAGAATTTACGTTGCTTTTCTAATTCTTTTTCTTCTTGAGCAAGTTTTTCCAATTCTTTAACAGAAAGTACTTTTAAGAAAGAAGGATGCTGTTCGATGGCATATTCAATTTTTGTAATAATTGTAGCCACATCTTCATTGTCATAATCAATATCTAGGGGTTCTTTTATAACCATCGATTGTAGAACACTTCGCTTTTTGATTTTAAGGCCTTTTTTATCAAAAGAACGTCTAAAACCGTCAATTACCACAGGAACTACTACCGGTTTGTATTTTTTTATAATGTGGGCAGTTCCTCTTCGAATGGGTTTAAAAGCAGTTGTAGTTCCTTGTGGGAAAGTAATCACCCAACCATCATCCAATGCGATTCCAATTTTAGAAACATCCGACATCTTCACCTGTCTGTTAATGTCTTCGCCTTTACTTCTCCAAGTTCGTTCAACCGAAACAGATCCAGCATAACCAAAAATTTTAGGGAGAACACCCGATCGCATGGTTTCGCCAGCTGCTATAAAATAAAAATTTAATTTAGGGTTCCACAAATACCCTACATTTTTAATGGTATTGTCACGCCCTTTCAATGAAGCATTGAAAACATGAAACATGGCGATTACATCTGCAAAATAGGTTTGGTGATTCGATACAAAAAGAACGTTTTTGTCGGGTAAGTTTCGAATAATTTCAGAACCTTCAATTTTTAAATTGTTAAAACGTTTAAACCTTCCGTGGAAGATTATACCGATAATTCTAATAATCCATTTTTTGATGAAAAGTATGTGTCCAAAAGGATTCCTTTTTATGAAGGGCATTGTAACGAGTGGTTAGTATTAGCGAGGCAAAATACAAAAGAAATTAGAATTTACTCTCGATTAATAAGTTTTTAATTTCTGCCAGCATCATGGCTGTGGCACCCCAAACAACATAATCGTTTAGTTTAAAGCAAGGTACCTTCACTTTTTTCATATATGAAGTGGTCATTTCGATTGAAGAGATCGACTGCTCGTTTAATAAGTCGTCCAAAAGAACTTCTATCGTTGATGCAACTTCACGGTTGGTTTTAAAAGCAGGTTTTTGGAGTGTATATCCAAGAAAAGGAGTTGCTAAAAAATTGCTAGGTGGAATATACACATCAGTAAGCTCACGAATGATTTGTATTTCTGAATGTGGAATTCCAATTTCTTCAAAAGTTTCTCTTTTGGCAGTATGTTCTAAATTGAGATCACCTTGTTCAATTTTCCCCCATGAAAGCTTATTTGTGCAGAATGGGTTCCCTTATAACTGGCTCTTTCAGTAAGTACAAATCGGGTATTTTGCTTTTCGTCGGGATAAAATAATGCTAAAACTGCTGCTTTTTTCGGTCTATTCGCTTGAATCATCGCTGCATCATATCCCAATCTCAAAGCTGGAGCTAATGTAAACTGTGCTGCTAAACCGCCTAATTTTAAAGTTGTTAAGTTTGGGACTTTTTTTTTGAAATCAGAAAAATTCATTAAAAATTATTACTTTTAACAAACTTACAAGTTTCCTCTTGAAATTCAGATGATTTGATAGGGATTTTACGAGATTATTTTCAAAGAAATCACCAATTGCATGCATGTAAAATATCAAAAGTTACTACTTAGTCTGGTCCTAGATGCCATCGGTTTTTTTACTTTCTTCCCTTTTTTTGATGTCGTATGGGCACCCCTTTCGGCCTACTTGATGACCAAGATTTACAAAGGAAAACAGGTGAAGATTGCTGCGATTATTTCATTTATTGAAGAAGCGGTCCCTTTTTTAGATGTCATCCCCACTTTTACATTGATGTGGATCTACACGTATTTAATTCAAAAAAAAATAAAATTAGACGATGCTAGTTTTGTTTAAAAAGAAAGCCTAGGCCCAATCTCGATAAAAACTTTTTTTCGAATGCCCAGAAAAAACGAAATTGTCCAAAAAACCAACCCACAAGTGGCAAGGTCAATTGATAAATTGGAAATATTAATAAGATTCTGAGTGGCCAAAAAATCCAAGGAGACGTTGTTTGAGAAGAAATTCCAAAAAAAGCAGTTATGGGTTTGGCAACCCATGTAGCAAAAGATCCGTTAATTGCAAAAACCACAAAGATGGCAAGTATCGCCCAATTACTTTTGATATTCCAACGTTGTTTCAATTTTTCCATGCTGCGAAATTAAGCACAAATAAAAAGGCGAACAAGTGTTCTTCTGTGTAATTTGATTTTTTTTTAAGGGAGTGGTATTTTTAACATTGTGAAAGTCAAAACAATTTCAAAATTATTGGGTCAATTCCCATACTACACAAATTTATATTCTGAAGTTACAGACTTAATTGTCAATTTCTATTAAATATTTTTTTTACCTTTCAAATCTATAAATCTAGAAAAAATTAAGATGAAGAAATTGGCATTACATTGGAAGATATTAATTGGGATGGTCCTAGGAATTGCTTTTGGTTTTCTTATGAATTCTGTAGAAGGAGGAAAAGGCTTTGTTACAGATTGGATAAAACCGTTTGGAACCATTTTTATCAATCTTTTAAAGTTGATTGCTGTTCCGCTAATCTTAGCGTCTTTAATCAAAGGGATTTCAGATTTAAAAGACATTTCAAAAATTAAGAAAATGGGGATGAGAACCATCGTCATTTATGTTTTTACAACTGTGGTTGCTATTGTGATTGGTTTGAGTATCGTAAATGTGTTCAAACCTGATGTTGGAATGTCTGCAGATACCATTGAAAAAATCAAAATAAAATATGAAAAATCTGAAGGAGTTGTAGATAAGTTAACCAAAGCTAGTGCTCAGAATGATGCGGGACCTTTACAAGCTTTAGTCGATATTTTTCCAAGTAATATTTTTCAATCCTTTGTGAGTGCGAGTATGTTGCAAATTATCTTTTTTGCACTTTTTGTTGGAATCTCACTTTTGTTAATTTCAGAAAAAAAATCAAAACCATTGATGGATTTTTTCGATTCCTTAAATGAAATGGTTATGAAAATGGTCGACTTAATAATGCTTTTTGCTCCCTATGCAGTTTTTGCTTTGTTAGCCAATGTAATGATTGCTTTTGACGATACTGAAATCCTCTTAAAATTACTCGTTTATGCCTTGTGTGTTGTTGGAGGATTATTTTTAATGATTTGTTTCTACTTAGTTTTGGTAAGTCTGTATACCAAGAAAAGCCCACTTTGGTTTTTAAAGCAAATAAGTCCTGCGCAATTACTTGCATTCTCTACGAGTTCGAGTGCAGCCACTTTGCCAGTAACAATGGAGAGAGTCGAAGAACACTTGGGAGTAGATAAAGAAGTTTCAGGATTTGTACTGCCCGTCGGAGCCACCATTAATATGGATGGAACCAGTTTGTATCAGGCCATAGCTGCGGTTTTTATCATGCAAGTGATATGGCCAGAAGGTCTAACATTCTCCAACCAATTGATCATTATACTAACAGCCTTATTGGCATCTATAGGGTCTGCTGCAGTACCGAGTGCTGGAATGGTAATGTTGGTTATCGTACTAGAATCTGTTGGGTTTCCACAAGAATTATTACCCATCGGTTTGGCATTGATTTTTGCTGTAGATCGTCCTTTAGACATGTGTAGAACGATGGTCAATGTTACAGGTGATGCGACAGTGTCGATGATCATTGCAAAGTCTTTGGGCAAATTACACGATCCAAAACCTAAGGAGTGGGATGATCATTATGAAAAGGTAAAATAGTTTTAAAAGAGATGTTTCGTAAGCCATTAGTATCTGTAGATTGGTTGTATCATCATTTAGAGGATCAAAATTTGCTAGTATTGGACGCAACAATTCCCAATGTAACTGCTACTGAACCAAATGATTTTGAAAAGAAACAAATTGGGAAGTATTTTTTTTGATTTAAAAGAGACCTTTTCCGATCAAAAAGCAGTATTTCCAAATACCATGCTATCCCTAAAGGAGTTTGAGTTGAATGTCCAAAATTTAGGAATCCACAAGAACACACGACTCGTTGTTTATGATGACTTAGGAATCTATTCTTCTGCGAGAGTTTGGTGGATGTTTCAACTCATGGGTTTTCAAAATATTGCCGTTTTAGACGGAGGTTTACCTGCATGGACTGCTCTAAATTACCCTACTGAAATACCAAATCCGACCCACTACAGTATTGGAGATTTTACAGCGTTGCATCATCCCGAAAAAATTAAGAGTACCCAAGAGGTTTTAACGATAATCTCTAATTCAATGGTTCAGATTGTAGATGCACGTTCCAAGGGGCGTTTCTTAGGAACGACTCCAGAGCCTCGAAAAGAGGTAAAGAGTGGACATATTCCCAGTGCAATATGTCTGCCTTATACGCAGTTGCTAAATCAGGGAAAAATGAAATCTGAAAGGGAACTTACAGCTATTTTTTCTGAATTGAACCTTACAAATAGGGAGCTTATTTTTTCTTGTGGAACGGGAATTACTGCCTGTATTGTAGCTTTGGGTGCAGCAATGATAGGAATTGAAAAATATGCAGTATATGATGGTTCTTGGACCGAATGGGGAAGTAGCCCAAATTTGCCAATAGCAAAATAAGATACGTATGGAATGGACATTAAAAGAATTTGAACTCTATGTGCTTTTATATGCTGCACATAGCAATCATATTGAGGATATTAAAGAGCAAGACTATCTTCTGACTTTATATGACGAAGCTACCTTCAATAAAATGCATACAGAAGTTGTTTTTGACAATGATATTGAAAGTTTGACTAAAATTCAGGACTATTTACACTTTCATAATTATACAAGAGCAGATAGAAATGCACTTTTGCAACAACTAAAAAAAGTGTTTTTTGCAGATGGAACAGTTGATCTTTTGGAAAAGAATGCTTTTTCAGTATTAAAGAAAATATTAGATTAATTTTTTGCTTTTTCAACCAATTCTAATTTGTCAACCGTTGTTTTGGTGGTGAAAAAACCAAAGTTGATGACTACTTTTTTCTTTTCAATTTTCTCAATAGTTCCAACAGAATTGGAACCTATAATACGCACTCGATCATCGATTACATAGTTATATTCTGATTTTTCTTTGGCTACTTTTGCAGCGACTACCTTTTTTTCTTTTCGTACTTCAACGACCTTTTCTAAAACCTCTTTTTCAACTTTTTGAATTACTTGTTGCAGCTGTTGTTGTACAATTTTTGCTTTTTGTTTTTGCGTCTTAGTAGTCGGTTTGAGAGGAGATTTCTTGGCGTGTTTTACCTTTTCATCGGCAACCCATTTGTTGAAATTCGCTGTTAATTCCTTTTTGTTATTGGTTTGAAAATACTTATTTAAGAGCTCATTAGTCTTTCTTCCCAAAGAAAGCATCTTTTGATTGTTGTCATACAATTCTTGAAAGCCTGCTAGTTTTGCTTGAATTTTATCATCTTTGTCTTGAAGGCTGTCTAAATGTTCTTGCCCTATTTTTTTTTGTTTTTCAAGGTTTTCAGAGTTTTTTTGCAATCTATTTCGCTCTTTTTGCAGTTTAGAAATGGTTTTGTCCAATCGAATTTTTTCAGTCTCAACTCGTTTTTTTGCTTTGTTGATGATGCTATAGGGAATCCCATTTTTCTGAGCTACCTCAAAGGTAAAAGAACTTCCAGCTTGTCCGATAAATAATTTATAAAGTGGTTCTAAAGAACGTTCATCAAATTGCATATTTGCATTGGTAACATTTTCCAACTCATTTGCCAAGACTTTTAAGTTGGAGTAGTGGGTGGTAATGATTCCAAATGCTTTTTTGGTATAGAATTCTTCTAAGAAAATTTCTGCCAAGGCCCCACCCAATTCAGGATCGGATCCAGTACCAAACTCATCGATTAAGAATAGCGTTTCTTCATTGCATTTTCTTAAAAATGAACGCATGTTTTTTAATCGATAACTATAGGTACTTAAATGATTTTCAATAGATTGATTATCTCCTATATCGGTAAGGATAGTCTCAAAAATATAGGTTTCACTCCGCTCATCAACAGGAATTAAGATCCCACTTTGAAGCATCACTTGCAGTAATCCTATGGTTTTTAAAGTGATACTTTTTCCACCTGCATTGGGACCTGAAATTACAATAATTTGCTGTTTTTCATGCAATTGAATGGTCTGTGAAATGGTAGCAAGTCCTTGTTCATTATTTTTTCGCCATAAAACAGGATGCACAGCATTTTTAAAATAGATTTTTTTTTCTTTTGTAATTTTAGGCAACACAGCATGAATTTCATGTGCATATTTTGCTTTTGCCCCTACAGCATCGATATGAATCAAATACTCAATATATTCTTCTAATAATGAAGTCATTGGACGAATGGTGGTTGCCAATTCGCGTAAGATTTTGACAACTTCTTGTTTTTCTTCGTAAATTAAATTTTGATATTCACGGCTATATGAAAGTGTTGCTTGAGGTGCTATATATACGATTCCTCCAGATTTTGAAGACCCTAATAAGCTTCCAGACACTTTTTTTCTGTACATTGCTTTGACAGCTAAAACCCTTTGGTTGTCTACAACAGTCTCTCTAATGTCGTCTAAAAAACCAGCGCCATTTGAAGAAGACAAGGCACTTGTAAAGCTTGCGCCAATTTTTCCTCGAACATGATTGATGTCTTTTCGAATTTGTTTTAGAGTAGTCGATGCATTGTTTTTTACTTCTCCACTAAGTTCAATGATCTTCTTAATCTCGTCGTCAATATAGGTTGTGAACTCAATTTTTTGAGAAAGTTCAAAGAAGGTTGGAAATTGTATTTTGAACTTCTTAAAAAACTTAAGGTGTTCATTGACTGTAATTGAAGTGGAGGCGATTTTTAAGAATGCTTCTGTTTCAATAAAACTGTTCTCAATTTTTAAGCGCTTGATCTGTTCGGACACATTGTCAAACCCATGATTGGGAACACGATTTTCACTCTCGAAAGAGGAAAGATATTCGTTGACTAGATGAAGCTCTTTAAAAAGTCCTTTTCGGTAACTTATGGGAGTTATCTCTAGAACACGTTCTTTTCCTAAAGAAGAAATACAATGGGCTGCAACATGTTGCAAAACCGTCGTAAACTCTAAATCTTGTAATGTTTTATTTGAAATATTTGGTATCAATGTTGTAATTTTGGAACTGTGTTGCTGTCACATCTCATGATTCAAGTAATGAAAAAGCATCACAATTTCACCTAATAGACAATTGAAATAAAACACAAAAATAAGAAACAATGCAGGTAAAAATTGCTGATAGCTGGAAAAATATTCTTCATGGTGAATTTGAGCAAACCTATTTTAAAAATTTGTTCTCTTTTTTGGCGAATGAATATCAAAATCAGCTATGTTTTCCTGAGGAGAAAGATGTTTTTTCCGCTTTTAATTTTTGTTCTTTTGAGGCTTTAAAAGTGGTTATTCTTGGTCAGGATCCTTACCATGGAGAAAATCAGGCCAATGGATTGTGCTTTTCTGTTCAAGAGGGCATCAAACATCCACCTTCTTTAGTGAATATTTTTAAAGAAATTGCAACAGATTTATCGATAAAGCCTCCATTGAGTGGGGATCTTAAAAAGTGGGCAAGACAAGGTGTCTTACTGCTAAACGCCACACTGACCGTAAGAGCACATGAAGCTGGAAGTCACCAAAATCGAGGATGGGAGATTTTTACAGATGCTGTTATTCAACATATTTCCGATCAAAAAGAAGCAGTTATTTTTTTACTATGGGGAGGATACGCCAAGAAAAAAATAAAACTGATTGATTCCAAAAAACATGTGGTGTTGGTGTCAGGGCATCCATCGCCATTGAGTGCAAATAGAGGGTATTGGTTTGGAAATCAGCACTTTTCAAAAACCAATGCAATTTTGAAATCTAAGGGAATCAAGGAGATTGAATGGTAGGTGTTTCCCTGTGTTTTTAAGAAGGATTAACTCAAATCGACGTATTGTGTATGGATATGGGAGTTGCTGTTAACTGCAAGGCCGCAAGATTTAGAAGTACTTCTACATGAAGAAATACAAAGGATTCCTATAACAAAAGTTGCAATACATACGATTTTTTTCATTTCTTCAAATTTTTAAAAGTTAAATGTACACGTTTTTTATAAAATCTTCCGAATTTTTATTCTTTTTTAGAACGTTAAAACGAATCATTTTATTTTGAATACGGGTAATTAAATTCTTAGTGATGGGTTTTCCTGCATTCCATTGGGTCAATTGTAACCACTTTTGAATGTCTGGAAGTTGTTGTTCATATCGGTTAGCAATGATGTGATCAATATTCTTAATTTTTTTAAAATTTTTAGTTTCTGCATTGATAATGTTCAATACTTCTTGAACTTCTTTACTGCGATGTTCTAACACCTCATCTCTAACTGCAATCACAAAACACGGCCATGGAGTAGGGCAGTCGTCAATTCTTCTAAATAAACCCTTATCTACCAAAGGCTTAGTGGTAAAATGCTCCCACATAAAATAATCAGCATTTCCGTTTTCAAGTGCTGTAATGCCTCCTTCTAAATGATTGACTACTTTAAATTTTAGTTTTTTAAGATCCCAACCTTGATTGTAGGCATTGACAATGGCCATTAGATGTGACCCTGAACCAAACCGACTAATCGCAATGGTTGCATGTTCCAAATCTTCAATTTTTTGAAAAGGAGAATTTGTATGTACATGAATTCCCCATATGAGTGGAGTTTCTACAAAAGTCTGCACAATTTTAGAAGGATTTCCAGCAGCAATATCTTTAATGATTCCTTCAGTAAGAACGATGGCAATGTCAATTTCTCCAGATCGTAAGGCTTGGCACATTTCACCTGTTCCCCCGGGGAAATCTTTCCATCGTGCATTGATATTTTTCTGGGTATATTCTTTGTTTTTTAAAGTGAGGTACCAAGGATAATTAAAGTGTTCTGGGACGCCACCTATCGTCAAATCGGTCATTTACGCAACAAGTTTTTCTAATGTATATTTTATCAAATTATCTACCACTTTCCCATAATCTTCGCTAAAAGTTCCGCTGGCTCTGTTGGCGATGATGGCATTCAATGAACAGGCATGATGACCAAGCAACTTGCACAGTCCATAGATTGCTGATGTTTCCATTTCTAAATTGGTTATCTGAATTCCGTTGTATAAAAAGGAGTCCATTTTACGATTCAAATCTTCATCTTGCAACGCCAAACGTAACACTCTTCCCTGAGGACCATAAAATCCACCTGCAGTTGCAGTCATTCCCTTATAAATTATTTCAGAAGACAATTTCTCTTCTAAAGTTTGACTATTTTCAATAACCAGAGGTGCTGCTTTTTTTGGACTCCAATTGGTGTGTTTTGCATAGGCTCTTGAAATTTCTGAATTGGAATGGGTTTCAATCTGATAAGAATGAAGCATTCCGTTCAAATCGAGGGCATGAGTGCTGACTAGGAAGGAATCTACTGGGATGTTTTTTTGTAAAGAGCCCGAAGTTCCAATTCTAATAATATTTAAAGCAGTAAGTTTTTTTTTAGGTTCTCGCGTTTTGAGATTGATATTTACAATGGCATCCAATTCATTTAAAACAATGTCTATATTGTCTGGACCAATTCCAGTAGAAATAACCGTAATGCGTTTGCCTTTATAGCTCCCAGTTGTAGTTTTAAACTCTCTTTTTTGAGTGGTGAATTCAATGGTGTCAAAGTATTGGGTAACTTTATCAACTCGATCCTGATCACCCACAAAAATAATATCTTTAGCTATATTTTCGGGTTTTAAATTTAGGTGATAGATGCTACCATCTGGATTTAAAATTAATTCGGATTGTTTGATTGCCATATTTTTCTTTTAACCTCCTACACGTTTTACTTTAAAACCTTTGTCGGTAAGTAGTGTCATAATCTTGTCTCTAAAATCTCCTTGAATGATGATTTTGTCCTCTTTAAAACTTCCACCGACACTTAGCTTTGTTTTAATTTCTTTGGCTAACATTTTAAAATCGGAAGTAGCACCTGTATAGCCTTCTAATATAGTGATAGGTTTTCCTTTGCGTTTTTCATACTTACAGATTATGGGTTCTTCTTGCAGCCATATCGTAGATTTTTCTTCTAAAGGTGTTTCAGATTCGATATGTTCTGGAAATAAATTTTTAAGTTGATCTTTGAAATCCATTTTTATTCAATTTTAGTTTTCAGTTGCAGAATTAAGCTTGTGCTTCTGCCTACTAATCACTTTTTCAATCCTAATTCTCTTAAACGTTGATTTAAAAACTCACCTGAAGTGATGTTTTCAAATTGTTTCGGATTGTTTTCATCAATGCAATTTTCTAATACATCTAATTTCATAGAAGAAACAGGATGCATAAAAAATGGAATTGAATATCGAGAGGTTCCCCATAATTCTTGAGGTGGATTGGTAACTCTATGAATGGTAGATTTTAATTTGTTATTACTAAGTCTTGACAACATGTCCCCAACATTAATCATAATTTCATCGGGTTTTGCAATCGCATCGATCCAGTCTCCGTGTCGATTTTGAACTTGCAAGCCTTTTCCTTGAGCCCCCATCAATAAGGTAATTAAATTAATGTCTCCATGGGCAGCCGCTCTTTCTGCTCCTTTTGGTTCTGCTTGGATCGGAGGATAGTGGATAGGGCGTAGGATGCTATTTCCATTTTTGATAAACTCATCAAAATAGGTTTCTTCAAGATTTAAATGAACTGCTAAAGAACGTAGTACATACTTGGCTGTTTTTTCTAGCATTTGGTAGGCCTTTTTACCTACTTCATTAAAGTTTGGTAATTCTGTAACAGTTACATTTTGGGGATATTCTTTTGCATATTTAGAATCGGGAGAAACGTATTGGCCAAAATGCCAAAATTCTTTCAAATCGCCTTCTTTTCTTCCTTTTGCTGATTCTTTTCCAAAAGAAACATAGCCTCTTTGTCCTCCAATCTCTGGAATCTCATATTTTTCTTTGACCTCAATAGGTAAATTAAAAAAATCTTCAACACTAGCATATAACTCTTCAACCAATGCATCGTCTAAAAAATGGCCTTTTAAAGCGACAAAACCAATAGTTTCATAGGCATTAGCAATCTCATTAATAAACTTTTCTTTTCTAACGGGATCTTCAGAAAGAAAGTCGGCTAAGTTTACACTAGGTATTGTATTCATAATGGTTTTAAAAATAAGAGGATTGAAAGTTACAAAAAAATAAAGAGAGTAGGACTATTTTTCTGAGAATGGTAGTAAGTAAGATACAGTATAGTTGAAGCCGAATCCTGTCCTACTTTCAAAAATTCTATTGAAACCTGGGGCATACAGAGATTTAAAATTCCTAGGGTCATTCACACTAATGAGAATTTTATAAGAAACACTTGCGCTTACAAATAGGTTTTTAAGAGTTTCAACTTTGATTCCAAACATGAATTCAGTCCAATGTGCCATCAAACCACTTTCGGAGATTGAAGTGTCAATCGATTGGGACGGAAAGTAGGTGTTGTTAACATTGGGAGTATAATTATTCAAGGTTTGATCAAAAATACCCAAACCGTATCGAAAACCTGTAAAGATCTCGTTATTCATATCGAGCCAGTTCTCAAAATTATTATAGTTAAACCCAGTTCTTAAATAGGTTCCTTTTGAAGTAGAGTTCGTATAATCTTCAATACTAGTTGCTTCTTCAAAACCAATTTCTGCAGCAATGTAAAAGTTTTTTGAAACTCTGTAATCACCTACTAGTTCATAACCCGTATAAGTATTAGAAACTGCTCCAATAATTGGTTTACTAATGTCGAAACCAAGACGCAAACCATAGGCTGTTTTGTATACAATGCTGTCATTTTCTACCGCAGGTATTGCTGTGTCTTTTTCTTGTGAAAAACCATGGGTAAAAATCAGAAGGAATAAGAAGCTAATGATAGATTTTAACATGCGCAGCGGTTTGGTTATCAATGGTGGTCAAAGTGAAAGGGGTAAAATCTTGAACCCAAGTGTTGTCAGTGTTAAAAGTCACCTCATTAAAAATAATTCTATATCCACATGATCTTGAAACAAACTCGTGTTCTGGGGTATACTGAATGGTGAAAGTTTCAATTAAATTATTTGCAATATCTCCTTCAAGAGTATTTATTTTGAAATGATAAATAGTTTCAGACGCGAGTGAGTTTAACGGTATGGCTATGCTGTCTTTTGTAACACTTTGGTATCCAGAAAGGGTGTCTTTTCCATCCGCCCACACGGATAGATATTTGGCATTTTTGAGGGTGTTTCTTGCGTCGGTGTCATAGAAACGAAGGACCAACATTGGAGTTACAGGATTTTTTGTACAAAAGTCATCTTTTTCACAACTGTAAAAAAATGCAATGCATAGCATCAAAAGGACGGTAACTCTTTTCATTTTTTAAAAAATAACAATAGATTTCAAAAGTAGTAAAATAAGTGTTTTATTCTTCAACTTCTACAATAAGATTGATCATTTCAGCCAATTTAAAATCGAGCTCTGTAACCCCTTCAGCATCGTGAGTGGTTAAAGTAATGTCAAGGGTATTGTAATTGTTTGTCCATTCAGGATGGTGGTTCAATGCCTCACATTCAAAAGCTATTCGATTCATGGCTGACATACAATCTTTAAAATTGTCAAATTCAAAATCAGTATGAAGTGCATTGTCATAAAAGTCCCAATCCTGTAGGGTTTCTAATTTTCGTTCTATTTCAAAATCTGTAAGTTTTTTCATCTTCGAGGGTTTTATTTTGTTTTAGAGTTGTCAATTCTGATTGTACTAAATCTAAAAAAGGGTGCATCTCCTATCTTTGGCTAAGGTATCATCATTTTGAGAAAGAATTGTTATTTCATCAAAAGAGTTCTATTTTTTTTCAAACAATACAATTGTTTCAATATGAGCCGTATGAGGAAATTGATCGACTAAACTAATTTTTTGAATGTGATATCCAGCAGTTCTCAATAATTCAGTATCTCTTGCTTGTGTCGCAGGGTTACATGACACATAGACCATTCGATCTGCATTCAAATCGATAATTTTTTGGAGTGTTTTAGGTGCGATTCCTGCTCTTGCTGGGTCTAAAATAATGGTCTTTATTTTGTTTTGATATTCTGGATGTGCGATTAAGAATTTCCCTACATCTGCAGCATAAAATTGCAAGCCTTCAATATGATTTCTTTTGGCATTTTTTTTCGCATCTTCTATGGCTGAAGCTACAATATCTACCCCTACAATTTTTGTATTTTCGCTTTTTGAAGCGACAATTTGTCCAATGGTACCAGTTCCACAGAACAAGTCCATAACCACTGTATTGTCTACTTTAGCTTTGTCTTCCAAAACATATTCTACCACTTTGCTATATAATTTTTCAGCACATTTTGGATTGGTTTGAAAAAAGCTCTTCATGCTAATTTCAAAATTGAGTCCTAATAGCTCCTCAACAATTTTATCTTTTCCGTAAACCAAATCCAAACGACCAGCTGTAGCTATTGTTCTATCTCCAGTTTCGTCATTAATGGTGTGTAATAATCCCGCTAAACGTTTTCCAAATATTTTTTTTAGAAAAGAAACAAATTTTTGAATGTCAAATTGATCCAAACCATTTGAAGTAGTGACCAAGTTACAGAGTAATTCATCTGTCTTAAATGATTTACGGACAACAAAGTAACGGAAGAACCCTTCTTTTTTGGGGCCATGCCAGGAGCTAATAACGTAGCTTGACAAAATTCGCGAATATGAATAAGATTGTCTTCCATTTGTTTGTCAAAAAGCCCTGAATCTTTATCCAAATTATCGCCCATCCACCAAACACCTCGCCTTTTAAAGCCTAAGGTAAATTCATCTTTATCTCTTTTTGTAGTTCGGTCATATCCAATGGCAGAAAAACCATATTCCATTTTATTTCGATAATGAAAGACATTTGGAGAGGTCACAAATTCATCAAACAAATCCTCAATATTTTCAACCTTTCCAATTCTTTTGAACAAGGAAAGAGTACTTTCTTTCTTGTATTGATGTTGTAATTCGATTGGGAGTTGTATATAAGGTGCCCCAGGAATGTCTTGAAAAGGAACTTCTACTTCATTTTCAGAAGGCTCAAGTACATCAATTAACTTCGCTTCGGCATAGTTTTTACTCGATTTCTGAATCTGAGCTTTTACTAATTGCCCTAGTAAGGTATTGGGTACAAAAACCACGAAATCACCTTCTTCACTGCGAATTCTTGCAATTCCTTTTCCTCCAAATGCATAGTCTTCGATTTTTAATTCTAAAACTTGATTTTTTTTCACAAACTTATTTCGTTCTCTACGTGGCATTCTGTCTTGTTTATTGGATTGCAAAATTAGGAAAAACTTGTGGGAGTCCTTCAAAGTATTGGAAATAACATAAAAAAAATTGATTACTTTTGCAGAACTTCGGGGATGATTTCTTTCCCACGCTGAATTTTCGGTTTTATCGAAAGGATAAAGGTAGAATAGGAATGGTTATTTTATAAATTAAAAAAGAATAAAAATGGCTGTTTTAGAACAACTTACGTCGCAAAAAGCGATTGAATTAGAAAACAAGTATGGTGCACACAATTATCATCCACTTCCAGTGGTATTGAGTAAAGGTCAAGGTGTGTATGTTTGGGATGTAGAAGGAAAAAAGTATTACGATTTTCTATCTGCATATTCAGCAGTAAATCAAGGGCATTGTCATCCTAAAATTGTGGGTGCTATGGTACAACAAGCACAAACATTGAGTTTAACTTCGAGAGCTTTTTACAATGACATGCTTGGGAAGTACGAGAAATTTGCAACCGAACTTTTTGGTTTTGATAAATTATTACCAATGAATACAGGTGCTGAAGCTGTCGAGACTGCTTTGAAAATCTGTCGAAAATGGGCCTATGAAGTAAAGGGAATTGCTGAAAATGAAGCTCAAATAATTGTTTGTGAGAATAATTTTCACGGGAGAACAACCACGATCATTTCTTTTTCAAATGATCCAGTAGCGCGTAAAAACTTTGGTCCTTACACCAACGGATTTCTCAAGATTGAATATGATAATTTAAATGCATTAGAAGCAGCGTTAAATGCGAATTCAAATATTGCAGGTTTTTTAGTCGAACCCATTCAAGGAGAAGCTGGAGTCTATGTTCCTTCTGAAGGATATTTAGCAGCTGCAAAAGCTTTGTGTGTTCAGCACAATGTATTGTTTATTGCAGACGAAGTACAAACAGGAATCGCTAGAACAGGGCGTTTATTAGCAACCTGTGGCAATTGTTCTTGTGAAAATAAAAATTGTGAAGGTACCCCAGAAGTTAAACCAGATATTTTAATTTTAGGAAAAGCATTGAGTGGTGGTGCCTATCCAGTATCTGCCGTATTGGCAAATGATGCTGTGATGAATGTGATTCAGCCTGTAAATCATGGTTCTACTTTTGGTGGAAACCCAATTGCCTCAGCTGTCGCAATTGCCGCTTTAGAAGTAGTGCAAGAAGAAAGTCTTGCAGAGAATGCCTTTCAATTGGGAGAAATTTTTAGAGCCGAATTATCTTCATTTGCTGCTGAAAGTGATTTGGTAAAATCAGTTCGAGGGAAAGGCTTGTTGAATGCTGTTTTAATCAATGATACTGAAGACAGCTCTACTGCATGGGATATCTGTATAAAATTACGTGACAATGGTTTGTTGGCCAAACCAACCCATGGAAATATCATTCGTTTTGCTCCACCTTTGGTTATGACGGAAGCAGAGTTGAGAGATTGTATTGCGATCATTAAAAATACAATTCGCGATTTTAAAAAATAAGAAACTAATTAACTAGAATAAAAAAAGGAGCGATAAAATCGCTCCTTTTTCTGTTCCTAAAAGAAATCAATATCCAAATTCTTGGATTCCTTCTTGAAGTAAAGAGGGGTCTTGAAGCGCTGCAAAGCCTATTATAGATAGGATCCAAATGACATAGATGAGAAAGATACAATTAAGGACGATACCAATAATTGCAAATACTTTTCCTGTTTTTACATTAGAAAAACCGATGTAATTCTCTGGAGCTTCCAAATATATTTTTGTTGCTTTTCCTGCCATCACTAGGGCTATAATTCCTAACGGCAATCCTATAATTCCGTAACAACAACAAGTTATTACAGATAAAATTCCTAAGATAAGTACGCCTGTTGAATTGGGTAATGTGTATTTTTCCATTGGTATGTATTTAAATTAAAATTGAATTCATCTTTATGATATAGCTTCCTGAAATGATCAAACCATTTGTAATTGCCAATACAAGAATTATTTTAGGTGCGTGTTGAAACCTGAATTTTAAATTGAGAAGAACAAACCCACCCAATAAAAGCAGGGTATAGATTGCTGGGTATACATAAAAAGCAGTTGTAAATTCTCCTTGGAAAACAGCGATTAATGAACGTTGAATTCCACAACCTGGGCAATCAATTCCAAAGAAATATTTATTTAAACAAGGAAGAAGAAAATCTTCTAGATGTAGATAGAGGGCATAAAATGTCATTAAATAAAAATACTAATTCTTAATGTAAATATAGATAGAATAATTTTTACAGCAAATCTTTTGTAATCTTTAAGCTAAAATTAAACAATTTTTTAAAATTGGGTTTGAGGAAAAAAAAATTGTATGATAAGAAATGTTGTACCACAACGTTATCATTTGTAAATGAATGTTTTATCATAACGGATTCAACAATAAGATAAACACTCCTTTAGAATTGTTTTGTTGATTGTATTAAAATTTGTAAATTCACGCTCGAAATAAATATGAAATAAATGAGAACAATATCTATTCCAGCTATGGTATTAAGTCTTATTTTTGCATTCGCTTGTAAAAATGAAACCATGAAAAGTACTGATGCAAAAGCACCGATAGCACATAAAGAACCTACTACTTTAGAAAAGCACGGAGATGTTCGAATAGATAATTATTTTTGGATGCGTTTGTCTGATGAGCAAAAGCTTGCGAAGGAAAAAGACACACAAACTACCCAAGTGGTCGATTATTTAAATTCTGAAAATACCTATTACGAGGAAGTTACTGCTTATACCAAAGATTTTCAAGAAAGCTTGTTTCAAGAAATGAAAGGTAGAATCAAAGAAGATGATTCCTCTGTACCTTACAAAGACAATGGATATTATTATAGTACACGATATGAAGTAGGAAAACAGTATCCAATCTACAGCAGAAAA
Source organism: Polaribacter sp. HL-MS24 (assembly GCF_032758595.1). Classification (NCBI taxonomy): domain Bacteria; kingdom Pseudomonadati; phylum Bacteroidota; class Flavobacteriia; order Flavobacteriales; family Flavobacteriaceae; genus Polaribacter; species Polaribacter sp. HL-MS24. The sequence continues at coordinate 4,164 of NZ_CP136415.1, read as the reverse complement.
AAAGAATCTTTGACTGCCAAAGAAGAAATCATGTTTGATGTCAATGAGATGTCAAAAGATTTCGATTATTATCAATTGGGAGGATTGAATATTTCTGAAGATAATAAATTAGTGGTGTTTGCAACAGATACTGTAAGTAGAAGACAATATGTACTTCGAATTAAGAATTTAGAAACTGGTGAAATTTATAAAGATATTATTGAGAATACTACTGGAGGATCTGTATGGGCAAACGATAATCGCACCATTTTTTACACCAAAAAAGATCCAATAACTCTTCGAAGTGAGAAAATTTTTAGACATGTTCTAGGAACATCAGCTTCAGAAGATGTTGAAGTTTTTCATGAAAAAGATGATACTTTTGGGACCTATGTTACCAAATCAAAATCCAATAAATATATTATCATTGGATCTTACAGTACCCTTTCTACAGAAGCTCAATTTCTAGATGCAAACAATCCTACTGGAGTCTTTACGATGTTACAGCCCAGAGAACGAGATTTAGAATACAGCGTTGCACACTATGAAAATCATTTTTATTTATTGACGAACAAAGATGGAGCGACCAATTTTAAGTTGATGAAAACTGGGATCGAATCTACTGAAAAAGAACATTGGGTAGATGTTATTCCGCATAGAGAAGACACCTTGTTGGAAGATTTTTCAATATTTAAAGACTATTTGGTTTTAGAAGAACGTACCAATGGATTGAATACAATCAGAATCAAACGCTGGGACCAAAAAGAAGACTATTATCTTCCTTTTGATGAAGAAACCTATTCTGCTGGTGTTTATGATAATCCAGAGTTCGACACAGACATCATTCGGTTTTCATACAATTCGATGACAACGCCGAGATCTGTTATTGATTTTAATATGAAAGATCAATCCAAAGAAATCAAAAAAGAGCAAGAAGTACTCGGAGGAAAATTTCAAAAAGAAAATTACATTAGCGAACGTGTTTGGGCAACAGCTAGAGATGGTAAGAAAGTCGCTATTTCGTTGGTGTATCATAAAAATACTCAATTAAACAAAGACACTCCATTATTGCAATATGCGTATGGTTCCTATGGATATACAGTTTCAGACGGGTTTTCGACGACTCGTTTAAGTTTGTTAGATAGAGGATTTGTATTTGCTTTAGCGCATATTCGAGGCGGACAATATTTAGGAAGAGATTGGTATGAAGATGGTAAAATGTTGCACAAGAAAAACACCTTTACCGATTTTGTTGATTGTTCAAAATATTTAATTGAAAATAATTATACTTCATCAGCTCATTTATATGCTATGGGAGGCTCTGCTGGTGGATTGTTGATGGGTGCCGTAGTCAATATGAATCCTGAGTTGTATAACGGTATTATAGCTGCTGTTCCTTTTGTAGACGTGATTTCTACCATGTTAGACGATTCAATTCCATTGACCACTGGAGAGTATGACGAATGGGGCAATCCGAATGAAAAAGAATATTATGATTACATCAAATCTTACTCACCTTATGATCAAGTGGAAGCAAAAGACTATCCCAATATGCTCATAACCACTGGTTATTTTGATTCTCAGGTACAGTATTGGGAACCTGCAAAGTGGGTTGCTAAATTACGAGAATTAAAAACCGACACTAATTTATTGTTTTTGCATACCAATATGGATGCGGGTCATGGTGGAGCTTCAGGTCGTTTTGATGCTTTAAAAGAAACGGCAGAAGAGTATACCTTCCTTTTGGCTTTAGAAGACAAACTCGATATCGAGCTTCTTAAACCTTAATCAGATTACATTTAGATTCCTCAACTACATGTCTATTTTACAGCGGGTTCTATAAAAACTTTATAGGTTTTGATCCTGAGTTTTATTTTCCCTCTGTAAAGTTTTTTTTGATAAAAAGCACATATGGTACAGAAGAATAGAATGTATAAAAATATTTTAGAATTAGTAGGGAACACGCCATTGGTGGAACTACAAACAATCACAAAGGTATTAAAAGGAAATTACTACACAAAATTAGAGTTTTTCAATCCATAGTCATTCACAAAAAGATCGAATCGCACTGCATATTGTTGAAAATGCAGAGCAAAAAGGAATCCTTAAAAAAGGTGCAACGCTTATTGAAACCACTTCGGGAAATACGGGTTTTAGCTTGGCGATGATTAGTTTAGTGAAAGGCTATCGATGTATTTTGGCTGTTTCAGATAGAGCATCTGATGACAAAATTAATTTGCTTAAAACCATGGGAGCAGAAGTGCATCTCTGTCCAGCAGATGTTGCCCCAGATGATCCAAGATCTTATTATCAAGTGGCTAAAAAAATAGCCAAAACAACTCCCAATTCGGTTTACATTAATCAATATTTTAATGCATTGAACAGTGAGGCGCATTACCAAACAACAGGACCTGAAATTTGGGAACAAACTAGTGGGAAAATTACACATTTAGTAGTAGCCAGCGGCACAGGAGGAACAATTTCTGGAGCTGGGAAATTTCTTAAAGAACAAAACCCAGAGATTAAAATTTTAGGGGTGGATGCAATTGGTTCTGTTATAAAGAAATATCATGAAACTGGAATCTTCGATACTTCTGTAATACAACCCTATGAGATTGAAGGATTGGGTAAAAATTTAATTCCTTCAGTTACCGATTTTACATTGATAGATGTGTTTGAGAAAGTATCCGATAAAGATGCTGCGCTTGCAGCAAGAGAGCTTGTTCAAAAAGAAGGAATTTTTGGTGGGTATACCAGCGGTGCTGTCATGCAAGCAACAAAGCAACTTGAGAAAAAACATTTTTTCACTGAGGATAGTTGTGTTGTTTTAATTTTTGCAGATCACGGTTCACGATATATGAATAAAATATTCAGCGACACTTGGATGCGCGATCGGGGGTTTATTTGATCGAAAAGAATTTTTTGAGCTGCTGCCTCGTGGATAGTTTGACTCAATTTTTTTTATTTAAAATTTTATTAATTCGTCAACTTTAGTTGTATTAAATACGTGAAAAAAATGGCAAAAGATCTATTTGAAAGAATTTATGAAGACAAAGGTCCTTTGGGGAAATGGGCTGCGACTGCAGAAGGATACTATATCTTTCCGAAATTAGAAGGTCCAATCTCTAATAGAATGTTCTTCAATGGAAAGAAAGTGATTACTTGGAGTATCAACGATTATTTGGGATTGGCAAATCATCCTGAGGTTTTAAAAGTTGATGGAGAAGCTGCATTAGAGCACGGAATGGCCTATCCGATGGGTGCCAGAATGATGTCGGGGCATACGGATTTACACGAACAATTGGAACAAGAGTGCGCTGAGTTTGTAGATAAAGAAAATGCCTATTTATTAAATTTTGGTTATCAAGGAATGGTCTCTGCTATAGATGCTTTGGTAGCTAAAAACGATATCATCGTGTACGATATGGATACCCATGCTTGTATCATAGATGGGGTACGACTGCACTCAGGAAAACGTTTTGTATATCGTCATAATGATATGGAAAGTTTTGAGAAAAATATCAAACGTGCCACTAAAATGGCAGCAAAAACTGGGGGAGGAATTTTGGTTATTTCAGAAGGTGTTTTTGGAATGCGAGGAGAACAAGGTCGTTTGAAGGAGATTGTTGGATTCAAAAAAGACTATAATTTTAGACTCTTAGTCGATGATGCCCACGGATTTGGTACACTTGGGAAAGACGGAAGAGGTACTGGTTTTGAGCAAGGAGTTCAAGACCAAATTGATGTGTATTTTGCAACGTTTGCAAAATCAATGGCAGGATTTGGTGCTTTTTTAGCTGGAAATAAAGAGGTGATACAGTTTTTGCAATACAATCTACGCTCTCAAATGTTTGCGAAATCTTTACCAATAGCGATGGTTAAAGGCGCATTAAAACGGTTGGACATGATTCGAAATCAACCAGAACTGAAGGAGAAACTCTGGATAAATACCCATGCCTTACAATCGGGTTTACGTACTTCTGGCTTCGATATTGGAACTACACAAACCTGTATTACTCCAGTGTTTTTAGAAGGAGACATCCCCGAGGCTATGGCAATGGTGCATGATTTACGTGAAAATCATCAAATTTTTTGCTCTATTGTAGTTTATCCTGTGATTCCAAAAGGAATGATCATTTTAAGACTGATTCCTACAGCCAATCATACTCAAGAGGATATAGATGA